>NZ_JAUSCJ010000023.1 GCF_030651185.1 Phenylobacterium sp.
AGGTAGGCGTCTTCCGCCGCGCCCCCTGCTACCGCTGCCTGGTGCCGGAGGTTCCGCCGGAGGCCGAGACCTGCTCGGCGGTCGGCGTGGTGGGGGCCCTGGCCGGCGTGGTGGGCTCGATGATGGCGCTGGAGGCCATCAAGGTCCTCACCGGGGCCGGCGACCCGCTCACCGGCCGCCTGCTGATCTATGACGGGCTGTCGGGCGAGACCCGGACGGTGAAGATCGGCCCCGACCCCGCGTGCGAGGTCTGCGGCGGCTGACCCGGTTGCGCCCGTCACAGGGCGGGCCTAGCTGTGAGGGCGCAGCAGGAGCGATCCCATGAAATATAACCAGCTTGGCCGGACCGGCCTGTTCGTCTCGGAAATCTGCCTGGGGACCATGACCTTCGGCGGCGACAACGACGCGGGCATCTGGAAGATGATCGGGGCGCTCGATCAGGGCGAGGTGGACGGCATCGTCGGCAAGGCGCTGGCCGCCGGGGTCAACTTCATCGACACCGCCGACGTCTACGCCTTCGGCCAGTCGGAAAAGCTGCTGGGCCAGTCGCTGAAGAACCTGGGGGTGGCCCGCAAGGATGTGGTCCTGGCCACCAAGGTGTTCGGCGAGATGGGCCCCGGCCCCAACGACAAGGGCGCCAGCCGCGGCCACATCATGGATTCGGTGCAGGGCAGCCTCGATCGCCTGCAGACCGACCACATCGACCTCTACCAGATCCACGGCAATGACACGGTCACCTCCATCGAGGAGACCCTGCGCGCCCTCGACGACCTGACCCGCCAGGGCCTGGTGCGCTATGTCGGCGTCTCCAACTGGAGCGCCTGGAAGATCGCCAAGGCCTTGGGCGTCAGCGCGGCCAAGGACTACGCCCGCTTCGAGACCCTGCAGGCCTACTACTCCATCGCCGGCCGCGACCTGGAGCGCGAGCTGGTCCCCATGCTCACCGAGGAAAGGCTCGGCCTGATGGTCTGGTCGCCCCTGGCCGGGGGCTTGCTGTCGGGCAAGTTCGGCCCCGGCGCCCCGCCGGTGAACGGCGCGCGGCGCACCAATTTCGACTTCCCGCCGGTCAATACCGACCGCGCCTGGCCGGTGGTGGCCGCCATGCGCGAGATCGGCGAGGCCCACGGCGTCTCCGTCGCCCGCGTGGCCCTGGCCTGGCTGCTCTCCAAGTCCCACGTGATGAGCGTGATCATCGGCGCCAAGACGATCGAACAGCTGGACGACAACCTGGCCGCCACGGACCTGGTGCTGACCCCTGCCGAAATCGCCAAGCTGGACGAGATCAGCGCCCTGCCGTCCGAATATCCGGGCTGGATGCTGGAGCGTCAGGGCGGCGCGCGCCGGCCCAAGCCGTTTGTTGCGAAGTAATTTTC
>NZ_JAUSCJ010000025.1 GCF_030651185.1 Phenylobacterium sp.
CCGTTCATGGACATGCTGAACCGGCATGGCCTGCCCTGGCAGGTCAAGGACCTGGCCGCGCCCCTGGCCTTCTGACCTCGATGGAAACCCAGGCCGGCGATCCCGGCGCCTTCGCCCGGTTCGACCTGGCCCGCGTCCCCTCCCCCTGCTTCGTGGTCGACGAGGCGGCGGTGCGGCGCAATCTCAGCGTCCTCAAGGGCGTGGGCGATGGCGCGGGCGCCCGCGTGCTGCTGGCCCTGAAGGCCTTCTCCATGTGGGCCCTGGCCGATGTGGTGGGGGAATACCTGGACGGCGTCTGCGCCTCGGGCCTGTGGGAGGCTCGCCTGGCCCGCGAGCACTATCGCGGCGAGCTCACCACCTATTCGCCGGCCTACAAGGCCGCCGACCTGCCCGAGATCCTGCACCTCTCCGACACGGTGATCTTCAACACGCCCGACCAGATCGCCCGCTTTGCCCCTGAAATCACCAAGGCCCGCGCGCAGGGCGAGGTGTTCGAGATCGGCCTGCGTCTCAACCCGGAGCACAGCGAGGCCCAGGTCGCCAAGTACGACCCCTGCCAGACCGGCTCGCGGCTGGGCTTCCCGGTCTCCCAGCTGCGCCCGGAGCACCTCGACGGCGTCGATGGCCTGCACCTCCATGCCCTGTGCGAGCAGGGCTTCGAGCCCCTTCACCGCATCTGGAAGTCCCTGGAGCCCAAGCTGGAGGCGGTCCTGCCGAAGCTGAAATGGCTCAACCTCGGCGGCGGCCACCACATCACCCGCGCGGATTACGACACCGAGGCCCTGGTGGCCCTGCTACGCCAGATCCACACCCAGTACGGCGTCGAGGTCTATCTGGAGCCCGGCGAGGCCATCGCGCTCGATACCGGCATCCTGGTGGGCGAAATCCTCGACACCTTCGACAACGGCATGCCCGTGGCCATCACCGACATCTCAGCCACCTGTCACATGCCCGACGTCATCGAGGCGCCCTACCGCCCGGCCCTGCTCGGGGAACCTGACACCGGTGTCACCACCCGCCTCGGCGGCCCCTCCTGCCTGGCCGGCGACATCATCGGCGACTACGCCTTCGCCAGCGCCCCCAAGCCCGGCGACCGCATCGCCTTCCTCGACCAGGCGCACTACTCCATGGTCAAGACCAACACCTTCAACGGCGTCCCCCTGCCCGCCATCGCGCTGTGGAACAGCGACACCGACGCCCTGCGCCTGGTGCGCCAGTTCGACTACACCGACTTCCGCGACCGGCTGTCCTGACGGCTAGCGCTCCGCCGGCTGAACCGTCATCTCGACGGCGATCTTGTCCCCCGCAGTCACATTGGCCTTCTTCCGCACCGCATCCTTCAGCGGCAGGTAGTAGGCGCCGCCCTTGGCGAACATCGCGGTGGTGAAGACCACGCCGTTGATCTCGACCTCCACCGGGATCATGCCCCAGCCATAGGTCACCAGCTTCGAAATGCGCCGGATTTCCTCGGCCTCCGGGGCGGGCAGCGGGGCGAAGAAGAAGGGCGAGGGTCCGCGCCAGTGGATCACTTCGGCCTCGAAGCTGAACTGGCTCACAGCCCCGTCCGCACCTGGAACAGTTCCGGGAAGAACGAGCCGTCCAGGGCCTTGGCCAGGTAGCTGGCGCCGGAGGATCCGCCGGTGCCCGGCTTGAAGCCGATGATGCGTTCGACGGTCTTCAGGTGGGCGAAGCGCCATTGCTGGAAGCGGAACTCCAGGTCCACCAGCTTCTCGGCCAGTTCGTAGAGGTCCCAGTACTGTTCTGGGTCGCGGTAGACCACGGCCCAGGCCGCCACGATGGCCGGGTCGGCGACGTGGACCCGGCTCCAGTCGCGTTCATCCTGGACGTCGAAACCACGCCGCTTCAACAGGCGCACGCACTCGTCATAGAGGCTGGGGGCGGCGAGCGCCGCAGCCAGGTCGGCGTGGGCCGCCGTGCCCTCGTGGACGGCCAGCATCGACGCGTCCTTGGCCCCCATCAGGAACTCCAGCATCCGGTACTGGTGCGACTGGAAGCCGGAGCTCTGGCCCAGGTGCGGGCGGATGGCGTGGTATTCGCTGGGCGTCATGGTGGCGAGCACGTCCCAGGACTGGATCAGCTGGCCCTGGATGCGGCTGACCCGGCTGATCATCTTGAAGGCGGGGCCAAGGTCGTCCCGCGCGATCTGCTCACGCGCGGCGGCCAGCTCGTGGATCGACAGCTTCAGCCACAGCTCCGAGGCCTGGTGGATGACGATGAACAGCAGCTCGTCGTGCTCCTCCGACCGCGGCCGCTGGGCGCTGAGGATCTGATCCAGGGCCAGGTAGTCGGCGTAGCTGATGTCAGGCCGGGCGCTCATGTCACCGCCGCCATCTGGTTGAAGCGGTCCTCCCGCCATTCCCCCCGCGCCATCACCTGCACCAGGTGCTCCACGGCGTCCCAGACATCGACATATCGAACATAGAGCGGCGCCAAGCCGAACCGCAGCACGTCGGGCGCGCGGAAGTCGCCCACCACGCCGCGGGCGATCAAAGCCTGCACGATGGGGTAGCCGTTCTCGTGGGTCAGCGAGACCTGGCTGCCTCGCTTTGCGGAGTCGCGGGGACAGGCGACGCCAAAGGCAGGGCAGCGTTCCGCCACCAGGGCGAGGAACAGGTCGCCGAGCGCCCGGGACTTGGCGCGCAGGGCAGACATCTCCACGCCCTCAAAGGCCGCCAGCGCCGCGTCCAGCGCCGTCAGCCCCAGGACCGACGGCGTGCCGCACAGCATCCTCAGCATGCCGGCCCCCGGCGCATAGTCGTCATGGAAAGCGAAGGGTTGGGCGTGGCCCATCCACCCGGTGAGCGGGCTCTGGAACGCCGCCTGATGACGCCGTGCGATGTAGGCGAAGGCCGGGGCGCCAGGTCCGCCGTTCAGGTACTTGTAGCCGCAGCCGACCGCGAGGTCGGCGTTCGCGCCGTTCAGGTCCACCTCCAGGGCGCCGGCGCTGTGGCTAAGGTCCCAGAGCGCCAGCGCGCCCACCTCATGGGCCCAGGTGGTCAGCGCCGTCATGTCGTGCGTGGCCCCCGTCTTGTAATGCACGTGGGTGAGCAGCAGCAGGGCGACGCTGTCGTCCAGGGCGTCGGGCAGGCCGCCGGGCTCGACGAGCCGCAGCTCCACCCCGGGCAGGAGCCGGGCCAGGCCCTGCAGGATGTAGAGGTCGGTGGGGAAGTTGCCGGGCTCGCTGAGGATGACCTTGCGCCCCGGCCGCATCGCCAGGGCGCCCGCCGCCAGCTTGAAGAGGTTCACCGAGGTGGAGTCCGCGGCGATCACCTCGTCGGGGGCGGCTCCGATCAGGCCGGCGATCTTCGCCCCCACGCGGGCCGGCAGGTCGATCCAGCCGGCGCTGTTCCAGGACCGGATCAGACCCCGGCCCCACTCGGCCTCCACCGCCTGCGCCAGCCGGCCCTTCACCGCCTTGGGCAGGGCCCCCAGGGAATTGCCGTCCAGATAGATCAAGCCCTCCTCCAGCTCGAACAGGTCGCGGCGCGACGCCAGCGGGTCGGCCCGGTCGCGGGCGAGAGCCTCGTCGCGGGTCATCGGGCCGACGAATAGTTGGGCTGATCGATGGCCACCTGGTCCTGGGCATTGGCGCGCAGGGCGGCCAGCAGGCCGGGCGTGTCGGCGTCCAGTTCGCCCGACTTCAGCCTGGCGCAGAGTTCGGCGGTGAGGTCTTCATAGCCACCGCCGTGTCCCAGCAGGCCCGACATCCGCTCGATCGCGTCGGCCTCGGCGGCAGGGCCCAGGGTCAGCTCGCGCTGCACGACCCCCAGCACATTGACCGCCACCCGGGCCAGGAAGGCGTCGCGGGGTTTCAGCTCTGGCCGGATGGTGTCGATCCAGCGGGCGACGGCCTCAACCAGTTCCTCGGTGCGCGGATGGGTGATCACAGGCCGGCCTCCAGCAGGTTGGCGAGATCGATCTCGGTCTCCGAGACCCGGCGGCCGATCATCGGCCGCTCCACCGAGCTCTCGGCCCCGGCGGCGTAGCTCGAATACATCATCAGGCACATGACGCCCCACTTCAGCGAGCCGAGCGCCTGCCAGTAACGAACGCGGCTCAGATCGACCGCGACGCCCCCCGCCTCCGCATAGCCCGCCAGCAGGTCGCCGTAGTCGCCGAACCCGCCCACCGGCTTGTCGCTGCGCCCGAAGCGCCAGGAGTTGACGCACAGCCAGCCCAGGTCCTCGGCCGGATCCCCCAGGTGCGACAGCTCCCAGTCCAGCACCGCCGCGACGCCGGTGTCCGGGCTGATCATCAGGTTGCCATTGCGGAAGTCGCCGTGCAGCAGCACGTCGGCCACGGGCGCGGGGGTGTGTTTCTTGAGGTGCTGGAAGGCCAGCTCCAGGATCGGCCGCTGGGCGCCCGACTGGCGATAGACCTGCTCGTAGCGGTCCAGTTCCTCCGCCGCGTCCGACCGCTTCAGCGGGATACCCTCGGGGGAGGCTGAATGGATTTGAGCCAGGATCTGCCCACACTGGCGGGCGAGCCCCGGACGCACCGCCTCGAACCGCGGATCGGCGACGATCTTGCGGCCCAGGGCCTCGCCTGCGATGCGGGCGGTGATGTGCGCTTCCCCAAGGCCATCACCCGGCTCGCACAGCCGGATCAGGGGCGCCACCGGCGCGCCGACCTTGGCGGCGGCCTGGATCAGGGCGGCCTCGGTGGCCAGGGAGGTGGAGCGCGAGGTCTCCTCGTCAAAGGGGCCGGGACGGCGGCGCAGGATCATCTCGTGCGGTCCGCCCGGACCCGTCAGGGTGAAGGCCCAGGTTTCCATGCTGGCCCCGCCCGACAGACGCTGGGCGCCCTCCACGCCGGTTCCCCCAAGGGCAGGCGCAAGTCGCGCAAGCGCTTGTGCGATATCGACTTCCATGACGTGGCGGAACCTCAAGCTGACTTCTGGTTGACGATCTGCGGCCCTGAGCGCTGGCTTGTAAATCGTCAAAATGCACGGCCGCACGCTTCCAAAAACAGGCCGAAGGGAAACGCCATGGACTTCAACCTGCCCCCCGAACTGGTCGCCTACCTGGGTGAGCTGGACAGCTTCATTGAGGCCAAGATCAAGCCTCTGGAGCAGCGCGACGACAACATGCGCTACTTCGACCACCGCCGAGAGTATGAGCGCACCGACTGGGACGCTGGCGGCCTGCCGAAGAAGGAATGGGAAGAGCTGCTGGGCGAGGCCCGCAAGCTGGCCGACGAGGCCGGCCACCTGCGCTACGCTTGGCCGAAGGAGCTGGGGGGCAAGGGCGGCTCCAATCTCGACATGGCGGTGATCCGCGAGCACCTGGCCGCCAGGGGCCTGGGCCTGCACAACGACCTGCAGAACGAACATTCGATCGTCGGCAACAACCCCTTTATCCTGATGTTCAAGGAGTTCGCCACCAACGCCCAGTATGAGCGCGACGGCGAGAAGCTGCTGGCCGGCAAGATGCGCACGGGCTTTGGCCTCACCGAGCCGGAACACGGCTCCGACGCCACCTGGATGGACACCACGGCGGTCCGTCAGGACAAGGACGGCCAGCCCGGCTGGCTGATCCAGGGCGAAAAGATGTGGACGACCGGCATGCACGTGGCGACCCACGTCATGGTCTTCGCCCGCACCAGCGGCAAGGATGGCGACTCCACCGGCATCACCTGCTTCATCGTTCCGGCCGACACCCCCGGCGTGAAGGTCGAGGAGTACCTCTGGACCTTCAACATGCCCACCGACCACCCGCGCGTCAGCTTCACCGACGTCTGGATCCCGGAGGACAGCTACTGGGGTCAGGTCGACCGGGGCCTGGGCCTCGGCCAGAGCTTCGTCCACCAGAACCGCATCCGCCAGGCGGCCTCATCCCTCGGCGCGGCGGTCTACTGTATCGAGGAAAGCGTGAAGTACGCCCGGGCCCGCAAGCCCTTTGGCAAGCCGCTGGCCGAGAACCAGGCCATCCAGTGGCCGCTGGTGGAGCTGTCGACCCAGTGCGAGATGCTGCGCTGGCTGATCCGCAAGACCGCCTGGGACATGGACCACATGGAGCACAAGGAGATCGAGCGGCAGATCTCCGACAAGGTCTCGATGTGTAACTACTGGGCCAACCGCCTGGTCTGCGAGGCCGCCGACCGCGCCATGCAGGTACACGGCGGCATCGGCTATTCGCGGCACAAGCCCTTCGAGCACATCTACCGCCACCACCGCCGCTACCGGATCACCGAGGGCGCCGAGGAGATCCAGATCCGCAAGGTCGCGGCCTTCCTGTTCGGCTTCATGGGCCCCAAGAAGAAGGCCTATGCAGAGGCCGGCCTCTAGGCGTCAGGCCGGCTCCACCACGGCGCGCCCGTCTCCTCTGTGAGGCGGGCGAGGTGCTGCATGATGTTCATGCTGCCGGCGAAGTGCAGGAAGTAGGCCTTGGTGAGCTCGTTCTTCAGGTGGCCAATCAGGCGGTCGACCTGCGGATGCTCCACCGTGTCGATGTCGGCGAAGTCCAGGATGCGGCGCTCGTGGATCACCCAGTTGAAGCGCGGGGTGATGGGGACCAGCAGACCGGCCTGGTGGATCTCGCGCGACAGCAGCGGCTGCTCGTAGAGGCGTGAGGCCGATTCCGAGGCATAGATCGCCTGCAGCAGCGCGTTGTGATGCCGCGGGCTCATCACCAAGACCCCGGTGTTGAGCATCGGGGCCCCCTCCCCGTCGATCTCGGACTCCGAGAAGCCGTTCTCCTCGGTAAACCGCCAGGCCAGCGGTGCGAGCTGCGGGTCCACCACCAGGTTGTGCAGGCGTTCGAAATAGATGTGCTTCTCAGCGTCGGAGAACTGAGCGCCGGAAAGCGAGGCGCCGATCTTCTCGGGGTCAGGGACCTCGCGCAGGATGTCGGGCGCATGGCCGGAGATGACGATGTCGGCGTCGACCCAGACGATGCGCTCATAGGCGGCCGACCAGGGCTGATCCAGCACCAGCAGCTTCTGCCAGGCCGGCGACCGCCCCTGGCCGCGCTCGGACATGTCGGGCCGATGGGCGATGACGACCAGGTCAAAGCCGTACCGGTCGGCATAGGCCTGCCAGTTGGCCTGGCACATGACCCGCCACGTCTCGACATAGGTCTGCCCCACCAGGACGGTGACGATGGCCTGCCGGTGGGCGGGCGTCACCTGGTCGGCGGGGCTTTCCAGGAAGAACATCAGCTTCCCGCGATCTCGCGGGCCAGGGCGGCGGGGACCTTGGTCTGGTCGGGGGCCGGCAGGTCCGTCCCCTCGGGGCCGGGGATGGTCCTGGCGTCGCTCCAGGTCGCGCCGCCGTCGGTGGTGTCATAGCGGAACCAGAGCGGGGCCTTGGCCTCCCGCTCCGCCTTGGCGACCAGCGAGCCCTTGCCGGCCTTGTCGAGGGAGAGGCTGACGAATTCCGGATGCTCGGCCGGGGCGTCGAGCGCCTCCGGAGAGGCCAGTCCACCGCAGACCAGTGCGCCGCCGCCGGTGGGCAGCAGGGCGATCCCCAAGGGGCCGCCGCCTTCCCGGGTGACCTTGGTGATCAGATAGAGGCCGGCCGGGCCGTACCGCACCGCCTGCACGCTGGAAATCGGATCGATCATGTAGCCCGCCCAGCCCGCCCCCGACTTGCGGAACACCGTGGCGCCCGTCGCGCCGCCGATGACCACCGGACCGGGGAAGCCGGCGGGCGAGACCACCGAGGCTCCGCTGTCCTCCAACAGCAACCGGCGGGTGACGCGGTCGAAGGGCGCGGGCGCCGTACAGTCCCATGCCCCCTCATGGGCCATCAGCGCCTCGCGGGCGGCGTTCTGTTCGGCGTCGGTCAAGGGAGTCATCGCCGGCGCGGTTGGAAGGCTTGGGGACGGCTGGCAGCCGGCCAGGCTGAGACCCGCGACCACGGCGATCATCGAGAGGCGCATGGGCAGGTCCTTATCCGTAGAGGCGGTCCATCACCGCCGGCAGGCTGTCGGGCAATCCCAGGAGCGGGCCCGACGAGAGCAGCAGCACGATCTCGTCGCCCGTCAGGTGCGAGAGCTGCTCGGTGACGGCCTGGGCGCTGGTGGGCCCCTCAACGCTGACCCCCGCGCCGTAGACGCGTTCCAGGATCTCGGCGTGGGTCGATTGGTGGTGCGTCGTGGCGCCATGCCCCGGCGGCGGGATGATCAGCACGCGCGAGGCGCCCTGGAACACCGTGTCGTACCAGGCCAGCGCGTCCTTGCTGCGCCAGGAGAAGGTGTGCGGCTCGAAGACCACGATCAGCGGCCGATCGGGATAGTGTAGCTGCAGGGCGTCGATGGCCGAGCGGGCCTTCTCATAGGACGAGCCGAAGCCCTCGATCAGCGGCACCTTGGAGGTCTTGGTCAGCCGGTCGAGCCGGCGGCGGATGCCGTCGAAGGTGGCGACCCCCTTGGCCAGATCGGCCTCGCTCACCAGGTGGCGCTCCCGCAGGAAGGCCGACACGCCAACGATGTTCTCGATGTTGTGAGCGCCCAGCAGGGTGGTGGTGAGCGGCAGGCGCTCGCCGTCCGGCGCCACGAGCTTGAAGGTGGTGGTGTCACCATAGGCCACGTCCTCGCTGAACCAGCCGTCGCAGGGGACCGTATCGTACCAGACCGTGTGAGCCTGGGTTTCGGCGGCGATCTTGTGGATGGCCGAGTGGTCGCGGGCCACCATCAGACCGCCCTTGGGCAGGTCGTGCATCAGCCGGATGAACGGCGCCTCATAGTCGTGGAAGGTCGGGAAGACGTTGACGTGGTCGTGGACCAGCGAGGTCAGCAGCAGGTGGCGCGGGTGGTAAAGGTCGAACTTCGATCGGCTGTCGCCATTGCCGACGATGTACTCGTCGCCCTCCAGCACGATCTCGTGGCGGGTTCCCCAGTGGCCGGTGGCCGGCAGGGAGGGCGAGATGGCCCCGATCATCCAGCCGCTGTCATGGCCCGCCTGGCGCAGGATGTGCGCCATCAGGGCGCTGCAGGTGGACTTTCCGAAGGAGCCGGCCACCACGATGTTCTCGCGATGCTCCGTGGTCTCTCCCACCAGTTCGGCGAAGGTGGTGATGCGGACGCCGCGGGCCCGCGCGGCGGCCACCTCCACGTTGTCGTCGCCCCCCAGCTTGGCGCTGGTCCCCAGCACCAGGATGTCCAGGTCCTTCGGCAGGTTGGCCGCGTCGAAGCGGTAGGTCACCGGGAAGCCCAGTCCCGCCACATAGGTCGACATTGGCGGGAAGACGTCCTCGTCGGAGCCGGAGACCTGGTGGCCGGCGTCACGCATCATCAGCGCCACCGCGCTCATGCCCGCCCCGGCTATGCCCGTGAAATGAATGCGCATCGCGATTCCGCCTGAGACCGACCCTGAGTTAGCCGACCCCCGGCCAGTCCGTCGAGAGCGTCCCGCGCCGCCGACAGTTAAGACCCGATTAACCATAAGGGCGGACTCTTCAGTGGTCTTCCTTGAAGACACCCCACCATCACCACTTCACAGCCCGGCTTCGGCCGGGCTCTTTTTTTGCCCGCCCGCCAATTTGGTTTGGCCGCCCCGGCGTCAAGGCGCGCAAGCTCCTCCCAAAATCGCGTGTGGAGGATGCGCCATGGCCAAGGCCCCGACCGGCTTCAAGACCCGTCTGGAACCCCAGGACGAGTTCACCCACGATCCGGGTGACGTAAAGAACTACAATGAATCCATGTACTTCAACGTCTTCGACCCGAAGACCAAGACCGGCGGCTGGTTCCGCATCGGCAACCGCGCCAACGAGCACTACGCCGAGATGACCATCTGCCTCTACCTGCCCGACGGGCGGGTCGGCTTCATGTTCGCCCGGCCCGCCATCACCGACAATTCGGAGATGAACGCCGGGGGACTCAAGGTCGAGGTGGTGGAGCCCTTCAAGCACCTACGGGTGACCTATTCGGGCAAGGCGCTGATTCTGGAGCGTCCCCACGAGATGGCGGACCCGAAAAAGGCCTTCCGCGACAATCCGTCCCTCCCCTGCACCATCACCCTCGATTACGAGGGTGTTTCGCCCATGTTCGGCGGCGAGACCGTGCGCGAGGATGGGGTCGCCATCGAGATCGATCCCGAGAAGTCCTTCGCCAAGGCGCACTACGAGCAGCACTGCGCGGCCAAGGGCGTCTTCACCATCGGCGACGAGCGGTTCGAGATCGAGGGCTACGGCCTGCGCGACAAGTCCTGGGGCCCGCGCCACTGGCAGGCCATCGACTGGTACCGCTGGTGCCCGATGAACTTCGGCCGCGACTTCGGGATGATGCTGTCGGTGATCGGTGACGGAAAGGGCGGCGCGCGCCAGGGCGGCATGGTGTTCGCCGACGGCGCCTATGACCTGATTTCCGAGTGCGTGATCGATAGCGACTGGGATGAGCGCGGCTACCAGACCGCCCTGCGCGCCAAGGTGAAGACCCATGGCGGCAAGGCCTACGAGGTCACGGGCAAGGTCATGTCCCTGATCCCGCTGCGCAACCGCCGCACCACGCCCGATGGCCAGGAACTGCAGACCCGGATCACCGAGGGCATGACCGAATACCGCTGTGGCGACCTCGTGGGCTACGGGCTCAGCGAGTACCTGGACCAGATCATCGACGGCCAGCCGAACGGCAAGGCCGCGGGGTATTAAAAGAGCGCTCAGACCGACTTGCACCGACGCGCGGGCCATCGTATACGCCCGCCTCCAACGGTGATCCCGGATAGCTCAGCTGGTAGAGCAGTCGGCTGTTAACCGACTTGTCGCAGGTTCGAGTCCTGCTCCGGGAGCCATTGGAATTTCGGGACCTTCTCAGGTCCCGCCTTAACCCTCATTGTCACGTCTCGGCGGAACCGTCGGCGCGCAGCCGCTTTTCCTGGGCTCAAGCGGAGCTATGACATGAGCGCAAGACCCCTGGTACGCAGCCTCGCGGTGCTCGCGGCCGTGATCGCCGCGATCGCCATCCCGGCAATCCAGATGACCCAGAACATCGGGCTGACCGCCGCCGAGTTCTCAGGCCAGGGCGACCAGACGCTGCGGGTCGCCGGCTACGCCTTCTCGATCTGGGGACTGATCTATTTCGGCCTGGCGGCCTACGCGATCTACCAGCTGACCGTGGCGCGCGAGACGCCCACCCTGCGCGCCGTCGCCTGGCCCTCGGTCGTGGCGATCGCCGGCTGCGGCGCCTGGATCCTGGCCTCGGCTTTCAACCAGCAATGGCTGAGCATCGCGATCATCGTCACCTCCGCTGGCGCCATGGTCGCCGGCCTGAGGCGCGCCCGGGCCGACGCCCCCTCCCCGGCCTTCCGCGACAAGCTGCTGATCGTCTGGCCGCTATCCCTGCTGGCCGGCTGGCTGACCATCGCCTCGGCCGTCAACATCCTGACGGTCCTGACCGCCCAGGGGATCATCGGCCCCGACCTGCCCTGGGCGGCGATCGGCATCGCGGCGGTCCTCTTGGTGGGGGGCGCGGTGGGGTGGGCTCTGCGGGCGCCGCTCTATCTTGCGCCGATTATCTGGGGCCTGGCCGGGGTCTATGTCGCCGAGCAGGCCGACCAGCCGACGGCCGCCTGGCTGGCCGCCGCCGCGGCCCTGCTGCTCGCCTTGGAGGCCGCCGCGATCCTGCGCAAGGGAGGTTAGGCCGCCACCCGCCCGAACCTCTGGCGGTACTCGCCGGGCGTGATCCCCACCCGCTTCTGGAAGGCCCGGTGCAGCCCGTCCAGGCTGCCGAAGCCCGACCGCTCGCCGACGCGCGCCAGGGGCCAGTCCGAGGTCTCCAGCAACGCCTTGGCGCGGTCCACGCGGGCAAGCTCCACGAAGGCGGCGGGCGTGGTCCCGGTCTCCTTCTGGAAGACGCGCGAGAAGGTCCGCTCGGTCATCCCGGTGCGGTGGGCCAGTTGCGGCAGGCTGAGATCACCCGCCGGCTCGGCGGTGATCTCGGCGATCAGGGTCCGCAGTTTCGGCGTCGCCGCCGCCTGGACCCCCAGCCCTGCGCTGAACTGGGTCTGGCCGCCCGGACGGCGCATGAACAGCACCAGGTTGCGGGCCACGGCCAAGGCTACCTCGGCGCCCAGGTCGGCCTCCACGAAGGCCAGGCACAGGTCGATGCCGGCGGTGACCCCGGCCGAGGTGTAGAAGGGAGGATCGGCCACGAAGATGGAGTCCGGCTCCAGCCGCACCTGCGGACGGAAGGCGCGCATCTCCTCGCAGGCCTGCCAGTGGGTGGTGGCGCGGCGGCCGTCCAGCAGCCCGGCCTCGGCCAGGACGAAGGCGCCGGAACAGACGCTGCCGATACGGCGCACGGTCTCGCGGCGCGCCTGCAGCCACTCGACGAGCCCGCTGCCGCGCATAGAGAGCAGCCCCGCCTCGTCGCCGCCGGCCACCAGCACGGTGTCGAGGTCGCGCGGCAGATCGGCGACCCGCCGGAAGCCCTCCAGGCGCAGGCCCGAATTGCAGGTGATCCCACCGCCATCAAGGGACGCCAGGATGATCTCGTAGGCGGTGCGGCCCGCATAGCGGTTGGCCATGGAGAAGACCTCCAGGGGGCCGACGAGGTCGAGGGACTGGGCGCCGTCATAGCCGATGAGGGCGATGGTCCGGGCGGGGGGCTGGGCTGAGGTCATGGCGTAATCTGCGATATTAATGACATTTCCGCCAGCACTTTCGACGCCTAGGGTCTGCTCATCGACAACCCGATGAAGGAACCACCCGATGCAAGACCCCTGCGCCAACCCCAACTGCAGCTGCCAACCCTGCGCCTGCGGCCCCACCTGCGCCTGCGGCGAAAGCTGCGCCTGCAACGCGCCTGCCCAGGCCAGCGCGCCGGCTCTCACCGAAAGCCTCTGAGGCCATGCGCACGCTCGTCCTCGCCGTCGCGGCCACCGCCGCGACCCTCGCCTTCCTGCACCCGGTCACGCCCTTCGCGGCGGCCGGGCCGAGCGTGGCGCTTGCCCCTGACGGTCTGACCCTTCCCGCCCCCAAGGCGGGTCGGGCCAGGCCGCTGGTGGTGGTCCTGGCCGACAACGCCGGGGCCGAGACCACCGATTTCGCGATCCCCTACGGCGTCCTGAAGCGCTCCGGCATCGCCGAGGTCCGCAGCGTCGCGACGGGCCCGGGGCCCATCCAGCTGATGCCGAGCCTGAAGATCCTCGCCGACCAGACGGTCGCCCAGTTCGACAAGGCCGAACCCGCGGGCGCCGACATCATCATCGTGCCCGCCCAGATGAAGCCCAAGAGCCCGGCGCTAGCCGCCTGGCTGCGCGCCCAGGCCGGCAAGGGCGCCACCATTGTCTCCATCTGCGAAGGCGCCCGGGTGCTGGCCAACGCCGGCCTGCTGCACGGCCGCCGCGCCACGACCCACTGGTCGGCGCTGAAGGGCCTGACCAAGGCCTATCCGGACACCACCTGGGTCCGCGACCGCCGCTATGTTCAGGACGGCCGCATCATCTCCACCACCGGGGTCTCGGCCTCTATCCCCGCCTCCCTGGCCCTGGTGGAGGCCATCGGCGGGCGCGCCGCCGCCCAGGCCACCGCCGACCGCCTCGGCGTCGCCGACTGGAGCGCGGCGCACCGCACCGCCGACTTCCAGGTCAGCGCCGCCGACTATCGCCATGGCCTCGCAAACCTGGCCGTCTTCTGGGCGCACGAGACCGTCGAGGCGCCGATCGCCCACGGAACCGATGAGGTCGCGCTGGCCCTGCGCACCGACACCTGGTCGCGCAGCTATCGCACCAAGGTGGTCACCACGCGGCCGGGCCTCGCCGCCGTGCGCTCGCGCAACGGTCTGGACATCCTGCCGGACGCCGAGCCCAGGGCGGGGCGCTACATCCTGCCATCACACCCGACACCCGCGGCCGAGATCGACGGCAGCCTGGCGGCCATGGGCAAACGCTACGGACCGGCGTCCGCGCGTCTGGCGAAACTGGGGCTGGAATACAACCAGCCTCGCCAACCGCGGTAACCGCCCTTAGAAGGCCGTCAGGGCCTCGGCGGGGAGAGAAGTGGGCGTGATTCGAGTTCTGGCCTGCATGCCGCACTTCTTCCGCCGGACCTCGGCGAAGACGAGTTTCAACAACGGCTCCAACCTCGAAACAGTCGGCGCGCGCGCGGCTCAGTTCAGCTACTCCCTGCGTCAGCTGGTGGCGATCCTCGAAGAGACCCAGTTCCATATGGGCTCACCGGATCGGATCGCCGCCGAAGAGGTCCGGCTGCTGCCCAAGGCCGCGAGCGGCGACGTCGTCGTCGTTTCACAGGAAGGGGAAAACCTCCTGGCCGAGGTCTCCAACGGGAACTTCGTGGAACATGTGCTGTGGGATGGTCCGCCGCGGGAACTCGGCTACCACTGCCGCAGGGTGTTCGCCGAACGTGCGGGCGAGTACGACCTCTACTGCTTCATCGAGGACGACACCGCGATCCTGGATCCGGCCTTCTTCCAGAAGGTCGCCGCCTTCCACGCGGCGTTCGGCGACGACAAGATCCTGCTGCCCAACCGTTTCGAGATCATGGGGGTCATGGACGGCGCCTGGCGCGCCTATCTGGACGCCCCGGTCTTCTCCCGCCACAGGACGCCGAACCGTCCTGGCCCCGACGAGCTTAGCCTCCCGAACTTCGACGGTGCGGTGCGCTTCACCAAAAGCACCGACTCCATGTCCGGATGCTACGTCATCACCGATGCGCAGCTGCGGTCGTGGATGACCATGCCAGACTTCCAGGCGCCGCTGCCCTACTGGATCGACAGGGGCGACGACCCGATGGAGATCACCCAGATTCCAATGGCCGGCAGGCTGCCGATCTATCGGCCGGCCCCGGAGAACATTGGGTTCCTGGAAGTGCATCACGTGCCCAACGGGATGTCGAAGAGCCCTGGTCCCTACCCAAAGGTTCTCAATGTCCTGGGTCCGCTGGTCGAGGAACGGCGCCGCCGCCGATCTGCGCGGCGCGAAGCAACCTAGAAGGTCGCCATGGCGATCTTGGTGAGCCAGACGACCAGCAGGGTCAGCAGCGTCCCGGTGAGGAGTCCGCGCGCGAAGGAACCGTGCCGCTCCCACCAGACTCGCCGCGCCCGAAACCGCTGAGCGCGATCAATCCGTCGTTTCTGCATCGCCATGCGCGCGCTTCTGCGCCTCGAACCCGCCCGCCGCAAGACCCGATCCGGGCGTTTGCGGGCCGCCAGGCGTCAGGCCTGTGGACTACGCCCCACCCGACTTACAAAGTCGGAATGGGATTCAAAGTCGCCGAACTCGGCGATCTGAGGCGCCAGGGTCGCCAGATCGGCGATCCAGCGCTCGGCGTCGGCGAAGCGGTCGCGGCGGTTGAAGCGTAGGGTCCGGGCGACCATCGCGCGGTAAAGCAGGGACGCCGCCAGGGGGTGGCGGCCCTCCAGGGCCAGGGCCGCGGCCTCCAGCCCGTCATAGTCGTCACCGTCGATCTCGTCGCTGCGGGCCAGCACCAGGGCGGCGGCCTGGCTCACCGCCGGCCAGGCCAGGAAGAAACGCAGGGCGGCGGGGAAGCTCTTGAACGCCGCCACGAAGGCCATGGCCTTGTCCTCCGCCACCACGTCGTCGAAGTCGGCCAGGCGCTTGAGATAGGCGCGCAGGCGGTCGGCGGAGAGCCGCTGCTCGAAGGCCGTCCAGCGCACGGCCTGGGCGATATCGGCCTGGCCGTCGGCCTCCAGGGCGTCGAGATAGGCGTCCTCCCAGGCCTTCAGACTTGGCGCGGAGGCCACCACGCGGGCCTGCGAGCGGGCCAGGTCGGCGAAGGCCGGCGGCGCCGAGCGCTTCAGGGCCGCCAGGGCCTCGGGCGCGCGGCCGGCGGCGGTCAGCCGGCTGGCGATCTGGGCGCCGGTCCAGGGCTGCAGGGCCTCGCTGGCGGTGATGGTGGCGATGAAGCCGTCGACGTCGCCTTGCGCGTCGGCCAGGGCCTGGACGGCGGCGCGCAGGGCGGGCTTGGGCCGCCCGCGCCGGGCGATGGCCGCCTCCAGCAATTGCCGCAGCCGGGCGATCCCCTCGGCGTCCAGGGCCGGCAGGAGGATCTCCACCAGCCGTACGAAGATCTCGTCCTCGTCAGTCTCCAACGCCTGGAAGGCGCGTTCGGCGAGCGCCGTGGTCGAGCCCTTGGCGGCCACCGCGACGGGCCCCAGGTCCTCGACCGCCCCCAGGAACACCGCCTCCACCTCGCCCTTCTCGTCCTTGGTCAGGCGCAGCACGCCCTCGGCCATGTCGAGGAAACGCCAGAGGAACTCGAGCGCCAGGGCCGGCTTCTGCGCGGCCATCTTGCCGCTGATCATCGCCCGCTGCAGCGACAGGTCGCGGACAAACTCCTTGTACTTGCGCCAGTGGACGCGCGAGCGCCGGGTCTCGATGGCCGCCAGCCGCTTGGCGATCTCGGTGGCCAGGTCCTCGGGGCCCACCTCGCCGGCCAGTTCCATGCGCAGGCGGCGCTTGATGGCGGGCTGAGCCTCGGCCACCTCCAAAAGGATCTCAGCCAGCCGCTCAGCGCCCAGGTCGGCCAGGTTGGCGGCCGTGACGGTCTTGCGCGATCCAGGACGCTTCAAACCCAACTCCGTGCGCGGTGTGCCCGCATCCATCCTGTAACGCCCACCGAGGACCGATGAACAGGCGCCGCATCCCCGACGGCCAGAATGCCGGCCTCCGGCTAGGCCTAGCCGAACTTGGCGGGGTCGGGGCCGATCCGGCCGTCAGCAGCGTCCAGGGCCGTGATGGCCGCGAGGTCCGCGTCATCCAGGCCGAAGCCGAAGACGTCGAGGTTGGAAACGATCCGGGCCGGCGTCACCGATTTCGGGATCACGGTGAGACCCAGGTCAATGTGCCAGCGGATGATCACCTGGGCCGGGGTCTTGCCGTGCTTGGCGGCGATACCGGCGATCACCGGGTCCTCCAGCAGCTTGCCCTGGCCCAGGGGGCTCCAGGAGGTGGTGACGATCCCGTTGGCGGCATGGAAGGCGCGCAGCGCCTCTTGCTGGAAGCGCGGATGCAGCTCGATCTGGTTGGCGGCCGGCGTCACGCCGGTCTCACCGATGATGCGTTCCAGGTGGGGGATGGCGAAGTTGGAGACGCCGATGGACCTGGCCCGGCCCTCCTCACGCAGCCGCACCAGGGCCTTCCAGCTGTCCAGATAGAGGTCCTGGGCCGGGGCCGGCCAGTGGATCAGGTAGAGGTCGACATAGTCCATGCCGAGCCGTTGAAGGCTCTTGTCGAAGGCGGCCAGGGCCGCGTCATGGCCCTGGTTCTCGTTCCACAGCTTGGTGGTGATGAACAGCTTGTCGCGGGCAGCGCCCGAGCGCTTCACGCCCTCCCCCACCCCGGGCTCGTTGCGATAGGCCGAGGCGGTGTCGATCGCCAGGTAGCCGGCCGCGAGCGCCGTGGCCACGGTGTCGGCGGTGGTGTCGGCCGGGCTCTGCCAGACGCCGAGGCCCACCTGGGGCATGGGGCGGCCGTCATTGAGCTGCAGGAAGGTCTGGGAGGTCACGCCGATCACCACGCGCCGACGTTGGGCATCGAGACCCAGGGCTCGGCCGGCGCCTTGGCGGGCCCGGCCTGCAGCAGCTCCACCGAGATGCCGTCCGGTGACCGGACGAAGGCCATGTGACCGTCGCGCGGCGGCCGGTTGATGGTCACCCCGCCAGCGTGCAGCCGGGCGCAGGTCTCGTAGATGTCGTCCACCGCATAGGCCAGGTGGCCGAAGTTGCGACCGCCCTGATAGTCCTCCGGATCCCAGTTGTAGGTGAGCTCCACGGTGGGGGCGCGGTTGGCCTCGGCGGCGGCCTCGTCCCCGGGCGCGCAGAGGAAGACCAGGGTGAACCGGCCGCCCTTGTTCTCCACACGGCTGACCTCCTTCAGACCCAGCTTGTCGCAATAGAAGGCCAGCGAGGCGTCGAGGTCGGCCACGCGGACCATGGTGTGGAGGTACTTCATCGGACGGGTCTCTCTAAATTCAATCCAGGGTAGGCGCTGAAGCCAGGCCTTGGCGGCGGGCAAGGTCGTGCCGCGATCCTGCGACTTGGCGGGTACAATATGCGGCGATACTACATCCTGTCCGCGATTTCATTTGCGCTGGCAGAACGGTGGCATCAAAAGCCGCTGCAACCTATCTGCATAGGTATGGGGTGAGCGACCGATTCATTGGCGGTCGCAAAACGACTGCTGCGCTCGGGGAAACGGCTGTATGCGCGTAAAATCTTCTTATCTGGTCGCGGCCGGCATTGGGCTCGCCGTCGCGCTGTATTTTGTCGTCGGCACGATCTTTGGCGGCGGTGACAAGAAGAGCGGCGCGGAGGCCAAGGCCACCGCCGCCCAGGCGCTGCCTGCCGTTCAGGTTGTCCTGACCTCGGAAAGCCAGCACGGATACGAAGTGGCCATCCGCGGTCGCACGGAATCGGCCCGCAGCGTGGTGGTGAAGTCGGAGTCCGCCGGGACCGTGGCCTCCACCCCGGCCACCGAGGGCAGCTTCGTCGCCAAGGGCGCCGTGCTCTGCCGCCTGAACGTCGACGCCCGCCAGGCCAGCCTCGACCAGGCCCGCGCCAACCTGCGCTCGCGCCAACTCAGCCAGCAGGCGTCCAGCGAACTGGCCAAGAAGGGTTTCCGCTCCCAGACCCAGGTCCTGCAGGACCAGGCCAATCTCGACAACGCCGCCGCCCTGGTCCGCCAGGCCGAGATCGGCGTCGAGCAGATGAACATCCGCGCGCCCTTCTCCGGCGTCTTCGACAAGCGCGAGGCTGAGGTCGGGACCTATCTGTCGCCCGGCCAGTCCTGCGGCACCATGATCGAACTGAACCCGCTGCTGATCGTCGGCGATCTGCCCGAGAGCGAGGCCGGCAAGCTGCGGGTCGGCGCCCCGGCCACCGCCGTGCTGCTGTCGGGCCAAAGCCTCAGCGGCCGCGTCCGCTATGTGTCCCGGGACGCCGATCCCCAGACCCGCACCTATCGCGTGGAGGTCGCCGTCGCGAACCCCAGCATGAGCGTCCGTTCGGGCCTGTCGGCGACGGTGAAGATTTCAGCGGGCTCGGGTCCGGCCCACCAGGTGCCGGTCTCCTCCCTCGTGCTGGACGCCGCCGGCCGCCAGGGCGTGCGCTACGTCCTGCCCACCAACCAGGTGGCGTTCGCCCCCATCACGGTGATCGAGGAGAACGCCGGCGGCGTCTGGGTGGCCGGCCTCGCGGGCCCCGTGCGCATCATCACCGTCGGCCAGTCCTATGTGGCCGAAGGTCAGAAGGTTCGGGTCGCCACGGCGCGCTAAGCGCCGGCGCCCCTGGAGATAGAGACGATGATCGGACCCTTGATCGACGGCGCGATTAAACGGCGCAAGGTCGTGCTGGGCGTCACCCTGATCGCCAGCATTTTCGGATTCCTGGCCTATATCGCCATGCCTCGGGAATCCAATCCCGACATCACCATCCCATTCGTGTCGGTGGTCGTGCCCTATCCGGGGGTCAGCCCCGAGGACGCCGAGCGGCTGTTGGTCAAGCCCATGGAGACCGAGCTCCAGAGCCTGGAGGGCATCAAGCAGATGAACGCCGTGGCCCGCCAGGGCCTGGCGATCGTCAACCTGGAGTTCGAGGCCGACTTCAACAAGGACAAGGTGCTCCAGGACGTCCGGGCCAAGGTCGACCTGGCGCGCGGCAAGTTCCCGCCGGACGCCGAGGAACCGATCATCGAGGAAGCCAATTTCTCCGGCGACCCGGTCATCGGCATCGTGCTGTCGGGCGCGGCGCCCGAGCGTGAGCTGGTTCGCATCGCCCGCGACCTGCAGGATCGCCTGGAGGCGTCCCCCGGCGTGCTGGAAGCCAGCCTCAGCGGCGGGCGCGAGGAGTTCCTCGAAGTCACCATCGATCCCATGCGGATGGAGGCCTACAATGTCTCGACCGGCGAGATTTCCCAGGTCATCGCCCGCAACAACCAGCTGGTCCCAGCCGGCGACCTGCGCTCCGGCGCCGGCAAGTTCGCCGTCAAGGTGCCCGGCGTGGTGGAGAAGCCCGCCGACATCCTCTCCCTGCCCATCAAGAAGAACGGCGACCGCCTGATCACCATCGGTGACATCGGGGACGTGCGCCGCACCTTCAAGGAAGCTGCCTTCATCAGCCGCTTCAACGGCCAGGCGGCCTATTCCATCGACGTGTCGAAGCGCTCCGGCGCCAACGTCCTGGAGACGGTGAAGAACGTCCGCGCCGTGGTGGCTGAAGAACAGAAGCGTTGGCCCGAGACGGTCAAGGTCTCCTACATCTTCGACGAAAGCGACTTCATCGGCCGCACCCTGATCGTGCTGGAAAGCGGCCTGATGTCGGCGACCCTGCTGGTGATGATGATCATCGTCGCCAGCCTGGGAATCCGTCAGGGCCTGATGGTGGGGTTGGCGATCCCGGCCTGCTTCATGCTGGCCTTCCTGATGCTCAACGCCATGAACGTCACCCTCAACCAGATGGTGATGTTCGGCCTGGTGCTGGCGGTGGGCATCCTGGTGGACGGCGGCATCGTGGTGGTGGAGTACGCCGACCGGAAAATGGCCGAAGGCATGCCCAAGGGCGAGGCCTTCGCGGCCGCCGGTAACCGCATGTTCTGGCCGGTGCTGAACGGCACCCTGACCACGCTCTGCGCCTTCCTGCCGTTCATGTTCTGGAACTCGATCCCCGGCAAGTTCATGAGCTTCCTGCCGCTGACCCTGTTCTTCGTGCTGGGCGCCTCGATCTTCGTGGCCCTGATCTTCACCCCGGCCCTGGGCTCCATCGTCGCCCGCAAGGCCGCCGTGGACGCCGAACACCTGGCCGAGATCGAGAAGTCCGAGCGCGGCGACCCGCGCGAGATGACCGGCTTCATGGGCTGGTACGCGCGCAACATCAGCTATCTGGGCCAGCACCCCTTCCGGGTGATGGGGGCGACGCTGGCGATCATCGTCGGCATCTTCATGTGGTTCGCCAACACGCCGCACCGCACCGAGTTCTTCCTCGACCAGGACCCGGAGTTCGTGAACGTCTTCGTCAAGGCGCGGGGCAACATGTCGCCCGAGGCCCAGGACGTCCTGGTGGCCCAGGTGGAGCGCCGGGTGACCGGCATCAAGGGCGTGAACTCCGTCTATGTGCGCTCCGGCGCGACCGGTGGCGGCGGCCCCAACGGCCCGCCCAACGACACCATCGGCCGTATCTCGCTGGACTTTTCCGAGTACGAGGACCGCAAGGCCCTTGGCCTGCGCGGCAAGGACATCGCCAACGAGATCCGTGAACGGGTCAAGGACATCCCCGGCATGCAGATCGAGGTCCGCGAGCCCCAGGGCGGTCCGCCCACCGGCAAGGACATCCAGGTCGAGCTGCGCGGCAACAATCCTGTCGAGCTGAACAAGGCCGCCGACATGATCAAGGCCAAGCTGGCCACCGATCGCCAGCTCATCGAGCTGGAGGACAACCGCACCTCGCCGGGCATCGAGTGGAACCTCACCGTCGACCGTGAGGCCGCCGGCCGCTACGGCGTCGACGTTCTGAGCGTCGGCCAGGCGATCCAGTACACCACCGGCGGTGTGCTGGTGGGCCGCTTCCGCCCCGACGACGCCGAGGACGAACTGGACATCCGGGTGCGCTTCACGCCGGAGGGCCGCAATGTCGCGGCCTTCGAGACCATGAAGATCCCCACGGCCCAGGGCCCGGTCCCGGCCAGCTACTTCGTCAAGCGGGTGCCCGCCCAGCAGGTGACCAGCATCCAGCGCCGCGACAGCCAGCGCCTGGTGCTGATCCAGGCCAACACCCCCGAAGGCGTCGCCGCCAACCAGAAGATCGAGCAGCTGAAGACCTGGCTCGAGAAGGCGCCCATGGGCAGCTCCGTCCGCTGGAAGTTCACTGGCGCGGACGAGGAAGGCCAGAAGGCGGCGATCTTCTTCATGACCGCCATGTCGGCCTCGCTGTTCATGATGGGCATCATCCTGCTGTGGCAGTTCAACAGCTTCTACGGCGTGCTGGTGACGCTGTCGGCGGTGGCCCTGTCCACGGTGGGCGTGCTGCTGGGGGTGCAGGTCAACCTGCTGCACACCTTCGATTACATCTCGGTGATCATGCTGGGGACCGGCGTCGTCGCGCTGGCCGGGGTCGTGGTGGGCCACAACATCGTGCTGGTGGACACCTACTACCAGCTGCGCCGCTCCGGCTACGAAGCCGACGACGCCGCCGTCCGCGCCGCGGCCCAGCGGTTCCGCCCGGTGATGCTGACGACGCTCGTGACCGTCGTCGGCCTGCTGCCGCTGATGTTCCAGATCCACCCGAACTTCCACAGCGGCCATATCGAGTACAAGGCGCCGGGGTCGGAATGGTGGGTGCAGCTTTCGGGCGCCGTCGTCTGGGGCCTGACCTTCGCCACCCTGCTGACCCTGATCCTGACGCCGGTGCTGCTGGCCGCGCCCAAGGTCTTCGCCCGCCGCTTCGGCTGGCTCTGGGAACACACCCTGGGCCCGCGCTTCGGCAAGACGCCGCCGCGGGATCGCAAGCTGGTGTTCGGCGACGACGACGTGCCGAAGGCGGCGGAGTAGCCCTCGCGTTGTCCTCCCCCGTTTACGGGGGAGGAAATCAACCTAGTGCTCCCGGGTCTGCCGCCGCCAGAGGGCCGCATATTCCCCGGCTTTCTCGAGCAGCTCCGCGTGGGTCCCGCGCTCGACGATCTTGCCCCGCCGCAGCACCACGATCTGGTCGGCGTCGACGATGGTGGAAAGCCGGTGGGCCACCACCAGGGTGGTGCGGCCGGCCCGCACCTTGCGCAGGGTGGCCTGGATCGCCTCCTCGGTGCGGCCGTCGAGCGCGCTGGTGGCCTCGTCGAGGATCAGCACCCGGGGATTGGCTAGCAGGGCGCGCGCGATCCCCACCCGCTGGCGTTCGCCGCCCGACAGCTTCAGGCCGCGCTCGCCCACCATGGTGGACATGCCGCCCGGCAGGCCGTCGATGAAGGCGCCCAGCTCGGCGTCCTCGGCGGCCTTGCGCACCTCCTCCGGCGTCGCGTCGGGGCGGGCGAAGCCGATATTGGCGTAGACGGTGTCATTGAACAGGGCGACGTCCTGCGGCACCAGGGCCACGGCGCGGCGCAGGGCGGCCTGGCTGACCTGGCGCAGGTCCATGCCGTCCAGCGTGACCCGGCCACCTTGCGGATCGATCAGCCGCAGGGCCAGGCGGACCGCCGTGGTCTTGCCGGCGCCCGAGGGGCCGACGATGGCGGTGGTGGTGCCGGGCGGGGCGTGGAAGCTCACCGCCTGCAGGCCCGTGGACCGGGCGTCGTGCTGGAAGGTCACGTCCTCGAAGGCCACGTCGGCCCCATGCACCTTGGACGGCGGCAGGTCGCGCGCGTCCGGCGCGTCGACGATGTCGGGATTCAGGGCCGCCAGACTGACCATCTGCTCCATGTCGATGAAGGCCTGGCGGATTTCCCGGTAGTTGAAGCCCAGCATGTTCAGGGGCTGGTAGATGCCGGTCAGCAACAGGATGGCGACGGTGACGTCCCCGATCCGCATGCGGCCCTGCATGACCTCCAGCCCCGCCAGCACCGTCATCAGGGCCAAGCCGATGGTCAGGATCACCGCCTGGACGCCGTTCAGCAGCGACAGCGAGGTGTTGGCCTTCACCGAGGCCACGACATAGTCGCCCATGGCGGCGTCGTACTTGGCGACCGTGCGGGTTTCCGACCCGAAGGTCTTGACCGTCTCGTAGTTCATCATGGCGTCCACCGAGAGGCCCGCCGAACGGCTGTCGGCCTCGTTCAGTTCGCGCCGGTGGCTGAGCCGCCAGTCGGTGATCTTGAAGGTCACCACCGTGTAGATGACGATGGTCACGAAGGTCGTCGCCGCGAACCGCCAGTCCAGCCGCAGGACCATCACCACCAGGGCCATCACCAGCTCGACGGCCGTCGGACCCAGGTTGAACACCACGCTGCGGATCAGGAAGTCGGTGGAGCGCGCGCCGCGGTCGATGATCCGGGCCAGCATCCCGGTCTGCTTGGACTGGTGGAAGTCCAGCGACAGGGCCAGCGTATGGGCGAAGGTCTCCACCGCCGCCTTGGCCATGGTGGACTGCGAAACCGTGGTGAAGATGGCGTCCCGCACATAGGGGGCGCAGGACGAGATCAGGCGGAGTCCTGCGAAGGCCAGGGCCAGGGCCACGAAGTCGGCGCCGATCGCCACAGCCGAACCGGCGGCGGGCGACAGGGTGTTGATGGCGTCCCCCAGCATGACCGGGGCGGTCACCCCGGCCAGCTTGCCGAGAAACACCATGGCCAGGGACACCGGCAGCCGCCAGCGCAGGCCCTTGGCGCCTGAGCGCATCACCAGTCGCCACAGGTCGGCCATCGAGGCCCAGAAGCTGAAGGTCACCGTGGGCGGCGACACGGCCCCAGGCGTTGCGAACCGCCGGTCACCGCCGGCGTGCATGAATGTCACCTTGGAAAAACTCCGCCTAACAAATGGGTTCTAATCAATAATCACGGTCGACTGCACGCCGCCGCCTGGCGTCATCCAATCCACCCGCAGGCCCGCGGGCGTGCGGCTGCTGCGGAAAGGCCCGTCGGTCATGGAGGCCGCAGGCGAGGTGTCGATTGTCGCCGAACTTTCGGCGCCGTCGTTGAAAACCTTGATGACGTGGACGCCCGGCGTCAGCGGCTGGGTCAGCGAGATCGCGAAGCGGCCCGTGGCGTTGGCCCGGCCATCGGCGCTCTGACGGCCATCGGCCCGCACGGTGATCGCGCTCCCGGCGGGGGCCGCCCCCGACACGATGGCCGCGCCCTCGCGGTCGAAGTCGAAGGCGGTGATGGCCGGCGCCGCCACCGCACCGACGCGGATCGCCCCGGCCCCCGCCCGAAGCTGATAGGCCAGCCCTTCGGGGGTCAGCAGCAGATAGCCCTGGGACTGGCTGGTGCGCGAACCTTGCGTGGTGGAGAGCCCGAACAGCCGCGGCGTCGCGGCCGGCGCCATGGTCAGCCGCCAGACCCCCTTGTTGTCCGCCGTGGCCGACAGGCTCGCCCCCTCCGGACTGGCCAGCCGCACCGGCGCGCCGGCCGGGGCGCTGCCGGTCAGGATCACCCCGGCCGCCGTGGTTTCGATCCGGCTCACCATCGGCGGGGTGGCGTAGCCGGCCTCGGCCGCCGGCTCCTTCTTGGGCGCGATCGGGACGCGGGGCGCCTCGGCGCCGCAGGCGGTCAGCAGCATCGCTGCGACGATAGGAATCAGGACGCGGACCACGGCTTGCTTGAAACTCCTTAACCCAGACCCTAGCTAATCCATCCCGCGCGCCGAAACCTGTCAGCAGCGCGTTATGAGTCCTTTTCCGGAGCTTACCGCCCATGGGGCAAGACCTCGCCCCCCTTTCGAGCGCCTGCGTGTTCTGCGGCTCCTCCGACGCCGCCGATCCCCAGCTGCTGGCCGATGCGGCGCAGCTCGGTCGCGAACTCGCGGCGGCGAAGCTGAAGCTGATCTATGGCGGCGGCGGCGTGGGCCTGATGGGCGCCTGCGCGATTGCGGCCCACGAGGCCGGCGGCGAGGTGCTGGGGGTCATCCCCAACTTCCTGAAGGTCCGCGAGCGCCGCCTGGACGTGGTGGAGACCATCGTCGTGTCCTCCATGCATGAGCGCAAGCAGATCATGTTCGACCACGCCGACAGCTTCATCGTCCTGCCGGGCGGCATCGGCACCCTGGAGGAGATCGTCGAGCTGCTGTCCTGGCGCCGGCTGGACCTGCACGCCAAGCCGGTGGTGTTCTACAGTCCCGGCGGCTTCTGGGAGCCGCTCTATGCCTTGTTCAAGCACACGGTAGACAACAAGCTGACGCCACCCGAGTTCATGACGAGTTGGATCTCCGTCGACCGCGTCGAGGACATCATTCCCGCGCTCAGCGGCGTGCGGCCGGCCCAGACGGTCCCCGACAGCGTCGTCCTGCGGATGACCTAGAGCCGGGAACTGGCCTTCCCCGCCGGGAATTGGCTAAACTCCACCGACCGATCAATGGGAGCGCCCATGTTCAGCAAGCGCAACACCCCGTCCGCCCGTGATAGCGGCTTCGACGTCCTGCAGCACGAGATGGCCGGCGAGGCCGCCGCAGCCCTCGGCCGCATCGGCGGCAAGATGGAGAGCGCGCTCGCCGCCCTGCGCGCCTTCGACGCCGGTGAGGATCAGACCCAACCCCGAGACGCCCTGGTCAAGGCCGCCGCCAAGGCCACCTGGATGTTCTTCGTCCAGCGCGAGTCGCTTGGCCTGCGCGACCAGCGCCCGGTCATCGCCCAGCACCAGATCCCGCGTGAGGTCTTGCTCAGGCTCGGCGCCTCCTAGCCGAGCGCCTTGCTCATGTGGATCACGACGCCCGCGCTCACGGCCTCCGCGCGGTCGATGCGGTAGCCGACCCGCTGGTACAGCGCGATATTCTCCTCGAACCGCTGGTTTGTGTAGAGCCGGATGCGCGCGTAGCCATGCGCGACCGCCAGCCCCTCCGCGTGCGCCAGCAGCCGCCGGCCCAGCCCCTGCCCCTGATGGCCCGGCGACACCGCCACGTTCTCGATCAGCAGTTGGTCGGCCTCGTCGATGGTCTCGATCAGGGCGGCCAGCTCATCCCCGACGTAGAGCAGGTCGAACCGGTGCGCCCGGACGGCGGCCTCGTAGTCGGCCCCCATCGGCTTGGGCTCCCGCCCGATCACCGGAACCCACTTGGCGTAGGCCGCCCGCGTCAGGTCGCGGATCGCCGCAGCGTCGGCCGGCACAGCGGTGCGCAGGGTGACCATCTCAGTACGACCTCTGCTTCAGGCCCCAGCGGCCGTCCTGCCGGGTGACGATCCGCGTGGGCGCGCCCTACTTCTTCTGGCCGCGCGCCAGGGCCGCCCTGGCGTCCGAGAGGCTCTGCGCCCGGGCGATGGACTCGTTGATGGCGTTGTCCTGCGTCGGCGACAGGCGCTGGGCCTGGCGATAGAGGGTCAGGGCCTTGCCATAGTCGCCGGCGCTCTCGGCGCAGACCCCCAGGTCGTAGACGGTGTCCAGGTTGCCCGGCTGGGCGGTGTTGATGCTGGTCCAGGCCTGGCAGGCCGTGGCCATGTCGCCGCTGGAGGCGGCCTTCGCCGCCGCCGTGAACTGGGCCTTCAGGGGTTCCGACAGCCCCACGCCCTTGGTCTTCAAGGTAGCGCTGAGGGTGGTGTTGTACGGGGCGATGTCGCGGCGGATGTCGCCGAGGATGTCGCGCTGGGCGTCGGTCACCATGGCCAGATCGCCGGTGGAGGGCGACTGGTTTCCGCACCAGGAGGTGTTGCGGCTGGCCCGTTTCTGGGTCGAATAGACCACCCGGCCATTGGCCACGTTCACCAGGCTCGGCGTCACGATCAGGTCGACGTTCCGGCGCCAGCAGGGGACGGGGAAGGACTTGTATTCCTTGCACTTGTCCCCCTCCCACCGGACGCAGCGGCTCTCGCTGCCCTGATAGCTGGAGGTGTTGAAATCCGTGCCCACCATGCCGAGGATCACGCCTTGCGCGCCTACCGACCGGCCATAGGGCGCCGCGTCGCGCGGATTGCTCGGCCCGCCCGTCGCCACGACAGTGAAATAGGGCCGGCCGTCAAAGGTGGCGGAGAACAGTTCGGCCTGCAGGGCCGACTGGAACTCGCGCCCGCCATAGCCGTCGAAGCCCGCCACGGCGATCCGGCGGATGTCGCTGGTCTCGGCGTAGCGCGCCGGGAAGCGGGCGCTGATATCGACGGTGGTGGCGCAGGCCGTCATCATCAGGCCGGCGCAGACCACCAGCCAAGTCGTCAACCGAGCACGCATTTCAGCCCCCGCTACCCAAAGTGGGCGCAGAATAACAGCCAAGCTTGAAACCGCAATCTGGCGTCGCGCGGTGGGCGCCTTTCAATTCCTCCCCCAGGCCGCAGGCCGTTCCGGGGGAGGTGGATCGCAGGCAGAGCCTGCGAGACGGAGGGGGCTGGGGCCGTGGACGCGGCAAGGGCCGAGGGGGGGGGGGGGGGGGGGGGGGGGGGGGGGGGGGGGGGGGG
>NZ_JAUSCJ010000029.1 GCF_030651185.1 Phenylobacterium sp.
CGCGGCCGCAGGATCAGGCGCGCGGTCTCCCAGACGCTCATCAGGCGGCGAAGATCCAGGCGCTGTCGAGGCTGGTTATGGAAACCCCCACCAGGATCATCTTGCCGCCGCCCGCCATGTCGATGACCGTGTCGGCGCCGACCTGGCTGGCCGTGGCGGCCGTACCCAGGTCGAGCTGAACCCGGTCGCCCTGAGCGCGGCTGAAGTCGGTGATCCGGTCGATACCCGTCCCGCCCCAGGTGCGGAAGATGTCGGCGCCCAAGCCGCCGCTGAGGGTGTCGTCGCCGAGGTCGCCGGACATCCAGTCGTCGCCGGCCCCGCCCGACAGGCTGTCGTCGGCCTGACCGCCGCGCACCCAGTCGACGCCGTCGCCGCCCTCCTGGGTGTCGGCCCCGAGGTTGCCGTAGACCACGTCGTCGCCGGCGTCGCCGAACAGCATGTCATTGCCCTGGCCGCCCACCACCCAGTCGGGCCCGTCGCCGCCGCGCACGGTGTCATTGCCCTGGTTGCCGTGGGTGTCGTCGAAGCCTGAGCCGCCGACGATGCTGTCGTCCCCGAGGAAGCCGCGCAGGAAGTCGTTCCCGCCGCCGCCGCTCAGATAGTTGCCGGCGTCGTTCCCCAGGATGGTGTCCGTCGCCGAGCCGCCCAGGACGTTTTCGATCACCGTGCCGTAGGCGATGCCCAGGTTGTTGGACCAGGTGTAGGTCTGGGGATCGATCACGAACTCCGCGATGGGCGCAGCGCCGCCTGGGTAGAGGCTGGTCCAATAGTCGGCCTGAGCCTGGGCCGAATAGTAGGCGATCGACGAATAGGCGCCCGGCGTCAGATCGACGCTCGACGAGCGGGTGTGGCTCGACAGGTCGAAGGTGTCGGTCCCGCCGGCGTCATAGACCGCCTGCAGGATCGGGGTCGCCTGGGACCAGGTATAGGTGGTGGCGCCGGCCGCAGTCGTCGGATCCGCGCCGTAGCGGGCCTGCAGGGCGACGATGTCGAAGACCATGGGCGTGGAGGCCCCCACGGGCCGCCCCACCAGGCGGTTGACGCCATCCACCGGCTCGACGGTGACGTAATAGCCGCCCGGTGGGAGGTCGTAGGACATCACTGTGTAGCGGATGTTGTCGTAGCCGGCCGGCAAGGTGGCGCCGGGGCCGAAGGGGTGCTGCAGGCCCAGGGCATGTCCCAGTTCGTGCAGGACGGCCTCATAGCCCTCGGAGCTGGGGGCGAAGTTCGAGGTCTTCAGCGTCTCGTCCAGCCAGACATCGCCCTGCCAGGCGGCCTGGGCGAATCCCGGTTGCGGCGGGCGGTAGGCGAGGGCCGTGGTCTCCTCATTCCCGGTGGTGTCGTTGACGTCGGTGAAGGCGATGCGGATCTGACCCGTATTGGTCAGGTCGTCGGTTTCCACCAGGCTGGGGGCGATGATCGCGTCCCAGGCCTGCAGGGCCAGCCGGATGGCCGCGGCCTGGGGGTCGGTCACGGTTCCGTAGTCGGCGTTGGCCTGCTCATCATCGGCCGCATAGGTCGGCCACGTGCTGCCGGCCTTTGGGAAGCTGAAGGTGACCTGGCTGCCGCTCCAGGCGTTGCCCTCGTCGTACAGCAGGACGGTGGTGATCTCGGAAATGCTCGGCGCCGCCATCTTCGCCTCTCCAGGCCGACGCCGGTACGCGTCACTCAGGGTTCTACCCTAGCGCGATCTGGCCGGAGCGGCGCAAGCCTAAAGGCGTCAGGCGGCGACCGCTCGGCCCCACTCGTTCCAGCCGGCGATGCGGGGCGTGCCCGGGACATACATGGTGTCGAGCCAGTCGATCCTGAGGCCGGCGGCGGGCAGGGTGGCGGCCACCGGGCGGATGATGTGGCATCCGCCGGCCATCGCGCTCCACAGCGGATCCCAGAACCTCTGCCACCTGGCGACTTCAGCGTCGGGGGCCAGGCCATGCTCGCAGAACAGGAAGCTGCCGCCAGGCTTCAGCACCCGCCGCGCCTCCGCCAGGGCCGCGGTGGGCGTGTGGACCGAGCAGAGGGTGAAGGTGCAGACCACGGTGTCGAAGCTGCCGGTCTCGAAGGGCAGGGCCTCGGCGGTCCCGTCCACCACCTCCACGGCCAGGCCGTGCGACCGGGGCGCGGCCTCGGCGAGCGCCCGCAACTCCGGGGAGGGATCGACCCCCACCACCACCTTCACCGCCGCCGGATTGTAGAAGGCCAGGTTCAGCCCCATGCCGATCCCCAGCTCCAGCACCCGCCCGGTGGCGTGGGGCACGACCTTGGTCCGCTGCTTCATCATCGGCGGCGAGGAACAGGCGCAGGCCAGCAGGCGCGGCAGGATCTTGCGATCGTAGAAGGATGGCATGGTGTCTCGTCCCCAGCTTTTGGCAAGTATCCTCGAAGCTCGACCGCGCCGCCAGTGTTCGCCAGCCGGCGGGCGCAAGGATTTCAAGGAGGCCGCCCTTACAGCCAGAAGCGCCTCGGATCAGGCCGCCACCGACTCTTTGCCGCCGCCGAGGTTGTCCTGCAGGGCTTTCAGCAGGTGCTCGGGCTTCATGGGTTTTTCCACCACGCCGTTCATGCCGGCGGCGAGATAGCCCGCGGCGTCCTCGGGGTCGGCGTTGGCGGTGAGCGCGATGATCGGCACCAGGCCCGCATCGCCGGCCAGGGCGCGGATGGCGTGGGTGGCGGTCACCCCGTCCATCCGGGGCATCTTAATGTCCATCAGGATCAGGTCGAAGCGTCCGGTACGGGCGGCCTCCAGGGCCTCCACGCCGTCGACGGCGGACTCCGAGGTGCAGTCGAACATCTCGCACAGAGTCTGGGCCACCATGCGGTTGGTGGCGTTGTCGTCCACCACCAGGATATGGGCGGCGCGCTGCGGGGCGTGGAGATTTTTGGCTTCCTCCTCGCCGATGCTTTCCACGGCGTGGGGCGCGGTGAACTCAAACACCAGGGTCTCGCCAGCCCCGGCGTTGTCCTCGGTGTGGACCTGGCCGCCCAGGGCGCTGATGATCTGGCGGCCCACCGCCACCGACAGGGCGGTCTCCAGGCCGAACAGGGCCTCGATCTCCTGGATATCCAGGGCGTCGCCGATGTTGCGTTCGCCGCCGCCGCGCACGCGGCCTTCCAGCCGCACCATGTCGCCGGACGGGTGGGCGCGAAGGGTGGCCTCCACCGCACCGTGTCGGACGCCGGCCAGGGCCTGGGCGATGAAGCCGTCGAAGGCCTGGATGACGCGGCTCGGATCGATCAGCGCCGTCATCTCGGGCGCGCCGTCATAGGAGACCAGCAGGGTGACGCCGGACTTGGACGCCTTGGCGCCCCAGCGGGCCTCGATTTCGTCGGCCAGGTCCCGCAGCCGCTTGGGCGCGGGTTCGAAGGCCATGCCGCGCGTGGCGGCGTCCTTCAGATCGGCGGTGGAGGCCAGAATCTGGCGCACGCAGGCGGCGGCCTCGCTCACGCCGGCCACACAGGCCTGGGCGTCGGCCCCCAGGGGATGGCGCGCCAGGCGATCGGCAAGGGCCAGCACGCCCTCCATCTGCTGATGGATTTCGCTGGTGACCCGTTCGAAGAAGAAGTCTGGCAGAGACATGAACAGCCGGCGCGTGGGGAACTATCCCCAGAATGCGCTTAACCACTTGCGGAGACGTTAAAGTCCCAAGTCCAGCGCGATAGGCGCAGCGATCGGTCGCAGGTGTCGGAAATTCCTGGCGGGCGCGCAGAAAAAGGGCGGCGGATTGCTCCGCCGCCCTTGAAATTCTTGCAGAAACCCGGCTCCGGGGAGCCGGGCGCCACGGGCCTTAGAACTTGTACTGCAGTTCCAGGCTGTAGGTGCGCGGCTGAATCAGGCCGCGCGAGATCGAGACGCCGGTCTGGCGCAGGTACGGCGTGCCGCCCACGACCAGGCCCGGGTTCGGGCTGCCGAACACCGCCGTCGGGTTGGTTGAGCCCGTGGAGGTGAAGCCTTCTTCGTCGGTCACGTTCTTCACCGAGGCGATGAGCGTGTACTTATCGTCGGCGTCCTTCCACAGCGCCCGCAGGTCGCCGGTGCCGTAGGCCGGAACTTCGAAGGCGGGGTCGTTGAAGGGCTGGTAGATCGTCGAGTCCGTCCAGGTGTAGGTGCCCGACAGGATCAGCGAGCCCGGCGCGAAGTCGAAGGTGTAGTTGGCGTTGAAGGCGAACTTGTTCTCCGGCGACTGGAAGAGCTGCGAACCCTTCAGGTCCTGGAAGACCAGCAGGACGCCGTTGGTGGTGGCCGTGCCGCCCCGGGGCTGGGCGCCCGGGAGAAGGGCGGAGGGATCGGCCGGGTCATAGAAGCAGCAGCCGCGGGTGATCTCGGTGTTGAGATAACCGTAGGACGCCATCATCTGCAGCGGCTCGATCGGACGCCATTGGGCCTCCAGCTCGACGCCCCAGGCCTTGGCGTCGACGTTCACGAAGTTCGAGGCCGCGGCGGTGCCGGTCGCGTTCAGCTGTGACAGGTTGAGCTGCAGGTCCTTGAAGTCGTTGTAGAAGATCGACGAGTTCAGGATGAAGCGGCCGTTGAAGGTCTTCTTCAGGCCGATCTCGTAGGCGTTGACGGACTCTTCGTCGGCCTTCGGCTGCGGGGCGAGCGTGCCCAGCAGGAAGCCGCCCGACTTGTAGCCGCGGCTGTACTTGGCGTAGGCCAGGGTGTCCTGGTCCGGCGTCCAGTCCAGGTTCAGGGTGCCGGTGACGGCGCTCCAGCTGTCGGACAGGTTTCGGAAGTTCTGCACGCCGGGGGTCAGCGGGTCCATGTCGCTGGAGACGTCGAAGGCGCGCGCGCCAAAGGCGATCGAGGGCGACTGGATGATCAGACGCTGGGTTTCGAAGCCGTCCTTGTCGTCGACCGTGTAGCGCAGGCCGCCGGTGATCGCCCAGGCGTCGTTGAACTTGTAGGTCGACTGGCCGAACACGGCCCAGGCCTTGGACTCCAGGCTGGCCTGCTGGTCAGCGAAGTTGCGCAGCGGGTTCGGCGCGGCGAGGGCCCCGGTCAGGGTCAGCGGCTGGGCCAGTTCGACCTGACCCGGTGAGCCGAGCTGGATCCGCTGCTTGTATTCCTCGTGGTACTGATAGAGGCCGAGGATCCAGGAGAGCGGGCCATCGCTGTTGGAGGTGAGGTTCACCTCGTTCGAGAAGTAGCGCTTGTGCTCGTTGAAGTCGGTGGTCAGGTCCGGCGAGAAACCAACCGCCATGCCGGGGATGGCGATCAGGCCGGTCCGGCTGGTGCCGTCATAGTCGCCGCCGGTCTGGTAGTTGTACTGCTGGAAACCGCCGATGTACTTCAGGTCGGCCCATCCCAGGTCATAGGTCACCTGGGCGGTGAGCACGTGGTTGCCGCGCAGATAGCCGTAGCCGTCGCGGTTGGTGTTCTGCTTGTAGGGATCGGTCACGCCCGGGTTGGCGACGCCGTAGCCGAAGGCCGGATTGGGCAGCAGGCCGCCGATCGGCTGGAAGACGCGGGTGGTGTCGTAGGGGGTCACCAGGTTGGACAGGCGATCGCCAACGCCGGTGGTGTCATCCCAGTTCGAACGCGAATAGCGCAGCCAGGTCTTGGTGTTGTCGCCCAGCTCGGCCTCGGCCTGGATTTCGAAATAGGTGCGCTTGATGGTCCCGCCGTCGTTGGCCGGGCCGATGTTCTTGATGAAGCCGTCGCGCTGCCAATCCTGGCTGCCGCCGATGGAGAAGCGCAGGTTCTCGGCCACCGGGATGGAGACCTGGCCTTCCAGCTTGGTGCGCTCGTAGCTGCCCACCGCGACGCGGACTTCGCCGCCGAACTCGTCGGCCGGGCGCTTGGAGATGGTGTTGATGGCGCCGCCCATGGCGTTGCGGCCATAGAGGGTGCCCTGGGGACCGCGCAGGATCTCGGTACGCTCGACGAACAGCGGCGACTTGAACAGCTCCGACGACGAGGCGGAATAGAAGCCGTCGGTGTAGGCGGCCACGCCCGGGTCGTTGCCGACATAGAAGGTGTTACGGCCGGCGCCGCGCAGCGACACCCGGTCGGTGCCGGAATAGTTCATGCCCGGCGTGAAGTTCACGAAGTCCTGGATGTTGTTCATCCCGATGACGTCGCGCTGGTTGGAGGTGTAGGCCGACACGGCGACCGGAACGTCCTGCAGGGCTTGCTCGCGCTTCTCGGCGGTGATCACCAGCTCATCGATGGTGAAGTCGTTGGCGTCCTGAGCGAGGGCGGGGGCGGCGATCGCCGCCAGGGTCAGGGACGAAACCCCGAGCGCCAGAGCGGTGCGCAGCCGAAAACGGTTGATTGAAGACATGTATCCTCCCGGGCGGCGGGGCTTCGCCCGCGTCCGCCTGCATGTACGAATCTGATGAAGCCTGGGCGCGGGGAGGCGCCGAAGCGCGCGTTACCTGGGTCGGGCGCTGGGCGGCGTCAATGTACGGCGCCGAAAGCGAACGGCTTTAGGTCACGCTTTCGCGCCGCTGTGGCCGAAGTACCGCAGTTTCAAACGGCTGGTACAAAACTGACCCGTGTTCTTTGGTGAAGCTGTTAATTCACGGGAAAGCTTGAGCATTCCGCAAGCTAGGCATGACGTAGCGTCATACCGCACCCCGAAATCGGGTTGGATTTCGGGCGCGGCGGCGGGTTTCCGCACTGCGGCCAAGAAAAAGGGCGGCGGGTTTCCCCGCCGCCCTGAAGAGGTGCTCCCGAGTGGGGAGGCTTAGAACTTCTTGGTGACGGTCACGCCATACTGGCGCGGCTCCAGGCTGAAGGTGTTGGTGAACAGGCCCGAAGAGTCGTCGGTCAGATACAGGTCGGTGATCGGCTGTTCGTCGGTCAGGTTCTTGCCGTAGATCTGGATGTCCAGGCCGGAGTCCGCGGCGCTCAGGGTGATCGTCGCGTTTACGTTCTGATAGCCTTCCAGCGCGTCGGTGGTGGTGTTGAAGATCCGGGCGTAGCTGTCGTCCTGACGATAGTAGTCAGCACGGGCGGTCAGCGTCATGGCGTCGGAAAGTTCCCACTTGTACTGGGCGCCGAAACCAAAGGTCCATTTCGGCGAGTTCGGCAGTTCCTTGCCGGTCAACTGGACCGGGATGCCCTGACCGATATTGGCCACCGTGTTCACCGCCGGGGCGTTGTTCACGAAGGCCGGAGCGGTCTGGACGCCCGCCGGGTAGTTGTAGATTCCGGTCAGTCCGGCGACCGCCGGCGGCAGGCCCGAGCAGATGCCCAGGACGGCGGACGGGGCGATGGTCAGCAGGGTGGCGACGCCGGCGGTGGTGGCGACGCAGTTGGAGCCGTCGGTGGCCTTCACCACCACCAGGTTCGGATTGCCCTGGGTGCGGTTCATGGTGTCGATGGAGGCGCCGTTCTGGATCTCGGTGTCGAGCCAGCCGTACTGCAGGTTGAAGCGCAGGTTGCGGATCGGCTCCCAGATGCTCTCGATCTCGACGCCCTTGATCTTCGCGTCGACATTCTCGTTCTGCGAGGACTTATTCACGATCTTGGAGATCTGATAGCCCTTGTAGTTGTAGTAGAACGCCGTCGCATTGAGGATCAGGCTGCCACCCAGCAGGCTGTTCTTGGTGCCGATTTCGAACGCGTCCAGGTCTTCCGGCGTGAACGAACTGGTGGTGGCGGAGCAGCCCGGGGTCTGCACGTCGCAGGGGGTGTTGAAGCCGCCCGCCTTATAGCCCCGCGCATAGGTGGCGTAGAAGGTCGAGGCCTCGGTGAAGCTCAGCTCCGGCGTCCACTGCAGGTTCAGGCGGCCGGTGGTGGCGGCGTTCTGATAGTCGACGAGAACCGGAGGCGCCGCACCGCGTCCGCCCTGGAAGTTCGGGTTCGGGATGACGCCCGAGCCCGGAGGCGGAGCGATCCGGGTCGGACCGGCCAGCAGGGTGATCGGGGTGGATTTCAGCACCTTGTGGTCGTCGGTGTAACGCAGGCCGGCCGTCAGCTTCAGGGTGTCGGCGACATCCCAGTAAACTTCACCGAACACCGCCTTGGAGGTGGTCGTGCCGTTGCCGCGGGAGTCGTAGTAGTTGCGGCCTTCGTTATCGGACGGCGGGAAGTTGGGGTCGACGTAGAACGGGAAGACGTTGGGAATCCCGCCCAGGTCGTTGAGCTGCGCGAACGCGGTCAGCGAGTTGGAGAACACGTAGTAGTCGGTGACGCTCTGGCCCTTGGTGTAGAGGCCGCCGACGCTGAAGTTCCAGGGGCCGTCGCTGTTGGAGAACAGCCGCAGTTCCTGGCTGAATTCCTTGCTGTCGGTGCGGCCGAGGTCGAAGGAGCGCAGCTTGTTGCCGCGGCCGACCTGCGGGTCGGTCACGAAGCCGCCGGGGGCCACGATCGCCATGGCGCCGACAGGGGTGAACACGCCCGGGCCGACGATGCGGTTGTAGTCCTGGTAGGAGTAGCCTTCGTTGTAGTTCAGGCCGGTCAGCGAGGCCAAGGTCAGCGTGTCGCTGATGTTGATCTGCGCGTCGATCTGGAAGAAGTCCTGCTGGGCTTGGTAGATCGGGTCGGTGACCGACTCGATGTTCAGCAGGTTGTGGTCCTGCATCTTGCCGGCGTTCAGGTCGCCGTTCGACAGGCCGCCCAGCTGGGCCAGCAGACCGCCCAGGGTGGCGACCGAGTTGACGGCGCCGAAGGCGGAGTTCTGGTAGCGCGAGCCTGGCAGACAGCCCTGGCTGAAGAAGTTGCGGTTGGCGCCGGTGGCCACGCCGCCGATGGTGGCCGGACCCGGGTCGGCGATGCAGAGCTGCTTGCCGATCCGCGAACGGGAGTCCTTCTCGTTGAAGTGTTCCCACAGGACGTTCACGTCCAGCACGTCGTTCGGCTTGATGCGGAACTGCAGACGCGACGAGGTCAGGTCGCGGTCGTCGATGTCGTTGCCGGTGAAGGTGTTGTCGCCGTAGCCGTCACGCTTCACGTAGGAGGCGGCCCAGCGGAGGGCCATCATGTCATTGAGCGGGATGTTGATCGCGCCCTTCACCCGGGTGGTCTTGTAGTTGCCGTACTCGCCGCTGAGCCAGCCGCTCATGCCCTCGTCGCCGACGATCGGCTTGACGGTGATCACGTTGACCACGCCGCCGGTGGCGTTGCGGCCGTAGAGGGTGCCTTGCGGGCCGCGCAGCACTTCGACGCGTTCCACGTCATAGAACTCGGCGTCGGCCAGGTGGTTGGCGCTCTGCGGGGTGTTGTTCTGGTGGAAGCTGACCCCGGCCTCGCCGCTGCCGACGACCTTGGTGCCGATGCCGCGGATGGAGAGGTTGTAGCCCCCGAAGTTGGAACGCGAGAAGTTCACGTTCGGGATGGCTTGGAGAAGGTTCTGGCCGCCGTCGATCCGCTGGACCCGGAGGCTGTCTTCGGAGAAGGCCGACACGGCGACCGGAACGTCCTGGAGGGACTCTTCGCGCCGCTGAGCGGTGACGACGAGCTCCTCGATGACGTTACTGCCTTGGGCGTAGGCGGGTGAGCTCATCGCGGTCAGGGCCGCGGCGCTCGCGCCAACGACCAGCAGGCTCCGCAGGTGCAGAGTTTTGGACATTCAATTTTCCTCCCATGACAGCCGGACTCTCTACGCCGGTCCGGTCTGTCAGCATTCGCCACGCAAAGATCTTGGCCTGGAACCCGCAGCGGCTGTCCCAGCAGACGTCACGGTCACGCCGCGATCTAGAGTCTGTCAACGGATGGCGATATGTGAACGCTGTTCACTCAGTCGTTTTTTGAATGTAATGTGGCGCAAATACCAAGGGTCTTTGAGCCTTCCGTAGCGGCATGAACGCCTGATTTCGCAAGGGATGGGCGAGTTTTTGATCGCCCGGACGGCGAATGCGGCCAACCGGCTGTCGCCCGGAGAGCACAGCGCAACGCGTCGCGGCGTCGCGCCGGTCTTCCGATTTGGACACGCCTGACGCATATGGACCCGATGAGCCAAACTTCCCGCGCCCTCGTGCTGTTTTCCGGCGGCCAGGACTCCAGCGTCTGCCTGGCCTGGGCCCTGGATCGGCACGACCACGTCGAGACGGTGGGCTTCGACTACGGCCAGCGTCACGCGGTGGAGATGGCCCAGCGCAAGGTGGTGCGCGCCGCGATCGCGCAGCGCTTCCCGCGGTGGGCGGGCAAGCTGGGGGAGGATCATGTCCTCGACCTCACCGGCTTCGGCGCCGTCGGCGAGACCGCCATGACCACTGAGCGGGCCTTCGAGATCAGCGACAAGGGGCTGCCCAACACCTTCGTGCCCGGCCGCAACCTGGTGTTCCTGACCTATGCCGCGGCCCTGGCCGACCGCCGCAAAGCCCGCTTCCTGGTGGGTGGCATGTGCGAGACCGACTTCTCGGGCTACCCCGACTGCCGCCGTGACACCCTCGACGCTCTGCAGACCGCGCTGAACATGGGCATGGCGCAGGACTTCGTCATCGAGACCCCGCTGATGAAGCTGACCAAGGCGGAGACCTGGGCGCTGTCGAAGACCCTCGGCGGCGAGGCTCTGGTGGAGCTGATCGTCGCCGACAGCCACACCTGCTACCGCGGCGAGCGCGGCGAACTGCACGCCTGGGGCCATGGCTGCGGCGACTGCCCGGCCTGCGACCTGCGGGTGAAGGGCTGGAACGAATGGGTCGCCGCCGGCCGTCCGGAGCTGGCCCTGTGAGCTATTCGGTCAAGGAGATCTTCCTGACCCTGCAGGGGGAGGGGGGGCAGGCCGGCCGTCCCGCGGTCTTCTGCCGGTTCGCCGGCTGCAATCTCTGGTCTGGCCGCGAGCAGGACCGCGCCACCGCGGTCTGCACCTTCTGCGACACCGACTTCGTGGGCATGGACGGCGAGGGCGGCGGGCGCTTTCCCACGCCGGACGCCCTGGCCGACGCCGTGGCCGCCAAGTGGACAGGCGGCGCCGATAACCGCCTCGTGGTCTGCACCGGCGGCGAGCCGCTGCTGCAGCTCGACCCCGCCCTGATCGAGGCCCTGCATGCGCGGGGCTTCACCATCGCCCTGGAGACCAACGGCACCCTGGCCGCGCCGGCCGGCGTCGACTGGATCTGCGTCAGCCCCAAGGCCCACGCCCCTGTCGTGCAGCGCACGGGGCAGGAACTGAAGCTGGTCTTCCCGCAGGCGGGCGTCGATCCGGCCGCCTTCGAAGCGTGGGATTTCGAGCGGTTCCTGCTGCAGCCGATGGATGGTCCGGCGCGGGTGGAAAACACCCAGGCGGCGATCGCCTATTGCCTCGCCCACCCTCAGTGGCGTTTAAGCGTCCAAACCCACAAATACCTCGGTATTCCCTAAGCCGCGCCAGCGTTTGGCGACGCCAAAGACAGCTCATGACCGCCCCGATTTTCGAGATCACCAAGGCCGCGACCTTCGACGCGGCGCACTACTTTGAAGACGGGCCGGAGCACCGGCCCTATTCGAGGCTGCATGGCCACTCGTTCAAGGTGGAGGCCACCGTGCGCGGCAAGCCGCAGGAGCCGGTGGGCTGGGTCGCCGACCTGGCCGACCTGGACTCAGCCCTGCGCGCCGTGGCCGCCGAACTGGATCACGGTCTGCTCAACGAGAAGCCCGGCCTCGAACGCCCGACCCTGGAACACCTCTGCCTCTATTTCGCCGAGCGCCTGAAGGTCCCGTTCCCGGGCCTCTGCCGCATCGTGGTCTCGCGGCCGACCATCAGCGAGAGCTGCGCGCTGAACCTCTAAGGCCGGAGCCACCGGAACGCCCGGCCGATGAAGGCCTGGCCGTCGGAGGAGACGGGCGGCGCGTGGGCCATCAGCACTCGTTCCGCGGGCCAGGCCAGGATCCGCTGCCGGGCGGCGCGGGCCAGCCGGCGATTGACGAAGGCGTTGCGGAACTTGCGGGGAACCGCGGGCTCGGAGCTGGTCATCAGGTCCAGCCGGGCTACCAGGGCGCGCCAACCTCTGAACCAACCTGGACTGAACTGCTGGATCAGGTCGGTGAACAGAACCGTGCGGCTGCCGCGATGGAAGAACACAACCTCGGTTGTGATCAGGTTGCCGCCGAAGACCACCTGATCGATCTCGTCGGCCCATTCGCCGGAAGGGGCGTCGCCGAGCTCGCCATCGAAGCTCAGGTCCTTGCGCTGACGGCGCAGGCCGGGAGCGCCGTAGAGCTTGGCGGCGGGATAGGCCCTTCGCCATTCCGCCAGGAAGGTGTGGTGCAGAGCGTTGGGCGCGATGAGGTATCGCACCTCGCCCAGGTCATCGACCGCCGCGCCCAGTGCGTCTGAAAGGGCGACCGGAGACCAGACAAACAGCGCCCCGCCGGCCAGCCGGATCACCGCCATGCGCGTGGGGTAGTGGAAGCCCGCCGCCGCCGTGACGGTCGGGCCGCTGGCGATCCAGATCTCCGGGGCGAATTGTTCCAGCATCGCAACCATTAATCGACCCTCGTCAGGCTGGCCCGCGCGCCGGCGTCTTCAGGTTCGTTCTCGCTAGCGCCCTCGGCGGTCGTCGCGCTCGGCGTCCTCGTCGTCGCGGCTGTCGCCGGGGATGATGGCGCGGCCGGCCATGCCCACGCCCTTGGCGGTCATGCCCACAGCGCCGGCGGTGACGCCCACGGCGGTGCCCACCACGGCGCCCGCGGCCATGGCGATGCAGCCGGCCTGGGAGAGCCCGAGCGCGGCGAGGAGGGCCGCGGTCGCGGCGGTGCGGGCGATGGTCATGCTGGGGTCCCCGGGTGGTCGCTCAGGGTTAACCCGCAATGGCTACCAAATGATGGCGAGCCGTGTCCGGCGGCGAATTAGAGCTTCAGCGCCCGGGGCTTGGGGCCGTCAGCCGCGCGGCGGTGGGGACCGTCATAGTTGGGGTCCACCTTGCGGCGGCGGTCGGGGCCGAAATAGTCGTCGGTGCGGATATAGGGGCGCGGATGGTCGATGATCTTCTGCAGCCGGTCCAGGACGCCGCGCGCGGTGAGCGGCTTGGCCAGGAACTCATTGACCCCCACGTCGCGGGCCTCGCTGATCCGGCGCATGGTCGAGTGGCCGGTGATCATGATGACCGGGGCCATCTGGTTGGGGCTGTCGGGGGAATTGCGCAGCAGCCGCACGAAGTCGATCCCGTCCAGGGGCTCCATGGCCAGGTCGGTCAGGACGATGTCGATGGGATGGGCCCGCATCTGCTGCAGCGCCTCGGCCCCGTCGCCGGCCTCGTAGATGTTCTGCAGGCCGACCGCGCGCAGGACCTCCGACAACAGCACCCGCATGTGGTGGTTGTCGTCGACGACCAGGATCTTGAGGACTTCAAGCCGCACGGAGTTGGAGTTCGCCCTACAATCTAACCGAGAAAACGGACGCTGCGCCGGCTGGAAAGATCAGGGGCGGCGGCGCGGAAGGCGCTCAGATACCGGCGTTGAACGCGTTCGGTCAACGGCCAATAAGGCTTTGGGATCAGATCGATCGTAGCGCCGTGTCGTCAAGCTTGGCGCCCCGGCCAAACTAAGCGTCAGCGGTCCGCTACTTTACCGGGTAAGTGCGCACCGCCACCCGTTTGGGCCCGGTGTCGCAGGAAGGCATCGGCCAGGACGCAGGCGGTCATCGCCTCCACCACCGGTACGGCGCGCAGGCCCACGCAGGGGTCGTGGCGGCCCTTGGTGCGCAGGTCGATGTCGTCGCCGGCCTCGTTGATGGACTGGCGCAGGGAGAGGATGGAGGAGGTCGGCTTGAAGGCCACCCGCGCCACCACCGATTGTCCCGTGGAGATGCCGCCCAGGATGCCGCCGGAGCTGTTGGACAGGAACATCGGGCCGTCATTGCCCATGCGCATCTCGTCGGCGTTCTCTTCGCCGGAGAAGGCGGCCGAGGCGAAGCCCGCGCCGACCTCGACACCCTTGGCGGCGTTGATGGACATCAGGGCGCCGGCCAGTTCGGCGTCGAGCTTGCCATAGATCGGCGCGCCCCAGCCGGCGGGCACGCCGGTGGCCTCCACCTCGACGATGGCGCCTGTGGACGAGCCCGACTTGCGCACGGTTTCCAGGTGCTCCTCCCAGACGCTGACCATCCCGGGGTCGGGGCACCAGAACGGGTTCTCGGTGGTCTGGTCCCAGTCGAACCGCGACCGGTCGATGGCGTGCGGCCCGATCTGCACCACCGCGCCGCGGATGGTGACGCCCTCCAGGATCTTGCGGGCCACCGCGCCGGCGGCGACCCGGGCGGCGGTCTCGCGGGCCGAGGCCCGGCCGCCGCCGCGATAGTCCCGCACGCCGTACTTGGCGAAATAGGCGTAGTCGGCGTGGCCGGGGCGGAAGGCCTGGGCGATCTCGGAATAGTCGCGGCTGCGCTGGTCGACATTCTCGATGATCATCGAGATCGGCGTGCCGGTGGTGACCTGGCCGTCGGTGCGCTCGTCGGCGAACACGCCGGACAGGATCTTCACCGCGTCCGGCTCCTGGCGTTGGGTGACGAACTTGCCCTGGCCCGGCCGGCGTTTGTCGAGCCAGACCTGGACCTCTTCGGCGGTCAGCTGGATGTTGGGCGGGCAGCCGTCGACGACGCAGCCCAGGGCCGGACCATGGCTCTCGCCCCAGGTGGTCACGCGGAACAGATGGCCGAAGCTGTTGTGCGACATGGCGGCGCTTCTAACCGTGTGGGCCGTTTATGGCTAGGCCGCCCAGGCCGCGGCGAACCGCCGAAGCTGGGCGCGGGCGGCGGAGTCCCCGGTGGCGGCGTCGGCCGACAGCCGCAGGAACAGGTGACCCTGACGGTGGCGACCGCGGCTCGGCAGGCCCTGGCCCACCAGGCGGATCAGGCCGCGGTCGCAGGCTTTCTTGGTGATCCAGACCACCCGGCGGCCCAGCGGTGTCTCCACCCCGATGCGGCCGCCCTCGGCCAGCAGGCGCGGCTCGATCTTGACGGTGATCCACAGGTCGTCGCCGCGCACCAGCATCTCGCCGTCGCCGCGGATGGCGACCTCCAGCTCGGCCTCGCCCACGCGGACGGTGTCGCCGGCCCGCATCCCGGCGGGCAGCTCGATCTTCACCCGGCGACCGTCCGAGAGACGATGCTCCACCTTGCCGCCGGTCATGGCGATCAGCGGCGGGACCGACAGGGTGGGGGATGCCGCCATCGGCCGGGCCACCGTGGCCGGCGGCTGGCTGATCCGGTCGCGGGGGACCGGGGCGGTCTGCAGGATGTGATAGGCCTCCACCACTTCGCGGAAGCGCTCGGCGTCGCCGCCCTTGCGGTCGGGGTGGGCGCGCTTGGCGGCCTCGCGGAAGGCGCGGCGCAGTTCGGCGGGGCCGGCGAGGGGGCCAGCGCCCAGCACCTCGCGCGCCCGTTTCGCGCTCATCGTCGTGGGGTTCGCACCAGCCATCGGCGACAGTCTTAGGAAGACGCGGTCAATGGGGGGTTAAGCCCCTGACGGATCGGCGGCCTCTGCGCTATATGCGGAGCCATGAGCGACAAGCCCTTCATTCCCGCCTCGCCGACCGAGGACGACTACGTCCGCAGCGTCACGGAGGCCGCGCCGCTTCCGCTGTTGTCGGAGGAGGATCCCATCTCCCTCTTCAACGCCTGGCTGACCGAGGCCCTGGGCAAGGAGCTGAACGACGCCAACGCCATGGCGCTGGCCACCGCCGACGCCGACGGCCTGCCCGACGTGCGCATGGTGCTGCTGAAGGACGCCGATGAGCGTGGCTTCGTCTTCTATTCCAACGAGCAGAGCGCCAAGGGCCGGGAGCTCGCCACCAATCCGCAGGCCGCCCTGCTGTTCCACTGGAAGTCCCTACGCCGCCAGGTGCGGGTGCGCGGGCCCGTCTCCCACGTCAGCGACGCCGAGGCCGACGCCTATTGGGCCACCCGCGCCAGGCCGGCTCAGATCGGCGGCTGGGCCTCCCAGCAATCGCAGGCCCTGCCCGACCGTCTGGCCCTGGAAAAACGCATCGCTGAGTACGGCCTGAAGTTCGGCCTGGGCAAGGTGCCCCGTCCGCCCCATTGGCGCGGCTTCCGCATCACCCCCCACGTCATCGAGTTCTGGCGCGACCGGCCGTTCCGCCTGCACGAACGCCTGGTCTTCGTCCGCCAGGGCTCCGGCTGGACCACCCAGCGGCTCTATCCTTGACCGATCCGCAGGAAGCCGAGGTCGCCGCCTGGTTCGAGGCCAAGGCCGACCGCGCGATCGAGACGGCCTGCGCCCGGGTCTATCTGGCCGGCGACCAGGCCTTCAAGGTCAAGCGCCGGGTGGAGTTGGGCTATCTCGACTACTCCACCCTGGACCTGCGCCACTGGGCGCTGGAGCGCGAGCTGAGCTTCAACCGCGCCGCGGCCTCGGACATTTATCGTGCGGTGCGCAAGGTGACGCGGACGTCCGACGGCGGCCTGGAGCTGGACGGCGCCGGCGAGACCGTCGAGTTCGCCCTGGAGATGCGCCGTTTCGACGAGCATGCGGTCCTGGCCGCCCAGCCCTGGGCCGTCGACGGGGCGCTGGCCGACGCCCTTGGCCGCACGGTGGCCGGCTTCCATGCCAAGGCGTCGGTGCGCCCCGACGGCGGTGGCGGCAAAGCGCTGAAATACACCATCGACTCCAACGCCCAGCTGCTGAGGGGCCTCGCCCCGCGCCTGGGCGCCGACCGGGTCGAGCAGGCGGTGACCGCCACCGAGGCTGAATACCAACGCCTGGAGCCCCTGCTGGACGCCCGCCGCGCCGCAGGCTTCGGCCGCCACTGCCACGGCGATCTGCACCTGGGGAACATCCTGTTGGAGGGCGGCAAGCCCATCCTCTTCGACTGCATTGAGTTCAACGACGTGCTGTCGGAGATCGACGTCCAGTACGACCTGGCCTTCCTGCTGATGGACCTGCAATTCCGCCGGCGCTCCGACGCCGCGGTGCGCACGCTCTCGGCCTATTTCGATCAGGCCGCCCGCGGCTGGGGCGACGCGCTGCGCGAGGGCCTCGCCGCCCTGCCGCTGATGCTGTCGGTGCGCGCCGCCGTCCGCGCCCATGTCTGCGCCTATAGCGGCGATGACGCCGGCGCGATCGCCTATCTCGACGCCGCGATCGCCCACCTGACACCGGTGGCGCCCAGCCTGGCCGCCGTCGGCGGCCTTTCAGGCACCGGCAAGTCCACCTTCGCCCGCCTGATCGCGCCCGGCCTCGGCGCCTCGCCGGGCGCCGTGGTCCTGCGCACCGACGAAATCCGCAAGCGGCTGCTGGGGGTGGCGCCGGACGCCAGGCTCTCCAGCGCGGTCTATTCGCCGGCCTTCTATCAGGAGGTCTACGACACGATGTTCGCCGACGCCCGCGCCTTGCTGGGGGCCGGCCGCGCGGTGGTCCTGGACGCCACCTTCATCGCGCCCGAGCTGCGGGCTCGCGCCGAGGCGCTGGCCGCCGAGATGGGTGTGACCTTCCACGGCGTCTGGCTGGAAGCGCCCACCGACATCCTCGCCGCCCGCATCGACGGCCGGACCGACGACGCCTCGGACGCCACCCAGGCGACGCTGCAGATGCAGCTCGACCGCGACATCGGCGAGGTGGCCTGGACCCATGTCGATGCGTCGGGTCCGGCCGAGGACTCCGCCGAGGCCTGGTCGATCCGCTACGCCCGCTAGCACAAGGCGGACACCTCATTTTGAGGCTGCGTACGGACGTCGCAGGCGAGAGCCGATTCATCCTCTGTTAGTCACGACCCCGCAGGGTCGTCGAACGAAATTCGGAGATCGATGTTATGGGTGCGCAGGCACAGACGGTGGAGGTCCTTGAGGCCGGCGTGTCCAGCATGGTGGGCGTCCTGGCCTGGGAGATCGAACTGGCCGGCGCCCGCTGCATGAAGCTCGACACCCTGGTGGGCGAGCTGATGCATATCCTGCCCCTGGAGCACCGCGAGAAGCTGGTGGAGGGGATGCACACCGTCGACCTTCTGGGCCAGCAGCTCACCGCGCTTTCCACCTTCGCCCGCAATCTCAGCGGCGAAATTCCCGAGACCCTCATGGCGCCGGTTCAGGACGCCCTGGGGGACATAACCCTGGGGGCCTTGGCCGACCGGATGTTCAGCGCCCTGGGCGGTGAGGAGAAGGGGCTCAACGACGGCGATGAGGCGGGAGATCTTGACCTCTTCTAGACCCGGCCCCGTTCCCCAGAACCAAGGCGATCGCCGATGAATCCCGATCTCAAGGACCGCCGCATCGTCGTGTGCGACAGCGATCGAACCGTCCTGGAACTGTTGCAGATCCGGCTGGACCTGGCCGGTTGCCACACCTTCGTGGCCCGGACCGGCGCCGTGGCGCTGGAGACCATCAGGGCCATGCGGCCCCACGCCCTGCTGCTGGAGCTCAACCTGCCGGAAATGGACGGCTTCGAGGTGCTGCGCACGCTCAATCCGCGCGGCGAGGGCATCGCCTTCCCGGTGCTGGTCATGGGCAAGAAGCTGGCGCCGGCGGACATTCAGCGCGCGGTGGGTCTCGGCGCCCGCGACGTCCTCATCAAGCCCTTCAGCGGGGCCGACGTGCTGGAGCGGGTCGCCCGGCAGTTCCGCCGCGCCGCGGCTCCCGCGCGTCCGGCGGGCGCGGTCGCTCAGGTGGCTCGGGCGGCGTCGGCCTAGCGGTCGCTTCACATACGGTTCGCCCGCCGCCATGGTGGAGGGGTGAACATCCTCTTCATCACCCTCGACCAGTTCCGTGGCGACGCCCTGGCCTGCGCCGGCCATCCCATCGTGCGGACGCCGCACCTGGACCGTCTGGCGGCCCAGGGGGTGCGGTTCGCCCGCCACTACAGCCAGGCCGCCCCCTGCAGTCCGGGACGCGCCAGCCTCTATACCGGGACCTACCAGCTCAATCATCGGGTGGTGGCCAACGGCACGCCGCTGGACCGGCGGCTGGACAACGTGGCCAAGGCGGCGCGGCGGGCGGGCTATCAGCCCACCCTGTTCGGTTACACCGACCAGGCCGTCGATCCCCGTGACGCGACCGGCCCCGATGACCCGCGCTTCAAGTCCTGGGAGGGGGTGCTGCCCGGCTTCGAGGTGGGCCTCAACTTCGCCACCCACAATCCCGGCGTCTGGGTCGAGTGGCTGCGCGGCCTGGGACACGAGGTCCCTGACGACTATGAGGGCGCCGTCAGCGGCGAGCCCGGCCGCCCGGCCGAGCACAGCCTCTCAGCCTTTCATACCGACGTCCTGCTGGACTGGATCGCGGCCCAGAAGGGCCCCTGGTTTGCGCACCTGTCCCAGCTTCGCCCCCACCCGCCCTACGGCGCGGCGGGCCATTTCGCCACGATGTACGATCCGGCCGACATGGCGGCGCCCATCGCCCCTTCGCCGGACCGCCACCGCCTGCACGACGGCCTGCTGCGGGCCATGGGCGCGCCGGAGGACGCCTCCGAGATGGCTCAGCTCCAGGCCCAGTATTTCGGCATGGTGACCGAGGTCGATCACCAGCTCGGCCGCCTGTGGGCCACGCTCGAGGCCAGCGGCCAGTGGGAGGACACCTTCATCGTCGTCACCGCCGACCATGGCGAGCAGCTCGGCGATCACGGCCTGATCCAGAAGTCGGGCTTCTTCGAGGAGAGCTACCACATCCTGGGCATCGTCCGGGACCCGCGCCAGGCCCGCGCCCACGGCGCCGTGGTCGACCGCTTCACCGAGAACGTCGACATCCTGCCCACCCTCTGCGAGGCCATGGGCATCGCCGTCCCCGACCAGTGCGACGGCCTGCCCTTGACGCCCTTCCTGAAGGGCGAGGACCCGCCCAGCTGGCGCGCCGCCGCCCACTGGGAGTTCGACTGGCGCGGCTCCAACATCGCCAAGGGCGCCCAGGCCTGGCCCTGGGACCGGCGGCTCGAGCAACAGAACCTGGCTGTGCTGCGCTCGGACGCGGCGGCTTACGTTCAGTTCGGTGACGGCGCCTGGCTGTGTTTCGACCTTGTCGCCGACCCCACCTGGCGCACGCCGGTCACCGACACCGGTGTCGTCCTGGCCCACGCCCAGGCCATGCTCACCTGGCGCGCCCAGCACACCGACCGCACCCTGACCGGCCTGCTGATCGACAACGGCGGCACGGGACGCTGGCCGGCCGTGCACGCGTGACGCAAATCGTAACCAAACCCCTCGCGTCAGGGGCGCGCGGCGTTGCGTCGGAGCCTCGCTGAAACTAGCGTGGCGCGCGGCCCCCTAGAGGCCCAGTGGAGGACGCTTTTCGATGCAAGGCAGGATGCAGGACTGGCCGTTGACGGTCGACCGGATACTCGACCACGCCAAGTCCTGGCATGGCGACCGCGAGATCGTCTCGCGCTCCGTCGAAGGCCCCATGGTGCGCACCACCTATGCGCAGGTCCATGCGCGGGCCAAGCGCGTCTCCAATGTCCTGCGGGGGCTGAACATCCAGCCGGGCGACCGGGTCGCGACGCTCGCCTGGAACACCGCCCGCCACATCGAGGCCTGGTACGGGATCATGGGGATGGGGGCGGTCTGCCACACCCTCAACCCGCGCCTGTTCTCCGAGCAGCTCGTCTACATCATCAACCATGCCGAAGATAAGGTCATCTTCACCGACCTGACCTTCCTGCCGATCCTGGCTGCGATCCGCGACCAGATCCCCACCGTCGCGCACATCATCGTCTTCACCGACGACGCCCACATGACCGCCGACCTGCCCGGCGCCCATGCCTATGAGAGCCTGCTGAGCCAGGTGTCGGAGGACGCCGTCTGGGGCGGCTTCGACGAGAATTCGCCGGCCGGCCTCTGCTACACCTCCGGCACCACGGGCAATCCCAAGGGGGTGCTCTACTCGCACCGCTCCAACTTCCTGCACACGCTGGTGACCATGGGCGCCGACGTGCTCGGCATCGGGGCCCTCGACACCGTCCTGCCGGTGGTGCCGATGTTCCACGCCAACGCCTGGGGCGTGGCCTTCTCCGCGCCCGCCGTGGGCGCCAAGCTGGTTATGCCCGGCGCCAAGCTGGACGGCGCCTCGATCCACGAGCTGTTGGAGAGCGAGCAGGTCACCTTCTCGGCCGCCGTGCCCACGGTATGGCAGATGCTGCTGACCCACCTGCGCGACACCAACGGGACGCTCAGCAGCCTCAAGCGCGTGGTGATCGGCGGCTCGGCGGTGCCCGAGGCCATCGTGCGCGCCTTCCGCGACGACTACGGCGTGGCCGTCACCCACGCCTGGGGGATGACCGAGACCTCGCCGCTGGGCACCCAGGCGACGCCCAACCACAAGATCGCGGCGATGAGCGACGAGGACCAGCTCCGCTTCCAGCTCAAGCAGGGCCGCCCGCCGCTCGCCATCGACCTGCGCCTGACCAACGACGCCGGCGAGGACCTGCCCCGCGACGGCCACACCTTCGGCAAGCTGCTGGTGAAGGGCCCGTTCGTGGTGGGCGAGTACTTCAAGGGCGACGGCGGAAACATCCTCGACGACCAGGGCTTCTTCGACACCGGCGACGTCGCCACCCTGGACGAGCACGGCTTCATGCAGATCACCGACCGCGCCAAGGACGTCATCAAGTCCGGCGGCGAGTGGATCAGCACCATCGAGATCGAGAACATCGCGGCGGGCCACCCCAAGGCCGAGCTGGCCGCCGTCATCGGCATGGCCCACCCCAAGTGGGACGAACGCCCCCTGCTGCTGGTCAAGCTGCGGCCCGGCCAGGAGGCCACCAAGGAAGAGTTCCTGGCCTTCCTGGAAGGCAAGATCGCCAAGTGGTGGATGCCCGACGACGTGGTCTTCGTCGACGACATCCCGCTGGGCGCCACCGGCAAGATCGACAAGAAGCTGATCCGCACCCGGATGGCCGACTACGTCCTGCCCACCGCTGTCGTCGCCGCGGCGTCGACCATCGCGCTCGCCGCCCCGCCGGAGCCCAAGATCTACGCCCCGGAGCCTCAGGCGCCGTTCGAACCCGAGGTCCATGCGCCGGTGGCGTCGGAACCCGAGGGCGACCACACCGGCTGGTCGCCGGCCGCCAAGCCGACCCAGGAGGAAAGCTATTCCGGCCTGACCGTGGTGACCCCGACCCTCGGCGACGCCCCCGCCGCGGAGGCCCAGGCGGAGGCCATTCTCCCTTTTCAGGGTGAGCCGGCGCCGGAGGCTCACGCGCCCCTGAGCCTGGCCCCGCCGACGGCGGCCGACGAGCCGTTCGCCGCGCCGCTGGCGCGGCGCCGCGCCAAGCCACGCAAGGGCGATGGCTTCGCGGGCTTCTATCTCAACCTCGCCACCCTGCTGGCCCTGGCGCCGGCCCTGATGGTGGGCGCGGGCATGCTGGGCACGCGCTATGGCCTGATGGACTGGAAGACCGGCCTCGGGGTCATCGCCCTGGAATGGGCGCCCAAGGTGGCCCTGATCGCCGTGGCCGCCGGCCTGCTCGGCGTGATCATCGCCCTGTTCGCAGGGTTCGGCCGGTTCTGGGCCCGCGCCCTGATGGTGTTGATCCTCTGTGGCGCCACCTTCGGAGCCTATATCTGGGCCCGCCAGGAACAGGTGACCAACCCGCCGATCAACGACGTCTCCACCGACTGGACCCTCCCTCTGACCTTCTCGCAGAAGATGATGCGCGAGCGCGGTCCCGAGGCGATCATGGTGGAGGCCGACCCGATGCGGCCGCTGGATTCCGCGGCCTATGCCGGCCGCCGCATCGCCGACATCAACGCCGAGACCTGCGCCGACGCCCGGCCGCTGATCCTGGCCAGCGCGCCGGGGCAGGCCTACGCCAGGGCCAAGGCTGCGGTGGAGCAGGCGGGCCTGTCCCTGGTCACCGACGATCCCGCCTCAGGCCGCATCGAGGCCACCGGCCGCAGCACCGCCTTCGGCTTCAAGAACGACGTGGTGGTCCGCGTCCTGCCCGCGCCGCAGGGCTCGCGCATCGACGTCCGCGCCATCAGCCGCGTCCCCGTCGCCGACTTCGGCGCCAACTGCGCCCGGGTGACCGAGCTGATCGGCGCGATGCGGAGCTGATCCGTTCAGCCGCGCGCCGTCGGGACGCGCCGGTTAGCTCGCCGGCAATTGCGACATGATCGTCGGGGCGTCGAAATAGTCGCGCCAGTAGGTGATCAGGCCGTCATGAACCTCATAGACGCCGGTCACCGGCAGCTCGACCCACTTATCGCCGAAGAGGTGCCGATCCAGCCGCTCCAGGAACACGACCGGGCCGGAAACGGCCTCCCGCAGGACCCTGAACTCGTTCTCCGAAGTCGGCCCGAAGAAGGGTTCAAGGACCGCGCGGATCCCCGCGCGCCCGCGCACCGCGCCGATCGGCGGCGGGTTGATGTATTCGCAGGTGTCGGAGACGAGCTTCAGGGCGGCGTCATAGTCCAAGGGCTCCATGAGCGTCATGAACCGCCGAACGATTTCGAGGGGGGATGGGGGCGCTACGGACATGAGGCTCTCCTGTGGGCTGGTGTGGCGCGACAGTCGCGACCCGCCGCGCGCGGCGCAATTACCTCGCGGGTCATGGTTTGCTACCGGCCGCCGCGCCGCGGAACAGGGCTTCGGTCTCCGCATCGGCCGGGAACAGGGTTTCGAGCCTCAGTTCGTCGGCGGTGACATCCTGGGCGGCGCCAAAGGTCGCGACCACCGCGAACATTGAGATCTTCAAGTCTCTGATCTGCATGTTGAACGGCATCACCGGCAGGAGGGCGGTGTCGGCGGGCGACCACAGGACATCGAGATTCTGAAGCGGTGCGAGGTCATCCAATACCGCCTTCATCTCCAGCCCCCCCAGGGCCTCGGCCTCGCGCTGCGCGCGACGCCACATCAGGGGGCCCACCGCCGACCAGTTAGTGACGAAGGGGCGAATGCCCTGGGGATGGAAGAACAACCGCATCAGGTTGCGCTGGTCGCCGCCGACCCGGGTCCAGATATCCTCTCCCAGCATGGCGCCCAGCCGATCAAAGGGCTTGTTCGACAGCCGGACATTCCAGGCCCGGTCGAGGGCGATGGCCGGGAAGGGCTCATGGGCCTTGAGCATCATGCGCACGGCGCTCATCACCAGGGCCATCTGGGGGTCGTCCAGGGCGCGGACCTGAAAGATCGGCGCGAATCCCGCGGCCGTCAGCCAGAGGTTCCGGTCGCGGAGCGGAACCTCAAGTGTCTCGCTCAACTGCAGGATCATGTTTCGGCTGGGGTTGGCCCGCCCCGATTCCAGGAAGCTGACATGGCGCTGCGAGACGCCGGAGCTCAGCGCCAGACCCAGCTGCGACAGCCGGCGCTTCTGACGCCATTCCCGCAACAGACGGGGAAAGCCGGCGGCGGCGTCTGGGGGTGTTTCCGGGATCGAAACCGACACTCTGGAACCTCGCCATTCCCCAGCCATCAGTCGCTCAACCCGCGATGGGATTCAATGACCTGCCGGGTAATTGACCGCCACGACCGGCCACGACCGGCCGCGCTATGGATACAGGCCAAAGAGCAGGTCGCGAGGCCTGGCCTCTGGCGCGGGTTGGCCCGCCGCCTCAGACCGCCCGGTACGCGCTGTCGGGCCCCGGCTCTCCGTCCGTCGTCACCAGGCCGCGCCGCACCAGGTCGATCATGTGACCCAGCACAGAGCGCGCCGCCGCCGGGTGCAGGCGCGGGTCGACGTCGGCATATAGCACCGGCACCATCTCGCGGATCTTGCCGTGGCCGTCCTGCACCGCCTTCAGCACCTGGGCCTCGCGCGCCCTTCGGTGAGCAATATAGGCCTCGATGAAGGGGGTCACCTCGGTGATCGGCGGGCCGTGGGTCGGCCACAGGACCGAGAAGGCCCGCGCCTTCACCTTGTCCAGGCTGTCCATGTAGTCGGTCATGTCGCCGTCCGGCGGCGTGATCACCGTGGTCGACCAGCCCATGATGTGGTCGCCGGAGAACAGGGCGTTCTCTTCCTTCAGCGCAAAGCAGATGTGGTTGGAGGTGTGACCCGGCGTGGCGATGGCCTCCATCGTCCAGCCCGGCCCCTCGAGGATCTGGCCGCCGCCGCACAGGCTGATGTCCGGGGCGAAGTCGTGGTCGTGGCCGGCCTCCATCCGCACGCCGCTGTCGTCGGTGGGGGCGTGGGCCACGGCGCAGCCATAGATCGGCGCGCCGGTGCGGGCCTTCAGCGGGCCGGCCAGGGGCGAGTGGTCGGAGTGGTGGTGGGTGATCAGGATGTGGGTGATCTTTTCGCCCGGCTCCAGCGCCCCCAGGATCGCCTCCAGGTGATCGTCCATGTCGGGGCCGGGATCGATCACCGCCACCTCGCCGCGGCCGATGATGTAGGTGCCGGTGCCCAGATAGGTGAAGGGGCCCGGATTGTTGGCCACCACCCGCCGGATCAGCGGTGAGACCTGGTCTGCCTTGCCGTACTCGAACTTGATCTCGCGGACATAGGGAATCATCGGCGGTCTCCTTCTTGCGCTGCAGCGCCTCAGTTCAGGATTGTGAGGCGGTTATGGCGGCGCAGGCGGTGATGTTTGTTTCAAAACGGCTTCAGAGGGTGGTCTTCGCCCTGATGTGTCTCATGACGGCGCAGCTGATTCTGACCATGGCCAGCTGCGAGCCCGACGAACCGGCCCTGCTGGGCGCGGTCCGCGTGCCGATATCCTATCCGGGTTAGGCCGGGAGCACACCGTTCAGGTCGTAGCCGGCCTCAAGTCCCAGTTCGACCAGTTCATCGCGGGAGCGGGCGCCGTCCATGGCCTCGCCCAGCGACCAGGTGATGATCGAACGGGTGCCCGAGCGGCAGAAGGCCAGCACCGGACCTTCGGAGTTTTCCAGGATCGAGCGTTCCTCCGCCACCTGGTCCTGGGTCGGACCGCCCCGCACGGGGATGTAGGCGTATTGCAGGCCCGCGGCCTTGGCCGCCGCCTCGACCGCGGCGCTCGTCGGCTGGGCCGGGTCCTCGCCGTCGGGACGATTGTTGATCACCAGCTTGAAGCCCATCGCGGCCGCGCGCGGCAGGTCCTCCAGGGTGATCTGGGGACTGACGGAGAGCTGGTGGGTGACGCGTCGAAATTCGGTCATGGTCTGACTTCACTTGAGGTGGGAGGAGGCCCTTCGTTGACATCATCGGGGGGCGATGAAACTTTCGCAACGCCCGGCCGTCAAAAGGCCCTCCACCTCGAGCTTCCAAATCCATGTTGCGTTTCATAGGCCGACGACTCCTCGTGGCCATCCCGACGCTGTTTCTCGTCGTCACGCTCGCCTTCTTCATGATGCGCGCGGCGCCCGGCAGCCCCTTCGACATGGATCGCAAGCTGTCGCCCGAGATCGAGGCCAATGTCATGGCCAAGTACGGGATGGATAAGCCCCTGGGAGCCCAGTACGCCGACTATCTGAAGGGCGTGCTGCAGGGCGATTTCGGACCGTCCCTGAAATACAAGGACAAGACCGTCCTGCAGATCCTGCAGGAGAACTACAAGGTCAGCCTGATCCTCGGCCTCTCGGCGATCACGCTGGCCGGCGCCATCGGCGTGACCCTGGGCGTGCTGGCGGCGCTGAGGCAGAACGGCTGGGTGGACTACGGCGTCATGGGGGTGGCGATCGTCGGGGTCTGTATCCCCACCTTCGTCACCGCGCCCCTGCTGGTCCTGTTGTTCGGCTCGATCCTTCAATGGCTGCCGAACGGCGGCTGGAACGGCGGGGCGATCGCAAACCTGATCCTGCCGATCACCGTGCTCGCCCTGCCGCAGATCGCCATCATCTCGCGCCTGACGCGGGCGGGCATGATCGAGGTGCTGCAGTCCAACTACGTCCGCACGGCCCGCGCCAAGGGCCTGCCGGCCTACCGCGTGGTCTTCAAGCACGCCCTGCGCGCCGCCATCCTGCCCCTGGTCAGCTACCTTGGTCCCGCCTGCGCGGGCCTGCTCACCGGCTCCCTGGTGGTGGAAAAGATCTTCAACCTGCCGGGACTGGGCAAGTTTTTCGTGATCTCGGCCCTGCAGCGCGACTACACCGTGGTCATGGGCATGGTGATCTTCTACGCCGGCCTGATCCTGTTCCTGAACCTGATCGCCGACCTGCTCTATGCGGTCCTCGATCCCCGCGTGAGGCTGTCGTGAGCACTCCTATCCTGGCTCCCGGCTCGCGCGAAGGCGCCGCCCTGATGGAAACCGCCGTCAAGGGCCGCAGCCTCTGGGACGACGCCCGCCGGCGCCTGCTGCGCAACGGCGGGGCGGTGGGCGGCATGATCGTGCTGGCAATCCTGGTCCTGGTGGCCATCATCGGCCCCTATGTGACGCCCTTCGCCTATGACCAGATCAACAAGGGCGACGTCTGGGCCGCCCCGCTCACAGGCGGTCACCTGCTGGGCGCCGATTCGCTGGGCCGCGACCTCCTGGCCCGGCTGCTGATGGGCCTGCGGGTGTCCCTGGCCATCGGCCTGATCGCCACCCTGGTCTCCCTGGTGATCGGCGTCGCCTGGGGTGCGGTGGCGGGCTTTGTCGGCGGCGTGGTGGACGAGGTGATGATGCGCATCGTCGACGTGCTCTATTCGCTGCCCTTCATCTTCTTCGTCATCCTGCTGATGGTGACCTTCGGCTCCAACATCATCCTGATCTTCATCGCCATCGGGGCGGTGGAGTGGCTGACCATGAGCCGGATCGTGCGCGGCCAGACCCTGTCCCTGAAGCACAAAGAATTCGTCGAGGCCGCCCGCGCGGCGGGCCTGACGCAGGCCTCCATCATCACCAAGCACATCGTCCCCAACCTGCTGGGCCCGGTGGTGGTCTATGTGACCCTGACCATCCCGGCCGTCATCCTGGCCGAGAGCTTCCTCAGCTTCCTGGGTCTGGGGGTGCAGCCGCCCATGGCCTCGCTCGGCACCCTGATCGCCGGCGGCGCCCAGGACATGGAGCTGGCCTGGTGGCTGCTGGTCTTCCCGTCGCTGACCATGGTGGTCACCCTGATGAGCTTCAACTTCATCGGCGACGGCCTGCGCGACGCCATCGATCCCAAGGACCGGTAGGGGAGGCTACCTCACCCGCCGGGCCCGAACCGCGCGCTGGCTGTCCAGGTTCATGAAGTAGCCCATGGCGGCCTTGCGGATCTCGGCCTTGGAGCCGGCCTTGGGGGCGCGGGCCACTGGTTCGTCGTCGGTCTGGGCCCAGACCGCGCCGCCCTCCAGCTCGACGGTCCAGCGGCGGTCTCCGCCCTGATAGGCGCGGACAATGCTGGTGGTGACCCGGTCCAGGTCCTCGGCCTTTTCGCCGCGGTCGAACATGGCCATCGAGGGCAGGGTGAAGCCGAAGGCCTGCTTGCGGGCGGCGCGGGCCTGATCGCGGTCCACCACCACGATGTCGCCCTTCTTCTCGGCCACATCCAGGCTGCCAACGGCGGCGTCATAACAGGCCAGCCGTTCGGCGGAGTCGCCCTTGGCCTTGCAGTCGATGAGGTTCTGGAAGACCGCCGTGCGCGCCTCGATCTTGGGCTCGGCGGCCACCGCCGCGCTCGCGAGGGCGAAGGCGGCCAGGGCGGCCAGCTTTAAGCGCGTAGGAAACTGTGTCATCCGTGACCCCATGATCTCGATATCCCGCATTGATAAGGCGCTGCTGTCGCGCGGCAAGCCGATGATGTTGGCGCTTGCCGCCTTTTCGCTCCTGGCCCTGGCCGGTTGCTCGCAGAAGGCCTCGCGGCCGCCCTGTCCCGCCGGCCAGATCTGCCTGCAGGCCGGCAACGGCTCGGAACCCGCCACGCTCGATCCGCACAAGTCCACGGGCACCTGGGAGGACCGGATCATCTCCGACCTCACCGTGGGCCTGTTGACTTCGGACGCCGAGGGCAGGTCGATCCCCGGCATGGCCGAACGCTGGACCACCAGCGCCGACGGCAAGACCTGGACCTTCTATCTGCGCGACGCGGTCTGGTCCGACGGCGTGCCGGTCACCGCCGACGACTTCGTCTTCTCCCTGCGCCGCATTCTCGATCCGAAGCTGGCGTCGGAATACGCTTCGCTGCTCTACTTCATCAAGAACGCCCAGCCGGTGAACGAGGGCAAGGCCCCCGGCACGGCGGTCGGCGCGCGGGCCATCTCGCCCAAGGTGCTGGAGATCACCCTGGAACACCCGGCCCCCTACATCACCGAGGTGGCCAAGCATCAGACCATGCTGCCGGTGCCCAAGCACGTGGTGGAAAAGTGGGGCGACGCCTGGAGCCAGCCGGCCCACTACATCTCCAACGGCCCCTACATGCTGAAGAGCTGGACCCTGGGCGACCACGTGGGCGTGGTGAAGAATCCGCGCTTCTATGACGCCAAGAACGTCTGCATCGACCAGATCAACTACTATCCCACCAACGACGCCATCGGCGCCGAGCGGCGGGTCCTGCGCGGCGAGCTCGACATGAACGCCGACATCCAGTCCAACCGCATCGCCTTCCTGCGCGAGCGGATGCCTGAGTACGTCCACACCAACACCTATCTGGGGGTCGCCTACCTGGCCTTCAATTCCGCGGTCCCGGCCTTCAAGGACAAGCGCGTCCGTCTGGCCCTCGACATGGCCATCGACCGGGAATTCATCACCGGCAAGCTGCTGCGGGGCGGCCAGACCCCGGCCTACACCTTCGTGCCGCCGGGGGTGGCCAACTACACCCCGACCGCGCCGCCGGTCTGGTCGACCTGGACGCTGGAGAAGCGCCAGGCCGAGGCCCGCCGCCTGCTGGCGGAGGCGGGTTATGGTCCCGGCAAACCGCTGAAGATCGAGATCAAGCACCGCAACAGCCCCGATCCGATGCTGTTCATGCCCGCCGTCCAGGCCGACTGGAAGGAGATCGGCGTCGAGACGGCCCTGATGCAGAACGAGACCCAGATCGCCTATGCGGCCTATCGCTCGCGGGACTTCCAGGTGGCCGACGCGGCCTGGATCGCCGACTACAACGACGCCATGAGCTTCCTCTACCTGCAGCAGTCCTCCACCGGGTCCCAGAACTACGGCGACTACAAGAACCCGGCGTTCGACGCCCTGCTGGCCAAGGCCGACAACGAACCGGACGTGAAGACCCGCGCGGGCTATCTCTCCCAGGCCGAGCGGCTAATGCTCGACGACGCCACCGTGGCGCCGGTCTATTTCTATGTGAACAAGAACCTAGTCTCGCCGAAGATCACCGGCTGGAAGGACAATCTGGTCGACCACCACCGTTCGCGCTTCCTCTGCATGCCGCGAACGCCGGGCTGATCGCGGGCGGCGCGTCAGGCGTAGCCGAGCAGCGCGCGCAGGCCCGGCGCCATGAAGTCGACGGCCTGCTTCTGCGCCTCGGGCAGCACCTCGGGCAGGGTCATGCCCACCGAAAGCTTCTCGCGGCTGGTGGCGCTGTGCTCCCGCGAAGACCCCACGCGGACCCGGTCGCGCCAGTCCTCGGGGATGGCGATACCGAACTTCGCCAGCAGCTCCCGGAAATAGGCTTCCGCCGCCGGGGTATCGAGGTCCTTCAGGTGGCCGACGATGTCCTCGTAGCGCACCAGGTGCACGCCGGTCCCCAGCCACGCCACGGCATGGAAGGTGAAGGCCTCCCGCAGGGCCGGCGCCTTTCCGGGGATGCCGAAGATCATCATGTTCATCATCTGCTCGACGCTGACCGCGCCGTTCTTGAGCGGATTGAGCTCGGGATGATCCAGCTGGTCCGACAGGCTGAACCGCGCGCGGGCCAGGACATAGTCATAGGGGTCGCGCACCAGGATCACCTGGTTGGCGTGCTTCAGCGCCATCAGCGAGATGTCGGCGAACAGCAGGTGACCGACGCTGAAGGCCGGCCGGCCGGGGTTCAGCGCCCCGATGTGCTGCTGCAGGTTCTGCACCTGGATGAACTCGCGGTCGTAGTGCTGCTCGGTGGGCACGAACATGCGGACGATATTGCGCAGCAGGTGGGTGCCGCACTTGGGCACGCTGTTCAGGAAGGCGGTCTGGCGCAGCGGCGCCTGGGCGAACTTCCGCACCTCCGGCCCCAGGGTGTCGGGCTTGGTGCGGATGATGGCGACCGGCTGAGCCATGGGGGCGCTCCTGGAAACAAGACCTATCGCTAGGCGCCAGGCGGGCCGCACGCAACCGAAAATAAGACGCGCTGGGCGCCCCGAAAATCCGCTAGCCTCGACGAAAGGCCGAGGGGGGCGGTGCGTAGATCATGAGGGGTTTCCACCAGACGCGCCGGAGCCTGATCGGCGGCCTCGCGGCGACCGGGCCGCTGGCCGCCTGCGCCACGGCCCTGCCGGGGCCGCGCCGGATGATCCAGGTCAACCTGACCGACACCCCCCTGCCGCCGGCGCCGCCGGCCACAGCGCCGCCGCCCGCGGACGACGCCGTGCTGCAGGCCGGCTTCGATCCGGTCCAGCGGATGACCGTGCCGGTGATGATCGAGGGCAAGGGGCCCTTCACCTTCGTCGTCGACACTGGCGCCAACCATTCGGTGCTGTCGGTCGAGACCGCCCAGGGGCTGGGCCTGCCCAGCGGCGGCCGGGCCGCGGTCCACGGTATCGCCGGGGTCGAACCCGCCGAGACGGTCTATGTTCGCCAGCTGACCATCGGCAGCGTGGTGACCAAGCGTATCCGCATGCCCTTGATCTCGCGCCGCAACCTGGGGGCCGACGGCCTGCTGGGGGTGGACGTCCTGACCCGCCGCGACGTCCAGCTCGACTTCGAGCGCAACCGCTTCAACATCGCGCCGTCGAACGCCAGCTTCCGCCAGACCATGACCACCGGCGGCACGGGCCGGTTGGCCGGGCCGGTGGTCAATCCCAACATCGTGGTGGTCCCGGCCCGCTACCGGTTCGGCCAGCTCACCATCATCGATGCGGAGGTGGGGGTTGGCCTGCACATCACCGCCTTCCTGGACTCAGGCGCCCAGTCCACCGTCGGCAACCTCGCCCTGCGCAACGCCGCCTTCGCGCAGGAGCCGGGCCTGGCCCTGCGGACCCTGCGGGTGCAGCTGGTCAGCGCCACCGGTCAGACGGTGTCGGGCGACTTGGCGCGTCTGCCGGGATTGCGGTTGGGGGGCTTGCGGATCGGCAACCTGTCCTGCGTTTTCGCCGACCTGCACACCTTCAAGATCTGGGACCTTGTCGACCGGCCGGCCATCCTGATCGGCATGGACGTCATGCGTCACTTCCGGACCATCGAACTCGATTTCGGCCGCCGCGAGGTGGTGTTCGAGACCGGCAAGTCCCCCACCGCCATCGGCCTTCCAGCCTCCGCCCCGCCGAGCTGACGTGAGCGGGCGGACCTCGTCCGCTAGAACGGCTGCGGCGCCAGGACGGCGGCCTTGCCGCCGCTGCGCAGGCGTTCGTCCACCAGGCTGTCCAGGGTGCTCTGGGCGCGCGGGTCGCCCAGGATCCAGGCCGCCGCGGCGAGCGTCTGAAGGGAGGTCGCCGAGACGCCCAGGGCGCTCTCCAGGGCCTCGAAGGGCGAGCTCTGGCGGGTCATGCGCTTCAGGCGGACCTCGCCCTTCAGGTCGGCCAGGGCCTTGGCCTTGTCCACCGCCTGATAGAAGCCGCCGATCTCGTCGACGAGGCCAAGCTGGCGCGCCTGGGCGCCGGTCCAGACCCGGCCCTTGGCGATCTCGCGCACCCGCGCCTCGGGCAGGCGCCGGCCCTCGGCCACGCGCACCACGAAGTTGGTGTAGATCTGGTCCATCCAGCCGGCGAAGGCGGCGCGGTCGGCCTCCGAGAATTCCTGGCCGATGCTGAAGGCGCCCGCATAGGGGCCGCCCACCGAGGTCTCCCGCACATCGACGCCGTACTTGGCCAGCGCCGGGCCCAGGGCGAACTTGCCGCCATAGACGCCGATGGAGCCGGTGAGCGTCGTGGGCTGCGCCACGATCGCCGAGGCCTGGGATGAGATCCAATAGCCGCCGGAGGCCGCATAGGTCCCCATGGAGACCACCACCGGCTTCTTGGCCGCCTTGGCCGCGCGCACGGCGGCCAGGATCTGCTCGGACGCCGTGTCGGACCCGCCGGGCGACGATACCCGCAGGACGATGGCCTTGACGTTGTCGTCCTCGACCGCGTCGTAGATCGCCTTGGACATGTCGTCGGAATAGATGGTCGAGCCGCCGGAGAATGGATTGCGCGCGCCGTTCTTGCCGGTGACGATGGCGCCTTCGCCCTCGATCACCGCGATGGCGGGACCCGAGCCGGTGCTGCGGTCGTGGTTGGCGCGCATGTAGTCGCCGAAGTCCACCAGCTTGGCGCCGTCGCCGGCTCCGGCCAGGACGGCCGTCTCGGCCTCCTTCACCTGGCCGATCTTGTCGATCAGCCCCAGCTTGGCGGCGTCCTCGGCCAGGTAGGGTCCGGCCTCGATGGCCGCCTGCAGGGCGGCGGGGTTTTTCTTGCGGTCCAGCGCCGCGGTGGTCAGGCCGGTGCGGTAGACCGAGCCCATCCAGGCCAGGGTCGCGGCCTTGTGGGCCGGCGTATAGTCGGCGTGCAGGTACGGATTGACCGCGTTCTTGAACTCGTAGCGCTGCTCGTAGTCGGCCTTGACGCCGTACTTGTCGAACAGGCGCTTGAAGAACACGTCCTCACTGGCCATGCCGGTGACCTGGAACGAGGCGCCGGGCTGCATCCACAGGTTCCCGGTCGAGGCGCCCAGCATGTAGGTCGCCGTCACCACGCCCGAGGGATAGAGCCCCTGGCTGTGGGCGAGGATCGGCTTGCCGGCCGCCTGGAAGTGCTTGAAGGCCAGGCGCAGCTCGTCGGCCTGGGCAGGCTCCATGCCGCCCTCGGGCAGGCGCACCAGCACCGCCTTGACCTTGCCGTCGCCCTCGGCCTGGCGAAGGGTCTCGATCACCGACATCACCGACATCGACCGGCGCCCGAAGGCGGCCAGCGGATTGGAGGGGTCCTGGTCGGACAGGGCGTTGCGCAGATCCAGCGTCAGCACGGCGCGGGCCGGGGTCGCGTCGGGCCGGGCGGCCCCGGCCGCCATCGCGATCAGCAGGAACGGCACGCCCACGAGGAACAGCACCAGGCCCGCAAAGACGCCGGCCGCGGTGATCAGAAACTGCTTCATGGGAATCCCAGGCGAGAAGGTCGCTCTAGGCTATATGGCTGCGCGTTTCGTTCAAATGAAGACCCTGCAATCGGCGCGTGAGAATTCGCCCGCGTTGCGGATGTCGTCCAGGCAGCCTGCGCCAGGGATTCGGAAAGCGGCGGATGTGTCTTCGTCCCGGCCTTCGCCGGGATGAGCGGAGTGATTTTAGGCGGCGAGCGCCAGGCTCTTGGGCAGCACATTGTCCAGCGACAGCAGGCTGACGATGCCCTCGTCGGTGGACATCACCGCGTCGACGAATTCGCGCACCTGGTCGGCGCCCACATCCGGCGGCTCGTGCAGCATGTTCTCGGTGACGGTGAGGATGTCGCAGACCGCGTCCACCAGCAGGCCGACCTCGCGGTCGTGGATCTGGGTGACCACCACGACGGAGGACTGGTTCGGCGTGGCCATGCCCAGGCCCAGGCGCGAGGCCAAGTCCACCACGGGCAGGATCGAGCCGCGCAGGTTGATCATCCCCAGCACGTGGGAAGGCGCGTGGGGCAGGGGGGTCGAGGCGGTCCAGCCGCGGATCTCGCGCACCGACATGATGTCGATGGCGAACTGCTGACCGCCGGCCATGATGGAGATCAGCTCGGCGCCGACATGCGGCAAACCCCCGGTCGCTTGCATCAGAACTTCCCCGCTGTAGATGGCCGCCAGAAATCGACTCACGGCCCGTCCTAGGTGTGAGCCGTGACGGTTAACGCTTCGGAAATCCCCGACCGATAGCGGCCCGCGGGCCCGCGACGCATTGTCGCCAGCCGCCGCGCGCGCGCCTGGGTTCAGGGCTTCATCGACACGGCGTCCAGGATGTAGGCGTTCAGGGCGATGGACATGTCCAGCATGATCACCTTGCCGATCGAGATGGCCAGCGCCTCCACCTCGGCCGGCGTGTGCAGCTTGATGGCCGCCCGCAGCAGCTCGGACTGAAAGAAGCTGTAGGCGGCGATGTAGGTGTGGGGCGGGACCCGCGCATGATAGTGCGCAAGGCCCACCAGCAGGCAGGAATGCACATAGCGCCGGTCGAACTCGCAGTTGAACAGGTGGGCCCAGTGCGCCTTCTGGCGGTGGCGCAGCCGGTCCTCGTCGTGGCCCTTGAGTAGGGCCTGGGTTTCGGGGAACCGGTGCAGGTACTCATAGAAGTGGGCGATGATGGGCTCCAGCCCGCCGCCCTTCAGGACCTTGAGCTGACGCAGATTGGTCTGGGTCGATCCGTCGATCTGGAACCGCGCCAGGCGGCTCTCGATGTCGACCCTTTCCGCGAGCCTCATCGCGCGGTCGGTCATGCGGTCCGCGCCGTCCATCCTGAACCTCCCGACACCTGACGATTCGCAAAGTGTCGCAGCCCGTTTCGCCACGGCCAAGCTTGCAGTGACGCCTGCGACGCCGTGCAGCGCGCCGCGGCTCGGAGGCGAGCCGGTGGCGTTCCACCTCGAAGAACAGCCGACGAAGATCCCTCATGAGCCGACCGCTAAGGAGCTTGCGCTCAAGAAAGACCGCGACCGCTGGGGCGGTGACAGCCAGACCTGGCGCACTTGGGATTTAAGTCCTTCGGGGAGCTTGGCTCTGATCATCGAGGAGAACGACTATTCGGGTCTGAGGCGAACCTGGGCTCAGTTTGGGTGCGTTAGAAATCTCAGCGCGCCATGCCGAGATCGGGTTCGAAGAACCTCCAACCGGCAAGGTTGGCTCGCGCAGGTATGCGCCAGACGTCGAGCTCCACATTTGGATTCCGGCCGAAGAGGAAGGCCGGGTGTCTGGCGTCTCAGAGCTGGAGTGGGCGATCCACGAGGGCCTGATCGCCGACCCGGGCGTCGCGACGGCGCCAGACGAACCTGACAGCTAGGAAGCCAGATTAGGCGCGAACGGTCCGCGGCCAGCCTTTTCCGCAGAAGTTGGCAGTCCGGTCAGCGCCAAACATCAGATGCTACCGGAGATCGTCAGGGTATATGTGATTGGATACTATGGGTTATGGCTAGCGATGCAAAACGCGCTGGGACCTACAGTGCGATGGCGATCTAATGAACGGCGCTAAGCCGCGACACGGTCCTTGCCCCCCAGCCCTTCGATAATCGGGCAATCAGGCCGTTTGTCGCCGTGGCAGTTGCGCACCAGAAGCCGCAGCGTGTCGCGGAGTTCGGTCAGCTCAGCGAGCTTGCGGTCGATTTCTGTCAGCTTGGCCTTGGCAATCGCCTTTACGGTCGCGCTCTCGCGATCCTTGTCGCTGTAGAGCGACAGAAGCTGCCGGCATTCCTCGACTGAAAAGCCGAGGCTGCGAGAGCGCTGGAGGAAGCGCAGGCGATGCACGTCAGACATCGAGTAGTCCCGATAGCCATTGTCCGCGCGGTCGGCCTGCAGCAGCCCGATATCCTCGTAGTAGCGGATCGTCTTGGCCGAGAGGCCCGACTTTTCCGCTGCGTTTCCAATGTTCATGGGGCGATTCCGATCCGAGTTCCGTCAGGATAAAGGTTCTAGTGAGTGGAAGGTCAAGGGCGAGCCGAGGGGATCACCGGCTAGCCGCCACGACGGGACCGGCGGCGACACGCATCGGCGCCTTGAAGCGCTTCAGCCGCATGGCGTTGCCCAGCACAAAGACGCTCGAGAGGGCCATGGCGCCGGCCGCCAGCATCGGTGACAGCAGCGTGCCGCTGATGGGATAGAGGACGCCCGCGGCTACCGGAATCAGGCTGGCATTGTAGGCGAAGGCCCAGAACAGGTTTTGGCGGATGTTGGCGATGGTCGCCTTCGACAAAGCGATCGCGTTGCTCACGCCCAGCAAGTCGCCGGACATGAGCACCACGTCAGCGCTCTCGATGGCCACGTCCGTGCCGGTGCCGATGGCGACGCCGACATCGGCCTCAGCTAGGGCCGGTGCATCGTTGATGCCATCGCCGACGAAGGTCACGGCCCGGCCGCCTGCGCGCAGGCGCTTGATGGCCTCAACCTTTCCGTCCGGCAGCACTTCGGCGACCACCTCATCGATGCCGAGTTGGGCGGCGATGGCCTCCGCCGTGCGACGGTTGTCGCCGGTGATCATCGCCACCTTGAGGCCCATGTCATGCAGGGCGCGGATGGCCTGCGGCGTGGTCGGCTTGATCGGGTCGGAGACGGCGATCACGGCGGCCAGCTTGCCGTCGATGGCGGCATAGAGCGGGGTCTTGGCCATCTCGCCCATGCGGACAGCGGTCTCGGCGAACGGCCGTACGTCGATACCCAGCTGGGCCATGTGGCGGTCTGCGCCGACAGCGACGCGATGGCCGCGGACCATGGCGTTGACGCCATAGCCGGGCACAGCATCGAAGGCGCTGACCTCGTCGAGGGCGAGCCCTTCGGCCTCGGCCGCGTTGACGATGGCGGCTGCCACAGGGTGTTCGGACTGCAGCTCGACGGCGGCGACCAGAGATAGGACCTGAGCACGCTCAAAGCCTTCAACGACTTCCAGATCCGTCATCACCGGCTTGCCGGCAGTGAGCGTGCCAGTCTTGTCCAGCGCAACCACCTGGACGGACTTCAGCGACTGCAGCGCCCCGCCGTTGCGGAACAGAACGCCCAGTTCGGCGGCCCGGCCGGTGCCGACCATGATCGAAGTCGGCGTGGCTAGCCCCATGGCGCACGGGCAGGCGATGATCAGCACCGCCACCGCATTGACCAGCGCGAAGGCGACGCCCGGCTGCGGCCCGAACACCAGCCAGACGGCGAAGGTAAGGGCGGCCGCGACCATGACCGCTGGCACGAACCAGGCGGTGACCTTGTCGACCAGGGCCTGGATCGGCAGCTTGGAGCCCTGCGCGGTCTCGACCATGCGGATGATCTGGGCGAGCAGCGTGTCCGCCCCGACCTTGGTGGCGCGATAGGTGAAGCTGCCGGTCTTGTTGATCGTGCCGCCGATCACCTCGGCCCCCGCCTCCTTAATGACCGGGATCGGCTCGCCGGAGATCATGGCTTCGTCGACGAACGACGAGCCAGACAGCACCACGCCGTCGACGGGAACCTTGTCGCCCGGGCGCACCTGGATGACATCGCCGGCGGTGACGTCCTCGAGCGCCACGTCGACGAATTCGCCGTTGCGCTCCACCCGGGCCGACTTGGCCTGCAGGCCCATCAGCCGCTTGATCGCCTCGCTTGTGCGCCCCTTGGCCTTGGCCTCGAGGACGCGGCCCAACAGGATCAGGGTGATGATCACCGCCGAGGCTTCGAAATAGACGTTGGCCGTCCCGGACGGCAGCACCGCCGGCGAGAAGACCGCGACCACCGAATAGGCCCAGGCCGCCGTCGAGCCGAGCACCACCAGCGAGTTCATGTCAGGCGCCAGGCGCGCCAGGGCCGGCACGCCCTTCCTGTAGAAGCGCAGGCCCGGACCGAACTGCACGATCGTCGCCAGCACGAAGAAGGCGATATAGAGCGGTTGCTGGCCAAGGGTCATCGTCAGCCAATGATGTAGCGCCGGGATCACGTGCGCTCCCATCTCGAGCACGAAGATCGGCAGGGTCAGCACCCCGGCGATCCCGAGATCGCGCTTGAGGTGAGACATCTCGCGGTCGCGGGCTTCCTCCCTGCTGTCGGTGGTCGCGGCGGCGCCGGCGCCGCTGCGACGAGGCTCATAGCCCGCCTTGCGGATGGCCGCGTCGATGGCCCCCCGGGGCGCGTCGCCGGCTAGGGTCTCGATCGTGGCGCGTTCCGTTGCGAGGTTGACCGAGGCCTTGAGCACGCCGGGGACTGCGGCGATGGCGAGCTCGACCCGGCGCACGCACGAGGCGCAGGTCATGCCCTCGATCTCCACTTCCGAGGTTTCGACGGGAACCTCATAGCCAGCCCCCATGATCGCGGCGATCACCCCGGCGGCGTCAGGTTTGACACCGACGTCGAAGGTGACGTCGGCGGCTTCGGTCGCGAGGTTCACGGTCGCGGCGGCCACGCCCGGCGCCTTGGCGATGGCGAGTTCGACACGGCGCACGCAGGACGCGCAGGTCATACCGGCGATCGGGAAGTTTTGTCTGACCGAGACGCCGGTCAGGTTGGAGGGAGCGTTCATGGAACTGGTCCTCTGAGTATCGTTCGACCCGAGGTCTAATGCTTCCAGTCACTGGAGGGTCAATGGGGGTGTTTGAGATTTATTCTCTTCGCTTCAAGCGATGGAAAATATTGACCAAACGACAGTCCTCGGCAGCCGCGCCGATCCTAGGATCGTCACCAAAATTTCGGAGAAATCGCCGCTTGACCTTCCAGCAGGGGGAAGCCCGAAGGTGGTCCTGCGGCCCTTCGTCGGCCTGCATATGAGGAGTTTGAAATGTTGAAGCTAAAGGTCCCGGACATGACTTGCGGCCATTGCGCGATCGTCGTCTCTCAGGCGGTGCATAGCGTGGACACCAACGCCAAGATCGACATTGATGTGGGGACGAAAGCTGTGTCGATCACGACGTCGGCTGACCCGGCCGAGGTGATCCAGGCGCTGGCCGCCGCCGGCTATCCCGCCCAGCCCGACTAGGCCGCGCCCCAACAGGCAAGGGACGCGAGAGGAGTTGGACCCGAAGCGCCGCCCTAAGGCTTCGGCATGGCCGCTTTTGAAGACCAATGGACGTGGACAATCTTCCAAGCGCCCGACACCCGCCGCAGGACCATCGTCTCTGTCGTGATCCGGTCGATGTCGCGGTCCTTGTAGCGACCCTGCGTTCGACCTTCGCTGGCGACCCATGCCAGATCACCGCCGGAGCCACCGCTTCGGCGAGTCATGTGCGAGCCGACCGCCTTGGCGAACACGGCGTCGGCGGGAAGGTGGTGACCGGCGTACTCCGCCTTTGATCGTTCGGCCTCGCCCTCTTCGAAGACGACGAGAGCGTCGGAGAGGTACTCGGCCGCTGCTGTTGTGTCGCCCCGTTCAAGCGCTGCGTGGAAGGCGTCCACGACCCCGGCGGCGGCTGAATCGTAGGTAGGTTGCGACGATGCCGCCGGCTTGGCTGGTCCTGTCGGATGGGCCACAGCTACAGTTGCGGTCGCGGTCATCACGACAGCTACGAAAAGCGCCCCGAAGCCGATCCTTGCCGTACCCATGGCGCGGTTCCGAGGGCTTGTTGTCCGAGGCATGAGACACTCCGCGTTACGGGTCTGACGATGCGTGAGGATAGGCTGGTTTGTGACCCTAGCATCCCCCCTGGCTTGAGCGGAATCAAAGCGGACCCGATGCAGGGAAGACATCCTCCCTTCGATAGAACGGACATACCAATTGTGGCTTGGGCGGCGGTCGCCGCGTTCGCGGCTTTTGGGCGCTCAGCAACAGGAACGCGCACTGGGGAGCCTGCATGACTGGTGATGAACTCGGAGCCGAGGATCGCGATGCGGTGCTCAACAGGGAGTGCTTCTGCGTCACCTTGGACAGCGCCGGTCTGCTGACGGCGATCCAGTCTGAAGCGTCCGATCCGGACCTTGCGGCGGCTCTGCTCGTGGCTCGGCCGCATCTCTTCGCGGCCATGCCGGTGTTCCTGGCGGAGCATGACCTGAAGGCCATGCTCGACCTGATCGCTGCTGTTGAGGCGACTGCCGCCGATCCTGCCTATCAAGCCCAGGTCTTGGCGTGGGCGCCTGCGATTGCGCGGCATGACTTCGGTCCGCGCGGGGCCTTCATGGGCTACGATTTTCATCTTGGCGCCGATGGGCCCAAGCTGATCGAGGTCAACACCAACGCCGGCGGCGCCTTCCTGAACGCCTTCCTCGCCCGCGCACAGGGCGCCTGTTGCCGCGAAGCCGAGGACGCGATGCGCGCCGCGCCGATGGCCGAGTTCGAGGCGGCGGTCTGGGAAATGTTCCTGTCGGAGTGGTCCTCGCAGGGCCGGACAGATCAGCCGCGCTCGATCGCCATCGTCGATGACCGACCGCGGGAGCAGTATTTGTTTCCTGAATTTCTGCTGGCTCAGCGGTTCTTCGAGCGCCACGGCGTGAAGGCCTGGATCGTCGATCCCGGTGAACTTCGCTTCGCCGACGGTCTCTTGCAGTACGAGGGCGAGACGGTCGATCTCGTCTACAACCGCCTGGTCGATTTCGCGCTGACCGACGCGGGGCATGAATCCCTGCATGAAGCCTATATCGCCGGGGCCGTCGTGCTGACGCCCGGCCCCCGCAACCACGCGCTCTTCGCCGACAAGCGGAACCTGACCCTGCTGTCGGATCCGGTCGCCGCTAACGCCTTCAAGTTGACGCCCGATCAGCGGCGGAGCCTTTCGGCCGTCCCCCGAACGGTGATGGTGACGGCCGGGAACGCCGATGAGCTGTGGTCGGCGCGCAAGCGCTACTTTTTCAAGCCGGCGGGCGGCCATGGCGGCAAGGCGGTCTACCGCGGCGACAAGATGACGCGCGGCGTGTGGGAGGAGGTTCAGCAAGGCGGCTATATCGCCCAGGAACTAGCCGCGCCGAGCGAACGTCGGATCAGGATCGACGGGGAGATCAAGGCGCTCAAGCTTGATGTGCGGCTCTACACTTACAAGGGTGCGCCGCTCCTGACCGCTGCGCGGGTATATCAAGGCCAGACCACGAATTTCAGAACGCCTGGCGGCGGGTTTGCACCGGTCTTCGTTACCTGACCGGCGCCCTTGGCGCTCACCGGCCTGGTCGCAGGCTGGCGTCTAGGGTCTGCGCGAGGAGTTTGCGCGCGCGGTAGACCCGGGTCTCGACGCTCTTGGCGCTGATCCCGAGGATTTCGCCGGCTTCCTGCTGCGGACGGCCTTCGATTGCGGTCAGGATCAGCGGCGCCCGAAGGGCCAACGGCAGGCGGGCGATGGCGCGATCCAGTTCGGCGAGCTGTTCCTGCTCGATTATCGCCTCGTCGGCTGAGATGGTCGCGTCCGGGCGGATCTGCGCCTCGCTGTCCTCGAAGGACTTGGATCCAAAGATCAATCGCCGCACGGCGATCCGACGACCACGATCGCGGGCTTTGTTGATGGCGATGGTCCGCAGCCACGCTCCAAAGGGACGCTCTGGATCGTAGCGCGCCAAAGCGCTCCACGCCGCGATGAACGCCTCGTGCGCCGCCTCATAGGCTTCGTCAGCGTCTCCCAGGTAACGACGGAGAAGTCGGTACAAGGCGTCCTTGTGGCGGCCGACCAAGATCGCATAGGCACGCTCATCTCCCGTTGCAGCCGCTGTCGCTAGCTCCGCATCGGTTCGATCCGCAGCGTCACTCACGACGGGTCTTCGGTAAGCGCCTTTACGACTGTGTCGTCGAAACCTGCGGTCTGTTCGGACGTGAGAACCTGACGCATCGCCAGCACGTGCAGGATACTCTGCTTCTGCAGCTCGCTCATCGCCTGGTGAGATCGGTCGATCGCCCGCTGCACGGCCGGCGTATAGGCGTGGGTCGCCTGAATGGCCTGAGCAAGATCAGCGTTCGCGGCCCGCATTTCGGCTTCGAGCGCATGACGGCGGACGGCATAGTCGCGCTCCAGGCCGCCGATCCGCCTGTCTTGCTCTGTCGTCAGGTCGAGGCTCTTGTGCATCGTCTGGTGAAGCGATACCGGGCGATGCATCTGGCCGACAACATAGCGCGCGCCGCCCCAAGCGCCCGCTGCCGCAGCGACCACAGAGAGCACGATGGTCAGCAGCAGGCCGCGGGTAGCCGCCATCATTCCCCCTCGAGCAGGGTGGAGGGCGCAAGATGCGCCACCGTCGAGAATGGGCTGACCTGCGGCGGTTGCGAGAGTGTGCTCGCCGCGGCCATGCCGCCTGTCGTCACGCCGATCGCGAGCGCCACGCCGATGGAAGCCACCCGGGCGGGAGTCAGGGCCCGTGCGGCTTGAATGTCTTCACGACGCCTCGCAACGCCCTGGAGGACGACATGCTCGAAGCCGTCCAGTGACCGCTCCGGTCTGCCGTCCGCCAACCGCGACATGAGATGGTCCAGGTCGTCCCGCATCGCAGTGTCCTTTGCCGCAGCCTACTAGCTATACGAAGGACACCCGCCCGATCCCGCAAGCCGGAACGAGACGCGGAAGAAAGCTGGGCTGCTAACCCCCGCTGACAAAGCTCAACGGGTCCGCTCCAGCAGGGTGATCAACTCCGACGCCTTCTGGCGCTGCTGCTCGGTGTCGCCGCTGACAATGGCGCTCTCGATGCAATGGTCGAGGTGGGCTTTCAGCATCTCGCTTTCCACCTTCGCCAGCGCCGCGCGTACAGCCTGGATCTGGGTCAGCACGTCGATGCAGTAGCGGTCGTCTTCGACCATGCGCGAGATGCCGCGCACCTGACCCTCAATCCGGTTCAGCCGGTTCAGCAGCTTGGGTTTGTCGTCCTGGATCAATGTCGGTCCTCCGTGCGTTCCACATATACCCCTGTAGGGCATGGGTTGTAATACCCACCAGGGGTATATAAATGTCCCTCACGCCGGGCTGGCGTCCAGCAAAGAGGCTTGCGATGAGTTCCGATCATCAACACCACGCCCATCCCCAATCCGCTGAACCGCGCTCGACGGTGATCGATCCTGTGTGCGGGATGACGGTCGATCCGTTGACGACGCCCCATCACGCCGAGCATGGCGGGCACGACTTCCACTTCTGCTCCGCCGGATGCCGCACCAAGTTCCAGGCCGATCCGGTCCGTTACCTAGAGCCAACGGCCGCCGCGCAGCCGCCAGCGAACCCCGGCGCGATCTATACTTGTCCGATGCATCCCGAGATCCGCCAGGTCGGTCCAGGGTCCTGCCCGATCTGCGGCATGGCCCTGGAGCCGGAAACGATAACTGCCGACAGCGGTCCAAATCCGGAACTGGCCGATATGAGCCGGCGCTTCTGGATCGGATTGGTGCTGGCCGTGCCGGTTTTCGTCCTGGAGATGGGCGGGCACATCCCCGGCCTGATGGGATTTGTCAGCTCGCACACGTCTCACTGGATCCAATTCGCGCTGGCCACGCCGGTGGTGCTGTGGGCCGGCTGGCCGTTCTTCCAGCGTGGCTGGACGTCGCTCGTCACCCGTCATCTCAACATGTTCACGCTGATCGCCATGGGGGTCGGTGTCGCCTGGGTCTACAGTGTGGCCGCGGTGCTGGCGCCCGGGCTGTTCCCGCCGGCCTTCCGGGACATGTCCGGCGCCGTGCCGGTCTATTTCGAGGCTGCCGCGGTCATCACCGTGCTGGTGTTGCTGGGCCAGGTGCTGGAACTGCGCGCCCGCGAGCAGACCTCCGGCGCGATCAAGGCCCTGCTCAACCTTGCGCCCAAGACCGCGCGCCGTATCCGCGACGACGGAACCGACGAGGAGGTCACCCTCGATCTTATCCAGGTCGGCGACCGCCTTCGCGTGCGGCCCGGCGAGAAGATCCCCGTGGACGGCGCCCTGACCGAAGGGCGGGCGTCGATCGACGAGTCCCTGGTCACCGGGGAGTCCATGCCGGTGACCAAGGAGGCCGAAGGCAAGGTTATCGCCGGGTCCCTGAACAAGACCGGCTCATTCATCATGCGGGCCGAGAAGGTGGGCGCCGACACGCTGTTGTCGCGCATCGTCCAGATGGTCGCGGAGGCGCAGCGCAGCCGCGCGCCGATCCAGCGTCTGGCCGATACCGTGGCGGGCTGGTTCGTGCCCGCCGTCATCGCCGTCGCTTTGCTCGCAGGTTTGATCTGGGCGCTGGTCGGTCCTGAGCCGCGCTTGGCCTATGCTCTGGTGGCGGCGGTGTCGGTGTTGATCATCGCCTGCCCCTGCGCGCTCGGCCTGGCGACGCCCATGTCGATCATGGTCGGTGTCGGCCGGGGCGCCCGCGAGGGTGTGCTGATCAAGAACGCAGAGGCCCTCGAGCGCTTCGAGAAGGTGGACACCCTGGTGATCGACAAGACCGGCACCCTCACTGAGGGGCGACCGGCCGTCACCGCCATCAAGACGGCCGCGGGCATCGAGGAAAGTGAACTCCTCCGGCTGGCGGCCAGCCTCGAGCGCGGCAGCGAGCATCCGCTCGCCGACGCCGTGCTGCGGGCGGCGAAGGACCGTGGTCTCACGCTTTCGGAGGCAACCGACTTCGACTCTCCAGTTGGCCGGGGCGTGATCGGCATTGTGGACGGCAGGAAGGTCGTGCTCGGCGGCGCGCCGCTGATGGCCGAGCAGGGCATCGATATGGGCCTGTTGCTGGCTGAGGCCGAGGCGCTGCGGCAGGACGGAACGACGGCTGTCTTCGCCGCGATCGACGGACGGCTGGCCGGCGTCCTCGGGATCGCCGACCCGATCAAGCCGACCACGCCAGACGCGGTGCGGGCGCTGCTTGCCGATGGCGTCCGGCTGGTGATGATGACCGGCGACAACCGCACGATGGCTCTCGCCGTCGCCAGGAAGCTGGGCATCGAGGAGGTCGAGGCTGAGGTGCTGCCTCAGGACAAGGCCAAGGTGGTGCAGAAGCTGCGGGCCGAAGGCCGGGTCGTGGCCATGGCCGGTGATGGGGTTAATGACGCGCCAGCGCTAGCCGCCGCCGACGTCGGCGTCGCCATGGGCGCTGGGTCCGACGTGGCGATCGAGAGTGCGGGGGTGACCCTTCTGAAGGGTGATCTGCAGGGCCTGGTCCGCGCAAGGCGCCTGTCCCGCATTGTGATGCGCAACATCCGCCAGAACCTTGTGTTCGCCTTCATCTACAACGTGGCCGGAGTCCCGGTCGCCGCAGGCGTGCTTTATCCGGTGTTCGGCTGGCTGCTGTCGCCCCAGATCGCCGCTGCGGCCATGGCGTTGTCATCGGTGAGCGTGATCACCAACGCCCTGCGGCTCCGGGCCGTCAGGCTCTGAATGTGGTTTGCCCCGGCGGCGACATTCGAATTTCGGCGCGTGTCATGAGGCCCATGGCCGCCCTCGCGCGTATTCCTCGCAGTGCGGCGGCTTATCCCTGCGACAGCTGTTTTCATGGGACCATGGACCATCATGAAGGATTTTGATCGCCGGGAGCTGTTGCGCGGCGTGAGCGCGATCGGTGGCGGTGCGGCGCTCAGCACACTGCTGCCAGGGTGGGCGCAGAGCGCGACGCAGGGAGCCGCGCCGACCCTGCCTACGCTGACGGGACCCAATGTCGATCTGCGCATCGGTCATTCAGAGCTGAAGGTGGATGGCCGAGTTGGGCACGTCGTGACCATCAACGGCACCGTCCCGGGGCCCCTGCTGCGCTTCAAGGAAGGCCAGAAGGTTCGCCTTTCGGTGACCAATCACCTGCAGGAGGACACCTCCATCCACTGGCACGGCCTTCTGGTGCCTTTCCAGATGGATGGCGTGCCAGGCGTCACCTTCCCCGGCATCAAGCCCGGCCAAACCTTCGTCTATGAGTTCCCGCTCAAGCAGTCCGGCACCTACTGGTACCACAGCCACTCCGGTCTCCAGGAGGCCGAGGGCCATTATGGGCCGATCATCATCGACCCAGCCGGGCCCGACCCGGTGGGCTACGACCGCGAGCATGTCATCGTGCTGTCAGACTACAGCTTCATGCACCCGCACCAGATCTTCAAGCGGATGAAGCAGCAAGGCGGGGTCTTCAACTATCAGAAGCAGACCGTCGCCGGTCTCCTCGCAGGTAAGGACCAGACGCTCCAGGAGCGGGCCGAATGGGCCAAGATGCTCATGGACCCGACTGACATCTCCGACGTAACCGGCGCGTCCCTCAAGTTCCTTATCAACGGCCACGGCCCGGCGGACAACTGGACGGGCCTGTTTACGCCCGGCGAACGCGTTCGGCTGCGCTTCATCAACGCTGCCGCGCAGATGATTTTCAATGTGCGCATTCCGGGCCTGAAGATGACCGTCGTGGCCGCTGACGGTCAGAATGTGCGGCCGGTCGAGGTGGACGAGTTTCAGATCGCCAACGCCGAGACCTACGACGTGATCGTCCAGCCTTCGGAGGACGCGGCCTTCACCCTGGTGGCCGAGGCGGTGGACCGCTCGGGAATGGGCCGGGCGACCCTCGCGCCACGCCCTGGGATGACGGCGTCCGTTCCACCACTGAGGCGGCGGCCGCTCTCGACCATGAAGGACATGGGAATGGACATGAGCGCCATGCACGGGACGGGCGCGGCCGAAACCGGTCCCGCGATGGCCGGCATGGACCATGCCGCCATGGGGCACGACATGGCGGCGATGCCCGGTATGGCGCCGCTCCCCGGAATGGCTCCGCCAAAGCCCCGCGGCTCCGATGTGATGGGCGACATGGGTGGCATGGAGATGTCCATGCGCGACCCCCAATTTGCGCCACAGGTAAAGATGGGGCCTGGCGTGCAGTCGATCGCGCCCCTGCCGGTCGACCGCACCGGCGAGCCTGGTCAGGGTCTCGAGAGAGTGGGTCACCGGGTGCTGGTCTACAAGGACCTCTTCGCCCTGACCCCCAACGCAGACCTTCGCCCGCCGACCCGCGCGCTGGACATCCACCTGACCGGCAACATGGAGCGGTTCATGTGGGGGTTCGACGGTCTGAAGTTCAGCGAGACCACCCAGCCCTACGCCTTCGAGGCGGGTGAGCGGGTGCGGGTCACCTTGATCAATGACACGATGATGGCCCACCCCATACACTTGCACGGCCACTTCTTCGAGTTGACCCATGCGCCGGCTGGCCACGGACCGATGAAGCACACGGTGGCCGTGCTGCCGGGGGGAAAGGTGTCCTGGGACTTCACGGCGGAAGCCGGTGACTGGGCGTTCCACTGCCACATGCTCTACCACATGCATGGCGGCATGTTTCAGGTGTTCAGCGTTCGGCCCCTCGCTGGAGGTGCGGCATGAACCGTCTCGCTCTGATCGCGCTCGTGCCGCTCGTCCTGGCCGCGCCAGCCCTGGCACAGCCGATGGATCACTCGAAGATGCACGGCATGAGCATGCCGGCGACTACGACGACAACGCCGAAAAAGGCTCCGGCCAAGACGGCCAAGACCAGGAAACCGGCCCCAAAGCCGGCAGCGGTGGCGGAGCCCCACGCCGGGCACGCCAACCCGGCCCCGGCGGCCGATCCCCACGCGGGCCACACGATGCCTACCGCGCCCGACCCGCACGCCGGGCACACAATGGCGGCCGAAGCGCCGCCCATGGATCATGCCGCCATGCCGGAAATGGTCATGCCTGGCGCCACCGGCAGCCAGCGGTTGCTGAGCGAGATCGAGGTCCCAAAGACGCCCCCGCCGGCGGCCCCCGCGGACCACGCGGCCGACCGCTACTTCCCGCCAGAAGCCATGGCGGCGGCTAGGACTCAACTGCGGCAAGAGCACGGCGCGATGCCGGTCTCCAAGGTGATGGTCAGCCTCGCCGAGCACCAGGCGCGTAGGGGCGCTGACGGCTACCGCTGGGAAGGCGAGGCTTGGTTCGGCGGCGACATCGACCGCTTCGTCGTCAAGACCGAAGGCGAGGGCACATCGGGGGAAGGTGTCGAGAGCGCCGAGCTGCAGGCGCTCTATTCGCGCGCGGTGGGCGTCTACACCGACGTCCAGGTTGGCGTGCGGCAGGACTTCGAGCCCCGCGGACGCACCTATGCCACCGTCGGCTTCGAAACTCTGCTGCCCTATTGGTTCGAGGTCGAGGGCGCGGCATTCCTCTCGACCAAGGGCGACCTGCTCGGACGGCTGGAGGGCAGCTACGATCTCCGGCTGACCAACCGCTGGATCCTGCAGCCCCGCGCCGAGCTGAATTTCGCCGCCCAGGACAACCGCGCCACGGGCACGGGGTCAGGCCTGTCAAACGCCGAACTCGGCCTGCGCCTTCGCTACGAGATCCGGCGCGAGTTCGCGCCCTATATAGGCGTCTCCTGGGAGCGGAAAGTCGGCCGGACCGCCGACTATGCCCGCGCCCTGGGTGAGGGCGTCGAGGACAAGAGCGTGGTGTTCGGCGTGCGCAGCTTCTTCTAGCGCCCCTGGACGACCGAGGCGGCGACTACCCGGCGGAGACCGGGGCCAACGTGCCGAGCCAGGCCACCAGGCCCAGCACCAGGATGGAAAGAGCGGTCTCAATGAGCAGGCTGCGGCGCAGTGCGTCGAGCGCCTGACCGCTTGCCTGGCCGCCGTCGATGGCCGCCCCCAGCGCTGGCGTCAGGCGGAAGCGGTTGGCGGCCGCAAGCGCCAGCATGCTGACGAACAGCACGAGCTTCAACGAGAGCAGTTGGCCATACGGTGTGGTCCAAAGGCCGGAAATGCGGGCGGGTCCGACCAGGAACCAGCTGTTGACCAGCCCGGTGGCGACAATCACGGCGACCAGGCCCGTGCCGACGCCGGAGAAGCCGTGGAGGGCCTTATGCAGCACTCCGTCCAGAGTGACCGATGGCGCCCGGGGTCGAAGCAGAAGGAAGAACCCCACAAGCGCGCCGATCCAGGCGCCCGCAGCCAGGGTGTGAAGGATATCGGCGCTCAGGTGCAGCAGGCCCGGCGCGCCCTCGGTGGCGGCGCCATGGCCCATCCAGGCGAAGCTCGCGCTAACGACGGCGCCCAGGCCGGCGGAGAGCTGCCAGGTTGCGCGGCTGACCCGCCGCGCCAGGACCACCAGCGCCAGCGCCGCGGCGCCAGCCCGGATCAACGTGGAAGGCCCCATCGACATGGTGGTCGTCACGGCCGACAGGGACGATGCCGTCATGCCCTCACGGATTGATCCGGCGAGGATCGAGGTGTGGGCCAGAAGGCCCACCACACTGGCCGCCAGCACGACACCGGCGGACCAGGCCAGAACCTTTCGCGGCCAGCCCAGCTCCGCACCTGATCCCGCGCCGTCCTGGGGCAGGGCGTAGATCAGGAAGAGCGATGATCCGAAGAGGACCATCGCACCTGCGAATTGCAAAAGCCTGAGGACGATGACCGCAGGCTCGAGCACGCGCTATTTCACCGTGAAGGGGACGACGCCGTCCATCTTGTGACCGTCGTCGGACGCCGCGTGCCAGGTGATCACATAGGCGCCCGGCATCAGCTTGCCCTGGGGCTTGCCCACGATGGTCAGGTGGTCCTTGGACACGGTGGTTTTCATCTTGACCTTCATGCCGTTCATCGCGGGCATGCTGAGCTCGAATTTGGAGAACGCGGGCGTCAGCTTCTCGTTGAAGGTCAGGCTGATGACCGTCGGCGACGCAACCGTCGCGTTGGCGTCCGGGGTCGATGTCACGAGGTGGGCATGAGCGGCGGCCTGGCCCGCGATAAGCAATGCGGCGCTGGCGGCAAGGCCTGCGAAGGTGAGGTGTCTACGCATCATCAAATTCCCATTGGCTGAGATCGGTCTCTGTCGAACATACGCAACAGGACGGTCGATCCCTTATCTGTGGTCAATGGCTCTCGATCTGATGCCCTGCCGATGGGCCTCGATCACAGCGGAACCCAGTCTGTTGGTCTGCGGGGCCACTGGACTCGCAGGGGAGAAGCGCCGGAGTGCACAGCCCTGAGGTGCGAACCCAAAACGCGGGTGCGCATGGACGTTGATGTGGATAATAGCGGAGTTCGCGAGCAGCTCTAAAAAAGACTGAAGATCGTCAATCTCAGGGGCTCAGAAAATGACCAAAACCATAAGCCTCTTCGGCGCCTTGGCTCTAGCCGTGAGCGTTTCGGCATGCGCCACCACCAGCCCGCCCACCTCCGAGCAGCTCGCGTCGTGCCGGCAAATGCTCGACACGATGGGAGAAGGCGCAACTCATAGCCACGGCGCCGAAAAGAGCGGCGGCGCGAACACAATGGGGATGACCCACGCGCAATGCCGACGCAAGTTGGCCCGCGGCCACCCGCCCGAGCCCCATGCCGCGCGCGAACTGCTGGTGGACGTCCCGCCCGACCGCCCCAAAGCGATCGGAATCTCAGTCCCCGGCATGCCTGACGGCTCTCCTGGCATGGAGCGTAGCGATGGGAAGCGCGCAGGGTGACGACCTCCCAATCGTCCTTCTCCAGCACGTGGCCGACGAGATCGTCTTCGTGCAGCCGCTGCATGATTAGCACGATGGCGCCCGCCTGCTTGTTGGTGAGCCGGGTGACCAGGGTGTTGTCATAGAACTCCGCCAACACATCGTAGATGCGATCGCGACCGTCGGCGCCCACCGGCGGTCGCCGCCTTTTGGGCTCCCCTGTTATTTCCCTGTTCTCAGGGGCAGAAGGCGAAAGTCACACTTCTGGAATGGCTCCAGAGAGCGGCAGGCGAAGTGGACGTATGAGGCCAGGTTGGTGGCTCTCGGAGAGCCAGGCGCCAGGGCCGCTATCCGCCTAACCGGCGGACTTCTCGGGGCCAATTGGGCGCGGGAAAATCCCCCCGCGTTAGCGAGGGAAGAATTGGTCGGAGTGGCAGGATTCGAACCTGCGACCCCCGCGTCCCGAACGCGGTGCTCTACCAGACTGAGCCACACTCCGACTTGAGGAGGGGGCTTATAGAGGAGCGTTTTCCGCGCCGCAAGCGACCCTGGAAGCCCGTTGCATCCTAAGAAGGCTTGCGCTATCTCCACGCCCTCGCGCGGGCCCCGGCTCAGCGGCGTTCCTGCTGGGGAATGGTGTAATGGTAACACAGCGGTTTTTGGTACCGTCGTTCTAGGTTCGAGTCCTAGTTCCCCAGCCAATCTCTTCCGACATCGAAGACGAGCGCACGCCGCGTGTCTCACGCCCCGGCGGATCCTTCCCGAAAGAATTTGATCGGGTAGGGGTCAATATTAATCAACACGCATTAGGAAATCCGGCTCGCCAGTCTTGGCGTGAGTACGGAGTATTTGGGCGTGTTCAGCAATTTCAAGATCGGGACGCGCCTGACATCGGGATACGTGATCCTCTTGTTCTTAATGATGGCCATGGCAGCTGTCAGTATCAACCGGGTCAACACGATCAACGGCCATTTGGCCACCATCAACGACGTCAATAGTGTCAAGCAACGCTACGCGATCAACTTCCGCGGCAGCGTCCACGACCGGGCGATCCGCCTGCGGGACGTCGTCCTGGTCTCCGATCCGGGTGAGCTGGCCACGGTGCTGGCCGATATCGACCGCCTGGGGGTCAGTTACGCCGCCTCCGCCGCGCCCCTTGACGCGATCCTGACCGCGGGCGAGCAGGTCACCCCCGACGAGGTGGAGATCCTGGCGGCCATCAAGGCCACCGAGGCCCGGACCCTGCCGCTGATCACCCAGGTGGTCGGCCTGCGCCAGTCCGGCGACAACGTCGCCGCCCACGCCCTGCTGATGGGCGAGGCCCGGCCGGCCTTCATCCAGTGGCTGAAGGAGATCAACCAGTTCATCGACCTGGAGGAGGCCAAGAACAAGGCCGTCGCCAGCCAGGCCCGGGCCATCGCCCAGGGCTTCCAGGTCCTCACCCTGCTGCTGTGCGCCGGCGCCCTGGCGATCGGCGCGGCCATCACCGCCTGGGCCCTGGTGGCCATCCGGCCGCTGCGCAGCCTGACCGGGGTGATGGGCGCCCTGGCCCATGACGACTACGCCGTGGAGGTCGACTTCGCCCAGCGGGGCGACGAGATCGGCGCCATGGCGCGCGCCGTCCAGGTGTTCAAGGACAAGGGCCTGGGGGCCCAGGCCCTGGAGGCCGAGGCCCACCGCATGCGCGCCGACGCCGACACCGAGCGCGGGCGCGCCGAGGCCGAGCGTCGGGCCGCCGAGGACGAGCAGCGCGCCGTGGTGGAGGCCTTGGCCGCCAGCCTCGGCCGCCTGGCCCAGGGCGACCTCACCACCCGCATCGAGGCCGATTTCCAGGGCCAGTACCTGCAGATCCGCACCGACTTCAACGCCGCGGTGGACAGTCTGCGCGAGGCCATCGGCGCCATCGCCGGCTCGGCCCGGGGCATCCACGGCGGCTCCGACGAGATCTCGGCGGCCTCCGACGACCTCTCGCGCCGCACCGAGCAGCAGGCGGCCAGCCTGGAGGAGACCGCCGCGGCCCTGGACGAGGTGACCGTCACCATCAAGCGCAGCGCCGAGGGCGCCCGGCAGGCGGCCCAGGCCGCCTCCGAGGCCAAGGGCCAGGCCGAGCGCTCGGGCGTGGTGATGGGCGACGCCGTCCTGGCCATGGGCGAGATCGCGCAGAGTTCCGGCCAGATCAGCAACATCGTCGGTGTCATCGACGAGATCGCCTTCCAGACCAACCTGCTGGCCCTCAACGCCGGGGTCGAGGCCGCCCGGGCCGGGGAGGCGGGCCGCGGCTTCGCCGTCGTCGCCCAGGAGGTCCGGGCGCTCGCCCAGCGCTCGGCCGGCGCCGCCAAGGAGATCAAGGAGCTGATCGCCGCCAGCCGGCTGCAGGTCGACCGGGGCGTCAAGGTGGTGGGCGACACCGGCGAGGCCCTGAGCGGCATCGTGGTCAAGTTCGCCGAGATCGACCTGCTGATCACCGAGATCGCCGAGTCCTCCCAGGAGCAGGCGGCGGGCCTCAACCAGGTCAACGCCGCCGTCAACCAGATGGACCAGGTCACCCAGCAGAACGCCGCCATGGTGGAGCAGACCACCGCAGCGGCCGCCAACCTCAAGTCCGAGGCCGCCGACCTGGGGCAGCTGGTGGGGCGCTTCCAGATCGCCGCCCCCGACGCCGGCCGCCCCGAGCTCGTCCAGGCCGACCGGCATCAGCCGGCGCGCAATCCGGTGGCCGCCCTGCGCTCAAGGCTGCAGCGTCTGACCTGAGCCCGGGCGGTGGAACCGACCGCGCGGCGCGAAGCGGTGCGGGTCAGTTGCGAGATGTTGCGGATGCGGGCGGACGAGGTCTGGCTGACCCGCAACGGGCAGATAACGGTGACTGACGAGATGGGCCTGGCGCTCTTCACCATTGGCGTCTCGGCGCAGCTGCCGCCGGCGGTGGCCGGGACGCTGCCCTGGACCACGATGCGATCAGGCGGAATCGCCTGACCGCTGAATCGTGCTCTAATTTCAAAGATTTAGAGCCGGATTCAGGCTGCGAGAGAAGCCATCCGGCTCTAGTCGACCCGGTCGGCCAGGACGCAGTCGACCGGTAGGGTCGCGGCCTCATAGCACTCACAGGCGCGCCCTACAGCCCGGCGCGGAACACCCAGTGGGGCCAGACCTGCTCGGAGTGCAGGCGGCGCGCCATCACCAGCTCCTCCACCGCCTCGGTGGCGCTGATGCAGGAGGGCGCGTCGGCGTCGTCATAGACGACATAGCCGCCCTGGGTCATCAGCGGCACCGAGGCGCCCTGGGCGTATTTCACGCCGGAATAGATGTCGCAGTCGATGTGGGCCAGGCCGAAGCTGGGCTTCTTCCTGGCGATGCCGGGGAAGGTGTCGGCGAACAGCCCCTTCACCACCTCCAGGTTTTTCAGCTTCAGCTTGTCGCGCCGTTTCGACAGCGCCTCGAAGGAGGCCTCGGAAAAGTCGCCGGCCCCGTGCAGGTCCCACGCCGCGTCGGTCACCGGCATGCCGGCATAGGTGCCGCAGGCATAGACGCGCGCCTTGGGGGCGACCGCCTTCAGGACATGGGCCATGAACAGCGCGTTGCCGCCGCGATAGGAGCCGAACTCGATCACGTCCTTGCCGTCGAGTTTCTCGAAGAAGTCGGTGAGCAGCAGGAACAGGTTCATCCGCTTGGCTTCCACCATCAACGACCACCCGCCGCTAGCCCCGCTGATAGCCGTCCCGGGCGGAGCGGCCGCCGTGGATCGTGTCGGGGCGCCGATGCTGGGGAGTTCGATGCGCGCCATGAAGCTCTGCCATTGGCAATTCGGCGGGCACGCAATCCTGCGTGGCGCAACCGTCGCCGCAGGGCGCGCTTGGTTAACGGAACGTTTTGTCTTCTGGCGCATCCTTGCGACCTGACCCCAGGGAGGGGCTGCGCATGCCGGCACCGGAACGCGACGACCAGGGGATGGATCAGCTGCTCAACGCCGCGGCGTCGGCCAGCGACCTGAACGAGCGCAGCCGCCTGATCAGCGAAGCCGCCGCCCGCCACCTGGAAACCGCCGGCGACGCGCCGGAGAGCGAGCTGAGCGTCCCGCCCCTCGAAGCCGTGATCGACGACTTCCCCTCCGTCTGAACCCGGCGCCCTCAGCCGCCGCGCACCTGGGCGTTGATCGCCCCCAGCAGCTCGGCCGAGCCCAGCTGCGATCCGGCCGCGTCGCCTGTCAGGGCGTATTCGGGCGGCACGACCTCCGGGCCTTCGCCCGGCGGCAGGGGCGGGGTGTAGTAGCCCAGGGCGTAGGAGCCCAGGGCGTAGCCGATCAGCTGCTGCAACTCGGGCTCCAGGGTGCGCGCGATCTCCGGCGGGCAGGAGAGGTACTGGTTCTCCTCCTGCCGCAGCCAGCCCAGGGCATAGGTGATGTTCAGGCCCCAGCGGTCGGTCTCGCCGGTATTGGCCCCGCCGCCGTGGAACACCGTACCGGTATAGACCAGCACCGAGCCGGCCCTCATGGTCGCCCGGCCGATCTCCTCCGGCGTGGCCTTGCGGCTGTCGGGCCAGTCGATGGAGCCCGGAACCACCTGGGTCGCTCCGTTCGCCTCGGTGAAGTCGGTCAGGGCCCAGATGGTGTTCAGCTGCGGCTCGATCTCCTTCAGGTACTGGCCCCAGGCCCAGCGGTCGCGGTGGATCGGCTGCGCCGGCTGGCCGGGCATGATGCGGATCAGCTGGCCCAGGTGCAGCTGGTAGCGGGTGCAGTTGGGCAGCAGCACCTTGTCGCAGATCGCCCGGATGCGGGGATCGAGGATGGCGGTGCGGCACCCCGGCGAGCGGGCGACCAGGGCCCCGGTCCGCGTGGTCTTGAACCCGGTGAAGGCGTCCTGTCCCGGCTGGGTCGCCTCGACATAGGGCCTCAGCTCCTCGGCCAGGGCGCGCGCCGCCTGCGGGCTGATCACCCCCTCCAGGATCAGGGCCCCGTCCCGGTCCAGGACCGCCATGACCGCCGCGATGGGCGCCTCGGCGGGCAGACGCTGCAGCTCAGCCATGTCGCGGTCTCCAGATGGCGCTCGACCCCAGCCTAGCCCCGTCGCCCCGGAACTCAAACGGGGTGCGGGCGCCTCGGCCATCGGCGCCGCCGCAAACGCCCAGCGTGTGCGGCGGAAAAACAATCGCAAGGGTCTAGCCTCCCGCGCGTTTCGACGTCATCGTCAAAACCGCTTGGACTGCACGGGGGAGGGCTGCGCGATGGCGCACGTGCTGTTGTTCGATGGCTATGACGCAGACGCCTACCGGGGCGACGAGCTCGTGGGCTCTACGGTGGTCCTGCTCAACGCTGCCAACGAGATCTTCCACTGGAACGCCGGCCGCTATTTCATGGCGCTCGGCGGCTCGGGCTTCACCTTCGGCGGACCCAATGGGGTGCTGCTTACTGGCGGGGTGGTGACCAACTTCAGCCTGGCGGCGTCTTACGGCCGGATCGAAATCACGGGCGCCCACGCCGACGCCGCGATCCTGGGGCTGTCCTATACGCTCGGTGACAACAGCCTGGGCTCGGCGACCCTGCTGGCCGGCGACGACCTCATCGAGGAGGTTGTGGGCGCGGCCCCCACCTCGACCCCCAACGCCGACGAGGTCTACCTGGCCCGCGCCTGGGGCGGGAACGACGTGATGCGGGGCGGCGGAACCCGCTCGAGCTTCTTCGGCGGCGACGGGAACGACACCCTCGACGCCCGGGCTGGGGACGGCAACTACCTGCGCGGCGACGCTGGCGACGATTCCATCCTGGGGGCCGACGGCTTCGACGACATCAACGGCAATATTGGCCGCGACACCGCCCACGGCGGGAACGGCGGCGACTGGGTGGTGGGGGGCAAGGACAATGACCTGCTGTACGGCGACGCCGGCGGCGACGTGGTGGACGGCAACCTCGGCGACGACACCCTCAGCGGCGGCGACGGCGCCGACATCGTGCGCGGCGGCCAGGGCGACGACGTGGTCTCGGGCGGGGCGGGCAACGACTACCTCTCCGGCGACCGCGGCGCCGACACGGTCACCGGCGGCGCCGGCGCCGACATCTTCCACGGCGCCGCCTTCGGCGGCCTCGACCGGGTGTTGGACTTCCACATCTCCGAAGGCGACCGCATCCTGCTCGACCCCGGCACGCCCTTCCAGCTGATGCAGGCGGGCGCCGACGCCGTGGTCGACATGGGCGGCGGAAATCAGATGGTGCTAGTGGGGGTCACGCTGGCCAGCCTGCCGCCGGGGTGGCTGACCCTGGGGTGAGCCGGCTTCGCCGCCGTCGTCGATGTCCTGGCGGCGGCCGCTAACCCATCGGCGTCGGGGGCAACGGCGCCTTCACGGGGTGATAGATTTTCATCCGCCGGACATCGCCACATCGCCGGCAGAACCCTGCTGTGTTCGCCACGCCAAACGCCTTCCAACGCACGCCACCCAACGAACCCAACGACCGGTCAGCCCCACAGGCGACGCAGCGCAGCCGCCACTCGCCGGACTCGCGGCGCATGTCTTCCAGAACGCGCCCCATGTACCGCCGCGCCGCGCTGAGCATGTTCCTCTCGGCAGTCTTCCTGACCCTCAAGCAGCCAGGATTGTGACAGCGGGCGGCTTGGATAGGCAACACCTTCCCGCGGTCGACGGTCCGCCCGCGCCTGCGATTTCCAGACGGACAGTCATTCCGTCCTGAAATGCGTCGCCGCGGCCCTGAGGCCCAGACTTCACCCCACCTTCAACCGCACAAACACCATCCCCGCCGACGGCTTCCCATAGCTCGCCCCCAGGGCGCCCGGGATGTCGAACCCCGAGACCAGGCCGCCCAGCCCCAGCTTCACGCCGGGCCGGATCGTCCAGTCGCGCGGCCGAAGAGCGTCCAGGCGTCGTTGGGCATCCAGGCGGCCTCGGCCAGGTAGCCCCAGAGGATGGGGCCGGGCTGGCGGTTCTTCTGGGAGGCGGCCAGGGTCACGGCCACCAGGCCGCCGGCGTCGAGGCGCCTGACATAGGCGCCGCTGGCGGAGTAGCGCGTCTCGTCGTGGTGCGGCTCCAGGGCCTCGGGGCGACGCCGCTGAGGTGGTGGCCGAGCTTCGCGCGGCCGGCGTGCGGGTGGTCATGCTCACCGGCGACAACCGGGTCACCGCCCCGGCGCTCGCCGCAGCGGAGGTCGGGATCGCCATGGGCGCCGGCTCCGACGTCGCCATCGAGAGCGCCGGGATCACCCTGCTGCAGGGGGAACTTCGCGCCCTCCTGCGGGCCCAGCGGCTGTCGCAGGCGGTGATGGGCAATATCCGCCAGAACCTGGTCCTGGCCTTCGTCTACAACGTCCTGGGCGTGCCCATCGCGGCGGGGGTTCTGTATCCGGCGTTCGGGCTGGTCCTGACCCCGGCCATCGCCGCGGCCGCCATGTCGCTGTCGTCGGTGAGCGTCATCTCCAACGCCCTGCGCCTGAGGCTGGCCAAGCTCTAGTGCCCGGTCAGGGTCAGTCCTTCGGAGGCGGGGGCGCTCGCGTCTCCGCCGTTCAGGGCCTTCTGCATCCAGACGGTGTCCACCCAGCGCCCGTGCTTGAAGCCGACGCTCTGGCAGACCCCGGCGTGGCGGAAGCCCAGGGATGTATGCAGGCCGATGGACCCGGAGTTGCCGCTGTCGCCGATCACCGCCATCACCTGCCGCAGGCCGAGCGCCTCGCAGGCCTTGAGCACTTCGCTGAGCAAGGCCTTGCCCACGCCACGCCCATGGGCGTCGGGGGCCACATAGACGCTGTCCTCCACCGTGAACCGGTAAGCCGCCCGCGGCCGGAACAGGCCCGCATAGGCAAAGCCCAGCACCTCGCCGTCTTCTTCGGCGACCACATGCGGCAGGCCGCGTTCGACGATGGCCAGACGGCGTTCGGCCATCTCCCGCGGGCTCGGCGGAACCTCTTCGAAGGTGCCGAAGCCGTGCAGGACGTCATGGCCGTAGATGGCCGCCAGGGCGTCTGCGTCGCTTGCCTCAGAAGGCCTGACGATCATTCCCAACCCCTCTCCACCGCCCAGATGGCGAAGGCGTAGTCCAGCGCGATCTCCTTGAGGAAGTCGAAACGGCCCGAGGCCCCGCCGTGGCCGGCGTCCATGTTGATCTTGAGCAGGATCGGGGCGTCGGATGTCGAGAACTGCCGCAGCTTGGCCACCCACTTTTCGGGTTCCCAATAGGTGACGCGAGGGTCCGACAGCCCGCCCGTCGCCAGCACCGGCGGATAGGGGAGGGCGGCGACCTGATCGTAGGGGCTGTAGGCGGCGATGGTGTCGTAGGCGGCCTCGTCCTCCAGCGGGTTGCCCCACTCGGGCCACTCCGGCGGGGTGAGCGGCAGGGTGGTGTCGCTCATGGTGTTGAGCACGTCGACGAAGGGGACTGCCGCGATCACCCCGGCCCACAGGTCGGGCCGCAGGTTGGCGATCGCGCCCATCAGCATGCCGCCCGCCGAGCCGCCATAGGCCACCATCCGCCCGGCCTTGCCGTAGCCGTTGGCCGACAGATTCTCGGCGCAGGCGATGAAGTCGGTGAAGCTGTTGGGCTTCTTCTCCTTGCGCCCATCCAGGAACCAGCCCCAGCCCTTGTCCGAACCGCCGCGCACATGGGCCGTGGCCCAGATCCAGCCCCGGTCCACCAAGCTCAGGTTGCGGATCGAGAAGCTGGGCTCCATGGCGTGGCCATAGGCGCCGTAGCCGTAGAGCAGCAGGGGCGCCGAGCCGTCCAGCGGGGTGTCCTTCAGCATCAGGACGGTGACCGGAACCTCCGCCCCATCGGCGGCCTTGGCCATCAGCCGGCGCGCGACGTACCGGGCCGGATCGTGGCCGGAGGGGATTTCCTGGGTCTTGCGCAGGGTCCGCTCGCGGCTGGTCATGTCGTAGTCGAACCACTGCCGGGGCGTGGTGGGGGACTGGTAGATGAAGCGAGTCGTGGTGGTGTCGTACTCGTAGCCGCCGGAGAGCGAGAGGGCGCAGGCCTCCTCGTCGAAGACGATCTCGTGCTCGCCGCCGGCCCGCGCCATGACCACGATGCGGTCGTTGGCGTTCACCCGCTCCAGCCGCACCAGGTGGCCGGCATAGGCCGCAAAGCCGGTGACATAGTGGCCGGGCTGGTGGGCCACGAAGTCGCTCCAGGTCGACTTGGCGGGGATCTCGGCGGTCGAGGTCGCCAGCTTGAAGTCCACCGCCCCGTCGTCGTTGGTGCGGATCACCCACCGGTCGGTCCAGTGGTCCAGCTCGTACTTCACCCCCACCCGGCGCGGCTCGGCCACGAAGGGCGGGCGGGTCGGGTCGGCGGCGGGGATCAGCCAGATCTCGGTAGTCTCCTGGTTGCCGACATGAACCACGATGTGGCTGTCGTCGGCGGTGGTCCCGACACCCAGGAACATGCCGTCGTCGGCCTCCTCATAGACCAGGGTGTCCTCGCCGCCGCGCGCCGGGCGGCGGAAGACCTTGGAGGGCCGGGCGTTCTCGTCGCGCCAGATCCAGAACAGCCACTGGCTGTCGGGGGAGAAGGTGAAGTCGCCATAGGCGCTCCCGATCTCGACTGGCAGGGTCTCGCCGGTGGTCAGGTCCTTCAGGCGGATCGTGTAGTACTCCGACCCCTGCTCGTCGGCGGCCCAGGCGTAGAGGCGGTGGTCGGGGCTGTGGTGGGCCGCGCCGACCTGGAAGAAGGCCTTGCCCTTGGACAGCGCCTCCTCGTCCAGCAGCACGACCTCGCCGTCGGTCCGGCCGCTGGGGCGGCGGCCATGGACCGGGTGCTCGGCGCCGATCTCGTAGCGGACGTAGTAGTCCCAGGCCCCGTCGGAGGCGGGGACCGACGAATCGTCCTCCTTGATCCGCCCCTTCATCTCGGCGAACAGCGCCGCCTGCAGGGCCTTTGTGGGATCGTCCAGCAGGCTCTTCGTGTAGGCGTTCTCGGCATCCAGATGCTCGCGGATGTCGGCGCGCAGGACCTTGGGATCGCGCAGCACCTCTTTCCAGTTGTCGTCCTTCATCCAGGCATAGTCGTCGACGCGGGTGCGGCCGAGCTGGGTGATGGATTTCGGCTCGCGCCGGGCGGCAGGCGGTGTGGGGCGGGTCATTCCCACTAGATGGCCCAGGCTCACGGCGCCCTCAAGGCGTAACCCTTCGACCACGCGGCAACATAGCGCAGCGGCTAGAGCGCAGATCGGACTTTGCGTTAACGACGTTCTTAAGGAAGTATCCCGTTAATTGGTTCCGCGAGTTGCGGAAACTTTTTCGGGGACGTCGATGGTCTATGACCTATCCGTGGAGTTGATCCACGCGACGGTGCAGGTGGAGCAGCCCCTTGGGGACGGCACCCGCACGGTTGGCACCGGCTTCCTGATCCAGTCGGTGAGCCCTGACGGCCAGCCCCACACCGTTCTCGTCACCGCCAACCACGTGCTCGCCAAGATGCCCGGCGCCGAGGCGCGGGTTGGCTACAGAATCGAGAATGCGGACGGCTCCTGGACCTATTCGCCCCAGGCCCTGAAGATCCGCGATGCCGCGGGCCGTCAGCTCTGGACCCAGCACCCGTCGCGGGATGTGGCCGCCATCTCGATCACGGCGCCGGAACAATTCGCCAAGGCCGCCATCCCGCTGAGCTGGCTCGCCGATGACCAGACCTTCGCCGCCCTGCAGGTGGGCGCGGGCGATGAGATGATGGCCCTCGGCTTCCCGCGCGGTCTGGCCGCCAACCGCGCCGGTTTCCCGATCCTGAGGGCCGGCCGCGTGGCCTCCTATCCGATCGCTCCGGCCAAGGTCTTCCCGACCTTCCTGCTCGATTTCAGCGTCTTCCCAGGCAATTCCGGCGGCCCGGTGTTCATGGCCGACAACTCGCGCCGCCGCTCGGGCGCGACCGAGGCCCTGCCGGCGCAGTTCATCGCCGGTCTGCTGACCCAGCAGGTCGAGCTGAACAATGAGCGCCTGGAGATCGGGATCGTCACCCAGGCCAAGTACATCCGCGAGACCATCGGTCTGGTGGAGAACCCCTACGCCCCGGTGACCACGGCTTCCAACGAAGTCGTCACCGGCGCCAAGGCGGCCTCGGCCGAAGAGGCCGTCTCGCCCGACTGGTAGGTCGAGAACCTCCCCGCCGTGAGGCAGGGAGGTCTCACAGTCTTACGCCCCGTACAGCAGGGACAGGGTCTCGGCGATGCAGGCGGGCTTTTCCTCGCCTTCGATCTCGATGGTGCATTCCATACGGATCTGGACGCCGCCGGCCTTGGCGTCGACGCCGATCAGCTTCTGGCGCAGGCGCACGCGCTTGCCGACCCGGACCATGTTCACGAAGCGCACCTTGTCGGAGCCGTAGTTGATCCCGCGCGTGACGCCCTTCACCGGCATCAGACCGCCGCCCAGGAAGGGCAGCAGCGACAGGGTCAGGTAGCCGTGGGCGATCGGGCCGCCCATCTCGCGGTTGGCGCGCTCGACGTCCACGTGGATCCACTGATGGTCACCGGTGGCCTCGGCGAACTGGTTCACGCGCTCCTGCGTGATCTCCAGCCAGTCCGACACGCCGGTTTCCTGGCCCACCAGGCCGGGCAGATCCTTGAATTCCACGGGGTTCATCGTTCAATTCCTCGTCTTTGAAACAGGTGTTCGACGTCTAGCAGCTAAGAGGCGCCTCAGGCCACCGCCTCGGCGACGAACTCGGCATAGACCCCGTCGTGTTCGCGGCTGATCAGCCGGAAGCCGGCCTCGGTGATCAGCCGCTCCAGGATCCAGGCGAAGGTGGAGTGCTCCTCGCGCACATGGGTGGCCACCTCGGCGCGGCTGTAGCCGCTCTCGCGCGTCATGTGGCCGATCCAGCTCTCCACCGTGCGCGGGATGGCGTCGGGACCGCAGTTGAACGCCACGTCGCGGATATAGAGCCGCTTGCCGGGCTTCAGGGCGTCGCGCATGCGCGTGAGCGCCACGGCCTTCCACATGTCCGGCAGGTGGTGCAGGGCGTTCTTGGCGACGATCAGGTCTAGGTCGCCGCTAGCGGCGAAGGTCAGGAATCCTGCCTGCTCGAAGGCGATATTGCGCAGCGACCCCGCCCGGGCGCGGGCGGCGTCCAGCATGGCGCCCGAGATGTCGATGGCCCGCACGCTGCGCGCCATACCGGCCGCCTCGCAGGCCAGAAGGCCGGTGCCGCAGCCGATATCGGCCATGGCTGTGGAGGGCCCCACCCCGAGCCGCATCAGCAAGCGCCTGGCCTCGGCCACCGTGGCGCCCTGGCGGTCGTCATAGGTGGCCACCTGCGCCTCGTCGGCGAAGTCCAGGCCGACCTGCTTCAGGTCGTCGTACCACCAGTCGGGTTGAGTCATGGGAAGCTCCATCTTGGCGCGGATGGAGAGGGTCTTCGCCGATCCATCCGCTGTTGCGGGGATCGGGCGGGCGGTGAGCCTAGTCGCGCACGCCTGTCGATCCCCGGTCGGGGATCGCTACGTTCAGGGCGAGGGCGGGCAGATGGCTCATGCTGGGCGCAAGACTAGGAGGTTTGTGGGCGTTGGCAAGACGTGCTGATTTCGAGCGTTCGGCGGGAGCCTGAGTTCTACCGCCTGAACCCCAACAGCACCGCCTCCGTCGCCCCCACCGTCAGCGCGTCCTCGATCACCCCCGTGGGGGTCTGGCCGAAGCGGCGGATGGCGCGCTTGCGCAGGTCGAAGGTGAGGTAGGCCGCGGCCACGGCGGCGCTCGCGCCCAGCAGGCCGCCCAACACCGCCTGCCTGCGAGGCGCCAGGGCCGCGCCCGCCAGGCCACCGGTGACGAGGCGGGCCAGGATGCCGGCCGGCACGATGCGGTCGGGGGCTGACTTCATCTTGTCGCCCCAGAGTTCACCGGCCGCCATCAGTTTGGAGCCCGCCGCGACCATCGGATGGCCCAGCCAGGCCGGCGCGCCGCTGCCGGCGGGCAGGGCGCCGCGGTGGGCGGCGTCGCTCACCGCCGCCAGGGGCGTCATGGACCGGCTGCCGGCGGCGAGCCCGATGAGGATGGAGGCGATCATGGCGGTCCCTTGGGGTGGCTGATCCAGCCGTAACCGCTTGGGCCGCCGATCGATCCGCCGTCTAGACGATCTTCGAGCCTTCCTTGCCCCAGTAGGCGTCGCGGATCAGGCGCTTGTAGAGCTTGCCGGTGGGGTGGCGCGGCAGTTCCTGCATGAAGTCGAGGATGCGCGGCGACTTCACGTGGCTGAGATTGGCCCGGCAGAAGGCCATCAGCTCGTCCTTCAGGGCGTCGCCAGCCTCGTCCCAGTTCATCGGCTGGATCACGGCGGCAACCTGCTCGCCCATCTCCTCGTGCGGGGCGCCCACCACGGCGGCGTCGGCCACCTTGGGGTGGGTGATCAGCAGGTTCTCGAGCTCCTGCGGATAGATGTTCACCCCGCCGGAGATGATCATGAAGCTCTTGCGATCGGTGAGGTAGAGGAAGCCCTCCTCGTCCAGCCAGCCCACGTCGCCCAGCGTCGTCCAGCCCTGCTTGTTGGTGTTCTCGGCGATCTTGTCCGGCGCGTTGTGATAGGTCAGCGGCGCGCCGCCGGCGAAATAGACCGTGCCTTCGCTGCGGGGCGGCAGTTCTTCGCCCTCCTCGCCGACGATCTTGGCCTCGCCCAGGATCGCCCGGCCGACGGTGCCCTTGTGGGTCAGCCAGTCGTGCGGCCCGACATAGCAGAAGCCGTTGCCCTCGGAGCCCGCGTAGTACTCGTGGATGACCGGACCCCACCAGGCCAGCATCTGCTCCTTCACCGGGACGGGGCAGGGGGCCGCGGCATGGACCGCCGAGCGCATCGACGACACGTCGTACCGGGCGCGCACCTCTTCCGGCAGTTTCAGCATGCGGACGAAGTGGGTGGGGACGAACTGGCCGACATCGACCTTGTACTTTTCGATCAGGCTCAGCATCACCTCGGGATCGAACTTCTCCATCACGATGACCGTGCCGCCCAGCTGATGGACGGCCATGCACCAGCGCAGGGGCGCGGCGTGATAGAGCGGCGCCGGTGAGATGTAGACGCTGTCGGACTTGAAGCCGAACAGGCCGGCCGCCAGGTTGGCGACGCCGCCGGGCTCGTCAATGGGGCCGCCGGTCAGGGGCGGCTTGATGCCCTTGGGCCGGCCCGTGGTGCCGGAGGAGTAGAGCATGTCGCGGCCGGCCGCCTCGTCGGCCACTGGGGTCGCCGGCAGCTTGTCCCGCGCCGCCTCGAAGCTCTCGTAGGGCGCCCGCGCCTCTCCGACCATGTAGAGCTTCACGCTGGGCAGCAGGGCGGGCAATTCGTCGATGACCGGGCCGACCCCGGCCGAGGTCACCAGCAGCTTCGCCGCGCAGTCGGTCATGATGTACTCGACCTCGCCCGAGGTCAGCTTGGACGAGATGCAGGCATAGTAGAGGCCGCAGCGCTGGGCGGCCCAGGCGATCTCGAAGAACCGCGGGCTGTTGTCCATCAGGATGGCGATGACGTCGCCGGTCACCAGGCCCAGCGAGCGGAAGAGCTGGGCCCCCTGGTTGGAGCGGTCGTCCAACTGTTTGTAGGTCACCGTCTCCCCGGTTCCCGCCATGATGTAGGCGGCGCGGTCGGGGTGGGTCTTGGCGTGTGTGGCCGGATGCATGACGGGTCCTGAAAACTGGGGCCTGGACGCCTTTGCGACGCTCCGGACCTCCTCCCAAACTATCGTTCTTGATCCGACGATGCGGTGCTTGACGGACCGTCCGTCAAGCGGTGCGAACTGAAGAAAATCAGGGAGGAAGACACTATGGCCAAGCCGACTTTCGAGACGCTCGCCTACGAGGTTGAGGACGGGATCGCGACGATCACGCTGAACCGGCCCGACAAGCTGAACGCCTTCAACACCCAGATGATGAAGGACATGATCGCCGCCTTCGACGTCACCGACGCCGATGACGCGGTCAAGGTGGTGATCGTCACCGGGGCTGGGCGCGGCTTCTGCGCCGGGGCCGATCTGTCGGGCGGCGCCCAGACCTTCGACTACGACGCGCGCGGCGGCGAGGACAAGGCCGCCCGCACCCGCGAGGGGGTGCAGCGCGACGGCGGCGGCCTGCTGACCCTGCGCATCTATGAGAGCCTCAAGCCGGTGATCGCCGCCGTGAACGGCCCGGCGGTCGGGGTCGGTGTCACCATGCAGCTGCCCATGGATATCCGCCTGGCCTCGACGGAGGCGCGGTTCGGCCTGGTCTTCGCCCGGCGCGGCCTCAATCCCGAGGCGGCCTCGTCCTGGTTCCTGCCCAAGGTGGTGGGGGTCCAGACGGCGCTGGAGTGGTGCTATACCGGCCGCATCTTCTCGGCCCAGGAGGCGTTGGACAAGGGTCTGGTCCGTTCGCTGCACGCGCCGGAAGACCTGCTGCCGGCGGCTCGAGCGCTCGCCCGCGAGATCGCCGACAATACCGCGCCGGTCTCCATCGCCATCACCCGCCAGCTGTTGTGGCGCATGGCCGGCGCCAACCACCCCATGGAGGCCCACCGCGCCGACAGCCGGGGCATCCAGACCCGCGGCGCCATGGCCGACGCCCGCGAAGGCGTCATGTCGTTCCTGGAGAAGCGCCCGCCGGTCTTCACCGACAAGGTTTCCAGCGATGTGCCGGACATCTGGGAGACCTGGAGCGCCCCCACGTTCAAGTGAGGTGAAAACGTCCGGTTAAGGCGGCTATGGTGTGATCAGCCCGTCATGAATACTGCCGCGACGCCCAACGAACCCGGACAGCCCATCGCCTTCCGGGCGCGCGCGGCCTTGCTCAAGCGCATGGCCGATGTCGTCTGCCTGCCGTCATCGCGGGTGAACGCCTTCGAACGCTCGATGACCGCCGACCTGCTGGTGGACATGCTGCGCGAGGCCGAGCCGGAGGACCGCCTGAAGGTGGCCCGCCGGCTGGCCAACCTCTCGGAGATCCCCGCCAGCCTGGTGCGCCTGTTGCTGCGCGATCATGTCGAGATCGCCGAGGCCTTGCTGACCAACTGCGCGTCGCTGACGGACTCCGACCTGCTGGACTGCGCCCGTTCGGCGGGCCTGGAGCATCGCCGCCTGATCGCCATGCGGCGGGGGGTCAGCGAAGTGGTTTGCGAGGTGCTGATCGAGTTCGGCGAGGCGCTGGTCATCGAATGCCTGCTGAAGAACGACCTGGCCAAGCTCTCCAACCCCTGTGTCGAGGCCATTGTCGCCTCCACCCGTGGGGACGCGCGCACCGCGCCGACCCTGCTGCGCCGACCGGAACTGCGGCCGGCTCACGCCTTTGTGCTGTTCTGGTGGGCCGATGCCGAGGCCAGGCGCACCATCCTCCAGCGGTTCGCCGTCTCCCGCGAAGTGCTGCAGGACGCAACCGGCGATATCTTTCCCATGGCGGCGGCCGAGAACTGGCAGGACCCGCTCGCGCGGAAGGCGCTGCAATTCATCGAACGCCGCCAGCGCAACCGGGCCGCGATCGACAAGTCACCTTTCGACAGTCTCGAGGCGGCCGTTGCTGCAGCGCAAAGTGGGCTGACCCGCGAAACGGCGGAGGAAATCTCCTACCTCTCGGGCCTGAAGCCGATGACCGGCGCGAAGATCTTCACCGATCCCGGGGGCGAGCCTTTGGCGATCCTGTGCAAGGCCACGGGGCTGCCAAAGCTGGCGGTTCGGGCTCTGTGGCGGGGCTTGCGGCGACCTGAAACAGAGGCGGATGGAAGCCTGAATCCGAACCTCGAACGGGTGCTCACCACCTATGACATGATCGCGGTCGATCGCGCGCAAACCGTTCTACGCTACTGGAACTGGTCATTGTCGTCGGCGCTAACGCCTGCGTTGTTGAAGGCCATTCGCGATGGCGATGAAGACGGCGTCGATGAATACTCTGTGCCGCAGCGCGCAGCCATGTTGGCGCTGTCTAAGGAATTCGGCCGTTAGGCTCGACGCGAGCAAAAGCCTCCTTTGAAGTTGCCGCGACGTGCTGCTGATCATCGCTCGCTTGCCGGACTGTCGTGATCCAGACTATCGCGTTCTCGCTACTGCGGTGCGGCGCCACCATTGGGCGAAATTCGTCTATTCGTCTTTGCGCCGAACGCGTTCGGTCAAGATGATGCGGCTTTGCGCCACTTGTGCTTGCGTTCAGTCGCCTATAATGACGCCATAACTGATGTCGTGAATCAGTCATCCCCCCAACTGGGGTAGTTCCCCAATACGGAATCGAGAATTATGGACGAGAAGTCGGAAGTCATTGAGATGACGGCGGATATTGTCTCCGCCTACGTTGGCAACAATTCAGTCGCGGCCTCTGATCTGCCCGCGCTAATCCAGAGCATCCACCGCGCGCTGTCGGGTATTTCGCAGGGTTCCGACGTTCAGGAAGCTGCGCCCAAGGAACCCGCGGTCCCCGTGCGTCGCTCGATCACCCCGGACCATCTGGTTTGCCTGGAAGACGGCCGCAAGTTCAAGTCTCTCAAGCGGCATCTGCGTACCAAGTACAATATGAGCCCCGAGGAATACCGGGCCAAGTGGAGCCTGCCGAAGGATTATCCGATGGTTGCGCCGAACTACGCCAAGGCGCGCTCGGATCTCGCCAAGCAGATGGGCCTGGGCCAGGGCGGCCGTCAGGCCCCGCGCAAGCGCAAGTAAGACCTTCTCGATTCTTTCGCGTTGAAAGACGGAACGCCCGCCCACCAGGCGGGCGTTTTGCTGTCTGAGCACAGCCCTCTCGCGCTGCGGCAAATTCGGTTTTATTCGCCCTGGTCACGATTTCGCCTTGCCGCAGATTCGCGGCTCAGGCGATAAGTGATTCGTCGTGATTCCAAGGGGTTGTTAAGGAATCTGAATATGGCGGCACAGATCGGATCATCAGCAGCGGCCGCCCGCGCCCATGAGGAGCTCTATGCCTATTGGGCTGGACTCCGGACCGGGCCCAGGCTGCCTGGGCGGGGCGACATCAAGCCCGAGGACTTCAAGCGCCTCTTGCCGACGGTCAGTCTGATCGACGTGCGTCGCGACCCCCTGGACTTCCGCCTGCGCCTCGCCGGCACGGGCCTCTACAGCGTCTATGGCCGTGAGATCACCGGTCGCGGCCTGGACGATGTCTACAACAGCGCCGCCGCCGACTATTGGCGCGTCGAGCTGGGCAAGATCGTCGAGGAGCGCCGCCCGGCCGTGGGGGTTCACAGCCTCTCCTGGCGTGGGGCCTCGCACATGTCGATCCTGTGGCTGCGCCTGCCGCTGGCCACCAATGGCGTGGATGTCGACATGATCCTGGGCTACGACGCCGTGGTCGGCATTCAGGGGCAGACCGGATCCAGCAGCGGCATCCGCGCGGCTTAGGCGGCCAACGCCTCGGCGTCCCTGCGTATGCGCGCCACCATGGAGGCCAGCCCATTGGACCTCTGCGCCGAAAGGTGCCCGCTCAGGCCTAGCTGGTCGAAGGCAGACTTGGCGTCGAAGTCGCGGATCGCCGCGGCGGCCTTGCCCGAATAGAGCCGCAGCACGACGGCGATCAGGCCGCTCACGATGTGGGCGTCGGAATCCCCCCGGAACGTGACGCTGCCGTCGGCGTGGGGTTCGGTCACCAGCCAGACCTGGCTGGCGCAGCCGCGCACCTTGTTGGCCTCGCTGCGTTCGGCGTCGGTCAAGGGCGCGAGGTCTTTCCCCAGGTCGATCACGTAGCGATAGCGTTCCTCCCAGTCCTCCAGGAGGTCGAACTCCGAGACCAGTTCGGCAAGGTCGTCTTCAATGGTGCGCATGCTGTCGGCGACTTAAGGGGCCGAGGGGCCGGGCGCAACCGTCCGCTCAGCCCGCGGGCAGGCGGACATTGGCCAGCAGGCCGCCCTGCGGACCGGGCAGCAGCTTCAGCCGCCCGCCCATGGCCTGGCACAGCAGATTGACGATCGGCAGGCCCAGGCCCGCCCCCTCGCTGCGGCGGGTGAGCGCGCTGTCGCCCTGTTCGAAGGGCCGCAGCAGGCGGGCGATGTCGGCGGGATCGATGCCGGGGCCCTGGTCGAGGATGTGGATATCGATCTCCTCACCGTCGCGGACGGCGGTGATCTCGATGCGCGAACCTTCCGGCGAGAAGACCACAGCGTTGTGTGTCAGGTTGGTGAGCACGGTGCGCAGGCCGCGCGGGTCGGCCTTCACCGAGGGCAGGGCGCCTTCGTCGCGGACCACCACCACCGTGCGACGATGCGTGATCTCGTCGCGCAGGCCGTCCAGGGCGTCGTCCATGGCGTGGTCCAGGGCCTCGACCCGCAGGTCCAGGTCCATGGCCCGGCCCTCCAGCCGCGCGATCTCCAGGATCTGGTTCACCAGGTTCAGCAACCGCTGGCCGCTGGCGCGGATGATACCAGCATACTCCTTGTACTGCGGGGCGCCGAGCGGGCCGTAGAGTTCCTGGGAGATGATCTCGGAAAAGCCGAGGATGGAGTTCAGCGGGGTCCGCAGCTCGTGGCTGACCATCCGCAGGAACGAGCGCTGCTGCTCGTCGAGGGCGGCCAGACGGCGCGCGCGGGCGCTCGACCGGGGCGCTACGGCCGTCGGGGAGATATCGTCATTGTCGGGAAGGGCCGCCGGCTGGGCCATGAAGGACGTACGCGCCTCTGAATGTTGATGCTCAATGTGGCGCGCGGGCGCTTACGATTTCGTTTCTTCCTGAAAGATCATGGGCTTGGACTTCATCCCCCAGGACGCGAGGAGCCTCGCAGGGACTCACCTGCGAAGGTAAGGTTCCGGGCTGGCGCCGTGTGCGCGCCGACGGTCGGAGGTCCTGAGGCTAGACGTGGTCGAGAACGTGTCCACCCGACCCATGGGGACCCCCGGCGGCCAGCCGCCGCGGGAGCTCATATGGTGGCACGCGACCTGGCTCGCGGTGCTGGGTCTTGGCGTGGGCGTCCTGCTGTTCGCCCCGATCCGGCAGACCACCTCGGCCATGAGCGCGCTGGCCCTGGGCGCCGCCCCGGCCCTGGCGGGCCTGCTGCTGGCCCGGTCGCGTCACGTGGCGGCCCACAGCCTGATCCTGTTCAACTGGGGCGCGGGCGGTGTGCTCGCCGCCCTGCTTACCGGCGGCATCGCCGGCCCCATGGCCGTCTGGCACCTGGCGCCTCTCGCCGCCGCCGCCGCCATGGGCCGCATCGACCGCCTGGCCATGGGCGCGGCCATCAGTCTGGCGGCGATCTGCGTTTCCCTGCTGGCGGGCGTGACTCTCAGCCTGCCGCCGCCGCCGCCCTACGACCTGGCTTCGGGCCTGGGGGCGGTGGCGATCATCACCACCTCCGTGGGCCTGGGCCTGGCGCTCATCGTCCTGCAGCGCCGGGTGATCCTGGACACCCGCCGCCGCGCGCTGATGGAGGCTCGCCTGCGCGAGGCCCTCGGCGACCAGCCGCACCTGCTCATCGTGGCGCAGCCCGGCGGCAAGCTGGTCACCGCCTGGGGCAACGCCCCGCGCGGCCTGAAAGGCCAGGTCCTGGCCGGTCGGCGCCTGTCGCAGCTGGCCACCCCCGCCGACCGTCCCCGGCTGGAGGCGGCTCTGCACGAGGCCATCGTCGAGGGCCGTTCCGAAGTCGGATTCGCCCCGGCCGGGGCGCCGGCCCTCTGGCACGAGCTCTCCCTGCGCCGGGTGAGCCCCCAGCGGCTGACCGGTTCGATTCGCGACGCCGGCGTTCAGCGGGCCCGCGAGGCGGCGCTCGATCAGGCGCGCATCGACGCCGAGACCGCCAACGCCGGCAAGTCCCGTTTCCTGGCTAATATGAGCCACGAACTGCGCACGCCACTGAACGCCATCATGGGCTTCTCCGACATCATGCGGCAGTCGCTGTTCGGCCCCATGCCGGAGAAGTACGGCGAGTACTCCGCCCTGATCCACGAGTCTGGCGAGCATCTGCTGGAGCTGATCAACGACGTCCTGGACATGTCGAAGATCGAGGCCGAGCGGTTCGAGCTCTATCGCGAGGAGTTCGACGCCCGCGACGCCATCTCAGCCGTCATGCGCCTGATGCGCGGCCAGGCCGACCGGGCGGGGGTCAGCCTGCGAGGCCTGATGCCCAAGGAGCCTCTGGAGGTCACCGCCGACCGCCGGGCCATGAAGCAGATCGCCCTGAACTTGATCTCCAACGCGCTGAAGTTCACCCCCAAGGGCGGCACGGTGACGGTGACGGCTCATGCCGAGGGTCCGGTTCTGGAACTGATCGTCGCCGACAGCGGCGTCGGCATCAGCGCCGCCGACCTGCAGCGGCTGGGCAAACCCTTCGAGCAGGCCGGCGGCGCCGATCAGCGGGCGGCCGGCACGGGTCTGGGGCTGTCTCTGGTGCGCGCCTTCGCCGAACTGCACGGTGGCGAGATGGCGATCGAGAGCCAACTGGGCGAAGGGGCCACGGTCACCGTGCGCCTGCCGGTGATGGACTTGACGCCTGTCGAACCGGCCGCGGCGGCGGAGGAGACCGCGCCTAGCGGCTAGCCGTCTGCAGGAAGGCCCGGCCCGCGGCGAAGTCGCCGACCTCGACATAGGCTCGGCGGGTGGCGTCGCCCGCGAACAGGAACTCCACCATCACCGCCTCGCGCGGATCCAGCGCCGAGAGCGTGCGGGCCGCCTCCGCCGGGAAGCGGAACGCCCAGCCGCTCTTCACATCCTTGGGCAGGAGGTCCAGGCCCGCCCGGCTGCGCGCCTCGGCGGAATAGGCGGTCTGGGCGCTCACCGGCGGCAGACGCCGGGTGAGGGGCAGTCGATCCAGGCTCTCGCCCCGGGCGTCCAGATAGGGACCCAGCGTCAGGTCCACATTGCGCAGCACCAGCCGCGCGGCATAGGGCTCGGCCCCGTCGGTGAAGGTGGCCACCGCCATCAGCCGGTTGGCGCCGGCGCGGCCGGCCAGGCCAAAGGCCATGCGGCCGCCCTCGAAGCTGCCGTCCTGAATCAAGCGCCAACGCGCGCCGGTGGACGATGAGCTGCGGTCGGCGCGCCACGCCGAGACGTCGCCGGGATAGTCCATCTTGATGAGCTTGGCATAGCCCTCGAAGGCCGTCCGCACCCGGCTGGCGGCGGCGTCGATATCGCTGGAGTCGCAGGCCACGGCGCCAGCCTTCTGGGCGGCGCGGCGCGCCACGGCGTTCAGGGTCGCACGGTCGGCGCCGGCGCGCAGGGCCGCGCCTCGGGCCTGGGCCTGGGCGGCGGCCAGGGCCGAGCCGACGGGACCTGTGAACAGGCCACATCGCGCGTCGGCCGCGGTCATCACCGTGCGTTCGTAGAAGAGATCGACGCTGCTCGCGCACGCCAGCCCCGGCGCGGCGGCAAGCGCCACGGCCAGACCAGTCCCCATCCACCAACACGCCGGGCGCCGCACTTTGTTGTGCGTTGTGCTCGTCATGCTCTCTCATTGTCCCGTATGTTCGGGACCTTGATCCAAACCTAGACCGGGCGCCCTTTCCGGTCCGTTACGAGAGACCCTGCTGCGACATGATGCTGTCCACGGACATCTGGGTGGCCGCCCTGATCCGCCGCGCCGAGCTGGCCGGCGGCTTCGGCATCGTGGCCCGCAAGGGTGACGCCCGGGCGGGCAGCGTGCTGGTCAAGGTGCTGAACCTCGACGACAAGACGACGCGGCTCTATTCCGAGGCCACCCGCGGCGACGGCGAGCGCATCTGGATGCGGCCGTCCCTGTTCGACAACGAGGCCGACCTGGATCGCTACATCCAGCGGGCCCTGCGCATCGATCCCGATCTCTGGGTGGTGGATATCGAGGACAAGCAGGGCCGACACTTCCTCACCGAGCCGGTGGAAGACGCCTGACCCGACAGGGTTAGCGGTCAATTCACCGCCCTTGTGCACCGGCCTGAAAGTCAGCCATGCGACCTTGGCGCTGTGCTCCCCCAAGCCCAGCCTTTCGTGTAGTCGCCCATGCTTTTCCTGATGAACGACGTGGTTCTGAACCTCGACGGCATGACGATGACGCCCAAGCTCACGAACCGCCGGTTCCGAGAGCTGCCCTTCAACGCGGTCAGCCGCCTGGGGCAGGAGCTCTATGCCGAGAGCCCCCTGCTGCATCACCGCCGTCCTGAACGCGCCAAGCGCCTGGGCCTGCTGATCATGGCCAAGGCTCCGGCCATCAACGCCGCTCTGTTCGTCGCGCCCCATTTCGGCTGCGATCCCGATGAGGTGACGATGCGGTACTTGAATGTCGACTTCGAGATCATGGCCCGCCTGGCCAAGCGTCAGCACGACGGGGAGATGGACAAGATCTGGACCGATCGTCAGGTCTGGAAACGCCTGGCCGCCTAGCCCGACCGCTAGCGTCGAGGCTCCGCCTGCGCTAGTCCCCGCCCATGAGCAATTCTCCCGCCGCCGAGGCCGCGCGCCGGCGCACCTTCGCGATCATCTCGCACCCCGACGCCGGCAAGACGACCCTGACCGAGAACCTGCTGCTGGCGGGCGGCGCCATCCGCGCGGCCGGCGCGGTGCGGGCCCGCGGCGAGAACCGCCGGACACGGTCCGACTGGATGAAGATCGAGCGTGAGCGGGGCATCTCGGTCTCGGCCAGCGTCATGACCTTCGACCACGATGGGCTGATGTTCAACCTGCTGGACACCCCGGGCCACGAGGACTTCTCGGAGGACACCTACCGGACGCTCACGGCCGCTGACGCCGCGGTCATGGTGCTGGACGCCGCCAAGGGGATCGAGCCCCAGACCCTGAAGCTATTCGAGGTCTGCCGCCTGCGCGACATCCCCATCGTCACCTTCATCAACAAGATGGACCGCGAGGCCCAGGACCCCATCGAGCTGCTGGACGAGATCGCCTCAAAGCTCGCGCTTGATCCCGCGCCGCTCTATTGGCCGGCCGGTTCGGGCGGGCGGTTCAAGGGGATGCTGGACCTGCGCAAGCAGCAGTTCCTGCCCTTCGCCAAGAAGACCGCCGACAACAAGGACGAGGGCCACCCCGCCGCCATCGGCTTCGCGGGCAATGCGGTGTCGAGCTATCTAGACCCCGAGGAGCGCGCCGAACTGGAGGAGACCGCCATGCTGGTGGGGGAGGCCTCCAAGCCCTTCGACCCGCAGGCCTTCCTCGAGGGTCACATGACGCCGGTGTTCTTCGGTTCGGCCCTTCGCCACTTCGGCATCGACCAGCTGCTGGCGGGCCTCGGCGCCTACGCCCCGCCGCCCAAGGCGGTGGCCGCTTCCAAGGGCGGCGACGCCACCCACATCGCGCCGGGCGATCCGGAGGTCACCGGCTTCGTCTTCAAGGTCCAGGCGAACATGGACCCCAACCACCGCGACCGCATCGCCTTCCTGCGCCTGTGCTCGGGCAAGTTCGCCCGCGGCATGAAGCTCAAGGTGCAGAACACCGGACGCCAGTTGTCGGTCAACGCGCCGATCATGTTCTTCGCGTCGGACCGCGAACTGGCCGAGGAGGCCTTCGCCGGCGACGTCATCGGCATTCCCAACCACGGGGTCCTGCGGGTGGGCGACAGCCTGTCGGAGACCGGGACCATCCGCTTCGCCGGCCTGCCCAACTTCGCTCCGGAAATCCTTCAGCGCGTCCGGGTGAAGGACCCGCTGAAGGCCAAGCACCTGAAGAAGGCCCTGGAAGGCCTGGCGGAGGAGGGGGTGACCCAGCTCTTCCGGCCCCAGTTCGGCGCGGACTTCATCGTCGGCGCGGTCGGCCAGCTCCAGTTCGAGGTCATGGCCGACCGCCTGGCCAACGAATACCAGCTGGAGGTCCAGTTCGAGGCCAGCCCCTTCGCCGAGGCCCGCTGGATCACCGGGACCAAGGCCGAGATCGAGGACTTCAATACCAAGCACAAGACCGCCATGGCCACCGACATCGACGAGCAGCCGGTGTTCCTGGCCAAGTCGGCCTGGGAGCTGGGCTATGTGACCGAGCGCTATCCGACGGTGGCCTTCCACCGCACCCGGGAGCGGGGTTAGGCCTGTGGCGGCCGCGATCGTCTACGGGACCCCGCCCTACAACCTGGTCGACGTGCCGTCAGGCGCGGTCCAGGTCTCGCCGATCCTGCCGGGGTCCACGGCCCTGGAGAGCTTGGCCGCCGCCAGCCTGGATGAGGCGGTGATCGCCGCCCCGCCGGGTACAGCCGAGCGGGACTACGCCCTGGCTCAGGGGCTGCGCGTCCTGAAGCCGGGCGGACGGCTCACCGCCTTCGCGCCGAAGGACAAGGGCGGCTCGCGCCTCAAGAAGTCCCTGGAGGCCTTTGGCTGCGAGGTCTTCGAAGAGTCCCGCAAGCACAACCGCATCTGCACGGTCGCACGGCCTGACACCGTCGTCGGCCTGGACGCCGCCGTGGCCAAGGGCGCGCCGCAGCAGATGGGCGAACTCTGGAGCCAGCCGGGCGTCTTCAGCTGGGACCGGGTCGATCCGGGCAGCGCCCTGCTGATCGCCAGTCTCGACCCCCTGAAGGGCAAGGGCGCGGACTTCGGCGCCGGCATCGGCATCCTGGCCCTGACGGTCCTGGCCAACCCGGATGTAAAGAGCCTCACCCTGGTGGACGTCGACCGCCGCGCCGTCGAGGCGGCCGCCAGGAACGTCACCGACCCGCGGGCCACCGTCATCTGGGGCGATGTGCGCCAGGCGGGACTGACCGATCTGGACTTCGTGGTGATGAACCCGCCGTTCCACGACGGTGGGGCCGAGGACCGGGCGCTGGGCGTCGCCTTCATCGAGACCGCCGCCAAGGCCCTGCGCAAGGGCGGAACCTGCTGGCTCACCGCCAATCGCCATCTGCCCTATGAGCGGCCCCTGGCCGCGGCCTTCTCCAAGGTCGAGCTGCGGGCCGAGGCCGGCGGCTACAAGATCTACGAGGCCCGCAAGTGAGCCGGCCGCCGATGGCGCGGCTGGACCGCCTGTTGGCCAATCTGGGCTACGGCTCGCGGCGGGAGGTCAACGCCCTGGTCCGCGCCGGCGGTGTGGTGCTGGACGGCGTGACCCTGAAGGACGCCGGCGCCAAGGTGCCCATCGTCCGTGAGCTGCCCCGGCGGATGACCATATCCGGCCAGCCCGTCGATCCGCCGGCGCCGCTCACCCTGATCATGCACAAGCCGCTCGGGGTGGTCTGTTCCCACCGCGAGGCCGGCCGCAGCGTCTACGAGCTGCTGCCCACCCGCTGGCGCGCCCGGATGCCGGGCCTCTCCACCATCGGCCGTCTGGACAAGGAAACCTCGGGCCTGCTGCTGATCACCGACGACGGCGACCTGCTGCACCGGGTGATCTCGCCCCGCGCCCACGTCGCCAAACGCTACCTGGCCACCCTCGACCGGCCGATGAGCGGGGAGGAGGGGGTGATCTTCGCCGCCGGCGACCTGGTGCTCGACAGCGAGGACACGCCGCTGGCGCCGGCGCAGCTCGAGGTGATCTCGCCGACCGATGCCGCGCTGACCATCATCGAGGGCCGCTACCACCAGGTCCGCCGCATGTTCGCCGCGGTCGGCAACCACGTGAACGCCCTGCACCGTGACCGCATCGGCGGCCTGGAGCTACCGGCGGACCTTGCGGTCGGCGAGTGGCGGGTGCTGGATGAAGCCGGCGAGGCCGCCATCTTCGGATAGGGCCTGGCCCCCTCCGTCTCCTCGCTACGCTCGGATACACCTCCCCCAGGCCGCAGGCCGTCTCGGGGGAGCGGGACCGCGAAGCGGTGGAGGGGGTTAGGGCCAAAATCGCCTCACAGGCGAAAATTCGTACTCCGTTAACCATAACGCACTGATTAACCACTTGTTTACGATCTCGGACCCGGCTTTGCTCCTTCCGGTCTGAACCCAAGACAGGCGTCCCGTGTTGAGACGCCAGGGTGATCGGAGCCGCGTCATGTTCGAGTTCGGTCGTGAACTTAAGCGTCTGTTCGGCGCCGAGGGGCTGAACACCCCGCGGGACGGCCTGACCGGCGGCGACTCCTCGCTGCTGGAATTGCTGGACCTGGAACTCCTGAAGACCGAGGCCAAGGCCGCCGACGTCGCAGCGGGCCGCGTCGGCGCCGCCGACCGCGCCCAGCGCCGGCTGGAGGCCGCCATTGTCTGGCGCGAGGTCGCCCGCCGCTCCGGCGACGCCGTGGCTCTGCGCAAGGCGGCCGCCACCGCCGAGGCCGCCGCCGATCTCTTTGACCGCAATCGCCGCCCCGACGGCTGGGCCCGCGCCCGCTGCGAACAGGCCTTCTGCGCCATGCTGGGCGCCGAGTTGTTCGGCGACGAGGGCCTGAACGCCGCCGCCGATCTAGCCTTCCGCGAAGCCCGCGCCGCCGCCCGCGGAGGTCTGGCCCTGCCGCTGGCCGACGTCGGCATCGCCGCCCTGGAGGGCCGGTCCCGCATGGCCGCGGGCGACGCCCAGGCCGCGCGGGTCGTGGCCGCCCGCTTCACCGTCCCGATCCAGGGGCTGATGGTTCTCACCAAACGCTGCCGCGCCGCCCGCCTGCTGGCTGTCGAGGCTCGTCTGGTCCGGGCCGACCTGCTGCTGGGCTGGGGCGCGCGCCTGAAGGACCGCGACCTGCTGCAACAGGCCCTCGACGACGCCGAGGCCGCTGTCGATGGTCTGGACGCCGCCTACGAACCCCTGACCTGGGCGCGCGCCGCCGCCCTGCGCGGCCAGGCCATGGCCCTGCTGGGGGACGCCGCCGGCCAGATCGAAAGCGTGGCTGAGGCGGTCAACGCCCTGGCCGACGTGCTGGGCGAACTCAACCGCGAGCACAGCCCCATGGACTGGGCCCGCGTCCAGACCGCGCTCGCCGAAAGCCTCCAGGCCCTGGGCGAGGCCGGCGCCAGCGAGCGGGCCTACGAACAGGCCGTCACCTGCTACGACCGCGCCGCCATGGTGCTGAAGGAAATCCCGGCTCTGGCCCTGCGCGCCGTCGCGGCCTCCAACCGCGCCCTGTGCCTGGCCCGTTGCGCCGAGCTCTCCGGCGACCTCAATGTGCTCGACGCCGCCGAGACCGCCTTCCGCATCGAGCTCACCGCCATGTCGCCGGGCCGTGATCCCACCGCCTGGGCCCTGCTGCAGGTGAACTTGGCGCGGCTCTATGAGGCCCGCCTGGACATCACCGGCCGCGACCGCGGCGAACGCGCCGCCGCCGCCCACGCCCTGAACGCCGCCCTCGACGTCTTCGCCGAGCAAGGCCTGCGCTCGCTGAGCATAGTCGCCGCCGACGCCCTGGGCCGCCTGAACCACAGCGCCCCACGCCCGGCCTACTGACGGGTACGATTTCGACTCCTCAACCCTGCGTCGCGCGTGGCATCCTCGCGCGAGTGGGGGGGAGTCCATGGGTCTACGAAGTGTCCTGGCGGGGCTGGCCCTCGCTGGCGTCTGTGCCGCCACCCCGGCGGGCGCTGAGGATGTGCGAGCCAATCCGGATTGGCTAAGGAAGCCGCGGCCGGAGGACCTGCTGGCCGTCTGGCCCATCGAGGCGCTCAAACGCGGGCAGGGTGGCAAGGCGGTCATCCAGTGCCGGCTCAGCACCGCAGGCGTCCTGTTCGACTGCAAGGCGATCTCGGAGAGCCCGGCGGGCGCCGGTTTCGGCAACGCCGCCATCGCCCTGACGCCGCAGTTACTGATGAAGCCGGCGACCCTCAACGGCGTGCCGGTCATCGCCGAGGGCATTCGCATTCCGATCAACTTCCAGTCCCCGGGCGTGGCGACCGGATCACATCTCGCGGGCGCCGGGTCCACCGCGCCGATCATGAAGAAGGTGATCTCCTACGTGATCTGGCTGGAGGCGCCGACCTACGCTCAGGTCCTCACCGCCTACCCCGAGAAGGCCCGGGCCGCCGGAATTGGCGGCCGGGCGGTCCTGAATTGCACGTTCAAGGGCGACGGCCGTCTGTCAGGCTGCGCGACCATTACCGAGGAGCCGAAAGGTTACGGCGTCGGCGCGGCGGCCCGCAGCCTCGCCCCTCTGTTCCTGGGGCCGGCCAACCTGCCGAGCGGCGAAAGCCTGAAGGGGGTCGGCGTCCAGGTTCCCGTCACCTTCGAAGCCCGCGCCCTGCAGGCGGCCCAGCCCGTCATCGGCAAGCCCAACTGGACCGCCCTGCCGCAGCCGGCGGACCTCAAGGCTGTCTTCCCGAAGGCCGCCGTGGCCGCGGGGGTGACGACGGCGCGGTCGGTGGTCAATTGCGAGGTCGTCGCCGGGGGCGGTCTGACCGATTGCAAGGTGGTCAGCGAGGACCCGGCGGGCCTCGGATTCGGCGCCTCGACCGTGGCGCTCACGGCGTCCTTCCGTGTCGGGATATGGACGGCCGAAGGCCTGCCGGCGGTCGGCGGCCGGGTCAGGATTCCAGTCCGGTATGAGAATCCGAGCCAGCCCGCGCCCGCCAAGCCTTAGGCGGCGGCGACGTCGCCGGTCTGGCGGCGCATGCGCCAGAAGCGGATGGTGCGCTGGGCCGCTTCGCGGGGCAGGTTCTCATAGAGCTCGCCATATTCCCGGGCCCGGCCCATGGCGTTGGAATCGCGGTCCAGGATCAGGACCGCGAAGGTCAGGTACAGCGACCGGTCGAAGCCCGCCGCCTTGCAGACGATGGACAGGGCGTCCAACTCGCGGCGCTCCAGGATCCGCCGCGCGGTGTGGAAATCGATGTCGGCTAGTTCGCACAGGGCCACCAGGAACTTGGTGGTCTCGCGGTTGCGCAGGAAGCCCGCCAGCACCGGCGGGGTGATGGCCCCGCGCAGGCGCAGGATGCGGACGGCCTTTTCGGCCTCCACATAGTCGCCGGGCAGGGCGCCGTCGCGGGCGGCCAGGGTCTTGCGGCCGGCGGCCAGGGCCTCGTCCAGTTCGTCGGGATCGATGTCGCGATTGCGCTCCAGAATCTGGTCGCGAAGCCGAGCCTCCACCACGAAGTACATCTCGTTCAACAGATCGGCGGGCATCGACTTGCGGGCGACCACCGCGGCGTGCAGGGCCGGGTTCTCGGCGGCGCGGTCGACGACCATCTCGTGGGTCTCGCGCGACATCTCCGCGCCCTGGTTGGCCAGCAGGGTCCCCAGCGTCTCGTCGTCGCCCCGTTCCACGATGGCCTCGGAGACCGCTTCGGAGACGACAGGCCGCTGGCTGATGGCCCGCAGATGATCCTGGCCCCGGGTGCGGGCCACTGACAGCAGGTCGTCCTCGGTGAGCGCAGTGGAGCCTTCCAGCAGCGGACGCGCCACCTCGATGGAGGCGTCGCGAGCCAGGTTGCGGATCAGGCCGGCGGGCGCCTGATCGACGCCGGACATCCGCTGAGCCAGCTCCACGCGGACGGCTTCCTCCATCTCGCCGGCCAGCTGGGTGAGGACGTCGTCGAACAGGGAAAGCTCGCCCGGCGCGCGGGCTTCGTCGGTGGTGAAGAACAGGTCGGTCACGCCCCGCAGCAGTTCACGCCGCCGGGAGCTGGAGGGTTCCTGGGCCAGATCGATCAGGTCGTGAAGCTTGGTGCGCGTCATCGGGGTCTCAGAACGGGCGACCGTCGTCGGCCGGGTCGGAACCGCCGTCGTCGCTGTCGGCGGTCGTCTTGGGTGCGGGCGGATCGGGCGGGCCGATGAAGACGTAGCGGTCGCCGCCTTCGACCTCGGGGATCACATCCGGCTCCAGGCCGTAGGCCCGGTGCATCGAATAGAGTTTGGACGAGCCGCCCACATGGCGAGCTGTCGCCGAGGCGTCGGCGACCTTCTGGCTGGCGGCCACGGCGGCCTGTTCCGGCAGGGGGGGCGGACCGCCATAGAGGCTGGAGGGCGGGGGCGCGTAGATCGGCGGCGAGGATGAGGTCTCCAGGGACGGGGCCGGCGCGCTCGGGCGCGGCGCCTGATACGGAGCCTGGGGGACGAAGGGCGTATAGGCGGGCGGCTGGTAGGTCACCCGGCTGCCTTCACCGGGGGGCGGCGGCAGGTCGCGGTCCGGGGCGGCTTCCTGGCGGCCCCGCGTGAACTGGCCGGCGAGCGCCATCGGCTCGGGACGCGGGAACGCGTTGGTCTGGCCGCCGGTGGTGGTGTCGGGGCGCTTGTTGGACCAGCCCAGCATCGGGCCGGTGTGCGCGGGCGCGGCTTGCTGGATCGCCGGGCGCTCATAGGAGCGGTCCCGGTCATCCTCCTGGGAGCCGGGAGTGACCGCACGGACGACGGCGGCGATGGCAAGGCCTAGGCGCATCATCCCCTGACGCTACCCGCGGTCGCTTAACCCTGAGCTAACGGGTGTCTTTAACGCCCGCGCCACCAGGCCAGGCCGGCGCGCTCGGCGCGCTCAAGCAGGGCGTGCAGCACGACTCCCATCAGACCCAGCACCACCAGCGCTGCGATCATCCGCGCGGTCTGAAGTTTGTTGCCCGCGTCGAGAATGCGCCAGGCCAGGCCGCGCACCCCGCCGGACCCCGCGCCGAACTCGGCCACCACCGCCCCGATCACCGCCAGGCCGGCCGCAACCTTATGACCTTCCAAGAGAAACGGGACAGCCGAGGGCAGGCGCAGTCGCAGTACCCGCTGCAACCGGCTGGCGCCATAGAGATCAAACAGCCGCTCCAGATCGGGGTCGGCGGCTTTCAGGCCGGTCACCGCGCCGGAGAAGATCGGGAAGAAGGCCACCAGCACGGCCAGGGCCACGATGGCCCGTTCGGGGTGGTCGATGCCGGCCCAGATCAGCACCAGGGGGGCGATCGCCACCACCGGCGTCACCTGAAGAACCGAGGCCAATGGCCGCACCGCCCGGTCCATCAGCGGGCTCAGCCCCACCAGCAAAGCGATTCCCTGGGCCACCACGCTGGCGATGATCAGCGAGATCAGGGCCACCGACAGGGTGTTCCAGGCCGCCTGCATCAGGCTGGCCGTGTCGGTGGCCAGGGCCACGGCGACATCGGACGGGGCGGGCAGGAAATAGGCGGGCACGCCGGTGACCCGGCAGGCGATCTCCCAGCCGGCAAGCAGCAGGGCGATGAGGGCGAAGGGCGCCAGGATGTCGAGGACCCGGTTCACGCCGCCATCTCCGAGCCCTTGAGCAACAGGTCCGACACCGCCTCGGCCGCCTCGCGGAACTCCGGCGTGGCGCGGAAACCGATCAGGCGGGGCAGATGGCCGGGCACGACAACCTCTCCGGCGATCCGGCCCGGGCCGCGGGTCATCACCGCCACGCGGGACGCCATATAGGCCGCCTCCTCGACATTGTGGGTGACGAAGATGATGGCCGGCCTGGTCTCGCGCCACAGCTTCAGCACGTCGTCGGCCAGGGACCGGCGGGTGATCTCGTCCAGCGCCGCGAAGGGTTCGTCCAGCAGCAGCAGGCGCGGCTCGGTCACCAGGGCGCGGGCGAGCGACGCCCGCATCGCCATGCCGCCGGAAAGCTGGGCGGGGCGGGCCTCCTCGGCGCCGGCCAGGCCGACCCGGGCCAGCGCCGCGGCGGCCCGCGCACGGGCGATGATCTTCGGCACGCCGGACAACTCAAGGGGCAGGGCGACATTGGCCTGGGCTGTCATCCAGGGCGCGAGGGTCGGGGCCTGGAAAACCACCGAGGTCTCGCCGCGTCCGGCGGTGCGGGTCACCGTCCCCCGCGTCGGCTGCTCCAGCCCGGCCAGCAGCCGCAAGGCCGTGGATTTGCCGCAGCCGGACGGCCCCACCAGCGCGACGATCTCGCCGGGCGCGATGCTCAGGCTGAAGGGCCCCAGCGCGCGGCCGCGCCGGGCATAGTCGACCTCCACAGCCTCAAGGGCGACGACGGGTGCGGTCACGCTACTTCGCGGCCAAGGATACGAACTGCAGGGTGTAGGCCTTCTTGTAGTCCAGGGTCTTGGGATAGACGCCCTGTTCCGAGGCGATCTTGAAGAACTCGGCCCAACGGGCGTCGCTCATCGTGCCGATGCCGGCGGTCTTGGCCTCGCCGCCGTCGACGATGCCGTAGGATCTCATCTTCTCGCGGGCCTGGTCGAGGACGTCCTGCGACATCTCCGGATTGTCCTTGCGGATCAGGGCGTCGGCGGGCTTGGGGTCGCCGTAGAGATAGTCGTGCCAGCCCTTGGCCGAGGCCTCCACAAAGCTCTTCACCGCCGCCGGGTTCTCATCGATCAGGCTTTGGGGGACCATGATCATGGTGGCGTAGGAGGGATAGCCGTTGTCGGCCAGCAGGAAGACCTTGGGCTTCAGCTTGGCTTCCTTTTCCAGGGTGTAGGGCTCGCTGGTGACATAGCCCTGTTGGGCGACGCGCTTGTCGGCCAGGAACGGCGCGGAGTTGAAGGTGTACTTGCGGATCTGGTCGTCGCTGAACCCATACTTTGACTTCAGCCACACCCAGAAGGCGGTGACCGAGGCGTCCGACAGCAGGATCGGGTGGCCCCTCAGGTCGCTGATGCTCTCGATGCCCTGGTCGGGGTGGGCGATCAGCACCTGCGGGTCCTTCTGCATCATGGCGGCGACCGCCTTCACCGGCACGCCCTCCTGGGCCATGTTGAGCGCGATGAAGCTGTTGGAGCCCATGCCGGCCTGGACCGCGCCCGAGGCCAGCAGTTGCGGCACGTTCACGCCGGGACCGCCCTGGACGATCCGCACGTCCAGGCCACGCTTGGCGTACTCGCCGTTGGCCACGGCTTCATAGAAGCCGCCATGCTCGGCCTGGGCGCGCCAGTCGGTGGCGAACTTGATGACCGTGGGCGCGCCGGCCGCGGGCTCGGCCTTCCTGGCCGGCGAGCAGGCGACGGCGAGAACCGCCAGGGCGGCGAGCGCGAGGGTGCGAAGGGCGTGCATGATCTCTCCCCAACTTGGATCGGCGCGAGCCTAGGCTGTGACGGCCCCGCTTCCAAGATGGGTCGGTGAAGTTAGGCCTCGGAACAAATCCCCACAGACCGTCATCCTCGGGCTTGTCCCGAGGATGACGGTCAAGGGCAGGTGAGCCCGAGCCTAGGCCGCCGCCTCCGACCGCGCGTGGTCCAGCCACTTGGCCAGCACCGCGTGCAGGGCTTCGATCTGGATCGGCTTGCCGACCGCGTCCACCATGCCGGCCTTCAGGCAGCGCTCCACCATCTCCGGCATGACGTCGGCGCTCATGGCGATGATCGGAACCGCCGCGCAGGGGCCGCCCAGGGCGCGGATCAGCCGGGTGGCCTCCAGCCCGTCCATGCGCGGCATGTGGACGTCCATCAGGATCAGCTCGCAGGTCCCGTCGCGGGCGGCGGTCACGGCCTCCTCGCCGTTCTCGGCCAGCACCACCTCGCACCCCAGCAGGGTCAGGACGGTGGCGCCTAGTTCGCGGTTCACCGGGTGGTCGTCCACCAGCAGCACCTTGGCGCCCAGGTCGCCGATCTTGCGCATGCCCGGCGCGGCCGGCGCCTCGGTCTCGGCGTGGGGCGCGTCGAGCTCGAACCAGAAGACCGAGCCGAAGCCCGCGGCGCTGTCGAGGCCGATGCGGCCGCCCATCAGCTCGGTCAGGCCCTTGCAGATCGCCAGGCCCAGGCCCGTGCCGCCATGGCTGCGGCTGACCGTGGAGTCGGCCTGGCTGAAGCGCTTGAACAGCTTGGTGGCCTGTTCCGTCGGGATGCCGATCCCGGTGTCGGTGATCACGAACCGCAGGGCGGACATCGCGCCCTGGACCGTGACCTCAAGGTCCAGGCGAACCCGGCCCCGCTCGGTGAATTTCAGCGCGTTGGACAGCAGATTCAGCAGGATCTGGCGCACCCGCTGGTCGTCGATCATCACCGTGCGATCAACCTCGCCGCTGGTGTTGAACTGCAGGTCCAGGCCCTTGCGGCGGGCCACCTCGGCGACGATGGCCAGGGTGTCCTGGGCGATGGCGCGGGGCTCCACCGGGCGCGGCGACAGCTCCACCTCGCCGGCTTCCATCTTGGAGAAGTCCAGGATGTCGTTGACCACGGTCAGCAGGGACGAACCCGCCCGGTCGATCAGGGTCAGCTGGCGGCCCGCGCCCTCGGGCAGGTCGCTGCGCTTCATCAGCACCTCGGTGAAGCCGATGATGCTGTTCATGGGCGTGCGGATCTCGTGGCTCATGGTGGCCAGGAACTCCGACTTGGCCTTGCCGGCGGCGAGCGCGCGGGCCTGGGCGGCGCGCGCCACCCGGGTGCGGCTGGCCCACAGGCGCTTCAGGCGCTTCTGGTCGGCGATGGCCAGCGCCGTGGCCAGGCTGGTGAAGAAGTTGACGCCGATCAGGAACTGGATGCCCCGGGTCTTCTCCAGCATCGTCCAGGTTGCTCCGGTGTGGATCTCCTGCGACCCCAGCAGCAGGCTGGAGGAAATCGACGCCAGCACCATGGCCCCCACCGCCGCGCCGCGCGGGCCCAGACGGAAGGCGATCAGCGCCATCATCGGGAAGATGATGATCGGGGTCGGGAACCGCACCGGCACGAAGGCCAGCACGCTGACAGCCGCCATCAGGCAGTAGAGGCCGAACTGCTCGGGCCACTCGCGATGGAAATCGCGCACCGCGTCGGAGCGGGCGATCAGCAGGACGGCGGGCAGGGCGATCGCCATGCCCAGGCTGTGGGCGTAGAACCAGGTGCTGAGCACCTCATTGAAGCTGCGGTCGAACAGGGTCAGCAGGTCGGCGGCCACGACGGAGCTGGCCGCCGTCGCCGGGACGATGGCGAACAGCAGCAACTGGGTGACACGCTTGAGGCTGGTGAGCCGCATAGTCTGGCCGCAGGCCTTGCGCGCCAGCCAGGCGGTGGCGAAGGCCTCGGTGAAGTTCAGCACCGGGAAGACCAGCCCCACGCCCTGCGGATTGCCGAGGGCAAGGCCAATCAGCCAGTTGAACAGGAAGCAGACCACCGCGGCCGGCGCGCTCAGGCGCCACGGCGCCAGCAGGAACATCGCCGCCAGGACGCCGTTCGACAGCCAGATGGCCGCAACCCCGGCCGAACCCTTCGTCAGGGCGAGACTGAACAGCGTCGCCGCCATGAAGGTCACGGTCAGGCTGACGGTCAGGACAAGGTCGCGCGAAGGCTTGGCCAGCATCGAGGGTCCTTACGAAGCCGCGCGATGATGCCCTAGTCGAATGGCGAAATACTTAAGCTGTGCCAAGTCGGGACAGAATGCCGCACCAAATTGGGTAGCGCCATAGCAAGAGGGCGGCGCGGCGGTTTCCCGCTGCGTCGCCCTCTCATCCAGATCCGTTGGGGGATCTGTGCCCAAAGGTCGGCTTGCGACTTCGAACGCGGGGTTACCCGCAGGTTTCCGTCGCCGACCGGTGTCCCGCGGAGATGAAGGTCCCGGCTTGCGCCGCTTCCAGTCCTCCGAGAACCTCCTGCTCGCTTCGCCGAACCCGTTCCCGTGTCCGTCAGCGCCGCAGTCCCTCTCGACCCCTTGACCTTCCCTCCGAACCCTCTATGAAGCAAGCGCCGCGACTCGTCCCGATGTGGGCGGAGCGCTCGATCTCCGGGTATATCCTGTGGATGGGTTGTGGATTTCGCGGCGTTTCCCCTAAGAATCAGCGTGCAGACTTATCCACAACAAAGCTGTGGCCGTCGCGAATCAGGCCCTAGAGGCCGGTTTCCAGCGCCTCGCGCATCTCTTCCAGCTTCATCCAGTCCTCCTCGGCCTTAACAAGCTCGGCCTGGGCGTGCGCATGGGACTTGGTCAGCTTGTCGAAGCCTGCGGGATCGCGGGTGTAGAGCGCCGGATCGGCCATGTCGGCCTCAAGCTTGGCGATCTTGGCCGGCAGACTGAGCATCAGGCCCTCGGCCTCCTTCAGCCGGTGCTGATCCTTGAAGGAGAGCTTCGTCTTCTTCGACTCGGGCGCTTGCGGCGCGGCCTTGGCCGCCACCTTTGGCGCAGGCGGCGTTGAGGCGGGTGCGGAGATCGCACCGAAATAGCCGGGGTTCTGGCGCAGGAAGTCCTGCCAACCGCCGGGCGTCTCCACTACGTCGCCGCGGCCGTTCAGGGCGATGGTCGAGGTGGCCAACCGGTCGATGAAGTCACGGTCGTGGCTCACCAGGATCAGGGTTCCCTCGAAGTCGGCCAGCAGGTCCTCGAGCAGGTCGAGGGTATCCATGTCCAGGTCGTTGGTGGGTTCGTCGAGGATCAGCAGGTTGGCCGGGGTGGCGAGCGCGCGGGCCAGCAGCAGGCGGTTGCGCTCGCCGCCGGACAGGCTGCGCACCGGCTGGCGGATCTGGGCGTCGGTGAACAGGAAGTCCTTGGCGTAGGCGTTCACGTGTTTGGGCAGGCCGCGCACCATCACCTGGTCGCCGCCGAGCGGGGTCAGCACATCGCGCAGCATCATGTCGGGCTTCAGGTCGGCCCGGGCCTGGTCGATATAGGCGATCTCCAGGTTGGCCCCCAGCTTCACCGAGCCCTCGTCCGGCGCGATCTGCCCCAGCAGCATCTTGACCAGGGTGGTCTTGCCCGCACCGTTGGGACCGACGATGGCCACGCGGTCGCCGCGCAGGATGCGGGTGGAAAAGCTCTTCAGCAGGGTGCGCTCGCCGAAGCCCTTGGCGATGCCCTTGGCCTCGATCACCCGCTGGCCGGACAGGCCCGAGGACGCGATGCCCATGTTCATGTCGCCGCGCACCTCGCGCAGCCGTTCGACCTTCACCTGGCGCAGGTCCATCAGGGCGCGCCGACGCCCTTCGTTGCGGGCCCGGCGGCCGGTGACCCCGCGCTGCAGCCAGTGCTCTTCCTGCTCCAGCTTCTTGTCGATCTTCCGGCCTTCCTCGGCCTCGGCGGCCAGGACCTGCTCGACCCAAGCGTCAAAGGCGGCGAACCCCTTGTCCAGGCGGCGCACCTTGCGGTGCTCCAGCCAGAAGCTGCGCTGGGTGGTGCGCTCCAAGAAAGCGCGGTCGTGGCTGACGATGACCATGGCGGCGCGGCTGGAGGCAAGCTCGGCCTCCAGGCTCTCAATGGCCAGGATGTCCAGGTGGTTGGTGGGCTCGTCCAGCAGCAGCAGGTCCGGGTCCTCGGCGAAGGCGCGGGCCAGGGCGACGCGGCGGATCTCGCCGCCGGACAGGCCCGCGGTCGACTTCTCCGGATCGATGCCGAAGATGTCCAAGGCCGCCTGGGCCTGGTACTCGGCCGCGCCGCCGGCGATGCAATGGTCCAGCAGGGTGGCGCCGACGATCTCCGGCTCCTGCGGAACATAGGCGATACGGGTGGCGGGCTGCACGGCGCGCTCGCCGTCGTCGGGCTGGATCTGCCCGGCCAGCATCTTGAGCAAGGTGGTCTTGCCCGCCCCGTTGCGTCCCACCAGGCAGGCGCGCGACCGCGGCTCCACCGCCAGGTTGACCCCGTCGAACAGCATTTTCGGTCCGTCGGCGAGACGAACATTCTTCAAGGCGAGGATGGGTGGCTTCATGCGGCGTCCGACATAGCGACGCGCAGGCGGGAAGCAAGCTCTAGAACGGAATCTCCTCGACCGACGGCTGGATCGGCGGCGGCGCCGGCTGAACCGGCTCCGGCGGGATCGCGGCCTCGGCGTCGCGGGCGGCGGCGGAAAACTCGTCGGCCAGGCCCTCATAGAACTCGTTGCGCGGATCGGCCTCCAGCTCGGGCTCCGGATCGGGCAGCAGCCAGTCGAAGTCGCGGATCGGCAGCTTCTCGTGCGCCACCACCATGAACTGCCGCCAGATGGCCGCCGACATGACGCCGCCGGTGATGCGGTTCATCGGCTTGTCGTCGTCGTTGCCGACCCAGATGCCCGCCACATAGTCGGGTGTGAAGCCCACGAACCAGGCGTCACGCCAGTTCTGGCTGGTGCCGGTCTTGCCCGCGGCGGGACGGCCGAAGTTGGCTCGGGCGCCGGTGCCGCCGCTGATCACCTTCTTCATCATCTTCACCATCATGCTGGCGCGGGCGATGTCGTAGGCGGGCACGGGTGAAGAGGTCTGGTGCAGGAACACCGGCTGGCCGCTGATCGTCTTGATCTCGTCGACCATGTACGGCGTGATCCGGTTGCCGCCGGTCTGGAAGACCTGGAAGCCGGAGACCATCTCGATCAGCGGCACCTCGTACGAGCCGAGCGCCACCGAAAGATTGGGGCTGGGCGGAATGGTGGTGATGCCGAAGCGCCGGGTCAGTTCGCTGATCGCCGGACCGCCGACCTCCTGGGCGAGCTTCACCGCCACGGTGTTGATGGACTGGGCCAGGGCGTTTTCCACCGTCACCGCGCCGCGATAGCCGCCGCCGTAGTTCTCGGGTTTCCAGTCGCCGAACTTCACCGGGCCGTCGATGCGCACATCAGTGGGCATGACCCCCTTCTCCAGGGCGGCGGCATAGACGAAGGGCTTGAAGGAGGAGCCGGGCTGCCGTCTGGCCTGGACCGCGCGATTGAAGACGCTGGCGTTGTAGTCGAGACCGCCCACCATGGTGCGGATCGCGCCCTCGGCGGAGATGGCCACCATGCTGGCCTGGGAGGCGCCGGCCGCCTTGCCCTCGGCGGCGATCACCTGGCGCAGGATGCCCGCGCCGGTGGCCTGCAGCTTGGGATCGATGGTCAGCCGGACCATCAGGTCGGGCGAGTTGGGACCGACGAGCTTCAGCACCTCGTTGGTGGCGTAGTCCAGGGCGTAGCCCATGTCCCCGTCATTGGCCAAGGCGCTGGGGCTGATCAGCGGCGGCCGGGCCGCGGCGGTGGCGGCGGCGTCGGCGGTGATCCAGCCCTCGCCCTGCATCCGCTCCAGCACCAGGCGCTGGCGCTCCAGGGCGCCGGCCATGTTGCGGTTCAGCGCCATGCGCGAGGGCGCCTTGGGCAGGCTGGCCAGCAGGGCGGCTTCCGACAGGGTCAGCTGGCTGGCGGGTTTGCCGAAATAGGTGCGGCTTGCGCCGTCGATGCCGAAGGTATTGGCTCCGAAATAGATGCGGTTGAGGTAGAGCTCGAGGACTTCGTCCTTGCTCAGCATCTTCTCCAGGCGCTGGGCCATGACGGCCTCCTGGATCTTCCGCGTCATGGTCTGGTCGGGCGTCAGGAACAGGCCCTTGGCCAACTGCTGCGACAGGGTCGAGCCGCCCTCAACCACCTTGCCGGCGGCATAGTTGGCCCGCGCGGCGCGCAGGATGGCCCAGGGGTCGACCGCGCCGTGCTGATAGAATCGCCGGTCCTCGGCGGCCAGGAAGGCGCGCGGCACATAGTCAGGGAGCTGGGTGAGGGTGACGCGATCGCCGTACTTCGGCCCGCGCGACGCGATCAGCACGCCGGTCTTGTCGAAGAACTTGATGGCTGGCGCCCGGTTGATCGCATAGAGCGCCTCGCGCTCCGGCAGGGCCGGGATATCCTTCAGATAAACCTGCTGGATATAGACCGCGCCGCCCAGGATCAGCAGGGCCGTCACCGCCGCCATCACCACCAGGGTGGTCCACAGCCACTTCAGGTTCTTGGGCTTTCGCGGTCCGCCACCGCCCGATCCGCCGCCGCCGGTCCTGGTCTTCGCGGGCTTCTCGGTCTTCAGCTTGGCCTTTTTCGGCTTGGGCAGATCGGCCCGGAAGTGTTCGTCGGGCGCCGCGTCAGGCTCGGGCGCGCGCGCCGGCGCCCCGGGCGCCTGGGGGCTCGGCTTGGAGTCCGGGAACTTGTAGGGGTCGAGATTCCAGTCGGGCACTTGGTCAAACGAATAAGGGGCGGCAGGGACGCTTTTGGTTTAGGACGCCTCTAACATGGCGACGAGACCTTACTGGGAAACGAAATCACTCCGCCAGATGACGGTGCAGGAGTGGGAGAGCCTATGCGACGGTTGCGGGCTCTGCTGTCTTGTTCGCTTCGAGGATGAGGATTCCGGCGAGATCATCCCCACCCGCGTGCATTGCCGCCTGCTCGACGCCCAGACCTGCGCCTGCAGCGACTATCCCGGCCGCAAGAAGCACGTCCCCGACTGCATCAAGCTGACCCCGCAGAATGTCGACCGGCTGCAGTGGATGCCGCTCTCCTGCGCCTATCGCCGGATCAATGAGGGCCGGGGCCTGGCCGACTGGCACCCGCTGATCTCCGGCGATCCCGAGAGCGTCCACCGCGCCGGGGTCTCCGTGCGTGGCGAGACCATCAGCGAGGACGAACTCGAAGACCCCGAGGACGCCATGGCCTATGTCGCCTACGACCTGATGGAAGAGCGCGGCGACGACTAGCCCCGGCTCTTCGCCAGCCCGATCCACAGGGTGGCGGCCAGAAACACCACGATCCCCGCCAGCGGCCCGAAGAAGCCGAGCATGGTCCACGGCGCGGGGCCCCGCCCATCCAGCGCGCCCACCAGGAAGCCGACGCTGGCCAGGCCCACGATCAGCACCGCCGCCGGGATCGCCGCCAGGAACCGCGAGCGCCCGGCGTCCTCCAGTCGCTTGGCCGACAGGCACAGCCAGCAGAACAGGCAGAAGAGCGCCAGCCCGAACCGCATCTGCAACGGGTGGATCCATCCCGCCATGTAGTTCGCGAGGTCCGCCGCGAACGCCGCCAGCAGCAACACCAGCAGGGCGCGCCAGAAGCTCAGCCGACCGATACGGCCCCGCGGCCAGAGGAAGAGTTTGACAATGCGCATGGCGCCTCGAGGCTGAAGGGCGGAGGCTAGCGGTTCGGCGCAAGTCTCTGTATGTGGCATTTTTACCACATTGGCTCTTGCGCCTGGGGTCAAACAGCCTAATTGAAGGCCACGCGGTTTTCCCGTGAACAGGAAGGTTCTTCACTCTTGGCTGGCGATCCCTATCAGGAACTTGGCGTTTCCCGCGGCGCGAGCGCCGATGAGGTCCGCAAGGCGTTCCGCAAGCTCGCCAAGAAGCACCACCCCGACACCAATCCGGGCGACAAGGCCTCGGAAGAGAAGTTCAAGCGCGTCAGCGCGGCCTTCGACATCGTCGGCGACCCTGACAAGCGCAAGAAGTTCGACGCTGGCGAAATCGACGCCGACGGTCGCGAGACCTCCCGCGGCTTCGGCGGCGGGGGCGGCAGCGGCGGTCCCTGGGGCCAACCCGGCGGCGGCGGCTGGAGCCCGCGCGGCCAGGCCGAAGGCCCCGACATCGACCTCTCCGACATCCTGGGCGAGATGCTCGGTCGTGGCCGTGCGGCACAGGGCGGGCAGGGCGGGCAGGGCGGCGGCTTCGGCGGCTTCTCCCAGCGCGGCGGTGACGTGCGCGCCAAGCTTGAGATCGACCTGGAAGACACCATCGAGGGTCCGAAGAAGCGCATCGCCTTCTCCGATGGCCGCACCATCGACGTCTCTATCCCCAAGGGGGCCGAGGAAGGCCAGACCCTGCGCCTCAAGGGGCAGGGCTCTCCTGGCCGCTCTGGCCCCGGCGACGCTTTCATCGAGCTGACCATCCGTCCGCATCCGATCTACCGGCGCGAGGGCGACAATCTGGTCATGGACCTGCCGGTCTCGATCCCCGACGCGATCCTGGGTGGCAAGGTCCAGGCGCCGACCCCCGACGGCCCGGTCAATGTCTCGGTCCCCAAGGGCGGCGGTTCGTCCCTGCGCCTCAAGGGCCGCGGCCTGTCGGACTCCAAGGGCAAGCGCGGCGACCTGCTGGCCCGTATCGTCCTGATGCTGCCAGAGACCATCGATCCGGAGTTGGAAGCCTTCGCCGAAAAGTGGCGCGCCGAGCGACCCTATACGCCGCGGCGGCGGTAGCCTCAGGGCCAGATAGGTGCGCCGCGACCTCAGGCCGCGTTGGCGGCGTCGAAGGTGATCTCGACCTGCATCCCTTGGCCAGGCGACGAGGTGACGTCCATGTGCGCCCTGGCGTTCTGCAGCAGCGAGCGAACGATCAGGGCGGAAAGCTTGCCGGGCTTGGGCCAAACATAGCCGTCGGGCAGGCCCACCCCGTCATCGGCCACCAGCACCCGACAGCCGCCTTCAGCCTCGGTGGTGCTGTGCAGGGTGATTGTCCCGCCCTCCCGGCCCTGGAAGGCGTGCTTCAGGGCATTGGTCAGCAGTTCATTGACCACCAGGCCGGTGGGCATGGCGACATCAAGGGAGACCAGCCAGGTGTCCACCTGCAGGTTGAGATGAATGCCCTCCACCGCGTGGGCGCGCATGACGGCGGACGCGATTTCACTCAGATAGATTCCAAGATCGACGACGCCCTCACCGGGTGAATCCCCCAGGGCGCGGTACAGCAGGCCCAGAGCCTCGACCCGCCCGGCCAGCCGGTCGAACCCCTCTCCGGTCGACAGATCGGAGACGCCGCGCGCTTCGACGCGGATCAGGGCGGTGATCATCTGTAGATTGTTCTTCACCCGGTGCTGCAGTTCCAGCAACTGGGTATCCTTCTCCCGGACCTGTTCCTCCAGGCTGTCGAGCACCGAGGCGTCCCGCTTGGCCGCCGCGATCAGCGCCACGAGCCGGAAGGCGGGCTTGCCCTCGTCGTCATCGATCACATTGGACCAGGCGTCCACCATCAGCCCGACATCGCCATGCGGCATGTTGAAGGACCCGAGATAGTCGCGCCCCTTGGCGATCGCCTCTCCCATGGTCCGAGGGGCCTGAGGCGGCGCGGCCTCGCCTGGCAGGCTTTGCCAGCCGTTGCCCAGCACCGTGGTGTTCAACTGGCCCGAGAGCCGCTCGAACTCCAGGTTGGCGTAGATCACCTTCTCCACCGGATTGAGTTCGGCGACGGCGACGGCGATGGGAACCTGGTCGAGGAACTGCTTGAACCGATCGCTTTCGAGAGCCACAGCCAGGTCTGGGCTCTCCAGAAGCTGTTCAATGTTGGTCTGCGGCTCGTCTGGGGGCATCTGCACCTTGGGCCTGCCGTGATGGCGGGCTTCTTCCCGGCAGTTTAGAAGGTCTGGCTTCCTTAGGCCATCGAAGCCTGTGACGTCACCCGATCGCCTCCCACACGTCTCACGCGTGACAGACCGCCGCACCGCCTGCATAAACCCCTTATTCAGGCTGGGTTCAGTCGCGGGGCTCTAAACCTCTGGGCATGAAGCGTTCAATCGCCATAGCCGCCCTTCTCCTGGCGCTCACTCCGGTGGCGTCCCAGGCGCAGGGCTATCCCGACTACGGGCGGCCGTCCTACGGCGCCCGTGGGGACCAGGACCGCGCCCGCGCCGCCGTGCGGGGCGGCCGTCAGGTCTCGCTGTCCCAGGTGATCAGCATGATCGCCTCGCGCACCCCCGGCCGCCAGCTCAACACCACCATGGGCGACTATTCCGGTCGCCCGGCCTATTTCGTTCAGTGGCAGACCCCCGACGGCCGGGTGATGATCTTCATCGTCGACGCCGAGAGCGGTCAGATCCTGTCGCGCCAAGGCTAAAGAGGCTCCTATGCGTATCCTGCTGGTCGAAGACGATCCGGACCTGTCGCGGCAACTGAAGGCCGCCCTGGGCGACGCCGGCTACGCCGTCGACCATGCCCCCGACGGCGAGGAAGCCCAGTTCCTGGGCGAGACCGAGCCCTATGACGCGGTGATCCTCGACCTGGGCCTGCCCAAGGTGGACGGAGTCTCGGTGCTGGAGCGCTGGCGCCGGGGCGCCATGGCGGTTCCCGTGCTGATCCTCACCGCCCGCGGGGCGTGGAGCGAGAAGGTGGCCGGCTTCGACGCCGGCGCCGACGACTATCTCACCAAGCCCTTCCACACCGAGGAACTGCTGGCCCGCCTGCGCGCCCTGCTGCGCCGCTCGGCCGGCCATGCGGCGCCCAGCCTGTCGGTGGGCGGCCTGCGCCTGGATCCCCGCGCCGCGCGGGCCACGGTCAATGGCGAGCCCTTGCGGCTCACCTCCCTGGAATACCGCCTGCTGCACTATCTGATGATGCACCAGGGCCGGGTGATCAGCCGCACCGAGCTGGTGGAGCACCTGTACGACCAGGACTTCGACCGCGACTCCAACACCATCGAGGTGTTCATCGGCCGGGTGCGCAAGAAGATCGGCGCCGACCGCATCGATACGGTGCGTGGCCTTGGCTACCGCCTGACTGCGCCCCCGGAAGAGCTGGAGGGCCAGGCGGCCGGCTCGTGAAGCTCGACGCCCTTCGCCGACAGTTCGAGGCCCTTCGCCGGCCCTCCCTCGTCCGACGTCTGGTGATCCTGGCCGCCGGCTGGTCCCTGGCGGTCCTGCTGGTGACGGCGCTCGTCCTCTCCATGCTGTTCCAGCAGGCGGCGATCCGCCGGTTTGACCAGGGTCTGGCCGAGCTGATCGACAACCTGACGGCCGGAACCACCATCGACGAGAAGGCCGAGATCCTCGCCCCGGCCCTGACCGACCTGCGAGCCCTGCGCGCCTATTCCGGCAAGTACTGGCAGATCAGCGAGCCGGTGAACGGGGTGCTGAAGTCCCGTGTCCGCTCCCGCTCCCTTTGGGACAGCGAGCTGAGGACCCCACCGGACCTGGCCCTGCGCCTGGCCGCCGATCCGGGCAAGCCGATCTTCTACGACACCCGCGGCCCCCTGAACGAACCCCTGCGGGCCATGGCGACTCGGGCCGAGCTGCCGGGTGGCAAGGCGCCGGTGGTGTTTATGGCCGCCGAGGACCGCAGTCCCGTCGACCGCGACATCCGCAACTTCGTCACCGCGACGGCCGTCGCCTTCCTGCTGCTGGGGGTCGGCATGGTGGCCGCCGTGGTGATCCAGGTGCGCGTGGGCCTGAACCCGCTCTTCGCCCTGCGTCACGAGGTGGCCTATGTCCGGCGCGGCAAGCGCGAGCGGATCCATGGCGCCTATCCCACCGAACTGATGCCGCTGGCCGACGAACTCAACGCCCTGATGGCCCATAACCAGGAGGTCGTGGAGCGCCAGCGCACCCACGTCGGCAACCTGGCCCACGCGCTGAAGACCCCGCTCTCCGTCATGCTGGCCGAGTCCCAGGCCCAGCCCGGACCCCTCGCTGAGGTTGTGACACGCCAGTCGGAAGCCATGCGCCAGCAGGTCGACCACCACCTGCGCCGCGCCCGCGCGGCCGCCCGCACCCAAGGGTCTGGCGAACGAACTTCGGTCGCCGACGTGCTGGACGAATTGTCGCGGACCCTGGAGCGGATCTTCCAGGACAAGGGCGTCACCATCGATTGGGACGCCGAGGACGACCTCTATTTCCTGGGCGAGCGGCAGGACCTGCTGGAGCTGGCCGGCAACGCCATGGAAAATGCCGCCAAGTGGTGCAAGGCCCGCGTCCGCGTCCGCACCGAGATCATTTCCCCCGAGCGGCTAAGGCTTTCCGTCGAGGATGACGGGCCGGGCCTGTCGCCCGCGCAGCGTGAGGCGGCAATCCAGCGTGGCGCCCGCCTGGACGAAAGCGCGCCCGGCTCGGGCCTTGGCCTCAACATCATCGACGAGCTGGCCCGCGCCTATGGCGGCTCTCTCAAGCTTGATGAGGCAAGACTTGGTGGCCTTTCGGTGGTTCTGGAGCTCCCGCGAGCCGAGGCGTGATTCCTCAGTCTTTGGAAAACCTTAACTCGGTCGGAACCATGTTCTCCAACGACGCGTGCCCCGTATCGCGCCAGGAGCGTACCAATGTCCGGTCTGTCCGACCGAAAGATCGAAATCGTCCGCCATCTGGTCGAGTCGGCGCCCGACAAGATCGTGGGCGGCTTGCAGAATGCGCTGGCCGCCGCCTCCGGTGACTCGGTTCTGGCCGGCGTTCGCCGTCTGGTGGAGAGCGAGGTCGCCGACCGCCGCCTGCGCAACGCGGTCCTTTCCCCCATCGCGCCCCTTTGCGTCGCCGGGGCGGCCGAACAGGACCACATCCGTTTCCCGCCCCGCGTCCTGGCCCTTATCTGGCGCGGCCTGAAGGACACCTGCCCGACCGAGGTCCTGAAGGCCGAGCGGACGCTGGTGGACTACCGGGCTGACGAAACCTCCACCGAGCCTTTCGATATTCTGGTGATCGCCGCCGCCGACGGCCTGCGCGAGCGGGAGCAGCGCGACTTCGCCGCCGCCGCCGACCTGGCCGACGCCAGCCGCGAGGGCGGCGCTGAACTGCTGCTGTCCTGTCTGGCGCTGTCACCCATCATCCGCGACGCCACTCTGCGCCTGCCGGAGTGGATCAGCCGCACCACCGACGAGCGCGCCGCCGCCGCGCGTCTGGCCTATAAGGACGCCGTCGCCATCTCGGACGACGCCGGACCTCGGTTCTTCGAGATGCTGGCCGCCCAGCTGGCCGAGCCCTGGACCATCCTGCGGATCGTCTCGGCGGTGATGGACCGCCCGACCGAACACTATCTGGCCGCCTCGGAGTTCTCGGTCTTCGCCGAGCAGCTCATGGACGAGATCGACAAGAATCTCACCAAGGTGGCTCAGCTCGACCTGGGGGGTGGTCCCCAGGCCGGCCGCGACGCTGCCGCCACCGTCGAACTGATCACCCACCAGATCGCCGAGATCGAGAACTCCGTCGAACTCGGCAAGGAAGGCGGCTGGGGCGGCCGCGTCCAGAAGCAGAAGAAGGCCCTGGCGGGTGTGGTCGAGGGCCGCCTGCGCGAGGCCGACAAGGTCATGGGCCAGGCCCTGCCGTCGCACAGCGTCCGCGTCGCCCGCACGATGAAGAGCCTGCCTCGGTTCACGGGTGAGCCGGAGGAGAAGGCCGTCACCCGCGCCGTCACCCTGCTGACCTTCATCGAGTCGATCCGCTCCAGCGCCAACTACGGCGGCTTCGCCTCCACCCGCACCAAGGTGGTGGAAAAGATCGGCGAGACCATCGACGACTATGTCGAGGAGGCGCTCTCCCTGCTGCGCGAGGGCGAGGTCGCCGATCCCGAGTTGGCCCGCGTCTTCCTCAACATCGCCGCCGACTGCTCGACCCTGCTGCGCGACCCGCGTTCCGGTGACGTGATCCGCCGCCGGGCCACCGCCGCCCTCGGCGCGATCAAGCCGGCCGAAGGCAGCGCGGCGGCCTAAGTTTACGGGTCTAGGTTCCTCCATTCCACCCGCTTTCGCCACCTCGGCCAGAGTGGCCCCGCCGGAGAACGCGGTCAGCTTTGCGCCTGTACGCGCCAGTCTGACGGCGTAACGCCGCTTGTGGCCTTGAAGGCGCGGTTGAACGGCCCGAGCGAGGCGAAACCGACCTCGTAGGCGATGCTGGAAACCGGGCTGAGGGCGCGGTCGGGGTCGGCGAGCGCGGTCTTGGCGGCGAGGATGCGGCGCTCGTTCAGATAGGCGCTGAAGTTGCGGTAGCCGAGTTCGGTGTTGATGAGGCGCCGCAGGCGATGCTCCGGCGCGCCGACCTGTGTGGCGAGATCGAACATCGTCAGGGCCTCGGTGCGCCAGATTTCCTCCTCGTCCATCGCCCGGCTAAGGCGTGACAGGAGGGCCTGGTCTATGGCGTTCCCGGGCGGGGGGGAGACGCGCGGCGCGGACTGGAGGAGGTCGCTGTTGAGATGGAGGAAGACCGCCATGCCCGACAGGCTCAGGATCAGCAGCGCAATCGCGCCGACGGGCGCGAGTTCCGGCATCGGCCGCCAGAGCATCTGGGCGACCTCGAGCACCACCACCAGCAAGGCGTATCCCGCCGCGCTGGCCAGCACCGGGCCGCGAAGCTTTCGCCGGCTTTCCACCAGGTCGTCCCGCCAGCCGCGGGCGATGACATGCAGGGCGTGGCCGATCATGCCGATTGCGACGATGGAGTAGATCACCCATACGGCTTGCGCGAAGGTTGGCCGGACCAGGAGGCCCGCCAACGCCAGCAGGAGGTTTGCGGCGGCGGGCGCGAACCGGCGCCAGAGCGGCCGCGCCTCGTCGGAAAACAGGTCGGTGGCGAAGGTCCAGAAAAAGCCGGCCCCCGTGATCGAGAGCAGCCAGATGACCGGGAACGCCGCACCGGCCACCAGCCGCGCGGACGGCGACTGGCTCAGGACGTGACCGGCGGCGGTGAGGCAGAATAAGACCCCGCTCAGGCGCAACCGCGCCGGGTTTGCCCGCCCAAAGCAAAGCGCCAGGCCAAGGAAGCCGCCCATGGCGGCGCCGCGCACCAGAAGCTCGATCAACACCAGTTCGCCCATGGTTCCCTTAAAGGTCCGCCAAGTGCGTCCGTCGACGCCGAGGGCTCGCCGATTTGTCCGAAGCTTCGCCTGAAATGAAATCTCTAGCCGATTTTCGTCCACGGCGAGCGGCGGCGCGGCGGCGAGTTCAGGGACGGGTCCTCAAAGGAGGCCTATCCCATGTCCCATATCGAAGAACTGGCCAGCGAATGGCTGCGCCTACTGAACGGTGACCTGATCCGCTACGCTGTCTTCGCGATCGCGACCTGGTTTTCGCTCTGGATCGTCCTCGCGCGGCCGCTGGCCGGGCGAAAGCTCAGGGCCGAACGGCCGCCTGTGCGGCGTATGATCGTCGAATTTCTCATCTCCCTCCGATCCGTGGCGATCTTCTCCACGGTTGGCCTCTCGCTGGCCGTGCTGGATCGGGTCGGCCTGGTCTGGGGTCCGGCGGTGGCGGAACGCCTGGGACCGGTGTGGTTCTGGGCGTCGCTCGGGTTGATGATCGTGGCGCACGACGCCTGGTTCTACTGGGCGCACCGGCTGATGCACCAGCCGGCCCTGTTCCGCACCTTCCATCGCCGGCATCACCGATCGAACAACCCGTCACCGTTCACGGCCTACAGTTTCGATCTGGCTGAAGCCGCTGTGCAGGCCGCCTTCGTCCCGCTGTGGATGCTGGCCACGCCGACGCCTTGGGGCGTGATCGGTCTGTTCATGATCCACCAGATCTTCCGCAACACCATCGGCCATTGCGGCTACGAGCTGTTTCCGGCGCGCCGGGACGGACGGCCGTTGATGCCGTTCCTGACCACCGTCACCCACCATGACCTGCACCATGCGCAGGCGGGCTGGAACTACGGCCTGTACTTCACCTGGTGGGATCGGTGGATGGGCACCGAGCATCCCGAGTATCTGGCGCGGTTCGCCAGGGCGGCCGGTCGCGCACCGTCAATGAAGCCCGCTTTGGCGGCGATCCTCGGATTGTCACTGCTGATCACCGCGCCTTCACCGTCCCAGGCCCAGACGATGACGGCGTTCACGCGGGATTGGGCGGCCGAAGGGCTCGGCGGGGTCGTCAGGCTTGGTCCCTGCGCGGAAGACGGGTCGAAGCTGTGCGGGCGGCTGCTCTGGGTTTGGGATGAGAGCCGCGTGAAGCAGGGGATGGTCGGCGCCGAGATCCTCGAGGGCTTCGTCTGGCGCGGCGGCGCCTGGCGGGACGGGACGATGCTGAACCCTGTGGACGGCAAGACCTATAGGGGCTCGATCCGGGTCGGCGGTGGATCGGCGCGCGTCTCGGGATGCGTCGCGCGATGGTGCGGCAAGCAGGTCTGGCGGCCGCTGGCGTCCACCCCCAGCCCCTAGGCAAAGGCGTCTGTGGGTGGGTGGCGAGGTTGACCGGCATAGGGTCCGCCTCCCACCCTCGCCAGGCCTGAGATACGTCTGCTTTCCGCCATGCGGACCCTCGCGCTCCCTCGCGGTTTCCGCTAAACGCCCCTCATGATCGCCTTTTGGGTGGCCGCTGGTCTCATCTCCGCCGCTGCGGCCGGCCTCGTCCTGAACGCCGCCGCGCAAGCCGCGCTGAACGCCGGGTCCCAGGATCCGACGCTGGCCCTCTATCGCCGTCAGCTCACCGAGATCGACGACCTCGCTGAGCGTGGCCTGATCGCCCCGGGCGAGCGCAAGGGCGCCCATGCCGAGGCCGCCCGTCGCCTGCTCCATGCCGCCGACGCGCAGGCCCGCCCGTGGACCGCCGACGCCGCTCTTCGCAAGCCGGTGCTGGCCGTGGCCGGCCTGGTCCCGCTCATCGCGCTTGGCCTCTACTTCTGGGTCGGCTCGCCCGCCTATCCCGACCAGACCTTCAAATCGCGGTTGGCCGCCTGGCGCGCCACCGACCCCGCGACCCTGTCGGCGCCTGAAATGGCCGCCGTCCTCCAGGCCATGACGGTGGAGCGGCCCAGGGACCCCGAGGGCTTCCACTACCTGGCCATGGCCCATGCCGCCTCCGACAACCCGTCGGGCGCGGCCCGCGCCCTGCGTCGCGCCATCGAACTGGCCCCCAAACGTCCCGACCTCTGGGAGCTGCTGGGCGAAGCCCAGGTGGCCCAGGGGGGCGGCGAGGTCACGCCCCAGGCCCGGCGCGCCTTCGAGCAGGCCTTGAAGCTCGATCCCAAGGCCGTCACCTCGCGCTTCCACCTGGCGCGCGCGCGCATCGCCGCCGGCGACAAGGCGGGCGGGCTCGCGGCCTGGCGCGCCCTGCAGGCCGACCTGCCCATGACCGATCCCCGCCGTGGCGCGCTCGCCTCGGCCATTTCCCAGGCCGAGGCCGGCCCGGCTTCCGCGCCCCCCGCGCCGCAGATGGACGCCATCCGCGGCATGGTCGCAGGCCTCGCGGCCAAGCTTGAGTCCGATCCCTCCGACGGCGAAGGCTGGGTGCGGCTGGTGAAGTCCTACGCCGTGCTCGGCGACACCGAAAAGCGCGACACGGCCCTGGCCACCGCCCGCAAGCGGTTCGCCGCCGACCCCGAACTGCTCCAGGCCCTCGACGCGGCCGCCAAGACGGAACCCATGCGATGAGCGGTTGGCTGCCCAAGTCCCCCAAGGCGCGCCGCCGCCTGACCCTGCTGGCGGCCATCGCCCCGGTGTTGGCCCTGGCCGTTGGCCTGACGCTCTGGGGCCTCTCGGACTCCATCTCCTTCTTCTACACCCCCAGCCAGGCCGACGCCGCCAAGCCGGCGGTTGGCCGCACCGTCCAACTGGGCGGTCTGGTGGAGGAGGGCAGCGTGGTGAAGCATCCCGACGGCCGCGTGGAATTCACCGTCCGCGACCAGGTCGCCGCCGACCGCATCGTCTTCCAGGGCGACCTGCCCGACCTGTTCCGCGAGGGGCAGGGGATCGTCGCCACCGGCGCCTACCGCCAGGACGGGGTCTTCCAGGCCAAGCAGGTCCTGGCCAAGCACGACGAGCGCTACATGCCGCGTGAGGTCTCCAAGGCCCTGAAGGAACAGGGCGAATGGCGCGGCGACGGCGCGGCCCCAACCTACGGCTCTCCCAAGAAGTCCCCCGTCACATGATCGCCGAGACCGGCGCCTTCGCCCTGATCCTCGCCCTGGTGCTGTCCCTGACCCAGGTGGTGCTGTCCGTGCTCGGCCGCTGGCGGCGCGCCAGCGTGCTGGCCGGCGCCGGCGCCGGCGCGGGTCTCGCGGCCTTCGCCTGCGTCGCCGTGGCCTTCGCCGCCCTGATGCACGCCTTCGTCACCTCCGACTTCTCGCTGGCCAATGTCGCGGCCAACTCCCACACCGAGAAGCCGATGCTCTACAAGGTGGCCGGGACCTGGGGCAGCCACGAGGGCTCCATGCTGCTCTGGTGCCTGGCCCTGACCGGCTTCGGCGCCGCCGTCGCCGGCTTCAAGCGTGGCCTGCCGGCGGGCCTGAAGGCCGTCACCGTGGCCACCCAGGGCGCGCTGGGCACGGTCTTTCTCGCCTACACCGTCTTCGCATCGAACCCCTTCCAGCGGCTGGTCCAGATTCCCATCGAAGGCCGTTCGCTGAACCCCCTGCTGCAGGACCCGGCGCTCGCCTTCCATCCGCCCTTCCTCTATGCGGGCTATGTCGGCATGTCGGTGGTGTTCTCGCTGGCCGTCGCCGCCCTGGTGGAGGGCCGCGCCGACGCCGCCTGGGCCCGCTGGGTCCGGCCCTGGACCCTGATGGCCTGGAGCCTGCTCACCGTCGGCATCACGCTGGGCGCCTTCTGGGCCTATTACGAACTGGGCTGGGGCGGTTGGTGGTTCTGGGATCCGGTGGAGAACGCCAGCTTCATGCCCTGGCTGATCGCCACGGCCCTGCTGCACTCGGCCATCGTCACCGAGAAGCGCGGCGCCCTGGCCGGCTGGACGGTGTTCCTGGCGCTCGGCGCCTTCACCTTCTCCATGCTGGGCGCCTTCCTGGTGCGCTCGGGCGTGCTCACCAGCGTCCACGCCTTCGCCGTCGATCCGACGCGGGGCGTCCTGCTGCTGATGATCCTGGGAGTCACCGCCGGCGCCGGCTTCGCCCTCTTCGCCTGGCGCGCCCCGGCGCTCAGCCCCGGCGGTGTCTTCGCCCCGGTCAGCCGCGAGAGCGCCCTGGTGCTCAACAACATCCTGCTGGCGGCGGCCACCGTCACCGTGCTCCTGGGCACCCTCTATCCCCTGATCCGCGAGGCCGCGACGGGGGAGGCGATCTCCGTGGGCCCGCCCTTCTTCAACCTGACCTTCACCCCGCTGATGGCCGCCCTGCTGATCCTGCTGCCGGCCGGGCCGCTGCTGGCCTGGAAACGCGGCGACGCGCTCGGCGTGGCCCAGCGGCTCTGGGTCGCGGCCCTGATCGCGGTCGGCGCAGGCCTGCTGGCCTTCGCCGCTGTCAGCCCGCGCAAGGCGCTCGCCAGCGCCGGTCTGGCCATGGGGGTCTGGCTGATCGTCGGCGCCCTGGTGGAGCTGGCCGAGCGGACGCGGGCCTTCCGCGGCTCCGGGGCCGAAACGTGGCGTCGTCTCACCGGCCTGCCGCGCGGCGCCTGGGGTATGACCTTCGCCCACCTGGGCCTGGGCGTGTTCGTTCTGGGCGCCTGTTTCGAAACCAGCTGGAAGTCGGAGGCCGCCGAGACCCTCTCCCTTGGCCAAACCCTTAATGTCGGCGCCTATGAGCTGACCCTGGAGCGCATCGAGGGGGGCGATGGCCCCAACTACGACGCCGAGCGCGCCACCATCATCGCCCGCAAGGACGGCGCCCTGGTCTGCACGCCCAAGCCGGAGCGCCGCTTCTACCCCACCGGCGGCCAGACCACCTCGGAGGTCGCCATCTGCACAAAGGGCTTCAACCATCTGTACGTCGTGCTGGGCGAGCGCCGCCCCGGCGACGTCTGGCTGGTGCGCGCCTATTGGAACCCCTGGGCTCTGCTGATCTTCCTGGGTCCCGCCATCATGGCGCTGGGCGGCCTGATCTCGCTCTCCGACCGTCGCCTGCGGCTGGCCGTCGGACGCCGGGCTCTGCCCGCATGAGGAAGCTGCTGGCCATCTGCGCGGCGATCTTCTGCATCGCCGCGGCCTCTGATCCGGCAGAACGCCTGCCCGATCCCGGCCAGGAGGCCCGCGCGCGGGCCATCTTCGCGGAGGTCCGGTGTCTCGTTTGCCAGAACGAGTCCATCGACGACTCTTCGGCCGAGCTGGCCGGCGACCTGCGCCGCCTGGTCCGCGACCAGATCAAGTCGGGCAGGTCCGATGACCAGGTCCGCACCTATCTCACCGACCGCTACGGCGAGTTCGTGCTGCTCAAGCCCGCCTTCTCCTGGGGCAACGCGGCCCTGTGGGGCGCGCCCTTCGTCGTGGTGATCCTGGGGCTTTTCCTGCTGTTGCGGAACCTTGGCGCCCCGCGCCCGTACGCCGAACTGTCGCAGGACGAGGCGGCCCGCCTCGCCGCCCTCGCCGACAAGGAACAGACGTGACACGATTGCGCCCAATATCGGTCGCCTTGCTGCTGGCAGCGTGACCTAAACGTAACTTGCGCGTGGGTTGCGCTCTAAGGCATCGAACCTAGGTTTGTTGGAGCCCGGTACGGGTCCACAGGAAAATTGAAGGCATTATGACCTCGAAGAAGAACGGCTACCTCTGGGGCGCCATCGCCGGCGTCAGCATCGCCACCGCCGCTGTCGCCGGCGCCGGTGTCGGCAAGCCCGACGCCACCCTCGACCGCTCGATGCTGCTGAAGGCCTCCACCGCCCCGATCTTCGCCCCGCCCCCCGGCGCGCCGTTGTCCTTCGCCGACATCTTCGAGAAAGTGTCTCCGGCGGTGGTCTCCATCAACGTCACCTCCAAGGTCGACGCCGCGTCCCTGCGCCGCCAGATCCCCGGCCTGCCCTTCGACATCGTGCCGCGTGGCGTCCCGGACGGCGATGACGAGGACGAGGGCGGCAAGACCGAGAAGGGCCAGCCCCGACTGCCGACCCAACAGTCCTCCGGCTCGGGCTTCTTCATCTCGGCGGACGGCTACATCGTCACCAACAACCACGTCGTGGAGAACGCCGACGAGATCAAGGTCGTGCTCAAGGACGAGCGCGAGCTGGACGCCGTCGTGGTGGGCCGCGACGAGGGCACCGACCTGGCGGTCCTCAAGGTCAAGGGCGGAAACTTCCCGTTCGTGAACTTTGAGAATTCCGCCAAGCCCCGCGTCGGCGACTGGGTGATCACCGTCGGCAACCCCTTCGGCCTGGGCGGCACCGCCACGGCCGGGATCATCTCGGCCTATGGCCGCGACATTGGCGAGACCTTCGTCGACTACATCCAGATCGACGCCCCCATCAACCGGGGCAATTCCGGTGGCCCGACCTTCGACGTCTATGGCCGGGTGATCGGGGTCAACACCGCGATCTTCTCCCCCTCGGGCGGTTCGGTGGGCATCGGCTTCGCCATCCCCGCCGACGTGGCCGACGCCACCACCAAGCAGCTGATCTCCGGCGGCAAGATCACCCGGGGCTATATCGGCGCCTCGATCCAGAACTTCACCACCGAGATGGCCGACGCCCTCGACATGCCCGGCCAGAAGGGCGCCATCGTCGCCGACCTGGTCCCCGGCGGCCCCTCCGCCAAGGCCGGCCTGATGCCGGGCGACGTGGTGGTTGCCGTCAACGGCGTCACCGTGAAGACCTCCTCGGAACTGACCCGCGAAGTCGCCAAGGCCCGCGCCGGCGACACCCTGCGCGTCGAGGTTCTCCGCGACGGCAAGCGCAGGACCGTCGACATCCGCTCGGGCGTCCGTCCGACCGAAAAGGAGCTGGCCGCCAACGACAATTCCGGCAGCCCGCGCAGCGGCGGCGGGACCACCGGCCCGTCGGTGCAGCTTCCCGCCGTGCTCGGCCTGAAGCTGACCCCGCTGGATGAGGCGGCCCGCACCCGCCTGAATATCGACACCCCTCTGCGCGGCGTCGTGGTGGACAGCGTCGACCAGTCGTCGGACGCCGCCCAGCGCGGTCTGCGCAAGAACGACGTCATCACGGTGGCCGGTGGCCGTCCGGTGACCTCCGCGTCGGAGTTCTCCAGCGCTGTCGACGCCGCGAAAAAGAGCGGCCGGCCCAGCATCCTGATCGGCGTCTACCGCGCCGGCCGGACCACCTTCCTGCCGCTCAAGGTTTCCGGCTAGTCTGCGGAAACTGATTTGGGGGTTGCGATGCGGATTCTGATCGTCGAGGACGACCTTGAAGCGGCCGAGGCCATGGATCGCGGCCTCACCGAGGGCGGCCACGCCTGTGTCCGCGCCGCCGACGGGGAGGCGGGCCTTACCGCGGCCCGCGGCGGCGAGTTCGACGTGATGATCGTCGACCGCATGATGCCCAAGATGGACGGGGTCACCCTGGTGGAGACTATCCGCCGCGAGGGTGACCAGACCCCGGTGCTGTTCCTTTCGGCCCTGGGCGAGATCAACGACCGCGTCGCGGGCCTCCAGGCCGGCGGCGACGACTACCTGGTCAAGCCCTACGCCTTCGCGGAGCTCAGCGCCCGGGTCCAGGCCCTGTCGCGCCGCCGCGAGACCGGCTCGGTCCAGACCCTGCTGCGGGTCGGCGAGCTGGAGATGGACCTCATCGGCCGCTCCGTGCACCGCCAGGGCAAGGAGATCGACCTCCAGCCCCGCGAATTCCAGCTGCTGGAATTCCTGATGCGCCACGCCGGCCAGTCGGTGACCCGCACCATGCTGTTGGAGAAGGTCTGGGAATACCACTTCGACCCCCAGACCAACGTCATCGACGTCCACGTCTCGCGCCTGCGCTCCAAGATCGACAAGGGCTTCGACCGGGCCATGCTGCAGACCGTCCGCGGGGCGGGCTACCGCCTGGAGCCGTAGGGTCGGACTTCTGCAATGACCTGCGCCGCCCCTCCAACCGCTCATCCCGGCGAAGGCCGGGACCCAGATTCACTCTCCGAAGTTCGGTCTGATCCTCCGTTCGTGTGGTTCGTGTGGTTCGTGGTCCCAATTCGTCAGGCGTTAGGGCCGCGAGGCCCATCAAGATTGTCCACGAACCACACGAACAGCCTGGCGCCTCTCAATCGGACACAGCGCGACCCCTCATCAGACGCGCCTTCGCGCGCCACCTTCTCCCGCAAGGGGAGAGTCACGGAACTGGCCACCTAGATGTCCCCCGGCATGCGCCTTCCGCGGCTGTTCCGGACGACGCCCTTCCGGCTGACCCTGTTGTTCCTGGCCCTGTTCGGGGCCGCGGCCAGCGCCTTCCTGGCCTATATCTACGTCGCCACCGCCGGCGAGGCGACGCGGCGCACCGACCAGGACATCACCCGTGAGATGAGTTCGCTGATCGCCGCCTATGACCGGGCCGGGGTCGACGCCGTCAACCAGTCGCTGATCGAGCGCGCCGCCAGCGAGCGGCCCTTCCTCTATCTGCTGATGAAGCCGGACGGCACCCGCATCTCCGGCTCCATCGCCGAGTCGCCGCTGGAGGACATCAACGCCGTTCCGGCCCGCGCCAGCTTCTCGGTCACCGATCTCGATGCCCAGGGCCGCCCCATCAAGCACCCGGCCCGCGGCTTCCAGGAGCATCTGAAGGGCGGCGAGATCCTGTTCGTCGGGGCCGACGTCTCCGAGGACCAGGCCTATGTGGGCAAGATCGTCAACGCCCTGCGCGGCGCGGGCACCCTTGTGGTCGTCCTGGGCCTGCTGGGCGGGGTGCTGGTCAGCCGCAATGTCAGCCGCTCCATGGCCGGTCTCACCGACGTGGTCGCCGCGGTGCGCAACGGTGACCTCGGCGCGCGGGCCAAGGTGCGCGGAACCCGCGACGAGTTCGACGAACTGGCCGAGGGCCTCAACGAGATGCTCGACCGGCTGGAGCGCTCCATGGCCGGCCACCGCCATGCCGGCGACGCCATCGCCCACGACCTGCGCTCACCGCTCACCCGTCTGCGAGCCCGGCTGGAGGTGGCCTATCTCGACGTCGAGGCCGGCAAGGGTGATCCGGAACAGGCGCTGGGCCAGGCGCTGGAAGACACCGACGGGGTGCTGAAGACCTTCGGCGCGGTCCTGGCCATCGCCCGGCTGCAGGCCGCCGGCTCCGCGCCCGATCAGATCCTCTTCGACCCCGCCCAGCTCGCCGCCGACATCGCCGAGCTCTACGAACCCCTGTGCGAGGACGCCGGCCTCGACTTCAAGGCCGAGATGGCCGAGGGGCTGCAGGCCCGCGGCAACCAGGAGTTCCTGGCCCAGGCGCTCGCCAACCTGCTCGACAACGCCGTGAAATATACCCCCTCCGGCGGCGCCATCATGCTGCGCGTGCGCCGCCGCTCGTCGGGCGAGATCGAGTTCTCCATCACCGACACCGGCCCCGGCGTGCCCGAGGAAGACCGCCCCCGCGTCGTCGAACGCTTCGTCCGCCTGGAAAACAGCCGCAGCCAACCCGGCGCCGGCCTCGGCCTCTCCCTGGTGGGCGCCGTCGCCGAGGCCCACGGCGGGCGGCTGGAGCTGGCGGAGGGGCCGGGCAAGGTCGGCGAGATCGGCCCGGGGCTCAGGGTGGCGCTGATCCTGCCAAGGGCGGGGTAGGGCGCCCTACCGCGACCGCTCATCGAAATAGCGGACATCGGGTTCGTCCCGGTCCCAGTCGGCCCGGGAGGCGCAGAACAGGTGGGTGCGAACGCCCCGGCCGAGCGGCGTGTCGAGGCTGCCCGCCGTGACATAGATGTTCGTCTCGTCGGTCTCGGCCGGGAGCGGGGCGCCGCAGGTCCGGCAGCGGGTGATCGAATAGCCGGACGGCAGGGCGAAGGTGACCTCGTGATCCTCCCCCCGCACCCAGCGAAACCGGTCCCGCGGGACGATGAGGATCGAATTGCCGCTCGAGCCCGAGGCCTTGCGGCATCGCGAGCAATGGCAGACCCAGACGGCGTCGATCTCGCCCTCGATCTCGTAGGCCCTCGCGCCACAAAGGCAGCTGCCTGCTCGTACGGTCATTCGCCCCTGCCGCTCTCGCCAATCCTCAGGAGAGACAGAAGCGCCAACGCCGCCGTGATGCAACGCCGCTGACCGCCCCGCTCACCGTGAACCCCGCGGGCCAGCAGAAAATGACGCCCCCGTCAGGATAGCGCTTGCCGAACGCTGTTCAAGCAGGGAGACCTGGCGCCAACGGGTCTTCAGAGACCTGGCCCAAGCGAGGAACACCGCCATGAGCGAGAGCGCCACCCGGGACGCCGCCACCGTCAAGACCGCCCGTGACGAGGTCTATTCCCTGCCGATCGAGAGCCTCAACGTGGCGAACGCGGCCCTCTTCAAATCCGACGCCATCTGGCCCTACTTCGAGCGCCTGCGCGCCGAGGACCCCGTCCACTGGCAGCCGGCCAGCGACTTCGAGCCCCACTGGGCGGTCACCCGCTACAACGACATCATGGCGGTCGACACCAACCACGCGGTGTTCTCCTCCGAAGGGGGCATCAGCCTCGGTCCGAGCGAAGAGATGATCGCCAAGCTGGTGGCCAGCGGCGCCCAGATGACCGGCGGCGCCTTCGGCGGCGGCGCGGGGCCGACCATGTTCATCGCCATGGACCCGCCCAAGCACGACGAGCAGCGCAAGACCGTCAGCCCGGCGGTCTCGCCGCACAACCTGAAGATCATGGAGCCCCTGATCCGCGAGCGGGCCGGGATGATCCTCGACAGCCTGCCGATCGGCGAGCCCTTCGACTGGGTCGACAAGGTCTCGATGGAACTGACGGCCATGACGCTGGCCACCCTGTTCGGCATGCCGCAGGAGGACCGTCGCAAGCTGACCCGCTGGTCGGACACGGTGATGTCGCGGCCCGGCGACGGCGTCGTCGATAGCTGGGAGGAAAAGCGCGCCGAAATGGGCGCCTATGCCGGCTACTTCCTGAACCTGTGGAACGAGCGCAAGGCCAACCCCATCGAGGGCGACATGGTCTCCATGCTGGCCCATGGCGAGGCCACCAAGGACATGAACCAGTTCGAGTACCTGGGGAACATCATCCTGCTGACCATTGGCGGCAACGACACCACCCGCAACACGATCTCCGGTTCGGTCTACGCCCTGAATAAGTATCCCGATCAGTACGCCAAGCTGCGCGCCAATCCCGACCTCATCCCCTCGATGGTCTCGGAGACCATCCGCTGGCAGACCCCGCTGGCCCACATGAAGCGGGTGGCCACCCAGGACTACGAACTGGGCGGCAAGACCATCAAGAAGGGCGACAATGTCGTCATGTGGTACGTCTCCGGCAACCGCGACGACACGGTGATCGACCGGCCCAACGACTACCTCATCGACCGCGAGCGCCCGCGCCAGCACCTGTCCTTCGGTTTCGGCGTCCACCGCTGCGTCGGCAACCGCCTGGCCGAGCTCCAGCTGAAGATCATCTGGGAAGAGATCCTGGCGCGCTTCCCCGAGATCAAGGTCCTGGAAGAGCCCCAGCGGGTCCCGTCGACCTTCGTCAAGGGCTACAAGTCCATGCAGGTGATGATCCCGCGCAAGCTGTAGAGCGACCGAGCCGTCGGGCTGGGCCGCCCGACATCGGCCTGCCGTTTCTCAAAACGGTCGGGCCTCGCGTACGGAAGGTGGGCCCTGATCCGTCCTGCCCAGGAACACGAAGGCGCCCTCTGACTTTCCGTTCCGGCGATAGGCCACCGCCACCTTGGCGCCGGGCTGCTCGCGCGCCAGCCAGGCGTCGAGGGAGGCCTGGTTGTCGGGCATCCAGCTGCTGATGCCGAGCATCCTCGCCACGGCCAGATTGCCGAGTTGGTCGCCCGGCTTCAGCCCGGCCAGGGCGGCCGGGCCGGCAGGATCGACCGTCCGGATCAACGCCACGCCCTTGCTGAAGGTGACGGTCAGGCCGAGATAGGCGCCCCCGGCGCCCGGTTGGGCCGCGGCGGGCGGCGCGGGCCGTCCGGCCAGTCCGCCCAGGAGTCCGCCCAGGCGTCCGCCCGTCGCCGCGCCCGGGGCGGGCGACTTGAGTTGGGCGGCGGCAGCGGCGGGGGCTGGAGCGGGGGCCGGGGCCGGCGCCGCGGTCATCATCCGGCCGGCCGCGTCCAGGGCGTCGGCGCGCAACTCAAAGGAGTTATTGAAACCCGCATTGTGGACCCGGACGATATAGGCGCCGGCGGGCAGATCGACCGTCTTGCTGGCGGTTCTCTGTATCGGCGCCCATTCGTCCCAACTGATCCGCATGAATTCCTGATTTTGCATGTTCTGGATCAGGAGGAAAAACTTGGCCAGGCTCAGGGGGCGGGTGTTGGTCAGGGTGAAGCGAACCCGCGTCTTTTCCCGTAAATCGAGCCGGAACGCCTTGTAGCGGTCGTCAACATTGTCGCCGCAGTCCGCCGTGCTGATCGCCGACCTGAGCGGCGCGCCCAGCCGCAGGTCACCGTCCTTCGGCGCCTGAGCCCCATTGGCCAGCTTGCAGCGATTGCCCAGCCGCGCCTGGCCCTCCTCAAAGCGCCGCTGCATGAAATTGTCGCTCATCGCCTGCAGCGACCCGCCGAGTTCCATGATCTGCGGCGCGGCGGCGGCGAGGGCTTCGTTCTGCCTTTGGCGCGCGGCTTCGGCATTGGCCATTTGCTGGCGAAGGCGTTCCTGGTCCTGGGCTCGCCGCTGCTGTTCCAGCACCTTGTCGGCGGCGATCGCCCGGTCGCCCCGCTCGGCGGCGCTCAGGGGCCGTTGCGCGGGTGCGCCAGGGGCGCGGGGACCGGGGGCCTGGGCCTGCGGCGCGGCCCCGCCGGGGGCGCGCGTGGGCGGAGGCGCAGCGGATTTCGCCGCTTGGGCCTGCTTGGCGTCAGCCAGACGCTTGGCCTCGGCCGCCTGCCGCCCGCGGTCTTCCGACCGCAGCCGGGCCTCCAGCGCGAAGTCGCGCACCGGGCCCCCGGGAGCGACGTCGAGGGTCAGGGTGTTGAGGAAATTGGTCACCTGCTGGGGTGTCGGCTTGGGACCCAGCCAATGCGTCAGCACCCCCAGCTGGATCAACTGCCCCGTGTAGCAGCCGAGGCCGAGCGCGGGCCCGGCGGCGTTGTCCGCCACCGGGCCGATGACCTCCGACCCTAGTCGCTTCGCCGTGCCGCTGAGTTTGATGCTGGAGGGCTGGGGCGTGCCCCCACGCGCCTCATAGGTCTTGCCGCCCATCAGATAGACGTCGCTGGCCTGGGCGCTGCCGGCGACCAGGCCGTAGGCGATGTGCAACTCGCCGAAACAGTTGAGGAAGGCATACTGGAGCGCCACCGACCCGCCGGTATAGCCATCGCCCCCGACCGGCGGCCCGAACGGCACGCGGGCTTGGCGCGGGGTGGACGACTGGGCGTTCGCCGCCTCGGCGCCGCCCAGCAAAAGCGCCAGTCCCGCCGTCAGTGCAACCACCACGGCGGCGAGCCGGTGGCCCCCCTCTGATACAGCCATCCAGGGGCCCCCACGCCTCGTACAGACCTCGACCTTAACACGGACCGAAGGGCTGTCGATCCGCCGGCGCCCTCACCGGGAGCGGCCGTGGGTGTCGCCTTCGCCCAGGCGCCAGGCCACATTCCCTAGGCGATAGCCCTGCCGTCGCGGGGCCGAGCGGCCTCGGTCACCGGGTCGCCATCCGGACGTCGGCGACCAGTCGGTTCATCTGGCCGATGTACTCCGTGGGGGTGTGGGAGATCCCCAGGCGGACCACCACCAGGCGGGCCTGGGGCACGACGACGATGAATTGCCCGAGGCTGCCGCGCGCCATGAACGAGTCGGCGCCCATGCCGGCGCGCCGCTGGGCCGGCAGGCCGGTGATCCCGCGGTTGGTCCAGAAGCCCGCGCCGTATCCGAACCCCTCGCTGCCAGGGGTCAGCCGGGCGGAATAGTCGACCCAGCCCTCCGGCAGGATGCGCTCGCCGCCCACCAGCCCGTCGTCGGCATAGAGCGCGCCGAACCGGGCCCAGTCCCGCGCCGTGGCCCACATGTGGCTAGCGCCGATCGGGGTTCCCACCGCGTCGAGTTCCAGGACCGGCCGGGTCATGCCCAGCTTGTCGAACAGCTGGGCGTGGGCGAAGCGTGTCACCGACGCGCCGTCGCCGCCGGCTGCGTCGCGGATGATGGCCGACAGCAGCAGGGTGTTGCCGTTGCTGTACTGGAACTTGGCCCCGGGGGCGGCCTCCACGGGCGCCGCCCGCGCCATCGCCGCCATGTCGTCGCGGGCGAACACCATCTGGGCGGTGGGGTCGAAGGCGGTCGTCCAGTTCTGGCTGAGCGAGCTGCCGAACTTCAGGCCGCTGGCCATACGCAGCAGGCTGTCGGGGGTGATCGCGTGGCGCGGGTCGGCGACGCCGCTCCAGGCCGGGACCGGCGCGGGCTGATCCATCTTCAGGCGACCCTGCTGGACCAGGACCCCCAGCAGGGCGTTTGTCACCGACTTGGTCATGGACCAGCCGTGCAGGGGCGTGTCGGGGCCGATCCCCGGGGCGTAGCGTTCGGCGATCACCTTGCCGTCCTTGAGGATGACCACGGCCTTGGTGAAGTCTCGGGGCCCTTCGTCAGGCTCGGCGAAGGCGCGGTCGAGGGCGGCCGCCAGCGCGGGGTCGGTGGGGGTCACCACGCCATCGCCGGCGATGGGCGGCGCCAGGGCCGGGGCGGGAGCCGGCAACACCACCGGGGCCGCGACCTTGCCCTTGGCGATCAGGCAGCCCTCCACGCCGCGATGGACGGCGACGGCCTTGAAGGGGCCGAGGCTGGCGGTGACCTCACCCCTGGCGTGGTCGATGCTGTGGCGCTCCAGCGACTTCAGGAACGACAGGTCAGGAACCAGCGCCTCGCGGAAGTAGCGCTCGGGCTCAAGGCCGGCGACGAACACCGCCGAGCAGAGCTGATGGCTGACCAGGGCCGGAGCGACCGCCAGGGCGCGGTCGGGACGCAGGCTTCCGCAGCCCCCGAGACTGGGGGCGAGCGCCACGGCGAGGGCAAGCGGGGTGAGCCGGGGGGATAGGAAAGGCATGGGAGCTCCAGGTCTGCGGGCCATCCGCCCACCGGGTCTGGAGCGTCGCGATCAGCCGCTCACGCCGAGTTTGGAATTCGGCCAGCCGATCCTGAAATCGATGGCGCGTCCCCGGCGCCGAGCGCCTGGCGCCGGTAGGCGGTGGGGGTCGTGTCGGTGGCGGCGCGGAAGGCGCGGTTGAACGGGCCCAGGGAATTGAACCCGGCGTCGAGGGCGATGGTGAGGATCGGGACCTCCGCCTGGGCCGGGTCGGCCAGGGCGGCCAGGGTCTCAGCGATGCGGAAGCTGTTGAGATAGGCGTTGAAGTTGCGGAAGCCGAGCCCCTGGTTGATGGCCTTACGCAGCCGGTGCTCCGGCGCGCCCAGACTGTGGGCCAAGGCCCCGATGGTCAGCGCCTCCTGCCGATAGGCGCGATCGGTCTTCATCGCCCGGTCCAGGGCGGCGATCAGCCGGGGATCGACGGGCTCGGGCTCGGCCGCCGGGCGCGCGGGCGCCGTCCCGGGGAACAGGGCACGCCCCCCCGCCACCCCCAGCAGGGCCCAGGCGACTCCGAGCGCGATGGCGGCAAGGCCTGCGGCGCCCACCAGGCTCGCCAGGGCCGGGGAGGCTTCCTGGGCGCCCATCAGGTTGGAGACGGCGGTGAGCGCGATGAAGCCGGCCGAGGCGGCGACGATCATCACCCGCACCCGGCGGCGCGGCTCCACCAGGTCGTCCCGGTACGAGCCGATCGTCTGGGCCGTGGCCAGCACCGCGAAGCCCAGGGCGGCCAGGGTCAGGACATCGTCGATGCCGTTCTGCGTGGGCCACCGGGCGGGATGCAGCACCAGGGCGCACAGCACCGGCAGACCCACCATGGTCGCCCACAGCGCGCCGTGCCGGGGCTTCAACCGGAAGCCGTCGTCGAACAGGGCGCGGGCGAACAGCCAGAACACCACGTTGTTGCCGGTGGCCAGCGCCATCAGCGGTATGTCCCATCCCACCGGGGGCCGGTGGAACCCGGCGGAGGAGGTGATGGCGAAGATCGCCCCGCCCATGGCGAAGGCCGCCCCCAGTCTGGCGCCCGTCGTTCGGCCATGGTCGCGCAGCATCAGCCCGCCGATCAGCAGCAGCAACAGGCCCGCGCCGCTTCGGAGCGCGATATCGAGGCTGTGGACGGCGGCGGTCATGGCGCTTGGGTAATGCAGGTTCGGCGCCGACCCAAGAGGCTTTGGATGCCGGGCGGACCGCCTTAGATGTGGGGCAGGGGGCGCCGAACCCGATGACAAAGGAGTTTGCCGGACATGATCGCCTACACGACGCTCGGCGTGAACGACATGGCCAGGGCCACGGCCTTCTACGACGCGGTGTTCGCGCCGCTCGGGGCGGTGCGCGACACCACCAGCGAGACCTGGACCGGCTACGTCCGGGCCGGGGACCGGGGGCGGTTCTTCCTCACCCGCCCCTTTGACGGCCAGCCCGCCACCGCCGGCAACGGGGTGATGCTCTCGTTCCTGGCGGTCGACCGCGCCGCCATCGACGCCTTCCACGCCGCCGCCTTGGCGGCGGGCGGCTCGGACGAAGGCCCGCCCGGCGTTCGCGAAGGCATGAACCCGGTCTTCTACGCCGCCTATGTCCGCGACCCCGACGGCAACAAGCTCTGCGCCTTCGTCCGGAAGTGACACTTGGCGGGACCCTGACGGTCACCTGTCGGCCTTCGTGGGCCGCTCTCGCCCGCCGCAATCCCTTGTCCCTCAAGACTCCGCGGCCATGTGCGGGCCGTTAAACAGCCTTGTCTTCCATCCGTGGCCACCGACAATGCGCCGATGACTCGCCTGATCGATGGCCTGACCCCCTGCGGCCCCGTCGCCGACCCCAAGGCCGCCGAGCGCGCCCTCACCGTCGTCCGCGCCGCCGCCGAGGAGGGCGGCTGGGCCGAGCTGCTGGCGCGGGCCTGGCCGGCCCTGGCCCCGGTCTTCGGCGCGTCGGCCTACCTCACCAGCCTGGCGCGGCGCGACCTACCCCGCCTGCGCGACCTGCTGCAGGCCGACCCCGACGCCCGGTTCACCGACCTGCTGGCCCGCACCGCCGCCCTCTCCGACCTCAGCTACGAGGCCGCCAAGGTCGGCCTGCGCAAGCTCAAGGCAGAGGCCCATCTGCTCATCGCCCTGGCCGATCTGGGCGGGGTCTGGGACCTGGACGCGGTCACCGGCGCCCTGGCCCGCTTCGCCGACGCGGCCCTGATCACCGCCCTCACCGTCGCCGCCCGCAGCGAGGTCGAGGCCGGCCGCCAGACCGCGGTGGGGCAGGGCGCCGCCGGGCCTGTCCCCGGCTATTTCTGCATCGCCATGGGCAAGCACGGCGCCTATGAACTCAACTATTCCAGCGACATAGACATCAACGTCTTCTACGAGCCCGACGCCCTGCCGCTGGTCGAAGGCGTTGAGTCCCAAGGCTTCGCGGTCCGCCTGACCAACAAGCTATCGGAGTTGATGCAGGACAAGACCGGCGACGGCTACGTGTTCCGCACCGACCTGCGCCTGCGCCCCGACCCCTCCTCGACGCCGCTCGCCGTGCCCGTCGCCGCGGCCATGGACTACTACGAGAGCGTCGGCCAGAACTGGGAGCGGGCGGCCTTCATCAAGGCCCGCGCCTGCGCCGGCGACATCCCTCGAGGCGACGCCTTCCTGGCGGAGCTGATCCCCTTCATCTGGCGCAAGAACCTCGACTTCGCGGCCATCGCCGACATCCACTCCATCAAGCGCCAGATCCACGTCCACAAGGTCGACGACCGCCTGCAGGCCAAGGGCATGGACCTGAAGCTGGGGCGGGGCGGCATCCGCGAGATCGAGTTCTACGTCCAGACCCAGCAACTGATCCTGGGCGGCCGCCACCCAGACCTGCGCTCCCCCCGCACCCTGGACGCCCTGGCCGCCCTCTTCGCCGCCGGCCATGTCGCGCCCAAGGCCGCCGAGGAGATGACGGAGGCCTATGGCGTGCTGCGCGCCATCGAGCACCGCATCCAGATGCTGGCCGATGAGCAGACCCACAAGCTCCCGGAGTCCGACATTGAGCGCGGCCGGGTCGCGGCGCTGGCCGGCTATCCCCGGCTCAAGGCCTTCGACACCGCCATCGAGAAGACGCTGAAGAGCGTCAACCGCCGCTATGGCGAGCTGTTCCCCGACGAGGAGCAACTCTCGTCGCGTTTCGGCAGCCTGATCTTCACCGGCGTCGACGACGACCCCGAGACCCTGGCGACCCTAGCCCGCATGGGGTTCTCGCAGCCCGCCAAGGTCTCCCAGACGATCCGCGGCTGGCACCACGGCCACATCTCGGCCACCCGCACCGAACGGGGCCGCGAGCTCTTCACCCGTCTGGCCCCGCGCCTGCTGGAGGCCGCCAACGCCACCGGCGCGCCCGACATGGCCTTCCACCGCTTCAGCGACTTCTTCGGCAAGCTGTCGTCGGGGGTGCAGCTCCAGTCCCTGTTCCTGGCCCAACCGCAGCTGTTCGAGTTGATCGTCCAGGTGATGGCCTATGCGCCGCGCCTGGCCAACACCCTGGCCCGGCGCCCCGCGGCGCTCGACGCCATGCTCGACGGCGACTTCTTCTCCGATATCGCCATCGAGGAGGACCGCCGGATGATGGCCGCCGCCGTGGCCCGCGCCGAGGGCTTCGAGGGCGCGATGGACGCCGTGCGCCGGGTGCATCGCGAGCAGGCCTTCCGCATCGGGGTCCAGGTGATGAGCGGCTCGGCCACCGCCGAGATTGCCGGCCGCGCCTTCGCCGACCTGGCGGACCTCTGCATCGACACCCTGGCCCCGGTGTCGCTGACCGAGGCCGAGCGCCTGGGCGGGACCTTCCCCGGTCAGGTCGCTGTCGTGGCGCTGGGCAAGTGCGGGTCTCGCGAGATGAGCGCCGGCTCCGACCTCGACCTGATGACCGTCTACCGCGCCGATGATCCCGCCGCCGCCTCGTCGGTGAAGGAGTGGAGCGCCGACGTCTTCTACGGCCGCTTCACCCAACGTCTGATCGCGGCGCTCTCGACGCCGACCGGCGAGGGGGAACTCTACGAGGTGGACATGCAACTCCGGCCCTCCGGCACCAAGGGCCCGGTGGCGGTGAGCTTCCCGGCCTTCGAGGACTATTACGACCGCGAGGCGGAGACCTGGGAACTGCTGGCCCTGACCCGCGCCCGGGTCGTCTGGGCCAGCTCGCCCGTCTTCGCCAAGGCTGTGAGCGAGGCCATCGACGGCGCCCTTCGCCGGCCGCGGGAGGCGGCCAGGACGGTGGCCGAGGTGCGCGAGATGCGCCAGCTGCTGGAACAGGAGCGGCCGCCCAAGGGCGACTGGGACCTGAAGCTCTCCCCCGGCGGGTTGGTGGACATCGAGTTCGCCGCCCAGTTCCTGCAGCTGGTCCACGCGCCGGACGGCGGTCCGCTCTCGCCCAACACCGCCGAAGCGCTCGACGCGGTCCTTGCGGCGGGTCTGGCTGACAAGCAGCCCCTGGCCGATCTCCAGGAAGCCTGGCGGCTGCAGCAGAACCTGACCCAGTTGCTCAAGGTGGCCCTGCCCGACGGCGAGGATCCCGGCGAGGAACCCAAGGCCTTCAAGGCCCTGCTGGCTCGGGCCGGCGGCGTGAAGGACTTCAAGGGCCTGCGCGCCAAGCTGGCCCGCGCGCGGGCCGCGGCACGGCGGGCCTATGACATCATTGTGCAAACTTGAGCGACGGAGATAGGCGCCCGGACCGTTGAATTGATGACGGTCCGCAAGCTCGTCGAAAGGACCCCTATGAAGCGTCTTCTGATCACCGTCGGCTTTCTGGCCGCGGCCGGCTCCGCCCAGGCGCAGATGGGCCGCGGTCCCAATCCGGACCTCGACGGCGATGGCAAGGTGACCTTCGCGGAGTTCAAGAAGGTCCAGGCCGACACCATGTTGGGCAGGCTCGACTCCGACAAGGACGGCAGGATCACCAAGGCCGAGAGCAAGCCGATGGAGGACATGGTCGCCCGGTTCGGCGGCGCCAAGGCGAGCGCCCGTATCACCGAGATGTGGAGCAAGGGCGACGCCAACAAGGATGGCGCCCTGTCGCGCGCCGAACTGGACACGGGGTCCAAGCGCCGCTTCGACGTCGGCGACACCAATCGGGACGGCTGGCTCAGCAAGGATGAACTTGCCACCATGCGCAAGAACCGGGGCCGTGACGGTTAGCCAACTCAACGTCGCCCCGGGTGAGGTCAGGTTTGGACTCAGATCCGGACGAGGAACTGCTGGCGCGGGTGGCGCAGGGCGATCCTGCCGCGGTGCGGGCGCTCACCGGGCGCAAGCTGCCGCGCGTGCTGGCCCTGGCCGGCCGAATGCTGGGGGAGGCGTCCGAGGCCGAGGACGTGGCCCAGGAGGCGATGATCCGGGTCTGGCGCCAGGCGCCCACCTGGACGCCTGGCGTGGCGCGCTTCGACACCTGGCTGCACCGGGTGACTTTAAACCTCTGCTACGACCGGCTGCGCCGCCGCCGCGAGATACCAACGGAGACACCGCCGGAACAGGTCGACGTCGGACCGGCCCCCGACCGCGGCCTGGAGGCCGCCGATGTGGGCCGCAGGGTCGGCTCGGCGATGCAGGCCCTGCCGGACCGTCAGCGCGAGGCGGTCGCGCTCTGCCACTATCAGGATCTCACCAATATCGAAGCCGCGGCGATCATGGGGGTCAGTGTCGAGGCCCTGGAAAGCCTGCTGTCGCGGGGGCGCCGCGCCCTGCGCGTGGCGCTTTCGGATATGGTGGCGCCATGAGGGGACGCCCATGACCCGAGACCGTTTCCTGGAACTGGCCGACGCCCACGGCAGCGCCGTGGCCCGCTGGCCCGCCGCCGAGCGGGAGGCCGCCGCGATCCTGATGGCGGCCGAGCCGGAGTTCGCCCGCCAAAGCCTTGCCGCCGCCGACAGGTTGGACGCGGCGCTGGACCTCTGGGCGCCGCTCAGCGTGCCGCAGGGGCTGCGCGAAGTGGTGATCGCGGCCGCTCCCTTGGCCCGCCCGCGTGGCGGATTGCGCGCATGGCTGCTGGGCGCCGGGGTGGGCGCGGGCTTGGCGGCGGCGAGCGCGGCGGGCCTGGTGTTTGGCGTCGTCCTGTCTGGAAATCTCGCCGCTCCGACCGATGCTCCGGAGGCGGTAAGGGCGGCCATGGCCGGCTATGACGATCTCTCTGAGACCACCGAAGGCGCCTGATGCCCAGCCAACGCACATTGACCCTGGCCCTGGTGGCGTCGGTCGCCCTCAACCTCTTCGTCATCGGGGCGGTGGTGGGCGTCGTGGTCCTGGGCCACCGGATGCGGGAGGCGGTCGGCGGCGCCAACCGTCCGCGCCAGCCGCTATGGAGCGCCGCCGATACCCTGCCGCCGGAACACCAACGCGCCTATCGCCAGCTCCTGCGCGGGCAAGCAGGTCCCGTCGGCGGCCAGATGCGGCAGGCGCGGCAGGCGCGGCGGGACGCCTGGGGCGACCTCGGCGCCGAGCCCCTGAACGGGCCGGCCGTTTCCCGGCGCCTGGCCGAGGCTCGGGCGCTCGAGATGACCGCCCGCGGGGGGGTGGAGGATCGGATCGTCGCCTTCGCCGCCACCCTGCCGCCGGCTGAACGCGCGGACCTGGCCAAGGGGTTGGCCCTCAGCGGGCCGGGGGGCCGGGGCCCGCGCGAACGCCGGCAGCCCTAGGCTGCGGCGATCCCCGCCAAGGCCGCGCCGGTCTGGCGGATCGGCAGGGAGAAGCTGACCATGGTGCCTTCGCCGGGAGCGCTTTGCATGTCTAGCGCGCCGCCGTGCATCTCCACCAGGGACTTGGTGAGCGCCAGGCCCAGGCCCGTCCCCTGCGTGGTCTTGGAGTGCTGGTTCTCAACCTGCTCGAAGGGGCGGGCCAGGCGGGCCAGGTCGTCCTCGGCGATGCCGATGCCGGTGTCCTGCACACTGATGCGGATGCGCTCGCCCAGGGGGTCGTGCCGGCCCTCGGCGCGGATGGTCACCCGGCCGCCACGCGGCGTGAACTTGATGGCGTTGGAGAGCAGGTTGAGCAGGATCTGTTTGACCGCCCGGTAGTCGGCCTCGATCTCCGGCAGGTGCTGCGGGAAGTCGATGGCCAGAGCCAGGCCGGTCGCCTCGGCGCGGTTGCGCACCAGCCGCACGGCGTCCTCGGCCACCTCCTCGAGGGCGATGGGCTCGAACTTCAGGCTCATCTTGCCGGCCTCGATCTTCGACATGTCGAGGATGTCGTTGATGAGGGCCAGCAGGTGCTGACCCGACGACAGGATGTCCTGGGAATAGCCCTTGTAGCGCGCGTCCCCCAGGGGACCGAACATCTCCTGCGTCATGATCTCGGAGAAGCCGTTGATGGCGTTGAGTGGGGTGCGCAGTTCGTGGCTCATATTGGCCAGGAACTCGGACTTGGCCTTGTTGGCCCCCTCGGCGCGAACCTTTTCCATCTCGTACTTGCGGGCCAGTTCGGAGAGCTGTTCCTGGCTGCGCTCCAGGCCCACCACGGCCTTCTGCAGGGCCTCCTCGTTCAGGCGGCGCGCCTCTTCCTGGGTCTTGATGGCGGTGATGTCGGCGGCGCTCATCACCAGGCCGCCCTCGGCGGTGCGGCGCTCAGAGATCTGGATCCAGCGGCCGTCGTTGAGTTCGGCCTCGCGGACGCCCTTGCGGCCGTCCGATGCGTCCATCTCCTGCTTGATGGCCAGCTGGGCGAACCGGTTAACCTGCTCGCGCGACGCACCGGGCTTCAGCAGCCGGGGCTCCAGCGAGAAGAAGGTCCGGTAGTTCTTGTTGCACATCAGCAGGCGGCCGTTGCGGTCCCACAGGACGAAGGCCTCCGACACGCTCTCGATGGCGTCGCGCAGGCGGTTCTCTGCGGCCTGGGCGCGGGCCTGGGCCATGCGCTCCTCGGTGACGTCGAGGGCGACGCCGATGATCCGCGAATAGCCGTCGCGATCCTTGTCGCCGAAGGCCTGGCCGCGGGCGTCGATCCAGGTGGGGCGACCGCCCTGCAGGGACGGCACCCGGAACGAGACATCGAAGCCGCCATAGACGGCGGCGGTCGAGAGCGCCTGGCGCAGCCGGTCGCGATGGTCGGCGGAAACTCTTTCCAGCACCGCCTGGCCATCGACAATGCCGCCGCCGCCCCAGCCGAAGATGGCCCCGGTGACGTCGGACATGAACATCTTGTCCGCGGAGAGGTCCCACTCCCAGATGCCGCAGCGCGCGGCCTCCACCGCCAGGCGGAACCGCTGCTCGGAGTCGACAAAGGCCTTCTGGGCGTTCTCCACTCGGTTGCTCTGGTTCAGCAGCAGCAGGCCCAACAGGAAGGCCGCCGCCAGCGGGGTCAGCAGCCAGGCGAGTTGCTCGGCGGAGGTTTGGATCTCCATCGGTGCGGAGCTGGCGCCCGCCAGAACGTAGAGCCCCCCACCGAGCGCCGGCCGCGCGGCGAGGTCCAGCGAGGCGCCGTCCGGCCCTTGGGCGCGGCTCAGGCCGCCGTCCAGTTTCAGCTCCTGCGGCGTGGTGGCGAAGGCGGCGTTGACGGTGTCGGCGGCGCCGACGCCATTGGCCGGGCTGGCGGCCAGGATGCGGCCTTCTGGGGTGGCGATCGCCTCGGGCTTGGTCTTGGAAAGCCAGGCGCCGAGGTGGGTCGGATCGCCGGCCACCACGATCCAGCGTTGGCCCTTGCTGGTGGCGGCGGCGGTCGCTGCGGCCAGGGCGGGGGCGGACTGGCTGGTGACGCCCTGCCAGACTTCGCGCTTGGAGCCGGCCGCGCTCTTGGCCAGTTCCTGCCAGTCGAGGCCGCCAGGGAGCCCGGCCACGGCCACCACCTCTTCGTCGGAGATCACGGCCACGGCCACGGCGGCGCCGACGCTGGCGCGCAGGCCGCTCTCGGCTGCGGCCATCGGCTGGTCGCCATCCCGTTGCAGGGCCTCGCGCGCCGCCAGCAGCCCGCCGCGCAGGGCTGCGGCCTCGGTGTCGAGGTGGGCGGCCACCGCTTCGGCGCGGCTGGGCAGGGCGGCGTTGGCGGCGGTGGTGATCTGCGGCTCGCGTTGGATGCGGGCCACGGCGAAGGCCGTGTAGACCGCCAGCATCAGCAGGGTGGAGAGGATGGCGATACGCGCGAAGGTCTGGGTCGGCAGCGCTCGAACGCCGGGCGCGTTGTCGCGCCCCTGAGGCCGACTGGCCTCGGCGTCCTCACCCCCGCGTCTGGCCAACGCCCGTCGCTCCTAAACCCGAGTCACCCAAGGTGCGAGTCTAGGCGAGCGGCCCCCCCGCGTCACGAGAGTCATAGGGTCACAGAGACCCTAAGCGCCGCTATTTGCGCTTGCGGTCCTTGCGGCGCTCCGGGCCCTTGTACTTTGGGTCGTCCACACGCCGCCGGTCGGGACCGAAATAGCCGGAGCTGGAGCGCACATAGGCGCGCGGATGGTCGATCACCGCCATGATCCGCTTCATCAGGTCGGCCGGCGTGAAGGGCTTCACGCAAAACTCGTTCACCCCGGAGTCGCGGGCGGCATAGACCCGCTGCCGGTCGGCGTGGCCGGTGAGCATGATGATCGGCACGTAGGGGGTTGGGCTGGTGTCTTCCTTGCGTAGCCAGCGAGCCAAGGCGACTCCCTCCTCCTCGCCCATCATGTAGTCGAGGATGATGATGTCGATCATCGCCGCGCCGGGCAGAGTGCTGGCTTTGATCTTGGCCTTGGCTTCGGTGATGGTCTTGGCTTCCACCACGGAGTCCACGCCGAAACCGCGCAACATCGTCTTGACCAAGTCGATGGCGTGGATGTTGTCGTCCACGACCATGAAATTGATGCGGGCGAGCGAAATCGACATGTACGGCGGTTTCCCTAGGTCAGCCTGTGGGCGCCAGTCTCCGCCAACGTCGTCACAGGTCTGATTTTCAACAAGATTCGGCTCGGCGGCAATCGCCGTAAAACGCCCTAGTCCGCCAAGGCCTTCGTCGCCAGCTCGTAGACGTTCTTGGAAAGCCCCTCCGTCGCCGCGATACGCTGGAGCTCAGCCTTCATCAAGGCGCTTAATTTGGGGGCATAGCGCCGCCAGCCGCCGAGGGGCTCCACGAACCGGGCGGCCGTCATCGGATTGAACCCGTCGACCGCCAAGATAGTGTCGGCCAGGAAGCGGTAGCCTGAGCCGCTGGGGTCGTGGAACTGGGCCTGATTGGCCGCGAAGTTGGAGATCAGGGCGCGCAGTCGGTTCGGGTTCGTCTGGTCGAAGGCGGGGTGAGCCGTCAGACCCATGACCCGGCCCAGCGCCCCGTCTGAGGGATCTCTGGCTTGCAGGGCGAACCATTTGTCGATCACCAGGGGCTCGTTCTTCCAGCGCTCGTAGAAGTCCACGAGTGCGGCGTCGAAGGCCTCGCCGCCCAGCAGCATCAGGGCGTTCAGACCGCCCATGGCGTCGGTCATGTTGATCGCCGCCCGATAGTGGCCATCGGCCAGGGTGGTGACCTCGGCGCGCGGATTGGCGGCCAGCAAATCCAGGGTGGCGTTGCGCAGGGCGCGGCGTCCGGCGCTGGCGGCGTCCGGAGAGAACTCGCCCAGTTCCTGCAGCCCGATGTGCAGGCGCTTCAGGTCGTCCTCCAGGTGCAGGGCAAGCCGGGTGCGCAGGGCCTCGCGGGCCTCGTGGATCGCGCCCGGGTCGGCGGGCTTCATGCCCAGGGCCAGATCGGCCTCCGAGGGCAGGGAGAGCAGAAGGGTCTTGAAGGCGGGGTCCGCGGCCTGGTCGGCCAGGCCGCGGCCCAGGGCCTCGGCATAGCGTTCCTCGCCGACCTCGTCGGGCTTGCCCAGGGCGCGGCTGGTGATCAGGGCGCGGGCGAGATCCTGGCCGGCCTCCCAGCGATTGAACAGGTCCGGGTCGCCGGCCAGCTGGACGTAGCGGTCCTTGGGCTGGGCGTCGGTCTCCAGGGTCACCGGCGCCGAGAATCCGCGCAGGGCGGAGATCACCGGCGCGGAGTCCACCCCCGTGAAGGTGACGCTGGTGGTGGCGCCATTCAGCACCACGACGGTCTCGTCCAGGGCGGCTCCGTCGCGCAGGAAGGCCTGGGTGCGGCCCTCGCCGTCCAGCAGCCCGATGCGGACCGGGAGCGGCAGGGCGCGCTTGGTGGGCTGGCCCGGCGTCGGCGCCGTGGCCTGGGTCAGGTCCAGCTTCAGGCTGCGCGTGTCGGGGTCATAGCTGTGCTTGAGGGTGACGTTGGGTGTGCCAGCCTGCTCGTACCAGGCGAAGAACTCGGTGAGGTCATCGCCGGTGACGTCGGCGAAGCAGCGGATGAATTCCTCCACCGTGGTGGCGTGACCGTCCCAGCGGTCGAAATAGAGGTCCATGCCCTCCCGGAACTTCTCATCCCCGATCAGGGTCTTGAGCATCCGGATCACCTCCGCGCCCTTCTCGTAGATGGTCGCGGTGTAGAAGTTGTCGATCTTCAGATAACTGGCGGGCCGCACCGGGTGGGACAGCGGACCCTGGTCCTCGGAGAACTGCCGCGCCCGCAGGGTCTTCACGTCCTTGATCCGCTGGACGGCCTCGCCGCGCATGTCGGCCGAGAAGCTCTGGTCGCGGAAGACCGTCAGGCCCTCCTTCATGCACAGCTGGAACCAGTCGCGGCAGGTGATGCGATCGCCGGTCCAGTTGTGGAAGTACTCGTGGGCCACCACGCTCTCGATCCGCTCATAGTCCAGATCGGTCGCGGTCTTCTCGTCGGCCAGCAGCAGGGAGGAGTTGAAGATGTTCAGCCCCTTGTTTTCCATGGCCCCGAAATTGAAGTCCCGCACGGCGACAATCATGAACAGGTCCAGGTCATACTCTCGGCCGAACACCTCCTCGTCCCACTTCATCGCCCGCTTCAGAGAGTCCATGGCGTAGGTGGCCCGGTCCGACATGCCGGGGTCGACATAGATCTTCAGGTCGACGGTGCGGCCGGTCATGGTGACGAGCTTGTCGGCCAGCTCGTCCAGTTCACCCGCCACCAGCGCGAACAGATAGGCGGGCTTGGGGAAGGGGTCGTTCCACACGGCGTAGTGGCGGCCGCCGGCCATCACGCCGGACTCCATCAGGTTGCCGTTGGAAAGCAGGCGGTGGAACCGCTTGTCGGCCTCGACCCGGACCGTGAAGCGCGACAACACATCGGGACGGTCGGCGAACCAGGTGATCTTGCGGAAGCCCTCGGCCTCGCACTGGGTGCAGTACCGGCCGCCGGACATGTAGAGGCCGTCCAGGGCCTTGTTGGCCTCGGGATCGATCTCGACCTCGGTCTCCAGGACGAAGATGTCGGGGACGTTGGGCACCGTCAGGAATTCGGCGTCGATGGTGCGCTCAGCCTCGCCCAGCAGCTTGCCGTCCACGGCCACCGAGATCGGCTTCAGCCGTTCGCCGTGCAGCACCAGCGGCTCGGCGTGCGCGCCATTGCGCTTGATGCTGAGCTTCGCCTTCACGCGCGTGGCGTTGGGCTCCAGGGCGAAGACCAGTTCGGTGGTCTCGATCAGGAAGGCGGGGGGACGATAGTCGGTAAGCCGGATGGGCTGGGGAGTCTCTGTGCGCATCGAACAGATTTAGGCGATCCCGACGCGAAGGGCGAGCGCCGTGGCGTGGAAACTCATCGCTGAGTTTGTGGCGCACAGACGACAGGCGTCTCGCATTCAAACGGGTGTTTGAGCCATGTCAAAGTCAAGCTCGGCCGCCGGCGCGATGACCCCGACAGCACGGCGCTCCCTCCGTGCCTTGAGGGGATAAGAAAATGAAAGCCTCCACCCACGCGCTCGCCCTGGTCGGTGCGCTGGCGCTCGCCGGCTCCGCCCAGGCGCAGGAGTTCCAGCCCAAGGAAAAGGGCTTGCTGATGCTGAATGTCCGCGCCACGGCGATCTCGCCGACCGCGGACGACGCCATCACCACGGCGGCCGGCGCTCCCACCGGCCTGCATGTCGATGTCGGGGATGACTATAAGCCGTCTCTTGGCCTGTCCTATTTCCTCACCGACCATGTCGCCGTTGAGGTGATCGCCACCACCAGCCAGCACACCATCAAGGCCCAAGGCCCGGCGACGGACGTGACGGTGCACAAGACCTGGGTCCTACCGCCGGTCGTGTCGCTTCAGTACCACTTCGCCCCGGCCGCCAAGGTCAGCCCCTATGTCGGCGCGGGCGTGAACTACATGCTGTTCCACAGCGGCAAGGATCAGAACGGCTTCAAGGTGGAGCTGGATGACGGCTTCGGCTACGCCCTGCAGGCCGGCGTCGATGTCGCGGTCAAGGGGCCGTGGAGCGCCAACCTCGACGTCAAGAAGGTGTTCTTCGAGACCGACGCCAAGATCAACGGCGGCGCCCTGAAGTCCAAGGTCAAGCTCGACCCGTGGGTTCTCTCGGTGGGCTTCGGCTACAAGTTCTAGGCCGCTACTCGGCGGCGTGGGGGGCCGATTCCGCCATCGGCTCATCCACGCTTGCCGGGACCTCCCTCAGATACTGGTCGATCTTTGCCGCCTGTTCGGCCAGCCGCTGCAGTTCCGGCGGCGCGCCGGGGGTTTCTTCGATCATCGAGGTCAACTGGCGGGCGACCGATAGCAGTCGGGGCGCCGAGGCGATGAGCCGCGCCTGGAACTCGATCTTGTGGGGATCGCGGTCGTATTCGGCGCCCGGCGTGCGCCAGCCACCCCAGTCGTTGGCGTCCGTGACCACGACCGGATAGCTGCCCGGATAGGGATGATGGCGGCAGTTCTCGGGCGTCTGCCACTTGTTGCGGGCCCGCAGCAGCCGCCAGGGGGCGCCGTCCTCAGCCAGCAACGCCTCGGACTCCTGCTCGGGCTTCAGCTCGTGGGCCTGGAAGTCGCGGCCCAGACCCACGTCATAGGTGACGCGCACGGGCTCATCGAAGCCGCGCGCCCAGACCGGCACCAGCTTCTCAATGATGGCCCAGGCGCCAACGCTCTCGACCCAGACGCGCTGGTTCTTCTGGAATATCGCCTTGGCCATCCATACGCCCTTCGAGGTCGCCTGCAGGGTGCGCATAAGACCCTGAAATCCTTGACGCGAGGTCAATCTTTCCACGGCGCGCGAGGCGCGTATGTTGACGCGCGAGGAAACTTCAACCGGCCGAAAACGGCGGATGGGCGAACATGAATTTCGATTTTTCGGACGACCAAAAATTCCTGAAGGGCGAGGCGCGCAAGTTCCTTGAGGCCAACTGCCCCACCAGCCGCGCCCGGGGGGTGCTGGAAAACAGCGCCGCGGGCCATGACGCCGAGCTGTGGAAATCCGTGGCGGCGCAAGGCTGGCTGGGCGCCGCCATTCCTGAGGAATTCGGCGGCCTGGGCCTGGGACATCTGGAACTCTGCGTCATCGCCGAGGAACTGGGCCGGGCGGTGGCCCCGATCCCCTTCGCGTCGACCGTCTACTTCCTGGCCGAGGCGATCATGCTGGCCGGCGATGATGAGCAGAAGACCTATCTGCTGCCGAAGATCGCCGCCGGCGAAATCATTGGCGCCATCGCCACCTCCGAGGGCCCCGGCGCCACGACCGCCGCCACGCTCCAGTCCACCGTCACCGACGGCAAGCTCACCGGGGTGAAAATCCCCGTGACCGACGGCGACATCGCCGACGTCGCCCTGGTCCTCGCCAAGGAGGGCGGCAAGCCCGGCCTCTACCTTGTTGAATTGACGGGCGAGGGCGTCACCCGAGAGGCGGTGAAGACGCTGGATCCCAGCCGTGACGCCGCCAAGCTGATCTTCAAGAACGCCCCGGCCCGTCTGGTCGGGAAATCGGGCGAGGGCATCGAACTTACGGAGCAGGTGTTCGATCGGGCCGCCGTCCTGATCGCCTTCGAACAGTGCGGCGGATCCGACCGCTGCCTCGAGATGGCCAAGGAATACGCCCTTGAGCGCTACGCGTTTGGCCGCGTCATCGCCTCTTACCAGGCCATCAAGCACAAGCTGGCCGACATGTACGTCAAGAACGAGCTGGCCCGCTCCAACGCCTATTACGGAGCCTGGGCGTTGAACACCAACGCGCCCGAGTTGCCGGTGGCCGCCAGCGCCGCCCGCATCGCGGCGTCGGAGGCCTACTGGTTCGCCTCGAAGGAAAACATCCAGACCCACGGCGGCATCGGCTTCACCTGGGAGATGGACTGCCATCTGTTCTACCGCCGCTCGCGTCAGCTCAGCCTGGTGGCCGGTGCGCCCCGGGTCTGGAAGGAACGCCTCGTCAGCCACCTCGAACGCCGCAACGCGGCGGCCGCCTAAGGGACATCGGATCATGGATTTCAACGACAGCCCCGACGAAGCCGCCTACCGCCAGCAGGTCCGCGAATGGCTTGAGGCCAACGCCCCCAAGACCCGCGTCGGCGGCGACCCCGAGGGCGGGGACGGCATGGCCGCCTCCAAGGCCTGGCAGGCCAGGAAGGCCGAGGCCGGCTACGCCTGCATCACCTGGCCCAAGGAATGGGGCGGGCAGGGCGGAACCCCGGTTCAGAACGTCATCTTCAGCCAGGAGGAGGCGAAGTATCCGATCCCCGGCAATCCATTCCAGATCGGCCTGGGGATGTGCGTCCCCACGGTGATGACCTTCGCCGACGAGGAGACCAAGAAGCGGTTTGTCGGTCCTGCCCTGCGCGGCGAGGAGATCTGGAGCCAACTGTTCTCCGAACCCTCCGGTGGCTCGGACGTGGCGGGCGCGCGCACCAAGGCTGAACGCGCGCCGGACGGTTCTGGCGACTGGATCATCTCGGGCCAGAAGGTGTGGACGACAGGCGCCCAGTTCTCGGACTTCGGCATCGTGATCACGCGGACCAGCCCGGACAAGCCCAAGCACAAGGGCCTGACCATGTTCTGGATCGACATGAAGGACCCTGGCGTCGAGGTGAAGCCGATCCATCAGATGTCGGGCGGGTCGGGGTTCAACGAGGTGTTCTTTACCGACGTGCGGGTCAAGGACAGCCAGAGGCTCGGCGCGGTGGACGAGGGCTGGAAGGTCAGCCTGGTGACGCTGATGAACGAGCGGCTGGCCGTAGGCGGTCAGACCGGCGCCGGCTGGCAACAGTTCATGGAGGCGGCGCGCAACACGCCCGGCCTCGACGGTGGTTCGGCCCTGAAGGACGGGGCGCTGCGCGAGAAGCTGGCGGACTGGTACGTGCAGGCCGAGGGGCTGAAGCACACGCGTAACCGCACCATGACAGCGCTTTCACGAGGCCAGACGCCCGGCCCCGAGAGCTCGATCGGCAAGATCATCTCGGCGGTGCAGATGCAGGAGCTGGGCAATACGGCCATCGAGATGCTGGACCAGTACGGGATCATCGACGATCCGGAACTGGCCTCGCTGAACGGCGCCTTCCACTTCTCGCTGATGTTCGGCCCGGGTCTGCGGATCGCCGGCGGGACTGACGAGATCCTGCGCAACATCATCGCCGAGCGGGTTCTGGGCCTGCCCGGAGACATCCGGGTCGACAAGGACGTGCCCTTCAAGGACATGCCGACCGGTCGCTAGGCTCTCCAGGCCATCGGCTGCGGCGCGGCCGAGCCCATGACGAGTTCGCCATAGAGGCGGGTAAGGCCCTCAAAGGTCCGCTCCCAGCTATGGCGCAACTCGGCTCGAGCGCGGGCGGCGGCCGAAAGGTCCCCGAGATTGCGGGCGAACAGGGCCTCGATCGCTTCGGCGAGACCGCCGGGGTCGACCTCGTGCGCCAGTTGGCCGACCTCGTTGTCGATCAGCTCGGAGACGCCCCCGCGCGAGGGCCCCACCACCGGCAGACCGGCGGCCAGGGCTTCCAGCACGACAAGGCCGAAGGGCTCGTTCTCATTGGCATGGACGCAGGCGTCGCAGCTGGCGATCAGGCGCGCCAGGGCCACGGGATCGGCCTCGTAGTCAAGGCTGATGACCTGGGGCGAGATGCGCACATCCTTGCCCGCGCCCACCAGGATCAGGTGGTAGGGATCGCCCAGGCGTTCCACGGCGCAGACGATGGACTCGATGTTCTTCTCACGAGCCGGCCGGCCGGCGAAGACCAGGATGCGGGCGTTCCAGGGCAGGCCCAGCCGCTTGCGCAGGGCGGCAGGATCGGCCCGACCGGGATGGAAGAGCTCAGTGTCGACCCCCAACATCTGGACGCTCACCTTTTCCACGCCCGCCTCGGCCAAACGCAAGGCCATGTGGCGGCTGGGCGCCACCACCCGGTCGAAGCGCTGATAGACGTCGGCCCAGCGCTTCATGGCCGGGGCTTCCGCCCAGTCGCCGAAATGCAAGGCCGCGAGCGCCGCGGCGTCGGTGTGGCAGAAGCCCACGACCGGGACGCCCAGCATCTCGCCGGTGTCGAGAGCCGCGTGGCCCGGCACGAAGATGTCCCCGGCCTCAAGGATATCGGGCGACAGCATCCGCAGCACGGTTTCCCATTTCGCGGCGTTGGCGGGCATGCGGTAGCCGTCGCCGAACGGCAGGCGGGCCGCGGCGACGGTGACCACGCCGGGTTCGGAAAGGCCTGTGGTCGCCCCCGGCGTCACCAGGGTATGGCGGATGTCGGGGCGGCGCTTGGCCAGCCAGGCCTGCTTGGCGTTCAAGTAGCGCTTCACGCCGCCGGAGCGCGGCGCGTACATCATGGTGGTGTCGATCAGGTGGAACCCCACGCGGCCCGGCGCACCGAAATAGGGCGCCTCGGAGGGGTCCAGACGGATCAGGTTTTCCTGGTCCGGAGCGGTGACGTCATACACGCGAGCGCCCTCATGTGGGGGTGGGGTCTCATCAGGCAACGAACGGCGCGGCCGTTTGTTGCGGCCGCGCCTCCGGTTGAAGGCAGAACGCATCGCCGTGGATCTAATTTCCTGATTCGTTGACGGTTTTCGTTTCGCCGGCGGCGCGGGCGAGTTGGACAAACTCGGCGCGCAGTCCGTAGGGATCAGCCCCCCTGGCGCCCTGGGCGAGGTCGCCCACCGCCTTCCAGCCGAAGTCCCTGGAGATCCAGGGATCGCCGCGCAGTTTCTGGCCGAAGCCGGCGACGGCCAGGGCCCAGCGCGTGGGCTCCGGGGCCTGATCGATCCGGGCGTAGGTGTCGGCCGGTCCGATGGGACGTTCGATGAGCTTGGAGGTTTCGCCGCCCGGCAGCTTGTAGCGGACCTTGAGGAAGGCGATTTCGCCGCTGGGCGCTGGAGCCCGCGCGGCCGGGGCGGCGTAGCGCAGGGGGTCGCTTGAGGGCAGGGCGCCCACAGGCGTCACCTCATAGAGGGCGGTGACCGAGGTTCCCGAGCCCACCTCGCCCGCGTCCACCCGGTCATTGTTGAAGTCCTCGCGGTTCAGCAGCCGGGTCTCGTAACCGATCAGCCGGTATTCGCTGACGGCCTTGGGGTTGAACTCCACCTGGATTTTCACGTCGTCGGCGATGGGGAACAGCGAGCCCGAGAAGTCGTCCCGGAAGCTCTTGCGGGCCTCGTTCAGTGTGTCGATGTAGCCGGCCGTGCCGTTGCCATTCTGGGCCAGGGCCTGCATCAGCGTGTCATTGTAGTTCCCCTCGCCCAGACCGTAGACCGAGAGATAGACCCCGGTCTTGCGTTTCGCGGCCACGAAGTCCGTGAGTTTGGCGGGGTCGGCGACACCGACATTGAAGTCGCCATCGGTCATCAGGATCACCCGGTTGACCGCCTTGGCGTCGAAGTTCTGCACGGCCAGGTCATAGGCCAGAGCCAGGCCCTGGCCGCCGGCCGTGGACCCGCCTGACTCCAGAGCGGCCAGGGCGCAGCGCATCTTCAGCTTCTCGCGGCCGCTGGTGGGGGCCAGCACGGCGCCGGCCGAGCCGGCATAGGCCACCATCGACACCCGGTCCTGGGGGCGGAGCTGGTCGACCAGCAGGTTCAGGGCCTTGCGCGCCAGAGGCAGCTTGGCCTCGTCCGACATCGAGCCGGAGGTGTCGATCAGGAACACCAGGTTCAGCGGCGGCTGCTGGGCGCGGGGGATGTCGTAGCCCTGCAGACCGATGTGGACGATCTGGCGGTCGGAGGACCAGGGGGACGGGGTCACCGCCACAAAGGGTTTGAACGGAACCTGGGCGTCGGTGGGCTTGGCGTAGCCGTAGTCGAAGTAGTTGATCAGCTCCTCGACCCGGACGGCGTCGCGGGGTGGGCTCTGGCCATCGTTCAGGAAGCGCCGGACATTGGCGTAGGCGGCGGTGTCCACATCCACCGAGAAGGTGGAGACCGGCTCCTGGGCCGTCTGCTTGATGGGGTTGGCCTGGGCGTGTGGATAGCGCTCGTTGTTAACCTCGCCGGGCGTGGGACCGGGCATGAAGGGCGCGGAACGGGCCGCCCCGGTCACGACCATCTCCTGCATCGGCGCGGCCTTGGCTGCGGGGTAGGGGGCGGGCGGTGGTGGCATGGACATGGCCGGCGGGGCGTACACCGCGCCTCCGACCATGCGGCCGCGCCGGCTGTAGGAGTCGCGCCGATCATCGGCCCTGGGGAAGCCGAGGGCCTCGCAGGCGGCGGGTGTGGGCGCCCCATCCCGAATCGCCGACGCGGCCATCGGCGCTGCGGGCGCCACGCCAGATGCCGCAACTGTAAGCAAGCAAAGCGAGACGCGACTTAAGTTCCGTGCAGCGACCATCGTTCTCAGCGCTCCGAATAAGTCCCTCAAGGCGCAGCTTGGCGCGTCATCTGAGGCGAAAACGCGACGAACAGGGGGCTTGGCGAAGGCGGCGTTGTTCACTCGCCATTCAGGCGAGTCTTAACAGTTTGAGAGATCACCGGCCCAAGCTTGACAGGGGGTGGGGGCGAGACGCTAGTGAACAGTTCAACTATGGTTAACGCTTAAGGGGGAGCGCATGGCCATTTTCCATGAAGCAGCCCTCGGCGTGCGTCGCATCGTTCGTGGGGGCCTTACCTTGGCGGTCCTGGCCGCCATCATTCCGTTGAGCGGCGGCTGTCAGCCCAATGACAATCCTGGCGGCGGCAGCAGCGGCGCCGGACGTGTGGCCGCCGGCGGTCCGGCCTGCCCGCGGCCGCAGGCCTCGATCGGCGTGCAGCCGCAGTTCAACGCCCAGGAACAGGAAGTCCGCGCCCTGCGGCGCCAGGGATTCCAGGGCGACTTCTTCGCCCAGATCGATCTGGCTCGGCGCTATTCCGGACGCGACGCCCAGGAAAAGAACCTCGCCGATCCGGTGGAGTCGGCCGTCTGGTACGAGATGGCGCTGTCCAATCCGGATGGCTACGCGCCGATCATCGCCCGTGGGGACCACAAGAAGGGCAATCGCGGCGGCGCAGGCAACAAGCTCAATGACTGCCGTGCGGCCGAGCGCCGGGGCGCCTATCTGGCCATGGACCGGATGCTGGACCGCATGAGCTCCGACGAGCGCCAGCAGGTCCGCGACCGGGTGATCTATGTGCTGTCCAGCCAGGGCGCTGCGGGCTTCCGTACTCTGGCGCGACTGCACGACTCGGCCTTCGGACCGTTCGGGGACCCCACCGACGGCTCGCCGGTCGATCCGCGCGACCTGAACCAGGTCAAGCCTCCCGCCGCGGCGACCCTGTTCACCCGCAACGATGTCGACGTCTATCTATACAACTACCTGGCCGCCCAGGCCGGCGATGTGGCCGGCTACGTGATGCTGAAGGACTTCGAGAAGTCCTCCGTGGAGCGCGCCTCGTTGGGCTCGGACGCCGAGGCCAAGGCGCGGCGCTGGGTGCCGCCCTACGAGTTCTATCCGCCCCTGGCCCCCGATAGCGGCGTGCCGCATTCCGATGAGGCCTTGACCCTGGGCGAGGCCGAGGGCGTCGCGCTGGCCCGCATTGACGAACTGCCTTTCCAGCACATTGGGGCGGCGCTGGCCTATCTGCGGGTGATCCCGCAGCCGGTGAGCAGTCTGAACCAGCTGTCGCCCGGCGACGTCCAGACCTTCCAGGCCATGCTGGGCCGCCCGACGACCGGGGTGTTCACGTCCCTGGAGAAGGTTCGGGCGATCCAGTACGCGGCGGTGAATGGCTCGGCCCGCTCACAACTGGCTCTGGCGGTGATGTATGCCGAGGGTGTGGGCGTGGCGCGGGACTATGCGCGTGCGTTCCATTGGTTCGCGGAGGCCGACAAGCAGGGCAGTCCCGAGGCCAAGTACGCCATGTCGACCTATTTCTCGCTGGGGGTCTCCGGCGTCGCCGACCAGGACAAGGCCTCGGCCGTCTCCTACCAGATCGATGGCGCGCTGGCCGGCTTCAAGCCGTCCGCCCAGCGCCTGCGCGAGGTTCTGGCCCAGGTGGCTCGCACACCACGCCGGCCTACAGAAGGAAATTACCGGTGATCGCAAAAGCCCTTCGCCGCCTGGCGGGCCTTGGCGCCGCCGTGGCCTGCGTCATGACCCTCGGCTTTGCGGGCGAGGCGCAGGCCCTGCCCGACGCAAAGATCGACCAGCAGATCCGCCCGAACTTCGGCATCCTGCTGGCCCCGCCCCTGCGCCATACCTATCGCCCCGGCGCCTGGAAGCCCCGGCGCGGCGGCTATGCTCCGGGCGGCTATCGTCCCGGCTATCCGTCGGGCCCGCGCCCGCCGCTGTACCTGGATTCCATTACCGTCGACTGCGCCGACCCCAATAGGGGCCCTACGCCCCTGGCCGACGCCATCTACAACCTGGCCGACAACGGCGTGCTCTATATCCGCTCGCGCGGCGGGGTCTGCCGCGAGACCCTGGAGATCGACCATCCGGTGGTCATCGCCGGCGAAGGCCCTCCGGCCTTCGGAAATGTCGGTTCCGGCGTGGCCAAGCTCAGCCCGCCCGACGGTTCGCCCTGCATCCGCATCGCGCCGGGGGTAAAGGGTGTCGAGATTCGCGACCTGGTGATCGAGGCCAACCAGGGTGGTCGCAGCGCGTGTATCGAGGCGCAGGACGCCGACGTGGCGCTGATCCGTTCGTCGCTCCGCTACCAGGGCGACGCCTCGGCGATCTTCGTCCAGGGCGGCAGCCTGATCATGCGCAACAGCCTTGTCGAGGCGCGCACCAATGACGCCGCCATCCTCGCCGATGGCGCGGCGGTGGACATCCTGCAATCGAAGATCAGCGCCGACGTGCGTGGCCTGGACATCACCCCGGCACCCGGCCAGAGCCGCCTGGTGCAGGTCGGGGTGATCTCGCCCGGCCCCGGCTTGCCGGGCTCCACGGCCATCACCGTGCGCGATCAGCGCAGCGGCGCCGGCAGCCTGCTGATCGCCAACAGCGTCATCCGCAACTGGATCACCGGGGTCTATGTCGACCGCGGCGCTGAGGTGGAACTGAACCGCAACCGCATCATCCGCGTGCGTCGCGGCGTGCTGTCCGACTATGGCAAGGTCCGTGTGCGTCAGAACGCCATCGCCGCAGACGAATACGGCGCCCATTTCGCGGGGGGCCGCCCCGAGGTCGGCGGCAATCGCTTCATCGGCGCCGGGGTGAGTTATGAGCGCGGTGTCGAGCCGGTCACCGAGCCCAACTACGTCTATTCTTCGCAGGGCTGTCACTATCAGATGCCGCCCGGCGTCTACTGCCGCCCCATGATCGAGGCGCCCAGGGCGATCACCGACGAGAGCGGCTTTGACGCCTCGGGCCGCTATGGCTGGGAGGTCGATGGCTACGAGCGCGGCTACGCGCGGGACGGCGCGCCGACCGCCCGCCCGCCGGTCCCGCCGCGCAGGTCGAGGTTCGGGCGTCCGCCCCCCCCGCCGCCGTTGTATCCGAACGGCTACTCCAGCGGGCCGCCGCTGATGGGCGGCCCCGGGTACTAGGAGCTTTCCGCCCCTGTCGCGAAGCGAACGGGGCAGGGGACCGGCGCAGCCGGTGGAGGGTGCGGCCCCATCCACTGAGCCCGGTCTCTCTCCTTCCACCCCCCTTCCCCGTAAACGGGGCAGGAAACGTCGCTAATGATCGAAGGCCGCTGACCCGTTGACCGAGGCGGGGAAGGTCGGCGCGCGCCGGACCTTGGTCACCTGCTCGAAGGCGTAGCCCAGGGAGAGCAGTCGGGCCTCCGACCAGGCGGTTCCGATGAAGGAAAGACCCACCGGCAAGCCCTCCACATAGCCCATGGGCACGGTCAGGTGGGGATAGCCCGCGACCGCGGGCAGGCTGGAGGGCGAGCCCAGCCACTTGCCGCCATTGACCCGGTCCACGACCGAGCTCGGCCCGCCGCTTTGCGCCACCAGCGCCTCGACCTTGGCGTCGCGCAGCAGCTTGTCGATGCCTTCAGGGCCCGCCAGGCGCCTGGCGTCCGCCCGGGCCTTCAGATAGGCCGGGTCGTCCAGGCCCGGCGAGGCTTGGGCCTCCAGGAAGGTCTCCTGGCCGAACAGTGCGGTCTCGCGCGACTCGGATGCGTTGAAGGCGATCAGGTCGGCCAGGGAGCGCGTCTTCACCTGGGTCGGCGAGGTGGCGGCGAGATAGGCGTTCACCCCGGCCTTGAACTCCACCCGAAGGACCAGATCCTCCAGATCGCCGAGGGCCTTGCCGTCCGGCGCGGTCACCTCCACCAGCACCGCGCCCGCGGCCTTGAGGACGGTGAGCGCCTCTTCGAACACGGCGTCGGTTCGAGGCGAGTGGCCGGCTGTGGCCCGCATCACCCCGATCCGGGCGCCCTTGAGCGCGGCGGGATCGAGGGCCTTCAGATAGTCGGTTCGATGCTGGTCGGCCGCCGCCGTGGCGGGATCGGCGGGGTCGGAGCCCGCCATAGCGGTCAGTACAGCGGCGGCGTCGGCGACGCTGCGGGTCATGGGACCGGCGGTGTCCTGGCTCTCTGAGATCGGCACGATGTAGGTGCGGGAGACCAGACCCACGGTGGGCTTGAGGCCGACGATGCCGTTCATGGCCGCAGGGCAGGTGATGGAGCCGTCGGTCTCGGTGCCGATCGCCGCCACGGCCAAGCCCGCCGCCACCGCGGCGCCGGAGCCTGCGCTTGAGCCGCAGGCGCTGCGGTCCAGGGCGTAGGGGTTGCGCACCAGGCCGCCCATGGCGCTCCAGCCGCTGATGGACCGGGATGATCGGTAGTTGGCCCATTCCGAGAGGTTGGCCTTGCCCAGGATCACCGCGCCCGCGTCGGTCAGCCGCTTAACCAGGGGGGCGTCGCGGTTTGTGATGTTGTCCTTCAGGGCCAGGGACCCGGCGGTGGTCGCCGTGCCATCGGCAGACTCGATGTTGTCCTTCAAAAGAATGGGCAGGCCATGCAGTGGTCCCCGGAGCTTCCCGGCCTTGCGCTCGGCGTCGAGCTTTCGCGCGTCGGCCAGGGCGTGGGGGTTCACGGCGATGACGCTGTTGAGCCTCGGCCCCTTGCGGTCCAAGGCCGCGATCCGCGCCAGGTAGGCCTTGGTCAGGCTCTCGGAACTGGCCGTTCCCCGGGCCATGGCCTGGGAGAGGTCCTGGACCCCGCCGAAGGCCGGATCCTCGGCGGCATGGGCCGCGCCCGCCGCCGCCAAGCCCGCAATCAGTCCCACCGCGCGTTTCATGTTCACCCCGCCTTTGAATGCATTGGAGGGCGTTCGCGGGCGGTTGGCCAGACATGACGAAGGCCGCGCCCTTATTGAGCGCGGCCCTGCCTTAAGTTCCGCCGATCCTGGGGGAGGAGGGGGGCGGGACCTGCCTCTGAGATGGGTTCGCGGCCTACTTTTTCAAGACGTCGCGGGCGGCTTCCTTGAGGTTGCCGACGCCCTTTTGAAGCTTGCCGGCGGCGCGTTCGCCCACCCCTTCGGCCTCGAGGCGCTCGTTGCCGGTCAGCTTGCCGGCGGCTTCCTTGATCGTACCGGAGGCGTCCTTGGCGGCGCCCTTGGCGATGTCCTTGTGCATAGGATCTCCTACTGGATGCGGCGGGGCGGGGGAGCGCCCGTCGCCCTTCTCTACGCGCGGGACCGGGAGATTGTTCCCTCAGGGATTGCGCGTGCGCGCCATCAGGCTGTCGAACGCCGACCGCGCCGCGGCCCGGGCCCCGGTGTCGTCCAACAGGCGCCGTAGTTCGCTGTGACCGAGGATGAAGCTCTTCATCTGGAAGACCACGCTCTCGGCCTCCGCATCGCTCATCGGCGGTTCGCGCAAGGCCTTCATCTCGCCGGCCAGACGCTGCCGCCAGGCGCGGACCCGCTGCTGCAGTAGGTCGCGCATGGGCCCCGGCTGATCGTCCAGCTCGGTGCTGGCCGCCACGATCAGGCAGCCCCCGGCGGCGTTCTCAACCTCGGTCCAGTCCAGCCAGCGTTCGAAGACGTTCTCCAGCCGGGCGCGGCCGGGGGGCAGGTCGTCAGCGTCCGCCCAGACGAAGGCGATGAAGCGGTCGAACCCGGCGTCGAGGGTCGCCAGCTCCATGGCTTCCTTGGAGTCAAAATGCTTGAAGAGACCACTCTTGGAGAGGCCTACAGCCTCGGCCACGTCCCCCAGGCTGATCGCGCCGAACCCCCTGATCGCGGCCTGGCGGCCAGTCTCATCGATGATGCGCGCCCGGGTGGCTTCGCCCTTCTTCAAAACAGACCTTCCATGGCCAAGCTCCCCTCTTGACAAAAAGTGACCGATCGTGCCCTTTCCGGATCAGTGACCGATCGTGCCCTTTTATCCGCATGGAGCTTCCAGTGCAAACCAAGGTTCTCTCAGCCGCAGTCATGGCGATCGCCCTGTTGTCGGCCAATGGCGCCTGCGCCGAGGGCTACCGCGCCCAGGCCAAGCTCCTGACCCCCGTGGCCGTTCCCACTACAACCATGGTCAGCAATGTCGAATGGAAGTGCTATGGCGACGCCTGCCTCGGCGTTTCGAAGTACGCGCCGGGTCTCGACAGCTTCATGAAGCAGTGCCGCAAGGTGCGCGCCGCGCTCGGCCCGCTGGCCGCCTTTTCCAGCCGTGGGATCGCGATGAGCGACCTCGACGTCGCCAACTGCAACGCCGGCCCGCGCTAAGCCTTCCCCCTCCGGCGCGCTGTCCGAGGACGGCGCGCCGACTTTTTCAGTGCGATGGGGGTCGCGATTGCAGCCCCGCGCCGCGCCGACGTTGCGCAAGACGCCCCTGACCGCTATCTCCGCACCCGAATTCCCCTCTTTCGAAGAGCGAGCGCGGACGCCCCATGGCGCAGCAGTACATTTATCAGATGCAGGGCCTGACCAAGGCCTTCCCCGGCGGCAAGAAGGTGTTCGAGAACATCTGGCTGTCGTTCTACTCCGACGCCAAGATCGGCGTGGTGGGCGTCAACGGCTCGGGCAAGTCCACCCTGCTGAAGATCATCGCCGGCGTGGACAAGGAGTTCAACGGCGAGGCCAAGGCCGCTGACGGCGTCAAGATGGGCTACCTGGAGCAGGAGCCGCACCTCGACGACCAGCTCAACGTCTGGGGCAACATCATCTCCTGGTGCGAAGAGAAGAAGATCTTCGACCGCTACAACGAGGTCGCCGCCAAGCTGGGCGAGGACTACACCGATGAACTCATGGAGGAGATGACCGCCCTCCAGGAGAAGATAGACGCCGCCGACATCTGGGACATCGACTCCAAGATCGAGATGGCCGCCGACGCCCTGCGCTGCCCGCCCAACGACTGGCCGGTGGACAATCTCTCCGGCGGTGAGAAACGCCGTATCGCGCTGGCCCGCCTGCTGCTCAGCAAGCCCGACATGCTGCTGCTGGACGAGCCTACCAACCACCTGGACGCCGAGTCCGTGGCCTGGCTGCAGCATCACCTGGAGGCCTTCCCGGGCTGCGTCATCCTGGTGACCCACGACCGCTACTTCCTGGACCAGGTGACCAAGTGGACCCTGGAACTCGATCGCGGCAAGGGCCTGCCCTATGAGGGTAACTATTCCGGCTGGCTGGAACAGAAGACCAAGCGGATCGTCCAGGAGAACTCTGAGTCCGAGGCTCGCCAGCGCGCCATGACCCGCGAACTGGAGTGGGTGCGCTCGGGCGCCAAGGCCCGTCAGGCCAAGTCCAAGGCTCGTCTGGCGGCTTATGACGAGATGGTCCGCGAGCAGGAGACTTCGCGTCTGGCTCAGACCACCGCCACGATCCAGATCCCGCCCGGCCCGCGCCTGGGCAATGTGGTCCTCGAGGTCGAGAACCTCGAGAAGGCCTATGGCGACAAGGTGCTGTTCAAGGACCTGACCTTCAAGCTGCCGCCCAACGGCATCGTGGGCGTGATCGGGCCCAACGGCGCTGGCAAGTCGACCCTGTTCAAGCTGATCACCGGCCAGGAAACCCCGGACGCCGGGACCTTCCGGGTCGGCGAGACCGTGAAGCTGGCCTATGTCGATCAGAGCCGCGATGCGCTCGATCCCACCAAGACGGTCTGGCAGGAAATCTCCGGCGGCCTCGACGTGCTGGCCGTCGGCAAGCGGGAGATCAACACCCGCTCCTATGTCGGCTCGTTCAACTTCCGCGGCGGCGACCAGCAGAAGAAGGTCGGCCAGCTCTCGGGCGGGGAGCGCAACCGCGTCCACCTGGCCAAGACCCTGACCACCGGTGGCAACCTCATCCTGCTCGATGAGCCCACCAACGACCTGGACATCGAGACCCTGCAGAACCTGGAAGAGGCGCTGGAAGAATTCGCGGGCTGCGCCGTGATCATCTCCCACGATCGCTGGTTCCTGGACCGCCTAGCCACCCATATCCTGGCCTTCGAAGGCGACAGCCACGTGGAATGGTTCGAGGGGAACTTCGAAGCCTATGAGGATGACAAAAAGCGCCGCCTCGGCGCCGACAGCCTCATCCCCCACCGGCTGAAGTTCCAGAAGTTCGCGCGGTAAGGCCCGTGCTCGCGTCCGACCGGCGGACGCGAGCCTAGGCCACGCAGCGACTGGGTCAGTATGCGCCACACCTCCTGGCGCATCGATTGCACGAGTAGTCCCATAATAGTCCAACCCTGGGTTGGACGCGACCTGGCGCGCCAAGGCGAAGACCCGCAGGCGCCAGCGCGGATGATGGGGGCTTTCCGTTGGCGACGTTCATCTTTGAAACCATAACCGCCGAGTGGGCCGCTAGCTTCTCGTCCGGCGACGTGCTCATCTTCCCCACCAATGTGAGCGCCGGCATGGTCGGCGTCACCTATGTGGCCGCGGCAGGCGGGGTTCCGGCGCACGTGGAGCTGACCGCGATCGGTCGCACCGTGCCGTTCGGGGGCAGCGCGTACGGAAGTTCGAACTTCATGTTCGCGAACGGTTCGAAGCTGCAGATCAGCAATTCCGGAGCCGCCGAGACTTTTGCCGGCACGGCCTCCGGCGACGGCTTCTACGGCGGCGATGGCAATGATTCCCTGAGCGGCGGCGGCGGTGACGATGTCTTGCAAGGGGACGCTGGCGGCGATGCGTTGGATGGTGGCGCGGGCCTGGACACCGCCTCCTATGCGGGTGCGACGGGTGGTGTGACCGTCAGCCTGCAGGTCGCCGGAGCGCAAGCCGTCGGCGGCGGAGAGGGCACGGACACCCTGGTCAGCATCGAGAACCTGACGGGCGGGGCGTTCAACGACAGTCTGCTGGGCGAAAGCGCCGCCAACACCCTGATGGGCGGCTCAGGCGCCGATACGCTGGACGGCGCCGGCGGTGACGATGTGCTCCAGGGGGGCGGGGGCGATGACCGGCTGGTCGGCGGCGGGGGCGTCGATGTCGCCAGCTATGCGACGGCCAGTTCGGGCGTCACCGTCAGCCTGGCGGTCACCACGGCGCAGGCGGTGGGCGGCGGCATGGGAACCGATACCCTGGTGTCTGTGGAAAGCCTCGTCGGTTCGGCCTATGGCGACACCTTGAGCGGCGGGGCCACGCCGCTCAGTCTTATGGGCGGAGCGGGGGATGACAGCCTTGTGGGCGGCGCCGGGGCCGATACCCTGGATGGCGACCTCGGCTATGACACCATCTCCGGCGGCGCAGGCGACGACCTGATCATCGGCGGCCCTCAGTTCGGCGACGTGGCGAGCTACGCAACGGCCACCTCGGGTGTGAGCGTCAACCTGTCGATGACGGGACCTCAGGCCGTCGGTGGCGGCATGGGGACCGATACGCTGGACCGCGTCGAGGGCGCGATCGGATCGATCTATGGCGACACCCTGGTGGGGTCGAGGGAGCGCGATGGGCTCTGGGGCGACGACGGCGGCGACAGCCTCGTGGGCGGAGCCGCCGCCGACACGATCGACGGTGGGGCCGGCAACGATACAATCGCCGGCGAGAGCGACGACGTCATCAACGGCGGCTTCGGCTTCGACTTCTTCACGTACGGCAACACCGGCGACTCGATGGGCGGCAAGCTCGATCTTTCGATGACCAGTGTTCAGTCACTCGGAGGGTTCCTTGGAAACGTGACGATCCGGTCGATCGAAGGCGTCATCGGATCCGCGTTCAACGACACGTTCATCGGGCAATCGGCGGAGGCCAGCGACCTGCGGGGCGGCGGCGGCGACGACTACCTCAGGGGCGGCACGGGCGCCGACACCTTCGATGGCGGCTTCGGCAACGACACTATCGTGGACGGTGCGGGTGATGACTTCATCGATGGCGGCGCCGGGAACGACTTCGTCAGCTTCGCCTTCGCGGAATCGGGGGTCAACGTCGGCCTGGGCATCTTCAGTGTCCAGACGGTCGGCGCGGACATGGGGGCCGACTCCTTCCGTAATCTGGAAGGCGTGATCGGATCGAACTTCGGCGACCAGCTGGGCGGACGCATCAGTTCCGACACCCTGATGGGCGGAGCCGGGGCCGACACCCTGTTGGGCACCGAGGGCGACGACCATATGATCGGCGGGTCGGGCCTCGATTTCGTCAGCTACGCCAACGCCTCGTCCGGCGTGACCGTCAATCTCGGCGTGATCTGGGCGCAGGGCATTGGCGGCGGCATGGGCGCCGATGCGATCAGCGGCGTCGAGGGCGTCTACGGCTCCAACAACTACGGTGACACCCTGACGGGCGACAGCGGCGCCAACACCCTGATGGGTTATGGCGGCGACGACTCCTTGAGCGAGACCGGTAACAGCGGCGCAAGTTCCCTCGCAGGGGACGCCGGCAACGACTACCTCCGGGCGGCCGGTGGCGACGACAGCCTTATGGGCGACGCCGGCAACGACACGGTGGTGGACACCGGAGGCCACAATTACCTCCGCGGCGGAGACGGGTCCGACAGCATGTTCGGCGGTTCGGACTTCGACGACCTGCACGGCAACATGGGCAACGACACCGAATTCGGGAACGCCGGCGACGACTGGGTGGTCGGCGGGCAGGGCAACGACTTGCTGTCCGGCGATGCCGGCGGGGACATCGTCTATGGCAACCTCGGCAATGACACCCAGTTCGGCGGCGACGGTTTCGACTGGGTGCGAGGCGGCCAGGGCAATGACAGCCTCGATGGCGGCGCGGGCGACGACTGGATTTGGGGCGACCGGGGCGATGACACGGTGACCGGGGGCGCCGGGGCCGATGTCTTCCACATCTTCACTGGCGGCGGCCTGGATCGGGTGACTGACTTCAGCTCCGCGCAGGGCGACCGGGTGGTGATCGACTATGGAACCTACACGGTCTCCCAGGTGGGGGCCGACACGGTGGTCGAGCTCGGCGGCGGCGATCGCATGGTGCTGGTAGGCGTCACCGCGTCGACGCTGCCGACAGGATGGATCACCACGCTTTAGCCGATGCGCGCGCCCAGCATGCTGATCGAGCCCAGGTCGATGTGGTCGTTGAAGAGCGCGACCGGTTCGCCGGGGTGTGTGGCGCCCAGGACGTAGAGCAGGGGCAGGTAGTGCTCGTCGACCGCCATGCCGGCTTCCGGGCCGAGGCCGGCGGGATCGATCAGGGCGGCGTGGTCGCCCGCCGATAGCCGCCCGCGTACGGCGTCGTGGAAGTGCTGGGCCCAGTCCAGCGGCGCGGCGTTCTCGGCGCGGACGGCGGCGCGCAGGTTATGGACCAGGTCGCCGGAGCCGAGGATCAGCACGCCCTCGTCACGCAGGGGCGTCAGGCGCTTGCCGATATCGTAGTGGGCGGGCATCGGCTGGCTGAGGTCCATGGCCAGCTGCACGACCGGGACGTCGGCGTCGGGATACATGTGGGCCAGGACCGACCAAGTCCCGTGGTCCAGGCCCCAGTCCTGGTCGGCGCGTACGGCTATCGGCGCCAGCAGCTCGGCGGCGCGGGCGGCCAGGGCGGTGTCCCCGGGCGCGGGATACTGCATGTCGAACAGCGGCTGGGGGAAGCCGCCGAAGTCGTGGATGGTCTTCGGCGCGGCCATCGCCGTCACCGCCGTCTCGTTCAGGCACCAGTGGGCCGAGATCGCCAGGATCGCCTTGGGGCGCGGCAGGCTGTCGGCGACATCGCGCCAAACCTGGGCGTTGGGGCCGCCGAGCGCGTTCATGGGAGTGCCGTGGCCGACAAAGACCACGGGCATGCGGGAGGGCGTGTTCATATCCTCCATATGGTCCCGGTCGTGACGCGCCCAAGAGCGGTTCCTGAAACGCTGCGTCGCCGTGAGAGCGACGCCTAGACGTCGAAGGTCACGCCCTGGGCCAGGGGCAGGTCGCGTGAATAGTTCAGGGTGTTGGTGGCCCGGCGCATATAGGCCTTCCAGCTGTCGGAGCCGGCCTCGCGGCCGCCGCCGGTCTCCTTCTCGCCGCCGAAGGCTCCGCCGATCTCAGCGCCCGAGGGGCCGATGTTGACGTTGGCGATGCCGCAGTCGGAGCCGATGTCGCTGATGAACAGCTCGGTTTCGCGGACGTCGTTGGAGAAGATCGAGGAGGCCAGGCCGGCCGCCGTGGCGTTCTGCAGGGCGATGGCCTCGGCGAGATCACGGTAGCGGACGACGTAGAGGATGGGGGCGAAGGTCTCGCGCAGCATGGGGCCGGTCTGGCTGGGCATCTCCACCAGGGCGGGGCGGACATAGACGCCGGGGCGCTCGACGCGGTGGCCGCCATGGACGGTCCCGCCGGCGGCCTGCGACTCGGCCAGGGCCGCCTGCATGCCGTCATAGGCCGCCTCGTCGATCAGCGGGCCCAGCAGGGTTCCGGCCTCCCGCGGGTCGCCCACCGGAACCGAGGCGTAGACGGCCTTCAGGCGGTCGATCAGGGCGTCGGCGACATCCTCGTGGACGAACAGCCGGCGCAGGGTGGTGCAGCGCTGGCCGGCCGTGCCCATGGCGGAAAAGGCGATGCCGCGCAGGGCCAGTTCCAGGTCGGCGGAGGGGGCGACGATGGCGGCGTTGTTGCCCCCCAGCTCCAGGATGGCGCGAGCGAAGCGGGCGGCCAGGACCGGGGCCACGGCCCGGCCCATGGCGGTGGAGCCGGTGGCCGAGAGGATGGCGATCTTGGGGTGGGCCACCAGGGCCGTGCCGACCTCGACCCCGCCCTGGATCACCTGGGCGAGGTGGTTGGGCGCGTCGCCGAAGCGGGCCACGGCCTTCTCAAAGACCGCCTGCACGCCCTGGGCGGTGAGGGGGGTCTTCTCCGACGGCTTCCAGACCACGGGGTCGCCGCAGACCAGGGCCAGGGCCGCGTTCCAGCACCAGACGGCGACCGGGAAGTTGAAGGCCGAGATGACGCCGCAGACCCCCAGCGGATGCCAGGTCTCCATCATCCGGTGACCGGGCCGCTCGGTGGCGATGGTCAGGCCGTGCAGCTGGCGCGACAGGCCCGTGGCGAAGTCGCAGATGTCGATCATCTCCTGGACCTCGCCCAGGCCCTCGGAGGTGACCTTGCCGGCCTCCAGGGCGACCAGGCGGCCGAGGTGGTCCTTGGCCAGCCGTAGCTCCTCGCCGAACAGGCGGACCAGCTCGCCACGCCGGGGGGCGGGGACCTTGCGCCATTCGAGGAAGGCGGCGTGGGCCCGCTCAACGGCGGCGTCCACCTCGGCGGGGGGCGTGGCGCGCAGGGTGGCGATGAGCTCGCCGTTGATGGGCGAGCGGGCCGGGACATCGGCGCCGGCCAGGGCGGGGAGGTCGACGCCCAAGGCAGTCAGCGTCGCCAGCGCGTCATCGCGGACGGCGGGCAGGGGGCGGGCGTTCATGTCTGCGCTCCTCAGGCGACGGCGGCGACCGGGGCGTCGGCCGGGTGGTCACCTGGCTGGCGATAGGCCTTGCCGAACCGGTTGGAAAGGACGTCGGCGAGCGCGATCTCCTCCTGGCGGACATAGCCCTGTTGCGGCAGGCGGCCGGCGGCGAGCAGGTCCAGCACGGTGCAGATGCCGGCCGCCGTGGTGACCTGGATGGCGCTCCAGAAGCCGGCGCCATGGTGTTCGCCCATGACCTTGCCGGCATAGCTCTCCTGCATCAGGCGGTCGCCCCGCCTGCCCGAGGCGGTGACGAAGAACACCACCACGTCCTGCTCGGTGCCGGGGACCGCGCCCTCCAGCACGTCCTTCAGCAGGTCGCGCCGGTGGCGCAGGTTGAGGTCGTTCAGCAGGGTGCGCATCAGGGCGCAATGGCCGGGATAGCGGACCGATTTATAGTTCAGGTTCAGGGCCTTGCCCGCCAGAACCTCAGCCAGGGAGCCCAGGCCGCCGGAGGTGTTGAAGGCCTCGTAGGTGACGCCGTCGAGGCTGAAGGTCTCCAGGCCTTCCAGGGCCGGGAGCTCGCGCAGCTCGCCCTCCACCAGGGCCTCGCAGGGTTCGCAGTACTCGTTGATCACACCCTCGGTGGACCAGGTCAGATTGTAGCCGAGACTGTTGGAGGGATAGCGGGGCAGGGCGCCGACGCGCAGGCGCAGCTCGTCGACCCGGTCGAAGCCGCGGGCCAGGTCGGCGCCGGCGATTGAGATGAAGCCAGGCGCCAAGCCGCACTGGGGTATGAAGGCGCCCTTGGCGGTGGCCGCCAGGGCCTTGACCATCTTGGTGGTGGCGACGTCCTCGGTGAGGTCGAGATAGTGGCAGCCGACCCGGGCGGCGGCCTGGGCCACCGCGCTGGTCAGGTGGAAGGGGGCGGCCGACAGGACGGCGAAGGCGCCGGTCAGGGCGGCGTCCAGGGCGTCCGCGTCGGTGACGTCCAGCACACATGTCGACAGCCGTGGATGGAGGACAAGTCCCTGCAGCGCCGCCGCCGACAGGTCGACAAGGGTCACGGCATAGTCGCCGCTCTCGGCCAGCATCTGGGCGATGACGCCGCCGATCTTGCCGCCGCCGATGACCACGATCCCGCACATGTCGCACCTCCCTCTTGAGAGCTTGACGGTGCGGTCATTTCGGAGCGATTTGAACAGACATAGTGTCAGAAATGCGCAGTCAGATGAGCGATATGACTAGTACTACCGACGATATGAAGCTGGACGCCCGCGACCTGGCCCTGGTGCGGTTGCTGGAGATCGACTCGCGGCTGCCCACCTCGACCCTGGCCAAACGGCTCGGCGTTTCGCGCACGACGGTGCAGACGCGCATTGACCGACTTGTGACCGCGGGGGTGATCGCAGGGTTCACCATCGCGCTGGGAAAGCCGTTGGAATCCAGGATCGTACGGGGACATGTTCTGGTGACGGCGGCGCCCAAGGCCGCCCGACATATCGAGGCTGCCTTGCGCGCCATGCCCCAGGTGGAGGCCCTGCACTCGGTGTCGGGGCCCTTCGACATGATCGTCATGGTGGCCGCCGCCTCCATCGAGGAGCTGGACCAGGTGCTGGACGACATCGGCCTGATCGACGGGGTGGAGCGCACGACGTCGTCAATCATCCTTTCGACAAGAATTCGCAGGTGACGTAGGGGCGCCGTTTGCGTTGCGTTACGTCAAAGAGCGAAGGTCGATTCCAGGCTCGAAAACCGGAGAAACCGCCATGCTTCTGATCAGTGACACCGTGGAAGTTGGCGGCCCCAAGGGCCCGGCCCACAAGCCGGTCTTTCCGCCGAGCCCCGTCGAGCTCTGGAACCCCGAGGCCTTCACCAAGGGGCCGCCGATGGAAGCCTTCGCGCAGATGCGCAAGGCCTCGCCCATCGCTTGGATGTCCGAGCCCGAGGACCGGCCGGGCTTCTGGGCGCTCACCCGGCATGAGGACGTCATGCGTGTGAACGCCGATTACGAGACCTTCTCCTCGCAGCGGGGCGGCATCCTGATGAGCCACCAGCGCTCGGAGATGCAGCTGGCCCGCGCCAGCCTGGACACCATGATCAACATGGATGCGCCGATGCACATGCAGCTGCGCCGCGAGCACATGCCCTATTTCACGCCCGCCTATCTGCGCGGCCTGACCGACCGGGTGGAGGGCGAGGTGACCCGCCTGCTGGACGCCATGGCCAAGCAGGGCCGGGTGGATCTGGTGCAGGCGGTGTCGGCCCACCTGCCGCTGTTCACCCTCTGCGAGATCCTCGGGGTTCCCGTAGAAGATCGGCCCAAGTTCCTGACCTGGATGCATTTCCTGGAAATGGCCAACTCCTTCGCCGCCGAGCGCAGTGGCGCGGGCGGCGGGCTGGAGAGCGCCGCCGCCGAGGTGCCGCCGGAGATGAAGGCCTTCCTCGACGCCTTCACCGCCTCGATCCAGGAGATGTTCGATTACGGCCGGCACATGCTGCACAAGCGCCGCCTGGATCCCCAGGCCGACCTGATGAGCGCGATCGCCAAGGCCCAGGTGGACGGCGACCTGCTGTCCGACGAATACCTGGACGGCTCCTGGCTGCTGATCGTGTTCGCCGGCAACGACACCACCCGCAACACCATCTCCGGCTCGATGAAGCTGCTGAGCGACTTCCCCGAGGAGAAGGCCAAGCTGATCGCCCGTCCCGAGCTGATGCCCGGCGCGGTCAACGAGTTCATCCGCATGATCAGCCCGGTGATCTACATGCGCCGCACCGCGACCCGCGACGTCGAGGTGGCCGGCCAGCAGATCGCGGAGGGGGAGAAGGTGGTCATGTACTACGGCGCCGCCAACCGCGACGCCGCGGTGTTCGCCGACCCCGACCGCCTGGACGTCACCCGGGCCAACGCCGACAAGCACATCGCCTTCGGCTACGGCCCCCACACCTGCATCGGCAAGCGGGTGGCGCAGCTGCAGCTGGAGGCTGTCTACCGCCAGATTCTGGGCCGCTTCCCCGACATCCACCAGTCGGGCCCGATGGACGTGGCGCCCAACAATTTCGTCTACGCGATCCGCTCAATGCCGGTGGAATTCACCCCGGAGGCTTGAACCCTCGCCCCCCTTCAGGGGGAGAGGGTTCTGCGTCAGGCGTCCAGCTCGATCAACTTCACCCGACGCAGGGCGGGGGAGGTGAGCGCGATCAGGGGCCCCACCGCCAGGCCTGCCGCGGCGATGAACAGGGTTTCGCGGACGCCGATGACATTGCCGAGCGCGCCGAAGGCCAGGGCGCCCACCAGCATGGTTCCGCCGCCGGCCGCCTTGAAGGCGCCGGCCGCGCGGCCCAGGGTCTCCTGGGGCAGGACGGTCTGGCGCAGACTGGCGGCCAGGATGGTGTGGATGACGGCGGTGGAGTCCCCCAGCAGCTGGGCGGCGATCAGCATCGTCATGCCGACGAGGGGGGCGGCGGGCGAGAGCGGGATCAGCAGGGCGCTGCCGGCTGAGGCCAGGGCCATGACCAGGATGGCGGGGCCCGCGCCGAGGCGCCTGGCGACGGGGGCGGCGAGGCCCGCGCCGATCAGGGCGCCGAGGCCGCCGAAGGCCACAGTGATCCCCAGCATGGCGGGCGTCAGGTTCAGGGTGCGCAAGGCGAACAGCAGGTAAAGCGCCGCGAAACCGCCGCCGAACAGGCCGTTGGTGGCGGTCATCACCAGCAGGGGCCGGACGCGCGCGTCGGCCCCGGCGACCCGGAAGCCCTGGGTCAGGTCGGCCACCCAGTGTTGCGGCGGCACGGGTTCAGGGTCGGGCTCGACCTTCTTGATGCCCATCAGGAAGACGGCCGAGACCAGGTAGGTCACAGCATTGACCGCGATGGCGAAGGGGGCGGTGAGCCACTGGAACAGCAGGCCCGCCAGGGCCGGGCCGCCGAGCTCGGCCACCGACTCCGTGGCCGAGAGCTTGGAATTGCCGTCCACCAGCCGCTCGGTTCCGATCAGGGCCGGGAGATAGGCATGGTCGGCCATGTCGAAGAGCACGCTGGCGGCGCCCACCAGGGCCGCGGCGGCGAACACCTGCCAGAGGGAAAGCCAGCCCAGCCAGGCGGCGATCGGCACGGTGATCAGCACCGCGGCGCGGATCAGGTCGGTGGCGATCAGGATCGGGCGGCGGTGGCGGCGATCGACAAAGCCGCCGCCGAACAGGCCGACGAAGAAGGCCGGGCCGTAGGACAGCGCGGCCAGCACGCCGAGCGTCGCCGGGCTGGCGCCCAGGGTCATGACCGCCGTCATCGGCAGGCCCTCGCGGGTGATGCGGGCGCCGAAGGTGGAGACCGCCTGGGCCGCCCACAGCTTCATGAAATCGCGGTCGCGCGTCAGGGCGACAGGCGGGGTGGTCATGGGGAGAGTCCGTCGAGATGGCTCGGCCGCGCAGGGCCGCGATCCCGCGACTTGGTGCGGGCGCTAGGGGCGAGCGCGATATTTGTAAGCCGCCTCGGACGCTTGCCTAGGGGGCTTGTGGCCGGGGTGGGGCGTGAGGTCAAGCTTGGGGGATAGCCTTTCCTCCCCTGTGCAGCGGAGCGGGGGAGGAAAGAGGGCGGGGGTTAGGTGAGGATTTTCCGCCCCTGTGGAGCGGAACGGAAAGGGGGAGGAAAAGTTCACCAACTCACCCGGCGAGGTCTCGGTCATCCCCCCGACGGCGTCGCTCTAGTGGGTGGTGGCGGCTCGGGCAGGAAGTCGCCGGGCGTGGCTTTCAGGAACCAATCCGGGATCGCGCGGCGATCCTCCAGGTGGGCCTCACCCCAGCGGGCGGCGGCCTGGAGCAGGGGCAGGAGGTCGGCACCGGCCGGGGTGAGCCGGTAGCCGCCCCGCGCGCCGGGACGAGGCTCGGTCTCCTCGATGAGTCCCCAGGCGGTGAGCCGCGCCAGTCGGTCGGACAAGATGTTGGTGGCGATCTTTTCCGGGCCGCGATGGAAGTCCTGGAAGCTGCGAGCGCCCAGCATCATGGAGCGGATGACCACCAGGGACCACTTGTCGCCAACGACATCCAGGGCCGACGCGATCGGGCAGTCAGAGCGAAAGCGGTTGCTCATCAAGGTCTCGAATGGAACTTGTAAAACGCAAGTTAGCGCGACAGGGTGCCAGGCATCAAGGTCTCGGTGGGGAGATGAAGATGGTTTTGGCGCCGATCACATCGGTGCTCGCCGCGGCGAGCGCTCTGGCCCTGGTGGGGCTCAGCATCCCAGTCTCGATGCGGCGGTTCAGCGCCAAAGTCCTGCTGGGAGACGGACGCGACCAAGTGCTTCTGGCCCGCATCCGGGCCCAGGCGAATTTCGTGGAATATGTGCCGGCGGCCCTGATCGTCATCGGGCTGGCGGAGGTGAACGGGGCAAGGGCCTGGGTAGTCTGGACCTGCGCGGTCAGTCTGGTGGTGGGACGGGCGATCCATGCCTTCGGCATGCTGACCGGGGCGCAGAGCAAGCCCCGAGCGGCCGGGATGACGCTGACCTGGCTGGCGCTGGTGCTCGGGGCCGGTGGGTTGGCGGGGCAGTTGCTGGGTTAGGCTCCTTCTCCGGCAGGGGGAGAAGGAGAACCACGGATGCCGCCGATCACGGCACACGCCAAAAGGCCCCCCGGTGCGAGCCGGGGGGCCTGGCGGTTCTTGGCGCCGTGGGCTTTTGCGGCGCTTTCGACCTAGATGTCCGTGCCGCGGATGGGCGTGGTGATGCCCGGGCTGTCGGCGCGGCGATCGCGCTCTTCCGCGAGGCTGTCGTCGCGGGCGTCCTGGTTGGCGAAGGACCGGCTCTCGCCGTAGCGCTGGCGCTCTCGGATGACTTCGTCGGCGGTGTAGGGGGCCGCCCCGACATCGAAGCGGCTCCAGCCTTCGGCGCGGTATTCGGAGCCTCGCGCCAAGGCGTCGACGCCCTGGTGCTGGTTGAGGATCTGGTCGACGTGGGCGGCGTCCTCGTCCTTGGCCTTGACGCTGACCAGGGTCCCGCCGCGACGGACGCCCTCGGCATAGACCTGGGCGTCCTCGTCGGAATGGCCGGCGTCCTTCAGGGCGCCCAGCACGCCGCCGGTGGCCGCGCCCGCTGCTGCGCCAGCCGCGGCGCCGACGACGGTGGAGACCAGCCAGCCGGCCGCGACCACGGGCCCGAGGCCGGGGATGGCCAGCATGCCGAGGCCGGCCAGCAGGCCGCCGCCGGCGCCGATCAGGCCGCCGGCAGTCGCGCCCTCGGCGGCGCCTTCGGCGGTCTCATTGTCCTTTTCGACGTCGGCGGTGTGGTGCCGGTGGCCGTCGTGCCAATTGTCGGCGTTGCTGGCCACCAGGCTGATGTCGTGGTGCGGGACGCCCGCGCGTTCCAGCTCGGAAACGGCGGTCATGGCTTGGGTGTGGGTGTTGAACAGGCGGGAAATGGTGCGGGTCATGATGAACTCCTGGGCTTGAGGGTTAGCTGGCGGTGACGGCGCCCTTGAAGTCGAGCGAGACGTCCATGGTCTTGCCGTCCTTCATGGCCTTGGCGGTCCACATGCCGTCCGTGCCCTTGGCCAGGCCGGTGACCTCGGTGTAGCCCGCGTCCTCGATGCGCCCCTTGGCCTGACCCTCGGTGAAGGAGTTGGAGGCCGCCTCGGTCATGGCGTCGGAGGGGTTGGCGCCGGTGTTGATGGCGGCGTTGTCGGCGGGCGGCGAGACGACGCCGCCGGGGGCCGCGATACTGGCGCTGGCGTCGGCGGCGGCGGCCGAGGTGTCAGTGGCCGTCTCTGAGGCGGGTTTGGAACAGGCGCCCATGAGGGCCAGGGTGAGCGCGGCCCCCGCAAGGGTCCCCATTGTCATTCGCATCATGTTTCTCCGGAGATTGAGGCTGAACAGCGCTCAGACTCCGGCATTGTTCCGACAGCCCCGCTTAGAATTCGGAGGGCGTCGCCTTAGCTCAGCAGGGTTTCGATCACCCGGGCCACGCCGTCATCCTCGTTGGTGGCGGTGGTCTCGGTGACGGCGGCCAGGACGTGGGCATGGGCGTTGGCGACGGCGATGCCGCGGCCGGCGGCGGTGAGCATCGGGATGTCGTTGGGCATGTCGCCGAAGGCCACGATCTCGTGGGCGCCGATCTCCAGCAGCTCCCCCAGGTGCAGCAGGCCGCTGGCCTTGGACACCCCCAGCGCCCCGAACTCCACGAAGGGGGCGCCGGAGTGGGTGACGGAGACCCGGTCGCCGGCCAGTGCGCGGATCAGGGCGTGCAGGTCGTCGATCTCGTGGACCGGGTGGTGGACCAGGATCTTGATCAGGTCCTCGTCGCAGAGGATGTGAACCGCGTCGATCCGGGGCTCGTGGTGGTGGACGAAGCCGTCGAACATGGCTGTGGGGAAGGCCGCCTCCCGGCCCACCTTGTGGCCGTGCTCGGTGGCGAAGCTGAAGTGCGGGTCACGGTCGCGAAGCTCGGCGACCAGCTGCAGGGCGATGGCGGTGGGCAGGGCCTCCTGGCGCATCACCTGGTTGGCCGCGACGTCATAGAGCAGGGCGCCGTTGGAGCAGACGGCCATGCCGGTGATCCCCAGGTCCTCGGCGATGTGATGCACATCCCGCGGCGGCCGGGCGGTGACGAAGGCCACGACCATGCCGGCCTCGCGGGCGTTGGCCAGCGCCGTCCGGGTGCGGGCCGAGATCGAGCCGTCCCGGCGCAGCAGGGTGCCGTCGAGGTCGGTGGCGATGAGGCGGATCATGGCTGGTTTTGATCGCGCGACGGGAGTCGGTCAAGCGGGGCGGGGTGTCGCCATTTTTAGTTGTCGCGTGGCGGGGGCCCGAACCGGCATCCACTTTAGGCTGCCACGCTCCGCGGTGTCCCCCACCAGAGGGTCGAGCTGATCTCGAACGCCACCTTGCCGTCGGTGACATAGGGGGCGACGACGGCGCGCAGGTCGGCGCCGAAGGCGTCGGCGAGCGGGCCCAGCTTGGTGCGGGACCAGGTGGCGCGGGAGTGCTCGGCCTCGATCAGGTCGTCGACCGACCGGACGATGGGGGCGGTGAAGACCTCGGTGGCCACCAGGTCGAACCAGGGCTGGTGGCCGGTGACGCGGGCGGTGTGGCCGGGGTCGTTCCACTGACCGCCCAGCTTGCCGACCCAGTCGACGATGGTCTGGTTCCAGGCGGCGATCCAGGGCGCGGCGGCGGGGCCGTCGCCGCCAAGGATGGCCATCTGGCCTGTCGGCGCGAGTGCGGCGGCGAGGCGGGGGAAGAGACGCGGGGCGTCCATCCAGTGGATGCTGGCGCCGGCGACGATCAGGTCGAGACCGGCGGGGAGGGGGACGTCCTCGGCGAAGGCTTCCGTCCAGGCGATGTGGCGGTTGGCGCCGGCGTCGAGGCGCTGGGCCAGCCGCAGCATGGCGGCGGAGGGATCGACGGCCAGCACCTGCGCGAAGTGTGGGGCGAGGCCGTGGGTCAGTTTGCCGGGGCCGCAGCCGAGGTCGAGCAGACGGCCGCGACCGGGGGTGAGTTGCAGCAGGCGCTCGAACAAGGCCGGAGGATAGGGGGTGCGGTGAACATAGGCGGCGACCACGCCCTCATCCTCGAACTCGGCGCCGGTGTTCTGGGCTGCTGCTGCGGCGATTGTCGCCTCCCCTGGCTTTGACCTTAGTTTGGACCTGCGGGGCGGGGTGGCAAGGGGGCGCGGTCCCGATAAGCTCACCCCATGTGCGACACCCTGGTAGCCCTGGCCTCCGAGACCCCGCGCGGAAAGCTGCTGTTCGGCAAGAACAGCGACCGGGAGCGCAATGAGGCGCAGGTGCTGGAGATGCAGCCGCGGCGGCGGGGCGGCGGGGACCTGAAGCTCACCTATATCGCCATCCCCGATGTGGCGCAGACCCATGCCTGCCTGATCAGCCGGCCCTGCTGGATGTGGGGGGCGGAGATGGGCGCCAATGAGCATGGGGTGGTGATCGGCAACGAGGCGCTGCACGCCCGCGTCCCGGCCCAGCGGCGCCGCGCCCTGACCGGCATGGACCTGGTGAGGCTGGGGCTGGAGCGGGGGGCCACGGCGGCCGAGGCGCTGGCGGTGATCATCGGCCTGCTGGAGCGGCACGGCCAGGGCGGCGACTGCGGGCATCTGGGGCGGTTCTACTATCACAACGGCTTCATCATCGCCGACGCCACCGAGGCCTATGTGCTGGAGACCGTGGGGCGCGACTGGGTGGTGGAGACGGTGGCCGGGCGCCGCTCGCTGTCCAACGCCTATTCGATCGGGGCGGGGTGGTCGGACATCAGCGCCGGACTGGCGGCGCAGGGGACGGGGCGGTTCGACGTCGCGGCCCACCTGATCGACGAGGCGCGCGACGCCGTCAGCTTCGGGCGCGGGCGGTGCGCGCGGGGGCAGGCGCTGCTGGACGGGGCGGGGGATGCGCTGACGCCCGGCGCGATGATGGCCATCCTGCGCGACCATGGCGAGGGCGCCGACTGGAGCCCGGACAACACCGTGGGACGGACGATCTGCATGCATGCCGCCTCGGGGCCGCGTCGCAGCCAGTCGGTGGCGTCGATGGTGTCGGAGGTGGGGGCCGAGCGGGCGGTCCACTGGGTGACGGCCACCTCGGCGCCCTGCACGAGCCTGTTCAAGCCGGTGCTGTTCGAGGCGGGTGCGCCGCCGGTGGGGACTGCGCCGTCGGACACCTATGACGATCAGAGCCTGTGGTGGCGGCACGAGCGGCTGCACCGGGCGCTGCTGGCCGACCATGCGGCGGGGATGGCGCTGATCGCGGCCGAGCGCGACGCGCTGGAGGCGGGGTTCCGGGCGCGGATCGAGGGGGCCGATGATCTCGCGGCGGCGGTGGCCGACTGCTGGCGGGCGGCCGAGGCGGCCGAGGCGCGGTGGGCGGCGGCGCTGGCGCCCGCGCGGCCCGGCGGCTCAGCCTACGCCCGGAGTTGGGCGCGGCTGAACGGGGTGGCGGGGGTGGTGCGGTAGAATTGGCCTATGTGCGTCCTTCTCCCGCAAGGGGAGAAGGACGCACATAGCCGAACTCGAACTAGCCCATCGGGTACGGGATTTCCTTGGAGATGGCGTCGATCTTGGTGAGGACCTCTTTCGACAGCGTCACGTCGGCGGCGGCGAAGATGTCGGGGAGTTGCTCTTCCTTGGAGACGCCGACGATGGTGGAGGCCACGAAGTCGTGCTGCTTGCTCCAGGCGGTGGCCAGCGTCACCGGGCTCATCCCGGCCTCGGCGGCGACCGCGGCGAAGCGCTCGGTGGAGGCCAGGGACTTCTCGTTGACGAAGCGCTTGGCCATCACCGCCTGGCGGCCGCCCTGCGCGATGTAGCGGGAGAACCGCGCGCCCTCGGGCGTCGCCCCGCCCTGGTACTTGCCCGACAGCACGCCGCCGGCCAGGGGCGAGTAGGGGATCAGGCTGACGCCCTCCTTGCGGCAGGCCTGGGCCAGTTCGTCCTCGAAGCGGCGGTTGTTGAGGCTGAAGTTGTTCTGGATGGTCTGGTAGCGCGCGACGCCGAGGCGCTCGGACGCCGCCACGCTCTTCATCAGGCCCCAGGTGGTCTCGTTGCTGCAGCCGATGGTCCGCACCTTGCCCTCGCGGATCAGGTCGTCGAGGGTCTCCATGGTCTCGTCATAGGCGATGTCGTGATCGGGCCAGTGGGTCTGGTAGAGGTCGATATAGTCGGTCCCCAGGCGTTGCAGGCTGGCCTCGACGGCGCGGGTGATGTTGTGGCGGTCCAGCGCGGTCATGCCGGCCCTCTGGGCGCCCTTGATCCAGCCGTGGCTGGGGCCGCAGACCTTGGTGGCGATGATCACCTCGTCGCGGCGCTTGGTCTTCAGCCAGCGGCCGACGATCTCCTCGGTGCGGCCGGCCCATTCCTCGCTGGGGGGCACCGGATAGTTCTCGGCGGCGTCGAAGAAGTTGATCCCGGCCTCCAGGGACTTGTCGAGGATGCGGTGGGAGGCGGCCTCGTCGACCTGGGAGCCGAAGGTCATGGTCCCCATGCAGATCTTGGATACGACGATGGCGCTCTTGCCGAGGCGATGGGTCTGCATGAATGGCGTCCTTGAAATGGGGCGCCGGTCAGCGGCGGCGCTTCAATGGCCTGGCAGATAGGGGCAAGGCCCAGGCCTGCGCAAGGCGGCGGCTGGCGGTTGCTGGCCGAACATGATTGCCTGTCGCCCCGAGGAGATCCGAGCATGAGCGCCGATTTCGGAGACAACCGCCCCGACCTCGCGGCCTGGTGGATGCCCTTCACCGCCAACCGGCAGTTCAAGGCCGATCCGCGCCTGCTCGCGCAGGCTAGCGGCATGTACTACCGCACGGCCGATGGCGAGGAGGTGCTGGACGGGACCTCGGGGCTCTGGTGCGTCAACGCCGGGCACGGGCGGGCCGAGATCGCCGAGGCCGTGCATCGCCAGCTGATGACCCTGGATTTCGCGCCGTCCTTCCAGATGGGCCATGCGCCTGGCTTCGAGTTCGCCCAGCGGCTGACCCAGATCGCGCCTGCGGGCATGGACCGGGTGTTCTTCACCAACTCCGGCTCGGAGTCGGTGGATACGGCCCTGAAGATCGCCATGGCCTATCACCGGGCGCGCGGGGAGGGGCAGAGGACCAAGCTGATCGGCCGGGAGAAGGGCTATCACGGGGTCGGGTTCGGCGGCCTGTCGGTGGGCGGCCTGGTGAACAACCGGCGGACCTTCGTCACCCTGCCGGGGGTCGATCACCTGCCCTCGACCTACGACCTGGCGCGCAACGCGTTCTCGCGCGGGCTGCCGGCCCATGGCGCGGAGAAGGCCGATGCGCTGGAGGGGCTGATCGCCCTGCACGGGGCCGAGACCATCGCCGCGGTGATCGTCGAGCCGGTGGCGGGATCGGCCGGAGTGCTGCCGCCGCCGGTGGGGTATCTGGCGCGGTTGCGGGAGATCTGCGACCGGCACGGCCTCCTGCTGATCTTCGACGAGGTGATCACCGGGTTCGGGCGGATCGGCGCGCCCTTCGCGGCCCAGGCCTTCGGGGTGACGCCGGACATCATGACCACGGCCAAGGGGCTAACCAACGGGGTCATTCCCATGGGGGCGGTGTTCGTGAAGCGGAGCGTCCACGACGCGGTGGTGCAGGGGCCGGAGGGGGCGATCGAGTTCTTCCACGGCTACACCTATTCCGGCCACCCTGTGGCCTGCGCGGCCGGGCTGGCGGTGCTGGACATCTATGCCCGCGAGGACCTGTTCGCGCGCGTCGCGGCCATGGCGCCGCTGTGGGAGGCGGCGCTGCACGGGCTGCACACGAAGGCCCACGTGATCGACATCCGCAATGTGGGCCTGATGGGCGCCATCGAGCTTTCGCCGCGCGACGGAGCGCCGGGGGCGAGGGGCTATGAGGTGTTGGTGAGAGCGCTGGAGGCCGGCCTGCTGGTGCGGGCGACCGGGGACACCATCGCCCTGTCGCCGCCGCTGATCATATCGGTGGCGGAGATCGGCAAGCTGACCGAGATCCTGGGCGGGGTGCTGGCGGGCGTCGACTGACCGGCTATAGAGGATCGTTCGTCCGGAGAGCCCCATGCCCCATACCCTGCTGATCTCGCACCCGATGCTGTCGCCGATGCAGGCGGGGCTGGAGGCGCAGGGCTACCGCGTCGTGCGGCGCTGGGAGATGGCGGACGGGGACGCGCAGGCGGTCGAGGCCATCGTCCATGCCGGCGAGATCTATCTCACCGCCGACTTCCTGGAGAGCCTGCCGAACCTGAAGCTGATCGCCAATGTCAGCGTCGGCTATGACGGGGTGGACGTGCCCTGGTGCCGGGCGCGGGGGATCGAGGTCAGCCACGCCGACGGACTGAACGCCGAGGATGTGGCCGACCATGCGCTGGGCCTGCTGATCGGCGCCTGGCGCAACATCGTGGCCGGCGACCGCATGATCCGGGCCGGGGTGTGGAACAACGACCGCATGGAGGTCGGGCCGGGCATGAAGGGCCAGCGGGTTGGGATCATGGGCCTGGGCCATATCGGGGTGGCGGTGGCCAAGCGGGTCGAGGCCTTCGGCATGACGGTGAGCTGGTGGGGACCGAAGCCGAAGCCGGGCGCCGCCTGGCCGCGGGCCGAGAGCCTGCTGGCCCTGGCGGCTGACTGCGACATCCTGGTGGTGGCCTGCCGCGCCGATGTCTCCAACCGCCAGGCGGTGAACGCCGCGGTGATCGAGGCGGTGGGACCCAAGGGGATGATCGTCAACGTCTCGCGCGGCTCGGTGATCGATGAGGACGCCCTGATCGCGGCGCTGAAGGACGGCCGCCTGGGCCGCGCCGGACTGGACGTGTTCGCCACCGAGCCGACGCCGCCGGAGCGTTGGGAGGGCGTGCCCAACACCGTGCTGACCCCGCACAGCGCCGGGGGCACGGTGGGCTCTCTACCGTCGATGATCGCCCAGACCTTCGAGAACCTGCGCCGCCATTTCGCCGGCGAGGCCCTGCTCAGCCCGGTGAGCCACTGAGCCAGGTTCGGCGTGAAACCTTTTGGAAAGACTGCTGTTTTACCTCAATCCTGAGGTTTGCGGCTCGGCCCGGATGGCGCTTGTAACGACTTGACATAAAGACATAAAGATATCTTTATGTGTCAATGAGTCTCTCTGCGATCCAGGCTGTGGAAGTGTTGCGCGCGGCGGGCGAGCCGTCGCGGCTGCGCATCCTCGCCCTGCTGTCCCATGAGGAGCTGGCGGTGCTGGAACTGTGCAAGGTTCTGGACCAGAGCCAGCCCCGTGTCTCGCGCCATCTGAAGCTGCTGGCCGAGGCCGGCCTGGTGGAGCGGTTCCCGGACGGCGCCTGGGTGTTCTACCGGCTGGTGGCCGGCGGTCTGGCGCGGCGGCTGGCCGACGAGACCCTGGCCGCCGTCGATCCCGCCGACCCCATCCTGATCCGCGACTCCGAACGGCTGCAGCAGGTGCGCGCCGAGCGCTCCACCGAGGCCGGGGAGTATTTCGCCCGCAACGCCGCCCGTTGGGACGAGATCCGCTCGCTCTATGTGTCGGAGACTGCCGTCGAGGCCGCGGTGTTGAAGGCCGCCGGACCGGGCCCGTTCAAGCGGCTGGTGGACCTGGGCAGCGGCACGGGCCGCATGCTGACGCTGCTCGGGCCGCATGCCCAAGCCGCCGTTGGGCTGGACCTGTCGCAGCAGATGCTGAACATCGCGCGCCGCCACGTGGCCGACGCTGGTCTGGAGCGTTGCGAGCTGCGCCACGGCGACATCTTCGGCACCCGCCTGCCGGGGCAGAGCGCCGACCTCGTGGTGGTGCATCAGGTGCTGCACTATCTGGGGGACCCCGCCGCCGCCGTGCGCGAGGCGGCCCGGCTGGTGGCCGAGGACGGGCGGTTGATTATCGTCGACTTCGCCCCCCACAGCCTGGAATTCCTGCGCGAACAGCACCAGCACCGCAGGCTCGGCTTCGCCGAAGCCGAGATGGAGCGCTGGCTCAATGAGGCGGGCCTGACCAAGGTCCGCGCCGCCGCCCTGCCGCCCGCCCGGGGCGAGGGCCTGACCGTCAAGATCTGGACCGCCGAGCGCGTCCGCCAAGCCGAGAGGACCGCCGCATGAGCCCCCTGGAAACCGCGCTAGGGCCCGTCGCCCGCGCCGGGGCCGGCCTGGCCAAACGTCCGTCGGTCTCCTTCGAGTTCTCGCCCCCCAAGGGGCCGAAGAGCGAGGAGAGCCTGTGGGAGGCGATCCGCCGCCTGGAGCCCCTGAACCCGTCCTTCGTCTCGGTGACCTATGGGGCGGGTGGCTCGACCCGCGACCGCACGCACCGGACCGTGGTGCGGATGCTCAACGAGACCACGCTGCGACCGGCCGCCCACCTGACCTGCGTCGAGGCCAGCCGCGCCGAGGTGGACGAGGTGATCCAGGACTACTGGGACGCCGGCATCCGCCACATCGTGGCCCTGCGCGGCGACCCGCCGGGCTCGCTGGGCGGCGCCTATACGCCCCGCGCCGACGGCTACCAGAACGCCACAGAGCTGACCGCCGGCATCCGCGCGATCGGCGACTTCGATGTCAGCGTCGGGGTCTATCCGCAGATCCACCCGGAAAGCCCGTCCGAGGATCACGACATCGAGGTGCTGAAGGCCAAGATCGACGCCGGGGCCACCCGGGCGATCAGCAACTTCTTCTTCGACATCGACGGCTACCTGCGGTTCGTCGAGAAGATCCGCAAGGCCGGGGTCACGGTCCCGATCCTGCCAGGCATCATGCCGGTAAGCAGCTATGAGGGGCTGAAGAACATGTCCCAGCGCATCGGCGTCACCCTGCCGGGCTGGCTGGGCAATCTGTTCGAAGGCCTCGACGACGATCCCGAGACCCGCAAGCTGCTGGCCTGTTCCGTCGCCGCCGAGATGTGCGCGCGGCTGGTGGAGGAGGGGTTCGCCGACTTCCATTTCTATACCCTGAACAGGGCCGACCTCGTTTACGCCATCTGCCGGGTGCTGGGCGTGCGGGAAGAGCCGACGGAGAAAGCCGCATGAGCCCGCGCTTGGAACGTATTGAAAAGCTGAAGCAAATCTCGCGTGAGCGGGTGCTGATCCTGGACGGCTCCTGGGGGGTGATGTTCCAGAAGCGCAAGCTGGACGAGGCCGACTACCGGGGCGAGCGGTTCAAGGACCATCCGGGGCAGCTGAAGGGCAACAACGACATCCTGTGCCTGACGCGGCCGGACATCGTCGGCGACCTGCACGACCAGTACTACGGCGCCGGCGCCGACATCAGCGAGACCAACACCTTCTCGGCCACCACCATCGCCCAGGCCGACTACGAGCTGGAGAGCGCGGTCCGCGATATCAACTTCGAGGGCGCGCGGATCGCCCGTGAGCGGGCCGACGCCTGGACCGCCAGGGAGCCGCACAAGCCGCGCTTCGTGGCCGGCTCGGTGGGGCCGCTGAACAAGATGCTGTCGATGTCGTCGGACGTGAACGATCCCGGCGCGCGGCTGGTGACCTTCGACGAGGTCTACACCGCCTATCGCGAGCAGATGATCGCCCTGCACGACGGCGGGGTGGACATGTTCCTGATCGAGACCATCACCGACACCCTGAACTGCAAGGCCGCCATCAAGGTGATCCTGGACATGGAGGACGAGGGCTACGAGCCCCTGCCGATCTGGATCTCCGGGACCATCACCGACCGCTCGGGTCGCACCCTGTCGGGCCAGACGGTGGAGGCCTTCTGGAACTCGGTGAAGCACGCCAAGCCCTTCGCCATCGGCCTGAACTGCGCCCTGGGCGCCGACCTGATGCGGCCCCACATCGCCGAGCTCAGCCGCGTGGCCGACACCCTGGTGAGCGCCTATCCCAACGCGGGCCTCCCCAACGCCTTTGGCGAATACGACGAGGAGGCTCACCAGACGGCGCACGAGCTGCACGAGTGGGCGACGCGGGGCTTGGTCAACATCCTGGGCGGCTGCTGCGGCACGACGCCGGATCACATTCGCCACGTGGCCGAGGCCGTGAAGGGTGTTAAGCCCCGGCAGATTCCGGAGCGGCCCAAGGCCATGCGCCTGGCCGGGCTGGAGCCGTTCGAGCTGGCGTGATGAGAGCGCCGGATTGGTATGCGGACTGGCGGCACGACGCTTTCCACGAGCTCATGGCCAAGCAGGATGCGCTCAAGGCGAGCCACCGAATCGGCTCATGGCCGCGTTGGGACTACGACGTCGACGCCGGCACGCTGACGTTCTCAGAAGACGGAGCGCCGAAGGTCGTCGCGGACATCCAGGTCGTCGGATCAACGGGTCCGAGGGACTGGATGTGGGGTTGGGCCAACGAACATTGGCCCCGATCGGTCGTCGAGGACATGGAAAAGGTCCGGGCCTTCGGCTCGGAGAACCGGATCGAACAATTGACGACCGAATTCCTGACCGATGACGACCTCAACAGCCTCGGCTGGGAGATGACCGCTGTGGCGGTTCGCGTCCTGGACGCCGTCGGTGCATACCGCCCGCCCCGAGACGGAGGCGGCGGCCTCTTCCTTATCTACAAGTCCATCAGGTTCGTGAGCTAAATGCGCCCAATCTTTATCAACGTCGGCGAGCGGACCAACGTCACCGGCTCGGCCAAATTCCGTAAGCTTGTCGCCGAGGGGGATTACCCCGCGGCGCTCAGCGTGGCGCGCCAGCAGGTGGACGCCGGCGCCTCGGTGATCGACATCAACATGGACGAGGGGCTGCTGGACAGCGTCGCGGCCATGAAGACGTTCCTAAACCTGATCGCCGCCGAGCCGGATATCGCCCGCGTGCCGATCATGATCGACAGCTCCAAGTGGGAGGTGATCGAGGCCGGCCTGAAGTGCGTGCAGGGCAAGGCCATCGTCAACTCGATCTCCATGAAGGAGGGCGAGGACAAGTTCCGCGAACAGGCCAAGGCCTGCCTGCGCTATGGCGCCGCCGTCGTGGTGATGGCCTTCGACGAGGTCGGCCAGGCCGACACCGCCCAGCGCAAGATCGAGATCTGCACCCGGGCCTACCGCATTCTGGTGGACGAGGTGGGTTTCCCCGCCGAGGACATCATCTTCGACCCCAACATCTTCGCCGTGGCGACGGGGATCGACGAGCACAACAACTACGCCGTCGACTTCATCGAGGCGGTGCGGGTCATCAAGCAGACCCTGCCGCTGGCCCGGATCTCGGGCGGGGTGTCCAACGTCTCGTTCAGCTTCCGCGGCAACGAGCCGGTGCGGCGCGCGATCCACGGGGTGTTCCTCTATCACGCCATCGCCGCGGGCATGGACATGGGCATCGTCAACGCCGGCGACCTGCCGGTCTATGACGACATCCCGGAGGAGCTGCGCGAGGCCGTGGAGGACGTGATCCTCAACCGCCCGCAGCGGACCAATATCTCCAACACCGAGCGGCTGGTGGAGCTGGCGCCGAAGTACAAGGGCGGCAAGTCCGAGGCCAAGGGCCCCGACCTGGCCTGGCGCGAACTGCCGGTGGCCAAGCGCCTGGCCCACGCCCTGGTCAACGGCCTGACCGACTATATCGAGGCCGACACCGAGGAGGTGCGGCTCTCCGTCGAGCGCCCCCTGCACGTCATCGAAGGTCCGCTGATGGACGGGATGAACGTGGTGGGCGACCTGTTCGGCTCGGGCAAGATGTTCCTGCCGCAGGTGGTGAAGTCGGCCCGGGTGATGAAACAGGCCGTGGCCTACCTGATGCCGTTCATGGAGGCCGAGAAGGAGGGCAAGCCGCGCGAGAACGCCGGCAAGATCCTGATGGCCACCGTCAAGGGCGACGTCCACGACATCGGCAAGAACATCGTCGGCGTGGTCCTGCAGTGCAACAATTACGAGGTCATCGACCTGGGCGTGATGGTCGCCTGCGACCGCATCCTGGACGAGGCCATCGCCCACAATGTCGACATCGTCGGCCTGTCGGGCCTGATCACGCCCAGCCTGGACGAGATGGTCTATGTGGCCAGCGAGATGGAGCGGCGCGGGTTCAAGATCCCGCTGCTGATCGGCGGCGCCACCACGTCCAAGACCCACACGGCGGTGAAGATCGAGCCCGGCTATCAGGGCGGCTCCACCACCTATGTGCTGGACGCCAGCCGCGCCGTGGGCGTGGTCTCGGGCCTGCTGTCGAAGACCGAGAGCGCGCGGATCCAGGCCGAGACCCGGGCCGACTACATCAAGGTCCGCGAGCAGTTCGCGCGCGGCAACACCAACCGGGTGCGCGCCACCCTGGCCGACGCGCGGGCCAACAGCTTCAAGCCCTCGGGCTGGCAGGCGACGCCGCCGAGCTTCCTGGGGACCCGGACCTTCACGGCCTATGACCTGGCCGATCTGGCCAAACACATCGACTGGACGCCGTTCTTCGCCAGCTGGGAGCTGATCGGCCGCTATCCGCAGATCCTCGAGGACGACGTGGTGGGCAAGGCCGCCACCGACCTCTTCAAGGACGCCCAGGTCATGCTCAAGCAGATCGTGGACGAGAAGTGGTTCGAGGCGCGCGGGGTGGTGGGCTTCTGGCCGGCCAATTCCGACGGCGACGACGTGGTGGTCTGGACCGACGAGACGCGAACCGTCGAGCTGACCCGCCTGCACACCCTGCGCCAGCAGATGGCCAAGGGGGAGGGCGGCCGGGCCAATGTGGCGCTGGCCGACTTCGTGGCGCCGATCGGCGAACGCGACTGGATCGGCGGCTTCGCGGTGACCGCCGGCCACGGCGAGCTCGAGGTGGCCAAGGCCTTCAAGGACAAGGGCGACGACTATTCGGCGATCCTGGCCGCGGCCCTGGCCGACCGCCTGGCCGAGGCCTTCGCCGAGGCCCTGCACCGCCGCGTGCGCACCGAACTGTGGGGTTACGCCCCCGACGAGCCCTTCGATATCGAGGCGCTGATCGGCGAGACGTATCGCGGCATCCGCCCGGCCGCCGGCTATCCCGCCCAGCCCGACCACACCGAGAAGGCCGAGCTGTTCCGCATCCTGGACGCGCCCGCCCAGACCGGCATGGAGCTGACCGAGAGCTTCGCCATGAACCCGCCGGCCAGCGTGTCGGGGCTCTATTTCGGCCACCCAGAGGCGCACTATTTCGGGGTCGGTCGGATCGAGAAGGACCAGGTCGAGGACTATGCCCGCCGCAAGGGCTGGGACCTGGCGACCGCCGAAAAGTGGCTGGCGCCGATCCTGAACTACGAGCGGGGGAAGTAGGGGCTCGCGTCCTACGCCTCGCCCCTGGCCGTCATCCTCGGGCTCGTCCCGAGGATCCATCGCTCCGCCGCAGAACGTCGAGATCGCAAGATCGGACCACGAACCACACGAACCACACGAACGGATTGACGGCGCCTATGGGATGCCGCTGACGGCTTCTACGACGCCTATCTGAAGGCCGGTTGGAGTCCGAAGTTCCTTCCCCAGGCCGCAGGCCGTATCGGGGGAGGTGGATCGAGGCCGTAAGCCGCGAGCCGGAGGGGGCTTGGGCCGTTGAGGTGGCGCGAGCCTAGCCCCCTCCACCGCTTCGCGGTCCCCCTCCCCCGGAGGGGGAGGAATTAGAGCGCCTGGATGACGCTGGTTTGTTCACTTTTTGTTCTTGACGGATTAACGCGTCCGTGAGAGACTGCGATCCTCCCCAAACAGTCTCCGCAGATGCCCATGTCGTCCAAGTCGCCGCCGTTCGGGCGTTCCGACCGCCGTCCGCAGGTGCGCTATTCGCCGGCGCTCGGGACTCTGATCTGCGAGAGGATCGCGGCCGGGCAGAGCGAGGCGTCCCTGGGGCGCGAGCCGGGGATGCCCTCGGTGCAGGCGATCTACAAGTGGCGCGAGCGGGAGCCGGATTTCGCGCAGGCCTATGAGGCGGCGCGGAACCAGGCGCGGGGCGAGCGGCGGACGCGGGACCGGGCCGAAGACGAGGACCGGCGCTGGCGCCGGGCCCTGCGGCCCCGCAAGGACGGGCGCGGCGGGCGAGTCTCCACCTATAGCGACGAACTGGGCGGGGTGATCCTGCGGCGGATCGCGGCGGGCGAGACTGTGCTGTCCATCGGCGCCGACGCCGACATGCCGTGCGCGGCCACCATCTATCACTGGATCCGGGCCGACGACGGCTTCCACGACGCCTATCTGAAGGCCAAGGCCGTCGCCGCCGACATCTTCGCCGACGCCATGCTGGAGATCGCGCTCGAGTCCACCGAGACCACGGCCCGGGCCGACGCCCTGCGCATCAAGACCCTGCGCTGGACGGCTTCGATGCTGGCGCCGAAAAATTACGGGCCGCGGCGGCCGCTGCCAGGCGACGCGGAAGACCCCGACAAGCCGCCGTGGGTGGTGGTGGTCCAGGAGTTCGACATGACCGAGGACGAGGCCTTGGCCACCATCGGGCGCGGGCCGCTGGCGAAGGTGGACCCGGAGAAGGAGAGGGATTGGTGGAGCGAGCCGTGAGGGTCCGCGCCGGCCGCCATCCGGCTGGCGGGGGTGGTGATTCTCTTGCGGCCTGAGCCTGCCCGCCCGGGCCGGCGGGTCTAGTTGTCGCCCCCGCCGGCGCGCGCCGGGGCCAGGGTGCGGGCGACGAGGAGCCCGGCGAGCATGGCCCCGGCGAAGATCCAGGCCGGGGCTCCGGCCAGGCCCAGCAGGACGATCGCCGGGCCGGGGCAGACGCCCGCCAGGCCCCAGCCGGCGCCGAACAGGGCCGAGCCGATCACCAGCCGCCGGTCCAGGGGCCAGCGGTCGGGAAGCTTCAAGGGCTCGCCCAACAGGGTCGTGGTCCGCCGGCGCGCGATCAGGAAGGCCGGGAAGGCCGCCAGGATGGCGCCGCCCATGACGAAGGCCAGCTGGGGGTTCCAGGCGCCGGCCACGTCGAGGAAGCCCAGCACCTTGTCCGGATCCAGCATGCCCGAGATCAGCAGGCCCAGGCCGAAGATCACCCCGAACAGGGCCGCGGTGAGCACCCTCATGGCCTCACCATCGCCAACAGGCCGCCGCCGTGGCGGGTGACGAACACGGTCAGCCCGGCCACGGCCATGAAGATCGCCGTCGCCGTCAGCGACCGCGCCGAGAGGTTGGACAGCCCGCAGACCCCGTGACCGCTGGTGCAGCCGTTGCCAAGCTGGGTTCCCACCCCCACCAGCAGGCCCGCGGCGATCAGCAGCGGCGTCCCCGAGGCCGCCAGGGCGGGCGGGGCAGGGTGGCGCAGCCAGGCCGCGGCGACGCCCACCGACACCAGGCCGGCGAGGAAGGCCCAGCGCCACAGGCCGGGCCGCAGGGCCGCAGCGTTGGAGAGGATGCCGCTGATCCCGGCGATCCGGCCGTTGGTCAGCAGCAGTCCGGCGCTGGCCAGGCCGATCAGGCCGCCGCCGATCAGCGACTGGAGGAAGGGGTGCATGGTCGGTTCCGCCCTAGTGCTTCCAGCCGAAGCTCACCCCGACCACGGTCTCGCTCATCGAGAGGTCGGCGTTCCCTCCGCCGAAGGCCGGCGGGATCGAGCCCGCGCCGCGTAGGGTCTTCTCCGGCGCATACATGGCGTAGCCGCTGATCTCCAGGCCCGAGGGCCGGGTCCAGGTGGCGCCGAGGGTGAACTGGTCGGTGACCACCGCCGGGGCGACGATGTTCAACAGGGTCTGGTCGGCGGGGATCGGATTGTCGCTGTGGTCGTAGCCGGCGCGCACCTGCCACTGGTCGTCGATCTTGTAATTGACGCCCAGCTTGATGACGTCGGCGTCGCGCCAGCCGAAGCCGGGGCCGTTGTCGGCCCCGAAGGCATGGCCGGCGAACAGGCCGGCGATGGGCGTCCCCACCGACTTGACCTTGCTGAACTCGATCCGGCGCCAGTCGGCGACGAGGTCGAGCTTCGGCGTCGCCTTGAAGGCCACGCCGAGGCCGTAGGTCGAGGGCGCGTCGAAGTCGCCGCCTTCGGCGAACAGGCCGCGATACTTCTCGAAGGCGTCGAACTTGGTCTCCGACTGCCAGAAGGCGCCCAGCGACAGGCGGTCGGTCAGCTGGCCGAGATAGCCCAGGCGCAGGCCGTAGCCGAAGGCCTTGTCGACCCCCTGGTTGCTGAAGTGGGCGGGGTCCTGGGAGAAGCCGGCGAAGGGGCCCAGGCCGCGGGCGCGGAAGGTCTGGCCGGCCAGATTGACCGACAGGCCCAGGCTGTGGCCGTCTGCGAACCGGTAGGCGACCGTGGGGGAGATGAAGAGCTGCTGCAGCTCCACCCCGCCGGCGCCGGTGGCCCCGAAGCGGGCGAAGGGGTTGGTCTTGTAGTCGGTGACCATGCCGCCATTGCCGTAGGCCGCGATGCCGACGGCGAGGCGGTCGGAGACCTGCTTGACCCAGCCGGCCTCGGGGATGAAGGACACCGGATTGCCGTCGCCGTCATAGGCCCGGTCCTGGGCCGTCCCGCGGAAAGCGGCTGTGCGGGTCGGCTTGAAGACGTCGAGGCCCACGTCCCAACGGTTCCCCAAGGCCGTGGCGGCAGCCGGGTTGGTGGCCAGGGCCAGGCTGTCCTGGGGATAGGCCAGGCCCGCGCCGGCCATGCCCTTCGAGGCCGCCCCGTAGCCGTGGGCGAAATAGCCGTCCGTCGCATGGGCCGGCGCCGCGGCGAACAGCAGGGCGGCCAGGGCGGTGGCGGACAGCAGGCGCTCCGCGCGCTGGCCGGGGCGGATGAACTCGGACATTTCTATTCCCACAATTTCGATGGGGGAAAGACGCCGATATGGTCCCGCTGCGCCATGCAGTTTTTCTATGCACCCTTGCAGGATTGCGCGGCCGGGCGGGCAATCCTCGGCTTGTGCCGGGAGCCATTACACCTTTAGGTATTCTCTTGCGCCAGGGTCCTCGCCACCCCCAGGCAGATCCGCAGTTGCCCCGCGAAGTAGAGGGCCCAGACCGCCGGGCTGACCCAGGCGAGGCCGGCGAGCGGGCCGGTGCGGGCGAAGATGAAGAGGTCCGAGGCCACGAACATCAGGGCGCCGAGGCCCACGCTCATGCGGGGGAAGCGGCTGATCCAGGCGGTGGCGGCCATGGCCGCCAGGCCGGTGGAATAGAGGGCGATGCCGGGGGCGCCGGCGCGGTCGGCGGGCAGCAGGTAGGCGATGACCACCGTGGCCGGGATGATCAGGATCGCCAGCAGCAGTTGGCTGCGCTGCAGGGCCGGGCGGCGGTTGCGCAGATAGAGGGCGATGGCCACCAGGTGGCCGGCCAGGAAGGCCACGGCGCCGGTGATCAGGCCGTGGGTCTCCAGCAGCACGTCGCCGGTGGCGCCCAGCGCCATGACGGCGGTGAGCAGCCAGCCGTCGAGGGTCTTGGCGCGGGTGGCGGCATAGACCGCCAGCAGGGCGACGCCGGAGCCTTTCCAGACGATCATGGTGGTGTCGGACAAGGCGAAGCGGTTGGCGGCCAGGAAGCTGACGCCGCCGAGGATGGCCGCGGCCATGATGAGTTTGGCAGGCAGGCTGGGCCGGTCCATGTTCGTGTCTTCCCCCAAGGCCGTCATCCCGGCTCTGCGCTGCGCTTGGCCGGGATGACGCGTGTTATGCGCCACTCTAGGCAAGTTGACGCTTGGGCGCCCAGGGGCGGCGCCGAATTCGCCGGAGGGGCGAGGCGGCGGTGTGCTAGAGTCGCGGCAACGCACCACCTGATGAGGACACCGACATGGCCAAGGGTCAGAAGAAGAGCAACAAGGAAGTCCGCAAGCCCAAGGCTGAAAAGCCCAAGGACAATGCGCCGGCCGGCTGGACCCCCAACGTCCTGAAGAAGTAGGCCGCGCGTGGCCATCGAGACCGTCCACCTGGTGCAGTCCTACATCGCCGGCAAGGGCAAGGCGCTGAAGGCCGAGCCGGTGGTCATCTGCAAGTCCGCCGAAGAGGCCCGGCGCAAGGCCGACCGGCTGTCGGACACCCGGCTGGGGGTCGTGGCCTTCTCGGCCTCCGCCGACGCCGAGCTGGGCGACTATGACGAGAATCCGGTGATCCTGTTCAAGGCGGGTCAGCTGCCGCCGCCGTTTGACGAAGCCTAGGCTTCGTCAAACCAGTCTTTGCCGACGCGGGCCTGAGCCTCAGGGTTCCTCGGCCATCATCTCCGCCGTCATGACATAGGCGCCGTCCAGGAAGGCGACGATCTCCCGCGCGCCGGGATGGTCGAAGGCGGCGTAGCGGGCGCGCAGGGCCGGCAGGGCCTCGCCGAGCCGGTCGCGGCCGGTGTCGTGCAGCAGGGTCAGGTGGCCCTGGACGCGGCGGGCGAGCTCTGGCCCCAGCACCTCATTGGCGGCGGCGAGGAAGGCCTGGCCGTACTGGTAGGCGTCACCCTCGCGGTAGCTCTGGGCCAGGCTGATGGCCGGGATGCGCGACAGGATCGGCTGCAGGGCGGGGTTCACCGCGTGGGCGGCCAGGTGCGGCGCGAGGCTGGCCGGGCGGCCGGTCATGGCCCGCAGGTGCAGGTGGGGCGACATGCGCGGCCCGTCATTGACCGGATAATTGTCCCAGAGGAACGGCTTGCGGCCCAGCTGCCGGGTGACGCGGGCCAGGTGGCCCGGGGTGTATTCCCGCGAGCAGACCTCCTCACCGGTCCAGAAGACCTCGATGGCCGGGTCCAGCAGCCGCCCGAAATCTTCCAGATAGTCGGCGGGGCGGGCGCCGAAGGCCCGGTCGAGGCCGGGGTCGTCGGAATAGTAGGTGGGGCAGGCGACGATGCGGGTCGCCGTGGTGCGCTGGGCGATCCAGTGCAGGATCTCAACCTGGGTGGCGGCCAGGTCGGGCAGGTCGCCGCGCATGTCGTCGAACAGGATGCCCAGGTCCTGGACGCCCAGAACCTCGAAGAAGGCGAGCTTTCGCGCCAGGGCGGCCTGGGCGTCGGCGTTGAAGTCGCGGTAGAGCTCGAAGGGGCTGAGGCCCACCCCGAAGCGGACGCCATGGTCGGCGCAGACGTCGGCCAGCGCGATCAGCTCGGCGCCCATCTCCGCCGGATGCTCCTGCTGCCAGGCGCGGCGCAGGTAAGGGTCGGCCTTGGGGGCGTACATGTAAAAGCCGTAGCCGTGGGGGGCCAGGGCGGCGACCTGGTCGCGGCGGTCCTGCCAGCTCCAAGGATGGCCGTAATAGCCCTCGATGATGCCCAGCTCGATGGTCATGGCGGGATCCTTGAGCTTGGCGACGGGCTGGCTCGGGATGCCGGCGCCGCAAGCTGGCGGAAATCGGCCCGGCTTGTCCAGGCCTCCCTGTCGAGCAAGCCTCCGAGCCCGGCGCGCGGCCGGGCTCGGAGCGCCGGACTATCCCTTCACGGGCGGGGGCGGGGCGCAGCGCCCGGCGCGGGCCTGGACGACGAAGAACAGGGCGCGGGAGTCGGCGAAGTTGCGGTGTTCGACGATGGCGCTGGTGGGTTCGCCGGTCACCAGGCTGATGGCGTCGGCGGGGCCGGCGGGGCCCGAGAGCGAGGCCTGGTTCCACCTGGAGATCGCCGAGCTGCAGGCCGCGACGGCGGCGTCGGCCACCACGTCGGCGGTGTCGTCGGCGCCGGCCAGGCTGTAGGCCCATCGATGCAGGCAGTCCTCCACGGGCCCCGCGCCATCGACCACGGCGACCGGCGCCAGGGCCGGAACGCCGGCGGTGGTCGGCGTGGCGGCCGGGGCCGCGGCGAAGGGCGTGCAGATGCCCTTGGCCACCCGAGGTCCGTCGTTGTCGCTACAGGCGGTGAGCGACAGGGCGGCCAGGATCGCCAGGCTCACGGTTTTCATGCCGGGGGTCACTGGCCGCACACGCGAGTCTGATAGTAGCTGACCTGGCCGCGGTCGTCATAATAGGGCTTGCTGACCATGCGGCAGGCGTTGGAGGCCTGGCGGTAGTCGGAATTGCGCGACGTGGCGCGGTTGCTGGCGCGGGTGTAGGTCCGGCCGGTGTCGCACTTGGTGCGGGCCAGCTGGTTGCCCACCACCGCGCCGCCGATCCCGCCGATGACGGCGCCTTTGCCGTCGCCGACGGCGTTGCCGATCAGGGCGCCGCCGACCGCGCCCAGCACGGTGCCGGTCACCTTTCGGTCGTGTGCGCGCTGGTCACAGGCGCTGCGCGCGCTGGCCAGGGTGGGTGCGGCGGCGGCAGCCGCCACCAAACTGCAAATCAAAAGCGTACGACGCATAGCCAAGCCTCCAGAATCCTTAAGTCCCTCAGCCGACACAACGCCTCGCGCGTTGGATGGATGCGCCGGCCTTGCTGACGCCTTGATTGGCCTCAAGAAGCGCCGCCCCGAACCGATGCGGAGAGACGCGCGTGCATAGAGTCTGGATCCTGGCGGCCGCCGCCGTGCTGGCGAGCTGCAGCCCCAAGGCCAAGAGCGGCGCCGAGGCCAAGTATGATGGCCTGGACGGGGCGATCCTGGCCTGGCGCCAGGAGATCTTGAAGACCGACAAGGCCTGCCTGGCCAAGGCCGAGGGCTGCCAGGCCTTCGAGGTGCGGTGCAAGGGCGAGCGGGAGATCACCGCCACCGATCAGGCCAAGGGCGTCACCGCCAAGCTGGTGGTGGCGATGAGCTGGGAGGGCTGGGAGGCCGTGCGCAGCGAGTACAGGCCTCAGTCGGGGTTCTCGGAGTTCACCAAGGTCGATGGCGACTGGCTCCGCGCGGCCGCCGGGCCGGTCAATATGAGCACCTGCGTGAGCTCCTAGCGGCGCCGTTCTCGGAACCTCACCGAAATCCAGGCGTAATCCGGCCATGTTTGCTATCAGACTTTTCCGCCAGACCCAGGCGCAGAAACGGAAGCTGAGCCGGTGATCGAGGCGCAGAGCAAAGACGCGCGGATCCGGTCGCTGACCGCCACCGGTATCCTCGACACCGAGGCCGAGACCGCCTTCGACGATGTCGTGCGGATGGCGGCGCTGGTCTGCAAGACCCCGATCGCGGTGGTCAGTTTCGTCGACGCCGATCGCCAGTGGTTCAAGGCCAAGATCGGGCTGGAGGTCAGCGAGACCCCGGTGGAGATGGCGATCTGCCGGCATGTGCTGGTCTGCGACGATATCGAGGTCTTCCCCGACCTTACGATGGACGCCCGGACCGCGGACAATGCCCTGGTGACGGGGCCCCCGTCGCTGCGGTTCTACGCCGGGGCGCGGGTCGACAGCCCCGATGGCGCCCCGATCGGATCGGTGGCGGTGATCGACACGGTGGCGCGGCCGCAGGGCTTGACCGCCGAGCAGACCGAAACCCTGCTGGCCCTGGCCCGCCAGGTCATGGCGCAACTGGCCCTGCGCGCCCAGGCCGCGCGCCTGAAGGACGGGGAAAGCCGGTTCCAGGCCATCGCCGATTCCATGCCGCAGATGGTCTGGTCGACCCAGCCGGACGGCCATCACGACTACTATAACGCCCGCTGGTACGAGTTCACGGGCATGGAGCCCGGCTCCACCGACGGCGAGGCCTGGAACGGCATGTTCCACCCCGAGGACCGGGATCGGGCCAGGGCGCTGTGGAGCCTCAGCCTGCAGACCGGCGCGCCCTATGAGATCGAGTACCGGCTGCGGCGCCATGACGGGGTCTATCGCTGGACCCTGGGACGGGCCCTGCCGATCCGCGACGCCGCCGGCCAGATCACCCGCTGGTTCGGCACCTGCACCGACATCGACGACGCCAAGCGGCTGGCCGAGGAGCGGGAACTGGTGAGCCAGGAGCTGAGCCACCGGATCAAGAACATCTTCGCGGTGATCTCGGGCCTGATCTCACTGTCGGCGCGGACCCATCCGGAGTCCAAGGGCTATGCCCTGGCGCTGCGCGACCGGGTGATGGCGCTGGGCCGGGCCCATGACTTCGTGCGGCCCCACAGCAGGGTCTCGCAGCCCAATGCGCGGGCGGCGACGGTCTTCGCCCTGCTGGCGGAGCTGTTTGCGCCCTATGACGGGGCGGGTGGCCTTCGGATCAGCCTGGCGGGGGATGACATCGCCATCGACGACCGGGCGGCCACGCCCCTGGCGCTGATCTTCCACGAACTGGCCACCAACGCGGCCAAGTACGGCGCGCTGTCGGTCGCCGGCGGCCATGTCGCAATTACCGCGGCGCTGGTGGGGGACGACTACCAGGTGGTCTGGCGGGAGACCGGTGGCCCGGTGGTGGCGGGCCCGCCCGCCGTGGAGGGGTTTGGCTCGACGCTCTCGAAGGTGTCGGTGGAGGGGCAGCTGGGCGGGACCCTGATCCGCGAATGGGCGCCCGAGGGGCTGCTGGTGACGATGACCGCGCCGGCCAAGTCCTACACGCGGCCAAGCCGGGCGAACTGAATCCCGGCCTGCGGCAGAAGGTTGTTATCTAGGCAAAGAGCCGCAGCTCGCCCGGAGGCGAGAGCATGGGGCTGCGGGCGCCGGCGTACTCGACGACGTCGGCGACGGCCTTGCGGGAGGCGGGCTTGGGCAGGACGCCGATCGTGCCGGCGACGCCATCACGCAGCATGGCAGGATTGGCGGTGATGAAGACCACGGCGGCGCGGCGATCGGCCAGGGCGCGACCGATATCGACACCGGTGGCGCCATCCCTCAGGTTCAGGTCCACGAGGGCGACGTCGATGTGTTCGGCGGCGAAGGCGTCGAAACTGCGGCGGTCCGGCGCGATGCCCACGACGGTATGGCCCAGGTCGCTGAGGGTTTCCTCAAGCTCCATGGCGACCAAGATCTCGTCTTCGACAATCAGCACCCGCACAATTCAGCTCCGCAGTCCGGCGTTCTCGCCGTGCAGGGAGAATGCGGTCAGTCGCCGTTGGTTGCGCCCAAAGTGTCAGATACCCGACTTTTGGTTCCATGTGGATTTCGCGGCACAGTAAGGGTTTGGCGGGAGGCCGGGATGCCTGACGAGAGCAAGCCCCACTGGGATGGGCCGCCCCTGGAGGCGTGGGATGCGTGGACGCCGGAGCAGGTCAGCGCGCGGTTGGCCGGCGTCGATGCGCCCTGGTGCGTGGTGGGGGGATGGGCGCTGGATGTGTGGCTGGGCCGTGAGAGCCGGGTCCACGAGGACCTGGAGATCGCCGTCCCCAAGCCGTTCCTCCCGCAGATGCGGGCGCAACTGGCGGCGTTCGATCTCTATTCGGTGGGGGACGGCGAGGTTCTCACCCTGATGCGCGGGGCTGACCCGCCCGAAGACAAACACCAGATCTGGGTGGCGGAGGGTGGCGCCTGGCGTCTGGACGTCATGGCCGAGCCGGGTGACGCCGCGACCTGGGTTTTCCGGAGCGACGAGAGCGTGACAGCCCCAAGGGCGCAGATGATGGGGCTGTCGCCGACAGGCGTGCCCTATCTGAAGCCGCAGGGCGCACTGCTGTACAAGGCCGCCAAGCGCCGGCCGAAGGACGAGGCGGACTTCACGCTGTTCGCGCCGTTGCTGGACCCGGCCGCCAAGGTCTGGCTGCGGGGCGTCATGTCCCGACTGTATCCGGGCCACCCCTGGCTGGGGCGGCTGGCGGCATAGAAAAGGGCTCCGGTCGGCTGGAGAGACAACCGGAGCCCGATCTGGAAACCCTCGTCGGTCGCCGTGAGGCGTCCGCCGTCAGGTCTTACTTCTTGGTCGGCTCAGCGGCGGCGTCGACCTTGGCTTCGGTCGAGGCGGCGGCGGCGTCGCCGGCGGCCTGCATGGCGTCGCCGGCCTTGTCGCCGGCTTCCTTGGCGGCGTCGGTGGCGGTGTCGGCGGCGTCAATCGCGACGTCGGCGGCCTGGTCGGCGGCGGCGGCGGCCTGGTCGGCGGTGGCGTCAGCGGCGACCGGGGCCGGAACTTCTTCCTTCTTGGTGCAGGCGGCGGCGGCGAGGCCCAGGGCGGCAACGGTCATCAGGGTGGCAAAACGCATGGTGGTCTCCGAATTTGGGGGGATATGGCTTGGGCTGCACACCACCCCCGCGTGGCGTTCAGCGCTCCCGCCAAGGCCGGAGCAACACCAAAACGCAGCCATCACGATCGCGTTCCCGGTTCCATCACATATTCGTGCCGAGGCTGTGGATAAGGCACGTCGGACACTCAGGGTCTGAAGGCGAGCCCCGCGTCCTCCAGCCGCGCCCGCAAGACCTGCAAGGCCTTGGGACCCATGCCATGCAGGCTGGCGACCTCGGACTCGGCGACCTTGGCGAGGTCGGCGAGGGACATGTAACCGGCGGCGGCCAGGGCGCGGCGGGCCGGGGCGGAGAGGCTGTCGAAGTCGTTGCTCATGAGTTCCTCCAGGATGCGGTCCTAGGACGAAGAGGGCCGCCGCCTTCCGACAGGCGTGGTAGGCATGGCGTTTACAGCGCCGGGAACAGCCATGCATATCGACGACACCCCCCGGATCGCGGTGCTGGCCGCCATGGCGAGCGAGCTGACGGCCCTGCGCAAGGCGCTCACCGAGCCCGCCGAGCATGGGGTGGCCGGCGCGGCCTTCACCACCGGCATGCTGGCCGGCAAGGCGGTGGTGCTGGCGGGCTGCGGAGTGTCGATGGTCAATGCGGCCATGACGGCCCAGCGCACCCTGGACCTGTTTAACGTGACCCATCTGGTGGTGAGCGGCTGCGCGGGCGGGGTCGATCCGGACCTGAAGGTGGGCGACGTCTTCGTGGCCAGCCAGTGGGGCCAGTACCTGGAGGTGGTGATGGGCCGCGAAGGCCCCTCAGGCTACGAGCCGGCCTCGGGCATCCCCAGCGGCTACGGCAATTTTGGCATGATGTTCCCCAAGCCGGTGACGGTGACGGGGCCGGACGGCGAGACCGAGCGGCGGTTCTGGTTCCCCGCGGCGCCGGCCATGCTGGCGGCGGCGCGCAAGCTTTCGGCGGCGGTGGTGCTGTCAAAGGGCGCTGGCGCGGCGCAGTTGGACAAGGCGCCCAAGGTGGTGGTGGGCGGCAATGGCGTGTCCGGCGCGGCCTTCGTCAACAACACCGAGCTGCGGGACTACGTCTTCGCCACCTTCGAGGCGGGCGTGCTGGACTGCGAGAGCGCGGCGGTGGCCCATGTCGCGTGGTGCAACGCCAAGCCGTTCGTGGCGGTCCGTGGGTTGTCGAGCCTGGCCGGCGCGGGGGACGGAGACAAGCTCTATACCGCCTTCAACCAGCTGGCCTCAGACAACGCGGCCCTGGTGACGATGGGGATCCTGCGGGCGCTATAGTCGCGCTAAAGAGGAGACGCCGATGATCAAGCTGACCTTCGCCCTGGTGCGCCTGCCGAGCCTGAGCCGGGAGGACTTCCAGGACTATTGGCTTAGGACCCACGCGCCTCTGGTGGCCAGCGTGCGCGAGGTGCTGGGCATCCAGCGCTATGTGCAGATGCACAGCCTGCCCGACGAGATGTCCGAGCCCTTGAGGACCAGCCGCGACGCGCCGGCTCCTTATGATGGGGTGGCGCAGCTCTGGTACGAGAGCCTGGAGGCCCTGGGCGAGTTGATGGTGACGCCCGAGGCGCAGGCGGCGGGCAAGCTGCTGTTGGAGGACGAGCGGAAATTCATCGACCACGCCCGCTCGCCGCTCTGGTGGGGCCAGGAGCGGGTGATCTTCTAGGCGGCGACGTCGAACCGCGCGTTGGTGGCGTCGGCGTCGGCGAGTCGATCCTGCGAAAGGTGAGCTCCCCGGCAATCGGCGAAGCGCAGCTGCGCGCCGGACAGGTCGGTGGGGGTGCTGCGGGGCCCGATCACCAGGTCCTGCAGGAGAGCGCCGCGCAGGTCGGCCCGGACGAGATTCGCGCCGCCGAGCCGCGCGCCGCGAAGGTCGGCGCCGCGCAGGTCGGCCGATCTAAGGTCCGCCCCTTCGAGATTGGCCGCCTGCAGGTCGGCGCCCTGGAGGTTGAGCCGGATGAGGATCGCGCCGGGCGCCTGCAGGCCGGTTAGCTGGGCCTTCAGCAGGGCGTCGCCCACCACCCGCAGGTCCGCGCCGGCCAACTGGGCGGCGTCGCCCTGCTTGCCCGCGGTGAGGCACCAGACCTGGTGGCCGGCCAGGGCCTCCATCAGGGCCGGGCGACGGGCCATGGCCTCGGCGTCCGGCGCCTTGAGAGCCCCGGTCAGGCAGGCGTCGGTGAGGATCGAGCCCGTCAGCTGCGCGCCCTCCATCACGGCGCCGCTGAGGTCGGCGCCCTCCAGATTGACGTCGCGAAAATCGGCGTCCTCCAGAAGGGCGCCGCGCAGTATGGCGGACTTGAGCTTCGCGCCCCGCAGATTGGCGCCGCGCATGGAGCAGTCGGAGAAGTCGGCGGCGAAGGCCGAGGCCTCCTCGAACCGGGCCCGGTTGAGATTGGCGCCGGCCAGGTTGGCGCCGTCGGCCACGGTCGCCCGCTTCTGGCGGCGGGTGGAGGAGGAGGCGAAGCCGTCGACGGTATGGACGGCCAGCTGGCCCGGACGCAGGTCGGCGTCCTGTAGATCGGCGCCCGAGAGGTCGGCGCCGCTGAGCACCACGCCGCGCAGGTCGGCCCGCCTCAGTACGGCCTTGGTGAGGATCGCCCCGGTGAGGTCGCAGCCGAACAGAATCGCCCGGTCCAACCGCGCACCGGCGAGATTGCAGTTGGTGAGGTTGGAGCCGCTAAGGTCGGCGTCGGCGAGATCGCGCTCGGGGGCGGCAAGGCCCGACAGGTCGGCGAAGCGCAGGATCAGCCGGACCCCGCCGGCCTTCCGGGCGATGAACATCTCGTGGGCGACGATCCGCTTGGCGAACTCGGCCTGGGTCAGGGACTGGGAATTGACGGCCATCTTGCTCACCGTCCGAGCCGCGCGCTCAGGAATGCTGAAGCATGTCGACGGTCGATCAATCAAAGATGAATTCAATGGCAGTATAGATGGGGCGTATTGTCGCAGAGCAGGTGTCGGTGTCAGGATCCCAGAGTCGAGTACAATGAAGAGTTGTGTAGCGTAGCCTCTATTATTTGGCTTCGTCTTGCCGAGTCCCGTCGCCGTATTGGCGACTCGCTGAAGTCTGGCCTCAGGCGGCCCGGTCGAAGCGGGCTTCGGCGGCGTCGGCGAGGTCGAGCTGGCCGGGGGAGAGTTGGGCGCCGCGGCAGTCGGCGTAGCTGAAGCGGGCGCCGGTGAGGTCGGTGGCGGTGGTGCGGCCGCCGATCTCCATGTTCGTCAGGATCGCGCCGCGCAGGTCGGCCCGGGCGAGGTTGGCCCCGGCCAGGCGGGCGCCGCGCAGGTCCGCGCCACGCAGATTGGCCCCGCGCAGGTCGGCGCCCTCGAGATTGGCGGCCTGCAGGAAGGCGCCCTCCAGATTGAGCCGCACGAAGCAGGCGCCGGTGGCCTGCAGGCCGGTGAGCTGGCCGGCGGCCAGCGCGTCGCCGACCACGCGGAGGTCCGCGCCCTCGACCTGGGCCGCGCCGCCCTGTTTGCCGTTGGTGAGGCACCAGACCTGGTGGCCGGCGAGCGCCTCCAGCAGGGCCGGGCGCCGCGCGAGCGCCTCGGCCGAGGGGGCGTGGACCACGCGGTCCATGATGGCGTCGTGGGTGGTGGAGCCCATCAGCTGGACGCCGGACATCACCGTATTGGTGAAGTCGGCGTTCTCCAGGTTGGCGCTGGTGAAGTCGGCCTCCTCCAGCAGGGCGTTGGTGAAGTTTGCGGACTTCATCTTGGCGCCGTTCATCCGGGCGCCGCGCAGGGTGGCGTCGGAAAAGTCCGTCGCGTAGGCGGTGTTCACGTCGGCGCGGATGCGGCTGGAGATGCCGTCTGCCATGCCGGCCCGCTGGCGCTGGGAGACCGAGATGAAGCCCTGGGCCGAGTGGGCGGCGATCTGGCCGGGGCGGAAGTCGGCGTCCTGCAGGTCGGCGTCGGAGAGGTCCGCGCCGCAGAGCACCGCGCCGCGCAGGTCGGCGCGGCTGAGGCTGGCGCCGACCAGGTTGGAGCCGCGCAGGTCGCTGCCGAACAGCATGGCGCGGTCGAGGATGGTCCCGGACAGGTCGCAGCCGCGCATGCTGGCGCCGCTGAGGTCGGCGTCGGCGAGGTTACGGCGCGGCATGGCCAGGCCGGTGAGATCGGCCATGGGCAGGATCATCCGGCGCCCGCCCAGACTGCCGGCCAGGAACTTCTCATGGCTGAGCACGTGGCCCACCAGCTCGGCCTGGGTGAATCGTTCTACGGCTTTCTGCACCAAGACCCCACGCGCGTTCGGCCATTCGGGCCGTTCGTGATGAAACCTCACGTTGCGGGCAGAAGATGAAAAAAACTGAACGGGACTTGGTGAAGAACCTGGGACGGATTGACGCACCAAGGCCGGGCTTTGAGGCTCAGGCGGCCTGGCCGGCGCACCAGCCCGACGACCAGGCCCATTGGAAGTTGTATCCGCCGAGCCATCCGGTGACGTCCACCACCTCGCCGATGAAGTAGAGGCCGGGCACGGCGTTCGCCTCCATGGTGCCGGGGTTCAGGGCCTGGGTGTCCACGCCGCCAAGCGTAACCTCGGCGGTGCGATAGCCCTCCGAGCCCACCGGCTTGACGGTCCAGCGGTTCACCGCCGCATCAACGCGGGTCAGCACCTTGTCGGGCAGGTCGGCGATGTTTCCCAGCGCGCCCTCTTCCTCGGCGATCATCTGAGCCAGGCGCTTGGGGAGGTGGTCGGCGAGCACGGTGGCGGTGGCCTGCCGGCCCCGGGTGGTCTTGGCCAGCTTCATGGCCGCCATCAGGTCGACGCCGGGCGCCATGCTGAGCGTGATCTCCTGGCCCTCGCGCCAGTAGGAGGAAATCTGCAGGATCGCCGGACCGGAGAGGCCGCGGTGGGTGAAGAGCATGGCCTCGGAGAACTTCGTCTTGCCGCAGGCCACGACGGCGTCGACCGCCACCCCCGCCAGGGGCTTCAGCCGTTCCAGGGCGCCGATCTCGAAGGTCAGGGGGACGAGGGCGGGGCGGGTTTCAATGAGGGGCAGGCCGAACTGGGCGGCGATCTCGTAGCCCCAGCCGGTGGCGCCCATCTTCGGGATCGACTTGCCGCCGCTGGCCACCACCAGGGACGAACAGGCCACGGTCCCGCCGGGCAGGGCGAGCTCGAAGCCGGTGGCGGTCTTGCTGACCTTGGCGACGGCGGTCCCCAGGCGGAGTTGGACGCCGGCAGCCTTCATCTCCGCCAGCAGCAGGTTGATGATGTCCTTGGCGCTGTCGTCGCAGAACAGCTGGCCCAGGGTCTTTTCGTGCCAGGCGATCCCGTAGCGGTCCACGAGGGCGATGAAGTCTCTGGCCGAATAGCGGCGCAGCGGCCCCTTGGCGAAGCGGGGGTTGGCGGAGATGAAGTTGTTGGGGTTGGCGCCCAGGTTGGTGAAGTTGCAGCGGCCGCCGCCGGAGATGCGGATCTTCTCGCCGGCCGCCTTGGCGTGATCGATCACCAGGACCGAGCGGCCGCGCTTGCCCGCCTCGATGGCGCACATCATCCCGGCGGCGCCGGCGCCCACCACCACGACGTCGAAGGTTTCCATGGCTAGTTGAGCGGTCCGGAGAGCCAGGCTTCCAGCATCGGCACCACGGCGCTTCCCGGCTGGTAGCCGCGGGTGACGACGCCATAGGCGCCGGCCTCGGTGGGGCCGGCGATCAGGGTCGGGAAGCCGGTGACCCCGGCCTGCTGCGAGGTCCCGTAGTCGCGCCAGGTCTCGTGCTTGAGGTCGTCGGTGTCGAAGATGTCGAGGAACCGCTGGCCGTCCATGTCGCGCTCGGTGATCAGGGCGGCCAGGACCTCGGGGTCGGTGATGTTGCGGTTCTGCGCATAGAAGGCCGCCTGCAGGTCGGCGAGGAAGGTCAGGGCCAGCTCGGTGTCGTGGCGGCGGACGAAGACCACGGCGCGGGCCGCCGGGTCGCTGTCGTAGAGGAAGCCTGGGGTGTCGAGGACGGCGGGATCGAAGGGCAGGCCGGACGCCTCCGTCACATGATGCCAGTGGCCGGCCAGTTCAGTCTTGGCCTTGTCGGTCATGGGCGTGTCGGTCCCCGGACGCAGGCCGCCCATGATCAGCTGGATCGGCAGGGCGCGGCCGAAGGTCCTGCGGATGTCGGCGATCACCGGTGAGAAGCCGTAGCACCATGAGCACATGGCGTCGGCGAAGTAGATCAGGTGCGGCGTTTCCATGGTGGGTGAGTGTAACACCAGGGGCGGGGGCGTCGTGAGGGGGTTTGTGCGGCGCGATCCTTCTCCCCTTGCGGGAGAAGGTGGCCGGTCGGAGACCGGTCGGATGAGGGGTCACGCTCCCCTCTCCGCGCGAACTGCAACGCCCTAACCCGAGAGGCCTATCAACCCCTCATCCGACCCTGCTCCGCAGGGCCACCTTCTCCCGCAAGGGGAGAAGGAAACTCAATTGGGATGCGCGCCCGCAGCCTTGGCGAGCTTGAGGGCCTCGTCGAGGGCCTGGTCGGTGGGAACGGCGACGTCGGGGGTGACGCCCTTGCCCTCCCAGTCCCAGCCGGTGTCCTGATCATAGGTGCGGCCGATCGGGATGAAGGCGGCGAAGCGGGTGTCGAGGTTGATGGTCCCGCCGTAGTGGCCAGCGCCCCGGGTGGTCTCGCCCACCAGGGTGGCGCGGTGGGTGCGCTTGAAGGCCAGGGCCAGGTGCTCGGCGGCCGAGGCCGAACGGCGGGAGGTCAGGTAGTAGACCGGGACCTTCTGCAGGCGGGTCTCGGTGGTGTCGGGAATGACGACGTGGTCCTGGGCGACCACGGTGGAGGCCGAGGGCTGGCGGACCAGGGTGGGGCCTTCCTCCAGGGTCCCGCCGTCGTCGACGCCGGCGCGGGTCTCCATGCGCACGAGATGGGTGGTCCTGGCGTAGAGCAGGGGCAGGATGGCGTTCATCTCGTCCAGGCCGCCGCCCCGGTGGGGGCGGGCGTCGATGATCACCGCGCGCGCGTCGGCATGGGCCAGCAGGAAGCTCCGCGCGCCCTGGACGCTGGCGGGTTCGCCGGTGAACTGGTTGAAGCGCAGATAGGCCACGTCGCCGATCATTCGGGTCTCCTCCAGGCCGGGCGGGCCGGAAGGCCGGGCGCTCATCGGCACGTCGGCGGGGGGCGGTCGGCGGGTCTGGAAGGCGCTCTCCAGGGCCAGGCGCAGGTGGCCGTCCGGGGAGACGGCCTGGAGGTCGGCGGTGACCTTGTCGCCGAAGGCGACGGGATCGGTGAGCTGGTCATAGGCGCCGGCGGCCTGGTTGGCGCGCAGCATGGCGGCGTAGCGGGCGCCGACCTCGGGGAAGACGAAGATCTGGTCCAACTCGTAGGCCAGCTTCTCGATCACCCGGGCGCGCTCGGCCGCGTCCATGGCGGGCGGCGGTGAGGGCGGGATGGCCAGCAGGGCCTGCATGAGGGGCGGCAGGGTGGAGGTGTCCTGGGCGGCGGCGCCCGTGGCCACCAGAAGGGCCGCGCTGGCGGCCAGCAGAAGATGACGCATGACGGAATCCCTATCTCCCTGGCGGCTTAGAGGCGCCTGGGGCGGCGAGCAAATTAAGCTCCGGTAAGCTTGGCCGAGCCCGGTTTCCCCTTGATCGCGCGGGCGTGACGGCCACACTCCGCGCCTTGAGTTTGGAGAGTGATCGAATGCGCACGATGAGGGTTGCGATGGCGGCCGTGGCCGCCCTGCTGGTTGGCGCCGGTCCGGCCCTGGCGGCGGGCAAGGACGCCAAGGTGTGGGCGGCCGCCGAGGCGGGGCGCGCGGGTCAGCTGGAGCTGCTGAAGCAGGTGGTGAACATCGACAGCGGCACCGGCGACATTGAGGGCGGGCGCAAGGTCGCCGCCGTGCTGATCCCCCGGCTGAAGGCGCTGGGCATGACCATCGAGAGCGTGCCGGCGGAAATCCCCGGCCTGCCGGAGAACACGGTCGCCACCCTGACCGGAACCGGCAAGGCCAAGATCCTGATGATCGGCCACATCGACACGGTGTTCGGGCCCGGCACGGTGGCCAAGTGGCCATACTCGGTGGAGGGCGACCACGCGCGCGGCCCCGGCGTCGCCGACGAGAAGGGCGGGGTGGTGGAGGGGCTCTATGCGCTGCAGATCCTGCACGACCTGGGGTTCAAGGACTTCGCCAAGATCACCTACCTGATCGAGACCAGCGAAGAGCGGGGCTCGCCGGGGACGCGGGCGCTGATCGACAGGCTGGTGCGGGCCCACGACGTGGAGCTCAACCTGGAGCCCGGCGACGCGCCCGATGTGATCACGGTGTGGCGCAAGGGCTCCTCGACCATGAACATCGACGTCAAGGGCCGCGCGGCCCATGCGGGCGTGGCCCCGCAGGACGGCCGCAACGCCGCCGTCGAACTGGTGAACCAGCTGGCCACGGTGGAGAAGTTCCCCCACTCCGGCGACGGATTGACGGTGAACCTGACCATCATCAACGCCGGCTCGCGCTACAACATCATCCCCGAGGACGCCCGCGCCCAGATCAATATCCGCGCCCGCCAGAAGAGCGACTTCGACAAGGTCGAGGCGACGCTCAAGGAGAGCGCCGCAAAGACGGTGGTGCCCGACACGGTGGTCACGATCACGCGGGAGAATTCCTTCCCGCCCCTGGCCAACAACCCGGCGACCGACGCCCTGGCCGTGCGGGCCCAGGCGATCTATGCGGGCCTGGGGCTGAAACTGGCCACCGGCGGCAATGGCGGGGCCTCGCAGTCGGCGCTCGCCTATGAGGCCGGGACGCCGGCCCTGGACGGGCTGGGTCCGGTGGGCGGCGGCTTCCACTCCGAGAAGGAATATATGGACCTCAAGTCGGTGACGCCGCGGCTCTACCTGCTGACCAAGCTGATCATGGACCTGAGCGCCAACCCGCCGAAGAAATAGCGCGCTTTCCCTCGCGCGCGGGCGTCGCTAGCCTGCCCTGATGATGATCGGTTTCGTCGCGGTCTGACCGCGCCTGCAGTTGGTTCGACCTGATCCCGCGTGGCCCCCTGGGTCGCGCCAGAGCGCCTGTGCGCGCATCATCTGAAAGACGAAAACATGGACCTGATCATCCGCGGGGCCGCGAACCCTGACGACGCCTACATGCCTATCTGGGCGCCCCTGCTGGCCTTCAACCAGAAGACGGTGGGGGACGCGCAGGGGCTGCCCTTCGCCTTGACCATCAACCAACCCGACAGCGAGGAAGTGCTGGGCGGGCTCTGGGCGCTGTCGCTGTGGGGCTCGTTCTATATCGGCCTGGTGGTGACGCCGGAGGGCGGGCGCGGCGAGGGGCTGGGAACCGAGCTGATGGCCCGGGCGGAGGCCGAGGCGGTCGCCCGAGGCTGCCGCAACATGTGGCTCGACACCTACGCCTTCCAGGCGCGGGCCTTCTATGAACGGCTGGGGTTTGCGGTGTTTGGCCAGATCGACGGGCCGGCGCCGATGTTCCCCAGGTACTTCATGCGTAAGGACCTTTAGCAGTCAAAAAGAAGGGCGGCGTCCTTGGACGCCGCCCTTTGAGTCAAGTTCTCGAGGGGGAAGAACCTCTAGAACTTTTTGGTGACGCCCAGCTTGAAGTAGCGGCCGAGCGGATTGGCGGTGAAGGGGTCGTAGCTGAGGTCCAGCCGCGCGAAGGACGGGTCAGCGTCGAAGACGTTGATCACCGAGGCCGTCAGCGTGGTCTCCCAGGGCAGGAAGACCCGGTAGCTGAGGTCGTTGGTGATGAAGGCGTCGATCTTCTGGCCCAGCGGGCTGGCGGCCGTGAAGGTCGAGGTGCCAACGCGGGTGTCGATCATCCCGTCGATGTAGCGCAGGGTCCAACGGAGGTTGTGGTCGCCGTTGGTGTATTCGCTGAAGACCGTGGCCTTCCACTGCGGCTGCGAGCCGTAGCCGAGATAGTCCATCGTGCCGGCATAGTCGCGGGCCGGCTTGACGGTGACGCCCTCGATGACCGTGGGGGCGACCTCGTACTTGAGCACGTAGGTCATATCCAGGCCGAAGGAGAGGTCGCCGCCGGCCAGCACGTCGCGGGCCTTGTAGCTGGCCGCGAAGTCGATGCCGCTGGTCTTCAGGTCGGGGCCGTTGACGACGTTCAGACGGGTCCGGTTGATCGCCGAAGGCAGGCAGTCCGGGGTTCCGTCGGAGTTGATGTCGTTGAAGGTGACCCGGTTGCGCAGGCCGGCATAGGAGGCCACCAGGCAGTTGTTCGGCAGGCTCGTCGACGTGCCGTTCGGGAACAGCGCGTTGATGATGCCCGAGCCGCTCTCGTTGTCGATCGGGCCGGCGAAGTCGAAGGACCAGTAGTCGAGGGTGGCGTTGAAGTCGCCGACCTCCAGGATGGCGCCGACGTTCAGGGTGTTGGCCTTTTCCGGCTCCAGGTTCGGATTGCCGTAGACGTCATAGGCCCGGTAGCCGGCCGCCGCGGTGGTGTAGGCCAGCGAGGTGGTGACGGAGGGGGCGATCTGGGTCTGCGGCGGGGCGCGGAAGGTCGAGCCGGCCGAGGCGCGGAAGGCCAGCCAGTCGGTGGCCTGCCACTTCACGGCGACCTTGGGGTTGGTGGTGGCGCCGATGTTTCCGCCGTAGTCCTCGTAGCGCACGGCCAGCGTGGCGGTGAGGCTGTCGAAGATCGGAACCTGCAGCTCGCCGAAGCCGGCGATGACGCCGTAGTCGAGGTTGTAGTCGGTCAGCGGGCCGAAGAACGAGAAGCCGCCGTACCGGTTCACGCAGGTCGCCGCCGGGTTCACCGGAGAGTCGGTGCAGGGGGTGACGGCGATGTTGGTATAGTCGCTGGTCTGACGCTCGATGGAGCTCCAGCGGTATTGCGTGCCCGCGGCCCAGGCCAGGGCGCCGGCGCCGAAGTCGATCGGCAGTTCGCCGTTGAAGACCAGGTCGGCGGCGAACAGCTTGGTGCGGGTCTCGTAGGAATAGTCCTCGAACAGGTAGTCCAGGATCGCCTTGTTGTTGGCGGTCGAGGCCACGTAGTTCGGGTTGGTCCGGTCATCCAGGACGTTGCCCGTCGTGCCGGTGGAGAAGGGGTTGAAGTAGGCGCAGGCGCCGACGCCGGCGACGCCGGTGGAGGGATTGCAGCCCGCGCCGCCCAGGCCGCGCAGGGCGAGCTGGAGACGGGAGATCAGGATGTCCGGAGTGGCGATGTCGCTCCAGTCTTCCATGTAGGTCAGGCCGGCGTCCCAGCCGATGCCGTTCTCGAACTTGCCCTTCAGACCCGACGACAGGCGATAGGCGGTGAACTTGCGCTTATCTTCCTTGCCTCCGTACTCGTAGAGGCCGTTGCCGCCCACGCCGATCGGACGCCAGGCGATAGAGGTGAACAGGCCGGCGGTGGCGGCCGAGGCCGGGGCCAGGCCCTTGGCGATCAGGGCCTGCAGGCTGGGGTTGGACGCCGGGATGAAGAAGCCGTTCCCCTGGGCCTTGGTGGTCAGGCCCGAGGTCGGGAAGTTGTTCGGCGGATAGGACGGCGAGGAGTTCTCTTCCGGCACGTCGTGGCCGGCATAGAGAGCTTCCATGTGGAAGGTGGTGGTGTCGGTCAGCTCGAAGTTGATCTCACCGTAGAGCTGATAGTGCTCTTCGCGTTCCGTCAGGTTGTCGAAGCCGATGTAGTTGAAGTTGCAGCTCGCCGCCGTGCCGGGGCCGGAGATCGCGTTGCAGGACGGGTCGACATAGGGGGTGGTGTAGCTCAGCCCGCCGTTGGAGCTGGACAGGTACAGGCCCGGGTTGCCGAAGCTGGACCAGCCGCCCTGCGGGTTCTCGGTGATGGAGCGAACGGTGTAGTCGCGCTCCAGGGCGTTGAGCTCGGAGCGGTGACGGTAGCCGGCGGTCAGCAGGATGTTGCCGCGATCGCCGCGCCAGCCATAGGCGACGGACGTGCCGTAGTCGCCGTCGGACCCGTCGATCAGCGAGTAGTCGCCGCGGACCTCGAAGCCGTCGAGGTTGGTGCGGGTGATGAAGTTGACCACGCCGCCGATGGCGTCGGAGCCGTAGGTGGCGGCGGCGCCGTCCTTCAGGACTTCCAGGCGGCCGATGGCCGCCGTGGGGATCAGGTTGGTGTCGACCGAGGTCCCGCCGGGGGAGACGGCCATGCGGCGGCCGTTCATCAGCACCAGGGTGCGGGTCGCGCCAAGGCCGCGCAGGTTGATGTTGCCCGAGCCGGTGGTCTGGCCGGCGCCGAACTGGTTGGATTCGCCGATGGCGCCGCTGACCGCGGGGATCGACTTGATCAGGTCTACCGTCGAGGGGGCGCCCTGCTTCTGCATTTCATCGGCGCCGATGACGTTCACCGGCAGGGCGGCGTCTTCCGGGGACCCGGCGATGAAGGAGCCGGTGACCACGACTTCGGAGACTTCGACGTCGTCCTGCGCGAAGGCCTGGCCAGCGGAGAGGGTGATGAGGGTGGCCAGCGCGATAGACGAGGCCCCTGCAAGGTATCTGGTGTTAAGCACGCGTTTCCCCTGTTTCAATATAACTGCGTTATCTGTCTGAATGATGACAGATCGCATCGGGGGTAAGACCGGCAACAGTTGTAAAACTCAAGTCTCTTTTCTGTACGACTTGACGATGTTGGAAGTTATCCCTGACCGTTATGTCAATACTAGTTGAATCTCGCGGTTCAATTTTCGACGTTACGTCAAAAGCGTACTCAAGTTTCGAAAAGGTCATGGAAAAGACGTTTAAAAACAGTCCAGCCGGTCGGTAAAAAGTTGACGCAGGGGCCGAAAGGCCAGGCTGTCGTTTTTTCGCAACAGGGACGCGCAAAACCGCCCCCGGAGTCGGTTCGACAGCCGGGGCGGTTCGCTTACAGCGTCAGAAAATCGAGCGGTGTCGGGTTACCGAGTCGGGGCGTCGGCGCCGGAGGTCTCCGGGGCGGGCTCGACAGGGGTGGGTTCGGGCGCCGGCGTGGGCTCCAGCTCGGCGGGGTCGGTGTTCACCTGGAAGGTCTTGCCCATCAGCTTGGCGCGGTCTTCCAGGGCGTGGGCCGTGGGGACGCAGCGGACCGGCAGGGTCCAGCCCATCCAGTTCTGGGCGACCTGGCGCTTGGGCATGGAACTGGCGGCGTTCCAGGTGGCGTGGCCCTTCTTCACCGCGGCGGCGCCGACGATGTTGATGGGCTTCAGACTGGCGCGCTCGGCGGCCTCCATGGAGCGGGCGAACAGCTTCATGTCCTTCTGGGCCTGGGCCTGGATGGTGGCGTAGGCCGCCAGCTTCTGGGCCAGAGTCGTGTCGGGGTTCACCGGCGGAGCTTTCTCGATCTCGGTGACGTCGGGCATCATCTGGTCGTGCAGATCGACGTAGCCGCGCAGGGCGCCGTAGCACCAGCCCACCAGGCCGTAGTCGTCGCGGGGCGCGCCGGCGGGATAGGGCATGTCCTCGGTGAGCGCCCGGTCGTTGTAGGCGGGGGCGGAGCCAGCGGCGGGCTCGGCGGCGGCGAACAGGGTGAGGGCGGCGATGAGTGCGGACATGGAGCCTTGGAACCTTGAAACTGTGTCGATCAGGAGGCGGGGCGTGATCCGAACCCTCCGCCCCCCGGGGTTTTGATCTCGATCACGTCGCCAAGCTGGACCGTAACGGAGAAACAGCCCGGCAGTTCCTTTACCGCGCCGTCGGATGTGATCAAACGCTGCTCGCCCATCAGGGCCGGGCCGCCGCCGGCGATCCCCTGGGGCGCGTTCTCGCGACGGGTGGAGAGCAGGGCGGCCTCCATGGGCGCCAGGAAGCGGATACGGCGCACGGCGCCGTCGCCCCCCCTGTGTGCGCCGTCGCCGCCGGATCCCCGGCGGATGGCGTAGGTCTCGACGCGGACCGGGAAGCGGCGCTCGAGGATCTCCGGGTCGGTGAGCCTGCTGTTGGTCATGTGGGTGTGGACGGCGCTGGCCCCGTCCGCCTGGGCCGTCGCGCCGGCCCCGCCGCAGAGGGTCTCGTAGTACTGGCGGGTCTCGTCGCCGAAGGTGAAGTTGTTCATCGACCCCTGCGCGTTCGCCATCACGCCGAGCGCCGCATAGAGGGCGTCCACCACATGCTGGCTGGTCTCCACATTGCCGGCCACCACGGCGGCGGGCGGGGCGGGGGCCAGCATGGAGCCGGGCCGGGTCAGGATGTTCAGCGGCGCCAGGCAGCCGGAATTGAGCGGGATGTCGTCGTCCACCAGGGTGCGGAAGACATAGAGGGCGGCCGCATCGACGATGGCCGAGGGGGCGTTGAAGTTGGAGGGCAGCTGGTCGGCGGACTGGCGGAAATCCAGGGTCGCCTCGCCGCCGGCGGCGTCCACCGTGGTGACCACGACGATCTGGCCGCCGCCGTCCATGGGCACGCGGGCCTCGCCGTTGGAGAGTTTGCCGATGGCGCGGCGCACCGAGGCGGTGGCGTTGGCCTGCACGAAGGTCATGTAGGCGGCCACCACCGCGCCGCCAAAGCCGTCGATCATCCCGGCGACCGCCGCCGCCCCCGCCTGGCAGGCGGCGATCTGGGCCTTGAGGTCGGCGATGTTGCGGTCCGGGGCGCGGGAGGGCCAGGGCCCGGTCGCCAGGGCCGCGCGGGTCTCGGCCTCCAGGAAGCCGCCGCCCCGCATGATCGGGATGGCGTCCAGCATCACGCCCTCCTCGTCGATGGTCCTGGAGAAGGGCGGCATGGAGCCCGGCTGCACCCCGCCGACATCGGCGTGGTGGCCGCGGGCGGCGACATAGAAGGCCGCGCTCGCCGCGCCCGGCATGAAGACCGGCATGACCACGGTGATGTCGGGCAGGTGGGTGCCGCCGGCATAGGGGTTGTTCAGGGCGAAGGCGTCGCCGGGCCGCAGGGTCGGGTGGCGGTCGCGGACCGCGCGGACGCTGGCGCCCATGGAGCCCAGGTGAACCGGCATGTGCGGGGCGTTGGCCACCAGGCCGCCGTCCGCGTCGAACAGGGCGCAGGAGAAGTCCAGGCGCTCCTTGATGTTCACCGAATGGGCGGTGCGCTCCAGGGCCGCGCCCATGGCCTCGGCGACGCCCATGAAGCGGCGGTTGAACAGCTCGAGCGTGATGGGGTCGGGGCGGTCGAGGGCGATGGCGCGGGCCTTGGCTGCGCCGGCGCGGGTGAGGCGGATCAGGCCGTCCGCCTGCGCCGTGGCGCGCCAGCCGAGGGGCAGGGCGATCTGGGTGTCGGAGCGGACGATGAGGGCCGGGCCGTCGAGGCTGGTGAGGGCGTCCGCGGCGACGATGGGGGCGGTGACGGTTTGCCCGTGGGCGAACATGCGCACCTCTCCCTCCCCGACCTGGGGAGGCGCAGATCGCGAAGCGATCGGGGTGGGGGAGTGTGGCGGTATTCCCCACCCGTCCGGAGCTTCGCTTCGTCCACCCTCCCCATGAAGGGGAGGGAGGGCGACAGCCTCGGCCTCCACGCTGGCGATCACGATCGTCCGGTCGGGCTCCACGAAGCCGAACAGGCGGCGGTGGGCGGTTTCGAAGGCGGCCCTGACGTCGGCGACCGGGCCCGGCGTGGTGGGGAGTTCGGCGTCGGCGCCGTCGTAGCGCAGGCGCAAGGTGCGGGTGAGCGCGCCGTCGTCGGCGCCCTGATCGGCCAGGGCCTGGCGGGCCTGCGCCTCGACGCCGTCCAGCAGGGCGGCGGCGCGGGTCAGCCCGGTGTCGTCGAGGGCCGCGTCGAGACCCGCCTGCTTCAGGGCGGTCACCCGCGCCTGGCCGATGCCCCAGGCCGACAGCACGCTGCCGTAGCGGGGGCAGAGGACCTCGTCGACGCCCAACGCCTGCGCCACCTGGCAGCCGACCTGGCCCGCCGCGCCGCCGAAGGCCACCAGGGCGTGGCCGCGGGGATCGAAGCCGCGCTCGGTGGAGATGCGGCGCACGGCCTGGGCGGTCTGTTCGACGGCGATGGCGACGAAGCCCTCGGCGGCCGCCTCGACGCTGGCCGCGCCCATGGCCTTGGCGAGCTCTGCGAGGCGCGCGCGGGCGGCCTCGACGTCCAGGGGCGCATCGCCGGCGGGGCCGAAGATGGCGGGGAAGAAGCGCGGATCGAGCCGGCCCAGCACCAGGTTGGCGTCGGTGACCGTGGCGGGACCACCCCGACCATAGGCGGCGGGGCCGGGATCGGCGCCGGCGCTGTGCGGGCCGACCCGGGCGCGCAGGCCGTCGAAGAACAGGATCGAGCCGCCGCCGGCCGCCACGGTCTCGACGTCGAGCATGGGGCTGCGCAGCTTCACCCCGGCGATGGTCGCTGTGTCCCGGCGCTCTAGCCGTCCGGCATAGCGGCAGACGTCGGTGGAGGTGCCGCCCATGTCGAAGCCCAGGGCCTGTTCGGCGTGGGCCGCCCGGGCGGTCTCGGCCACCCCGACCACGCCGCCCGCCGGGCCCGAGACCACGGCGTCGCGGCCCCGGAAGGCTGAGGCCCGCACCAGGCCGCCGGCCGAAGTCATGAAGTAGAGCGGGGCGCCCGCGACGGCCCCGGCCACCTTGTCCACATAGGCGCGCAGCACCGGGGTCAGATAGGCGTCGGCGACGGTGGTCTCGGCGCGGGGGATGTAGCGGGGCAGGGGGGAGACCTCGTGGCTCAGGGCCACGAACTCGAAGCCGGCGGCCCGCGCCAGTTCCCCGGCGGCGATCTCGTGGGCCGGGTTGAGGTCGGCGTGCAGGAAGGCGATGGCGGCGGCGGTGTAGCCCTCGGCGACGGCGGCCTTCAGCTTGGCCGCGAGGTCGTCGTGGTCGAGGTCCGTCACCAGTGCGCCGTCGGCCGCGAGGCGTTCCTGGGCCTCCACGACACCCGAATAGAGCGGTTCGGGGCGGACGATGTTGAGGGCGAACAGGTCGGGCCGCGACTGGTCGCCGATGATGAGCGCATCGGCGAAGCCCTGGGTGGCCACGAACAGGGTCCTGGCGCCGCGCCGCTCCAGCAGGGCGTTGGTGGCGACGGTCGTGCCCATCTTGATGGCCTCCACGCGGTCAGCGGGGAAGGGGGCTCCGGGGCCTGCGCCAAGCACCCGGCGCATGGCCTCGACGGCGGCGTCCTCATAGGCCGGAGAGCTGGACAGCAGCTTCAGCGAGACCTCTTCGCCGTCGTCGGCCTGGCCGATGACGTCGGTGAAGGTGCCGCCCCGATCAATCCAGAAACTCCAGAGTCTGTCCAAAACTTAACCTGCCTGCGGGATGATGCGCGTTGTGTTTGCCGCACTGCGGAACTAGGCTTGTCGATACTCCCATGAGTTTCTGGCGCAACATTGCTGGGCTCGCCGTCCGCCGCCCAGATGGTTGCGAAGACTGCGACGAGTGTCCTCCGGGCCTGCCCGGCGAGGACCCCACCTTCACGACTGCCGTCACGGCCCTGGGCGCCAAGCTCGCCAAGGCCGACGGCCGCGCCAGCGTCGGCGAGTTCGACGCCTTCGCCCAGGTGTTCCAGACCGACGCGGCGTCGGAGCGCAACATCCACCGCCTGTACGATCTCGCCCGCCAGACGACGCGGGGCTACGAGAGCTACGCGATCCGGCTGGCCAAGCGCTACCGCAATTGCCCGACCCTGCTGGAGGACGTGCTGGACGGCCTGTTCCACATCGCCGGCTCCGACGGGGCGGTGAGCGCCGACGAGTTGGTCTATCTGGAACACGTGGCGGTGCTGTTCGGCTTTTCGCCCCTGGTGTTCCGCCGGCTGAAGGCCACCCATCTGGGGCTCAGCGCCGAGGATCCCTATGGCGTGCTGGGGGTGCCCCATGACGCGCCCGACGACGAGGTCCGCAGCGCCTGGAAGGGCGCCTTGATCGTTTCCCACCCGGACCGCGCCCGGGCGCGCGGCCTGCCCTCGGAATTCATCGAGGTGGCGGAATCCAAGGCCGCCTCCATCAATGCCGCCTTCGACACCATCATGCGCGAGCGCCGGGAATTGGCGCTCGAAGGGGTGGCATAACACTGGTTTCGTTGTTTTTTACGTTTTGAAGCGTTGACGACGGGCGCCGCCCGAACAACATAATCGTGCAGCTGCCGGAAGAGGCGGCGCCAGAGGAAGCCATGGTCAGGGAATTCGCCCGCAAACACGGTTCAGCGCTCCGCAGCTTTGCGGTGCTGGGCGGCGCTCTGGCCACCACGGCGGCGGTTGTCATCGCCGCGGCCCTGGCCCTGTTCGCCGCCGCCACGGTGGTGGTGATCGCGGTGATGTCCTCGGCCCTGCTGGCCTTGGCCGGCCTGGCCCTGCGCGCCAAGCGCACGGCCCACGCGCGCCGCGACGACGGGATCATCGAAGCCCGCAACCTGGGCGGCCATCACTGGGTCGCCTACGGCTGGAACGAGCGGCGGTAAGTTAAAACCGCTCATCCCGGCGACGGCCGGGACTCAGATACATCCACCGCATTCCGGATTCCTGGCACAGGCCATGACCTACGACCTGGATCCCGGCCGTCGCCGGGACGCGCGGGGAGGGGAGTGGCCGTCCTCTCAAGCTGACGCTGCGTAGGGCTTGCGGCTCTGAACCACCCCCTCTACCGTCGCTTCAAACAAGCGTTGGGAGAGAACGAGATGATTGGTGTGATCGCGGTCCTGAAGGTCGCCGAGGGCAAGAACGCCGAGTTCGAAGCCATCTTCACCGACCTGGCCAAGCAGGTGCGGGCCAATGAGCCCGGCAACATCGCTTACCAGCTCACCAAGAGCCGCACCGATCCCCAGATCTACAAGGTGCTGGAACTCTATGCCGACCAGGACGCCCTGACCGCCCACGGCGGCACCGACTACTTCAAGGCCGCCGGCGCCAAGATGGGCCCCTGCATGGGCGGCCGTCCCGAGATCGAATACCTCGACGGCGTGTAGGGGAGGGCGCAATGGACCTCGACTTCTCGCAGGGTGACCTCGCCTTCCGCGACGAGGTCCGCGCCTTCATCGCCCAGGCCTTCGACGACGACATGCGGGCCCATATGGGTCAGTCGAAGAACGCCCATATCGACAAGACCGGCCAGGTCCGTTGGTGGAAACGCCTGAACGAGAAGGGCTGGATGGCGCCCGACTGGCCCGCCGAGTACGGCGGGACCGGTTGGACCCATGCCCAGAAGTACATCTTCGACATGGAGATGGCGCTCGCCGGCGCGCCCGACACCTCCAACATGGGGGTGCGGATGTGCGCGCCCGTGGTGATGGCCTTCGGGACCGACGCGCAGAAGACGCAGCACCTGCCGAAGATCCTCGCGAGCGAGGTCTGGTGGTGCCAGGGCTATTCCGAACCGGGCTCCGGATCAGACCTCGCCTCGCTCTCCATGAGGGCCGAGCGGGACGGCGATCATTATGTACTGAGCGGTTCGAAAATCTGGACGACCTATGCCCAGCACGCCGACTGGATGTTCTGCCTGGTGCGGACCTCCAACGAGGCGATCAAGCAGATGGGGATCTCCTTCCTGCTGTTGGACATGAAGACGCCCGGGATTTCCATCGTGCCGCTGCCGACGCTGGACGGGCCGCCGGACGGCGAGCAGGAGATCAACCAGGTGTTCTTCGAGAACGTCCGGGTCCCGGTGGCCAACCGGATCGGCGAGGAAGGCCAGGGCTGGACCTACGCCAAGTATCTGCTGCAGTTCGAGCGCGGCAACGCCTATGCGCCGGGCCTGACCAACATGCTGGCGCGGGTCAAGATGATCGCCGGGGCCGAGCGGTCCGATGGCGGCCAGCGGATGCTGGATGACAGCGATTTCCGCCGCAAGCTGACCGAGACCCAGATCAAGGTCGATGCGCTCAACGCCACCGAGCTGCGGATGTTCGCAGCAAGGACGGCGGGCGAGGCGATGGGGGCGGCGTCGTCGATGTTCAAGCTGGAGGGCAGCCAGGCTCAGCAGGCGATCACCGAACTGGCCCTGGAGGCGGCGGGGATCTACGCCCAGCCCTTCGTGCGCGACACCTTCGCCGAGATCCGCGGCGAGCGGAACGAGCCCCGCGCGGGCCCCGACTACGCGGCGACGGTGGCGCCGATGTACTTCAACTACCGCAAGACCTCGATCTATGCGGGCTCCAACGAGATCCAGCACAACATCATCGCCAAGATGGTGCTGGGGCTGTGAGCTTCGGGGCCTTCGAAGCGGCGCTCGCCAAGTCCGTCGCCGAGGGCAAGATCGCCGGGGCCGTGGCCCTGGTGACCGACCGGAACGGCGTGACCTACGAACACGCGGCCGGCGTCCGCGCGGCGGGGCAGCCGGCGGCGATGGACGCCGCCACCGTGTTCTGGATCGCCTCGATGACCAAGGCGGTGGTGTCGGTGGCGGCCCTGCAGCTGGTGGAGCGGGGCAAGCTGACCCTGGACGGCGACCTGGGCGAGCTGTGCCCGGATTTGAAGGACCTCCAGGTGCTTGAGGGCGTGGCCGACGGCAAGGCCAAGCTGCGACCCGCCAAGGGATTCGTGACCCTGCGCCAGCTGCTGAGCCACACCTCGGGCTTCGCCTATAGCTTCACCCACCCGGAATTCCTCGCCTACTCGCAGACCGAGGGGGCGCTGGATCCCAACTCGGGCAGCCGGGCGGCCCACCGCCAGCCGCTGATGTTCGATCCCGGCCAGGGCTGGATCTACGGCATTGGGATCGACTGGGCCGGGATCGTCATCGAGGCGGCCAGCGGCCAACGCCTGGACGCCTATCTGACGGAGAACATCTTTGGTCCCCTGGCGATGTTCGACACCGGCTTTGCGCTGTCCGAGGGGCAGGCGCCCCGCAAGGCCAGTGTGCATGTGCGCGGACCCGACGGCGCGCTGATCCCCATTCCGTTCGGCATGCCGGCCAATCCTGAGGTGCTGTCGGGGGGCGGCGGGCTCTATTCGACGGCGGAGGACTACGGCAAGTTCCTGCGGATGCTGCTGGGGGAGGGCGGCGGCGTGCTCTCGGCCAAGACCCTGCGCGGCCTGTCGGAGAGCCACAGCGGGAGCCACAAGGCCGGCTTCATCAAGTCGGCGATGGCGGCGATGACCAACGACTTCGACCTCTATCCGCACATGGCCACCGGCCACGGCCTGGCCACCATGATCACGCCGGAGCCCACCGGCGACGGGCGCGGCGCCGGCAGCCTGGCCTGGGCGGGTCTGGCCAACACCTACTACTGGGCCGATCCGGAGGCCGGGCAGGGCGGGGTGCTGATGACCCAGCTGCTGCCCTTCGCCGACCCGGAGGTGCTGACCCTGCTGCGGGCGCTGGAGCGCGGGGCGTACGGGCTGGACTAAGTTCCTCCCCCAGCGCGCGGCGCGGCCTGGGGGAGGTGGATCGCTGGCGAAGCCAGCGAGACGGAGGGGGCTTGGGCCTTGCCGTCTGCGCCGCCCTAACCCCCTCCACCGCTTCGCGGTCCCCCTCCCCCGACGGGGGAGGAATTAGGAGCGCGCGATCAACCCCGCCAGCCGCCGCACCCCGTCCTCGATCTCCGCGTCGGAGGGCAGGGAGTAGCTGAGGCGGATGGCGTTGGACGTCGGGACTTCGGCGAAGAAGGGTTCACCGGGCACGAAGGCGACGCGTTCCTCGGCCAGCGAGCGTTCCAGCAGGACCTTGCCGTCCATCCCCTGCGGCAGCCACAGCCAGACGAACATGCCGCCCTCGGGCCGCGACCAGGTGACGCCGGCCGGCATGTGGCGCTCCAGGGCGGCGAGGGTGGCGGCGGCCTTTGCGCCATAGGCGGTGCGCAGGGATCCCAGGTGCTGCTCGTAGCCCTCCGACACCGTGGCGTGCAGGGCCATCTGGTTGATGGTGGAGACGTGCAGGTCGCAGCCCTGCTTCAGCAAAACCAGCTTTTCGATCACCGCCTTGGGACCGCAGACCCAGCCGATGCGCAGGGCCGGCGAAATGGTCTTGGAGAAGGTGCCGCAGAAGAGGGTGCGGGCGTCCTCGATGGAGCCGCAACGGGCGATGTCGAGGGCCAGCAGGGTTGGCAGGGCTTCGCCGTCGAAACGCAACTCGCGATAGGCGGCGTCCTCGATCAGGGTCATGTCCAGTTCGGCGGCCAGGTCCAGCAGGGCCTCGCGTTCGGGCAGGGTCAGGCTCTCGCCGGTGGGGTTGGCGAAGTCGGGGACGAAGTAGCCCAGCGGGTTGGGCTCGCGGCCGTCCATCAGCCCTTGCGCGTCCACGCCGGTCTTCAACGCCCCTTCCGGCAGGTCGAGATAGGCGGGCTCGTAGGCGTTGAAGGCCTGCAGGGCGCCGAGATAGGTGGGCCGGGCCACCATCACCGTGTCGCCGCGGGTCAGGAACAGCTTGCCGATCAGGTCCAGGGCCTGCTGTGAGCCGGCGGTGAGGATGATGTTGTGTTCATCGCAGGCCACGCCATCGAGGGCCATGCGCTCGGCGATCCAGCGGCGCAGGGGCAGGTAGCCCTCGCTCACCGAGTACTGCAGGGCGGCGCGGGACTGCTCCGGGTCGGCCAGGATCGCGTCATAGGCGGCCTGGATCCGGTGGGCGGGGAACAGGCCCGGATCGGGGATGCCGCCGGCGAAGGACAGGATGTCGGGCTGATCCAGCAGCTTCAGCAGCTCGCGGATCTCGCTGGCGCGGACGCGGGTCATCCGCTGCGAAAAGCGCGCGGCCCAGTCGGGGGTGGGGGTGGTCATGAGCTTGGTCTCTGTCTCGTCTGCCGAGGCCGGGGCCTCTGTTGGCCACGCAGGCGCGCGGCGTCTCACCTGATCAGCTCAGGGGCGTCATACGAGGGGGTGCGAGATCGGGCTCATGCGGGAAAGCTTAGTTTGGCCGGTGCGGAATGGAAACCCTCACGTCATCCCGGCCGAAGCGCAGCGGAGAGCCGGGACCCAGGGGCGGAGCACTCGGCCCCTGGGTCCCGGATCGCCTATCGGCGTCCGGGATGACGGTGGTCAGTTCTTCGAGGGGATGATCACCGTCATGCTCTCGTAGCCCTTCACGAAGGCCGAGGGCACGCGCTTGGGTTCTTCCACCACCTTGAGGGTGGGGAAGCGGGCCAGGATCTCTTCCCAGAGGAACTTCAGCTGCAGCTCGGCCAGGCGGTTGCCCACGCAGCGGTGGATGCCGAAGCCGAAGGAGAGGTGCTGGCGGGGGCGTTCGCGGTCGATGATGTAGGCGTTCGGGTTCTCGATCACCTCTTCGTCCCGGTTGCCCGAGGCGTACCACATGATGACCTTGTCGCCCTTCTTGATGGTCTTGCCGCCCAGCTCGACATCCCGCGTGGCGGTGCGGCGCATGTGGGCCAGCGGGGTCTGCCAGCGGATGGTCTCGGAGACCATGGAGGGCACCAGCTCGGGATTGGCGCGCAGCTTGTCGTACTGGTCAGGGTTCTGGTTCAGGGCCAGGACCGAGCCGGTCATGGAATTGCGGGTGGTGTCATTGCCGCCGACGATCAGCAGGATCAGGTTGCCCAGATACTCCATGCGATCCATGTCCTTGGTGGCCTCGCCGTGGGCCAGCATGGAGATGAGGTCGCCCTTGGGCGGCTGGGCGATGCGCTCAGCCCAGAGGCGGCTGAAATAGTCGACGCATTCGAAAAGCTCCATCTTCCGCTCGGCCTCGACGATCTCGGGGTCATCGGAACTGAACAGGCCCGACTCCGGGCCCGCGGTGGCCACATCGGACCAGCGCGTCAGCTTGCGGCGGTCTTCCCAGGGGAAGTCGAACAGGGTCGCGAGCATCTGGGTGGTGAGCTCGATGGAGACGCGGTCGACCCAGTCGAAAGGCTCATTGATCGGCAGGCCGTCCAGGGTGTTCTGGATCCGCTCGCGGATCAGCGGCTCGAGGATCTGCAGATTGTGCGGCGAGACGATGGGGCTGACGGTCTTGCGCTGCACGTCGTGCTTGGGCGGGTCCATCGCGATGAACATCGGAAGGGTGAAGTCTTCCTTGGGGTCGAAGATCGTGATCGACGGTTCCGAAGAGAAGGCTTCGTGGTTGGTGTCCACGGCCATGATGTCGTTGTACTTGGTCACCGACCAGAAGGCGCCGTCCTCGTGGTGCTCGGCGGGGTGCAGGTGGACCGGGTCCTCCTTCCGAAGGCGCTCGAAGTAGGGCCACATGGTCTCAGTGCGCCAAAGCTCGATGTCGGTGGGGTTTATGTCCTCCAGCGGCATGGAATAGGCCCGGGCGCGCGCTTCCGCCTTCAGGTCAATGTTACCGTCGCTCATCAGGTGTCCTCCGAAGCCGTCTGGAGCGGCTATCTTATCACTGTTCAGACAAGAATGCTTGAGGCTGAGCCGCAAGGCAAGTGGGTGACGTAGAGGACCGCCGCGGGTCCGCAGAAAATCTATACAGACGAAAGCGCACGACCGTGCTGTAACGGGGGCTTCTCGAACAAACGTTTGACCCCGGAGCGCCCATGGCCGCCGACGCCCTCTTCAAGCCTTTCGACTACAAGGGCCTGCACCTCAAGAACCGCATCGTGATGGCGCCCATGACGCGCTCGTTCTCGCCAGGCGGGGTCGTGACTGACGACGTGGTGGCCTATTACCGCCGCCGCGCGGAGAACGAGGTGGGCCTGATCGTGTCCGAAGGCACGGGCGTGGACCGTCCGATCTCGGTGAACGACGCCAATGTGCCGCGTTTCCACGGCGACAAGGCCCTGGCCGGCTGGCAGCGGGTGATCGACGCGGTGCACGAGGCCGGCGGCGCGATGGCGCCCCAGCTCTGGCACGTCGGCGCCGTGCGCGCCCGCGATCCGGAGTTCCTGCCGGCGGGGCCCTATGACAGCCCGTCTGGCCTGTCGCGCCCGGAGAAGCAGTTCGGCGAGGGGATGACCGAGGAAGCGGTGGCCGACACCATCGCCGCCTTCGCCACCGCCGCCGCCGAGGCCAAGCGGCTCGGCTTCGAGGCCGTCGAGCTGCACGGCGCCCACGGCTATCTGATCGACCAGTTCTTCTGGGACGGCACCAATGTCCGCGAGGACGCTTACGGTTCAAAAGAGCTGACGGGACGCGCGCGCTTCGCCGCCGACATCCTCAAGGCGGTGCGCAAGGCGGTCGGCCCCGACTATCCGATCATCATCCGCATCAGCCAGTGGAAGCAGCAGGACTACGCCGTGAAGCTGGCCCACGACCCCAAGGCCCTGGAAAACTGGCTGGGCGCCCTGGTCGACGCCGGCGCCGACATCCTGCACTGCTCGCAGCGCCGCATCTGGGAGCCGGAGTTCGAAGGCTCGGACCTCAACTTCGCCGGCTGGGCCAAGAAGCTGACCGGCGTGCCGACCATTTCGGTGGGTTCGGTGGGCCTGTCGGGCGAGTTCATCGCCGCCTATGGCGGGGAAGCCTCGCAGCCGGCTTCGCTGGACGAGCTGGAACGCCGCATGGACCGCGGCGACTTCGACCTCGTGGCCGTCGGCCGCGCCCTGCTGCAGGACCCCGAGTGGGTTCTGAAGATCAAGGAAGGCCGCAACGACGAGCTGAAGAGCTTCGAGCGCTCGGCCATGGGGGTGTTGTACTAGACCCCACTCCACGGTTTCCTTCTTCCCTCGCGGGAGAAGGAGAAGGTGGCCGGTCGGATGAGGTGTCACGCTCCGTCCTCAGAATAACAACTCCCGTCATCCCGGGCGACCCGCAGGGGAGACCCGGGACCCAGGGGGATTGGTTGCGGCCCCTGGGTCCCGGCTCTTCGCTTCGCTGCGGCCGGGATGACGTTTGAGATTTTCCGGATAGGATAATCGACCCCTTTTCCGCCCCTGCTCCACAGGGCCACCTTCCCCGCAAGGGGAGAAGGAAGCCCGTTAAAGTTCGTCGTTACGCCATCGCCGCTTCGGCGACCGCCTTGGCGGTCGGGTAGTCGGCCTTGCCGTTGCTGGCGCGCAGGATCTCGGTGGTGGCGACGATGCGCTTGGGGGTCTTGTAGCCGGCCAGGGCCATGCGAACGTGGGCCCGCAGCAGGTCCTCATCCAGGCTGGCGCCTTCCGACAGGCGGACCACGCCGGTGACGGCCTGACCCCACTTCTCGTCGGGGAGACCGATGACCAGGGCGTCCTCAACGGAGGGGTGGGTCTTCAGGGCCTCCTCGACCTCTTCGGGGAAGACCTTCTCGCCGGCGGTGTTGATGCAGGCGCTGCCGCGGCCCAGCAGGGTGAGCGTGCCGTCGGCCTCCACCAGGCACCAGTCGCCGGGGATCGAATAGCGCTCGCCGTCGATGACCCGGAAGGTGCGGGCGGTCTTCTCGTCGTCCTTATAGTAGCCGAGCGGGTTCGGCCCCTTGATGGCGATCATGCCCGACACGCCGGAGCCCGGCTCGACCGGCTGGTCGTTCTCGTCGAACACCTTGCAGCGGCCGCCCAGCATGAACTTGGCGGTGGGCGCCTCGACGCCCTTCATCATCACCGAGGCGCCCATGCCGAGCGCTTCGGAGGAGGAGAAGGCGTCGTTGAGCATGGCGCCGGGCATGTGCTCCAGCAGGCCCTGCTTGACCTCCAGGCTCCACATCACGCCTGACGAAACCACCACGGCGACGCTGGAGACGTCATACTTGCCCGGGTCGGCGTTCAGGGTGTTGAGCAGGGGCTTGGCGAAGCTGTCGCCCACCAGGACCAGGGTCTGGGGCTTGTGACGGTCGATGACCTGCAGGAGCTCGACGGGATCGAAGCTCGGCGCCTCCAGGGTGATGACGCAGCCGCCCGACATCATCACGCCCATGCCGGTCAGGAGACCGGTGCCATGCATCAGGGGCGGAGCGGGCAGGGCGCGCGCCCCGGGGCCGGCCGCGCGGGTGGCGGCGGCCAGTTCCTCCAGGGTCTCGGGGATCGGGCCCATCATGCGGGCGGGCGCCAAGGTGATCTCGCGCAGGTCGTGGTGGGTCCAGATCACGCCCTTGGGCATGCCGGTGGTGCCGCCGGTATAGATGAAGAACTGGTCGTCGCCGGAGCGCTCGATCTCCAGGGGGCCGCCATTGCCCTCCGCGCCCAGGGTGGCGAAGTTCTCGGCGAAGGGGGCGACCTTGCCGTCCTCACTGACCTCGATCCAGGTTTTCACCTTGGGCAGGCGCGGCCGGATCTCGGTGACGGCGTCACGGAATTCCGACGAATAGACCACGGTCTGGGCGTCGGAATTGTCGAAGATGTACCAGACCTCCTGGGGCGTATAGCGGTAGTTGACGTTGACGTGGGTCAGGCGCGCCTTCCATCCGGCGGCGACGGCCAGCAGGTATTCCGGCCGGTTGCGCATGTAGATCGCGATCTTGTCGCCGGGCTGGGAGCCGCGGGCGATCATGGCCCGGGCCAGGCTGTTGGTGATCTGGTTGGCCTGCCCCCAGCTTATCTCCCGTTCCCCATGGATGAAGGCCGGCGCCTCGGGGGGCACCGCGCCGCCGACCGCGTCCAGGATGTCTCCGAAATTCCAGCCCATCTTGTCTCTCCCTTGTCGCTCCGACGCTCACGGCGCCGGATGTCGAATTGTCGTCGGTCGCCGGATCAGGCGTTGAAATTCAGCTTCAGGCCGGGCCGCGGCCAGCGCGCCTTGAACAGCTTGCCGGTGGCCGAGCAGGTCACCCAGGCGTCGCGCAGGTCCGCGCCGCCGAAGCAGATGTTGGTGACGATCAGGTCGGGGAAGGCGAAGTGCTCGCAGCTGCCGTCGGGGTCGATGGCGGTGATCCCGCCGTTGATGATGGTGGCCACGCAGACCTTGCCCGAGGCCTCCACCGCCAGGCTGTCGAACAGCTGGTAGCCCGGCATGTTGGCGATGACGCGGCCCGGCGCGAAGCCGGGAGCCGGGCCGAGCACGCCGGTCTCGGCGACGTCGAAGGCCCAGAGCCGGCCGAGGTTGGTGTCGGCGAGATAGACCACCTTCTCGTCCGGCGAGAGGCCGACCCCGTTGGGGGAGATCAGGTGGTCGCGCTGGCGGCTGATGTGGCTGCCGTCGATCTTCGCGTAGTAGAGCGCGCCGAACTTGCGGCCCTCGGGCGTCGAGCAGCCGTGGTCGGAGAACCAGAAGCCGCCCGACTTGTCGAAGACGAGGTCGTTGGGGCCGATCAGCTTCCTGCCGTCGCAGGTGTCGTAGAGGGTGGTGAGCTTGCCGGTGGCGAGGTCAAAGCGCTGGATCGAGCCGCCGGTGTGGCTGGCGGGCGTGGGCCCGGGGATGGTCAGGCCGCCATTGTCCAGCCACTCGAAGGCGCCGCCGTTGTTGGTGATGTAGATGGCGCCGTCCGGGCCGATGGCCGCGCCGTTGGGGCCGCCGCCGGTCTCGACCACGGTGGTCTTCTTGCCGTCCGGGGTGACGCGGGTCAGGCGCTGGGCCTTGATCTCGGTGAGGATCACCGAGCCGTCGTTCATGGCGATGGGACCTTCGGGGAACTGAAATCCCTCGGCGACCAGCTGCATGTCCATGTTTCGTCTCCCCAACGAATTTTCGGACACTATGGGTTGGTTCCGCCGCGTGAGGCCAGCCCCCAAACTCAGCGGCGTTCGAGCACCCGGATGGTGAAGGGATACTCGTCATCCTCGCCGGCCGGGTGGTCCGTGGCGCTGACTTCCTTCCACTGGCTTTCGTCGAACCCCTTGAGGAAGACGTCGCCCTCGACGTCCGCATGGACCTCGGTGAGGTAGATGCGCTTGGCCCGCGGCAGGACCAGCTCGAACAGCGAGGCGCCGCCGATGACGCAGTATTCCTCCTGGCCATCCTCCTCGGCCTGCTCGCGGGCGATGGAGAGGGCTTCGGACAGTTCCTCGCAGACCAGGCCGCCCTTGGCCTCGAAGGAGCCGTCCCGGGAGACCACGATATTGGTGCGGCCGGGCAGGGGCGCCTTGGGCAGGCTCTGCCAGGTCTTGCGGCCCATGATCACCGGCTTGCCCAGGGTCACGGCGCGGAAATTGGCGAGATCGGTCTTCAGCCGCCAGGGCAACTCGCCGCCCCGGCCGATGACGCCGTTGGAGGCGCGTGCGATGGGGCCGGCGGTGAGGATCGGGGTCATGGGGCTAGGTTAGCGTGACTCACGCCAACACCCCAAGGATCGTCAGACCGCGATCGGCGCGGCGATCTTCTCGTGGGCCTTGTAGCCGCGCAGTTTGAAGTCCTCGTAGTCGTAGGCGAACAGGTCGGCCTTGTCGGCGATCTCCAGGCGCGGCAGGGGCAGGGGATCGCGGGTGAGTTGCTCGCGGGCCTGGTCCAGGTGGTTCAGGTAGAGGTGGGCGTCGCCGAGGGTGTGGACGAACTCGCCGGGCTCCAGGCCCGTGACCTTGGCCATCATCATGGTCAGCAGGGCGTAGCTGGCGATGTTGTAGGGCACCCCCAGGAAGACGTCGGCCGAGCGCTGGTAGAGCTGGCAGGACAGCTTGCCGTCGGCGACGAAGAACTGGAACAGGCAGTGGCAGGGCGGCAGGGCCATGTCCTCGATCTCGGCCGGGTTCCAGGCCGAGACGATGTGGCGGCGGCTGTCGGGGTTGGTCTTCAGGCTGTGCACGACGGCGGCCATCTGGTCGATGACCCGGCCGTCCGGGGCGGTCCAGGAGCGCCACTGCTTGCCGTAGACGGGACCGAGCTCGCCGTCCGCCGCCGCCCATTCATCCCAGATGGAGACGCCGCGTTCCTGCAGCCAGCGGACGTTCGTATCGCCGCGCAGGAACCACAGCAGCTCCACGAAGATCGACTTGCGGTGCAGCTTCTTGGTGGTGAGCAGGGGGAAGCCCTGGGAGAGATCAAACCGCATCTGGCGGCCGAAGACGCCGAGCGTGCCGGTGCCGGTGCGGTCGCCGCGCTGGACGCCGTTCTCCAGGATGTCAGCCAGCAGGTCGAGATACTGCCGCTCCGGGTGTTCCGGGGCGGTGACGGCTTGCGGCAGGCGGAGGGCGGACAGGGCGTTCATCAGGATCAGCCGGTGGAAACGGTCGAGGGTGATTCGCCGGTGAGTCGCGACCGACCTCAATGCGCGATTCTGTCATCCCAGTTGCGAAGCGCGTGTGAACATAGAAAACTGTGTGCAAATCCTGTTTGGGGCTGAAGATGATCCTTGCTCTCCTGATGTCCGCCGCGCTCGGCGGCGCCGAGCCGCCGGCGGGCGAGACCGCCGCCACCGAGAAAGTTCCTGTCTCCGCGCCCCTGCAAAAGGGCCAGCAGCGGGTGAAGATGATCTGCCGCGAAGACGCGCCCACCGGCTCGCGGCTGTCCAAGCGCACCTGCATGTCCCTGGATGAGTGGAAGCGCCGCGCGGAAGAAGACCAGGAAGCCATGCGGCAGATGGCGATGAAGTCGGCCTTTTCCGACGTCCGCGGCCGCTAGGCCGCGGATTTTTCTTGGAGCGCGCCGGGCGGGTTCACCGGTCTCCATCAACCCTGACGCGATCTAGCCGGCGAACCCGCCCTCGTCGAGGAATTGCTGCTCCTCGGCGGTGGTCGTGCGGCCGAGGCAGATGTTGCGGTGTGGGAAGCGGCCGTAGCGCGCGATGATGTCGCGGTGAAGCTCGGCGTATTTCAACGTCTCGGGATCGCCCAGCGCCGTGCAGAGGCGCACCGCCTCGTTCTGGTCGTCCATGTCTTCCGAGTGCTCGAAGGGCAGGTAGACGAAGGGCCGCAGCAGGGGCTCGATCTCCAGGTCCTGGCCGGTCGCCACCGCGTGCCGGGCGATCAGGCGGGCCTTGCCGTCGGTGGCGAAGGCGTGGCCGGTGCCCCGCCACAGGTTGCGCGGGAACTGGTCCAGCAGGATCAGCAGGGCCAGCGACCCCTCGGCGGTCTCCATCCATTTGTCGTGGCGCCCCAGGGCGGCCATGTAGTGGACCGGCTCGAACTTCAGCTGGATGGCTGAGTCGAAGTTGGGGTTCTTGGCGAACCACCGCTTCGCGCCGGCGGTGCGCCAGAAGCCGGTGATGTCGTGCGGTGTGGCGGGCATCGCGCTCTCCCAGGGTGAGCCCCCTTGTCGGATCACCGGGGATTCCGTTCAAGCGCGGTTCACACAGGGCCCGGCATTAACCTTGGCTAAAGGGACATCCATCGGCCGTGTGCGGCCAGGGGACAGTGACATGAAGACGGTTATGACGGGCGCCCTGGCGCTGGTGCTGCTGGCCTCGACGGCCCAGGTGGCGCTCGCTCAGGACAATGGCGGCGAGCGTCGGCGCGAGAGCCGCGGGGACGGGAGCTACAATCCGGCCATGCGGGCCAGCTCGCGCAATGTGCCGCCGTCGCTGCAGGAGCGCCAGCCCGCGCCCCAGGCGCAAGCGCCGCAATCCCCGCCTCAGGCCCAGGCCCCGCAATCCCCGCCCCAGGCCCAGGCTCAGCCCCAGGGCCAGGGTCCGTCGCAAGGCCGGCAGGGTGGCCGTCGGGGCGACTCCAACTGGCAGTCGCGCCAGGGCCAGCAACAGCCGCCGCAGAACGGCGGTCAGCGCTGGAACAACGGCCAGGGCGGACGCCAGGGCGGCCAGTCCTGGCAGGGCCAGCACGATCAAGGTCCGCGCTCCGACCGCAACAATGACCGGCGCGACGACCGTCATCCGGGCTGGAACAACAACGGCTCGAACAACAACAATGGCTGGAACAACAACGGCCGGGACTGGCGCCCCGACCGCAATCAGCAGCGGCCCCGCTTCGACCGCCGCCGCCATGGCCAGAATTATCACAGCCAGCAGCGCTACCGCGGCTACGCCTACCGGCCGCCGTCGGGGTTCTACATCCGCAGCTGGAGCTATGGCGACCTGCTGCCGCGCTCATGGTGGAGCAACCAGTACCAGTTGAACGACTGGTGGTCCTACGGCCTGCCGATCCCGCCCATCGGCTATGAATATGTCCGGGTCGGCGACGACGTGCTGCTGGTGGACATGTACTCGGGCCGCGTGGTCCAGGTGATCCGCGACGTCTTCTGGTGATGAGATCACCCCCTCCCTGCCCGGGGGAGGGGGGCTCTCACGGGACGAATTGTCCTGTAAGCGCCCGTTCGGCTTGACCTTCGCGCAAAATTCCGCTGCAAAGCCCCGCCTTTGCTGCGGCGCCGTTGCGCGACGTCGTGGCGACCTTCGTCTTCAGGAGAATGACCATGCGCGTCTACTACGACCGCGACGCCGACCTCGCCCGCATCCTGGACAAGAAGATCGCCATCGTAGGCTATGGCAGCCAGGGGCGCGCGCACGCGCTGAACCTGTCGGAATCCGGCGTGAAGAACGTCGTGGTGGCGCTCCGCCCCGACTCGGCCACCGCCAAGAAGGTGGAAGCCGACGGCCTGAAGGTCATGACGGTCGCCGAAGCCTCCAAGTGGGCCGACGCCATCATGGTGCTGGCGCCCGACGAACTGCAGCGCGGCATCTATAACGAAGAGATCGCCCCCAACATCCGCGACGGCGCGGCCCTGCTGTTCGCCCACGGCCTGAACGTGCACTTCAACCTCATCGAGCCGAAAGCCTCGATCGACGTGCTGATGATCGCCCCCAAGGGTCCCGGCCACACCGTGCGTGGCGAGTACCAGAAGGGCGGCGGCGTGCCCTGCCTGATCGCCATCCACCAGAACGCCACGGGCAATGCCCATGACCTGGGCCTGGCCTATGCCTCGGCCATCGGCGGCGGCCGTTCAGGCGTCATCGAGACCACCTTCCGCGAGGAATGCGAAACCGACCTGTTCGGCGAGCAGGCCGTGCTGTGCGGTGGCCTGGTGGAGCTGATCCGCGCCGGCTTCGAAACCCTGGTCGAGGCGGGCTACGCCCCCGAGATGGCCTATTTCGAATGCCTGCACGAGGTGAAGCTGATCGTGGACCTGATCTACGAAGGCGGCATCGCCAACATGAACTACTCGATCTCCAACACCGCCGAGTACGGCGAGTACGTGACCGGCCCGCGCATCGTGACGCCGGACACCAAGGCCGAGATGAAGCGCGTGCTGGAAGACATCCAGTCGGGCCGTTTCGTGCGCGACTTCATGCAGGAGAACGCGGTCGGCGCGCCGAGCTTCAAGGCCACCCGCCGTCGCGGTTCCGAGCATCAGATCGAGGAAGTCGGGGCCCGCCTGCGCGCCATGATGCCCTGGATCACAAAGAACAAGCTGGTGGACACCGCGCGCAACTAGTCGCGGCGACCTTCAGAGTGACAGGAGGGGTCGGACCGAAAGGTCCGGCCCCTTTTTCTATGCGCGGTAGTCGCCGATCTGCACCTCGGCGCCGTAGTCGGCGAAGTCGCCGTCGGCGCGGCGGCGGCGGAACTCGCCCCAGGGCAGGTCGCGGTAGCGGGCCGGAGACTGCAGCGGGGCGATGACGGCGGCGTAGGCCGGGTTGAAGAAGTAGGCGAGGCTGAACCGCTCGCCGTCCTCCATGGCCAGGACCTGGTGCAGCGGGGCCTGATAGGCGTCGTTGGACCAGACCTGGACCATGTCCCCCAGATTGACGATCAGGCCGCCGGGGACCGGGTCGACGGGGCGCCAGACGCCGTCCTTGCGCACCTGCAGGCCGGGCACGCCGTCGGTCAGCAGGACGGTGATCGCCCCGGCGTCGGTGTGGTGGTGGATGCCCAGGCCCGGGGGCTCGGTCGCCTCGTCGCCCATCGGGTCACGGGTGGGATAGTGGTTGAGCCGCAGGAAGCTGGTGTGGACGCCCTCGAAGGCCGGGGCGAGCGCCTCGGCGGGGGCGCCGAGACCCAGTGAGATCTCCCGCAGCAGCGTGAAGCACAGGCTTTCGCAGGCGGCGGCATAGGCCCGCGCGGTCGGCTCGAAGGCCTCGCGCCAGGCGGGGAACGGCGTCGCGCCGGAGAAGGCGTCGTCGCTGGGCGCCAGGCCCGCCACGTCCGGCCCGATATCGAAGATCTCCTTCTTGTCGCGCCGGTTCTTGGTCAGTTCGCGGTCGTAATAGCCCCAGGGGTTGTCGCGGCTGCGGCTGAGCGCGCGCTTGTCGGCCGCCGGCGCCGCGAACAGCCCGCGCGCCTCGGCCATCACCGCGGCCAGCAGAGCGGGGTTGAGGCCGTGGCCAACGAGATGGAAGAACCCCCAGTCGGCGCAGGCCCGGGCCAGTTGATCGCGAACCTGGGCCGGCGGGGCCGCCAGGTCGATGACCGGCACGGTCTGGTCGGCGTCCATGGCGGGAGGCTCCTGCGGCGTCATGAGACCGCTCCTCTAGCAGCTGCCCCCCGAAACACGAGCCCGGCTATGGCAGGGAAACCCCCGTCACCATGGCGGCGGCGGTCCGGTACAGTGGGATGCCCAGGATCAGGTTGAAGGGGAAGGCGACCCCCAGGGCGAGACTGAGATAGACCGCCGGCCGGGCTTGCGGGACCGCCAAGCTCATCGCGGCCGGCACAGCGATATAGGAGGCCGAGGCCGCCAGCAGGGTCAGCAGGGTCGCGTCCCCCACCCCAAGGCCCGCCAGCCAGGCCGCGCCCAGGCCCAGCGCCGCGCCCGTCAGGGGGAGCAGAACCCCAAGCGCGAGGAGGGGCGCGGGCAACCGCGCGCCGAGTCCCAGGTTGCGGGCGGCCGTCAGCCCCATCTCCAGCAGGAACAGACACAGGACCCCCTGGAACAGCGGATTGACGAACAGGTCGAGCTTGGCGAGGCCCCGCTCCCCGGTCAGCGCCCCGATCAGGAAGCTTCCGGCCAGTACGAGGGCGGGCCCGCCCAGCAGCACCTCCCGCAGGACAGAGGCGCGCTTGACGCCCGCGCCGCCCACCCGCGCCAGCAGCAGGCCCGTCAGGATGGCCGGCGCCTCCATCAGGGCCAGGACCGCGGCCATGTAGCCGCCAAAGGCCTGCCCCTGGGCCCTCAGGAAGTCCGAACCGGCGGCGAAGGTCACCACCGAGACCGACCCGAAGGCCGCCGCCGTCGCCGCGGCGGTCGCCCGGTCCAGCCGCCCCAGCCGGCGCAGCAGGGCGAAGGCCAGGACCGGGAAGGTCAGGCTGAGGACGACGCCCGCCAGGCCGGCGCGCAGGAAGTCCGGGGTCAACCCTGCCCGGGCGGCCTCCACCCCGCCCTTGAATCCGATGCAGAGCATCAGATAGAGGGCGAAGGTCTTCACCGAGGCCTCCGGCAGCGCCAGATCGGAGCGGGCGATCCCGGCGGTCATGCCGAGGATGAAGAACAGCACGGCTGGCGTGATCAGATTCTGCAGGCCGAGATGCCCGGCGGCGGTCAGTGCTTCCATTGTGGTGGTCCCCATCAGCGTCGGCGCCGTCGCCCACCCCGGTGGGAGGCGCTCATAGGCGCCCGCGCGACATTCGGCGCGTTGAAAGGCGTCATCCTCATCATTAAGATGGGAAATGATGGAGTGAGATATGACCCGGCTTGTAAATCTTGATCTGGATCTGGTGCGCGCCTTCGTCACCGTGGCCGAGGCGCGGAGCTTCACCCGCGCCGGCGAGCGGTTGGGCCGCAGCCAGTCGGCGGTCAGCCTGCAGATGCAGCGGCTGGAGGACAGGCTCGGGGTGGCGCTCCTCTCGCGCGATCCCCGCCATGTGACCCTGACCCCGGGGGGAGAGGCCTTCCTGCCCCAGGCCCGCCGGCTGCTGAGGGTCAATGACGAGATCGTCGCCGATCTGAGGGGGGACGACCTGGAGGGGGAGGTGAGGCTGGGGGCTCCGGAGGATTTCGCCACCGTCCACCTGCCCGAGATCCTCGGGGAGTTCGCCCGGGCCCATCCTCGGGTCGCCCTGTCGGTGACCTGTGACCTGACCCTCAACCTGCTCGACCGCCTGCGGGACGGCGCCCTGGACATCGCCCTGGTGAAGCGCGAGCCCCTGGGCCCGGATCTGGGGGTGCGGGTCTGGCGCGAGCCTCTGGTGTGGGCGGCGGCCGACGCCGCAGTGCTTAGACCCGATGAAGCCGCGCCGCTCGTGGTGGCGCCGGCCCCCTGCGTCTACCGCAAACGGGCGGTGGCCGCCCTCGACGCCCAGGGCCGCAGTTGGCGGGCGGCCTATACAAGTCCCTCCCTGGCTGGACAGCATGCCGCCCTGCGCGCCGGGCTTGGCTTGACCGTGCTGCCCCGGGACATGATTCCACCCGACCTCAAGGTGCTGGGCGCCGCCGAGGGCCTGCCGCAACTGGAGGACGCCGAGATCGCCCTGCTCAAGGCGCGCACCGCTATTCCGGTGGCGGCTGATCGCCTGGCGCAGTTCATACTGGACGCCCTGGACCGTCGCCATGCCCTGCCCGAGGGGCCGTGGTCGGGCCTCCGGCCGGCGCCGGCCTGATCGTCAGTTTCGGCCCACCAGGTAAAGCCTGTCGTCCTTGACCTGGAAGGACTCCAGCCGGCGCAGGAAGGTCATGCCCAGCAGGGAACTGCTCATCGGCGCCTGGTTGATCATGATCGGGACGTCCTTGAAGGTGATGGTTCCCACCGACAGGCTGTCGGCCTGGAAGGCCGCGCCATAGCCCACGCCGTTGGCGGTCTCGGACGGCCGGTCGAACCTCAGCGCGGCGGTATCGATCCCCACGCGCCGGGCGTCGGCCGGGCTCAAGACGGTGTCGCTGGCGCCGGTGTCCACCAGGAAGCGGACGCGTTCGCCGTTGACCTTGCCCACCACCAGAAAGTGGCCGCCCTCGCCGGCGGTGACCACCAGTTCGCGCGGGCCGGTGGCGACGGGATAGGAGGGCGACAGGGTCATGCGCACCCGTTGCGCCACCCCGGCGAGTTCGGCGCGGTAGCTGACCCCCAGGATCAGCACCGTCACGATAGCTCCCCAGAGGGCGGCGTGGCGCGCCTTCTCCCCCCAGCGGATGGCGCCCCCGCCGAGGATCGCGCTGGAGAACAGCGCCATCATGAACACGCCCCAGGCCACCCAGCCCCAGTCCTCTGGTGAGCTGACGGCGCCCGGAAACGCCTCGATCAGCAGCCAGACGCCGGCGACGACGGCCGCCAGTGCGGCGAGCCAGATGAGCAGGCGAACAGACGCCCCGCCGCGAGGGACAGGCTCGGTCTCGTCAGGCTCCCAGGGTCCGGCCACGCGCGCTCCGATTGCGACTTCCGCGGGTGCGAGGTTAGACGGCGCGCGGCGCGGCCCGCCAGGGGGCGATCAAAAAAAGACGCCGCCGACCCTTTCCAAACCGGCGGTGGCTCCCTAGCTCAGGGTCGCAGGCCGGGCCCCTCTGGCGATCCACAGCTCTCCTCCCCGAGCGGATCGTGATGTCGGACTGCATCGGGTGCGCTCGATGCTGGGTCCTTGTAGGTTTGGCCCCCCAGTCCTCGGCCCGGTCTTCGGGCGCACCCGTCCCTCGAAACGGATGTCATGGAGCGCCCCATCCGATGCCTCTGCTGCTTTGTCCCAACTGCAACACCTCCATGTCCGCCGTCAGCCGCCAGGCCGTGGAGTTCGACATGTGCCCCGCCTGCCGCGGCGTTTGGCTGGACCGGGGAGAGCTTGAGAAGCTGATCGCCGCCGGACGGGGTGACGCCCCGGCCCAGGAGTCCTCGGCGCCGCGCATGTGGCGCGAACCCGAGCGGCCGCGCCGCGACTATGACGACGACGACCATCATCCCGCCCACCGGCGCAAGAAGAAGTTCGATCTGTTCGATATCTTCGACTAGGCCCAGGCCAGCCCGGCCTCGCCCCGCAGGATCGCCTCGGCCTCGACCGTGTGCTTGGCGCCCTCGCGGGGGTGCAGCACCAGGGGCGGCAGCAGGGCCAGAGGCCCCTTGCCTGTCTTGACCGCGCGGACCAGCACCCGCTTGGCCGGCGCGTCGGCATGGGGGTGGATCGGCCGGATCTGGAAGGAGCCCGCCTTGGGCGCCAGCAGGGCCAGGATGTCGGCCAGGCGGTCGGCGCGATGGATCAGGGTGATGCTCCCGCCTTCGCGCACCGCCTTCAGCAGGAAACTTGTCCAGGCCGCCAGCCCGCCATCGGCCATCCAGGCGCCCTGCTTGGCCGGCGCGGGCGCGCGCAGGACGCCGGGATCGTCGAAGAACGGCGGATTGGCCATCACCGCATCGAAGGGCGGCAAGCCTAGGGTCTTGAAGGCCACGCCGACATCGCCCTCCAGGATTTCGACGCGATCCTGCATGCCGTTCAGCGCAACGTTCTCGCGGGCCAGGGCGGCGGCGGCGGGATCACGCTCCATCCCCAGGAACAGGGTCGCCGGCCGTCGGGCCGCGGCGGCCAGCAGGGCGCCGCCCACGCCGCAGCCCACGTCCAGCACCCGGTCCCCGTCAGGCGCGTCGCAGGCCGCCGCCAGCAGGGCCGCGTCCATGCCGGCGCGGTAGCCTTTCGGCGCCTGCCGCAGGCGCACGCGGCCGTCCAGCAGGCGGTCTTCCGGTGTTGCGTCCATGTCGGGTTGAGGACTCGTAATCGCCATGTGGGGGCTGTGGGGCGTTGTGCTCTCCTTGACCGTGCCTTATCGCGTCACCATTGTCCCCGCAAACGGCGTCACCCCCGTCTCGCCGTTCCCCAGACCAGGAGTCCTCGTGGACGCAGTCAGCGCCCCGGTCACCCGAAAGCCCGTGTCCATCGACGGCCTTCTGGACCTCGCGCGGCCCGACATGGCCGGTGTCGACGCCCTGATCCGCGACCGGATGCAGAGCCCTGTGGCGGTGATCCCGGCCCTGGCCGAACACCTGATCGGCGGATCAGCCAAGCGGCTGCGGCCCCTGCTGACCATCGCCGCGGCGCGCCTGTCGGGCGCCCAGGACGATTCTTGCCTCAAGCTGGCGGCGGCGGTGGAGTTCATCCACACCGCCACCCTGCTGCACGACGACGTGGTGGATTCCTCGGAACTGCGGCGCGGCAAGGTCGCCGCCCACCTGATCTGGGGCGCGCCGGCCAGCGTCCTGGTGGGGGACTTCCTGTTCGCTCGCGCCTTTGAACTGATGGTCGAGGCCGGCTCCATGCAGGCGCTTGAGATCCTGGCCCGCGCCAGCCGGGTGATCGCCGAGGGCGAGGTGCTGCAGCTGACCCGCGCCCACGACCTGAACCTGCACCAGGACATGTACCTGGAGATCATCAAGGCCAAGACCGCCGAGCTGTTCGCCGCCGCCGCCGAGGCCGGCGCCGTCTCCGCCGGGGCCAGCCCCGAGCAGTGCCTGGCCCTGCGCAAATACGGCCAGGACCTGGGCGTCGCCTTCCAGCTGGTGGACGACAGCCTGGACTACAGCGGCGTCAGCAAGGACCTGGGCAAGAACCCCGGCGATGACTTCCGCGAAGGCAAGGCGACCCTGCCCCTGCTGCTGGCCATCGCGCGCACCGGCGCGGCGGAGAAGGCTTTCTGGGACCGGGCCGTGGCGCGGCTGGAACAGGCCGACGGCGATTTCGAGCGGGCCCGCGACCTCATCGTGGGGGTCGGCGCCCTGGACACCACCATCGACCTGGCGGCCGACTATGCCGGCAAGGCCAAGGGGGAGCTGGCCGAGTTCTCCGCCAGCAACAGTTGGCGTCCGGCCCTGGAAGACCTCGCCGACTTCGCGGTCAGCCGCCTGCGCTGACCACGCCACCGAACGGTGGTATGCTGGCTCTGTCGGCCATTGGGCTTAGGAACCAGGCCGCGCTTCGAACGCTCCTACTGTCCGAGTTAGGGAGAGTGTTTCGTGTTTGGTGGTGAACGACTGTCGCGCCTGGGCGCCTTCAATCCGCAATTTCCGGACGCCGAGACCCTGCACAAGGGACTGGCCCACTGGAACCATCGCCGGCTGGCGGTGGCGACGCCGTCCGACGACTGGCGCGCCGAGGTGGCGCAAGAGGCGCGGATGAAGCATTTCGAGGGCGCGTTCATCGAGGCCTTCCGCGAGCACATCGCGCCCCTGGTGGCGGGCGTGCCCGCCGACCCTGACGGCTTCATCGCCTGGTTCGAGGATTTGAAGACCTCCGGGCCCGGCCAATGGGACCCGCTGTTCGCCTGGCTGGAAAACGAGGCCAGCATCCACGACATGCGCTGGTTCCTGACCCAGGAAGCCGCCGGCGAGGCGGGCTTCGACGACCTGGTGGCGATGACCCAGGTCAAGCTTCCGGCCCGGCCGAAGCTGGAACTGGCCCGCAACTATTGGGACGAGATGGGCCGCGGCAGCTATGGCGGCATGCACGGGCCGATGCTGGAACGCACGACCGAGGGGTTGGAGCTTTCGCCGACCATCGACTCCACCCTGTGGCAGTCCCTGTGCCTGGCCAATGTGATGACCGCCTTCGCCACCACCCGACGATATACCTACCAGTCAATCGGCGCCCTGGGCGTCGTGGAGCTGACCGCGCCGACCCGCGTCGGCGCGGTGGACGCGGGCCTGAAGCGCCTGGGGGTCAGTCCCGAGGGCCGCAAGTACTTCGCCCTGCACGCCCACCTGGACGTGGAGCATTCCAGGGCCTGGAACGCCGAGGCCCTGGTTCCCCTGGTGACCGAGACGCCGGAGTGCGCCCGCCACATCGCCGAGGGTGCGGTCATGCGCCTGATCTGCGGCGAACAGTGCTTCGAAACCTACCGCGCCCATCTGTGGGCCCACGCCCACCCGCTGGTCTACGCGGCGGAGTAGGGCTCAGAAGCCAGTGAAGAGGCGGTCGAGCGCGCGGCGGAAGTCGTCTTCGTAGTCGCGTAAGTCGCCTGACGCCCTGGTGAGTACCCGCGTATCGATCGCCGCCATTTCGGCGACCAGGACGACATAGTCGCTCTCTTCAAAACTCACGGTGACGCTGATCTGCGTGAAGGCCGACCGGCCATCCTGCCGGAGCATCGGCGCCACCAACGTCGTGTGCGATGCGGCCAGCAGATGGGACTGCATCACCACAACATAGGGGTAGCTTGAGCGAGATTGCTCGGCCGGATTGGGGTGTATCTCGAACTGGCGCACCTACCAGGTCCGCAAATCCTCGCCGAACACACCGTGAGCATCAATCCGTTCACGCTGGGCTTTGAGGGCTTCGGCGTTTTCTTCGGCCCAAAGGCGGGCCTTCTCGTCATCGGAGAGAGAGGTGAGCCGCGCACGAACGGCGTCCTCGGCTATGGCTTCAACCGCAAGGCCAGCCGCCTTCGCCCTGGCCAGCAGGTCGGCGTCGATCTCGATCCTGAGTTCGGTCTTGCCCATGAATTGAGCGTAACGCTGATTTGTGTCTGTCGCCAGCCTCACCCCGGGTGGATCATGTTCTCCGGGCGCACGACCTCGTCGAACTCCTCGTTGGTGACGTAGCCGCCGCCGACGGCTTCCTCGCGCAGGGTGGTGCCGTTCTTGTGGGCGGTCTTGGCGATCTTGGCGGCGGCGTCATAGCCGATCTTGGGGGCCAGGGCGGTCACCAGCATCAGGGAGCGGTCGAGGGCGGCCTTGATGTTGTCCTCGCGGGCCTCGATGCCCACCACGCAGTTGTCGGTGAAGCTGATGGCGGCGTCGGCCAGCAGGCGGCAGGACTGCAGGAAGTTGTAGGCCATGACCGGGTTGAAGACGTTCAGCTCGAAGTGGCCAGAGGCGCCGGCGAAGGTCATGGTGGCGTTGTTGCCGAACACCTGGGTGCAGACCATGGTCAGGGCCTCGCACTGGGTCGGATTGACCTTGCCCGGCATGATCGACGAGCCGGGCTCGTTCTCCGGCAGGGAGAGCTCGCCGAGGCCCGAACGGGGGCCGGAGCCGAGGAAGCGGATGTCGTTGGCGATCTTGAACAGGCTGCCGGCCATGGTGTTGAGCGCGCCGTGGCTGAAGACCATGGCGTCGTGGGCGGCGAGCGCCTCGAACTTGTTGGGGGCGGTGATGAAGGGCAGGCGGGTGATGGCCGCGATCTTTGCCGCCACCAGCTCGGCGAAGCCCACCGGCGCGTTCAGGCCGGTGCCGACGGCGGTGCCGCCCTGGGCCAGTTCATAGAGGCCGGCCAAGGTGTCCTTGATGCGCCGCACGCCATTGGCCACCTGCTGGGTGTAGCCGGAGAACTCCTGACCCAGCGTCAGGGGGGTGGCGTCCTGGGTGTGGGTGCGGCCGATCTTGATGATGTGGTCGAAGGCCTTGGTCTTGGCCTTCAGGGCGGCATGCAGGTGCTCGAGCGCCGGCATGACCTCCTTGGCCAGCTGCTCGGCGCAGGCGATGTGCATGGCGGTCGGATAGGTGTCGTTGGACGACTGGCTCATATTGACGTGGTCGTTGGGGTGGACCGGGCTCTTGGAGCCCATGACGCCGCCCAGCATCTCGATGGCGCGGTTCGAGATCACCTCGTTGGCGTTCATGTTGGACTGGGTGCCCGAGCCGGTCTGCCAGACCGAGAGCGGGAAGTGGTGGTCCAGCTTGCCGTCGATCACTTCCTGGGCGGCGGCGATGATGGCGGCGCCGATCTTGGGGTCCAGGCGGCCCAGCTCCATATTGGCCTCGGCGGCGGCGCGCTTGACGATGCCCAGCGCCCGGACGACGGGCTGGGGCTGCTTCTCCCAGCCGATCTTGAAGTTCTGGATGCTGCGCTGGGCCTGGGCGCCCCAATAGACGTCGGAGGCGACCTCAACGGGGCCGAAGGTGTCGGTTTCGGTGCGGGTCGCGGTCATGGTCTGGCCTCCTGTCAGGTCGATGCGCCGGTTTAAACGGGCGAGACGGGAGCGCAAGGGTTCTGGCGCCGCCTAAAGCTGTCTAAGAGGGGCTGTATGGACGACGGCTGGACCCATCACGCCAAGGTGCGCGCCCGCGAGAGCGAGGGGATGATGGAGGTCATGGTCGATGGCCTCTCGACCCAGGCCAAGGTCTACAAGCCGCTGATCCACGAGTTCTTCCGCAAGGCCTGGCGCGGGTCACGGCCGACCTGGGGCGAGTTCGCCGTGGAGATCATCATGGAGTATGTGGGCGATCCGCCCTGGATGGACCTCGACAACCTGGCCAAGGCGATCCTGGACGCCATCAAGGGCTACGCCTTCCATGACGACGCCCAGGTGGCCCGCCTGCTGGTGGAGCGCCGCGCGGGCGAGCGGGAGCGGATCACCGTGACGATCCGCAAGCTGTCGGACCTCAGCCCCTGGCCGAAGCCCGCCTAGGTTTGGGCTCGAGAGCCTGGACCATCATCAGGGCGTAGCTGACCAGGACCAGGGCGATATAGCGGCCGTGGCTCTCGGGCGGCAGTTGCGGCAGGAGCGCGCTGAAGTTCAGGCCCAGCAGCATCGATCCCACCAGGCCCGGCGCGGCGAAAATCAGGGCCGCGAGCCTGCGCTGACGCCGAGGCGTGGCCAGGAACCGCGCGGTGATGTGGAAGAACAGGCCCAGCGCCATGGCCACCAGGGCGGCGTTGACGACGTAGAACCAGAAGGCGTGCTCGATCACCCCCTTGGCGAACACCACGTAGAAGAGCGTCGCCGCCCCCCAGACCAGGGCGCCCGCCAGCGCGAACCACATTCCGTCCTGTTTCGACACGCCCGACCCCTCCAACGGCTTCGTTGAAGCAGAGCTGTGCGCAAGTCATGCCATCGCATAACCGGGTTCCAGAACGGGTGCGGCCGCCCCGATTGCTCGGGGCGGCCGCATCGCGAACGTCAATCTGGGGGGAGTTGAGTTCAGCGATACTGTTGCAGACGCGTGGTCCGCAGGCCCGCCAAACCATGGCGGTCGATCGATTTCTGCCAGGCGAGGAATTCCTCGTTGGTCAGAGAGTAACGTTCACAGGCCTCGTCGAGCGTCAGCAGCCCGCCGCGAACCGCAGCGACCACCTCGGCCTTCCGCCGGATAACCCAGCGCCCGGTGTCCACCGGAGGCAGATCGGCGATCGTCAGGGGAACCCCCGTCGGACCGATCACATAGGGCTCGCCGCGGCTGTTCGTCCGGGTCTGCTGTTGTTGTTGCAACATGGCTTTACGCCTTTCCCACCATCACAATTCGGAGGGACTATACGACGCAGGCCATAACAGCCGGTGAATCGCAATAGTAAAGAAAGACCTAATCATTCACTCCCCCATGTACTAAAACGGTACAGTCTAAGATGTCATCACCAGTTAAAGCTGATTAACGCCAAGACTTATCGCTTAATGTTGATGAGTTCTTCTAGCATCTGGTCAGCGGTGGTGATGATCTTCGAGGAGGCGGAGTAAGCTTTCTGCGTTGAGATCAGTCCTGTGAACTCCGCCGACAAGTCGACAGTGGAGGCTTCCAGGGTAGAGGCGGCGATCTGACCGGCCCCGGCCACCGTCGGCTCTTTCAGAACGAACTCGCCGCTCTGGATGGTCGGACGATAGGCGTTGCCGCTGACCGGGGTCAGGCCATCGGGGTTCGGGAAGGTGGCGAGCGCGATCTTGGCGACCTGGCGGATCTCGGAGTTGTCGAAGATGGCCGAGACGACGCCGTTCTCATCGACCTCGACGCCCACCACGTTGCCGACGCTGGCGCCGTCGGAATTCACCTGGGTCACCGAGGAGGTCTCGGGACGCGAGGCCAGGCGGGAGAAGTCGAAGTCGATGGTCTGGCCGGTGATGCCCAGGTTGGTGGCCCAGGCCGGGCTGGCGCCGGCGTCGGAGTCGCCCAGCACGATCTGCGGGTCGGCGCCCAGGGAGCCGAAGACGGTGGAGTTGTCCTTGTCGAACGCGCCGGTGGCGGTGAACCGAACGGTGCCGGAGCTGATGAGGCCCGAGGTGGAGCCGTCGTCGATCTCGTCGCCCGGAATGGTGTAGATTTCCGCCCGGAACTCGTTGGTCACGCTCGGGTCGTGGATGAACGACATGGCGATCTTGTGCGAGCCGCCGGTGGAGTCGATCACGTTCATCTCGATCGTGAAGTCGGGCTTGTAGATGGTGTTCTGGTCATCGGCGTAGCCGGCCATGCTGGTGGCCTGGGCGGTGGGATCATAGGCGGTGAGGTCCACCTGGGCCGTGGGCAGGCGCTTGTCGACGTTGGCGTTGATCACGACGTTGGCGGTGGGACGCACCGCGGCGCCCAGGTTCTTGACGTTGATCGGCTTGAGCTTGGTGAGGTCCGACGGGTTGACGTCGATGGTGCCGTCATCCTCGACCGGCCAGCCCTGAAGATAGAGCTTGGCGTCGTTGACCATGAAGCCGTCGGCGTCGACGTTGAACGAACCCGAGCGGGTGAAGGCGCGGTTGTCGGCCGAGGTGAGGCCGTTGGCCTTCTGGGTGACCACGAAGAAGCCGTCGCCGGAGATGCCGAGGTCGGTGGGCGACGAGGCGCTGGTGATCAGGCCCTGCTGGCCGACGAACTGGCGGGTCACCGCCTGCACGCCGCCGGCCGAATAGCGGCCCTTCACGGCCTGGGCGGTCACCACGTTGGCGAAGTTCACCTGGTTGCGCTTGTAGGCGGTGGTGTTGACGTTGGCGATGTTGTCGGAGATGGCGGCCAGGGCCGACGAGTTCGACACCAGGCCCGAGACGCCGGCGAGCATTGCACTGTTGATGCTCATGGTTGTTGCCTTCTTTCGTTCTGCGGGGGCCGCAAAGGGTTGGGGAGCCAGGCCGCCTTAGGCGGCCGCTTCGATGTCCGGGATGGTGTTGTCGTTCTTGTTGGCCGTGGTCGTGGCCGGGACCTCGTTGATCGAGGTCACGGTCTCCCAGGGAATCTTCGCGCCGTTGATGGTGATCAGGGTCTTGCCGTCGACCTGCTCAACGCCGGTCACCACACCCTGGATGTTGATCTTGGAGATGACGCCGGTCCCGGCGCTATCCTTGGCGGTGACCTTCAGAGTGTAGGGGCCGCCGTCGTCCAGCTGCTTGCCGCTGGCGTCCTTGCCGTTCCAGTTGAAGGCGTGGTCGCCGGCCTTCATGTCGGCGGGGGCTTCGCTGTAGACGGTGCGGCCCTTGGAATCGACGACCTCGAGCTTCAGGTCGTCGGCGGCGCGGTTGAGGTTGTAGTTCCAGGTCGCCTTGCCGTCCTTGATGACGTTGTCGGCGACGCCGGCTTTGACGTCCTTGCCGATCAGGGCCACGGCGGTGGAGATTCCGCTGCCGGTGTTGGCCACCAGCTTCTCCATCAACTGGTTGCCGTAGAGCTGCTGCTCCACGCCGGTCATCTGGACGAGCTGCTGGGTGAACTGGTTGGAGTCCAGGGGCGAGAGCGGGTCCTGGTTCTTCAACTGCGTGGTCAGCAGGTTGAGGAAGGTGTCGAAGCTCTCGGCGAGGCGCTTGGTCCCCGACTGAGTGGCGGTCTGGGGGGTTGCCCCTGCAACGGCGTCTACCATCTGCCGGCTCCCTAAATTCGCACGTCGACGCCGGACATCAGGGTCCGGCGCTGGAGGTTGAGGGCGCCCGAGAGCGCCGCGTCGGCCGTCTGGTCGGCGCTGTCGAGCGCCGCCTGGAAAGCCCGGCCCCGCGAGGCGCCGCCGTTGTTGGAGGGGTCGTGACCGAACTGGCCCTGGCCCGCCTGGCCCTGGCCGCGATCGGCGGCGACGTCGAAGCGGATGCCGCCGCTGATGTCGAAGCCGGCCTGTTCCAGGGCCTTCTGCAGCTCCCCGGCCCGGGCGCGCAGCTCGCTGGCGGCCAGCGGGTTCTCGAAGGCCATCGAGGCGGTGAGCTTGCCCTGGGCGCCGATCTCGATGCGCACGTCGACCCGGCCGAGGCCCTCGGGGTTGAGGGCGACGTCGAACTGGGTGGAGCGGCCCTCCAGCTTCTTGACGATCTGGGCGGCGAGGTGGGCGACCGTCTGCGGGCCGGGCCGCGCCTCGGCGGGCGCCGACGTCGAGGCGGTGGCGGCGGCGTCGCCGACATTGGGGGCGACGGGCTGGCCGGTGTCGGTGTCAGCCTTGGCCTCGACGGCCGGAGCGGCGGCCTCGCGCTTGCCCTCAGCGCCGGAGTCGAAGGTCTCGGCGGTTTCGGCCTGGGCGACCACGGAGGCGCCCAGGGGGTCGGCGTCGGCGACCGTTGGCGTGGCGGCCGTCTCGGTGCGCGGGCCAGCTTCGTTGCGGGCGGCGCGGGCGGCGGTCTTGGCCCGGGGGGGCGCGGCGGGCGTTTCGGGCGCGGCGCCCGCCTCGGGGGTCTCGACGGCCTCCGCGGCGACCACAGCCTCCGCGACGGCGGAGATTTCAGCGGCCTGAGCCCTGGGCGCAGGGGCCGCAGGAGGAGGGGGGGGCGCAGCGGCCGCGGCGGCCGGCGGCGGTGCGACCGGGCGGGGGGCGGCGACCTCGGCAGCGGTTGGCGCGGCGCCGGCGGCGGAAGACGGGCGCGCGGCGGCGGGCTTGCCCTCGAGGAGGGGGGAGGGGGTGCTGGTGTCGGCCAACGGGGCAGGCTCGCCGGCGCCGTCCGCGTCTGAAGCCTCGACCGCGGCATCGGTGGCGGCCTGGACCACGGCGCCCGCGGCGGTCGCGGTCCTGGCGTCGCTGACCTTCATGGCCTGGGCGGCCTGGGCGAGGGTGGCGTCGGGAACCAGGGGCGCGAAGGCCGGGGACGCGGGAGCGCCCGCCGGGGTTTCACCTTCAGCGGTGTCGCCGGCGGTGGTGGGAACAACGGCGGCCGGCGGGGCGATAGGCTGGGCCAGCAGGGCGGCCAGGATCTGGGCGTCGGTGGAAGGGGTGGCGGTGTCGGTGGCCTCGGCCTCTTCCTTGTCGGCCATCGAGGCCTTGGCGTCCTTGGCCGCGCCGGGAGTCTTTAGGACCGGCTTGCCGTCCGGGCCCAGCAGCGGTTCGGCCGCGCCCTGGCCGCCGAAGAAGGCGGTCAGCAGGGCCTCGAAGCCCGCCATCGGACTCTGGCCTGCGGCGGCGCCAGCGCCGAACAGTCCAGGCGCCGCGCCGGCGGCGGCGGGCTGGAAGGTCGAGGCGTTGAGCAGAGGCGCGGTCATGAGGTCGGGGTGTCCGGGGGACGGCTGGTGAGGAAGCGCCTGCTGCGCCGCGTTCATTCCGACCCTGCTCAGCAACCTCCGCGCCAGTTTGGGTATTGGGGCTCAGGTCATTGATTTCAAAGGAAATGTGGAGCCTGGACCGTTGCCCGGCGCCAGGCTGTCGCGGCGCTTTTTGCCGGGCCTTGCCGGGTTGATAGGTCGTCCCTGCCGCCCCCTCCCGCCGGGGCTCGTTGGCGGCGGCGGGGCAGCGTTAACCAAAACTGGCGCCGGTCTTGCGCCCCTGATTTCAAGCTGATCGGGACCCCAAAGGGACCACATTGAAAATGTTGAACAAATTTCGGTCCTACGCGCGGGCGTTCCCCAGACTACCGGCAGATTTGGCCGGGTCGGGCGTCAGGCTTTGCCGGGCGGAGGGCTAAGAGATGTCCCTGACCGTTTCCCTCAGGACCGCGGCGTCGGGCCTGCAGGCGGCGCAGGCCGGCCTGCGAACCACCTCCGACAACATCGCCAACGTCAACACGCCTGGCTACGTCCGCAAGACCATCGACCAGAAGCCGCTGGTGGTCGGTGGCATGGGGATGGGGGTCGAGGTTTCCGGCGTCAAGCGGATCACCGATCAGTATCTGCAGATGGCCACCCTGTCGGCCAACTCCGACTCCAAGCGCTGGGGTACGCTGTCGGAATATCTCGACAACGCTCAGAGCCTGTTCGGCGACCCGTCCAGCGACAACTTCTTCTTCTCGCGCATGGACAACATCTATTCCGCCTTCTCGGCGGCGTCCGATGACCCGTCATCCAGCCTGCTGCGCAGCCAGGCGATCTCCAATGTCAGTGACTTCCTGAGCGAAGCCACCCGCATCAACACCCACATCAATGACCTCGGGAACACCGTCGACGCCCAGGCCAAGGCCGACATCGACCGCGCCAATGACCTGCTGGAACAGATCAACCGGCTGAACTCCGACGTCAGCCGCGCCAACCTCGCCAATGCTGACGCCTCGGGGTCTGAGAACATCCAGAGCCAGCTGATCGACGAGCTGTCGACCATCATGAACGTGCAGGTCCAGCAGCGGAGCCAGGGCGGCGTCACCATCCGGTCGGCGGAGGGCTATCTGCTGGCCGGCGATAACGCCGCCAAGCTCAGCTACAATCGCACCGACACGACGATGTCCTACATCGCCATCGAACCCGTCGGCGGTATCGGCCAGGCTCAAGCCATCACCATCACCGGCGGCGACCTTCGCGGGCTGATGGATCTGCGCGACGGCACGCTGCCGGGACTGTCGGACCAGCTGGGTGAGTTCGTCAGCCGGGTGACCGAGAAGCTGAACGCGGCGCACAACGCCAACGCCGCCATGCCGCCCCCCACCGCCATGACCGGCCGCGACATCGGCATGGACCTGGACTCCGGGGTCGCGGGTTTCACCGGCAACGCCACCATCGCCATCGTCGATCGGACCACCGGCGTCGTCCAGAGCTCGGTGGTCATCGACTTCGACGCACAGACCATGACGCCCGGCGGCGCCTTCAGCGGCGACTTCCTCTCCGACCTGAACAATGCGCTGGGGGGCGCGGCCACCGCCACCTTCACCGACGGCCAGCTCAGCCTGACCGCCGGGGCGGGGACCGGCATCGCCATCGACGAGGGAACCTCGACGAAGGCCGGGCGGGCCTTCTCCCACTTCCTCGGCCTCAACGACATCGTCCGCTCCAATGGCGTGACCAACTACGAGACCGGTCTGAAGCTCAGCGACGACCACGGCTTCACCCCGGGCGACGTGATCAACTTCAGCCTTGCCCAGGCCGACGGTCGCCCGCTGCGTGACATCGCCATCACCATGCCGCCGGCCGGCAGCATGCAGGACCTGCTGGACACCCTGAACGCCAGTTCGACGGGGGTGGGGCTCTATGGGACCTTCTCCCTCGACGCCAACGGCAAGCTGACCTTCGCGGGCAATGGCGGGGGGGACGTCCATCTCTCCATCGCCAAGGACGACACCAAGCGCGGGACCGACGGCGCCTCACTCAGCCAGCTCTTCGGTCTGGGCGTCTCCGAACGCTCCACGCGGGCGGCTCGCTTCGCCGTGGATCAGAGCCTGGTCTCAAACCCGATGAAGCTGGCCCTGGGGAAGCTCGACCTCAGCACGGCGCCCCCGGCCGCGTCCCTGAGGCCCGGCGACGGCCGCGGCGCCCTGGCCCTGGCGGGGTCGGGCGACATCGCCACGGCGTTCAGCGCCGCCGGCGAACTCGGCGCCGTGGTCATGACCGTCTCGCGCTATGCCGCGGAGTTCGGCGGCTCCATCGGTCGCCGCGCCCAGGCCGCCGACACCCGCAAACAGTCCGCCGACTCCGTGGCCACCGAGGCCAACGCCCGGCGGCAGTCGGTGGAAGGCGTGAACCTCGACGAGGAGCTCGTGCGCCTCACCACCTATCAACAGGCGTTCAACGCTTCGGCCCGCATGGTGCAGGCCGCCAAGGAGCTGTTTGACGTCCTTAGCAATATGATCTGAGCGAAGGCCAACCGCGATGAACCGCGTTTCCTCCAACGGCAACTACAGCGCCGTCCTCGCCAACATCCAGGCCGCGCAGCAGCGGCAGATGGAGGCCGGCGCCCGCGTGGCGACCCAGAAGCAGGGCACCGACCTCAAGGGCTATGCGCGCAACGCCGAGATGCTGACCGCGATGAAGTCCATCGACGCGCGGATCGGCGGCTATCTGGAGCAGAGCAAGCTGATCACAGACAAGCTCACCACCCAGGACTTCGCCCTCAGCCAGCTGACCTCCTCGGCCCAGGGGACGCGCGAAACCATCGCCCAGGCCCTGGCCAGCGGCCGGGCCGACACCCTCATGCAGGATCTGCAGGGCTTCTTCCGCAACTCCGTGGACGGGTTGAACGCCCGATATGGCGGCAAGTACGTCTTCGCCGGAGGCCAGATCGACACCCTGCCGGTCTCGGCCACCGCGCTCGCCGACCTGACAAATCCGGCCTATGTGATCTCGGACTTCTTCCACAACGACGAGTTCCTGACCCAGGCCAAGGTGGATGACTCCACCACTGTGACCACCGGGCTGCTGGCCGATGACCTCGGCACCGACCTGTTGACCGCCTTCAAGGACATCCAGGCCTTCGAAGAGACGGTGGACGGGCCGTTCCAGGGCAATCTCACCGACAATCAGCGCACCTTCCTGGAGGGGGTGATGGCCACCTGGGACGGAGTCCACAAGGACCTTATCAACCACACGGCGCGGAACGGCATGGTCCAGACCCGCGTGGACTCCGTCAAGGTCGACCTGGCGTCCCGCCAGATCAGCCTGGCCGGCATGATGGGCGGCATCACCGACGCCGATCCGGCCGAAGCCGCCACGGCCTTGCAGCAGGCCGGGGTGGCGGTGCAGGCCGCGGCCCAGGTCTTCCTGTCGCTACAGAATTCGTCGCTGCTGAATGTGCTGAGATAGGCGTGGGCTAAAGCGAAAACTCGGCGCCGATCCGGCCCACCAGGCGCTCGCCCATCCAGACCTCGACGGCGAACTGGTCGGCGCGGATCTCGCTGGCTTCCTTCAGGGCGGAGATGTCGTCGGGAAACTGCGCCTCGCGGGTGGCCGCGATGTGTTCCTCGGGGTTCAGAACGTAAAGCCGGTACTGGTTCATCGGGCGCCCTCCCAAATGGGTGAGGCGGGGCAAGAACATTGCTCTCAATGTCTCCTGGTCTCCGCGGGCGGGTGGTTACTTCACAACGCCAAGCCAAGCTTACACCACTCGCCTGTCACGCGAGATCACTGTTTCGCGACTATTTGAGCCACTCGCCGAAGTCTGCGGTGCGGCCGTGATCTCGCAAATCCCCGCGCGACCCGCTACATAGGCCCCATGAACGCGCCTGCTCTCTTCGCCGATCATGCCGTCGAGGCCGCCCGCGCCGCCGTGGGGCTGCCGGTGGGCGCCCGCGTGGTGGCGGCCATGTCCGGGGGCGTCGACTCCACGGTGACCGCCGCCCTGTTGGCCCGCGCCGGCTATGACGTGATCGGCGTGACCCTGCAGCTCTACGACCATGGCGCCGCGATCCAGAAGAAGGGCGCCTGCTGCGCCGGCCAGGACATCCACGACGCCCGCTCGGCGGCGGACGCCATCGGCATCCCGCACTACGTCCTCGACTATGAGAGCCGCTTCAAGGAACAGGTGATCGAGGAGTTCGCCGACGCCTATCTGCGCGGCGAGACGCCGGTGCCCTGCATCCGCTGCAATCAGACCGTCAAGTTCCGCGACCTGCTGGACGTGGCCCGCGACCTGGGCGCGCAGGCCATGGCGACGGGCCACTATGTCCGCCGCGAACTGGGACCGGCCGGCCCGCAACTGCGCCGCGCCGCCGATCCGGCGCGCGACCAGAGCTACTTCCTGTTCGCCACCACGGCGCAGCAGCTGGACTATCTGCGGTTCCCCCTGGGCGACCTGCCCAAGAGCGAGGTGCGCCGCGCCGCGGCCGAATTGGGCCTGGCCATCGCCGAGAAGCCCGACAGCCAGGACATCTGCTTCGTGCCGGAGGGCCGCTACACCACGGTAATCGACCGGCTGCGCCCGCAGGGCGCCGAGCCGGGGGACATCGTCCACCTCGACGGCCGGGTGCTGGGCCGCCACGCGGGCGTCACCCGCTACACCGTCGGCCAGCGCCGGGGGCTGAACGTGGCGGTCGGCGATCCGCTGTTCGTCGTGAAGATCGACGCCGACAGCCGCCAGGTGATCGTCGGGCCGCGCGAGGCTCTGTTGGTCACCGGCTGTTCGCTGAAGGAAATCAACTGGCTGGGCGATCAGGCTCGAGTCGAGGACGCCTGCGCCCTGGCCTTGCCGGTGCTCGCCCGGGTGCGCTCCACCGCCGAACCCCTGCCGGCGCGGCTGGACCTGACCGCCGGGGCGGTGAGCGTGATGTTCGATGACCCCGAGCACGGGGTTTCGCCTGGCCAGGCCTGCGTGCTCTACGATCCGGCGACCCCGGACCGTGTTCTGGGCGGCGGCTTCATCGAGAAGGCCTTCGGGGTCGTCTAGCCGGCCTCTCCCCATGAAGGGGAGGGAGAGCTATATGCGTCCCATGACCCAGACCTCCGATCCCGTCGTCATCGCCGCCTATGCCCGCACCCCGATGGGCGGCTTCCAGGGGGACCTGTCGCCCGTGAAGGCCACGGCCCTGGGCGCGGCCGCCGTCCGCGCGGCGGTGGAGCGGGCAGGGCTCGACCCCGCCGCCGTCGAGCAGATCATCATGGGCTGTGTCCTGCCCGCGGGCCTGGGCCAGGCGCCCGCGCGACAGGCGGCCCTTGGCGCAGGCCTGCCGCTCTCGGTGGAGGCCAGCACCGTCAACAAGATGTGCGGCTCGGGCATGCAGGCCGCTATCATGGCGCACGACGCCCTGGCGGCCGGCTCGGCGCAGATCGTCATCGCCGGCGGCATGGAGAGCATGTCCAACGCCCCCTACCTGATGGCCAAGCACCGGGGCGGCGCCCGCATCGGCCACGACGTGATCAGCGACAGCATGTACCTGGACGGACTGGAGGACGCCTATGAGCCGGGCCGGCTGATGGGCGCCTTCGCCGAGGAGAGCGCCAAGACCTACCAGTTCACCCGCCAGGCCATGGACGACTACGCGATTCAGAGCCTGGCTCGGGCCAAGCGCGCCACCGAGACCGGCGCCTTCGCCCGCGAGATCGTCCCGGTGGAGGTGGTCAGCCGCAAGGGCGCGGTGCTGATCGAGGCCGACGAGCAGCCGATGAAGGCCGACCCCGCCAAGATTCCCACCCTGAAGCCCGCCTTCGCCAAGGACGGCGCCATCACCGCGGCCAACGCCAGCTCCATCAGCGACGGCGCCGCGGCCCTGGTGATGACCCGGGAGTCGGTGGCGCGACGCCTGGGCCTGAAGATCATCGCCCGGGTGGCGGGCCACGCTGCTCATGCCCATGAGCCTGGCCTGTTCACGATGGCGCCGGTTCCCGCCATGCAGAAGGTGCTGAAGAAGGCCGGCTGGTCGGTGGCCGATGTCGATCTGTGGGAGGTCAACGAGGCCTTCGCCGTGGTCGCCATGATCGCCGAGCAGGAGCTGGGCCTCGACCGCGCCAGGCTGAACGTCAACGGCGGCGCCTGCGCCCTGGGTCACCCCATCGGGGCCAGCGGCGCGCGCATCCTGGCGACCCTGCTCTCGGCCCTGGAGGCCCGCGGCGGCAAGCGCGGCGTCGCCAGCCTCTGCATCGGTGGCGGCGAGGCCACGGCGATGGCGGTGGAGCTGGTTTAGCTCTTCGGCGGAACCGGGAGCTCCAGGATGTTGATCTTGATCCCCCCGGGCAGGGACATGTCGCCAGGCTTGTAGCCCGCGGGGCAGGCGCCCTGCCAGGCGGCCTCGACGGTGACCTTGTGCAGGCCGTTCATCTGCGGCGCGGCGGCGCCCACCGTCGAGCTCTCGGCCTCGATCAGGTACTTGGAATTGAAGTCCCCGGTGGCCGTGCCGCTGGTGGTGGTCTTGCCGCCCGAGCCCATGTCGCAGACCGAACTGAACTGATAGCCGCCGGCCACGCGGGCGGAGAACACGTTCTTCTCGCACATGTCGCGGGTCGCCTGGGAGCCCCAGAAGCTGATCTTCGCGTCGGTGTCGGCGTCCAGGCAGATGCGGCTGACCTGCACGAAATCGCCGGTGGAGACCCGCTGTTCCCAAAGGCCGGGCTTGCGGGCGGGCGGGGTCTGGGACGGGGTGAAGGCCGGCGCGGGCGCCTGGGCGTCGGTCTTCTCGGCCGGCTTGTCGCAGGCGCTCACGCCCAGGAGGGCCACGGCGGCCAGCATCACACCCAAACGCATCGCTCTCTCCCGCTCACGCATTCGCGAACGCTAATCGGGATCGATCCCGCGCGCGAGAGGGTTATGATCAGGCCATGACAGACCTCCGCGACACCGGCGACCGCTACGAGATGGACGAGCAGGGCCAGACCTCCTGGGCCGACTATCGTCTGAGCGGGGAGCGCCTCTATCTCGACCACGTGGAAAGCCCGCCCGCCCTGCGCGGAACCGGCGCGGCCGGCCGGCTGATGGCCGCGCTCAGCGCCGACGTGCGGGCCAAGGGGCTGAAGATCACCCCGATCTGCGGCTACGCCGCGGCCTGGCTGCGGCGCAGCAAGGAATTCGGCGACCTCGTAGTTTAGGGCCGGTTCCCACCCGGAGTCCGCGTCGGTTTCCCCGTCAGACCACCGGCGCGTGCATTCGGCGACTTGCGGTTTCGAGGAACCTGGAGACGCAACCCGGACCTTGAGGCGAATCGCCGCAAGAGGGTCTCCGCGCCCCGATTGTCGGTCACACGGCCTAGGCTGGGCGCCAGTTACTGCCCAGGTTTCGTCCCATGTCCCAGTTCCCAAGCGCCGCTCTCAGCCCGTCGGATCGTGTCGGACCGCCCTTCGGCATGACCGGCGACGAGCCGGTCTTCCGCCGCGCCCGGGAACTGGCCAACGCCTTGTTCGGTCCGGTCGGGGTCAGCCTGCTGATCGCCCGCGGCGGCGACATATGGCGCAGCCACGACCCCGAGGGCCAAAGCCCCGGCCCCGATCCGCTGGGCGACCGCGTCCGGGCGAGTGGGGACACGGTCTGGGTGGAGGACACCTGCCTCGATCCGGACATGGCCGACCATCCCCTGGTCACCGCTGCGCCACACTATCGCTTCTGCGCCGGCGCGCCGGTGCGGCTGTCGGACGGCGAGGTGATTGGGGTCTTCGCCGTCGTCGGGGTCGAGCCCCGCGCCCGTGACGCGGCCCTGGCGGCCAATCTCAACAACCTGGCCGGCGTCATCGCCGAGGCCTGCGAGCAGGCCCGCGCCCGCCAGCTGTTGGTCGAGGGAAAGGGCGCCCTGCGCCAGAGCCAGGCCCACCTCCAGGCCATGGTGGAGGCGGCTCCTGCGGCGATCATGATGACCGACCGCGACATGCGGCTCATCCAGGTCAGCCGCCGCTTCCTGGAGGAGAGCGGCCTTGAGGCGCCCGATGTCCTCGGCCGCGTGATCAGCGAGTTCGATCAGCCCCTGTTCGAGCGCCTGCGGTTCGCCCATGAGCGCTGCGTGACCGGGGAGACCATGCGCGCGCCGCAGGTGCGGATCGCCCGGCCGCACATGCGGGCGGTCTGGGCGCGGGTCGAGATGACCCCCTGGCGCGACGCGGCGGGCGAGATCGGCGGGGTGGTCTGCGCGGCCCTCGACGTCACCGATCTGGTGAACGCCGTGGAGACCGCCGAACGTTCCGAGCAGCGCCTGCAGGTGGCCGCCCAGATCGCCGAGCTGCATGTCTGGGAACTGGACTATCAGCGCCAGACCCTCGTTCAGGATGAGGATATGGCCGAGATCTTCGGCCGGGTGCTGACCTTCGAAGACCTGGCAGCCGACGCCAGCCTGACCATCCACCCCGAGGACCGGGCCCTGATCGCCGAACCCTGGGCCCAGGCGGTGGAGAAGGGCGAGCCCTACTTCCCCGAATACCGCGTCGCCCGCGAGGACGGGAAGGAAGTCTGGGTCGCCTGCACCGTCACCTTGGTGCGCGACGCCGCCGGCGCGCCCCTGCGGCTGCTGGGCGCCATGCAGAACATCACCGCCCGCAAGCAGGCCGAGGCCGCCCTGGTCCAGGCCAAGGAGGAGGCCGAGGCCGCCAACCGGGCCAAGTCCACCTTCCTGGCCACCATGAGCCACGAGATCCGTACGCCCCTGAACGGGGTGCTGGGCATGGCCCAGGCCATGGCCCGCGACGAGTTGTCGGCGGTTCAGCGCGACCGCCTGGACGTGGTGCGCCAGTCGGGCGAGACCCTGCTGGCCATCCTCAACGACGTGCTGGACCTCTCCAAGATCGAGGCCGGCAAGCTGGAGCTGGAGGTGGCGCCCTTCGACCTGGAGGAGCTGGCGCTGGGGGCGCACGCGGCCTTCACCGCCATCGCCAACAAGAAGGGCCTGTCCTTCAACCTGGTGGTGGAGCCGCAGGCCCGCGGCGCCTATCTCGGCGACTCCACCCGCCTGCGCCAGGTGATCTACAACCTGGTCTCCAACGCGCTGAAGTTCACCACCTCGGGCGAGGTGAGGGTGCGGCTGGCCCGCGACGGCGAGGACCTCTGTATCGAGGTGTGCGACACCGGGGTGGGCATGAGCCCCGAGCAGCTCGACCGGCTGTTCCGCAAGTTCGAGCAGGCCGACGCCTCCACCACCCGGCGCTACGGCGGGACCGGCCTGGGTCTGGCCATCTGCCGGGAGCTCTGCGAGCTGATGGGCGGGGTGATCAGAGCGGTCAGCGTCGAGGGAGAGGGGAGCACCTTCATCGCCCGCCTGCCCATGGCGCCGGCGTCGGTGGGACCGGTCCAGGTCCAGGCGGCGGCCGAGGCCCAGCCCCAGGAGGCGCTGCCGCCGCTGCGCGTGCTGGCGGCGGAGGACAATCTGATCAACCAGCTGGTGCTGCAGACCCTGCTGCACCAGGCGGGCATCGAGCCGGTCATGGTCTGCGACGGCGCCCAGGCCCTGGAGGCCTGGCGCACGGGCCAGTGGGACGTGATCCTGATGGATGTGCAGATGCCGGTGATGGACGGCCCGACGGCGGCCCGCACGATCCGCGAGGAGGAGGCTCGGTCGGGGCGGGCGCGGACGCCGATCGTGGCGCTGACCGCCAACGCCATGGCCCATCAGGTGGCGGAATATTACGGCGCGGGGATGGACGACTTCGTGCCCAAGCCCCTGGAGGCGGCGCTGTTGTTCGCCGCCCTGGAACGGACCCTGGAGGCCGTTTAGCGGCCCTGGGAGGACTGGCTGAGGCCCTGGCCGAAGGCCACGGGCTGGGAGGCCGCCACCATGGTGCCGGCCATGGCCACGACGGTCATGACGGCGGCGGCGAAGGCCCCGATCAGGACGCGGTTGATGGTGTCAGTCATCGACGGAAAACCCCTGGTCAGGCCGCCGGGGAGGGCGGCCATGTTGAACAACCGGGGACCTAACGCCGCGCTTTGAAAATGGATGCGTGGCCAGGCTAAGGTCTTGAAAGCCCGACCTTAAGTCCGCGCCACGATGGCCATCAGGGCCTGGACCTTGGTGTCGGTCTCACTGGCGAAGCGGCGTGCCAGTTCGCGGACGCCGGTGGGATAGACGTCGCCGCCGGCCCCGATCTCCTCGGCCAGGCGTTCGACCTCGATCAGCGCCAGGCGCAGGGCGTCGACATGGCTCCTGGCCAGGCTCTTGGCCTCGGCCTGCAGCCGCCGGATCTGTTCGGCCAGGGTTTCGCTGGCCGGGGCCGGCTTCTCCGCGGGCGTCGGCGCCAGGGCCTGCAGGGCCACGACCTTCATCTCGGGGGCCGCCTGTTCGACGAGGCGGGGACGGGTACGCGCAACACGACTGACCATGGCTGTCGCTCCAAACCGGGACGGTTGCAGCGCTGCGGTGCAGAAGCCGGGCCAGAGCTAGTTTCTGGCGTTGATCGCCTCGATGGTGGCCACCTTGCTCTCGCACTCCTCGGCCAGGCGCCGCGCGCCCGACCGGCGCCGTGGTTCCGGACCTGTGCGCCCAAGCCGGGCAGATGAGTCATTCGGGTGACAGGCGCGCACGCCTTGCCTCGCCCTACGTCACCGGCTCATCCTGGCCCCAATCAACACTATCGGGAGGACCCCATGGGCCCGTTCAAGCTTCTCATCGACGGCCAGCTGGTGGACGGCGACGCCACCCTGTCGGTGATCAATCCGGCCACCGAGCAGGAGCTGGCGGTCTGCGCCCGGGCGTCGGCGGCCCAGCTGGACCAGGCGGTGGCCGCCGCCAAGCGCGCCTTCCCGGCCTGGCGCGACACCCCCATCGATGAACGGCGCAAGGTGCTCATCGCCATGGCCGACGCCATCCAGGGCGACCTGCAGAACCTCGCCCGCCTGCTGACCCAGGAACAGGGCAAGCCCCTGGCCGACGCCATGGGCGAGGTGTTCGGGGCCGCGGCCTTCTTCCGCTACTTCGCCAGCCTGGACCTGCCCGAGAAGGTGATCGAGGACAGCGACACCCGCCGGGTCGTCTCCCGCCGCCGCCCCCTGGGGGTGGTGGGCGCCATCGTGCCGTGGAACTTCCCGCTGATCCTGATGGCCTTCAAGGTCCCCGCCGCCCTGCTGGCCGGCAACACCGTGATCCTCAAGCCCGCGGCCACCACGCCGCTGTCGACCCTGCGCATCGCCGAGCTGGTGAAGGATCTTCTGCCGCCCGGCGTGCTCAACGTCATCGCCGACGCCAACGACCTGGGCGGCGCCATCACCGCCCACCCGGACATCCGCAAGGTCTCCTTCACCGGCTCCACCGAGACCGGCAAGAAGGTGATGGCCGGCGCCGCCGAGGCGCTCAAGCGCGTCACCCTGGAGCTGGGGGGCAATGACGCGGCCATCGTGCTGGCCGACAACGACCCCAAGGCCACGGCGGGCAAGATCTTCGCCGGCGCCTTCCAGAACTCCGGCCAGGTCTGCATCGCCATCAAGCGCGCCTATGTGCACGAAAGCATCTACGACGCCCTGTGCGACGAGCTGGCGATCCTGGCCGACGCCGCCGTGATGGGCGACGGCCTGGAGCAGGGCACCACCCTGGGCCCGCTGCAGAACAAGACGCAGTTCGAGAAGGTGCTGGGGATCATCGCCGAGGCCAAGACCCAGGGGACCGTCATCGCCGGCGGCGTGCCCCACGTGGGCAAGGGCTACTTCATCCGCCCCACCATCGTGCGCGACATCAGCGACGGCACCCGCCTGGTGGACGAGGAACAGTTCGGCCCGGTCCTGCCGGTGATCAAGATCCGCGACGGCGAGGACGCCCTGGCCCGCGCCAACGCCTCGGACTACGGCCTGGGGGGCTCGATCTGGAGCCAGGACCTGGACAAGGCCATGGACCTGGCCGGCCGCATGGACACCGGCACCGTCTGGATCAACAAACACGCCGAACTCGCCCCCAACCTCCCCTTCGGCGGCGCCAAGCTCTCGGGCGTGGGCACGGAGCTGGGGGAAGAGGGCCTGGCCGAGTTCACCCAGCTGCACGTGATCAACATGGCGAAGGGGTGACGCTCCCCCATCCTTCTCCCCTTGCGGGAGAAGGTGGCCCTGCGGAGCAGGGGCGGATGAGGGGTCGATAGACCTATCGGGTTCGGGCGGCTGGAAGATGCGCGGATGGGGGAGTGCGACCCCTCATCCGACCGGTCTCCGACCGGCCACCTTCTCCCGCAAGGGGAGAAGGACGCCCCACCCTTGCCCCCGCCGCCGCAACCTATACGGTTGAGCTCCAGCCTGGGAGAACAACCATGCGTGTCCAAATCCTCGCGGCCATCGCCATCCTGGCCCTCGCCGCCCCGGCCCACGCCCAGCCGCAGTCGGGCCAGACGGTCGAGGCCATCCCCTACACCACCTGCGACGGCTCCCCCTGGACCGCCAGCTGGCGCGGCGACAACTTCCACCACCAGCCCGAGACCGGCGCGGGCCACCCCGACGATCACATGGACTACCGCACCTGGGACGGGACCTGCTGGTCGGCCAAGTGGGTGGGCGGCCAGTTCTACCACACGCCCAAGTCCGGCGGCGCCGGCCACCCCGACACCATCCTCAACTTCACCGACTGGGACGGCGTCGCCTGGACAACGACGCGGGACGGGAACGGCTGGAGGGTCACGCGGCGGTAGCTGAAAAATGAGGTGAGCGCCTATGACGGCCAAGACCATTAGCGGCGAGGCGTTCGACGCCAAGTTCGACGCCGGCGACGACATCGGCGACCACATCGACGGGTCGACCGCCCGCCGGCCGGGCCTGGAATAGCGGCGCGTCAATGTCGACTTCACCGACCAGATGGTGCGGCGCCTGGACATCGAGGCCCCGAGGGGCGGCGTGACCCGTCAGTCCCTGATCAAGATCTGGATCGCCGACCGGCTCGACGGCGTCGCCTGAGGGACTGCGGCGCCCTTCTCCCCTTGCGGGAGAAGGTGGCCCTGCGGAGCAGGGTCGGATGAGGGGTCGATAGACCTCTCGGGTTAGGGCGTGGCAGGAATTGTGGAGAGGGGCGTGCGACCCCTCATCCGACCGGTCGCTGACCGGCCACCTTCTCCCGCAAGGGGAGAAGGAACGGTGGTTGCCCCGCCGCGCGCCCCGCGCCACCATCCCGGCTCCGCTTCAAGGACCCCGCCCCATGCGCCCGATCCTGCTCGCCGCCTTCCTGGCGCTGGCCGCCATTCCCGCCGCCGCCCAGACGGTCTCCACCAAGCTGCCGCCCGCCGTCACCTCCGAGCCCGCCCCGGACGCCAGGTTTAAGGCCGGGATGAAGGTGATCCACGTCCCCGTGGGCGGGGTGGCGATCAATGGCGTGGTCTATACGGCCCAAGGGCCTGGGCCGCACCCGACCCTGGTCATCCTCCACGGCCTGCCCGGTAACGAGAAGAACCTGGACCTGGCCCAGGCCGTGCGCCGCGCCGGCTGGAACGCGGTGACCTTCAACTATCGCGGTTCGTGGGGCAGCCCGGGGCCTTTCAGCTTCGCCGGGATCGTGCCTGACACGCGGGCAGTCCTGGCTTACCTGCGCGACCCCGCCAACGCCGCGAGGCTGGGCGTCGACCCCAGGCGTATCGCCATCGCCGGCCACAGCATGGGGGGCTGGGCCGTCGCCGAGACCACCGCCGTGGAGCCGGACCTGCTGGGCGCCGTGATGATCTCGGCCGCCGACATGGGGAAGCTGGGCAAGGTCGCCGCCGCCGACCTCGCCAAGGACATGGACGGCAACCGCGAGGGCCTGACGGGCGCCACCGGTGAAGGCATGGCCGCCGAACTGATCGCCAAGGGCGACGGCTGGCGCCTCGACCCCCTGGCCCCGGCGCTCAAGTCCACCCGCCTCCTGGTCCTCTCCAGCGACGACGGCCTCGCCCCCGACACTGACCGCCTGATCGCCGCGATCAAAGGGGTTGGCGGGACCAAGGTGCAGGCCTTCCACGCGGCGACGGACCACGGCTGGTCGGACAAGCGCCTCACGCTTCAGGCGCTGGTGATCAACTGGTTGGCTGGGTTGTAGGGGCCCCTACGGTCGGCGCCTTGGGATCGGCGCGAGACGCGGCTGACTTCCGCCCAACTGTGCGAGCCTCCGAGCGCTTTCCCGTTCGACCAGCGCCTTCATCGCTTTGCGGACCAGGGCAGATGTCTCCCGCACGCCCGTGAGATCGCGGGCCTGCTCCATCAGATCGTCGTCGAGGGTGAGGGTGACGCGCATACCCGAAATCTCGCACCGGTCTGTGGCGGTTTCTAACTCTTGATGGGCGGCTAGATAATGCCCGCATAGAGGTCATCCCAATGCGGGTTCTCCCGTTCGATCAAGTTGATCTTCCAGTCGCGCGGCCATCGCTTGAGCGACTTCTCCCGTTGGATGGCGTTGGTCATGATCTCGAAGGGCTCGTACCAGACGAGCCGTTTCAGGCCGTAGGTCTTGGTGAAGCCCGGATAGGTTGGGTGCTCAGCAACAGCAGAGAGAGGGGTCCTAGGCACAAGGCCTAGGATGACGGAAGAAAGGTGAAAGCGCTGTCGCCCCTACCGCTTCCCCTTCCGGAACCGCTCCTGCGCCTCGGCCCGCGCCTCCGCCCGCACCTTCTTCACCGCCGTCCGGTCCACCTCTTCGCCCGGCGCGGTGAGCACGTCGTTGGCGAATTCGAGGTCCATCAGTTTCAGGCGCTTGATCTCGTCGCGCAGGCGGGCGGCGGTCTCGAATTCGAGGTCGGCGGCGGCCTGGCGCATGCGGCTTTCGAGGTCGCGCAGGGTGGTCTTGAAGTTGTCGCCCATGAAGGGCTTGGAGTCCTCGGCCACGCCCACCGGCACGGTGACCCGGTCCTTCTCGTAGGGGGAGGCCAGGATGTCCTTGATGGAGGACTTGATGCTCTCCGGCGTGATGCCGTGCTCGAGGTTGTAGGCCGCCTGCTTCTCCCGGCGGCGTGAGGTCTCGGCCATGGCGCGTTCCATGGAGCCGGTGATCCGGTCGGCATAGAGGATGCACTTGCCGTCCACGTTGCGCGCCGCCCGGCCGATGGTCTGGATCAGGCTGGTCTCGGAGCGCAGGAAGCCCTCCTTGTCGGCGTCGAGGATGGCGACGAGCCCGCACTCGGGGATGTCCAGGCCCTCGCGCAGCAGGTTGATGCCGATCAGGGCGTCGAAGGCGCCCAGGCGCAGGTCGCGGATGATCTCGATCCGCTCCATGGTGTCGATGTCGGAGTGCATGTAGCGGACCCGCAGGCCCTGCTCGTGCATGTACTCGCTGAGGTCCTCGGCCATCTTCTTGGTGAGCACGGTGATCAGGGAGCGGTAGCCCTTGGCCGTGGTCTCGCGCACCTCGGCGATGACGTCGTCCACCTGGCTGTGGTTGTCCTTGGAGACCGGGCGGATCTCCACCGGCGGGTCGATCAGGCCGGTGGGGCGGATCACCTGCTCGGCGAAGACGCCGCCGGACTGCTCCATCTCCCAGGCCGCCGGGGTGGCCGAGACGCAGATGGTGTCGGGCCGCATGGCGTTCCACTCCTCGAACTTGAGGGGGCGGTTGTCCAGGCAGGAGGGCAGGCGGAAGCCGTATTCGGCCAGGGTGAACTTGCGGCGGTAGTCGCCCCGATACATGCCGCCGATCTGCGGCACCGCCTGGTGGCTTTCGTCGACGAACAGCAGGGCGTTGTCGGGGATGTATTCGAAGAAGGTGGGCGGCGGCTCGCCAGGCCTACGGCCCGACAGGTAGCGGCTGTAGTTCTCGATCCCGGCGCAGGAGCCGGTGGCGCCGATCATCTCCAGGTCGAAGGTGGTGCGCTGCTCCAGGCGCTGGGCCTCCAGCAGCTTGCCGTTGGCGATCATCCAGTCGAGGCGCTCCTTCAGCTCGGCCTTGATGGAGATCATCGCCTGGTGGAGCGTCGGGCGCGGGGTGACGTGGTGGCTGTTGGCGTAGAGCTTGATGCTCGGCAGGTCGGCGGTCTTGCGGCCGGTCAGCGGGTCGAACTCGACGATGGCCTCGATCTCGTCGCCGAACAGGCTGACGCGCCAGGCGCGGTCCTCGTAGTGGGCGGGGAAGATCTCGATCGTGTCGCCGCGTCGGCGGAAGGCGCCGCGCTCGAAGCTGGCGTCATTGCGCTTGAACTGCAGGGCCACCAGGTCGGCGATCAGCTGCTTCTCGTCCACCCGCTGCCCGACCTCCAGCTGGATGGTCATGGTGGAATAGGTCTCCACCGAGCCGATGCCGTAGATGCAGGAGACCGAGGCCACCACGATGACGTCGTCGCGCTCCAGGATCGCCCGGGTGGCCGAGTGGCGCATCCGGTCGATCTGCTCGTTAATCGAGGAGTCCTTCTCGATATAGGTGTCGGTCCGCGGCACGTAGGCCTCGGGCTGGTAGTAGTCGTAATAGGAGACGAAGAACTCCACCGCGTTGTCGGGGAAGAAGCTCTTCATCTCGGAATAGAGCTGGGCGGCCAGGGTCTTGTTGGGCGCCAGGATCAGGGCCGGGCGCTGGGTCTGCTCAATGACCTTGGCCATGGTGAAGGTCTTGCCCGAGCCGGTGACGCCGAGCAGCACCTGGTCGCGCTCCTTGCCCTCCAGGCCGGCCACCAGATCGGCGATGGCGGTGGGCTGGTCGCCGGCCGGCTCGTACTCGGAGACCAGCTTGAACCGCCGCCCGCCCTCGGACTTCTGCGGCCGGTCGGGACGGTGCGGGACCCACAGCATGGGGGCGCTGGACTCGTCATAATCGAACACCGCCGACATGTCGGCGACACCGGTCGGCTCGGCGGTCTTCGGGGTGCGGGGCATGAGAGCGAATTTAGGGATCATGACCCCGGAAGGCTAGGGCGCCCTGGTGACAGGATGTGGCAGCAGGCTGACCGGCCGCATTTCCGCCCCTGCGCAGCGGGGGAGGGGGACCGCACCGCAGGCGTGGTGGAGGGGGCGAGCCGCAAGCTCAGAGCCCGGTCTTGCCCCCTCCACCGGCTACGCCGGTCCCCCTCCCCCGTGAACGGGGGAGGAAAGGGAAACCCGCGCCTTGCCCACAATGCGGCCGATCACGTCGGCCACCAGGTCCGGCTCCGTCTGGGCGATGGCGTGGCCGGACTGGGTGGCGACCACCATCTCGCTGTCGGTGGAGAGTCCCGCGAGCCGCGCCTGGCCGGCGCTCCAGCCGTCCTCCATCCAGGCCTGAGGCCCCACGAAGGGCCGGCCGTGGGCGATCACCGCAAGGGGGCGGTCGCCGAGGCCGCCGAAGCCGCCGGCCACGCGCTGCTCCGGCGGGGCCAGTTCATAGGCGTCGACCTCCTGGGGCAGGGCGGCCATATGGGCCGGACGGCTGAACAGGGCGGCGAAACGGCGGCGGTCCTCGAGCGACATGCCGGGCGGCAGACCCGCTTGCACAGGCTGATGGACGATCAGCCAGCGCGTCAAGCCGAGGCGCGCGGCCAGGGCATAGGCCTTCGCCCGTCCGCGCTCGGCCTGGAACTTCGCCAGCTTGCCGAAGAAAAACTGCTCTTCGGCGGCGTCCACCAGCACCAGGCCCGCCACCTCGTTGGGATAGAGCCGGGTGAAGGTCCGCGCCACCAGGCCGCCGAAGGACTCGCCGGCCAGCACATAGGGGCCGGGCTCGCCCGCCGCCGCCAGCAGGGCGTGAAGTTCGCGGGCGCGGTCCTCGAAGGTCCGGCCGTCCGGTGCGGGATCGCTCCAGCCTAGCCCGGCGCGGTCGTAGCTGCAGACCCGCGTCACCCGAGCGACCCGCTCCTGGACCGGGAAGGCGAGCAGGGCCGGATTGCCGCCGCCCGCCTCCAGCACCACCGTCGGCCCGCCCTGGCCGAGGCAGCGGAGGTGCATCTTCCGACCGTCGACGGCGATCATCCGCCCCGGCGGCGGGTAGAGGGCCGCATCGCGCCGCTGCGCCAGGCTCTCCATCGCCAGGGCCACGACGGTCAGCGCCACCGCCAGCAGCAGCACGACCCCGACGCCCTTGATGATCCAGCCCATCGCCCGCTCTCCCGAAATATACCATGAGTATATTATACCCGTGGTATATCGCAAGCCATGGCCGGCGATACCACTGCAAGCGGCGCCCAAAAGCGTCAAAGGACCCGCGAGCGCCTGATCGCCGCGGCCCTGGAAATCGTTGCCGAGAAAGGCTTCGTCGCCGCCACCCTGGACGAGATCGCCGCCCGGGCCGGCATGACCAAGGGGGCCATTTATGGCAACTTCGCGGGCAAATCCGACCTGATGTTCGCCGTGGCGCGGAGCCAGTCACTCAGCGTCGAGCCGGCCCTCCGCACGGGCGCGACCCTGGCCGAACAACTTCGGGCGACCGCCGACGCCCTGGTGGCCGTGCTGCCCCGGGCCGGCGGGCTGCAGCGCCTGAACGCCGAGTTCCAGATCTACGCCCTGACCGACCCGGACCTGCGGGCGCGCTCGGCGGCGCTCTACCTGGCCGCCTTCGACCAGATCGAGGCCCGGACCCAGGCCGCCTATGGCGAGGTCCTCGCCATCCCCGCCCGCGACCTGGTGTTGGCGGTCCAGGCCCTGACCCTCGGTTTCATCCACCAGCACCAGATCACCCCGGAGGCGGTGACCGAACAGACGATTCTGACCGCCTTCGAAGCCCTGGCCCGCGGCTCGGTCCGCTAGCGCTTCGTCTTGCCCGCCGCCGCGATCGCCCTGTCGAGGTCGGCCAGGGTGACGCCGTCGACCTTCACGCCGTTGACGAAGAAGAACGGGGTGGAGTTCACGCCGCGCGCCTCGCCGGCCTTGACCCGGGCCTCCAGGGCCTCGCCGTTGGCCGGGTCGGTGACGCAGGCGTTGACCTGGGCCTCGGTCAGGCCCGCGGTCCTGGCGACGTCGAGCAGCACCGGACGCAGGTCGCGGGTCTCGAAGATCTCGGCCTGGCGGCGGAACAGGCTGTCCACCACCGCGAAGTACTTGTCGGGCCCGGCGCAGCGGGCGGTGATGAAGCCGATGGCCGCCACATTGACCGGCTCGGTGAGGAACTCGTGCAGGACGTAGCGGACATTGCCGGTGTCGATGTACTTGGCCTTGAAGGCCGGGAAGACCTCATTGTTGAACTGGGCGCAGTGGGTGCAGCTGAGCGAGGCGTACTCGTCCACCACGATGCGGGCCTTGGGGTTCCCGAGCGCCAGGTCGCCGGTGGCGTAGGCCGGGGCGGCGTGGGCGGCGCCGGCGAGGAACAGGAAGGCGAGGCTGAGCAGGGCGTGACGCACGGGCGAGCTTTCTCATGGGGGACGACCCAGGACACCGCCAACCCCTCGCCTGTCAACTGAGGGCGTTGGCGCCGGCGGCGGCGAGCCGTCATACTGCGGGCAGGGCGGGACTCATTTCCCGCCGCGTTCATTTCAGTCGCCTAGAGTCTTGGGGATTTCATGTCGGTTTCGACCGCGGCCGAACAGGCCGCACCGCCGCGCTGGCCCGACGGCTTCTTCACGGTCAGGGACGGGACCCGCCTGCACTATGTGGAGGCCGGCCAAGGCGTCCCGGTGATCCTGATCCATGGGGCGCGGGGCAGCGCCATCGGCAACTGGTTCTCCAACGGCATCGCGCCCCGGCTGGCGCAGACCAATCACGTCTACGCCCTGGACATGCGGGCCCACGGCCTGTCGGGGGGCCTAAGGCACAGCCACTTCAACATGGCCGACGACGTGCTGGAGTTCATGGACCAGATGGGGATCGCGAAGGCCCACATCGCCGGCTACTCCATGGGCGGCGGGGTGACCCTGCAGCTACTGGCTCGCGCGCCGGAGCGGTTCATCACCGCGTGCTTCCAGGGCTCGGGCATCAGCGAGGTCGGCGAGTGGAAGGACAAGGTCCCGCCCGACGTCACCGGCGAGGCCCCCGACGAGGCCGCCGCCAACGCCCGGGCCAAGGCGCGCCGCCAGGCCAAGGGCGAGGAGGTGGGCAACGATCTCGGCGACCGCATCCGCGCCAAGGTCGAGGCCGTGGCCGGGGCCGGGGCGGTGCGAAAGATGGAGGACATGGCCGGCCGCATGATGGCGACCCTCCACAAGATTGACCTGTCGAAGGTCGACTTCCCGGTCATGGCCATCAATGGCGAATACGACCGCCCCAACGCCCGCACCCACCGGATGGCCCGCGAGCTGGCGGACTTCACCAACCTGGTCCTGCCCGGCAAGGGGCACCTCAGCGCCATGATGGCCGGCTTCATCCCGGAGGATTATGTCGAGGGCTACGCCGCCTTCGTGGCCCGCAACAATCCAACGGGGCCGGATCGTAAAGCAATGTAACCTGGAGACGAATCCAGGGGCCGTGGAGGGCGGCCAGGGCTAAGCTTCCCGGCAGTCGAATTGGGTGGGGACCTAAGGCATGAATATCGCCGTCCTGGACGACGACCAGGCCCACAACGACCTGCTCGCGGCCATGCTGCGTCAGGCCGGACATCGCTGCAGCGTCTATGAGCGCCCGCCGGCCCTGCTGGCCGACCTGCGGCGCCAGACCTTCGACCTGCTGATCATGGACTGGAACATGCCGGAGATGACCGGCCTCGACGTCCTGGCGCGCCTGCCGGAACTGATGACCACCCCGCCGCCGGTGCTGCTGGTCACCAGCCGTTCGGTGGAGAGCGACGTGGTGGAGGGGCTGAACGCCGGGGCCGACGACTATCTGGTCAAGCCCTTCGAGCCCTCGATCCTGCTGGCCCGGGTGGCCGCCCTGCTGCGCCGCGCCTATCCGGCCGCCCCGCCCACCAGCGGCGAGACCCACGAGGGCTGGACCTTCGATCCGGCGTCCGAGACCGCCAGCCGCGAGGGCAAGACCGAGCAGCTGACCTCCAAGGAGTTCCAGCTGGCCCTGACCCTGTTCCGCAACATGTCCCGGGCGCTGAGCCGCGACTATCTGCTGGAGCGGGTCTGGGGCCACCGCGCCGACCTGGAGACCCGCACCCTGGACGCCCACATCTCGCGCCTGCGGGGCAAGCTGTCCCTGCGGCCGGCCGGCGGCTTCCGGCTTGTGACGGTCTACGGCTTCGGCTACCGCCTGGAGCGCTGCCAACCGGTCCTGGAGGACGCGTCGTGAAGCTGCTGGCCCTGCTGCTCGCCCTCGCGGTCCCCACCGCCGCCCTGGCCCAGCAGGCGCCGCCGCCCAGCCCGCCCGACGCCCGCTACGTGGTGAAGAAGGGCGACACCCTCTACACCCTCGGAACCCGCTACTTCGCCCGGCCCGGCGACTATCGGACCGTCCAGCGGCTGAACAGGATTCCCGACGCCCGGCGCCTGCGGCCCGGCTCGACGGTGGTCGTGCCCTATCGGGTGATGCGGACCAACCCGATCACCGCCGAGCTGGTGGCCTTCTCCGGCGTTGTGCGCATCGAGCGCGACGGCCAGGCGGTCGCGCCCCGCGTCGGCCTGCCCATCGTCGAGGGCATGCGCCTGACGACGCTGGCGGGCGGTTTCGTCACCCTCGAGCTCTCCGACGAGAGCCGCATCACCCTGCCGTCCAACTCCAGCGGCCGCGTGCGGCAGCTGCGCGAGGTCCCGATGACCGGCGGCCTGCTGCGGGTCTTCGACCTGGACAATGGCCGCAGCTCCACCTCGGCGACCCCCAACGCCAATCCCAATTCCCGCTTCCTGATCCGCACGCCGCTGTCAGTCTCGGCCGTGCGCGGCACCGAGTTCCGGGTGGCGGCGCTCAGCGACGGCCAGGCGACGACCGAGGTGCTGAAGGGCCTGGTGGGCGTGGCCGGCGGCCAGGACGAGGTGGCGGTGGCCGAGACCTTCGGGGTCAGCGTCACGCCGGCCGCCGTGGGCGCCCCCCTCAAGCTGCCGCCGACCCCGAAACTGGTGCGCGGCGGCCGGGCTCAGGAAGACCCGGTGGTGACCTTCGAGGTGGAGCCTGTGGCCGATGCGGCGGCCTACCGCCTGCAACTGGCCCATGACGCGGGCTTCATCGACATCTTCAACGAGACCCGCACCGACAAGACGGTGGCAGCCTTCGAGAACATCCCCGACGGCGCCTATTTCGTCCGCGCCACCGCCATCGACGCGGTGGGCCTGGAGGGCCTGGCCTCGACCTACGGCTTCGACCGCGACCTCAATGTCCTTGAGCCGGGCCAGGCGGCGGCGGAACGCTCGGGCAAGCTGCACAAGTATCTGTTCAAGTGGACCGCCACCGGCCAGGGCGCGCGCACCTTCCGGTTCCAGCTGTTCGCCGACGCCCAGGCGCGCACCGCGCTGGTGGATCAGCCGGGGCTGGAGGCGCCGCAGGTGGTGCTCACCGACCTGCCCCCGGGGACCTACTACTGGCGGGTGACGGCGACCCGGTTGGCCAAGGGCAAGATCACCGAGAAGGTCGGCGGGCTGCAAGAACTCACCGTCGGACAATAGGCCATGCCGGCTGCGGGGCGATCGCCGGCCGGTCGACGACTGCTCCTGGAGTGGCTGCTGGTGGTCGTGCTGGCCACCGCCGCGGCGGCCGGCGCCAGCTGGAGCGGCCTGCTGGCCCGGGCCGACGGCGCGGTCTACGACGCCTTCACCACCCTCAGCGGCCGGCCCGCCGACCCCGGGATCATCATTGTCGCCATCGACGACCGCAGCCTGGCCGAACTCGGCCGCTGGCCCTGGCCCCGCGCGCGCCATACCGCCCTGTTGAACAGGCTGGCCCCCATCGCCCCCCAGGCGGTGATCTACGACGTGCTCTTCACCGAGCCCGACGTCGCCGACCCGGACCTGGCCCGGGCGATGACGGCCGCGGGGAAGGTCTTCCTGCCGGTGCTGGTGGAGCCGGGGATGAACGGCGCCGACCTGAACCAGGTCCCCCCCGCCGGTCCCCTGGCCCGCGCCGCCGCCGGTCTCGGCCAGGTGATCATCCGCCCGGACCCGGACGGCGTGACGCGCCGCCGCGAACGCTGTCCCGCCCCCGTCGCGCGGCCCCTGGCGGAGGTCGTGCTGGGTCTGGCGACGCCCCTGCCACAGGCCTCCTGCGCCGCCGAACTGATCCCCTTCGCCGGGCCCCCCGGCGCCTATCGCACGGTGAGCTTCGGCAGCGTGCTGCGGGGCGAGGTCCCGGCCGAGTTCTTCACCGGCAAGCGGGTGCTGGTGGGCGCCACGGCGCTTGGCATGACCGACCACTTCCAGACCCCCATGGGCGGGGGCGGCGGGATGTCGGGGGTGGAGCTGCAGGCCAATATTCTCGACGCCCTGGATGGTGGCGTCACCCGCGGTGAGGCCGGAGGGCTGCCGCGGCTTGCGATCGCCGTGCTGCCGCTGTGGATTCTGATGGCGGGCTTCCTGACCCTCAGGCCGGCCCAGAACCTGGCCCTCGCCATCGGCCTGGGCGCCGCGACCCTGGCCGTCAGCATCATGCTGTTTGGCCTCGCGCACCTGTGGCTGTCGCCGGTGACGACCCTGGCCATCCTGCTGCTGGTCTTCCCGCTCTGGGGCTGGCGGCGGCTGGCCATGGCCAGCGACTATCTGAAAGCCGAATTCGAGCGGCTGGGCGGGCGGCTGGAGTCGCCCGTGGCCAATGGGCCGGTGGCCGACGTGGTGGCCGGGCAGGCGCGGGCGCTCAGCGGGGCCATCTCGCGGATGGACGCCCTGCGCCGCTTCGCTGATGACATCCTGGCCAGCCTGCCCGACGCCACCCTGGTCACCGACGCCGAGGGCGTGGTCATCCAGGCCAATGCGGCGGGAGACGCCCTACTGGGGCCCGGCCTGGTGGGCGAGACCCTGGTGAATCTCCTCCGTCGCCTGGAGCCTGTCGGTCTGGAGGACGGTCCTCCGACCGGGACCCATCCCCTGGCGCTCCGCGACGGCCGCACCCTGCTGATGATGACCGCGCCGCGGCGCGCGGAGGGGGGCGGGCAGGTCGGCGAGGTGATCAGCCTGGCCGACGCCACCGAGTTGATGGCGACGGCCCGCCAGCGCGAACAGGCCCTGCAACTGCTGACCCACGACATGCGCTCCCCCCAGACCTCGATCCTGGCCCTGCTGCAGCAGTCGCCGGGGCTGGAGCCGACGGTGGTGGGCCGCATCGCCGCCAACGCCCGGCGCACCCTGGCGCTGGCCGACGGCTTTGTGCAGTTCGCCCGCGCCGAGGCCTCGATCCTGGCCCGTGACCCGGTGGACCTCTGCGATGTCATCTCCGAGATGGCCGACGAACTCTGGCCTCAGGCGCAACAGAAGAAGGTCGAGTTTCTCCAGGAGGGTTGCGAGGAGCCCTGCCTCGTGCTCGGCGACCACTCCCTGCTGGCCCGGGCCTTCGCCAATCTGTTTCAGAACGCGGTGAAGTACAGCCCGGTGGGCGCGCAGATTGTCGTCGCCCTGGTCCGCCAGGAGGGCCGGGTTCGGGTCAGCGTCACCGACCAGGGGCCGGGCCTGACCGCCGAGGAGCTGGAAAGCGTCTTCGAACCCTTCAAGCGGTTCGCGCGGCCGCAGGCGGGCGGCGATCCCGGCGCGGGCCTGGGCCTGGCCTTCGTCCGGTCGGTGGTGATTCGTCACGGCGGGCAGGTGGGCTGCGAGCGCGCGCCGGGGGGCGGGGCGAGGTTCGTGGTTGAGCTGCGGGAGGGCGTTTAGTCCGCCAGCGCGGCGGCCACCAGCCGATCCACAGCCTTGGCCGGATCGCCATGGGCCGGTTCGGTGGCGGTGGCGCTGAAGGCGGCCCTGCCGGTCTTGGTCTCGATGGCGGTGATGCTGACCGCATAGGCGGCGCGGCGCAGGCCGAAGCGTCGGCGGGTCTCCGACAGCCAGCTTCCGGCGCCGTCGCGCATGACGCCCACGCCCTTCGGAAGCTCGCTGAAGGCCACCTGCATCAGATAGTCGGCGGCGGCCGGTTCGACGGTGCGGCCGCCCAATCTCGCCACCACCAGGGCGGCTGCCTGGTCGGGTCGCGCCCGGTCCAGGGGCGTCGCCTGGGTGGCGGCCAGGGCCACGGCCTTGCCGTTGGCGAAAGCCGGATCGCCGCTGCGCACCACCTGGGGCGGGGTGGCGCATCCGGCCAGGAGGGCGGCCGCGGCGAGGGGCAGGACAAGCTTGACTGACATGACGCCAACTCTCCGGCGCGCCCGCGCCCGCGTCAATCGCTCACGAGGGGCAGGATCACGGCGCGCAGAATGAAGATCCAGGCCGCCAGGTTCACCAACAGGGCCAGGCCGAACACCAATCGTCGCGACCTCGGCCCCAGGGAGTCAGGCATGGATCACCGTCAGGCCGATGACGACGCCCAGGCAGAGCGCCCCGCCCGCCACGGCGGACGTCAACTTCACCACGAAGGCGGCGGCGGTCACCGGCACAGGGCCGTCAGGAAGGAGGGGCCTTGATCCAGGAAGCTATGGGCGTCCGGCGTGAGCGACCAGCGGTGGGAGCCTTCGCCGAAGGGCAGGAAGACCAGGGCCGGCTGGTTGGCGTTGGCGGCGCCTTCGCAGTGGGTGTCGAAGGCCTCGAAGATCTCGCGCTTCAGCCCGTCGGAGATCTGCTCGCTGGTGCGACGCATGGCGATCCGCTCGGCCACCAGGTTGCGGTGAGCTGAACCGCCATAGATCAGCAGGATTTCGACGATCTCCCCCACCAGCGGATTGATGTTCCAGGTCTTGGCGAATTTCACGCGGCGCGCGAGGGCGACTTCATCCGTGTCCGTCATCTGCGTTCGACCGTGCGTTGAGGTTGATCCTTAACGATGTCTTAGCAGAGCGTGGGCGTGGAAAACCCTGTGCGCGCCCCGATTTTACAAAGCTTTACAGTTGGCCCGAAATGGGGACGCGGCGTCTGAATGTCGGCGGCTGGGGGTGAGGAATGCGACCTTAGCGGGCGTGCAGGGCGAGCCGCTCCAGCGCGTCGCACTTGGCCACGGTGACCTCCGGCCAGGGGCCGGGGTCGGCGCCGATGACCCGCAGGGCCTCGTCGCGGGTGATCCGCTCGCGGCCGGCCAGCAGATCGACGGCCCGGTCGGCGAAGGCGCGGCCAGAGGCCATGGCGGTGATGTAGCTGAACCGGGCCGCCGGCTCCACGCGCCAGGCGGCGGTGGCGCGGCCGCTTCCGTGGGACACCTGGGTGGCGTCGCGGCCCCAGGTGTTGGCGAAGGCTGGGGTGGCGCCGAGATAGCGCTTCAGCGCGCAGGCCTGCTGCACCCGCCATGCGGGCGCGGCGTGAGCTCCGGTGGCGCAGATCGCCATCAGGAGCGCAAGGGACAGGCTGCGCTTCATCGTCAGAGAGGATGCCCGCCTAGCACCGTGATCGCAATAACCGCGACCAAGGTCATGACGGCGAAAAACACATGTCCCACGTCCGGGCTCCTGAGAATCGCACTCTTGATACGACTCTAGTCAGGGCGAGGACGCGCGCATGACGCAGTTGGACTATGGCCCCGCGAGGCGCGGGGCCAACGCCAATCCTACTTGTCGACAGCCTTGCTGACGATCGTACCAGCCGCGGCGCCGGCGGCGGCGCCCACGGGGCCGCCGATGACGGCGCCGGTGATCGCGCCGGTTGAGGCGCGCTGTTCGACATTGTGGCCACAGGCCGCCAAGGCCAGGGCAAAGCCGGTAAGGGCAAGAACGCTAAGGGTTTTCCGCATGACATAGCTCCGCTTCAGGATGTCTCGGCGGGAAGAACGGTGGCGAAAGGTGAAGGTTCCCGAGGGGCTGAACCAGCGGCCATCCACAGGTCTGTTTTTGCTGCACTGCAATATGGGGTTGCGAATCTTGATCCTTCCGTTTAGAAGCACGGCAACTTCGCCATGGCTTGTCTTCCGACGTGTAAGGAGCAGGCCCGCCGCGGAACGCCGCCAGCAAGTGCAGGGGCGTCGAGTGGCAACGATGTCTGGGGGCGCTTCCGCCCTCGCCACACGGGACAACCACCCTTTGTTATCCAAACCTCAGGCGCGCGCCGATTGGCGTGCGTTGACCAGTGCTGTGCTGCTGGGTTCAGGCGTCGGCCTGGGCCTCGGCGCGGCCTATCTGGTCGGCGGGATGGCGCGCGCCACCACCGACCACCAACGCACCGCCCGCCTTGCCGAGGCCGCCGCCGGCGGCTTCTCGGAGTCTGTTCTTCAACGCGAAGCCGCCGACATGGATCCTGGGATCCTTCGTGTCGCGCGCCGTCACGACCCCTTCACCGTGGCCGGCGACGCCGAGCGCGACCGCCAATCGGCCATCTTCGCCGCCCGCTTGGAAAAGCGCGACCGCAACCCGGCTTCGGCCGTCGTCCTGCGCGCCGCCTTCGCCGGCCCCCTGGTCCCGTCGGTCACGCCTTTCCGGATGGCCGGCATGCTGGAAAGCTCGCGTGAGTTGGAGTGCCTGACCCAGGCCGTCTATTTCGAGGCCCGTGGCGAAACCGCCGTCGGCCAGCAGGCCGTGGCCCAGGTGGTCCTGAACCGCGTGCGCCATCCGGCCTATCCCAAGAGCGTCTGCGGCGTGGTCTTCCAGGGCGCGGCGCGGGCTCGGGGCTGCCAGTTCAGCTTCGCCTGCGACGGCTCCATGCGCCGGGGCCGCGAGACCATCGCCTGGAACCGCGCCAAGCAGGTCGCCGGACGCGCCCTGTCCGGGGCCGTCATGGCCTCGGTGGGCGACGCCACCAATTTCCACACCACCGGCGTCTCTCCCAACTGGGGTCCGCGTATGGTCCGTGTGGCTCAGGTGGGGATGCATGTCTTCTACCGCTTCGGCCGCGGCGCGCAGCCGGCGACCTATGTCGCCGACAGCCGGGCCGGTCATCATGAGCCGACCACCGGTGAAACCGTCTATGCCAGCCTGACGCCGATGCCGGCCCAGCCCGCCGCCCCGTCGGCGGACTTCCGTCTATCCTCGGCCGTGCTGACCTCAGGGCCGGAGATCGTCGCTCACAAGGTGGTTGAGACCGCCGACGTCCCGGCCTCCGCCGAGGCCAAGGTCCCCGCCGAGCCCAAGGCCGAGACGCCCAAGGCCAAGCTGACTCCCGTCAGCCAGACCCGATCCACCGAACTGGCCCCCAAGCCCGCCACCGGCGCGGCCTCCTGACCCCATTGCCCCTTGCGGGGCGGCGCGACGCACGTTGAAGGTCTTCCCTCGCCAAGCGAGGGAAGACGCCGATGCATGCCGGGGATCACAACGCCCAACTGGCCCAGGCCCTGCTGGGATGCAGTTACGACGAGCTGACTCCGGTCCAGCGCAGCGTCATCGACCTGATCGCCACCGAGGCGCCCAGCGGCCTCAACCCCCAGCTCATCAGCGACGATCGCACCTTCTGGCAGCGCTTGGCCGACACCATCGCCGCGGTCGGCGGGTCCTGGCGTTTCATCTTCAGTTTCCTGGGGGTGCTGGTGGCGTGGGTGAGCTGGAACGCCCTGACCGGGAGCCTGGCCTTCGACCCCTATCCCTTCATCTTCCTCAACCTGGTGATGTCGATGATCGCGGCCCTGCAGGCGCCGGTGATCATGATGAGCCAGAACCGGGCCGCGGCCCGTGACCGGGCGAACGCCGAGCACGACTACGTGGTCAACCTGCGGTCCGAGCTGGAGATCATGCACCTGCATGACAAGCTGGACGCCCTGCGCAGCGATGAGCTGGTCAAGCTGGTGACCGCCCAGGCCGAGACCCTGGACCTGCTCAAGACCCAGATGGCGGCTCTGGCCGCCAGGTCCTAGATCACGGTGCGTTCAGACGGAATCGTCTGAACGTTGAATCGTGATCTAATTTCAAGGTTATAGAGCCGGATTCAGGCTTCGAGAGAAGCCATCCGGCTCTAGGCCCGCGCCGCCCGCCGCAGGGCCTGGGGCGGCTGGCCGAAGGCGCGCAGGAAGGCCCGGCGCATCCGCTCCGGGTCGCCGAACCCTACCATTTCCGCCACCCGGTCGATGGGGTCGCTTGAGGCCTCAATCCGCTGGCGGGCGGTCTCCAGGCGCAGACGCTCCACGGCCTTGGCGGGCGTCATGCCGGTCTCGGCGGCGAAGGCGCGGGCGAAGTGGCGGGGGCTCATGGCCGCCCGGTCGGCCAGCTGGTCGACGGTGAGCGCCTGGTCCAGGTTCTCGCGCATCCAGTCCAGCAGGCTGGCGAACCGCCCGCCCTGGCCGCCCATCTCGATCAGGGCCGAGAACTGCGACTGGCCGCCGGGCCTGCGGTGATAGACCACCAGGGTCTGGGCGGTCTGGCGCGCCACCTCCTCCCCCAGATCCTCGGCGATCAGCGCCAACGACAGGTCGATCCCCGCCGTGATCCCCGCCGACGTCCAGATCGGGCCCTCGCGGACGAAGATGCGGTCGGCCTCGACCCGGATCTTGGGATAGCGTTTCTGCAGCTCGGCGCTGCGGGCCCAGTGGGTGGTGGCGCGCCGGCCGTCCAGCAATCCGGCCTCGGCCAGCAGATAGGCGCCGGTGCAGACGCTGGCGGTGCGCCGCGCCTGGGCGGCGACCCGCTGGATATAGGCCTTGAGGCCCGGATGCTTCGACGCCGCGCTCGCCCCGATCCCGCCCGAGATCACCAGGGTGTCGAGGTCCTCATCGAAGGCCTCGGCGCCCATGCCGGCGCCGGCCGAACTCATCACCTGGCCCGGTTCCGCGGCGATCACCTTCAGGCTGTAGGCGCCGGGGACATAACGCCCCGCGATCTCGAACGCCCCCAGCGGCCCGGCCGCGTCCAGCAGCTGGAAGTCGGGAAAGATCAGGAAGCCAACACGGCGGGTCATGGCTGAATTTGAGGTAAGATTGTCATTTCGGACGCACGCTAGGCCTGACACCCTGATGTCGTCAACTTTCAGGGAACCGCCGCCATGTCCGATCTCGTCATCGTCTTCCCGCTCTATCCGGGTGTCACCCACCTCGACTTCACCGGCCCGCAGCAGGTGATGTGCCGCATCCCGGGTGCGAAGATCATCGTCGCCTCCATGGGCGGCGCCGACATCGAGGCCGACGGCCTGACCTTCACCAACCTGGCCGACCTGGCCGAGGTCCAGGCCTGCGACGTGATCTGTGTGCCCGGTGGCTTCGGCACCAGCGCGGCCATGCTGGACGAGGCCTTCATGGCCCACATCAAGCGGCTGGCGGGCGGCGCGAAGTACCTCACCAGCGTCTGCACCGGCTCGCTGATCCTGGCGGCCACGGGGATGCTCAAGGGCAAGCGGGCCACCTGCCACTGGGCCTGGAAGGATCAGCTGAAGCCCTTCGGCGTCATCGTCACCGAGGGCCGGGTGGTCCGCGACGGCAACATCATCACCGGGGGCGGGGTGACCGCGGGCCTGGACTTCGCCTTCACCATGGTGGCTGAGCTGGCCGGTGACGCGCTCGCTCAGTCGCTGCAGCTGGGTCTGGAATACTCGCCCGCACCGCCGTTCAACTCCGGCACGCCGGAGACCGCCCCGCCGGAGATCCTGGCGGCGGTGACGGCGATGATGGCCGGCGCGATGGGCGACCGCCAGGAGGCGGCCGAGGAAGCCGCCCGCCGGCTGGAAGCCGTCTAAGGGTTGGGCCGCGCTGACGTCCACCTCCCGGCTAGGCCGGGGTGGACGGCGTGCAACGCCGGAAGGGTTGGGCTTGGCGCGGAGGGAGCGCCTAGTCGGCGATGTGGATCAGCATCTTGCCGTTGTTCTTGCCTTCGAAGAGGCCGATCAGCCCCTCGGGCGCGCGCTCGAAGCCATCCAGGATGGTCTCCTGGTACTTGATCTGGCCCGACTTGAGCCAGCCGGTCATGTCGGCCAGGAAGTCGGCGTTCAGGTGCGGGAAGTCGCCGGCCACGAAGCCTTCCATGCGGATGCGGCCATAGATCAGCGAGAACAGGTTCTTCACCCCTTCGCCGTCGCCGTTATAGGTCGAGATCATGCCGCAGACCGGGATGCGGCCGCGCAGGTTCATGCGGGGCAGGGCGGCGTCCAGGTGCGCGCCGCCGACATTCTCGAAATAGACGTCGATGCCGTTGGGCGTGGCGGCCTTCAGGGCCTCGGCCAGGTTCTCTGTCTTGTAGTTGATCACCGCGTCGATCCCGACCTCGTCCTTCAGCCAGGCGGCCTTCTCGTCGGTCCCGGTGGAGCCGACCACGTAGCAGCCCTTGATCTTGGCGATCTGGGCCACGACCGAGCCGACAGCGCCGCCGGCGGTGGAGACGAAGACCTGCTCGCCATCCTTGAGCGCGCCCGTCCCCAGCAGGCCGCCATAGGCGGTGACGCCGGTGCCGCCCAGGGCGTGCATGTAGACACTCAGCGGCAGCTCAGGGTCTCGGTTCAGAACCGAGACGCCGCGGCCGTCGGAGACGAAGGTCTCGCGGAAGCCCGCGCTGTGACGGACCAGGTCGCCTTCCTTGAACTTGGGATTCTTCGACTGGGTCACCCGGCCGATGCCGCCGCCCAGCAGGGGGGCGTCCAGGGCCTGATCGGCGTCGAGGCGCGGGCGCATGTAGGGGTCCACCGACATCAGCAGGGCCGTGACCTGAATCTCGCCCTCGGCGGCGTCGGCGACCTGCGCCTCCACCAGGGCGAAGTCCTCAAGCACCGGCTTGCCCTTGGGGCGGCGGACGAGGTGGATCTGGCGGGCGGTGGTCATGGGAAACTCCCTGGGCCGACTGGAATGAATTCAAACAATCGTTTGGAGGTAACCCCGCAAGGAGCCCGGGTCACGCCAGAAAAACTCCACACGTCATCCCGGCCGTAGCGAAGCGAAGAGCCGGGACCCAGGGGCCGAGCGCTCCGCCCCTGGGTCCCGGATCGGCCTGACGGCCGTCCGGGATGACGTGAAGTGGGAAGCTCAGGCCCGGCGTACTCGCCGCCGCTCTCATGGGCGCCGCGTTTCGCGTCCGCCTCAGACCGCGTCGAGGCCGATGTCGAGCACCGGGGCCGAGTGGGTCAGGGCGCCGACGCTGATCACCGCCACGCCGCTTTGCGCGATGGCGCGCACGGTCTGGAGGTTCACACCGCCCGAGGCCTCCAGCACCACCTTGCCGCCGGCCAGGGTCACGGCCTTCCGCAGGTCGTCGGGGCTGAAGTTGTCCAGCATGATGACGTCCGCCCCGTGGGGTAGGGCCTCGGCGAGTTGTTCCAGGCTGTCGACCTCCAGCTCCACCTTGGTCAGGTGGCCGGCGAAGGCTCGCGCGCGCTTCAGCGCATTGGCGACCCCGCCACAGGCGGCGACATGGTTGTCCTTGATCAGGATGGCGTCATCCAGGCCGAAGCGGTGGTTGACCCCGCCGCCGCAGCGCACGGCGTATTTCTCCAGGTGGCGCAGGCCCGGCGTGGTCTTGCGGGTGTCGACGATGCGGGCGGCGGTGCCCTGCGTCTGGTCCACATAGGCCCGCGTCAGGGTGGCGACCCCGGAGAGGCGGCCCATCAGGTTCAGAGCCGTGCGCTCGGCCGACAGAATGGCGCGCGCATTGCCGGTGACCTTGGCCAGGACCGCGCCGGCCTCGACGCTGTCGCCATCGGCCACCATCGCCTCGAAGCTGGCCTTGGGGTCCAGGGCCAGGATCGCCAGCCGCGCGCAGGCCAGGCCCGCCACCACGCCGCTCTGACGGGTGGCGAAGACCACGCTCATCTGCGCGTCGGCGTCGATACAGGCCTGGGCCGTGACGTCGCCCGCCCGGCCGAGGTCTTCGGCCAGGGCGGCGCGCACAGTGGAGTCGATCAGCAGGTCGGGGAGGGGCTGGATCATTCGGCCGCGAAACTGAGAGGGTCATCCGACTTGAGGTCGGCGAAGGTGACGAAGGTCCGCTTGGGCGGCAGGGGCTCGGGGAAGTCGGAGCGGTAGTGGCCGCCGCGGCTTTCCCTGCGGTCCAGGGCGCACTGGGCCACCAGGCGCGCGGCCACCAGGGGGCCGGCGCGGCCGTGAGCCGCCTCGAAGCGATCGATCTCGGAGAGCAGGTTGGTCAGGCCCGGGGCGTCGCGGACCACGCCGGCGTCCCGGCTCATGCCGATCCTCAGGGCCGCCAGCGCCTCGGCGGGCAGGTCCGGGGTCAGGATGCGGCGCAGGGGGCCGGACGGGGCCTCGCGCTGTTCGCGGGCGGCCTTGCCGGCGCGGGTCCCGAAGACGGCGGCCTCCAGCAGGGAGTTGGACGCCAGGCGGTTGCCGCCGTGCACCCCGGTCGACGCGCACTCACCGGCGGCGAACAGGCCCTCCAGCGAGGTCGCGCCGTTGGCGTCGGTGACGATGCCGCCCATGTGGTAGTGGCAGGCCGGCGCCACCGGGATCGGCTGCACCCGCGGATCGACCCCGCCCGACAGGCAGGCGGCGAAGACGGCGGGGAACTCCTCGGGGAAGTGGGCGCCCACGGCGGCGCGCGCGTCGAGGAAGGCGCCGCGGCCGGCGGCCAGCTCGGCATGGATGGCGCGGGCCACCACGTCGCGGGGCGCCAGCTCGGCGTCCGGGTGATAGGCGGCCATGAAGAACTCGCCCGCCGCATTGATCAGCCGGGCGCCCTCGCCCCGCAGGGCCTCGGTGGCCAGCGGGGCGGGATCGCGGCCGATGTCGATGGCCGTCGGGTGGAACTGCACGAACTCGGGGTCGGCGATGGTGGCGCCGGCCAGGGCCGCGAGCGCCAGGCCCTCGCCCTGCAGTTCGGGGGGTGTGGTGGTGACGCCATAGAGGCCGCCGATGCCGCCGGTGGCGAACAGGGTGGCCGGCGCGGTGATCTCGATGAGGCGCCCGGCCTGCTCGGCCACCACCCCGCGCACCCGTCCGCCGACATCGTGCAGCACCCCGCGCAGGCGCATGCCGGCCCGGACCTCTATGTGCCGTGAAGAAAGAGCGGTCTGGACCACCGCCTCCATGATCGCGCGGCCGGCCTGGTCACCCTTCACCCGGGCCACGCGGCTGCGGGAGTGGGCGGCCTCCAGGCTGGTGGCGAAGGCGCCGGTCGCGTCCCGGTCGAAAGGCGCGCCGAGATCGGCCAGGTGGCGCACGGCCGCCGGGCCTTCCTTGGCCAGCAGATGGGCCATGGCGACATCCACCAGGCCCGCCCCCGCCGCGATGGTGTCGGCGGCGTGCAGGGCCGGCGCATCATCCGCCGACAGTGCGGCCGCCATCCCGCCCTGCGCCCAGGCCGACGAGCAGCCCTGGTTCAAGGGGGCGCCGGTCAGCAGCAGCACGCTGCGCGGCGCGGCGGCCAGGGCTGCGGACAGCCCCGCCAGCCCGGCGCCGACGATCAGGACGCCGTCATGGTGGATACGGTCGGCCACCTCAGATCAGCTCCACATCCACGTGGTGGCGGGCCTTGACCAGGTCGTAGCGGGCCGGGACCAGGGGCGGCGGCAGGTCGATCATCCGCTGCACCGCCACGCGGGCTCGGGCGGCGATCGCCGGGTCGACGGTGACCTCGTAGCGGTTGTGCACCAGGGCCTCGTAGATGTTCTCCAGGGTGATCCGCTTCATGTGCGGGCACAGGTTGCAGGGGCGCACGAACTCGGTGTCGATGGCGTCCACGGCGACGTTGTCGGCCATCGAGCATTCGGTGATCAGCACCACCTGCTTGGGCTTCCGCGTCAGGACATAGTCGTTCATCGCCGCCGTCGAGCCGGCGAAGTCGGAGACCTCCAGCACCTCGGCCGGGCATTCCGGGTGGGCCAGGATCTCGGCGTTCGGATAGGCGGCCTTGAGCTCCAGGATGTCGGCGGCGGTGAAGCGCTCATGCACCTCGCAGCGGCCCTGCCAGGCGATGATCTTGATGTCGGTCTGACGGGCGACGTTGCGGGCCAGGAACTCGTCGGGGATCAGGATCACCCGGTCGACGCCCCACTCACGCGCCACATGCTCCACCACCTGCACGGCGTTGGCGCTGGTGCAGCAGACGTCGGTCTCGGCCTTCACGTCGGCGGTGGTGTTGACATAGGTGACCACCGGCAGGCCCGGATAGCGCTGCTTGATCAGCCGCACATCGGCGCCGGTGATCGAGGACGCCAGGCTGCAGCCGGCCCGCAGGTCGGGGATCAGCACGGTCTTCTCAGGCGACAGGATCTTCGAGGTCTCGGCCATGAAGTGCACGCCGGCCTGGACGATGATCTTGGCGTCCGACTTGGCGGCTTCCTTGGCCAGGCCCAGGCTGTCGCCGACATAGTCGCCGACCCCGTGGAAAATGTCCGGCGTCATGTAGTTGTGGGCCAGGATCACCGCGTTCTTCTCGCGCTTGAGGCGATTGATCTCGGCGATCAGCGGGGCCTGTAGCCGCCACTCCATGGGCGTGATGTGGCCCTTCACCTTTTCCCAGAGGGGCAGGGTGGCCTTGTCGACCTCAGGCGTGAACGCGAATTGGAACCCGTCGGCCACTTGGCCCTCCTTATGCTCACAATGAGCATTTCTTCCGCCTCAAAAAACGCCGGAGAACACTTTCGGCTCCCTCGGCGCGGTGGATATGCTCAATTGGAGCAAAACCCGTTAACAGACATATAGCCCCGCGTTCGCGCCTCGGCAAGGGGATCTTCAGCCTGACGTTGCGACAGGGGCGGGGCTCGCCATCACATCGAGGATGGCCTGCGCCAGGTCGTCGGCGGCGTAGGGCTTGCGCAGCAGGGGCCAGGGCGCGCCGTCGGCGCTGGCCAGGGCCTCGCCCGTATAGCCCGACGACAGGATCACCGGCAGGCCGGGCCTGGCCTTCACGGCTTCGTGCGCCAAATCGACCCCGGTCTTGGCGCCGGGCATGATCAGGTCGGTGATCAGCAGGTCGAAGGGCTGGCCGGTCTCCATGAACCGCGCAAAGGCCTGCGCCCCGTCGGCGCGGAACACCTGATGGTTCAAATCCTCCAGCATCATCGCCACCAGGTCGCCCACCTCGGTGTCGTCCTCCACCAGCAGGATCCGCAGGGCTGGACCCCGGGCTACGGCGGCGGCCTCAGGCTCGGCCGCCGTCGGCGTGACAGCCGAGCGGGGCAGGTAGAGTCGCACAGAGGCGCCCTTGCCCGGCGCGGAGTCGATGGACACCCCGCCGCCGCTCTGGCGGGCGAAGCCGTAGACCTGCGAGAGGCCCAGGCCCGTGCCCTTGCCGATCTCCTTGGTGGTGAAGAAGGGGTCGAACACCCGGGCGACGGTGGCCTCGTCCATGCCGACACCGGTATCGTGCACCACGACGCGGACGTAGGGGCCTGCCGGAATCTCCGCCACCTCCCCCTCGGCCAGCTCGCAGACGCCGGTCTCCAGCCGGATCGAGCCGCCGCTGGCCACGGCGTCGCGGGCGTTGACCACTAGGTTCATCACCGCGGCCTCGAACTGGGTGGTGTCGATCATCGCCACGGCGCCTGGCGCGGCGGGGGCCACCGTTAGGCTGACCGCCTCGCCCACCGCGCGGCGCAGCAGCGGCTCGGCGTCGGCCAGCAGCTCATCGATGACGATGGCCTCGGGCGTCAGGGCCTGGCGGCGCGAGAAGGCCAGCAGCTGGCCGGTCAGGCGCTCGCCGCGGCGGGCCGCCCCCAGGGCCGCCTCGATCATCCGCTCGCGGCGCTCGGCGTCGGCGGGATGGCGCTGGATCAGGTCCAGGGCGCCGATGATCACCGTCAGCAGGTTGTTGAAATCGTGGGCCACGCCGCCGGTGAGCTGGCCCACCGCCTCCAGCTTCTGGGCGTGGCGCAGGGCGGCCTCGGCCTCGTCGCGCTCGGCCAGCGCGGCCTGGACGGTGTCGGCCAGCAGGTCGTTGATATGCTTGAGGTCGGCCTGGGCCTGCTTGGCGTCGGTGACGTCGAAGGCGATGCCGATGAAGCCGATGAAGTCGCCCTCGGGCCCATAGCGCGGCTGCGAGAAGGAGCGGATCCACCGCCAGGCGCCGTCGGTCGTGCTGTAGCGGGCCTCCAGGGTGAAGAGCTGGCGCGAGGCCTCGCCGGCCACCTGCTCGGTCATGATCCGCGCCACATCGTCGGCATGCAGCCGCTTGCGCCAGTCGAAATGCAGGGCCTCGTCGTAGGTCGCGCCCAGGAAGGCGACATAGGCCTGGTTGACGAACTCCCGCTGGCCGTCGGTCTTCGACACCCACAGCAGCACCGGAGCGCTGTCGGCCAGGGCCCGGAACCGCGCCTCGCTCTCGCGCACCTGCTCGAAGGCCATCCGCCGCTCGGTGACGTCGATATTGACCCCCACGGCGCGCACGATCCTCCCGTCGTCGTCCCGCAGCATCTCGCCGCGCGACAGCAGCCAGTGGACCGAGCCGTCGGGCCAGATCACCCGGTACTCGATGGGGTCCATGCGGCCTTCCTTGACCGCGATGATGTTGACCTGGCGGACCTTCTCCCGGTCGTCCGGGTGGACCATGTCCAGCAGGCTGCGGACATTGGCGTCGCGCACCGGGTCGAGGCCGAGGTTGCGGTAGAGGGTCGGCGACCAGACCCCGTCGCCGGTCACCACGTCCCAGTCCCACAGGCCGACGCTGCCGGCGTCCTGGGCCAACCGCAGCCGCCTCTCGCTGCGGTCGAGGGCCGCCTGGGTGTCGTCCTGCGCTCGGCGGGCTTCGGCCAGCCGCAGCAGGGTTTCACGCAGGGCCCCGGCCACCAGGACCGTGGCCGCGCCGGAGGCGGCGAACAGGATATAGATGCCCTGCTCCGACACGCCGATCGGGAAGGCCAGGCGATTGGTCAGGCCCAGGATCATGGAGACGGCCAGGGTCGCCCAGCCCCAGCGGTGGCCGCCATAGAGGCTGGCGACGATATAGGCCGGGAAATAGGTGGCCGAGAGACTGGCGGCGTTGCCCCAGCCCAGCAGCGCGCCGCGGGCCAGGATGGCCACCGCCATCGCCGCGGCGCTGACCGCCAGGGCCTCGAGGAAGGCGGGCGCGCGTTGCGGGATCAGTCGCAGCGGCCACTCGACGGGCGTCATCGCCAAGGATCGGCTCCCGGTGTCCTGACTGTTGGGCGTCGAGCATGGGACCGCTGGCCGTGACGCGCAACCGGGGATAAATGCTGGCCTCCAGGTTGCGCCGGTTGGCCGTACCTTCGCCGCCTTCATGGCTAGACTGGCCGCCCCCAAAACCACCTAAGGACCCGACGCTGAGCCTCAGCCTTCCTCCCCATCGCCGCGCCGGACTGGCCCTGGCCGCGGTCGCGGTCCTGCTGGCCGGGTGCGCGACCTACTACCTGCCGCGCGGGACGGGGCGGTTGCAGGGCATGGCCACGGTCAGCGAGACCCTTTCCGACCAGGGCCTGGCGCGGCTCACCGCCGACATGGACCCGGCCATGCTCGCCCTGGCCCGCCGGCACGATCCGCGCCACGGCGCCGACCTCTGGGGCCGGCCGGAGGGCTGGGCCAGTCTCGATCTCCGCACCCCGCCAGACCTCGGCTTCGGCACGGCGGTGGACGCCCTGGCCGAGGACATCAACGCCCTGCGGCCCTTCTCCCACCTGCCGATCCGGCCGATGAAGCCCTTCAAGCTGGCGACGGACACCCAGGACGGCGGCCGCGCCCTGAAGTGCCTGGCCCAGGCCGTCTACTACGAATCCGCCCGCGAGCCGCAGCTGGGCCAGGAGGCGGTGGCCCAGGTGGTGCTGAACCGGCTGCGGCACCCGGCCTATCCGAAGTCGGTCTGCGGGGTGGTCTATCAGGGGGCCGCGCGGACCACGGGCTGCCAGTTCACCTTCACCTGCGACGGCTCCCTGGCCCGCGCGCCCCAGCCTGATCTCTGGCTGCGGGCCCAGGATGTCGCCCGCCAGGCCCTGAACGGCTTCGTGGCCAAGGGCGTCGGCTCGGCGACCCACTATCACGCCCAGTATGTCGCGCCCTATTGGGCCCCGACCCTGGTGAAGATGAAGCAGATCGGGGCGCACATCTTCTACCGCTGGACCGGTCCCTGGGGCGAGCCGCCGGCCTTCACGGGCCGCTACGCCGGCAGCGAGGCCTATCTGTCGCCCGCCGTCCTGGGGGGCCTGGACCCGCGCACCCAGGGCCTGTTCGACACCGAGCAGATGGAGGTCCCCGAGCCGCGCCGGATCACCCTGGCCCTGGGGGGCGAGGTGCGGACCTATACCGTCGTCGATCCCCTGGCCCTGGGCAGCGACCGCACCCGGGCCATCGGGACCCTGTTCGCCCCGCGCCGCAAGCCGACCCCCGAAGAGATCAAGAAGATCAATGAGTCCCTGGCGGCCATGGAGGCTGCGCCGCCCGCCGCGCCCCCGCCGCCGAACTGACGGCGTTCAGCCGAAGGCGTCCGGATAGGCCACCAGCACCGGCTCGGCCAGCGCCCCGTCCTCGATCGCCAGGGCCATGAAGGCCGGGCTGCCGGAGTAGGGGGCCTTCAGCTTGGCCGCGGCCTCCGGGGTGAACCCGAACTTCGGATAGTAGGCCGGGTGGCCCAGGACGACGACGGCGTGGGTCCCGAACTCACGCGCCGTGTCGAGGGAGGCCTTCACCAGCTTTGAGCCGATCCCGGATTTCTGCAGGTCGGGCCGCACGGCCATGGGGGCCAGCGCCGCATAGAGGTGGACGCTGTCGGCCCACAGCCGGCTGTAGAAGATGTGGCCCACCACCACGCCGTCCTCGTCGGCCACCAGCTCGAAGACCTTGTCGCCATCGGCGCGCAGGCGCTCCACCAGGTCGGCCTCGTCGGGCTTTCCGAAGGCGGCGATGTTGATCTCGCGGATGGCGGCGTGGTCGGCGGGCTTGGCGTGTCGGATCATGCCGCCAGCTTACCGCCTCAGGGCCTCAGGGGTAGCGCCTTGATGGGATGAGGTTGGCGCAAGATCGATTGATCGCGCTTGCGGCGTTCAGCAGAGCTTTTCCTCCCCTGTGCAGCGGAGCGGAACGGGGGAGGAAAAGGGCGGTGGTCGCTTAGCGCCTAGTCCCCGGCCACCCACGACACGTCGGCCCCCAGCGCATTCAGGTTCTCGACGAACTTGGGGTGGGCGCGCTGGATGGGGGTGGCGTTGAGGATGGTGCTTTCGCCCTCGATGCTGGCGGCCAGCATGAACAGCGCGATGGCCACGCGGATGATGTAGGGGCTCTCCACCGCGGCCGGCACCAGGGGCTTGCCGCCGAAGGTGATCAGGCGGTGCGGGTCGCAGAGCAGGGAGTGGGCGCCGAACTTGCCCAGCTCGGACGACCAGCCCAGCGCGCCCTCATAGACCTTGTTCCAGAACATGCACTGGCCCTCGGAGCGCACGCCAAGCGCCACGAAGATCGGCAGCAGGTCGGCCGGCACATAGGGCCAGGGCGCGGCCTCCACCTTCTGCAGGATGTTGGCGGTGAAGGGCTGGCGCACCCGCATGCCGCCGGGGTCGACCTTGGCGCGGCTCCAGCCGTCCTTGTGGGTGATCTCGACGCCGAACTTGGCGAAGGTGCGGTCCAGCAGCGGGAACTGGTCCACCGAGCCGTTCTTCACTGCGATGTCGCCGCCGGTCATGGCGCCCATGGCCAGGAAGGTGGCCACCTCGTGGAAGTCGTCGGCGAAGGTGAACTCCGCCCCCGACAGGCTGTTGACGCCCTCCACCACGATCCGCGAGCCGCCGACGCCTTCAAGCCGGGCGCCCATCATGGCCAGGAAGCTGCAGAACTCCTGCACGTGGGGCTCGCAGGCGGCGTTGGTGATCTGCGAGCGGCCCTTGGCGGTGGCGGCGCAGAGGATGAAGTTCTCGGTGGTGGTGACCGAAGCGTAGTCCAGCCAGTGGTCGGTGGTGGCGAAGCCCTTGGGGGTCTTGATGAAGATCGCCTCGGGCTTGCGGTCGATCTGGGCGCCGAAGCTTTCGAAGACCTCGATGTGCGGGTCGATCTCGCGGACGCCCAGCGTGCAGCCGGTGACATCCTCCTCGATGCTGGCGGCGCCGAACCGGTAGAGCAGAGCCGGGATCAGCATCAGGGTCGAGCGCATGCCCAGCGGCAGGTGCGCGGCCTTGGGGTCCAGCCCCTCGCCATGGCGCAGTTTCAGGGTGCCGGTGGCGTAGTCCATATCGACGGACGAGCCGAGGTTTCCGAAGAAATCCAGGATCTTGCGGACATCGGTTATGTCCGGGACCCGGTGCAGGACGATCGGCTGATCGGTCAGCAGTGTGGCGCACAGAACCGGCAGCACCGCGTTCTTGTTGGCCGAGGGCGTGATGGTTCCGCGCAGGGCGCGTCCGCCTCTCACGATCAGGTTGGTCATGGATAGCAGCCTCGTTGGCTTCGGGCGGAGGTCGTGAAAATCAATCGGCGACGACGGGGTGATGACGAGGTTGGCGGGCCGCCCCAGCCGTTCCTTCTCCCCTTGCGGGAGAAGGTGGCCCTGCGGAGCAGGGTCGGATGAGGGGGCGCGCCGACCTCTCCGGCTAGATCACAAGAGCGCCCGTCGAGGCAAGCGCGACCCCTCATCCGGCGTGCCTACGCACGCCACCTTCTCCCGCAGGGGGAGAAGGGTCGGAGTGGTGTCCGACCCCGGTCTCTGTGGTCCAAGGGCGACCGGCTAATCGCGTCACCAGACGCCGATGCGCTCGGCCTCGTGGTGGCTCATCGGGTGATTGTCCCGAACGTGGTCCTCCTCGGCCAGCAGACGCACGGCCTCCAGCGCGGCCATGCAGCCCATGCCGGCCGCTGTCACCGCCTGGCGGTAGACGTCGTCGGTCACGTCACCGGCCGCGTAGACGCCGGTGATGGCGGTGGCCGCCGTGCCGGGCTTCACGTGCAGATAGCCGGCGGCGTCCATCTCCAGCTGACCCTTGAACAGTTCCGAGGCCGGGGCGTGGCCGATGGCCACGAACACGCCGTCGCAGGCGACCTCGCGGGTCTCGCCGGTCTTGACGTGCTTCAGGCGCACGCCGGTGACCCCCATGGGATCGCTCTGCCCGGTCACCTCGACGACGGAGGAATCCCAGATCACCTCGATCTTGGGGTTGGCGAATAGGCGCTCCTGCAGGATCTTCTCGGCGCGGAACTCGTCCTTGCGGTGGACCACCGTGACCTTGGCCGCGAAATTGGTGAGGAACAGAGCCTCCTCGACGGCGGTGTTGCCGCCGCCCACCACCACCACGTCCTTGCCGCGATAGAAGAACCCGTCGCACGTGGCGCAGGCCGAGACGCCGAAGCCCTGGTATTTCTGCTCGCTCTCCAGCCCCAGCCACTTGGCCTGGGCGCCGGTGGCGATGATCAGGGTCTCGGCCAGCCAGACCTCGCCGCTGTCGGTGGTCAGCCGGAACGGCCGCTGCGACAGGTCGGCGGTCAGCACGATGTCGTTGATGATCTCCGTGCCCACGTGTTCCGCCTGGGCCTGCATCTGCTCCATCAGCCAGGGGCCCTGGATGACGTCGGCGAAGCCCGGATAGTTCTCCACCTCGGTGGTGATGGTCAGCTGGCCGCCGGGTTGGATGCCCTGGATCAGCACGGGCTTGAGCAGGGCGCGGGCGGCGTAGATCGCGGCGGTGTAGCCGGCCGGGCCGGAACCGACGATCAGGCAGCGGGTGGTGCGGGGGGCTTTGGTCTCGGACATAGGGCCTATGTAGGTGAGATTCCGCCTTCGCGCACCCTGGGGGGCGATGATCGGCGTCGCCAGAAATATCCCGGCAACATGACGCAACGACATCTTGGCCAAAATGCCCCCGGGTCGCAGCGGCGCGGGGCGCCATAACGTGACTTGGTTGGACCGCGAAATTCTGGCGAGGTCCGGCCAAATATAAGGAGGAACGCCTAGTGACCGATGTCCCAGTCCAAAGACCGGCCCTGACTTTACCGATCAAGCTGGCCTATGGCTTCGGCACCGTGGCGTTTGGGGTCAAGACCCAGCTCATGGGTCTGCTGCTGCTCTACTACAACCAGATCGTCGGCCTGCCGCCGCACTGGGTCAGCATCGGCCTGGCGGTCACCATCTTCTTCGACGCCCTCTGGGACCCCTTTGTCGGGCAGATTTCCGACAACTGGCGCTCCCGCCTGGGGCGTCGCCACCCCTTCATGTATTTCGCCGCCCTGCCGGCGGCCGTCACCCTGGTGGCCCTGTTCAATCCGCCCCAGGGCTGGTCCGACGGCGCGATCACCGCCTACATGATCATCATGGTCATCGCCGCCAAGGCGACCATCAGCCTCTATGAAGTGCCCGCCACGGCCCTGACGCCCGAGCTGGCGCCCGCCTATCACGACCGCACCCAGCTGCTCACCTTCCGCTACTTCTTCGCCATCTTCGCCAGCAGCGCCGCGGCCGTCATGGGCTGGATCGTGTTCCTCAAGGACACGGTCGGTCCCAACGGCGAGAAGATCCGCGGCCAGCTCAATCCGGACGGCTACGGCCCCTACGCCCTGGTGGTGGGCGGCCTGATGATCTTCTCGATCCTGGTGGCCTGCCTGGCGACCCAGAGGTTCATCCCCTTCCTGCACAAGCCGGCCGCGCGCAGCGTCAGCGCCCTGGCCGTGGTGAAGGAGATGCTGGTCACCATGTCCAACCGCAACTTCCTGGTGGTCTCCCTCTCGGCCCTGTTCGTCGGCGTCGGCGCCGGACTCAGCAACGGCCTGAACATCTATTTCCAGACCTACTTCTGGGGCATGGGGTCGGCGAACTTGGCCTTCATCGTCGCCGGGACCATGCTGGGCAGCCTGCTGGCGCTCATCCTGGCGCCCCTGGTGTCGCGCATCTACGGCAAGAAGCGGGCCTGCGCGATCCTGATGGGGCTGGCCCTGGTCACGTCGCTGACCCCCATCAGCCTGCGCCTGCTGGGGATCATCCCGCAGGACATGAACGGCTCCAGCGGCCTGACCGCCATCCTGCTGCTGGACCGCACTCTCTATGGCGCCTTCGCGACGGCCGCGGCGATCCTGACGGCCTCGATGATCGCCGACGTGGTGGAGGAGTCTCAGCTCGCTACCGGCCGCCGGTCGGAGGGGCTGCTGCTCTCGGCCGACAATGTCCTGCAGAAGGTGGCCGGGTCCGTGGCCAGCATCATCCCGGGCTTCCTGCTGCTGTGGGTCGGCATGCCCGACAAGGCCAAGCCCGAGAGCCTCGATCCCTCGATCATGACCAACCTGGCCCTGCTGTACCTGCCGGCCACGGCGCTGTTCGCCCTGATGGCCATCAGCGCCATCATGTTCTACCGCCTCGACCGCGCCGGCCACGAAGCCAACCTCGCCAAGCTGGCCGACGCCGCGGCCCTGGGCGCGGTGGTGGTGGAGACCGAGGGCGGCATCGACGGCTCGGATCTCGCGGTCCCGGGCGCCAAGCCGATTTAGGGCGCGCGCATTTGGTTAACGCCTGCTTCAGGGCGCCGGGCTAGGGTTCGGCGTTCACCCTGCCTGGTCGCTTCATGTCTGACGCCCCCCACATCGAAATCGCCGGCCGCCGGATCGGGGCGGGCTACGAGCCCTACGTGATCTGCGAGCTGTCGGGGAACCACAACGGCAGCCTGGAGCGGGCGCTGGCCATGATCGACGCGGCGGGCGACACCGGCGCCGACGCCATCAAGATCCAGACCTATACCGCCGACACCATCACCATGGATGTCGACCGGCCGGAGTTCAAAATCCACGGCGGGCTGTGGGATGGGCGCAGCCTGTACGAGCTCTACCAGGAAGCCCAGACCCCCTATGAATGGCACGCCGCCCTGTTCGAGCGGGCGGCCAAGCGGGGCGTGACCCTGTTCTCCAGTCCCTTCGACGAGAGTGCGGTGGACCTGCTGGACGGCCTGGGCGCCCCGGCCTTCAAGATCGCCTCCTTCGAGGCCGTGGACCTGCCGCTGATCGCCTATGCGGCGGCCAAGGGCAAACCGCTGATCATCTCCACCGGCATGGCCAATCTGACCGAGATGACCGCCGCCCGCGACACCGCGCTCTCCGCCGGAGCCCCCGGCGTGGTGATGCTCCACTGCGTCTCCAGCTACCCCGCCGCCCTGGAGGACGCCAATGTCCGCACCGTGGCCGACATGGCGACCCGGTTCGCCAGTCCCATCGGGCTCTCCGACCACACCCACGGGACGGCGGCCTCGGTGGCGGCCATCGCGTTGGGCGCCTGCGTGATCGAGAAGCACTTCACCCTGGCCCGCTCCGACGGCGGCCCCGACGCGGCCTTCAGCCTGGAACCCGCGGAGTTCACGGCCCTGGTCCGCGACTGCAAGGACGCCTGGACGGCGCTTGGCCGCGCCCACTACGACCTGCTGGGTTCGGAGACGGCCAACCGTCAGTTCCGCCGCTCGCTCTACATCAGCGCCGACGTGAAGGCCGGCGAGGTCCTGACCCGGGCCAATGTCCGTTCGATCCGGCCCGGAAATGGCCTGCCGCCGGCAGAACTTGCCAAGGTCCTGGGCAAACCTGCGGCCCGCGACCTGAGTCGAGGCGAGCCCCTGGCCTGGGACATGCTAGATTAGATATATCTAAATCCCCCGGCGGGAGAACAACTTCACCCGGCGCCCAAACCTAGGCGGCGATGGCCTCAGCCTGCGCGATCCCCAGGGCCTGGGTCAGCGACCTGGAGATCTCCGACAGCGAGGCGCCCTGGGTCTGGGCCTCCCAGGCGCCGGCGATGAAGTTGGCCCCCTGGTGCTTGGCCAGCGCCGTGTGCAGGCCCGAGCGCTTGCGGGCGGCGTCCAGGGAGTGCTGCGCCCAGCGCGGCTCGACCTGGATGGAGACCGTCTCGTCCAGGTGCAGCGACGCGCCGCCGAAGCCGCCCATCAGCTTGTGGATCTCCCGGCGCAGTTCGCTGTCGGAGATCTCCGACACGCACTCGGCGCTCAGCAGGGCCTGGCCGCGGCACTCATAGAGGTGGACCCGGAACACCGAGCCCTCGGCGGTGAAGTTGCGCACGTGGAAGGGCAGGGGGCCCGCATAGCGGGCCTTGAAGATGTAGCTGGTCAGGCTCTTGGCCAGGCGCTTGGGCGGCTCCAGGCCCAGCGGCGCGAACAGCGGCGCGGGGTCCGCGGCCCAGACCACGATGTCGCCGGCCTCCTGGGCGTTGAACGCCGCCTGGGGCGACAGGAAGGAGGCGGTCTGGATGGTGACGCCTCGCCGCTCCAGGGCGCTCTGGCAGCGCATGAAGAAGGTCTGGAAGCCGTCGGCCGGCAGGCTGGCCGTCTGGTTCTGCAACCGGCCCCACAGGGCGCGGGGAATCCCGTAGAGGGCGTCATAGACCGGGTCGGCCTTCTTTGCGCGGGCCAGGTCGCAGGTGTCGATCTGCGTGGCGTGGACCCGCTTGATGCCCAGCGGGATGGCGGCGCCCGCGTCCACTTCGTCCAGCCAGGAGCCAAGGGCCCACTGGCAATAGCGAGTCAGATGCGCGGCGATATCATGGGGATAGGCGCGGATCCTGTCGGCCAGGCTGTCGCCGGTGACGGGGGCGAGATCCAGCTTGCGGGTGCGCAGGGCCGGGCCCTCGAAGTCGTGGGTGAAGGCCAGGTCGCCGCCAGGGGCGGGGCTGACCGAGCCGTAGCGGTTCTCGAAATCGTCGAAGACCAGGCCGTTGCTTTCCAGCAGGGTCCGGGTCGGATCTCCCTGCGGCCCGAAATAGCGGCGGTCGGCGCGGAGTTCCAGGCCGTGGTCCCGGCGCGGCCAAGCGGTCCCGCCCAGCTGGTCGAAGCGCTCGTGAAGTTCGATGTCGCGGCAGCCGAGGCGGTGAGCCTCGAAAGCCGCCAGGATTCCCGTGAGTCCGCCACCGATGATGCGGACCGTCGGAGCCTTCGAGCCCCGGATTACGTCAAGCTGTCGCATGCGACTGTCTTTACTGAGCGCGTTCGGCGCTCTCCCCGTTTCGCCAAGGCTAAGCTCTCGGGTGCGAAAGGACCGTTAAGGCGGCGGCCTTTGCAGATGAGGCAGGCTGTCACGGGTCGCGATGAGCTTCAGGAAGGCTTCCGCGGCGCGGCCGGCGCCCAGACCGTCGCAGAGGTTGGCGCTGGCCGCCGACAGCCGGGCTCGGAGGCCGGCGTCGGTCAGCAGGCGAACGATAGCCCGGTCCAGCCTGGCGTCCAGGTTGTCCGGGCTGGCGTCGATCACCAGGGCGGCCTCGCGCTCGGACAGGGCGGCCGCCGCTCCATGCTGGTTGGGGGCAAGGACCAGTAGTGCCGACGGCAGGCCCAGGACGCAGCGCTCCCAGATGCTTGACCCTGCGGCCCCGACGGCGATGTCGGCGTTCAGGATCAGGTTGGCCATGTCCTGGCTATCGACATGGAGGGTCATGCGCGGGTCGCGGCTGGCGATCTTGGTGAGGCCCGGCAGGCTGGGGGCGCCGGCGCCCAGCACGACGTCAAGGGCCACGCCGCCCAGCCGCAGCCGCAGACGCTCCACGACCCGGGCGGTGATGCCGCCGACGTCGGTAAGGCCCAGGGTCACCAGCACGCGCCGCACGTCGCCGGTGCGGCGCGAAAGGGCGGCATTGCGCAGGTGAGCGAACTCCGGGCGGACCGGGGCGAACTCCGGCCCCAGCAGCAGCTGAGCCTCGGTGAGCAGGGCGTAGTCGCTAGGTTGGCGGCCGGGGCCGGAGTCCAGCACCAGGTTGGCGGCCAGGGGCCGGTCGGCCAGGTCGTCGATCACCAGGGTGGTGCGGCCCTTGGCCAGGGCCTCGTGATGCTCGCGGGCCAGGCCGTAGTGGTCGAAGACGACGGCGTCGAACCGCACCCCGGTCAGGGCGTCGGCGATGTGGTCGGGATCGAGGCCCGTGGCCTCCTCGCGCACGATCTCCGGGCCGAAGACGTCCAGCAGGGCCGCCACCTCCGGCGTGCAGGCGAAGGCGCAGTCGGCGCCTCGCTCGCCCAGGGCGCGGGCCAGGGTGATGCAGCGCATCACGTGACCACCGCCGACCTCGGGGCCGGCGTTGGCGACGAACAGGATGCGAGGACGGGCGGGAATCATATCGCCTGCATGGAAGGCCGAAAGCTGGGCGGAGGAAAGGTGGCTCTACTGCGCAGCGGGATCGCAGAGCGGGTCAGCGACCTCTGAAAGCGCGATCTCGAGTCTTCGAAGCCCCGCCGGGTCGATGCTCGCGCGCCGAGAACAGGCCCGATCCACCGCCGCCGCCGCCGCGCCCAGCGGCGTGAATCCAAGACTGCCCGCGATGCCGGCCATCCGGTGAACCATGGTTTGGAACGACGCGGCTGTAAGCGCTTGCGGCTGTCGCATGGCCGCGCGGAGGGTCAGCAGATCGCCGCTGCAACGTTGCCGGAACTGCAGACGGACCTCCGCCAGGGCGTCATCCACCGGGTGACGTTCCCACCATTGCGCGGATGTCGCCGGCCAGGGAGATCGGATCAAACGGTTTTATGATCACCCCCACCGCGCCCAGGGCCATCAAGCGTTGGCGTTCGTCGGCCAAGGCGCGAGCCGTCATGAAGATCACCGGTGTGTGGCTGTGCCCGGGAACCAGGCGCAGTCGTCTGAGCACTTCGGATCCGTCCATCTCGGGCATGCTGACGTCAAGCAGAACGACATCCGGCGCGAACGTCTCCAGACACGCCAGCGCCTGCTCGCCTGAGTTCACTATCTGGCTCTGAAGATAGGGATCCCGGTTCAAGGATAGGCGCACCAGATCACGCACCAGATCGTCGTCGTCGACATACAGAAGCCGCAAACCGGAACTCATGTCCCGGCTCTCCGGCGCCAGGTGACCGCATTCCGGACCCTGCTCCACGCGGGCCGTTTTCCGCCCAAGCCCTTCATGGAAGATGGCCTCCGAGACCTAGGCTGGGCGCCTGAGGCGCGTGTAGTCGTCGAGCCAGACGATATCGGGCTGGTGCAGGATGTCGTTCACCATCGCCATCAGCGTCTCCGGTTGAACCGGCTTGCAGATGTAACCGCGGGCGCCCTCACGCCGCGCCCGGACGATGTTCTCAATCTCGTTTTCCGCGGTAAGCATCAGGATCGGCGTGCGCTCCCAGCCCCGGGACTTCCGCAGGCGGGGGAGGAGATCAAAGCCCGACACGTCCGGCATCGAGACGTCGAGGAGAACCAGATCGGGCGGAGGTGACGCGGCGCAGACCAGCCCGTCCATACCGTTCTCCACGCTGGTGACCTTCTGGGTGTCGGTGGTCAGGACGGCCGTCACCATCATCCGAATAAGCGGGTCGTCATCGATCACAAGGATATGCATCTCGACCCCTTCGTGCAGCGGGCGCGTCGTATTCGAGTGCGACGCGGCTCCCTGCCAGCCAGCGCAACTGCTTCTTATCAAAAATTGTTCGCAGCCCAAGTCAACCGGTCATAGTTTTCGAAGGTGCGACTACTTGTCTCCCGTTTGGATGAGGCCGCCATCGCTTGGGGCCCTGCGCCGCTTGTTCTTGGGATCGTGGGCGGCGCTCAGCTTGCGGCCTCGATGGCGACGTCCAGGGCGTCGCGGAAGATCACGAAGAACAGCTCCGGATCGCCAGGATCGAGGTTCTCCACCATGCCCGAGACCTTGTAGCCGCGTGACACCAGCAGGGTGCGCATGGCCTGATTGGACTCGTTGCAGGAGACGAACATGCGGTCGCCCTCGAACTGGCCTTCGATATTGGCCATCAGGGCGCCGGCCACGCCCCGTCGCAGGAAGCGCTCGCCGGTGCAGATCCGCTCGAGGAAGGGATGGCCGAAGAACTCCGCCATCACCGCGTGGCCGGCGATCTCGTCGTCCAGCACCAGGACGCGGACGTCCATGCCCCGGTCGCCGGCGATGGCCTTGCTCATATAATCGTGGCGGCGCTCCTCCCGTCGGGCGACGGGGTCGAATGCCAGTATGGTGGCCAGATCGCCGGCGGTGGCGGGGCGGATGACGACGCTCATGACGCGGTCCGTTCATCGTAGCGGCGCAGCACCTCGGCGGCGGCGCGATCCGTTTCCGCCAGCGGCGGGTATTTCCATTTGTGGAAGGCCCCGCCGAAGGGCCGGGCGGCGCCTAGACGCTCCAGGTCCTCATGGAACAGGCGGAACTTCAGGCTGTCCCCATCCATCTTCAGGATGAAGACCGGCTTGCCAGTGCTGGCCGCATCGGTGGCCATGTTGGTGGAGTCCTCGGTCACCAGGATGTAGTCGGCCGCCGCCAGGAAGGCGAAGTAGGGATTGTCGCCTTCGCCATCCCAGATGATGCCCGGCATGTGCCGCAGGCGCGCGGTCAGCAGGGCGCGGGCGGGCTCGGGCGTGCGGCGCGAGAAACTGACCATCACCGAGCCGCCCTCCTGGGCGATGGGCAGTTCGATCTCGTGGGCAAGCGCGGCGGCCCTTTCCACAGACAGGTTGTGGGCCTTGGACTTGCCGCCGATCACCACGGCGACCCGCGGGTGGGGCAGGGTGTCGATCTGCTTCTTGAAGCGCGCCAGCTCAGCCTTCAGCCGCTTGGCGTTGACGCCGTTGGGGGAGCCGGTGATCGCAAACACGTTGTCGCCCTGCAGCCGGTCATGCTTGGGCGGGATCACCAGATCAAACAGGCTGGTGGGCATGCGCGGATCCTGGGTCTGGACCACGAAGGTGGCGTTCTTGGTCCAGGCCTTCAGGCGGATGGAGAGCGGCAGGGTGGCGCGGCCCGCGGCCAGCCAGATGTCGGGCCAGGGCGGGGCGATACCGGTATCAGGCCTAAGCGCCTTGAGCGGAAAGGGGTTCAGCCACCATGGCAGCCGGCCGATACGGCCCCGCCAGGCGACACGCTTGACCACCACCTCCGCCTTACGCTTGGCCGCGATGGCCTTGGCCAGGCCCACGACCTGGCTCTCCATGCCGGCGCGCCCGTCGGAAACGGCCCAGATCACGAGCGGCGGCTGGTCGGGGGATTTCGCCAAGCTGCGGTTTCCGTCTGCGGGCGTGAGTCAGGGAGCCGACTCTCGCCGACTACCATAACGACCTTGCGTGTCTCGGCTAAGAGCTAGCTAGACCCACTCGACCTTGAGGATCTCGTAGGCCTTGGTGCCGCCGGGAGTGGGGACCTCGACGACGTCGCCCATCTCCTTGCCGATCATCGCGCGCGCGATCGGAGAGGCGATGGAGATCTTGCCCTGCTTCACGTCGGCTTCGTGCTCGCCAACGATCTGGTAGCGGGCCTTGTCCTCGGTGTCCTCGTCGACGACGGAGACCGTGGCGCCGAACTTTACCTGACTACCGGAAAGTTTGGACACATCGATGACCTGTGCGCGGGCCATCCGATCTTCGATGTCGGCGATCTGGCCTTCGATCCAGCCTTGGCGCTCCTTCGCAGCGTGGTACTCGGCGTTTTCCGAGAGATCGCCGTGCTCGCGAGCTTCCGAAATGGCCGCGATCACTGCTGGTCGCTCCAGGGTTTTCAAACGCTTCAGGTCTTCGTCGAGGGCGTGATAGCCCTCGGCGGTCATTGGGACTTTTTCCATGGCAGATAGGTGACTCGGGTTCGCCCTTGGGTTGGTATTCCGGCCGCGGGCGCAGGCGACCGGGGGGATAGAGGATAGAAGCCAGGCTGTGAAAACTCAAGGGGTGCAATGCAGCAATGACATCGCGTGGCGCGGCCGGGGCCGCAGATGGGTCCCGAACACCTTGCCGGGGAGACCGTTCCGTCGGCCGCCGGTGGCGCCGCGCTGGCCGGGCGCCTAGATTGCCGTTGCAGCGAGAGAGACGACAGCATGGCCGCCAAGTGGGGCATCACGCTCTACCATTCCCCTGCCAGCCGGGCCTTCACCGCCTATTGGCTGCTGGAGGAACTGGGCGTGCCCTTCGATGTCCAGACGGTGGACATCTCCAAGGGCGACCAGAAGAAGCCGGACTATCTGAAACTGAACCCGTCAGGGAAGGTGCCGACGATCACCGATGGCAAGGTGTTGGTGAGCGAGAATCCCGCCATCTGCCTCTATCTGGCTGACCGCTACGGCTACGGCTCACTGGCCCCGAAGATCGATGAGACCGAGCGTGGGGCCTATCTGAAATGGATGGTCTACTCGACGGCGGTGCTGGAGCCGCTGCTGGTGCTGCACGGCAAGAAAATTGACCTGCCAGGCCGTGAGACCGGGTTCGGCGACTATGACGAGGTGATCGGCGTGCTCACCAAGAGCCTGCAGGGCCACAAATACCTGCTCGGCGACCGGTTTTCGGCGGCCGACGTCATGCTGGGCTCGGTGATCTCCACGGCGCTCTACCGTAAGGAACTCCCGGAGCATCCGGTGCTGATGGACTACAACGCCCGCCTCACCCATCGCGAGGCCTACCACCGGGCCGCCGACGCAACCTGGCCGCCCCACCTGTTCTCCGCGGGCTAACTTTCGGAGATGATGGCGCCCTTCAGTTCGTCTGCGTCGGGGGCCTCGAAGACGCCTTCGATGAAGTCGAACATGTCGGGGCTGACGTCGATCGAGAAGGTCTCGCCCCGCACCTCGTTGCGTTCCAGGACCCGCGCCCGGCGCACATCCGGGCTGGCGGTGACGAAGTGGAACTGCAGCGGCAGTTCGCAGGCCTCGGCGATCTCGGCCACCCGGGCGCGGTCGGTCTTACGCATCAGGCCCAGGTCCAGGACCACCGAGGTCCCCGCGGCCATGGTGGAGGCGGCGACGGACCAGATCTGCGCCTCGCAGCGCTCAACCCGGGCCATCATCCATTCAAACTCCAGCGGCTCGGGCATGTCGGCGGCGAACAGCCGCGCCATCCACTCGTCGATCGCGAAGTGGACGGCGGGCTCGCTGCGGGCAAGCTGCTTGGCGTAGGTCGACTTGCCGGCGCCCGAGGGGCCGAAGATCACGTGCAGGGTGGCGGTCATGGGCCGCCGGTTACTTCACCGAGAGGCCGCCGTCGATGACCAATTCGGCGCCGGTGACATAACGGCTCTCCTCCGACGCCAGCCACAGCACGCCGTTGGCGATGTCCAGGGGATAGCCCTTCCCGCCCAGCGGAACGGCGTCGGCGCTCATGGCGTCCAGCACCTGGGGCCGGGGCGGACGGGCGTTGTCTCCGGGTTCGCCGGTGCCGATGATGTCGTCCCAGATCGGGGTCTCGATGATGCCGGGATGGACCGAGTTGACGCGGATGCCGTCCTTGGCGTTCCCGCACTCCAGGGCCACGGCCTTGGTGAACAGTCGCACCCCGCCCTTGGTGGCGCAGTAGCCGGCCAGGATCGCCGAACCCTTCAGGCCCGCCACGGATGACATGTTGATGATCGAGCCGCCATCGCCGCTGACGCGCATCAGCGGGATGGCGTGCTTTACGCCCAGGAAGACGCCGTCGAGATTGATCGCCACCTGCCGTTGGAAGTCGCTGAGCGCCATGTCCAGCACCGAGCCGGAGATGCCGATGCCCGCATTGTTCACCAGGATGTCCAGGCGGCCATGATCGGCCTTGATGGCGGCCACGACGTCGATCCATTCCTGCTCGGAGGTGACGTCCTGATGTCGGTACTGGGCCTTGCCGCCCTTGCCGACGATCTCGGCGGCCAGGGCCTGGCCCTTCTCATCCTGCAGGTCAGTCAGGACGACGATCGCGCCTTCCTCGGCCAACCGCTCGGCGCAGGCGCGCCCGATACCGCTCGAGCCGCCAGTGACCAGAGCCACCTTGCCTTGAACCCGTCCCGCCATGTCGTTTCCCCGTGGCTCTCTGTCCCGTGTTGCAAGACGCCTACCGTACGCTCGGCGCCTTGCCCAGCATCACGCAGCGTCATTCGCGCGCGGGCCTGCGCACAATGATCTCCTGCACCGCCGCGGACTCGTCGAGGCGGGGAAGGTCGGGGCGGGTCTAGGACGGCCCGGCGCTGGCGCCGACGCGGTGAAGCGTCAGGCCAAGCCGGGCCGAGGCCTCAGCGCATCCAGGCGGGCGTCGAGTCACCGGTGGTGACGACGCCGTAGATCAGGCCGATGGCCAGCACCACGATGGCGGCCACCATCAGGACGCCGAGCAGCCCTTCGAAGCGTTCGTAGAGGTGCCGGTTCTTGTGATGACGGACAGCCGTTTCGCCGGTCTTGAGCTCTTCTGACATGGCGTTTCCCTCGCGTTCTGTTGGGGGAACAAGTCCCCACGCCAGGCTGCGACAGGCGCCCTACAGGGCTAGTCCGGTCAGTCTTCAGGGGCCGCCGGAGACACGCCCACTTGCGCCTGCATCAGCAAGGCGACAACTGGAGGGTGATCCCAAAACGCGGTTCGGTCAATAAATCAGGCGTAGCTTTGCAGCGGCCGGACTTCGAGCGGCGCCTTGGCGGTTTCGGCGATGGCCTGGGCGGCGGCAAGGGCGCCGGCGGCGGTGGTGAAGTAGGGGGTCTTCATCATCAAGGCGGTGCGGCGCAGCTCGAAGCTGTCGGCGACCGACTGCTTGCCCTCGGTGGTGTTGAAGACCAGCTGGACCTCGCCGTTCTTCATGGCGTCGACGATGTGCGGACGGCCCTCCAGCACCTTCTTCACATGCTCCACGGCCAGGCCTTCGCCGGCCAGATAGGCCGCCGTGCCGCCGGTGGCGAGGACCCGGAAGCCCTGGCCCAGCAGCAGGCGGATCGGCTCGACGATCCAGGGCTTGTCGGCCTCGCGGACGGAAACGAACACGCAGCCGGTCTTGGGCAGGGTGACGCCGCCGCCCAGCTGCGCCTTGGCGAAGGCGCGGGCGAAGGCCGGGGCCAGGCCCTCGCCCTCACGCCGCCAGTCCAGGCCCATGACCTCGCCTGTGGAGCGCATCTCGGGGCCCAGGATGGTGTCGACCCCGGCGAAGCGGGCGAAGGGGAAGACGGCTTCCTTGACGGCGATGTGGTCGTAGGGCGGCTCGCTGGTGTCGAAGGACGATAGGGGTTCGCCGGCCATCACCTTGGCGGCGATGGCGGCCAGCGGCTTGCCGATGGTCTTGGCCACGAACGGCACCGTGCGGCTGGCGCGCGGGTTCACTTCCAGGACGAAGATCCGCGGGTTTTCGGAGTGCGGCTCCTCGATGGCGAACTGCACGTTCATCAGCCCCTTGACGTTGAGGGCCAGCGCCATGCGCACGGTCTGGGCCTTGAGCTCGGCGATGGTCTCCGGCTTCAGCGAGAAGGGGGGGAGGGAGCAGGCTGAGTCGCCAGAGTGAACCCCGGCCTCCTCGATGTGCTCCATGACGCCCGCCACGAACACGTCCTTGCCGTCGCAGATGGCGTCGACGTCCACCTCGGTGGCGCGGCTGAGGTACTGATCGATCAGGACCGGGCTGTCGCCGCTTACCTGCACCGCGGTGCGGATGTAGCGGTCCAGCTGCTCATCATCGCGGATGATCTCCATGGCCCGGCCGCCCAGCACGTAGGAGGGGCGGATCACGATGGGGTAGCCCACCGAGTGAGCGCCGGCGAAGGCCTCCTCGGCGGTGCGGGCGATGGCGTTGATCGGTTGGGCGATCTCGAGCTTGTGCAGCAGTTGCTGGAAGCGCTCGCGGTCCTCGGCCAGGTCGATGGCGTCAGGGCTGGTGCCCAGGATCGGAATCCCGGCGTCTTCCAGGGCCTGGGCCAGCTTCAGCGGGGTCTGGCCGCCGAACTGGACGATGACCCCCAGCAGGGTCCCATTGCGCTGCTCGACGGCGATCAGCTCCAGAACGTCCTCGGCGGTCAGCGGTTCGAAGTACAGCCGGTCGGAGGTATCGTAGTCGGTGGAGACCGTCTCGGGGTTGCAGTTGACCATGATCGACTCGATGCCCAGGTCAGCGAGCGCGAAGGCCGCGTGGCAGCAGCAGTAGTCGAACTCGATGCCCTGGCCGATACGGTTGGGGCCGCCGCCGAGGATGATGGCCTTGCGGGCGCCCGTGGGCTCGCTCTCGCACTGCGGTTCCTGGCCCAGCGAACCGGTCTCGTAGGTGGAGTACATATAGGGCGTGGCGGCGCGGAACTCGCCGGCGCAGCTGTCGATGCGCTTGTAGACGGGGCGCACGGCCAGGTCCTGGCGCAGGCTGCGGACTTTGGCTTCCGGCGTGTTGGTGAGTTTGGCCAGGCGGGCGTCGGAAAAGCCCTGCGCCTTCAGGGCGCGGAAGCCCTGGGCGGTGACCGGCAGGCCGGCGGCTCGGATATGACCCTCGGTGCGGACCAGGGTCTCCAACTGACGCAGGAACCAGGGCTCATACGAGCAGGCGCCGTGGATTTCCTCCACGGTCAGGCCGTGGCGGAAAGCCTGGGCGATGACGCGCAGGCGATCCGGGGTGGGCATGGCCAGGGCGCGCAGCACCGCGGCGCGGCCGGTGTCAGGATCTTCCGAACCCTCGATGTCGATCTCGTCCAGGCCGGTCAGGCCGGTCTCCAGGCCGCGCAGAGCCTTCTGCAGGCTCTCGGCGAAGGTGCGGCCGATGGCCATGACCTCGCCCACCGACTTCATGGCGGTGGTCAGATGGGGTTCGGAGCCCGGATACTTCTCGAAGGCGAAACGGGGGATCTTGGTGACGACATAGTCGATGCTGGGCTCGAAGGAGGCCGGCGTGGCCCCGGTGATGTCGTTCATCAACTCGTCGAGGGTGTAGCCCACGGCCAGGCGGGCGGCGACCTTGGCGATGGGGAAGCCGGTGGCCTTAGACGCCAGGGCCGAGGACCGCGACACCCGCGGGTTCATCTCGATCACCACCATCCGGCCGTCGGCGGGATTGACCGCGAACTGCACGTTGGAGCCGCCGGTCTCCACGCCGATCTCGCGCAGCACGGCGATCGAGGCCGCGCGCATGATCTGGTATTCCTTGTCGGTCAGCGTCAGGGCCGGGGCGACGGTGATGCTGTCGCCGGTATGCACGCCCATCGGGTCGATGTTTTCGATGGAGCAGACGATGATGCAGTTGTCGGCCTTATCGCGGACGACCTCCATCTCGTACTCTTTCCAGCCGAGCACGCTCTCCTCGATCAGCACCTCGGTGGTGGGGGAGAGGTCGAGGCCGCGCTCCACGATCTCGCGGAACTCCTCGACATTGTAGGCGATGCCGCCGCCGGTGCCGGCGAGGGTGAAGGACGGCCGGATGATGGCCGGCAGGCCGACGAACTCCAGGCCCTCCAGGGCCTCGTCCATCGTATGGGCGGCCTTGGACTTGGGGCTCTCAAGGCCCAGCTTGTCCATGGCGTCGCGGAATTTCTGGCGGTCCTCGGCCTTGTCGATGACGTCGGCCTTGGCCCCGATCATCTCCACGCCGTACTTGGCCAGCACGCCCGAGGCTTCGAGGGCCAGCGCCGTGTTCAGCGCGGTCTGGCCGCCCATGGTCGGCAGCAGGGCGTCGGGGCGTTCCTTGGCGATGATCTTCTCGACCATCTCCGGGGTGATCGGCTCGATATAGGTGGCGTCGGCCACATCGGGGTCGGTCATGATCGTGGCCGGGTTCGAATTGACCAGCACGATGCGGTAGCCCTCGGCGCGCAGGGCCTTGCAGGCCTGGACCCCGGAGTAGTCGAACTCGCAGGCCTGACCGATGATGATGGGGCCGGCGCCGATGATCAGGATCGAGGAAATGTCTGTGCGTTTGGGCATCGTTGCGTCCGCGCGTAAGGGCGGCAGCGCGTTGCCGCGCGCCGTTCCCGTTCAATCTGTAGGTTAAGGCGCCCGTTTAGAGAGGGAGTCGACCCGGCGCAAGCGGGCAGGCGCCACAGGGGCGCCTCGGGCCGCGTGGCCGGGCCGACTCGAGGTCAGTCCAGATCTTCGCCGTTCATGCCGGCGTTCTTGCGCGCCTTGGCCACCATCTCCTTGACGATGGGGCCGAGCTTTTTGGGATCGTCCACCGGCTCGACGGTGGGGCCGCGACGCCAGCCCTCGGCTGGGCCGCCGGTCGGCGATCTTTGTCATTTCGGCAAACTCGACAGCCAAAATCGGGTGCGTGCATGGGGTTTGAGCGCCCAAAGAAATGGGCCGGCGCGTGAGCGCCGGCCCATCCTTGGGTTTCCGTCGGGGCCTCAAGGCCCGCGGCGAAACTAGACCTGCAGGTTGCCCGCAGACATCTTGCCGCTGCGCTTGTCGCGCTCGAGCTCGAAGGTGACCTTCTGGCCTTCGTCCAATGAACGCAGGCCGGCGCGCTCAACGGCGGAGATGTGGACGAACACGTCCGCGCCGCCATCATCGGGTTGAATGAAGCCATAACCCTTGGTGCCGTTGAACCACTTCACGGTGCCGGTAGACATAGAGATATTTCGTCCTTGGATAGATATTCCCCCACCCGAAGCGCTCGGAGGGAGGATCAAAATTCGGGGGGATCGGGAGGCAGGTCCGGTGCGCCGTGAGACGCGTGGAAAGTCAGCCGAACCTACGAGTTTGACCCCGATATCCTGGCCGAAATGGGCTCCGAAAGCAAGATGTCGGGCCGTTGCTGTCTAGGGACTGATAAAGAGAACAACGCGCGTCCGCGCCGAACCAACCGGAGCCATCTGCACATGAAGTTCCTTCCCCTGGCCGCCGCGCTCGCTTTCGCCGCGGCGCCGGCCGCCGCCCAGGCGCCTCCGGGTTCGGTCGCCAAGCCCGTCGCCCAGATCAACACCACCATGTCGGGCCAGCCGATCCTGCTGCCCCAGGGTCCGGTGCAGGTCACCGTCACCGAGACCAGCGTTCCTGGCGAGGGCCTCATCGCGCCCCACAAGCACCCGTTCCCACGTTACGCCTACATCATGGAAGGCGCGCTCAAGGTGACCAATCTCGACACCGGAACGGTGACGATTCTGAAGGCGGGCGACTTCTCGGTCGAAGCCCTGGACCAGTGGCACAAGGCCGAGCCCCAGGGTGGCCAGGGCGCCAAGCTGCTGGTGATCGACCAGACCGCGCCGGGCCAGGTCAATATGGTCCGCAAGGCGCCCTGAGGAGTCTGAGGCGCGCGTTAACCATGATTTCATAGCCAAGCCCCAGCCTACGATTCCACAAACTCAGGCTGGAATTTTGTCATGTCCGCTTTCGCACGCGCGCTCGGGCTTCCGCCGGCAGACGCCGCGTCCCTCAAGGGGGATGGCGGCAGCGGAGCGCCGACGTCCCTCGTCGCCCTGACACGCTATGGCCTGGAACGGCAGGCGAGGGGCGATTTCCAGGCGGCCGTCGAAGCCTTCCGGGCAGTGGCCGACGCCGCGCCCCGCCAGGCCCTGGTCTGGAACAACCTGGCCTTGGCCCTGGGCGGGCTGGGAGACCATGAGCAGGCCGCTATCGCCCTGCGCAAATCGCTGGATATCGACGCCAGCCAGGTCTCGGCCTGGGTCAGCCTTGCCGCCTCACTCCTGCAACTGGGCCGTCCGGAGGAGGCCGAGAGCGCCTGCGACGGGGCCATCGCCCATGATCCGGACAATGGGGACGCCTGGCAGATTCGCGCCATGGTCCTGGCCGGACGCGACGACTTCGTCGGCGCATCGGCGGCATTCTCGCGCACCATCGAGATCGCCGGCGAGAACGGCGCCCTGCGCGCCAACCTCGGTGTGGCCCTGTTCAAGTCGGGCGCTTTCCACGAGGCGCAACGCAACTTCGACGCCGCCATGGCTCTGGAGGCCGACGCCGACGAGATCGTCGAGATGGCGCGCCTTTGCCGCTTTGTGGTGGCTGGCCTCGACGGCGACATGACCCGGGTCACCACCATTAGCCGGGAACTGACCGGCGCGGCCGAGACCGACACCCTCTTCAAGACCGCGCTGCTTTGCCTGGACTGGGCGGGGCACAAGGGGCCTGCCGCCCTGATAGGCCAGACCTGGGCCGCCCTGCGACCCGGCAACCTGGAGGCGCGTCACATGGCTGACGCCGCCATGGGCCGTCCGGTGGAGCGTCAGCCAGCGGCCTTCGTGGCCCAGCATTTCGACGGCATGGCCGAACAGTTCGACGAGAGGCTGGTGGGCCGCCTGGGCTATCGGGGGCCGGAGGAGATCCGCAACCTGATGGCCGCTTCGATCGCGGCGGATGGCTCACTGGACGTGCTCGACATCGGCTGCGGCACCGGCCTCTGCGGTCCGGTCCTGCGCCCCTATGCCCTGCGTCTGACCGGAGTCGATCTCTCCGACGGCATGTTGGCCAAGGCCCGCGAAGGCGGTCTCTATGACGAACTGCGCTGCGCCGATCTCGTGGACACCCTGCGTCAGCCCGGCGCGTGGTGGGACATGATCGTGGCCGGCGACACCTTCCCCTATGTCGGGACCCTGGGCGACGTCTTCGACGGCGCTGTGAAGACCCTGAAGCCCGGCGGCTGGCTGATCTTCTCCACCGAGGCCGCGGAAGGCGACGGTGTCACCCTCCGCGGCAATGGACGCTACGCCCATGGGCGCGGCTACATCGCCGACCTGGCCGCCGGCCGTTTCGAGATCGTCGAGCGCAGGTCCACCATGCTGCGCCGCGAGGCCGGCGTGGCTCTGGAAGGCGACTACTTCCTGATGCGCAAGATCTAGGGGCTAAACTCCGCGGCCATAGCCCTTGCCACCGACCCACGGCTTGGGGCAGCTTCGCCGCCAGCCTTCCGCCGGAAAAGACCCCTCACTTGCCCGCCACCGCCGTGATCGATCCGCTGACCGAGTTGATGCCCAGGATCGCCGCGGGCGACCGCGCGGCCCTGCGACAACTTTACCAGGCCACCTCCGCGAAGCTATTTGGCGTCTGCCTTCGTATCCTCTCCAACAGAGATGAAAGCGAAGACGTGCTGCAAGAGGTCTACATCACGATTTGGCGTCGCGCCGACCGCTTCGAGGCGGGCAGGGCCAGCGTCATGACGTGGATTTCGACCATCGCCCGCAACCGCGCCATCGACCGCCTCCGCGCCCGTGGGCCGCTGGCCTATGCCGAGCAGGTCGAGGAACTGGAGATCGACGACGGCCAGCCCCGCGCCGACGCCCTGCTGGAGGCCGCCCAGGACGGCGAGGCCTTGGGCAAATGCCTTTCGGAGCTGGACGAGCGCACGGAAAAGGTGATCCGCACCGCCTTCTTCGAGGGCGTGACCTATGAGGCCCTGGCCGCGCGCATGGACGCGCCCCTGGGCACGGTGAAGAGCTGGATCCGCCGGGGCCTGGCCAAGCTCAAGGGATGCCTTGAGTCATGAGCGAGCCCCTGACCCCCGACCTGCCCGAGGACGAGGCCTTCGCCGCCGAGCATGCCCTGGGCGTGCTGAATGCCGGCGAACGCGCCGCCGCCGAGCTGCGCATGGCCCGCGAGCCGGCCTTCGCCGCCCACGTTGAAGCCTGGCGTGAGCGCCTGGCGCCGATGCTGACCGCCATCGCGCCGGTGGCGCCGCCGGTCGGCCTGTGGCCCCGGATCGAACGCGGCCTGCCCGCCAACGACAATGAGGGCCGTGGGGTCAGGTTCTGGCGCGGCTGGGCCATGGGCGGGATGGGCCTCGCCGCCGCCAGCATGGCCGCGGTCGTGGTGCTCGCCACCCGCCCGCCGGAGATCATCGCCCCGCCTACTCCCGGTCAACTGCTGAACGCGCGCCTCGACACCAGCGGCGGGCAGCACCTGTTCGTCGCCGCCTACGATCCGGTGCGCGGGAAGCTGATCGTCACCTCGCTGGTGGCGCCGGGGGCCGATCCGGTTCACGTCCACGAACTGTGGCTGATCCCGGCCGATGGCAAGCCCCGGTCTCTCGGCCAGATCGAGCCCGGGACCTCCAAGACCCTGCCCATGCCGCAGGGCCTCTCGGCCATGGCCAAGGAGGGCGCGGCCATCGCCGTCTCGGTCGAACCGCTGGGCGGGTCGCAGAAGGACGGACCGTCCGGCCCGGTGGCGGCCATCGGCAAGTTGGCGAAGATTTAATTTCCCTCTCCCGCGTCTGGATAAGTTTTCCAGCCGTATTCCTGTCGTCGCCAAGCAGTGGTGAGCAGAAATTCAAGGGACCGGAACATGAAGATCAACAATATTGTCGCGCTTGCGACCGGCGTCGCCATCTCCTTTGCTGGCGTCAACATGGCATCTGCTCAAATGATGGGCCACAAGATGGCCGAGAAGACTGTCATGGTCGGCGGGGCCGCCATGTATCCGTCCAAGAACATCGTTGAGAACGCCGTCAATTCGAAGGATCACACCACCCTGGTGGCCGCCGTGAAGGCCGCCGGCTTGGTGGAAACCCTGTCGGGTCCCGGCCCCTTCACCGTCTTCGCCCCCACCAACGCCGCCTTCGCCAAGCTGCCCGCCGGGACCGTGGACACCCTGGTGAAGCCGGAGAGCAAGGCCGCCCTCACCAATATCCTGACCTACCACGTGGTCCCCGGCCGTCTGACGGCGATGGATCTCACCGCAAAGATCAAGGCGGGCGGCGGCAAGGCCATGCTGAAGACCGCGCAGGGTGAAAATCTCACCGTCACCGCCAAGGGCGACATGGTGATGCTCACCGACGCCAAGGGCGGCATGTCTCACGTCACCGTCGCCAACGTCATGCAGTCCAACGGCGTGATCCACGTCGTCGACACGGTCCTGATGCCGTAACTTGAAGCGGGGCCGGCGAGAGCCGGCCCTACGATTCTAGACCTTCGCCTTGTCCATCAGGCCCGCGAAGCGCTCGAACAGGTAAAGGCTGTCGGTGGGGCCTGGCGAGGCCTCGGGGTGGTGCTGCACCGAGAACACCGGGCGGCCTTCCAGTTCCAGGCCGGCGTTGGTGCCGTCGAACAGCGAGACGTGGCTCTCCTTCACCGGTGCCGGCAGGCTGTCGCGGTCGACGGTGAAGCCGTGGTTCATGGAGACGATCTCCACCTTGCCGGTGGTGAGGTCCTTTACCGGATGGTTCGCGCCATGGTGGCCCTGGTCCATCTTCACGGTCTGGGCGCCCAGGGCCAAGGCCATCATCTGGTGGCCCAGGCAGATGCCGAACACGGGGGTGCCGCTGTCCACCAGCTTGCGGATTTCCGGCACGGCATAGACGCCGGTGGCCGCCGGGTCGCCGGGGCCGTTGGAGAGCAGTACGCCGTCCGGCTTGCGGGCCAGGACCTCCTCGGCGGAGGTGGAGGCCGGCACCACGGTGACGCGGGCGCCGATGGAGACCAGCGAGCGCAGGATGTTGCGTTTGACGCCATAGTCCATGACCACGACCTCGTACTTGGGCGTCGCCGCGGGCTTGGCGTAGCCCTCGGGCCATGAATAGAGGCCTTCCTCAAAGACGAAGGGCTGCAGGCACGAGGCGTCCTTGGCCAGGTCCAGCCCCTCGATGCCGCCCCATTCGCGGGCCTTGGCCTTCAGGGCGGGGAGGTCGAACTTGCCGTCCGGAGCGTGGGCGATGACGCCATTGGGCATGCCCTTTTCACGGATGGCCAGGGTGAGGGCCCGGGTGTCGATGCCGGCCAGGCCGACGACGCCGCGCCGCTTCATCCAGCCGTCCAGGTCGCTGTCGGCGCGCCAGTTGGCGGGCGGGGTGGGCACGTCGCGGAAGATCGCGCCGCGGGCCGCCGTCGCCGAGCCGCCCGACATCTGCTCCAGATCTTCCACATTGGTCCCGACATTGCCCATGTGCGGGAAGGTGAAGGCGACGATCTGGGCCATGTAGGAGGGGTCGGTCAGGATCTCCTGATAGCCGGTCATGGCGGTGTTGAAACAGACCTCGCCCACCGCCTCGCCGGCCGCGCCGACCCCGATGCCCTGGATGACGGTCCCATCGGCGAGGACGAGAACTCCGGTGACGCCAGGCAGCAGCTCGCTCATGTTCCGGGGCTCCATCATCTTGTCGCAAAAGGGTGGGCGTCGCAGCCCGCCCGGCATAGCGTATGCGCCGGGTAAACGGGCGCGTAGGTAGTCAGTTCAAGCCCTTGGGTCAATGAGTCGGAGACCTGCCATGACCGCGCACATCGATCCCGACCGCCAGGCCTGGGACCTCTTCAAGGCCCTGCCGAAGGACCAACCGATCCAGATGCTCAACCTGGTGCGGGTCAAAGCTCTGGCCGACTATCCGCAAGACCACCCCGACCACGGCAGGGGGCTCACCGGCCTGGAGGCCTACCGTGCCTATGGCGCCACCACCGCGCCGATCTTCGCGCGCCTGGGCGGCCGCCAGATCTGGGCCGGCAAGCCGCAGGTGATGGTGACCGGGCCGCAGGACGAAGCCTGGGACCTGGCCTTCATCGCCGAGTATCCGAGCTCCGAGGCCTTCATCGCCATGGTCCGCGATCCCGACTACCGCGAGTTCGTCAAGCACCGCACCGCCGCCGTCGCGGACTCCCGCCTGCTGCGGCTGTCGCCGGTGGCGCCTGGGGCGGGATTCGGCGAATAGGTCTGAAAACGGGGGAAGCTTGTCATTTCCCACAGGCGGCCGCTCTGCCATCCTGACCGCCTGGCTACAGGAGGCTCCGATGCTCGCCCTTCGCCCCAACTGTGAATGCTGCGACCGCGACCTGGCGCCCGACAGTCCCGACGCCCGCATCTGCACCTTCGAATGCACCTTCTGCGCGGAGTGTGTGGACACCCGGCTGGGCGGGGTCTGTCCGAACTGCGGCGGGAACTTCAGCGTGCGGCCCGTGCGGCCGGCGGCGTTGCTGGCGAAGTACCTGGCCTCGACCGAGCGCGTGCTTGGCAAGCACAAGGCGTGCGCGGCATAGCCCTGCATTCGGCCTGGCGTCCCTGGCCGGCCGTTGGAACAGGGTGGCTTGGGCGCGCCGGGCGGGCTAACTCCCCGGCATGTCCCGCACCAAGCAACCTTCCGAGTTTGAGATCCTCGTCGACGGGGAGACCTATGTCTGGCGGTTTCACCGCCGGCCCCAGTGGTCTGGCCCCGCCGCGGAGTGGCGTGGCAAGGTGGTGGCGGTGCGCCATCGGGACGGCCAGCGCGAGGCCATGCTGGAGTTTCCGCCGGGCCCTCCGCCCCGGCACGGCGCCCCGCAGCCAAATGCCTCGTCGATCGCGCCGGAACTGGTGGGCAGGGCCATCGCCTCGGCCATCGCGGCGGGATGGGATCCACAGTCGCGCGGCAAGACGGTCGCGATCGTGGTGGATGAGGACGGCGGCTGAGGCGCTGAATTTGAGCGCCGCCTGAGGCGCAACTTAAGATTGCGTCCTGCTGTTGCGCACGCTAGCTTCCGTCTGGGTGATGGGGGGCTAGGATGGCGACGCTGGTCTATAACAACGCGGGCAAGACCCGGAACAAGAAGCTGAAGCCGCAGCTGGAACGCCTGCTGACGGACGCCGCCGGAGCCGTTGGCATCGACAAGGTGTCGGTGACCTCGGGCGGGCAGGACCGCATCGGCACGCCGAATGCGCGTCGGACAGGCTCCACCCGGCATGACGACGGCGAGGCCGCCGACATCCAGCTGCTGGACGACGGCGACGTGCTGGACTTCGACGCGCAGCGCTCCAGGTTCGAGGCCTTCGTCACCGAGGCGGCCAGGCTGGGGGCCACCGGCATCGGGGCCGGGGTGACCTATATGGGCACCAAGACCATCCATGTGGGGTTCGGGACCAAGCTGGTGTGGGGCGCCGGCGGCAGGGCCGTGAACGCCCCGGCTTGGCTGAAGGCGGCCGCCGCCAAGGGGTGGGACCAGCCGCCGGCGGTCGCCGCCCTCGCCAAGGCCCACATTGGGCGCAACGTCGTCATGGCCCGCAACGGGCTGAAGCTGCGCGGCGGTCCGGGCCTCGATTTCGGCCACAGCACCACGCTGAAGAGCGGCTTGGAGCTGACCGTGACGTCGTTCCACGGCGCGGAGGGCGAGTGGGCCCTGGTGGACCTGGACGATGACGGCCAACTGGACGGTTTCGTGTTCGCCGCCTTCCTGACGCCGGCCGAGCCCGAAGACGGTCCCAGCTAAGCGGGCGGCCTCAGTCCAGCACCCCGGAGATCGCCTCGAACAGGTCCTCAGCCCGCAGAGGCTTGCCGATGTGGCGGTCGGCGCCGGCGGCGGCGGAGGCCTCCACATCGGTGGCTGAGGTGTTGGCGCTGATTACGATGATCGGCGCGCGGGGCAGGCCCGCGCCCTCGGCCTTGCGGATGGCCCGGATGGCGTCCAGCCCGTCCATCACCGGCATGCGCAGGTCCATCAGCACCACGTCGAAGGCGCTGGCGCGCCAGGCGTCCACCGCCTCCTGGCCGTTCTCCACGCTCACCACCTGCGCGCCGGCCGCGCCCAGCATCAGCTCGACCACCTTGCGGTTGGTGGGGTTGTCGTCGGCGGCCAGCACCCGCAGGGGCGGCGCGTCGGGGGCGGGGTGGCCGTGACCGCCCGCCGGGGTGGCGTCGGCGGCGCGCGCGGCGTCGCCATAGTCCAGCAGGCCGTTGACCAGCCCGTCCAGGTCCTGGGCGCTGGCCAGCATGTCGGAGAGCAGGGCGCGCTGATCCTCGCTGAGGTCGGTCGCCGCCAGGGCCTGGCCCAGGCCCAGCACGCCATTCAGCGGGGTGCGCAGCTCGTGGCTCATGTCGGCGAGAAATTCGGTCTTGGCGTGGCTCGCGGCCTCAGCCCGGTGCAGGGCCTCCTCCAGGGCCTCGGCCTGCTGCTTCATGGCGGTGATGTCGACGCGCAGGCCGATGACGCCGCCGTCGGCGGTGCGCTTCTCCTCGATCATCAGCCAGCGGCCGTCGGAGATGCGCTGCTCGTGACGCTCCCCCGAGGGGTTCATCAGCTTGTGCATCCGCTCGGCCAGCCAGGCCTCCTCGCGGCCGATGGCCTCGGGATAGTCGCCCCGCGCGACGCCGATCTTCAGGGTCTCGGAGAACGGCGCGCCGGCCCGGAACAGGTCGGCCGAGCGATGGTAGATCTCGGCGTAACGCTTGTTCCAGAGGATGTAGCGGCCCTCGGGGTCCAGGAAGACCACGCCCTCGGGCAGCAGGTCGATGGCCTCGCGCAGGCGGTCGCGGGCGGTGGCGGCGTCCGCCTCGGCGGCGGCGACGGCGTGATCGCCGATCCTCCGGCCCAGGCCGCGCAACAGCCGTCCGATCCAGCCGGAAACCCCAGCTCCTGCCATGAAAACCCCGACGCGGAAGCACCAAATCAATGCTGGTCACGACAGGCTAAATTGGTTGCGAAAGTGCGACGCCGCCCATCTTGGGTCGCATTGCCGCATGGGCGCCTTGCGGCTGCATAGATCGCGGGCAGGGGGCGCCTGGGTTTTGACCGGCTTTCCCTTCCGCCCCGGCCCGGCGTATTCAGGCGCCATGCCCACGACCATCACCACCGTCGGCCTCGATGCCGATGATACTCTTTGGCACAACGAGACCCTGTTCCGGCTGACCCATGACCGGTTCAGCGCCCTGCTGGCCGGGGTGGCCGATCCGCAGGCCATCGAGGCGCGGCTGGCCGAGGTGGAGCGGCGCAACCTGCGGCTCTACGGCTACGGGGTGAAGGGATTCACCCTGTCCATGATCGAGACCGCCATGGAGCTGTGCGACGGCGAGGCGCCGGCCTCGGTGATCCGCGAGATCCTGGCGGCGGGCCGCGAGATGCTGAACGAACCGGTGGAGCCGCTGCCCGGCGTCGAGCGCTGCCTGGCCGAGCTTTCTGAACGCTACCGGCTGGTGCTGATCACCAAGGGCGACCTGCTGCACCAGGAGCAGAAGCTGGCGGCCTCGGGCCTGGGCGACCTGTTCGCCGCCGTGGAGATCGTCAGCGAGAAGGACGCCGGCACCTATGAGCGCGTCTTCGCCCGCCATGGAACCGGGGCCGCCAAGGCGGTGATGTGCGGCAACTCCATGCGCTCGGACATCCTGCCGGCCCTGGAGGCGGGCGCCTATGGCGCCCATGTGCCCTATCCCCTGACCTGGGCGCACGAGTTGGCCGACGCGCCGAGCGGCCATGACCGCTTTGTCGAACTGGCCTCCATCGTGGACCTGCCGGCCTGGATCGCGAAAATCGGCTGACCTGATGTCACAGCCGCCGGGTCGGCCCCGTCCTTGGGGTGTTGATCGGGAGGGTTTCGATGACACGCACCATCGCCATGGTTCTGGCTGTGATCCTGGGGGGCAACGGCCTCTTCATGCTGGGCGCGCCGCTCGCCTGGTATGACGCGGTGCCGGGAGTTCCGAGCACCGGCGCCTTCAACCCCCACTTCGTCCGCGACATCGGGGCGGCCTATCTGGTGACGGCGCTTGGCCTGGCCTGGTTCGCCTGGCGGCCCGTGCAGGGCTGGCCGGCCCTGGTGGCCGGTGCGCTGTTCCTGGCCCTGCACGCCGGCGTCCACCTGTTCGACGCCACCTGTTCGGCGAGCCCGCTGGCCAACCTGATCCGCGATTTCCCCGGGGTCTTCCTGCCGACCCTGCTGGCGGCCTGGATCGCCGTGGTCCGCAGACCCAAGGAGATTTGAGATGCTGCGCGCCCTGCTGAAAGGCCAGATCGACAAGATGGAGCGCACCTGGGGCTATGACGCCGCCTATATGCGCCGGGTGCTGAACGCCTCGCCGATGAGCTTCCTGAAGTTCGGCTTGGTCAGCCAGATGGTGGACCGCAGGGCAGCGCCCGCCGAGGCGCTGGCCGCCGCGGGGATCGCCGGGACGCTGATCGAGGACTGCGGGCCCTGCACCCAGATCTCCGTGGACATGGCCGCCGCCGGCGGCGTGAAGCCCGCCGTGCTGCGCGCCATCCTGGCCGGGGACGAGGCGGCCATGGGCGAGACCGCCGCCCTGGCCTGGCGCTTCGCCAAGGCCAGCCTGGCCCGCGACATGGAGGTCGCCGATCCCCTGCGCAACGAGATCGTGCGCCGGTGGGGCGAGCGGGGACTGGTGGCCATAGGCTTGGCCCTGACCACCGCGCGGATGTATCCGACGCTGAAATACGCCCTGGGCTATGGGAAGGCCTGCTCGCGTGTGACGGTGGCGGGCGAGGCGACCCCTGTGGTCCATCTGCTGGCGGCCTGAACCCCATGAGCGACACCGACGCCTTCGAAGCCCAGCGCCCCCGGCTCACCCGGCTGGCCTACCGCATGCTGGGCTCGGTGACCGAGGCGGAGGACGCGGTGCAGGACGCCTGGCTGCGCTGGACGCGAGCCGGGGAGGAGATCGCCGACCCCGCCGCCTGGCTGGTGCGGGTGACGAGCCGGCTCTGCATCGACCGTATGCGCTCGGCCAGGACCCAGCGCGACGCCTATCGCGGCCCCTGGCTGCCCGAGCCGCTGATCGAGGACCTCGCCGTCGATCCGGTGGAGCGGGCCGAGGACGTCTCGGTGGCCTTCCTGCTGGCCCTGGAGCGGCTGTCGCCCCTGGAGCGGGCGGTGTTCCTGCTGCACGACGTGTTCGACGCGGACTACGCCCAGGTGGCCGAGACCCTGGGGAAGACCGAGCCTGCCGTCCGCCAGCTCGCAACCCGCGCGCGGGCCCACGTCAAGGAGACCCGGCCCCGCTTCACCGTCAGCCAGGAGGACGCCGCCAAGCTGGCAGCCGCCTTCATGGTGGCCGCCGCGGAGGGCGACATGACGGCCCTGTCGGCGATGCTGGCGCAGGACGCGGTGATGGTCACCGACGGCGGCGGCAAGCGCAAGGCGGCCCTGCGTCCCATGGTCGGCCGCGAAGATATCGTGAGGCTGCTGGTGGGCCTGGCCTGGCGGGGCGGGGAGGGACAGTCCCTCAGCTTCCGATCGGTGCGGATCAACGGCTATCCGGGACTGGTGCTCGAGCGCGAGGACGGGCCCATGACGGTGGCGTTTCAGCCTGGCGAGGACGGCAAGCTGGCCGGCATCTACATGGTCCGCAATCCAGACAAGCTCGGGCGCCTGTCGCACTGAGCTTGTCGACCGGCGACCGCCTAGCGCCTAGATAGGGCCGTGCGCTTCGACGAACGCTTCCTCGACGAGATCAAGTCCCGCCTTCGCCCGTCCGATGTCATCGGCAAGACGGTGAAGCTGCGGAAGCAGGGGCGTGAGTATGTGGGCCTGTCGCCGTTCACCAAGGAGAAGACGCCCTCCTTCTACGTGAACGACGACAAGGGGCAGTTCTTCGACTTCTCCTCGGGCAAGACCGGTGACCTGATCAGCTTCCTGCAGGAGACCCAGCGGCTGACCTTCGTGGAGGCCGTGGAGCGGCTGGCGGCTGAAGCCGGTGTGCCGCTGCCCGCCGTCGATCCCCGCGCCGCCGAGCAGGAGAAGGTGCGCCAGAGCCTGTCGGACTGGCTGGAACTGGCGGCCCAGTGGTTCGAAGCCGAGCTGCGGCGCCCGGTGGGCAAGGCCGCGCGTGAGTATCTGGAGCGCCGAGGTCTGCCGGAGGCTGAGTGGGCCCGCTTCCGTCTTGGCTTCTCGCCGGGCGGTCGCACGGCGCTGAAGGACTATCTGATCGCCAAGGGCGCCCATCCCGGCGAGCTGGTGGAGACCGGCATGCTGATCGCGCCGGAGGAGGGCGGGGCGCCCTACGACCGGTTCCGGGATCGCATCATCTTCCCCATCACCGACGCCCGCGGCCGGGTGGTCTCGTTCGGCGGTCGGGCGATGGATCCCCAGGCCCGTGCCAAGTACCTGAACGGGCCGGAGACCTCACTCTTCCACAAGGGGCATCTGCTGTACGGCCTGGCCGAGAGCCGCAAGATCCTGGCCGCCGCGCCCTCGGGCGAGACGCCGCCGCTCGCGGTGGTGGAAGGCTATATGGACGCCATCGCCTGCCAGCGGGCCGGGATCGCCGCGGTGGCGCCGATGGGGACGGCGCTCACCGAGGAGCAGATGGAGCTGCTGTGGCGCCACCACGCCGAGCCGACCCTGTGTTTCGACGGCGACCGCGCCGGCATCCAGGCGGTGAGCCGCGCGATCGACCGGGCCCTGCCGATCCTCAAGCCCGGCAAGAGCTTCCAGTTCGCGGTGGTGGAGGGCGGCAAGGACCCTGATGAGGTGCTGCGTGAGCAGGGCCCCGCCGCCCTGCGCGGCCAGCTCGCCGCCACCATCCCCTTTGTCGAGGCCCTGTTCGCTCGCGAGCGGGATGCGGAGAACCTGGACACGCCGGAGCGCAAGGCCGGCTTCAAGGGCCGCCTGCGTCAGATCGCGGCGACCATCGCCGACAAGGACCTGCAGCAGGCCTATCGCGAGGAGCTGCTGCGACGGTTCGACGCGGCCTCCGGCCGCCAGCCCCAACAGGCCTTCCAGCCGCAACAGGCGCGCAGGCCCTACACCAAGGGCCGGTTCTGGAAACCGGAGGACGAAGCCATGCGGCCGCAGTCGGCCCTTGCCGAGACCCGGAACATGGTGGCGCAGAGTTCCAGGCTGGATCCGATCCTGGCGGCGCTCACCCAATACGCCATCCGCGATCCGGCGATTCTGGACGACCACCTGGAGGAGTCCTTCACCGCCCAGGGGTTCGGCGATCCGGTCCTTTCCGGATTGGCGAAGGAAATCATCCGCCTGCGTTTGGACGCTGAACACCTTGACTCTGCCACCCTGACACGCCATCTCGCATCCTGCGGGTTTAACGCGCTACTGACAGACATCGACCGGGCCGCATCGCAAGCGGGCGCGCCCTTCATGAAATCGGATGTCTCCCTCGAAGCCGCTAGATCGCAGTGGTCGCAGGCCTTCGCCCGCCTTTCCAGGCTGGCGGCGCTCGACGAGGCTATCGGATCCGCCAAGGGCAACCTTCGCGGTCGATCCGATATGGAGGTCCTCGAGCGCCTGAAGGGTGAACGCGACGCACTGAAACGCGCGATCAGAGAATGGAACGATTAGGGCGGATGACGGGTCGTACTTGGGTGCGATCCAGTTTTGACCGCCATTCACCATCTTCGGCCCAACCCTTGCATGAGGGTGGCGGCTGAAATCGGAGACCTAGATGAGCACGACCACGGCTGAAGCTGAACCCACTGAAACCACCGGCGGCGACGGGCCCCTGCTCGACCTGACCGATGCCGGGGTCAAGAAGTTCATCAAGCAGGCCAAGGCCCGCGGCTACGTCACCATGGACGAGCTGAACAAGGTGCTGCCGAGCGAGGAAGTCACCTCCGAGGCCATCGAAGACACCCTGGCCATGCTGTCGGAAATGGGCGTCAACGTCGTCGAGGCCGAGGAAGACGCCGAGGGCGGCGAGGTCGCGGTCCGCGAGGAGACCGCGGTCGTCGAGACCCCGAAGGAAGCCGCCTACGACCGGACCGATGACCCGGTGCGCATGTATCTGCGCGAGATGGGTTCGGTGGAGCTGCTGTCGCGCGAGGGCGAAATCGCCATCGCCAAGCGGATCGAAGCCGGCCGCGACACCATGATCCGCGGCCTGTGCGAGAGCGCGCTGACCTTCGAAGCCATCATGGTGTGGCGCGAGGAACTGGGCACCGGCCGCATCCTGCTGCGCGAGGTCATCGACCTCGACCTCACCTATAACGGCATCAACGCCGCGGCCGCCGCCGAGGCCCTGGCCAACGCGCCGCCCGAGGACGAGGAAGCCGAAGAGGCCGAGGCCGAGGTCACCGCCGACGGCGAGGCCGTGGCCAAGGGCGAGAGCGACGACGACGACGACTTCGACGATGGCGCCGGTCCGACGATCAGCGCCATGGAAGCCGAGCTGCGCGAAGGCGTGATGGTGACCCTGGACGCCATCGCGTCCGAGTTCGACGCCTTCCGCGCCCTGCAGGAAAAGCTGGTCGGCAAGCGCCTCAAGGGCGAGGACCTCTCCGACGCCGACCGCAAGGCCTATGAGACCGCCAGCCTGGCGATCGTTCAGCACCTGAAGACCCTGAAGCTGAACAACAACCGCATCGAGGCCCTGGTCGAGCAGCTCTACGCCATCAACAAGCGTCTGATGGGCCTTGAAGGCCGCCTGCTGCGCCTGGCCGACAGCTACGGCATCAGCCGCAACGAGTTCCTGAAGGCCTATTTCGGCTCCGAGCTGAACCCCGCCTGGGGCGATCAGGTCAAGCCGCTGGGCGTGCGCTGGACCAAGTTCGTCGAGAACGACGCCAGCCAGATCGGCGACATCCGCCACGAGATCGCCGCGCTCGCCACCGAGACCGGCGTGCCGATCGACGACTATCGCCGCATCGTCCAGACCGTGCAGAAGGGCGAGCGCGAGGCCCGTCAGGCCAAGAAGGAAATGGTCGAGGCCAACCTGCGCCTGGTGATCTCCATCGCCAAGAAGTACACCAATCGCGGCCTGCAATTCCTTGATCTCATTCAGGAAGGCAACATCGGCCTGATGAAGGCGGTCGATAAGTTCGAGTACCGCCGGGGCTACAAGTTCTCCACCTACGCCACCTGGTGGATCCGTCAGGCGATCACCCGCTCGATCGCCGACCAGGCCCGCACGATCCGTATTCCGGTGCACATGATCGAGACGATCAACAAGATCGTCCGCACCAGCCGCCAGATGTTGCACGAGATCGGCCGCGAGCCGACCCCGGAAGAATTGGCCGAGAAGCTGGCCATGCCGCTGGAAAAGGTCCGCAAGGTCCTGAAGATCGCCAAGGAGCCGATCAGCCTCGAAACCCCGATCGGGGACGAGGAAGACAGCCACCTGGGCGACTTCATCGAGGACAAGAACGCGATCCTGCCCATCGACGCGGCGATCCAGTCCAACCTGCGGGAAACCACCACCCGCGTGCTGGCCAGCCTGACGCCCCGCGAGGAACGCGTCCTGCGCATGCGCTTCGGCATCGGCATGAACACCGACCACACCCTCGAGGAAGTGGGCCAGCAGTTCAGTGTGACCCGGGAACGCATCCGTCAGATCGAGGCCAAGGCGCTGCGCAAGCTGAAGCACCCGAGCCGCTCGCGGAAGCTGCGCAGCTTCCTGGACAGCTAGGAACTTACTCCCGCGAGCTATTGAAAAGGCCCACCCTATGCACTTGCTGGGGTGGGCTTTTTCTTGAGCGCTGATCCTCAGTGCGTTGCGCCGGTGGCCATCTGGTAGAGGGTGATCGCCACCTCCAGCACGATCAGGCCCACGATGATCGCCTCCAGGCGCAGGGACCGTTCGGTGTCGATGAGGTCGGTCATGACGGTCACGGTGTCGCCGATCAGGTCCAGCTTGCGGCCCAGGGTCTCGGCCCGCTCCACCAGTTCGTACTCGTCCTCCAACCGGGCATAGAGGCGCTCCAGGTCGGGGCGATCCCAGAGGATGTCGGGCTTTTCCCGCACCGCCACCCGCTCGGCGACCCGATGCTGCACCAGGAGGGCTGAGCCGATCAGCCTGACCATGGCCCGGCGTCCGCTGGGGCTTCGGCCCCGCTCGGCTAGGAAGCGCGCCCAGGGCTCGATGGTGTCGAACACCTGGGCCACCTGGCGTTCGTCGTGGGCCAGGGCCGCGCTCTTGGCCACCGCGTCGGCCACCACCAGCAGCTTGTCCGGCGACAGGGCGCCGATCCGCACCACCCCATCGGGCTGGACGCCTTCGTCCAGGTCATCGCGCGCGGCCAGGCGGATGGTCTCTTCCTCGTGCAGGGCCAGGTGGCCCTGAACCCGGGGCTGGACACCGCGCAGGACTTCGTCCTCGGCGATGGGGTCGAGCCCGATCAGAACGGTCACGCCGTAGCGGAACACCACCACCAGCCCCGGTCCGACGCGGAACGACAGGGGAGATGTCGACAGGGCGTCGCGCCGTTCCAGCCCGGCCGTGTCGATCCGTTCGCCCAGGACGACCGCGCGGGCGGTCAGAAGGTCGGAGCCTTGCGGGATAGGCAGGGGCGCGGTGTCCATGCCTCACACCACCACATGTGGAGCCAAGGTAGAAGGCCTCCCAGGCGGCGCTCTAGCGCCAGCCGTAGTTGAAGCTGATGGAGATCCGCTCGCGCTTGGCGGCGTTGGGCGGCACTTCGTGGCGCAGCCAGCTTTCCCAGAGGATCAGGCTGCCGGGTTCGGGCTGCAGGTAGACGAAGGTCCTGGCGCTCTCGTCGGCGCCTGACAGCCGTGGCGGGGCGGCCATCATCAGCGGCAGGCGGGGGTCCTCCAGCTTCAGCGCGCTCGCCCCCTTGGGCGTGGCCACATAGACCGTTCCCGACAGCACGCTGTGCGGATGGATGTGGCCGGAGTGGGCCGCGCCGGGCTTGAGGATGTTCACCCACAGGCTGTCCAGCTTCAGCTTGCCGCCGCGCAGGTCCAGCTGCAGGTCCGCGGCGAAGGCCTTGGCGTGCTTGTCGAGCCTAGTCTTCAGGTCGCCGAAGACGCTGGCCCGCTGGGGCAGGTCGTCGAGGGAGGCGTAGGAGGTGTAGCCGCCATAGGCGTTGTCGCGGCACCAGCGCTGGCCGGCCACGTCCTCGTCGGCCAGCATGCGGCAGGCCTCTTCGAGCTCGGCGTTGAACGCGGCGAAGCCCTTCTCGGCGGCGAAGGAGGCCTCATAGACCTGGGTGACGAACAGCGGGCGCGTGGACATGGGTCCGCGCTAATCGCCCTAGGCCAGGATGTCCAGCAGGCTGTCGGTCATCTCGTCGGCGGTGCGGATCACCGCCAGGTTGGCGCTGAACTCGGTCTTGGCCGTGATCTGCTCGATGGCCTCGCGGGTATAGTCCACCTCGAAGGCCGGATCGCCCATCTGCGCCGTCCGCTGGGCGGAGGCTTCGAAGCGTTGGGATGCGGCGAACAGGCCGTACTGCGCGGTTGCGATGGGGTTCATGGCTCAGGCCCTCCGGAACCCTCACCCTGAACCCCATGCGGTAAAGCTTTCGCCTAGGAAGATGGTGAACGGGTCAGGCGTAGGCGTATTTCGGGCTCCAGGCGGTGACGCCCTCCGGGATCATGTCGAACAGGTGGTAGGTGATGCAGAAGTCGTCGCCGGGGCCGAGCTCGGCGTCGGAGACCCGGACGATCTGGTCGCCGCGCTTCTGGAACACCGAGACCCCGGGCTGCCAGCCGCCGCTCTGGCCGCGATAGCCCATGTCCTGCGCGAAGTTCGAGCCCTCATGGCTGACCATCGGGAATCGCCAGCCGCGGCCGGCGGCGAAGTCGCGCTGGACGGCGGGCGTATTGGGGCTGGAGAGCACGAAGGCCGCGCGGCTGGCCAGGTGGTCATAGACCCCGTTGAAGCCATCGGCCCACATGGTGCAGCTGGTGCAGCCGGTCCCCATGTTGTGGATCACGAACAGGTCGCTCTTGTCGCCGAACAGGTCCGACAGGGCGACCGGCCCGTCCAGGGTCTGGAAGAGGTAGTTCTCCACCGGCTGAGGCTCGATGGCGGCTTGGACCTCGCGCATCTGCGTGCGCAGGGCGGCGATCTGGGCGCGGTGGCCGTTCAGGGCCTCGGTCGCTTGGGCGTAGTTCATCACCGGTCATCCTTCTTGGATTGGGCGCGCTCGTCGTCGAGGCGCAGGAGGTGTTTGGCCAGGGTGTCGAAGCCGGCCTGCCAGTACTTGGCGTATCGGTTCATCCAGACCGCGGCGTCGTGGAGGGGGGCGGCGTCCAGGGTGCAGCGGCTGATGCGGCCGCTGCGGGCCTGGTGGACGAGGCCGGCGCGGACCAGGACCTGGATGTGGCGGGAGACCGCCTGGAGGGAGATGTCGAAGGGCGCCGCCAGTTCGGAGACCAACAGGGCGCCCTCGTCCAGGCGCTCCAGGATGGCGCGCCGGACGGGGTCCGACAGGGCGAAGAACACCGCGTCGAGGGCGACTTCTGGCGCCGGGTGAAGAGGTATAGGGGCCGGGGTCATGGCCAGATAATAATCAACTCATTTGTTGAGAGTCAACTAATTGGTTGATTATGTATCCGTCGAAAACCTGCCACCTTTGTCCTGTGTTATGTTGCCGGAATCGTGGAGGAAATTCGATGATGCGCGCTTTGATGATCGCAGGACTCGCCCTGGCGGCCTCGGCCGGCGTGGCCCTGGCCGGCCCGATGAGCAACCCGCCGACCGAACGAACAATTTGCATCGATGTGGGCGGACAGAGCCTGCCGGCGGTGTGCAAGGTCCCCTCGAGCCGGCTGGATAGGCGCGAGGACTTCTGCCTCTGCCACCAGGGGATCAAGGTCACCGCGCCGGTCTGCGGCCCGGGGGAGCGGGCGCCGTCAGAGAACATCGCCTATGAGAAGGCGCGCAAGGCCGCCGCCGGCGACGGCAGCCTGATCGGCGACCTGTATGAAGGCCGCTCGATGTGCGTCGCCCCCCGGGACCCGCTCAGCGGCAGCTGATCGGGCTATTTCCCGAGCGCGGCGTAGACCAGCTTCTGGAACACCGGCAGAGCCACCCGGCCGCCCATGCGCTGGCCGGTGGCGAGCTGGCTAGCGGCCTCGGGGCCGAGCGGCATGGAGTTCTGGATCAGGTAGAGCATGACCATGTCCTCGGCGGGGTCGGCCTGCCACCAGGTCCCGAAGGCGCCGGGCCAGCCGAAGGCGCCCGCCGAGCCCGCGCCCATCCAGGCCTGCTTCTCGGGATCGGTGATCACCGAGACGCCGAGGCCAAAGCCCTGGCCCATCCAGAACGGGATGCCCATGAAGGGGATCTCGCGCTGGGCGTCGGTCAGGCGGTTGGTGGTCATCTCGGCGAAGGTCTCGGGCGAGATCAGCCGCACGCCGTTCAACTCGCCCTTGTTCAGCATCGCCCGCGCGAAGGTCAGGTAGTCGTCGGCCGTGGAGATCAGGCCGCCGCCGCCGCCGCAGAAGGCCGGGGCCTCGTCTTCGTGGATGAAGGAGACGTCCTGCAGCTTGTCGGTCTCCGGATCGACCCGATAGAGCTTGGCCATCCGGTCGCGCTTCTCCGGCGGGCACCAGAAGTCGGTGTCGTTCATGCCCAGGGGTTTGAAGATCCGCTCCATCAGGAACTCGCGGAAGCCCATGCCGGCGATGCGGCCCACCAGGAAGCCCAGGACGTCGGTGGCGTGGCTGTAGTGGAAGCGGTCGCCCGGCGGGAAGGACAGCGGCAGTTGCGCCAGCCGGTCCATCCAGATGTCCGGCGCGTGCGGATTGCCGATGGGCGAGCCGAGCGCCTTCTCATAGGCGTGCGCGATCGGCCCCACCGAGGTGAAGCCGTAGGCCAGGCCCGAGCGGTGGGTCATCAGGTCGTCGATGGTGATGTCGCGGGGCGCGTCATAGACCTGATCCAACGGTCCGGTGGGGTCCTTCAGCACCTTCATGCCGGCGAATTCGGGCGCCCACTTGGTGATGGGATCGTCGAGCTTCACCTTGCCCTCTTCCATCAGCATCAGCAGGGCGACGGAGGTGATGGGCTTGGTCATCGAGGCGATGCGGAACAGGGTGTCGCGCGTCATCGGCTTGCCGGCGGCGATGTCGCGCATCCCGATGGTGTTGACCTGGGCGACCTCGCCCCTGCGCCAGAGCAGGGTGACGAAGCCCGACAGATCGCCGGCGTCGACGACGCCCTGCAGGTTGGGCGCGATCTGCGCCAGGCCCTGCGTGTTGAAGCCGCCCAAAGACTGATCGCCGTCCATATTCCTGCCCACCCTGCTGGCGCCGGGTCGAGACGCCCGCGCGGTTACCGGCTGATTGCGCCGGGTGACGCAGGCGCCGTCAAGCAAAAGGGCAGGCGGCCTTGCGTCCGGCCGGGGGCTCTGCGCGTAAAGGCCAGGACCCTGCAGCCGACCGGACGCCGTCCATGACCCATCCCCTCCGGCTTGGCCTGACCGCGGCGACCGCGGCCCTGACCGCGGCCTGTTCGCCCCTGACCCTGTTCTCCACCTTCACGCCCAAGGACCCCGCGACCCGGGCCGACGTGGGCCGGGCCTATGGTCCGCTGTTGCGTCAGAAGCTGGACGTCTATGCGCCGCGCAAGGCCAAGGCGCCCGCGCCGGTGGCGGTGTTCTTCTATGGCGGCTCCTGGGATTCCGGGCGTCGGCAGGACTATCGCTGGGCGGGCCAGGCCCTGGCGGCCCAGGGCTACCTGACCCTGGTGCCCGACTACCGGATCTATCCGGAGGTCACCTATCCCGGCTTCCTGGAGGACGGGGCCCTGGCGGTGAAGTGGGCGGTAGACCATGCCGGGGCGCTGGGCGGTGATCCCCGCCGCATCGTGCTGATCGGCCATTCGGCGGGGGCCTACAACGCCGTGATGCTGGGCTTTGATCATCGCTACCTGAAGGCCCAGGGGGTCGATCCCCGCGACATCAAGGCGGTGGCGGGTCTCTCGGGCCCCTATGATTTCATCCCGCTGGACGGGCCGATCACGCGGCGGACCTTTGGTGGGGCGGGCGATCTGGCCGGCACCCAGCCGGGGCTCTATGCCAGCCGGACCAGTCCGGCCGCGTTCCTGGCCACCGGCGACGCCGACCGCACGGTCTATCCGCGCAACACCCGCAAGCTGGCCGCCGCCATCCGGGCGGCGGGCGGCAGGGTCGAGGAGAAGCACTATCCCGGGGTGGACCACGCCGGCAGCGTGCTGGCCTTGTCGCGGCCGTTCCGGGGCAAGGCGCCGATCCTGGCCGACATGAGCGCCTTCCTGGACGCCGCCGCCAAATAGGCGCGGTTGACAGTTTCGCGCCGCGACGCCAAAGCGTGACCATGGCTTTCGCGTCGACCCACACCCAGCAGCAGCAGCACCGTCCTGCGGCGGTGCGGGGGCGCGCGATCTGTTCGGGGTAGACCCCGTCCACATCGATTGAGCCACCAACCCCGCCCGGCCGGCGGGGTTTTTCTTTGCCGTCCGGGCTTCCCCTGAAGGAGACCCAAGACATGACCCGTTTCTATGCCGGCGACGCCGCCGTGGCCCTGATCGCCCACGGTATGATCGACAAGACCCTGCCCAAGGCCGAGTGGACCCATGCCGCCCACTTCGCCACGGCCCTGTGGCTGCTGCGCGACCGGCCCCTGGCCACGGTGGTGGCCGACATGCCGGGTCTGATCCGCGCCTACAACCTGGCGGCCGGCGGGGCCAATACCGACACCGAGGGCTATCACCACACCATCACGCTCGCCTCGCTCGGCGCGGCGGCCGAGGTCCTGGGGCGGTATGGCGCCGACCATCCGCTGCACGCGATCGTCGATGACCTGATGGACTCGTCGCTGGGCCGTCCAGGCTGGCTGCTGGACTACTGGAGTAAGGGGCGGCTGTTCTCGGTCGAGGCGCGCCGGGGCTGGGTGGAGCCGGACCTGCAGGCCTTGCCGTACGCGGTCGGTTGATGCCGGCCGGGGATTGCCCCACGGTCGGGGTCATGTCGGGCGCGGTTCAGATCGTCATCCTCAACGGCGTGGGCAGCGTGGGCAAGAGCTCCACGGCCCGGGCGTTGCAACAGATCTGCGCCCGGCCGTTCCTGCACGTGGCCATGGACGCCTTCCTCGACATGCTGCCGGAGGCGATGTTCGGCCATGCCGACGGGATGATCTTCGAAACGCTGGAGGACGACGGCAAGCCCTCGGTGGCGATCCGCATCGGCCCGGTGATGGACACCGCCATGCGGGGCATGCGCCGGGCCATCGCGGCGATGGCCGCGCAGGGCGCCAGCCTGATCGTCGACGACGTGATCCTCGACCCCGCCGACGAGGCTGACTACCGCGCCCTGCTGTCGGGGTTCGAGACGCGCTTCGTGGGCCTGCTTGCGCCGCTGGAGGTTCTCGAGGCGCGAGAGCTGGCGCGGGGCGACCGGACGATCGGCCTGGCGCGCTGGCAGTACGGCCGGGTTCATGCGGGCCGGGTCTACGACCTGGAGCTCGACACGGCGGCGACGACGCCGGAGCGGAACGCGGTGATGATCCGCGACGCGTTCGGGCTTTGAACATATCGGTCCTTCTCCCCTTGCGGGAGAAGGTGGCCGGTCGGAGACCGGTCGGATGAGGGGTCGCTCTTCGCCCTCAGGACCAGAACTGCCGTCCTCCCGGGCGACCCGCAGGGGAGACCCGGGGCCCATTGGGATTGACTGCGGCCCCTGGGTCCCGGCTCTCCGCTTCGCTGCGGCCGGGATGACGTTGGAGGTTTGTCGATAGGTCTATCGACCCCTCATCCGACCCTGCTCCGCAGGGCCACCTTCTCCCGCAAGGGGAGAAGGACACGCTAGGTGGCCGCCAGGCCAGCGTTCAGCCTCGGGAACGCCGCCTCCGGGACGGGCACGCCCAGGAAGGGGCAGAGCTTGTCCCAGCCGTCGCCGGCGGTGATGTCCATCTCCAGCAGGTCGTTCGGGCGGCCGGCGAAATAGCGGCGGACATCGGCATGGTGGCGGTGGAAGGACGCCGTCAGGATCGCGGCGTCGTAGCCCACCGTCTCGTAGATGGCCATGCGTCGGGCGATGCGGTCGTGCTGGCCGGTGATGGGGCGTGGGTCGGCGGTGTGGGCATGGAGCATCGAGGCCAGCCAGGCCTCGAGCGGTCGGGTCATCAGCACGAACTTCGAGCCGGGGAAGATGTAGTCCAGGTACTTGTAGTGCAGGACGACGCCGTTCTCGCTGCCGCCCCGCAGGGTGCGCAACTGCTCGAATCTGGGGCTCTGGGCGACCGGGTCATAGCCCAGCAGGGTCAGGGCCTCGCAGAACGAGGTGTTTCCCGCCCGGACCAGGCCGACGCCCCAGCAGCGGGGCGGAAGGCCGTCGTCCCTCCTCACGGACACCCCTGTCCCGCGCGCTTGCGGTCGTAGGCGGCCACCAGGCTCTGATAGGGCGGCAGGAAGGTGTGCAGCTTCACCGGCTTGCCGTCCGTCGAGGTCCCGGCGACGCCGGAGCGGATCTCGAAGTGCATGTGGATGGTGGTGGGGGTGCCGCCGAAGTCGTTGGAGGCCTTGCCGAGGTTTTCGCCGGCCTTGACCGAGGCGCCTTCCTTCACCTCCAGCTGGTTCATCCGCATGTGCAGGTAGCGGTAGACCCGGTGGGGCGGCGCGGACGCCGTCAGGGTGACCGTATAGGTCCCCATGTCGGTGATGATCCCGTCCTCGGCGGCCACCACCCAGTGTTTGTCCTTCTTGCAGGTGGCCGGGCGGATGTCCTGGCCCTGGTGGCCCTTGCCGTTGGCGCAGAGGGGGCTGGCGTGGCCGCGGCTTTCACAGAAGTTGTCGCGCCAGGGCAGGCTGTAGTTGCTGGCGTCGCACTGGCTGGGCTTGTCCTTGGGGCCCATGCCGCCGCCGGCCCCATAGACCTGGGAATTGGCGAAGGCGTCCTCGGCGAAGGGGAAGCAGAGTTGCGGCGACCAGGTGGTGCGGTCGAGGTAGCCGGAGCCGGACTTCGGCAGCAGCTCGCCGGCCGGGAAGTGGCCGAAGGTCCCGGCGGCGGGGACGTCGGGGGTGTTGACAGGATCGACGGGGCCTTGCGCCTCAGCCTCGTCGGGAAGCTGTTCGAGGCCGCCGTCGCCGACCGGTTCGTCGGGCTCGGCCCCAGGGCCGACCGGAGCGCCGGGCAGGATATCGCCCGCCGTGGTGGGGCTGGGACCCGTCGCCGCGCTTCCGAACCAGCCGGAATTGTAGCCCACCAGGGCCAGGACTACGAGCAGGATGAGGATCAGGAAGATCAGCGGCGCGCGCATCTCTTAAGCCCCCAGCCCGGCGGCCTGGCGGGCGGCCTTGCCCATCACCACGACCGTGCTCTTGGCCACCAGGGACCGGACATAGGTGTCTGTCCGGCAGCGGGGGTCCGACGGCGCGTCGCAGCGCAGTTCGGCGGTGTAGAGCACGCCGTAGCGCACGAAGCTGGCCAGTTGGCCGTCCACCGTGCGCTGGATCACGAGTTGCTCGGGCCCGATGTTGAGCAGGGTCAGCCTGGAGGTCGCGGGCAGGGGGGTGGTCTCGGCGGCGCCGGTCAGCGACACCCGCGCGCCGGTCAGGTTGGCGGTGATCGAGTAGTAGTCGCCGAAGGAATAGATCCGCGCGCCGCCCATCAGGTCGGGGTCGGCGGGCAGCAGGATCGGCAGCCGGGTCTTGTCGACGGCGGCCGGGTCCAGGCGACGGCCCACCGGCGAATTGCCGCCGCCGCTCTGGCGCAGGCCGCCGACCGCGCCGGCCCAGTCGATGCCGCCCGGACCGCCCGGAAGCGGCGGGCGGGTGATGGGACCAACCGTGGGGCGGACCACGGCCGGGCGGGCGGCGCCAGGCCGTGTGGACGGCGTGGGGGTCGGCGCCACCTGGGCGCTGGCGGCGACGGCGGCAAGGGTCGCCCCGGCCACGATCAGGCCTCGGATCTTCGGATTTCGCATTGGCCCCCCGCCATCACGTCAATGTCAAAGTCTCGCGCAATTCCGCGGCGCTGTTAACCCGGGGTTGCATCCCCAATCTGGTTTTCCCGCCAAAACGGGCAAAAGGCCGGCGAATTCACCCGCTGATTGAGGCCGGGAGGGCGACTTTGGTTGACGCCGGGTCATCCTTGTTGCGTTGCGGCAATTGAACCGGCGCCACTTGCTGGCTATATGCACGTCCCTGTCGCGGGGCAGAGCTACAGCCCGCGCCCATGTGCTTAAGGACTGCCCATGCTGGTGACCCTGATGAAGGCCAAGCTGCACCGCGCGACGGTGACCCAGGCCGACATGGACTATGAAGGCTCCATCGCCATCGACCGCGAGCTGCTGGACGCCTCTGGAATCCTGCCGCACGAGCAGGTGGATGTGCTGAACATCACCACCGGCGCCCGCTTCACCACCTATGCCATCGAGGCGCCGCGCGGCTCCAAGGTGATCGGGGTCAATGGCGCCGCCGCCCGCCTGGTGCAGAAGGGCGACAAGGTCATCATCGTGACCTACGGCCTGCTGCCGGCCGAGGAGGCCCGCAACTATTCGCCCACCGTCGTGCTGCTGGACGACGCCAACGAGATGAAGAAGGCCGCGTGATGCGGCGGGCCCTCACCACGGCGGCCCTGGCGCTCAGCCTGGCAGGCTGTTCGCCGGCGGTGCTGAAGGGCGTGGACATCAACGCCCTGGACGCGGCGATCAACGCCACGGTGGGCGATCCCGGCACCTGCGTGCTGATCGGCGAGACCGGTTCTGGCGAGACGGTTCACCGCTTTGGCTCCAACGTCACCTGCGGCCGCGCCCTGCCGGCCTGCAGCGGCGCGACCCGGACCCTGGAAGACCTGCTGAAGGTGACCGCCAAGAGTCGGCAGCCGGTGAACATCAGCTGTCCCAGTTCGCCGGACGGCGGCCGCACCGTGGCCTGGGCCGCCGGTCCCATCGAGACCCATGATGAGCTGGTCTACGCCGCGGCCATGGAAGGCCCCAACACCCCGCCCGGCGTGGTGATCGCCGACAAGCTGACCAACGCCTTCGAGAAGGTCGGCCTGATCAGGCGATAGGGGGTGACCCCCCAATATTGATCGTCATAGCCGGGCTTGTCCCGGCCACCCATGATCACCGTGCATCAGCAACAGTCAGCGAAGTTCGCCGCGCGTCCTGCGGCGAGGCGGAGATCATGGGTCCCCGGGACAAGCCCGGGGATGACGATCTTTTGGACTAGAGCCTGATCCGTTGAGGAGGAACCGCTTGGCGGTTCCACCGATGCGGTGAATCAGGCTCCAGATATATGCGAGAGCATGATTCACGCTTCAGCCGGGACCGCGACGCGGTTCCGTCTAAAACGATCATGCTCTAGCGCGTCAGCTCGTAGAGGCCGGTCACGTCCACCCGCACCCGCAGTTCGCCGCCGGCGACGGGGGTGGAGCTGTCTTTTTCCATGCGCGCCATGGCCATCATCGGCATGGGGGGCGGGGCCGAATAGCCGCCGCCTTCGCTGAGGGTCACCAGCCGGCCGACGCGGTAGCCCGTGGCGCGCGCGTAGAGGTTGGCCTTGGCCGACAGCGCCTTGACCGCGTCCTCGCGCGCCGCGTTCTCGGCGGCGGTGGGATCGTTCAGGCCAAAGGAGATGCCGTTGACCTGATTGGCGCCGGCGCTGACCGTGGCGTCGACGGCCGAGCCCAGGCGGGCCAGGTCATGGACGGTGACGGTCACCTGGTTGGTGGCCTGGTAGCCGCGCAGGCGGGGCGGGTTGTTCTCCACATAGTCGTACTGCGCGTTCAGGTTCAGGCCCGAGGTCTGAATGTCCTTGTCGGCGATGCCGGCGCGGCGTAGGGCGGCGAAGATCTTGTTCATCTGGGTGGCGTTGGCGGCCATGGCGGCTGCGGCCGTCGGGGCCTCGGTGTTCACCCCCAGATTGATGGTGGCCATGTCCGGCGCGACGCGGGTTTCGCCATAGGCCGAGAGGTTCAGGGTGGTGGCCCGGAACATGCTGTCGGCGGCGGGCGGGGCGGCTTGGGCCAGGGCGGCGGGCGCCGCGACCGTGGTGGCCAGGAGCAGGCTGAGGGCGCCGGCGCGGACGAAGGTTTTCATTTTAGTCTCCCATGGGGGTGCGAGCTTGACTGTAACCACCCCGTCGCTGAACGGCGAGCGGGGCGGAGGGTTCCTTCATGACAAGGCCAAGCTGAACAGCGGCTTTAATGGTCGTGCTGCCCATGGTAACCCGCAGGCCGCGCTGCAGGGCCTGTAGCTCAATGGTTAGAGCCGACCGCTCATAACGGTCTGGTTGTAGGTTCGAGTCCTACCGGGCCCACCAGCCGCCTCTCTGCCGCCGCGGTCGGGGCGTCAGGCGCGCTTGGCGGCCGACGCCTGGGACCAGTACTCCCGGAAGAACCGGCGCGGATCGCTCTGGGTCTGGGTGGGCTGGCCGAAGACCAGGGTGTTGCGGGCCGTGAGATCATAGGCCGGCCAGGCCGGGGTCTTGGGGTTGGTCGGGTCTCCGGTGGCCGCCAGGGCGACCCAGGCCGAGGCGATCTCGTCGGCCAGCCGCAGATTGTCGGCGGTCGGTCCGGCCAGGGGGAAGCGGATGTCGTGCATGGAGTAGGCGACATCGATGCCGTGCACCGCGCCATAGCGACCGCCGAACGCCGGGCTGGGGCTGGCCCAGAGATAGGCCCAGGTCGGCGCGCCGCCGGCGGCCAGGCGCCGCTCGAGCATGGAGTCGGCGCCCAGTCGGAAGCTGGTGTCGGAGTTGATCCGGGCGTTGATGATGAAGGCGGTGGTGTTCGGATCCTCGTCGCGATAGGCCGAGAGCAGCCTGTCGGCGTCGGCGCCGACCCGGCGCTCAAGGTTCTTGCGGACCTCGTCCCAGCCCATGTCGAACCGGGTCTCGCGATAGGTCCGCTCGTCCAGGGCCGTGGAGACCACCAGGGGAATGTCGAGGGAGTCCTGCGGTGCGCCGGGGGTGAAGGGGTGGCGCGGGATGGCGTCGCCGATGACGGGGGCGAAGGACCTCGGCGCCTCGCCCCGCGCCCGGTCTTCGGCCTCGACCTCGGCCTGGGCGGCCAGCAGGGTGGAGTAGGGAACCGCCCGCAGCTCCTTGATCTGGTCGGCCCGCAGGCCAAGCTGGCGCAGCAGCAGGTCGGCGGCCTTGGCGGCCTGTTCGCGGGTCATGGCGGTGAGGCGTGATCCGCTCATCACCCCGGCGCTGGAGAACAGGCCCTTGGCGCCTGGCATGGCCAGCAGGTGGCTCACCTTGGCGCCCCCGCCGGACTGCCCGACGATCAGCACCCGTGAAGGGTCGCCGCCGAACGCCTCGACATTGCGCGCCACCCACCGCAGCGACGCCACCAGGTCCTGCATGCCGGCCGCGCCGGAGTCGGCCAGTGGGCCGTCGTCGCCCAGATAGAGGTAGCCCAGGGCGCTGAGGCGGTGGTTCACGGTCACCACCACGCAGTCGCCGAAGCGGGCCAGCATCTCGCCGTCGCCGCCGGGATTGTTGCTGGAGCCGCCATAGAAGCCGCCGCCGTGGAAGCGCACGATCACCGGACGCTTTGCGCCGGGGTTCGGATCGGGGGTCCAGAGGTTCAGGACCAGGCAGTCCTCGCCCATGCCGCCCGGCTGCACGTCGTTGAGGATCAGGTCGGCATAGGCGTGCCGCCGGTCGCCGGGGATCTGCGGCGCGATATTGCCGTAGTCCAGGGCGTCACGGATCCCGGCCCAGGGCGCCACGGGCTGCGGCGGCAGGAAGCGGTTCGCGCCGGAGGTGTCGGCGCCGTAGCGCAGACCCTTGAAGATGGCGATCCGGCCAGACCTCAGGCCCCGGACCTTGCCCTCGGCGGTTTCGACCACCGGAAACAGCTTGGACTCCGCGCTGCGGGCGGCGGGGGACGGTGGGGTGCGGTCGGCGGTCATGGTGGCTCCGGGCCCGGTTGGTGCGGTATGCGCGTGTGCAGGCCGCCGGATGAGGCGGCGCTGGGCGCGGAGACATGTTGGCACAGGCCGCCATCAGATTCCAACAAGCGGAATATCGTTCCGTCATGCGGAACAAGGCGGAGCTTTGCAGCGGGGCCGGCCGCAAGCCATCCACGCCTGCGGCGGCCGGTGAAACTGGCGGGAAAACCACCGCCATGAAATACTGACGCCCATGACCACCACGCCCGCGCCCGTGATTTCCGAAGCCTATCGCAAGCAGCAGCAGGCGCTGCACCTGAACCCCAACTATGGGGTCGCCTCCATCGGCTTCGCCAGCGTGGTGGCGCAGGTGCTCAGCCGGAACGGGGCCACGACGCTCAGCGACTACGGGGCGGGCAAGCAGAACCTTCGCAAGGCGCTGGAGGCTTATGGCGTCGAGGTCGGCTACACCGCCTACGATCCGGCCTTCCCCGAATATGGCGAGCCGCAGCCGGCGGACCTGGTCTGCTGTATCGACGTCCTGGAGCACATCGAGCCTGAGTATCTGGACAATGTGCTGTCAGACCTGGAGCGGATCACGGTCCGGCACGGCTTCTTCTCGGTCCACACCGGACCGGCGGGCAAGGTGCTGTCGGATGGCCGCAACGCCCACCTGATCCAGGAGCCGATCGCCTGGTGGCGGGAGCGATTGGAACGGCATTTCGCCATCGAGCACCTGGTGGAGGCGCCCGGCGGCTTCTTCGTCATCGCCACGCCGCGGCCGCGCTGACTGGCGGCTAGCCCGGCCTGTGCAGGGCCGGCAGCTCGCCGCGCCGAGCGGCGATCCCCAGCTGCAGGCTGCGGGCGATCATTTCTGACCTCGCCACGAACAGCGCCGCCGCGTCGGGCGGGCAGAGGCGTTCGGCGGTCTGGCGGAACAGCGCCAGCCAGGCGACGAAGTGGGCCGGGGTGATGTCGGGCAGGGCGGTGTGGGCGGCCATCGGCGAGCCCGCGAACCGTCCGGTCATCAGCAGGACTGACGACCAGAAGTCGCAGAGCTTCGCCAGATGCGCGTCCCAGCCATCGCCGATCTCGCGGTGGAAGATGGGGCCCAGCAGCGGGTCGGCGCGGACCGCGGCGTAGAAGCCGTGAACCAGCTCGACGATCATGGCCTCGTTGATTCCGACGACGGCGCCGGGACTGAAGCGGGACGAGGTGGCCTGGCCGGTCATGGGCCCGGCCTAGCGTGGGTCTGCGGGAGATTCCAGGCTATTGATATAGGCCACGATGTCCTGGACCTCATCGGCGTGGACGTTGGTCTGCGGCATGGACGAGTGGCCGGTCTCGGCGATCTCGGCGAGGTGGCGCTGCAGGGTGAGGGAGACGTAGCGTCCCGCCAGGGCGCGGAAGGGCGGGGCCTTGGCGTTGGGGCTGTTCCCCGTCGCCTCCACGCCATGGCAGGCGGCGCAGACACCGGCGGCCAGGGCATGACCGCGCGCCTGGGCCGCGGAGAGGGGATTCTCCGCGGCCGTCGCGGCGACCGGCGCCGCGAGGAGAACCAGATACAGCAGGCTGGAACGCATGATCGGTTCTCCCAGGCGGCCGAGGGTCAGGCCGCGGTCTTCCAGTGGGGGGTCAGTTCGACGTGGGGCGGGCAGGGGGCGATGGCGCCCTGAGGCAGGCCCCCCAGGTCGTTGGCGAAGCCGTGGTTCACATCGCGATGGTGCGCCTCATCGGCGCGGACCACCAGGACCACGTCGCGCAGGGTGGCGGTGGCTGGCAGGTCCCAGTAGCGGATGGCGATGGCCGGCGCCGCCACGTTGGGCGAGCGGCCCTCATCGATCTCGGCGAGGTAGTGGGTGTAGCTGATCACCGCCTCTTCCTCGAAATAGCCCACCAGGCGGTGCGCGGTCTTGGGCGCGACGAGGTAGAGGCCGAAGAAGAACAGGTAGAAGACCCACTGGGCGGCGATGACCATGAACCGCTCGAAGGCGGTGGGCTTGGCGACCTCGATGAAGGTCATCAGGTGCATGCGCTCGTTCTCGGCTTCGTCCATGAGCGTCCGGATCCAGCCGCGGTCATCCTCCATGCGGCGCAGGCACTTCAGGTGGTTGAGGGTCGCCCCCACCATGCCCGGCACGGCGGCGACGGTTTCCAGCACCACCGCCCGGTGGCCATAGCGCTTGGCGAAGAAGGTGTCGGCGAACAGCCGAAGGAACTTGGTGATCGCCAGCGCCACTCGGTCCGACATGTTGGTCGGCGGATGGTGGATGCTCAGATCGACCAGGGGCGGGGTGGCGAGGGTCATGGCGAACTCCGAAGACTGCGATGCAGCAGACCTACCCCCGGTGACCGTCCGCCGAAATTCGGGAGCGGTCCCTAGGGGACATTACGGAGGCTCTAGCGTAGCCGCGCCCTGGCGGGGGTGAACCGCCCGCGATGCGCGTGCCAGGCGGTGAGGGCGCTCATGGCCAGGAGGGGCGCGACATAGCAGGCCCAGCAGTGACCACCGTCCGAGGGGCCGCACATTGGGCCGCGCAGGGCGGTCAGCCACATGTGGACCGCGGCGATCGCGCCGGTCACCAGGGCCGAGGCGCCGAGGACGGCGGCGGCGGCCAGCAGGGGCGAGGGTCTGGGGCGGCGGGACTGCGCCATGGCGTGAAACTCCGAGCCGGAGATCGGCTTGAGCCCATTTGAAACCGCGACGCTTTGGCGGCCTTGATCTTCGTCAAAGCCCTCCGCCCCGAAGCCCGGCATTGCGGGGTCCACTTCGGAGTTTGGGTCGGGGATCAATGACACAACTAACTGTCCAACATGATGAGGGCGCGCCGTTCGACGTGGTGCTGCTCTACATCTTCACAGGGGTGGGGGCCTTCGCGGCGCTGCTGGCCGCGGCCTTCACCAAGGATCCCCTGTTCCAGTTCCACAGTTACATCTTCCTGGTCGCCTTCGTGCTGGGCGCCGGGGTGATGACGGCCGGTGTCGCTTACGGAAAGTTCCGGTCCGAGCCGACCCGCTATGCCGACGGGGTGATCCGCGCGGGCGTGATCGCCACCATGTTCTGGGCGGTCGTGGCCATGCTGGTGGGGGTGGTGATCGCCGCCCAACTGAGCTGGCCCACCATCTTCTACTTCCCCGAGGCCGGTTGGCTGAACTTCGGCCGGCTGCGTCCGCTCCACACCTCCGGGGTGATCTTCGCCTTCGGCGGCAACGCCCTGATCGCCACCTCCTTCTGGGTCGTGCAGCGCACCTGCCGCGCCCGCCTGGCCGGCGGCGTCGCCCCCTGGTTCGTGTTCTGGGGCTATCAGCTGTTCATCGTCCTGGCGGCCACCGGCTATCTGGCCGGCATCACCCAATCGAAGGAATACGCCGAGCCCGAGTGGTACGTGGACCTGTGGCTGACCGTGGTCTGGGTCGCCTATCTGCTGGTCTTCCTGGGCACCATCTGGAAGCGCAAGGAACCCCACATCTACGTGGCCAACTGGTTCTACCTGGCCTTCATCATCACCGTGGCGATCCTGCACCTGGTCAACAACATGGCCCTGCCGGTGAGCCTGCTGCACCACCGCAGCTACTCGCTCTATTCCGGGGTCCAGGACGCCCTGGTCCAGTGGTGGTACGGCCACAACGCCGTCGGCTTCTTCCTCACCGCCGGCTTCCTGGGGATGATGTATTACTTCGTGCCCAAGCGGGCCGAGCGGCCGGTCTATTCGTACCGCCTGTCCATCGTCCATTTCTGGTCGCTGATCTTCATCTACATCTGGGCGGGCCCGCACCACCTGCACTACACGGCCCTGCCGCAGTGGACCCAGACCCTGGGCGCCACCTTCTCGATCATGCTCTGGATGCCCTCCTGGGGCGGCATGATCAACGGCCTGATGACGCTCTCGGGCGCCTGGGACAAGCTGCGCACCGACCCGGTCATCCGCATGATGGTGGTGGCGCTGGCCTTCTACGGCATGTCCACCTTCGAGGGCCCGCTGATGAGCCTGCGGGAGGTCAACGCGCTCTCCCACTACACCGACTGGACCATCGGCCATGTGCACTCCGGCGCGCTCGGCTGGGTCGGCTTCATCTCCTTCGGGGCCGTCTACTGCATGGTCCCCTGGCTCTGGAAGAAGGACAGGATCTTCTCCAACACCTTGATCGAATGGCACTTCTGGATCGCGACGACGGGCATCCTGCTCTACATCGCCGCGATGTGGGTGTCGGGCATCATGGAAGGCCTGATGTGGCGCGAGTACACGCCGCAGGGCTTCCTCGCCAACAGCTTCGTCGAGACCGTCGCGGCCAAGCACGTCGAGAACATCATCCGCACGATCGGGGGCCTCATGTACCTCTCGGGCGCGGTGATCATGTCCTACAACCTTTGGCGGACCGTCAGGATGCCGGGTCATGAGGCCCAGCCTCAGGGCCTGGCCTCACTGCCCGCCCTCGCGGCGGCTGCGTAGGGAACCCTGACCATGTGGACCAAACACGCCAAGTTCGAGCGTCATTCGCTCTGGATGATCATCGGCATCGTCATCGTCGTCTCCATCGGCGGCCTCGTGGAGATCTCGCCGCTCTTCTACCTGGAAAGCACCGTGGAGGAGGTCGAGGGGATGCGTCCCTACACCCCGCTGGAGCTCGAGGGCCGCGACATCTACATCCGTGAGGGCTGCTACACCTGCCACTCGCAGATGATCCGCCCGCTGCGCGACGAGGTCGAACGCTACGGCCACTACAGCCTGGCCGCCGAGAGCATGTACGACCATCCCTTCCAGTGGGGCTCAAAGCGCACGGGTCCGGACCTGGCCCGGGTCGGGGGCAAGTACTCCGACAGCTGGCACAAGGACCACCTGACCGACCCGCGCTCGGTGGTGCCGGAATCGGTGATGCCGCCCTACGCCTTCCTGCGCGACAAGGACCTCGACTATCGCGAGGTCCAAGCCAAGCTGTCGGCCATGACCAAGGTCGGGGTGCCCTACACCCAGGACCAGATCGACCACGCCACGGACGATCTGGAGGCCCAGGCCGATCCCTTCGACAGCCGCGCCACGGCGCTGAAGAAGCGCTACGGCGCCAAGCTGGCCCAGCGGGACTTCGACGGTGATCCCGATCGGGTCACCGAGATGGACGCCCTGATCGCCTATCTGCAGATGCTCGGCGGCCTGGTGGACTTCCGGACCTATCGCGCCGAAGCCCCGGAGAACCAACGATGAGCGGTCTGTCCTACGAGGCGGTCGCCCGCTTCGCCCAGCAGGGAGGCACCGTCTACTTCGGCGTCCTCTTCCTGATCGTCGTGATCTACGCCCTCTGGCCCCGTCACACCGAGACCTTCAAACGCCTGGCGGCCCTGCCGCTGGAGGACTGCGAGGACGACCATGTCCCATCGTGAAACCGACGAACATTCCGGCGTCGAGACAACCGGCCATGAGTGGGACGGTATCCGCGAGCTGGACAATCCCCTGCCGCGCTGGTGGCTCTACATCTTCTACGGCTGCATCGTCATCGCCGCGATCTACTGGGTGTTCATGCCCTCCTGGCCCGGCGTGAATTCCTACGCCAAGGGGGTGCTGAACCAGTCCGACCGGGTCGACGTGGCCAGGCAGCTGGACGCCCTGCAGACGCAGCGCGGCGCGGAGGGGGCGATGCTGCGCAGCGCCTCCCTGGAGACCATCGAGACCGATCCCAAGCTCCAGGCCTATGCGCTCGCCGTCGGCCAGTCGGTGTTCGGCGACAACTGCGCCACCTGCCACGGCGTGGGCGGCACCGGTTCGAAGGGGTATGCCAACCTTCGCGACGACGTCTGGCTCTGGGGCGGCGCCCTGGAGGACATCCAGCACACGATCCAGGTGGGCGTGCGCTCGGAGAACCCCCACGCCCGGCAGTCGCAGATGCCAGCCTTCGGCCGCGACCAAATCCTGAAGCCGGCCCAGGTCGATGATCTGACCGAATACGTGGTCGCCCTCTCGCGGCGTCCGGCCAAGGCCGCCGCCGTGGCGCGCGCCGCCCCGGTGTTCGCCGAGCAGTGCGTCGCCTGCCACGGTCCTCAGGGGAAGGGTAATGTCACCCTGGGCGCGCCCGACCTGACCGACGCCGACTGGCTCTACGGCTCGACCCAGGCCGACATCCGCGAGCAGATCTGGAACGGCCGCGGCGGCGTCATGCCCGCCTGGGAGGGGCGTTTCAGCCCCGAGACCATCAAGGCCCTGGCCGTCTACGTCCACGCCAACGCCGGCGGTCAGTAGGCGCCCATGACCGTCGTCATCGATCGGACCAAGCCCACGCCACCCCCGCCCGGAGAGGGCTCCGGCCCCATCTCCGCGGCGGCCAAGGCGAGGGCCAAGGGTTTCACCCTGGGCCTCTACAAGCCCCGGACCCCGATCTACCCCAAGCTGGTCCATGGCCAGTGGCGGCGGATCAAGTGGATCCTGCTGATCGTCATGCTGGCGATCTACTACGTCACCCCCTGGATCCGGTGGGAACGCCCCGGCGTCCTTCCGGACCAGGCGGTGCTCGTCGACTTCGCCGGCGGCCGGTTCTACTTCTTCTGGATCCAGCTCTGGCCGCAGGAGGTCTATTTCATCACCGGCCTGCTGGTGATCTCAGCCCTGGCCCTGTTCCTGGTGACGGCCATGTTCGGCCGCCTGTGGTGCGGTTACGCGTGCCCGCAGACTGTGTGGACCGATCTGTTCATCTATGTGGAGCGCGCCTTCGAGGGCGACCGCAACGCCCGCATGAAGCTGGACGCCGATCCCTGGTCCTTCAACAAGGCCTGGCGCAAGATCGGCAAGCACTCGGTCTGGTTGGGCATCGGCTTTGGCACCGGCGGGGCCTGGATCTTCTATTTCCATGACGCGCCGACCCTGCTCAGCAATTTCTGGATCGGCCAGGCGCCGGCCACCGCCTACATCTTCTGCGCCCTGCTGACGGTGACCACTTACGCGTTCGCGGGCTTCATGCGCGAACAGGTCTGCACCTATCTCTGCCCCTGGCCCCGCATCCAGGGCGCCATGCTGGACGAGCACTCCCTTCAGGTCACTTACCGCCGCGACCGCGGCGAGACCCGCGGCCCCCACAAGAAGGGCTCGACCTGGGAAGGGCGCGGCGACTGCATCGACTGCAACGCCTGCGTGGTGGTCTGCCCCGCCGGCATCGATATCCGCGACGGCTCCCAGCTGGAATGCATCAACTGCGGGCTGTGCATCGACGCCTGCGACGAGATCATGGAGAAGGTCGGCCGGCCCAAGGGGCTAATCGCCTATGACACCGACGCCGCCGTGGCCGCCCGCGTCGTCCGCCAGACGCCCGTCTACAAGCTGCTGCGTCCCCGGACGGCCTATTACGCGGTGGCGCTCACCCTGGTCAGCGCCTTGATGATCTGGGGTCTTACGCACCGCAGCGCCCTGGACGTCCACGTGCTGCGCGACCGCAATCCGATGTTCGTGCGCCTGCACGACGGCGCGATCCGCGACGGCTACACGCTGAAAATCGCCAACCGCGGCTTCGAGCCGGAGGAGGTCCAGGTGTCCTTCGTCGGCCCGGCCGGCGCGAAACTGCGGACCCCCGGCGCCAAGGCGGCGGGCGAGACCCTGAGCTTCCGCGTCGAGCCCAACGAGGTCCGCGCCGTGCGGGTCTTCGTCACCGTTCCTGCCGCGGCCATCGACGCGACCAACATGCCCGCCGCCTTCTCCGTGCGGACTGGGCGCGACGCCATGAGCGTCAAGACCAACTTCCTCTCGGGAGCCGCGAACGCGCCATGACCGACATTCCGCAACACCAATTCCGGCTGAACGGTCTGCACGTCCTGGGTCTGTTTGTCGGCTTCTTCCTGGTGGTGATCGCCGTGAACGTCGTCTTCACGGTGATGGCCATCCGCACCTATCCCGGCCAGGTGTCCAAGACGCCCTATGAGGACGGCGTGGCCTACAACGCCAAGCTGGCCCAGCTGGAGGCCCAGTCCCGCCTCGGCTGGCGCGCAGCGGCGCAGGCGCGACCCGAGGGCGTGGTGGCGGTGACGTTCCAGGATGCGCTGGGGCGTCCGGTGACCGGCCTCAAGGTCGCCGCCAAGCTGGAGCGCCCGGCCACGGAGGCCGGGCGCAAGACCGTCTTCCTGACCGAGACCTCGCCCGGCGCCTATTCCGCGCGTCCCGGCGTCCTGAGCGGCGTCTGGGATCTGAGCCTGGTGGCCCATGACCGCGCCGGCGCGCGCTTCGAGGCCGAGCGGAGGCTCACGTGGCCCTGACCTATGACGCCGCGCCGGACTATTCGGCCTTCCTGAAGCCCGCCAAGGACGGCGGCGCCACCTTCGACCTGCTGGTCAAGGGCGCTCGCTGCGCCGCCTGCATGGCCAAGATCGAGGGCGGGATCGCCGGCCTGCCGGGGGTGCGCAGCGCGCGCCTCAACCTCACCAGCGGCAAGCTGTCGGTGGACTTCGAAGGCCGGTCCGGCGATCCGGGCCGGGTGATGTCGACCCTGGAAAAGCTGGGCTACGATTCCGCGCCCTATGATCCGGGCCAGGCCGCCGCCGCGCAGGACCGCGAGGGCCGCCGCCTGACCATGGCGCTTGGCGTCGCGGCCTTCGGGGCCGGGAACGCGATGATGTTCTCCGTGCCCATCTGGGCGGGCCTGTTTGGCCAGGAGCTCGGCCCCGCCGCCCTGATCATGATGCAGTGGGCGAGCGGCCTGATCGCCACCCCCTGCGCCCTCTATGCGGGCATGCCCTTCTTCCAGTCGGCCTGGCGCTCGCTGCGCGTGGGCCGCGCCAACATGGACGTGCCGATCTCCATCGGGGTGATCCTGACCCTGGCGATCAGCTTCGCCGAGACCCTGCTGCACGGCCGGGACACCTATTTCGACGCCGCCATCTCGCTGCTCTTCCTGCTGCTGATCGGCCGCTGGCTGGACCACAAGCTGCGCAGCCGGGCGCGGGGCGCCGCCGCCGACCTGCTGGCCATGCAGGCGCCGGCCGCCACGGTGCTGAGCGCCGACGGCGCCCAGCATCGCCGGCCCCTGGCCGACATCGTGGTGGGGGACCTGATCCTGGTGCGGCCGGGGGAGCGCCTGCCCGTGGACGCCCGGGTCGAGGCCGGAGCCTCCGAACTGGACAACGCGCTGCTGACCGGGGAATCGCGGCCGGTTCCGGTGGGCGTGGGCGAGCTTTGCCGGGCCGGGGCGCTGAACCTGTCGGGGATGCTCACCCTGCGGGCCCAGGCTCGTTCCGATGACTCCGCCGTCGCCGCCATCGCCCGCCTGGTGGAGGCCGGGGCGCAGTCGAAGTCGCGCTATGTCCGCCTCGCCGACCGCGCGGCGGCCATCTATGTGCCGGTGGTTCACACCGCCGCCGCCCTGACCTTCGTGCTGGGCTGGGGCCTGGGCCTGGGGCCGCGCGAGGCGCTGCTGCGAGCTGTCGCGGTGCTGATCATCACCTGTCCCTGCGCGCTCGGCCTGGCGGTCCCCGCCGTGCAGGTGGCGGCCTCGGCGCGGCTGTTCCGCAAGCAGGTGCTGGTGAAGTCCGGCGCGGCGCTGGAGCGCCTGGCCGAGGTCACCCATGTGGTGTTCGACAAGACCGGAGTCCTGACTCTCGGCCGCCCGACCCTGATCGATCCTATTCCGGAAGCCGTGGCCCTGGCCGCTCCGCTGGCGCGGGCCTCGTCCCATCCCCTGGCCCGCGCCCTGGCGGCGCAGGACGGTGGAACAGCCCTGGCCGAGGAGGTGGTGGAGACCGCCGGACAGGGCGTCGAGGGGTTGATTCACGGGCTGCGCGCCCGGCTTGGCCGCGCCGCCTTCGTGGGCGTCGAGGGCGCCACGGGTTCGGAGACCGAACTCTGGTTCGCCTTCGAGGGTGACACCAAGATTCGTTTCCAGTTCGCCGACAGCCTGCGTCCCGATGCCCGCGAGACCATCGAGGCCCTGCGCGCGCGCGGTCTGAGCGTCGAGATCCTCTCCGGCGACCTGCCCGGCGCGGTCCGTTCGGTGGCCGAGGCCCTGGACGTTCGCCAGTGGCGGGCCGGCATGACGCCCGGCGACAAGGCCGCCTGGGTCAAGAGCCTGGCCACGGTTGGCCACAGGTCGCTGATGGTGGGAGACGGGCTGAACGACACCGCCGCCCTGGCGACGGCGCATGCCGCGATGGCCCCCGGGACGGCGCTGGACGCCAGCCAGAACGCCGCCGACCTGGTGTTCTCCGGAGAGGGACTTTCCGCTGTGGTCACCGCCATCGACGTGGCCCGGGCGGCACGCCGCCGGGCCTTGGAGAACTTCGGCTTCTCGGCGCTCTACAACCTGATCGCGGCGCCTGCGGCCATGCTGGGCCTGATCAACCCCTTCGTCGCGGCCCTGGCCATGTCGGGGTCGTCCCTGGTGGTGACCCTGAACGCCCTGCGCATGCACAGGGCCGGCCGATGACCATCTTCTTCCTTCTGGCGCCCTTCTCGGTGCTGCTGGCCCTGCTGGGCCTGGCCGGCTTCTGGTGGACGGTGCGCAGCGGTCAGTACGACGACCCGGCCGGCGACGCCGCCCGCATCCTGATGGACGATGTCGATGATGCGCCGGCTTTGATCCAGGTCAGGGCAGGGAAGGCCGATCCCGGCTGAATAGACGGAACCTAGCCTGGAGATTCCGCCGTGACTTCGCCTTCCGTCCTGCACGCCCCCAAGCCCGTGACCCTGGCGCTGGACGAACTGATCGCCAAGTACGACGGCCGGGCGCCACGCTACACCAGCTATCCCACCGCCGTGCAGTTCACGCCGCAGGTGGACGCGACGACCTATCGCGGCTGGCTGGCGGACCTGCCGCTGACCGACCCGGTCTCGATCTATCTGCATATCCCCTTCTGCGCGCGGCTCTGCTGGTACTGCGGCTGCAACACCCGCGCGGTGAACCGGCATGAGCCGGTCAGCGACTATGTCCAACACCTGCTGGTCGAGGCCGACCGGCTGCAGGGCGCCCTGCCGGGGCGGCTGCCGGCCAACGCCATCCACTTGGGCGGCGGCACCCCCAACATGCTGGCGCCCGAGGAGATGGACGCCATCTTCGGCGCCCTGCGGCGGATCTTCGACGTCGCGCCCGACGCCGAGATCGCCGCGGAACTTGATCCCGCGGTGCTGACACGCGACTGGGTCCGGGCGGCCGCCTCGCACGGCATGTCGCGCGCCAGCCTGGGGGTGCAGAACCTGACCCCTCAGGTCCAGGCGGCGGTGAACCGCCAGGAGAGCTTCGAGGAGATCGCCCAGTGCGTCGCCTGGCTGCGGGAATTCGGGATCGCCTCGATCAATCTCGACCTGATGTATGGTCTGCCGCACCAGACCACGGTCAACACCCTGGCCACCGTCGACCAGATCGTGACCCTGCGGCCCGAGCGCATCGCCCTGTTCGGCTATGCCCACGTGCCGTGGATGAAGGCCCATCAGCAGCTGATCGACGAGTCCGCCCTGCCGGGCGCCGCCGCGCGCCTGGACCAGAGCGAGGCCGCCGCCGAACGTCTCGTCTCGGAGGGCTATGTCCGCATCGGTCTCGACCATTTCGCCCTGCCCACCGACAGCCTGGTGGTCGCCCAGCTTGAAGGTCGGCTGCGGCGGAACTTCCAGGGCTACACCACCGACAGCGCGCAGACCCTGCTGGGATTGGGGGCGTCCTCGATCGGCAGCCTGCCCCAGGGCCTGGTGCAGAACATCGCCCAGGAGCTTCCCTGGCGAGCCGCCGTGGTCGCCGGCGACCTGCCGATCGCCCGTGGCGTCGTGGTCACCGATGAGGACCGGTTCCGGGGCGAGATCATCGAGCGGCTGATGTGCGACCTGGCGGTGGATCTGGGCGCGGTCTGCGCCCGCCATGGCCGGAACCTGGCCGGGTTGGCCGGCGAGCTTTCCGACCTGCGGGCCTTCGCCGACGACGGCCTGGTGGTGATGCAGGGCGACCAGCTGACGGTGACGGACCTTGGCCGGCTGGTCGTGCGCTCGGTGTGTGCGGTGTTCGACACCTATTTCGCCCCCGAGGCGGGCCGGCACTCCAAGGCGCTGTAAGGCGGCGCCTCAGGCCAGCATCGCCGCGTTGATCGCGGCGTTGAGGGAGTCTCCCAGCAGAGGCTTTTCGACGATGATCGCGCCGAGGGCGGCGGCGGCGTCGCGGACGCTGGCGCGCGGGTGGCTGGTGATCAGCAAGGCGGGCACGGTCTGGTTTTTGGCGCGCAGGGCGGCCAGCGCCTCCAGGCCGGTGAGGCCGCCCATGTTCTGGTCCAGGACAAGGCAGACCGGGGCGGGCGGCAAGGCCGCCTGAAGAAGGGCCTCGCCGCTATCGAGGGCGGTGACCACAAAGCCGTCCAGTTCGAGCATGAAGGTCAAGGCCAGGCGCAAGGCGCTGTCGTCATCGACGAGCACGACATTGCGGGAATAGGACAGAGGCGAAAGCAAGGGCGAGCTCCAGACGATCCGGAAACCCTAGCCGCCGATGCAACGCCCGGCTTTGACACAGCGCAATCGCCTGGGCGGTCAGGAGAAGCCGGCCGTCAGCGCCATGCGGATCAGTTCGGAGAGACCCGAGGCGCCGGTCTTGGTCATGACGTTGGCGCGATAGACCTCGACCGTTCGCGGGCTGATCCCCAGCTCGAAGGCGATCACCTTGTTGGCCTTGCCTTCCACCACACCGCGCAACACCTCGGTCTCGCGCGGCGACAGACTGGCCAGCAGCGCCTGGAAAGGTTCGGCGCCGGCGCGGACGGCGCCGGGCCGCGCCTGGTCGATGGCCACGCGGATGGCGCGCAGCAGGGCCTCGTCGTCGAAGGGCTTTTCCAGGAAGTCGGCCACCCCGGCCTTCATGGCCTCCACCGCCAGGGGCACGTCGCCGTGGCCGGTGATCATGATGATGGGCAGGTCGACATGGAGGCTCTTCAGATGCCGGGTCATCTCCAGGCCGTTCATGCCGGGCATGCGAACGTCGGTGACGATGCAGCCCCCCGACAGACGCGCCGCGCCTTCGATGAAGGCGGAGGCCGAATCGTAGGTGCGCGCTTCGAAACCGGCGCTATCCAGCAAGAAGGACAGGGACTCGCGCATGGCCTCGTCGTCGTCGATCACATGCACGAGAGCCTCACTCGCCACCGTTCAGTTCCTCCTCGGGGATCGTTCGCAGCGTGAACGAGAAAATGGTTCCGCCGCTCGGCGCGGACTCGGCCCAGATGCGCCCGCCGTGAGCTTCGATGATCGTGCGCGAAATGGAAAGGCCGACCCCCATTCCGTTGCTCTTGCTGGTGACGAAGGGTTGGAACAGCCGGGCGGCGACCTCCGGGCTGATGCCGGGACCGGTGTCGGTCACCTGGATCAGGACCGTGTCGTCCTCCCCGGGCGTCGAGGAGACGATCAGGTCGCGGCGGGGGCTTTCCTGCATGGCCTCGACGGCGTTGCGCATCAGGTTGAGCAGGACCTGCTGGACCTGCACCTTGTCGGCCAGGACGTAGGGCGTTTCGGCCGAGATCGCGAAGGTCACCCGCACGCCGGTTTCCTTCGCGCCGATCATGGCCAGGGCGCCGGCCTCCTCGATCAGCTTGGCCAGGGGCTCGACCCGCCGCTCCGCTTCCCCCTTGGAGACGAAGTCGCGCAGCCGGCGGATGATCTCGCCGGCGCGCAGCGCCTGGTCGCCGGCCTGGACCAGGGCGTTGCGGACCTTGGCGGCGTCCGGCTGGTCCTGGTCGAGAATGCGGACCGACCCCTTCACATAGTTGGCGATGGCCGAGAGCGGCTGGTTCAGCTCGTGCGCCAGGGCCGAGGCCATTTCGCCCAGGGCGGTCAGGCGGGAGACGTGGACCAACTCGGCCTGCAGATCCTGCAGCCGCCGCTCGGTGGCCTGGGTCTCGGAGAGGTCGCGGACAAAGCCGGTGAAAAAACGCTCGGCGCGGGACTGCATCTCGCCCACCGAGAGCTCCATGGGGAAGGTCGAGCCATCCTTGCGCTCGCCCACCACGACCCGGCCGATGCCGATGATCCGCCGCTCGCCGGTGGTCAAATAGCGCGACAGGTAACTGTCGTGCGCGTCACGGTAGGGTTGCGGCATCAGGATGCTGACATTGCGCCCGATCACCTCCTCGGCCCGCCAGCCGAACAGGCGCTCGGCGGTGGCGCTGAACGACTGCATGATCCCGTGCTCATCGATCACCACCATGGCGTCGGGCACGGTGTCGAGGATGGATCGCAGATGGGCTTCGCGTTCGCCCAGGTGGATCAGGGCGTCGGCGGTCTGATCGGTCTGACGGCGCAGACGCCAGCCCCCGAAGGCGAGGGCCGGGCCCATCGCCAGGAACAGCAGGGCGTTGACCACATCGGCCGGGTGGGAGTGCAGGGTGATGTCGCCCAGCACGACGCCGGTGACCAGGGTGAGGGCGGTGGCCAGCAGGGCCGGGCCGGGGCCCCAGAAGGCGGCGCTGAGGATGACCGCCGGCATGAACAGCAGGAATAAGGGCCCGTCCTGGAAGACCGGGGTCAAGGCCCATTGGACAGCGATGGCCAGGCCCGAGAGCAGGGCCGCGCCCCCATAGCCACTCAAGACCGCACCAGGGGACCGAACGACGGGAAGCGACATTCGCATCCGCCTGGGCTAGGCCGCTCGCCCGGCCCGCGCAAGGGCCAACTGAGTGGGGTTCAGGCGGCCAGTCCGCCCATGCGAGCGATGTTGCAGCGCGTCCACAGCATTTCCAGGGTCCTGGCCAGGTCGTCCATCATCTCGTCGGTGTGGGCCGGCGAGGGCGTGAAGCGCAGGCGCTCGGTCCCGCGGGGCACGGTGGGATAGTTGATCGGCTGGACGTAGACGCCGTGCTCTTCCAG
>NZ_JAUSCJ010000039.1 GCF_030651185.1 Phenylobacterium sp.
GGGGGCGGGGGACCGCGCCGCCGGCGTGGGGGAGGGGGCGGCCTCAAGCTCAGCGCCCGGTCTCGCCCCCTCCACCGCTTCGCGGTCCCCCTCCCCCGTAAACGGGGGAGGGAAGCAGCCCAGCCAGCGGCGGATCACGTCGGGATCGTCCACCGTCGCCGACAGTCCCACCCGCCGCATCCTCGGGGCGAAGGTCTGCAGCCGCGCCAGGTCCAGGGCCAGCAGGTCGCCCCGCTTTGAGGCGTGGATGGCGTGGATCTCGTCGACGATGACGCAGGCCAGGTCCTCGAAATAGAGCCGGGCGCCCTCCCAGGCGCAGAACAGGGCCAGTTGCTCGGGCGTGGTCAGCAGGATGTCCGGCGGCTTGATCCGTTGGCGCTGGCGGCGCGCCTGGCCCGTGTCTCCGGTGCGGCTCTCGGCCACGATGGGCAGGCCCATCTGGAGGATGGGCGCCATCAGGTTGCGCTCGACATCGACGGCCAGGGCCTTCAGCGGCGAGATGTAGAGGGTGTGGATTCCGCGGGGCGTGTTGGCCGGCGGCCGTTCGGCCAGTTCGATCAGGCTGGGCATGAACCCTGCCAGGGTCTTGCCGCCGCCGGTCGGCGCGATCAGCAGGGCGTCGCGGCCGGCGCGACCCTTGGCGATCATCTCCAGCTGATGTTCGCGCGCGTTCCAGCCGCGGGCCGAAAACCAGTCCGCGAACCTCGGGGGCAGGAGGGGAGGGGCGGCGCCCGCGTCTTCGGCCATCCCTCGCCCTATAGCATGTTCCCGTTCCGTTTCACGCCCAAAGGCGTGGCGGTCAAGGCTGGGGCGTGTTGGCCTTCGCACCGCTCATCTGCGGGACATAGAGGCCGGTGGCGAACTTGGCGGCCATGCCCTCCACCCGCAGGCGCGAGCCGTACTGGGCGCAGGGGTCGGGCTTGGCGAGCTTGATGGGCTTACGATCCTTTGCGGTCATGGCCTTGGCGGCGTCGTCGGCGAAGGGCTCGGCGAACTGTAGGGCGTCGCCGATGCGGCTGAGGGAGGGGTTATCGGTCCCCACCGCCATGCCCTGCCGGGTCCAGGTGATGGCCGCCAGCTGCTTGCCGTCCGCGCCGATCATCTCGGCCTCGACCCCGAGCCCGCCCAGGGTTCCCGGGGCGCGCAGGCCGATGGGGCCGGGGATGAAGAAGCCCGCCGCCGCCGAGGCCGCCGATCCCACCCGGCCGGTGGCCTTCACCTGGCTGAGCACGGCGCGGACCTTGGCGTCGGCGGCCTCGGCGGGCGTGGCGATCTCATAGCGTTCGGACAGCTCGAAGCAGAGCTGGGCGTCGATCTCCCGCAGCAGGGTGGTCCGCTCGCCCGGCGACATCCAGGCTGCTGTGGTCTCCGCCACCTCGGTCGGCGTCAGCGCCACCCGATGGACCTTCTCCAAGCCGGCCTCGTCCCGCCGATCGGAGACACTGGCCCGCACGGCGCCAGGGTTCACGGCCAGCCCGTCATAGGTCGACAGCATCCCGGTGGGCTGGGTGGGAGTGCTGCAGGCGGCGACGAGCCCAAGGAGAGGAAGGATCAGGAGCTTTTTCATTTGGGGGATACGAGGCGCACAGGCGGGCGGACGCGCAATGCCGATCATTGCCGCGACCCAAATGCTTCGGACCCGCGCCCGTTCCCTCGGCGCGTTTCAGGCGCGGGCGGGGTTTTCCAGGCGGCTCATCCAGTGATCGGCGTCGTAGCCCAAATTTCCGCTTAGGTGGCGCCACAGCTTGATGCGGTTGACGAACTCCAGCCGCCCGGTGTCCTGCTCGAACCAGGGCTCCGGCGCCATCAGGATCGACTCCACCGTCTCCGGCTGGGCGCTCTTCACATAGAAGATCGGCCGAGGATTGGGCGCGGGCAGGGTCGTCATGTCCCAACGCCGCACCTGGGGCTCGCTGGGGTTCATGCGGATCTTGAACATGGTCCGGGTGCGGTCGGCGTGGTTCACTCCGCCGCCGTGCCACAGGCCGTTGTGCAGGAAGAGCAGGGTCCCCGCCTCGCAGACCATGTGCTGCTGCCCCCGCATGTTCTGATAGCGCCCCAGCGCCACCTCGCTGACCTTGCGCAGGTGGGTTCCGGGGATGAAGCGGGTGCCGCCCATCTCGCGGGTGACCTTGTGCGGGTAGTACATGATCTGCAGGTCGAAGCCCTTGGATGGGTCGACGGTGGAGTCCTGGTGGGTGTGCTGGGAGACGTTCTCGCCGCCCCCGGCCTCGTGATAGGCCGGCGGGAAGGTGACGTGCAGGAAGTGGTGATCGAAGATCGGGTCGGGGCCCGCCAGGCTCTCGATCGCGCCCTTCACCAGCGGCAGGTCCAGCAGGCGGCGAATGGCGGAGCCTTGTGGATAGGTGGCCGAGAGCGGCGCGCCCGCGGCCACCTCCGGGATTTCCGCCTGCCCCAGCAGCTCTCCGAAGGCCCGCATCACCTTGCGGCCGGGCTCGGGTTCTGCGGCCTCGCCGACCTCGGTCAGGAACTGCCGGTTGATCTCGTCGGGGACCACGCCGTCGAAGCGCAGGAACCCGCGGGCCACGAAGCGGGCCATCTGCAGGGAGTCCAGCAGGACAGGTTGCTCGCTCACGCCACCGTCTCCACAAGCTGCTCGAAGAAGAACTCGTATTTCAGATAGGCCAGGTCGAACTCCTCGCCGCGCGGGTGCGGCAGGATCTGCGAGGCCTGGAACAGCCGCCAGCCGTCGCGCAGGGCGTCGGCCCCGGTGCGATAGGGCGGGTCGTCATTGTCACCGGCCATCGGGCGAGTCTCGCCGGTCCCGTCATAGACCGCCCAGGCGACCACCGGAGAATCCAGCGCGGAATTGGCCAGATATAGAACCAGCACCTTCTGGCGCGTCATGTCGCCCCCCTCGTTCCCATGCTGATGACGGGGTTGGGTGCGATCATGGTCCAGGTGGCGGGCCCTGTGAACGGGCGATTTTCGCGTGAGGCCGTTCCTTAAACCCCTGAACCGGCTTTCTGCCGGCTCAGGGCGTCCATCAAGATCTGGCTCTCCACGGGCTTGGCGACCACCTCGTCCATGCCCGCGGCGCGATAGGCGGCGGTCTCGTGAGACAGGACGCTGGCGGTCACCGCGATGATCGGAGTACGGGCCCGCGTGACGCCGGTTTCCCGGGCGCGGATGACACGGGTGGCGTCAAGGCCGTCCATTCGCGGCATGTGGATGTCCATGAGGATCGCGTCCCACTCTCCGCTCTCCCAGGCTGAGACCGCCTCGACGCCGTCATGAGCCATGCCCGTGGAGAGACCGAAGTCCTCCAGCATGGTCTGCAGCACCAGCCGGTTGGTCGGGTTATCGTCCACCACCAGGACGCGGGCGCCTTTGACGGCGGGTCGAGGGGGCTCGGTGGGAGGCAGGGCGGAGACCGGGGGACGCGCCCCGCGAACCGGCATCGGCAGGCGAACGGTGAAGCACGATCCTTCGCCCGGCGCGGAGACCAGCGAGATTTCGCCGCCCATGAGCTCCGTCAGCTCCCGGCAGATGGCCAGGCCCAGGCCCGTGCCGCCAGCGCGCCGGGTATTGGAGCCGTCGGCCTGGACGAAGCGGTCGAAGACGTGGACCTGGTCCTCCGGGGCGATGCCCGCGCCGGTGTCACGCACCTCGATCGTGATCCCGTCGGCATCGCCCCCGATGCCGACCGAGATCGCTCCAGCCGCAGTGAACTTCAGGGCGTTGGAGATCAGGTTGGAAACGATCTGCCGCAGCCGAACCTCGTCGCCGAAGCGCATGCCGGAGGCGGCCTCGCCGAGGGACAGGTCGAAGGTCAGCCCCTTCTCCTCCGCCAGCACGCCATAGAGCCGCCGAATCCCGTCCGCGAACGGTGCGAGGAGGAACTCTGCGGGGTTGAGCGTCATGTTACCCGCCTCGATCTTGGAGATGTCGAGGACGTCGTTGACGACCCCCAGCAGGGTGAGCGCCGAGGTCTGGATGATCGACAGCCGCTCGCGCTGCGGCGCGGTCAGCTCGCCGCGCTCCATGACCTGGGCCATGCCCAGCACGCCGTTCAGCGGGGTGCGGATCTCGTGGCTGATCGTGGACAGGAACTCCGACTTGGCCCGGCTTCCCGCCTGGGCCTCGATCGCCAGCAGCTCGAGGGCCTTGGTGCGGTCGGCGACCCGTTGTTCGAGGGACTGGTTGATCTGCTCGATCTCGTCGTTCCGGGCGCGGAGCTCGCTCACCAAGCCCAGGTTCTCACGCCCGAGCGCGATGGAACGCAGCAGCAGGGCGTGGCTGTTCCTGTGCGAGGCGATCATCACCCCGCAGAACACCAGGCCCAGCACCCCCAGCGCCATGTCGCCGTCCAGCATCAGGCGCAGAGAGGCGGGGGCCAGCATCAGGGTGATGTAGATCCGGCCGGTGGTCTTCAGGGGCGCCAGGATGCCGGTCGCGCCGGCGGCCAGGGCCGAGACCACGATGATGATGAAGAACTGCGTCTGGACCGTCTCGGCCGGCAACTGGATCCAGGCAAGCAGGGCCCAGAGGCCCGAACTGAATATCAGGCCCGCCGAATGGGCGATCGCCCATGGGGCAAGCTGGTCGGCGGCGGCGGGCCCCTTGAGCAGTCGGCCCAGCCTCCGTTCCACGAAGATCCGGGCGCCGAAGATCAACAGCACCAAGGCGAGCCACGCCAGATACCAGCCCCTGGCTTCGACGCGGCCCAGGACCGGCATGGTGAGGGACGCCGCCAGCTGCACGACCATAGTGGCCAGCGCGTTCTTCTGCGCGGCGCCCAGCAGGTCGAAGGCAAAGGCCGGCGCGCCGCCGCCGTCCGAAACCCCCCTCGATGGTTGGGTCAACATCCGATTTCCCGGTCCCTGTTTTCGGGATGATGTCTATCGAGAACGCAGTAAACAAACATTCCAACGATATTGGAATTTACGCGATTTACTTGAAAATAGCCGCAGAACAACCCATTTTGGGCATGTAACCATTGAGGATGCGCGGATTTTATACTCGAACCGGGTACACCTTAAGGTCTCGCAGCCATCACTCTAGCCCGGATTCGCCTTCAGGAGGACGTCAACCTGTCCCCCCGGGATCGTGAAGCACCCGGTGCGCCGTTCCCGTTCCGTTTCGCCCGAGGATCGGCTAACACCGCGGAGTGAACGCCCTCGCCCCGAGTCTTGATCTGGCCCCCGCCCTTGTCGTCCTGCCCGGCCCCCGCGCCGCGGCGGCCGGTGCGGCGCGGGCGGAGATGATCCGGGCGCCCGACGCTCGCGACCTGTTCGAGCACGGCCCGGTCCTGGTGGCCCATGCGGGCATGACAGCCAAACGGCTGGGGGTGCATGCGCCGGGCCGATCGCAGGGGCTCTTCGACGCCCTGGAGCTGTTCGCCTTCGTCCGCCCCGCCCGGTTCTGCGCCCCATCGGCGGCGGGGCTGGCCCTGGCGCTGGGCTTGCCCGAACCCAAGGGCGCGGCGGAACAGGCCAAGGTGCTGCGCGAGGCCTGCCATGTCCTGCTGGCCGAACTGGCCCTGACCCCGGAGCCCTCGCGGGAGGAGGCCCTGGCCCTGGCTGAGACCCTGGGCCGGGCCGGCTGGGCCTGGGGAACCGCCGTGATCGGCGCCCTGCGCTCGGCCCCGGTGGGCAACGCCTTCCGCGGCTCGGGAATGGATGTGTGGACCCGCGTGGCGGAGTGGGAGGAACAGGCGCCCCCCGGCGAGGCCGGCTCGCGGCCCATCGCCCCGGAGGCCGCCGCCCAGCGCCTTACCGACCTGCTGCGGCAGGCGGGCCTGGACGAGGCCCGGCCCACCCAGGCCGAGTTCGCCGCCGAGGCCGCCTTCGCCTTCTCGCCGCGCGAGAAGGAGGGCGAGCCGCGCATGATGCTGGCCGAGGCCGGCACCGGGGTCGGCAAGACCCTGGGCTATCTCGCGCCCGCCTCGCTGTGGGCGGAGGCCAATGGGCCTGCGGTGTGGATCTCCACCTATACCCGCGCCCTGCAGCGCCAGATCGAGCGCGAGAGCCACGCCATCTATCCCGACCCCAAGGTCCGCGCGAAAAAGGCCGTGGTCCGCAAGGGGCGGGAGAACTACCTCTGCCTGCTGAACTTCCAGGACCAGGCCAACACCGCCCAGCTCGGCGGGGCCGACCTGATCGGCCTGGCGCTGACCGCCCGCTGGGTGCGCGCCACCCGCGACGGCGACATGACCGGCGGTGACTTCCCCGCCTGGCTGCCGACCCTGTTCGCCATCCCGCCGGTGGGCCAGGCCAGCGCCGCCAACCTGGTGGACCGGCGGGGCGAATGCATCCACGCCGGCTGCGCCCACTACCGCGCCTGTTTCGTCGAGAAGGCGGTGCGGGGTTCCCGCCGCGCCGACATCGTCATCGCCAACCACGCCCTGGTCCTGACCCAGGCCGCCTTCGACGGCGCGCGGGCCGCGCGGGGTTCCAAGGCCGACGGCGAGACCACCCAGCTCAAGCGCATCGTCTTCGACGAGGGCCACCACCTGTTCGACGCTGCCGATGCGGCCTTTGCGGCGGCGCTCTCCGGCGCGGAGTCAGCCGAGCTGCGCCGCTGGATCCGGGGCCCCGAGGGCCGGGGCCGCCGGGGCCGGGGTCTTGAAGCCCGCCTGATGGAGGTGCTGGGCGACCGCGATGACGCCAAGCGCGCCCTGGTGGACGCCACCCGCGCCGCCGCCGCCCTGCCGGGCGAGGGCTGGTCGGGCCGTGTGGCCTCCCCCAACGGAGAGGTCAATCCGTCGGGACCCGTCGAGCATTTCGTTGTGGCGGTGATCGAGCAGCTGCGCGCCCGCGCCGCCCCGTCCGAGGTGGGCATGGAGTGCGCCGCCCGCCCGGCGTTGGATCTGGTGCGCGAGACCGCGCGGGCCGCCGCCTCGGCGCTCGCCGCCATCGAGGCGCCCCTGCTGGCCCTGGCCCGTCACCTCGAGGACGTGCTGGACGACGAGGCCGCCACCCTGCCGCCGGGCGATCGGGCGCGTATTGAAGGGGCTTTGAGGGGGCTAGACCGGCGCGCTCGCATGACCCTGCCGGCCTGGCGCTCCATGCTGCGGGCCATCGACGAGGACGCCGAGGATGACCCCGACTTCGTCGACTGGTTCGACGCCACCTTCCTCTATGGCCGGGTGGTGGACGCCGCCTGCCGCCGCCACTGGGTCGATCCCACCGAGCCGCTCACCAACACCGTCATCGCCCCGGCCCACGGGGTGCTGGTGACCAGCGCCACCCTGGCCGACTCCACCCTGGCCGACCCCTTCGCTCTGGCCGAGATGCGCACCGGCGCCGCGCGCCTGCCCGACCGTCCCAAGACCCTGCGCCTGGCCTCGCCCTTCGACTACGAGACCAACTCGCGAGCCTTCGTGGTCACCGATGTCGGCCGCGACGACCCGCGCCAGGTGGCTGCGGCCATGCGCGAACTGTTCCTGGCCGCGGGGGGCGGGGGGGTTGGCCTGTTCACCGCCATCCGCCGCCTGCGCGCGGTCCATGAGAAGATCGCCGCGCCACTCTCCGACAAGGGCCTGGCCCTCTACGCCCAACACGTCGATCCCCTGGAGGTCGGCGCCCTGGTGGACATCTTCCGGGCCGAGCAGGACAGCTGCCTGCTGGGCACCGACGCCGTCCGGGACGGCGTGGATGTGCCGGGCAGGTCCCTGCGCCTGCTGGTCTTCGACCGGGTCCCCTGGCCGCGTCCAGATATCCTGCACAAGGCCCGCCGGGTCCGCTTCGGCGGCAAGGCCTATGACGACAGCGTCGCCCGCAACCGCATCAGCCAGGCCTTCGGCCGGCTGATCCGCCGCGCCGATGACAAGGGAGTCTTCGTCATGCTGGACGCCGCGGCCCCCACCCGCCTGTTCTCCGGCCTGCCGGAGGGGGTGAAGATCGAGCGCCTCGGCCTGGTGGAGGCCATCGAGGCGACGGCCGAGTTCCTGGGAACCTGATTCTCCTTACCTGTGCAGCGAAGCGGAACCGGGGAGGGAAAGGGCCGCTGGTCGCCCGCATCGGGGCTGGTTGCTCACGCCGCTCAGTCCAGCCCGATCAGGCCAGCCCGCGGAAATCAGCTAGGCTAGGTTGCGTCTCATGACACCGGTGTCATGATGCGCGAAGCGCCGCCAGGGAGGCTCCATATGCATGCGACCCGACGGGTCATCCTCGCCAGCATGGCCGGCGCCCTGGCGCTTCCGGCCGCTGCGTCGCCGGGTCCCACGCGCGCGGAGGTGCTGGCCACCATGAAGCGCGCCACCGCCTTCATGACCGAGAAGGCCGCCGTGCATGGGGGTTATGTCTGGTCCTACCTGCCCGACTTTTCGCGTCGCTGGGGAGAGCTGGAGGCCTCGCCCACCCAGGTCTGGGTGCAGCCGCCAGGGACCGGCACGATGGGCCACCTCTTCCTCGACGCCTATCACGCCACCGGCGACGAGGCCTATTACGCGGCCGCCACCCAGGCCGCCGAGTGCCTGATGGCGGGCCAGCTGCCGGCCGGCGGCTGGAACTACCTGATCGATTTCGGCGGCGAGACGGCCAAGGCCAGGTGGTACGCCACCATCGGCGCCAACGCCTGGCGGATGGAGGAATTCCAGCACGACTGGGGCAACGCCACCTTTGACGACGCGGGGTCCTCGGAGGCCATGCAGTTCCTGCTGCGCCTGTACCTCGAGAAGCGCGAGGCCAAATTCAAGCCGGCCTTGGACCGGGCGCTCGATTTCGTCCTGAACAGCCAGTACCCCAACGGCGGCTGGCCGCAGCGGTGGCCGGCGGGGCGGCCGTTCACGAAGCACGGGGCCGACTATACGAGCTACATCACCTTCAACGACGACGTGGCGGGCGAGAACATCAAGTTCCTGGTCATGGTGGCCCAGACCCTGGGCGACCCGCGCGTGGGGCCTGCGATCCGCCGGGCGATGGAGGTCTTCGTCATCACCCAGCAGCCGGCGCCCCAGGCCGGCTGGGGCCTGCAGCACCGTGTGGACGACCTGACGCCCTCGGCCGCCCGCAGCTATGAACCCCGGGCGCTCACCACCCACACCACGGCGGCCAATGTCGGCCAGCTGATGACCTTCTACGAACTGACCGGCGATCCGAAGTATCTGGCCCGCGTGCCGCAGGCCCTGGACTGGCTGGCCAAGGTGGCCCTGCCGGCGCGCAGGCCGGACGGCCGCACCCATCCAACCTTCCTGGAGATCGGGACCGACCGGCCGCTCTACATCCACCGGCGCGGGTCCAATGTGGTCAACGGCGAGTACTATGCCGACGACAATCCGGAGAAGACGCTGGCCCATTACAGCTCTTTCCGGCTGGTGAAGCTGGAAGAGCTGCGGGCCCGCTACGCGGCGCTGAAGGCGACGCCGCGGGACCAGGCGGCGGCGAACTCGCCCCTGACCCACACGGGGCCCCTGCCGCGCTTCTTCGCCAACCAGGATTTCGCCACATCGGACCTCAATGGCGGCGGGACCCTGGCGCCGTCCAAGGCCAGCCCCGAGGCCGCCGCCAAGCTGGTGGCCGACCTGAACGCGCAGGGCTATTGGCCGACGCCGCTGGTGGCCACCAGCCATCCCTACCAAGGCCCCGGTCCGGCGGTGGCGGCGCCCGGCGACTATTCCCAGACCCATGTCGGCGACGCCTGGGACACCTCGCCCTATCCGACGGACAAGCCGGTGATGGGCATCTCCACCTCGGCCTTCATCAAAAACATGGGCGTCCTGATCAGCGCAGTGGACGGCGGCTAGACCACGGCCTTGGAGTAGAGGTTGATCACCAGAACGCCCGCCAGGATCATCCCCATGCCGATGACCGCAGGCAGGTCCAGCTTCTGCTTGAAGATCACCCAGGCCAGCAGGGTGATCAGCACGATGCCGATCCCCGACCAGATGGCGTAGCTGACCCCGACCGGCACGGTCTTCATCGACTGGGACATGCAGTAGAAGGCGACGCCGTAGCCCGCCGCCGAAATGATCGACGGAAGGGTTTTCGAGAAGCCGTCCGAGGCCTTCAGGGCGGTGGTGGCGATCACCTCGCAGAGGATGGCGATGCCGAGCCAGGCGTAGCCGTTCATGGCTGTCGTTCTCCGAGGCCCCGGCGAATCGCCGGGTGCCGCCACCCTACCTGCTAGTGCTTGCCGCGATCCCGGCCGAAGTTGGGTTCTGGGCTTTCCTGGCCCGCCGCGATGATGCCGCGGCGGATTTCGCGGGTGCGGCTGAACAGTTCGAACAGCTTGTCGCTCTCGCCCCAGCGGATCTGCCGTGACAGGGCCTGCAGGTCCTCGGTGAAGCGCCCCAGGATCTCCAGCACCGCCTCCTTGTTGGCCACGAAGACGTCGCGCCACATGGTGGGATCCGACGCTGCGATGCGGGTGAAGTCGCGGAAGCCGCCGGCGGAATACTTCATCACCTCGGCCTGGGTGACCTCCTCCATGTCGGCGGCGGTGCCGACGATGTTGTAGGCGATCAGGTGGGGCAGGTGGCTGGTGACGGCCAAAACCAGGTCGTGGTGGCGGTCGTCCATCAGCTCGACGTTGGCGCCCAGCGCTCGCCAGAATTCTGAGAGCTGGCTGACCGCTTCGAGATAGGGATCGTCCTGCCGCGGCTGCGGCGTCAGGATCACCCAGCGGCTCTGGAACAACTCGGCGAAGCCGGCGTCGGGGCCGGAGTGCTCGGTGCCGGCGATGGGGTGGCCGGGCACGATGAAGACGGTGTCGGGCAGGGCGGCCATAAGGGCCTGGGCGACGGAACCCTTCACCGAACCCACGTCGGTGACGATGGCCCCGGGCTTCATGGCGGGCGCGGCGGCCTTGGCGGCCTCGCCCATGGCCAGCACCGGGACGGCGAAGACCACCAGATCGGCGCCGGTGACGGCCTCGGCGATGTCGCCGGTGACCTTGTCGGCATAGCCCAGTTCGACGATGCGGGCGCGGTGGGCCTCGCTGAGATCGGCGACGATCACCTCGCCCACGGCGCCGGCCTCGCGGGCCGCCAGGATCACCGAGGAGCCGATCAGGCCGCAGCCGATCACCGCCATGCGGGGGAACAGGATCTCGCCCATCAGGACTTCACGAAGGCGGCGAGCGCCTCCACCACGGCGCGGTTGTGGTCTTCCAGGCCGATGGTGATCCGCAGGTGGTCGGGCAGGCCGTAGCCGCCGACCCCGCGCACGATGATCCCCTTCGACGCCAGATAGGCCTCGGCCTCCCTGGCGGTCTTGCCGGGCGTCTTGGGGAAGCCCACCAGCACGAAGTTGGCCGCCGAGGGCACGGGCTCGAGGCCCAGGCCGCCCAGCTGCTGGATCAGGTAGGGCCGCCATTGTTCGATGAGCGCCAGCGACCGGGCCTGAAAGTCTTCATCGCCGAGCGCGGCGACGGCGGCGACCTGGGCCGGGATGTTGACGTTGAACGGCAGGCGGATGCGGTCCAGCGCGTCAGCCATGTCCACCGGCATATAGGCCCAGCCCACCCGCAGGGCGGCCAGGCCGTGCAGCTTGGAGAAGGTGCGGGTGACCACCACGTTCTCGAACTCGCGCACCATGGACATGCCGTCCTCGAAGGCCGGATCGGCCACGAACTCGGCATAGGCGCCGTCCAGCACCAGCACGACGCTGGGGGCCAGACCCGCATGCAGGCGTCGGATCTCCTCGCCGGTGATCCAGGTGCCGGTGGGGTTGCCGGGGTTGGCGACGAAGACCAGGCGGGTGCGCTCGTCGACCTCCGCCAGCAGGGCGTCGACGTCGATGCGGTGGTTGACCTCCTTGGCGAACTTGACGTTCGCGCCGCAGGCCCGCGCGCCGATGGCGTAGGCGCCGAAGCCGAACTCGCCCTGGACGATGTTGTCGCCGGGTTCGAGGAAGGTCTGGTTCAGCAGCTGGAAGATCTCGTCGGAGCCGCAGCCGAAGATCAGGCGCTCAGGCTCCAGGCCGTACTTTTCGGCGATGGCGGTGCGCAGGATGGTGGTGCGGCCGTCGGGATACATGTGCAGCAGGTCGATAGCGCCGGCGAAGGCCGCCTTGGCGTCCGGGCTGCAGCCCAGGATGTTCTCGTTGGCCGACAGCTTCAGCGGATGTTCGATACCCTCGACCTTGGCCTTGCCGGGCACATAGCAGGCGATGTCGAGGATGCCGGGCTTCGGCGTGGGCCGCTGGGCCTTGGCGCGGTCGAGGACGGTGTCGGACATGGGACGCTTCAAGCGGGGATGAGGCCCGCCTCTTACACGTCCAGCGGGGCGGGCGCAGCCCCGATCACCCCGGAAAGGCGCCCTGGCGCGCGGGCCAGGCGTTCGTCGCCGGCCTGGTAGAAGCCGATCAGGGCGAAAAGCTTCAGGCCGCCGGCCTCGGCGATCAGGTCGCCAGCCACGCCGTCGCGGGAGAGGACGTCCTCGATGGCGGCGGCCGAACCAGGGGCGTCAGTGACCCAGAAGGTGCGGTCGTCGCCGGTCGGCTCGACCTCGACCTCGGCGACGGCGAGGGCGGTCATCGGCCCCCAGGCGGCCAGGCAGGGCAGCGCGGCGAACACCTGCAGCTTGGGATCGGCCAGCAGCCGGCCCCACCAGGGGGTGTCGGCGGCCAGGGCCAGGACCCCGACCCCGCCCGGCGTCTTGGCGGCGGCGAGCGCCTCCTCGGCCTTGGGCACGCTCCGCAGCGGCGGCGCCGCGCCAAAGCGGTGGCGGGCGAACTCGACGGACCGCGCCGGGTCCTTGCCGCCCCAGACATTGATGTGGAAGGGCCCCTGGCGTGAGAGGCTGTCGCCGATCAGCTCACGCCAGATGCGGACCACGAGGCTGGGCCTCGCCGCCGTGCGCTCCCTGGCCAGCAGGCGGCGCAGCAGGGCGGTCTCGCGGCCGGGGCGCAGGGCGAACTTGTCGCCGTCGCCGGCGGCGGCCTTGGCGGCGGCCACGTGCCTGGCCAGTCCGGCGCGCTCATCGACCAGGGCCAGCAGGGCGGCGTCGATCTCGTCCAGGCGCGCACGCACGGCGTCGAGGGACGGCGCGGCAAGCTTGGGATCGGCGTCGGCCATTTTGTCCCCCGAAAACGAAGGTTCGGCGCTTAAGTCATCGCACGCCCCCGCGCAATAGGGCCGTCCGCCGCAATAAAGTTGCACGGGAAACCGGTTGCCGCGCAAAGCCGCGCTCGCTGGTTGCCGCGCCCTCGCCGGCGCGCCATGGTCGGGTCCATGAAGCTCAATCTCGGATGCGGGTTCGACAAGCGCGACGGCTGGCTGAACGTCGACAACTTCCCCGAATGCGAACCCGATCAGCGGCTGGATATCGAGGCCACGCCCTGGGACCTGCCCACCGATGGTTTCGAGCATGTGCTGATGAAGCACGTCCTGGAGCACGTCGGCGCCGACTTCAAAGTCTTCGCCGCGGTGATGCGGGAACTGTACCGGGTGACCGCGCCGGGCGGGCTGGTGGAGATCCATGTCCCCCACGTGCGCCATGACACCTACTGGTCCGACCCCACCCACGTTCGGGCCTTCACGCCGCTGACCTTCAAGATGATGTCCAAGGCCCAGAACCGCGTCTGGATGGCGGCGCGGGCCAACTACACCATGCTGGCCCTGCTGATGGACGTGGACTTCGAGATCGCCCACGCCGTGCAGGTCTATGATCCCCACTGGCTGGCGAAGGTGGAGCGGGGCGAGATGACCCGCGAGGACCTGCGCGAGCAGGCCGATCAGCTCTGGGGCGTCGTGCGCGAGCTTCAGGTCACCCTGCGGGTGGTGAAGTAGGCTGCGATAGCCGCAGCAGCCCCATCTTCGCCAGCCGCCCGACGATCACGATCATCAACGAGGGCTCGCAGCGGGTCGCCCGCGCCAGGTCGCCGACATCGGTCTCGCCCTGGTCGACCTGCGCCAGGATGGCGGCCAGCAGGGCTTGCGGCGTGCGCCACAGGCCAAACAGCCCCGAGGCCAGCCGGTCGTGCCACCCGACGCCCGGGTCGGGGCCGGGCGCGACCCGGGTCGCCTGGGTGATGTGGTGGGTCGGATAGGTGGCGAAGCTGGAAAATGGATCGGGGCGGCTGGGGGAGGCCTTCGGCGCGGGGCCGTCGGGGACGTGGGCCTGCCGCAGCGCGGTCTGCTCGGCCCACAGGGCCTCGTACTGACCATAGACCACCCGCCAGTCGAACACCTCCCGCGCGCGGCGCTGGCCGCTTTCGCCCAGGCGGCGGCGCAGATCGGGGTTGGCGACCAGCTCGCACAGCCGGTCTGTCAGGACCTGGAGGTCCACCGAGACGGTGGTGCTGAGCCGCGACATGTAGAAGTCGTAGGTGGTGGCGTCGGTCTCGTAGTCGCGCGCCATCTCGGCGCCGGCCTCGCCTGGTCCCGGCGACCAGGTGGGGATGCGGAAACCGTCCAGGCCGTCGCGGACCGTGTCCTTGTAGCCGTCCCAGTCGCTGACCACGGCCGGCAGGCCCGCCGCCATCGCCTCCACCGGGGTCAGGCCGAAGGTCTCCTGCACACTGTCGGCCAGGGAGAGGAAGATGTCCGCCGCCCCCCAGACCGAGCGGTAGACCGCGCTGTCCTGGCCATCGACGAAGACCTGCCGCACGTCGGGACAGATCCAGGCCGCGCTCTGGCGGTACATGGCCTCGGTTTCAGGGTTAAAGAACTGGCCCGCCTGGACGAAGGCGATCTTCTTTCCGGTTCGTTCCGCGCATGCTTGCAGGCCGCGCCACATGGCGAAGGGGTGGGCCTTTCCGGCCGGCGACAGCCGCCCGGCGAACAGCACGGCGATCTCGTCCATGGCGAGGCCCAGGTCCGCCCGCGTTTGGGACCGGTCCTGTGGGGTGGTGTCGAAATCCGCGCAATGCACACCCAGGGGAATGACGGGCAGCATGGGAGAGACTTGACGAATGGGAGCCTGGAGCCGCCAGGCCAGATAGTCAGCCTGGGCCTCCAGCACTTGGTCGATGGTCTCCCGCGCCACGGCCGAGGTGCAGATCAGCGCGTCCCACGGGGCGACAGGGGCGGTCAGCAGGCCGGTGATCTCGGCCATGGCGCGGTCCGAGGCGATGGTATGTGTCAGACCGCAGATACTATAGGCGTCTATCCCGGCGCGCAGCCTCAGCTGGCCCGCCACCTCAAGGCCAGGTCCGGGGGTGTAGAGCAGGCCAAGCTCCCGCATGCGATCGAACTGGTGGGGCACCACCCAGCCAGGTTGGGCGGCGGAATCCATCTCCCTCACGAGCCTGCCGAACGCCTCCGCCGACGGGCGCCGCGCCGTGTAGCCCCACACCTGCTGGCCCGCGCGTCCCTGCACCGCGGCGCGCAGGAAGCCGTTGCCGGCTGACTGGCGTCCCATGATCCTGGGACCGGTGACCACATAGCCGTCCGGCTCGAAGAGGATCGCAGGCGTCGTCATCAGAACCCCAGGGCCAGGCCCTCGGCGCGGGGGTCGGAGCCCCCGGCCAAGACACCGGTTAGCGGATCGCGGGCGATGGCCTGGGCCGCCCCGCCGCCGCCCCAGGCGCCGAAGCGGCGCAGGCTGTGGCCGCGGGCCTCCAGCTCGGCCAGGACCGCGTCGCCGACGCGGGACTCGATCTGCAGTTCATAGGGATTGGGCAGGGTCGACGGATCGGTCCCCGGCCAAACGGTCCAGCGCGGGGCCTCCACGGCCGCCTGCACGTCCAGGCCGCCGTCGATCAGGGCGATCAGGGTCTGCAGGTTCCACTGCGGCTGGCCGTCGCCGCCCGGCGTGCCGCCCACCAGGATGGGCGTGCCCGAGGCGTCGGCGACCGAATAGCAGTTCAGGGTGTGCAGGGTCTTCTTGCCCGGCGCGAAGATGTTGGGATGTCCCGCCTCCAGGGAGAAGCCGCGTCCGGCGCGGTTGTTCAGCACGACCCCGGTGTCGCCGGCCACCACCCCGCTGCCGAAGTTGGAGGACACCGACTGGATCAGCGAGACCATCATCCCCTGGCCGTCGGCGACGCAGAAATAGGTGGTGTCGCCGTCCGCCATCTCGCCGGCCGGGACGGTGGTCGCGGCGCGCTCGGGATCGATGGCGGCGAAGCGCCGGGCGGCCCAGGCCTTGGAGATCAGGGTCTGAAGCCGGGGGTCCCCGAAGGCGGGGTCGACCGCGTATCCAAGACGGTCGGCATAGGCGATCTTGATGGCCTCGGCCAGCAGGTGGATCGCGCTTGCGTCGCCCTTGGCCAGGGCCTGCCCGTCGATCTGCTCGGCGAGGTTCAGGGCCTCCAGCAGGATCATCCCCTGGGTCGGCAGGCCGGTCTGGAAGACGGTGTGGTCGCGATAGGTGGTGGCGATGGGCGCGGCCAGGACGGTCTCGTGGGCGGCCAGGTCGTTTGCGGAAAGCTCGCCGCCGTTGGCCGCCATGAAGGCCGCGATCGCCTCGGCGATGTCGCCGCAATAGAAGGCGCCGGTTCCCTGCGCCGCGATCATGCTCAGGGTGCGGGCGAGGTCGGGCTGGCGCAGAATCTGCCCCGCCTTGGGGGCCTCGCCGCCGGGCAGGAACACCGCCGCCGAGGCCGGATACTGCCGCAGCAGCTCCGCCGAGGTGGCGATGAAGTGGGCGCCCAGGGGGGTGAGCGGGAAGCCCTCCGCATAGGCGATGGCCGGTTCAATCAGTTCCGCCAGCGGCCTGGAACCGAAGCGTTCCAGCAGGGCGCCGAAGGCGTGGACCATGCCGGGCGTGGCCACCGAGAGCGGTCCCCGGAAGGGCATCCTGCCCCCGGTGGAGCTGGGGTCGCCGTGCCTGCGCATCTGGTCCAGGGTAGCCGACCGAGGCGACGCGCCGCTTCCCAGGATCGCCGTGGGCTCATGGCCCGGCGCATGGACGATGGCGAACAGGTCGCCCCCCAAGCCGCACATCTCCGGCATAACGACCGAGGCGGTGAGCCCGCCCGCGACGGCGGCGTCCACCGCGTTGCCGCCGCGCTTCAGGACGTCGAGGGCGACGGCCACCGTGAGCGGATGGGCGGCGGCGACCATGCCGCCCTGGCCGAGCGCCGGCGACATTCGCCGCCGGGAGAAGGGGACCGGCCTGGCGTTCGGCTGGCCCAGCATCAATAGACCCGGGGCGAGGCGCCGACCGCCACGGGCCCCAGGGTCATGCGCCCGGCTTCGAAGGTCAGGGTCGCACGCGCGACCGAGGCGCTGTCCTCGCGGGCGGCGGCCACGGCGGCGGCGGCCAGGGCCGTTTCCGGCGGCAAAGTCCCTGTCGCGGCCATGGCGGCCAGGGCGCGCGGCGCCTGGCGCAGGGTGACGTCCATGGACCCCACCAGCCGGCCGTCATAGCCGACCCCCAGTTGCCCGCTCTGGGCGCCGATCAGGGCCTCGCCGGCGGTGACCCCGGCTTGGCGAACCTGGATCAAGCCGCCGCTGCCGCTCCAGGCCCGCACGGCGGCGGGCCAGGTCTGGCCCTTGAAGCCGCTCATCTTGGTGAGGATCGAGTCCCAGACGATGGAAACGGGTTTGTCGCCGGCCAGCTGGGCGAACAGGCCGCTGAGCTGGGCCTTGCCGTTGTCGACCTTGAACAGGATGGCGCCCTGGTCGTCGGGACCGGGCCGCAGGTGCAGCTCCACCTTGTCGGCGGCCGACAGGCCGAAGGGCTGGGCCCCGGCGCCGGAGGCGAAGGTCAGCTTGCGGCCCTCGAAGGAGAAGGACGGCGGGCGCTTGTCGAGGCCGCTGAGGCTGGCGCGAAGCAGTTCGCCGCGCACCTCCACCGGACCGCCGATGGGCCGGGTCAGGGTCAGGCCCTCGGGCGCCGCGGTGATCCAGTGACCCAGGGAATAGAGGAAGGCCTCGGCCTCCAGCCTGGGGGTGGCGACCGCCCAGCCGCCTGGTTCGCGGATGCGGGCGTCGGTCAGCACCACGTCGAGGCGGAAGGGGTAACCGCCAAGCGTGCGGTCCTTCCAGGATACTTCGTAGCCGGCCTTGCGCAGTTCGGTGACGGCGGCGTCCATGCGGGTCGCGGCCTGGCCGCGCACCTGCAGCCAGAGGGCTGTCCATCCCGCCGCCGCGACGAGCAGGACGATGAACGGCGCATAGAGCCAGAACCTTCGCGGTTTGCGGGCGGGTTCCGGATCGGGCACAGGGGGAGCTTCGGGGGTCTTGGAACGGCGGGCCATGTCTGTTGAGCGTTGGGTTTTCGGTTACGGGTCGTTGATGTGGCGGCCTGGCTTCGCATACGTCGAGCGCCAGACCGCCACCCTACATGGCCGCCGCCGCGCCTTCTGCATCTATTCCGTCCACCACCGTGGCACCTATGAACGCCCGGGACTGGTCCTGGGTTTGGCGCCCGGCGGCGCGGTGCGGGGCGCCGCCTACCGGGTGCCGGAAAGCGACTGGGCGGAAACCTACGCCTATCTGCGCGAACGCGAGCAACCCACCGAAACCTATGTCGAGAGCCGCGCCAATGTCCGGTTGGGTGACGGTCGCCGGGTCGAGACCCTGGTCTTCCTCTCTGACATCAAGCACCCGCAGTGGGCCGGCGCGCTCAGCCTGGAGCGGCAGGCGCAACTGATCGCCGGCGCGACGGGGCTTTCGGGCAAGAATGTCGACTACCTTCGTGACCTGGTGGAACACCTGCGGGCCGAAGGGGTCCACGACGTGGTCATGGCCAGACTGCTGGGCCTGGTGGAGGCCCGCGAGCTCGACGCGGCCTAAGTGGCTGCGACCGCGGCAGGCGGCCTGTAGGCGGGGTCGGCGTCCAGGAGCTTCTCCGTGGCGGTCTCGATCCGCTCCTCCAGGGTGCGCATGAACTCGCCGCGCTTCAGGCCCGGCGGGATGGGCTCCAGATATTCAAAGACGATCACGCCCGGCGTCAGGTTGAAGCCCTTGCGCGACCAGTGGACCCCGGCGTTGGTGGCCATCGGATAGACCGGCAGGTCCAGCTCGCGGTAGAGGGCCGCGATGCCGGGCTTGTAGTCGCCGGGCGCGCCGGGATCGCCGCGGGTGCCTTCAGGGAAGATCACCAGCTGGCGCGGGATCTTGAAGCGGTCCTTGGCGTCGCGGACCAGCTTGCGCAGGGCCGTGGAATGGCCGGCGCGGTCGACGCTGATCATGGTCGCCTTCATGGCGAACCAGCCGAAGAAGGGGATCATCAGCAGCTCCTTCTTGGTGACGAAGCAGGCGTCCGGCAGCAGGGAGAACTGGGAGAAGACGTCGAACATCGACTGGTGCTTGGGGGCCACCAGGGCCGCGGTGGTGGGCATGAACTCACGACCCCGCACCTCGACCTCGATCCCGGCGATCACCTTCAAAAGGAAGCGGATGCCCCGGCTCCACAGGCCGAAGGTCGCCGCCGTCCAGCTACGCGGCGCGATCAGCATCGGGGTGAGGATCACCAGGGAGACGAAGACCGACCAGGCGTAGAACACCACGGCGAAGGTCAGGGAGCGAAGCTTCTGCAAGGTCAGGCCTTCTTGTCTTGGGCCGGGGCGTCGTTCGGCCCCAGCTTCCGGACCGCCTCGCGGCCGAGGATCGCCAGATACTTGGAATATTCCACGATCATCAAGCGGGCGCCGCCGCTGGTGCGCCACCAGCGCTTGGCGTTCACGACCTTGGTGGCCACCGGATAGGGGCGCAGGTCGATGTCGGGCATGGTGGCCCGTAGCTCCAGCATGGCGCGGGGCATGTGATAGTCGGCGGTGACCACGATCAGGCTCTTGTAGCGCAGGTTCCTGGCCCAGTCGGCGGTCTCGCGGGCGTTGCCCACCGTGTCGGCGGCGGTGAAGTCCAGGTCCACGCAGCAGTCATAGAGTCGGCGGACCGCCTTGCTCACCGTGCGGATGTCCTCGCGGCTGGCCTCGGGATTGACCCCGGAGACCAGCATCCGCTGGGCCTTGCCGTCCTCCAGCAGGCTGACGCCGGCGGCCAGGCGCTCGTTGGAGCCGGCGCCGGTGAGCGCCACGATGCCGTCGGCGCGGGCCGGCTCGGCGACGGGAGTCGAGGTCTCGATGCGGGCGGTGAAGGAAAGCAGGCCCACCGTCCAGATCAGGGCGGCCACCAGGATCGCGACGAGGCTTCTCATGTCATCTTCGCGATCAGGGCCTGGGCGGTCAGGCGCGCGGCGACGGCCGCCACCAGACCCGCCGCCACGGGGCAGGGCAGGACGGCCAGCAGGTCGGTCCAGACGATGGGCAGCACCGGAGTCAAGCCTTGGCCCCCTCCCATGAGACGCAGTATCGCCCCCATGATCGCCGCACCGCCCGCGCCGAACAAGCCCGCCAGCGCGGCCATGCGCGCAAACCGCATCTGGAACAGGCGGGCGATGAAGTCGTTCTCCGCCCCCGCCAGGTGCAGCACCTCCACCACCTCATGGCGGGCAGTGAGGCCCGCGCGGGTGGCGAAGGCCACCACGGCCCCCGCCGCCGCGGCGATCAGGGCGAAGACCGCCAGCCCGACCCAGCGGGCGAAACCGGCGGCGCGCTGGATGTCCTTCAGCCAGATGGAGTGGTCGTCGACCACGGCGTCCAGGCCCTGGGCCTTCAAGGCCTTTTCCAGGCTCTGGGGCGTGGCCGGAGCCTTGGGGTCGAGGTCGACGGCCACCAGGCGCGGCACCGGCAGGTCGTCCAGGTCGGCGATGTCGCCGAGCCAGGGGGCGATCAGCGCCTCGGCCTTCTCCTTTTCCAGGGCGCGGACCTCGCCGACGCCGGGCAGGCCTGAGAGCGCCTCGGCGGCGCGGGCGGCGGCGCTGTCGGGGGTCTCGGCGCCCTTGGCCCGCACGATCACGGTGGCCTGGCCGCTGAGCTGGTCGCTCCAGCCGCGAGCCGCGCGGTCGGTGGCCAGCACGGCCAGCGCCGTCAGGCAGGCCAGGAAGCAGAGGGTGGCCACCACGAAGATCAGCGAGCCGTCGCGGGCGTCGGCCTCGGGCAGGAAGGGGGCGGGCTTCCAGCGGAGGGGATCGAAGTCGCTCATCCGGCGCCTCCCACGGGACCGAGCTGGGTCAGCCGGCCCTCCTCCAGGTGCAGCACCGGCTTGCCCGAACGGGCCACCAGGTCCTGGTCATGGGTGGCGATCAGCACGGTGGTGCCCAGCCGGTTCAGCTCCACGAACAGCCGCAGAATGCGCAGGCCCATCTCGTGATCAACATTCCCCGTGGGCTCGTCGGCCAACAGGATGTCGGGGCGGTTGACCACGGCGCGGGCTATGGCCAGCCGCTGCTTCTCGCCACCGGCCAGGGTCGCGGGCATGGCGTGCATCCGGCTGCGCAGGCCCACCCAGGCCAGCAGTTCGGCCACATCCTGGCGGTAGCTGTCGGGTTTGCGGCCGGCGATGCGCAGGGGCAGGGCCACATTGTCGAAGGCGCTCATATGGTCCAGCAGGCGAAATTCCTGGAACACCACCCCGATCCGCCGGCGAAGCATCGGCTGCTCCTTCACCGGTACGGCCGACACGTCCTGGCCGAACAGGTGCATCAGGCCCTTGGAGGGCTTTGCGGCCAGATAGATCAGCTTCAACAGCGAGCTCTTGCCGGCGCCGGAGGCTCCGGTGAGGAAGTGAAAGGAGCCCGGCGCCAGGGAAAAGTTGAGGTCTTTCAACGTCTCGGGCGCGCGGCCATAGCGCATCGACACGTCGTCAAACGCCAGGACGGCGCCATCGGCGTCGAGCGCCCCCTCATCATGCGGCTGTCTGGGCATCGGCCTTCCCGGCTACCCTAAGCCCGGTCGATGCGCCAGCAGAACCCGTTCGGACGGCCGCGGAGCCTTCCGGTCCTAGGGTCAAGCTTGCGGCGCCGCTCGCCTGACGGGCGAATCTCCTGCCGGACGATACGCCGCTGCCAGGGATTTGGGTTTTGGCAAGGCCCGCATGTTAGGAATCGCGGTAACAGTTCGCGCTGGATTCGGTGCGGGCCCGGAGGGCGAACCTCCAGACCCGCGATCGCGCCAGGGCGGCGACGCTCCAGAACAACAGCCCAGGTTACGAGACCCATTCCGCCGTCATGATCCTGACCTGTCCAGAGTGCGCCACCAGCTATTTCGTGGACGATCGCAAGATCGCCCCGGAGGGCCGTGCGGTGAAGTGCGCCTCCTGTGGCCACCGCTGGACGGCGCACCCTGAGGCGACCCTGGAACTGGACGTCTCGGCCGAGGAGGGCGCGGTCGCCCGCGATCCCTTCGAACCTCAGATCGAGGAACCCGCCGCGCTGAGTGACCTGCCCGGCGCCGAACTGCCCAAGGTGATCCGCGCCAAGGTGGAGACCACCCGCAAGGTGCGCGAGGCCGCGGCCCACGGCATCGTCTGGGCCGGCATGGCGGCGACCATCGCCATCGTGGTCGGTCTGGCGGTGGTCTTCCGGGTCGACGTGGTGAAGATCATGCCGGGCTCGGCCAAGGCCTATGCCCTGGCCGGTCTGCCGGTGAACACGCTCGGCCTGGTGATCGAGGGCTCGCGGGCCGAACCCGCCCTGCAGGACGGCCACGCCGCGCTCTCCATCTCCGGCATGATCCGCAATGTGGAAGACCACGCCATCGTCACGCCGCCGCTGAAGATCGAACTGCTCGACAAGGCCGGCAAGACCATCGTCACCAAGGTCGCCCGTCCCGCCGATCCGGTGGTGCCGCCCGGCGAGACCCGTCACTTCGCGCTCGCCATCCTCGACCCGCCCACCACGGCCCATGACCTGCAGATTTCATTCGCGCCGGACACCGCCAAGGCCAAGGGCAAGAAAGCCCACGCCAAGGCGCCGATAACCGCCCACCCGGCGCCAGAACATTCCCTGCGCGGCGCGGCCGAGGCCGATGCGCCGCAAGCCGCCCACGCGCCCGACGCCGCCCACACCCCCGCGCCGGTGGAGGCCAAGCCCCTGTCCTCCGACAGCCCCTACGCCCTGGAGCCCCATGGCTGATCCCGTCGTCCTGCTGTCCGAAGCTGAGGTCGCCGCCCGCGTCGCGGCCCTGGCCGCCGAGATCGCGCCCCGGATCGACGACGACACCGTGGCGGTCTGCCTGCTGACCGGGGGGATATGGTTCGCCTCGGACCTGACGCGGGCCCTGTCGCGTATCGGCCGCCATGTACGCTTCGACGCCCTGTGGCTGGCCTCCTATGGCGATGAGCGCGCCAGCCTGGGCCGCTGCGAGGTGCGCGCCGACCTGCAGCGCCCATTGTCGGGCCGCACCGCCCTGATCATCGATGACGTCATCGACACCGGCCTGTCGCTGTCGGAAGCCAGCCGCCTGGTGGGCGACGCGGGCGCCGCCCGGACCTTCACCGCCGTCTTCGCCTCCAAGCCCTGGCCGACGCCGCGGGCCATTGTGCCGGACTTCGTCGCCTGGGAGGCTCCGGCCCGCTACCTGGTGGGCTACGGCATGGACGCGGCGGGGGCCCTGAGGGGCCTGCCCTATATCGGGGCGCTGGACTGATCCTAGGGCGCGTGGGGCTTGGCGCGCAGTTTCGGTGCGAGCTTCCAGGCGATCGGCGGGGTCAAGACGATCGACAGGACCACGACGATGGGCAGGAGCAGGTTGGCCTTCGCCGACAGGGCCGGGATCATCAAGACCGGAATGGCGCCGATGCCGAACAGCACGCCGGCGACCATCAGGCCAAGAACGGCGGCGATATAGACTCGCGTACTCATGAGGAGACCTCCTAGGTCACCCAAGGGAACAATGGCCGGCCCCAAGGGGTTCCGAGCGCCTGTCAGGCCTCCGGAGCCAGCCAGTCGGGCATGGCCTCGCGGGCCAGCATGTCCTCATAGGTCGGGCGTGGCCGGATCACTGCGAAGCGGTCGCCGCTCACCAGCACCTCTGGGACCAGCAGGCGGCTGTTGTACTCGCTCGACATCACCGCCCCGTAGGCGCCGGCGCTCATGAAGGCCACCAGGTCGCCGGCCTCCAGGCGCGGCAGGTCGCGGTCTCGGGTGAAAGTGTCGCCGGTCTCGCAGATCGGACCCACCACATCATAGGTGACGGGATCGCCCTGGCGGGGCTTCACCGGGCGGATGTCGTGATAGGCGTCGTACATGGCCGGCCGGATCAGGTCGTTCATGGCCGCGTCCAGCACCGCGAACTTGCGACCCTCGGGGCGCTCGTGGATGTGCTGCACGGTCGACAGCAGGACGCCGGCGTTGGCGCTGATCATCCGGCCGGGCTCGAAGGCGAACTGGACGTCCAGGCCCTTCATGGTCCGCGCGATCATGGCGGCGTAGTCGGCGGGCGTGGCCGGGGTCGGCATGTTGAAATAGGGCACCCCCAGGCCGCCGCCCAGGTCCAGCCGCTCGACGGCCAGGCCCTCGCCTCGCAGGCGCTCGACGAGGCCGCGCATCTTGACGAAGGCTTCCTCCAGCGGGGCCAGGTGGGTGATCTGGCTGCCGATGTGGCAGGTGACGCCGATGGGTTTCAGGCCCGCATTGTTGGACGCCTGGGCGTAGAGCCGCTCGGCTTCTGAAAAGGAGACGCCGAACTTGTTGTCGGACTTGCCGGTGGAGATCTTGGCGTGGCCGCCCGCCGAGACGTCCGGGTTCACGCGGATGGCGATCGTGGCTCGGGTCCCCAGCGACTGGGCGACCGCCGAGGCCATGTGCATCTCGGGCTCGGACTCGACATTGATCTCCGCCACGCCGGACTTGAGCGCGAAGGCGATCTCGGCCTCGGTCTTGCCGACCCCGGAGAAGACGATGCGATCGCCGGGGATGCCGGCCGCCAGGGCGCGGCGGATCTCGCCCTCGGAGACTGTGTCGGCGCCGGCTCCCAGGTTTCCCAGGGTTCGCAGGACGGCGATGTTGGAGTTGGATTTCACGGCGAACGCGATCAGCGGATCGCCCAGGCCCTCGTTCACCAGGGCGTCGCGCAGCACCGTGTAGTGCCGCTCCAGGGTGGCGGTGGAATAGACATAGACCGGCGTGCCGACCGCTTCCGCGATCGCGGTCAGGCTGACGTCCTCGCAGGCGAGCTCGCCCCCCGAAAGCTCGAAGTGGTTCATCGCGGGCGGGCGTAGGGGTCGTTCAGCGCCCCCTGCGGGCCGCTGGCCATCGGGTCGTTGGTGCTCTCGATCGGCGCCTGCCGCTGCGGGGCGGGATCGGAATTGCGGTCGCGGGGATCGACGGTGCGGATCGAACGGGTGGGTTTGGCGCCGGCGTCGGCGTTGGAGCGCGGCTGGCCGATGGGGCCAGGACGTTCCAGTTCGCCCATCTTGCCACAGCCCGACAGGACGGTGGCCGAAAGCGCGAGCGCGCCGATCAGCACGAGGGGGCGAAGGGTCATTTCAGCATATCCTTCCAACGCGCGACTTGGGCGCGAACCTGGTCCGGCGCGGCGCCGCCGTAGCTTTTCCGGCTCCCGGCGGAAGCCCGTGGGGTGAGAACATCGTAGACCTCGGCGGTGATCCCCTGGGACAGGGCCTGAAGATCCTTCAAGGGCAGGTCGGAGAGATCACAGCCAAGCTGCTCGGCCCGTTTCACCGCCGCGCCCGTCACATGGTGGGCGTCGCGGAACGGCATGTCGAGGGTCCGCACCAGCCAGTCGGCGAGATCGGTGGCGGTTGAGAAGCCCGCGCCGGCGGCGGCGGCCATTTTCGCCGAAACCGGCTCCATGTCATCGACCATCCCGGTCATGGCGGCCAGGGACAGCTCAAGCGCATCGAAGGCGTCGAAGGTTGGCACCTTGTCCTCCTGCATGTCCTTCGAATAGGCCAGCGGCAGGCCCTTCATCACCACGGCGAGCTGCGTGAAGGAGCCCATCAGGCGGCCGGTCTTGGCGCGCACCAGCTCGGCGGCGTCCGGGTTCTTCTTCTGCGGCATGATCGAGGAGCCGGTGGTGAAGGCGTCGGTCAGCTTGATGAAGCCGAACTGCGGAGTCATCCAGATCACGATCTCCTCGGCCAGGCGCGACAGGTGGATGGCCGTCAAGGTGCCGGCGGCCAGGGCCTCCAGGGCGAAGTCGCGGTCCGAGACGCTGTCGAGGGAATTGGCGGTGGGCCGGTCAAAGCCGAGTGCCCGGGCCGTCGCGTCGCGGTCGATGGGGAAGGGCGATCCGGCCAGGGCAGCCGCGCCAAGGGGGCACTCGTTCATCCGGCGGCGCGCGTCGGCGAAGCGCCCGGCGTCGCGGCCGAACATCTCCACATAGGCCATCAGGTGGTGGCCGAAGGTCACGGGCTGGGCCGGTTGCAGGTGCGTGAAGCCCGGCATCAGGGTCTCGGCGTGGGCCTCGGCCTTGAGGATCAGCGCCTGCTGAAGAGCACGGAGCTGGACGATGGTGCGGTCGCAGGCGTCGCGCACCCACAGGCGGAAGTCGACCGCCACCTGGTCGTTGCGGGAGCGGGCGGTGTGCAGGCGTCCGGCCACCGGGCCGATCAGCTCGCGCAGCCGGGCCTCCACGTTCATGTGGATGTCTTCGAACTCGTCGCGATAGGGGAAGGTCCCGGCGGCCATCTCGGCCTCGATGGCCTGCAGCCCGCCCTGGATCTGCTGCTCGTCGGCGCTTGTAATGACGCCTTGCTTGCGCAACATCGCCGCGTGCGCGCGGGACCCCGCCAGGTCCTGCGGCGCCAGGCGCTTGTCGAACCCGATGGAGACGTTGATCGCCTGCATCAGTTCGGCCGGTTTCGCGCTGAACCTTCCGCCCCACATGGCCTGGCCAGATGCGGGCGCGTCAGAACCGTGAGTGGAGTCGTCGGACATGAGCCAAGCACCCGAAGAGACGTCGAAACCCAAATCGCGCCTGCTGAAGGGCGCGCTCTGGGGCGTCGCCCTGATGGGCGTCGCGGCGGTTGTCTACATCATGGCGCAGGCATCCATAAACCCCCGCCAGACAACGAGTCTGAAGAGTCTGGCCAAGGGCGAGATGGCCAAGCTGATCTTCCCGGCGGAAGCCGGCCCCGCGCCGGTCACCAGCTTCCAGGACGCTGACGGCAAACCGGTCCGTCTGGCGGACTTCCAGGGCAAGGTGGTGGTGGTCAATCTGTGGGCCACCTGGTGCGGGCCCTGCGTTATCGAGATGCCGACCCTGGCCAAGCTGGCGGCGGGATATCAGGGCCAGCCGGTGGCCGTGGTGGTGGTCAGCATCGACGGCGATCGCGACGCCGACAAGGCGCGCCTGTTCATCGCCAAACACGCGCCCCTGGTCTTCTATCGGGACCCCAAGCTGAAGCTGCCCTATGACTTCAAGCCGGCGGCGACCGGCATGCCCACCACGGTGATCTTCGGCAAGGATGGCGTGGAGCGGGCCCGTCTCGCGGGCGGCGCCGACTGGTCCAGCGCCGAGGCCAAGGCGGTGATCGACAAGGTGCTGGCCGAGAGCTGATCCCAACACCGCCAAGGGCTACGGCTTCAGTCCGCGCGCGCCTTCCTCACGCCCCTCTTGCCACCTAGGCGTAGAGCGCCGCCGCGCGGACGATGGCCCGGGGGGCGTAACTCACCCGATGTTCAGCCGGTCCAGCCCTCAGGCCAGTTCCTTCTGCTTGCTGCGAAGCGCGCCGTCGGGGCCAGTCAGGGCGCGCATGAAGCTGACGAGGGAGGCGCGCGCGTCCTGCGGCAGCTTCTCGAAGGCGGCCAGAAGTTCCAGGGCGCCCGGCGTGCGCATCCGCGACAGCAGGTCGAGGTCGCCCACGGCGTCGTGGCCGGGCGTGTCGAGCACGTCCATCAAGTCCACCACGCGGCAGCGCAAGGCGCGGGCGATCTGCACCAGTCGCGAGAACGAGATGCGGTTCGCGCCGTTCTCATATTTCTGAATCTGCTGGAAACTGACGCCGCACTGTTCGGCCAAGGCCTCCTGCGACATGCCGATCGTTCGTCTGCGGATTCGCACCGCTGCACCCAAGGCTACGTCCATCGGATCCGGGGTCTTGTTGGATGGCTCCGGCACGGTCTGGTTCTCCTCAACCACGGCGCGCGCTCGGTGGGGGCGGCCGGGCGCGGCACTTTAAGATTCGGCGAGTAAAGTCGAATATTACAGCTTTGCATAGCTGCATGAGCGTCTCAGCCGACAATCCCGCTGATCACGTTCGGTATTCGCGGAGATCTGGTTCGCGGCGTAGGGGATTTCACTTGAAAATCAGTCGCGATAGCGCGAATTTCCGGTGGAGGACGCAGGCGGCGCGGGCCTTCGACCAGGGCGCCGGTGAGCGGACGTATGGCCATGCGCGAAATCCTATACTCAGTTTGGGTAGAAATCGCTCAGCGAACTTGAGTTGTGGAATTGTCCAGCGCGGCGGGTTCAACCGGCGCGGGTCTTCAAACCTATGACGACTGGAATCGACCAGAGTCGCCATCACCCAAAATGGGGTGAATACCGGTGCGCGACTTTCCGCGGCGAGTCGCGTTGGCGATGCCGCTGAGAGGCGCCCGGTTTGGTGAAAAGGTGTCCATGCCGCGCCGGGCGAAGTGGAAGGCGTTGAGCCTATTTTGTGCCGCTGACAGCGCCCGTGATAAGAGGCCGGCGACGGGAGCCGGGTTGCGGTGGGAGCCTTAAGGGCGCGTCGAGGAGCCTCTCATGACCCGCGTGCTGATCGCCGCCATCGAGACCGGCGGCTCGAAGATTCTCTGCCGGGTCACCGAGGCGGACGACGCGCGGAACCCGGCCGACGGCGCGCCGCCGAACCAGCGGTTCGCGACCACGACTCCCCAGGCGGCGATGGCCGACCTGGTGGGCGCCATCCAAGGTCAGATGGCGCCGGGCGACCAACTCACCGCCATCGGCTTGGCGAGCTTCGGCCCGCTGATCGTCGACCCCGCCTCGCCCGATTGCGGCCTGATGCTGTCGACGCCCAAGCCGCATTGGAGCGGCTTCAATCTGTCCAAGTCCCTGGCCGAGCGGTTGCAGGCGCCGGTCGTCCTGGAGACCGACGTGGCGGCCGCCGCCATCGCCGAGCAGGCCATGGGCGCCGCGCGCGGCCTGGACGCCGTGGCCTATGTCACCGTGGGCACCGGGATCGGCGGGGGGCTGGTGGTGGAGGGCCGCACGCTGAAGGGGGCGCTGCACCCGGAGATCGGGCACCTGCGGATCAAGCGGCGAGAAGGCGACACAATCCCCAGCACCTGCCCCTTCCACGACGACTGCGCGGAGGGACTGACGGCGGGGCCGGCGCTGGGGCGGCGGCTGGCCGACGGCGAGACCTTGCGCGACCGGGCCGACATTCGGGCCCTCGCCGCCGACTATCTGGGCCAGCTCTGCGCCAGCCTGGCGCTAGCCTGGTCGCCGCGCTGCATCGTGCTGGGCGGCGGCGTGATGTCGACGCCGGGCCTGCTGGCCGAGGTGGCCTTGGCCCTCACCCGGAACCTGGGCGACTACGGCGCGGCGATAATCCCGGGCCCGAACTATCTGCGGCCGCCGGCCCTGGAGCATTCCGGCCTGGAGGGCGCCCTCATCCTCGCCCGGCGTCAGACCTCGACGCGGTAGGCCTCGCGGTCGCGGCCCCCTCAGCGTCCGGTCGCCGGGGCCAGGGAGATGTCGACCATGATCTCGGCGGAGATGGCTTCCAGCGCCGCCTGGACGTCCTGGCCGGTCAGGGCGGGCGGCAGGCGCAGACGGGCGTCCAGGTGGAAGAGCGCGCCTCCGGAGTGCGGCTCGGCGCTGATCCGGGTCTCGAACGCTTCGATGTTGACGCCCAGCCCGCTGAGGATCGCCGTCACCTGGTGGACGATGCCGAGCCGGTCCTGGCCGACCAGGGCGAAGAGCACCTCCTCGCCGCCGGCCTCGGGGGTCTCCAGCGCCGGCGCGATGCGAACCTCCAGGCCCTGGGCGTCCACCGACTGCACGGCGGCGCGCAGGGCCTCGGCGTCGCCGGCCTCCACCAGCACCGATCCGACATAGAGTCCGCCGAGCCGGCTGAGATGACTTTCCAGCCAGTTGCCGCCCGCCGAGAGCACGGCGGCGGCCAGGGCCTGGGTCAGGCCGGGCCGGTCGCTGCCGGTTACGCTGAGGATCAAGGTCGCCATGGGCAACTCTCTCGGACTGACCCCCGCCGCAGTCAATCCGGATTTGTAGGGTCGGCCTTCGGGCGTTGGCGGCGATGGGGCGGCTTGGTAGGGATGCGCCGCAACTTCCACGCAAGACGAGAACAGCATGGCCCAGGCCCAGGAGAAGTTGCTGCTGCGCGCGCTGAAGGGGCAGCGGACCGAGCGGACGCCGATCTGGCTGATGCGGCAGGCCGGGCGGTATCTGCCGGAGTATCACCTCACCCGCGACGCCGCCGGCGGGATGCTGGGGCTGTGCAATTCACCAGAACATGCGGTGGAGGTGACGCTGCAGCCGATCCGGCGCTTCGGCCTCGACGGCGTCATCCTGTTCGCCGACCTGCCGCAGCTGGCCGCGGCCCTGGGCCAAACCCTGGAATATGTGGACGGCGAGGGGCCGACGCTGAGCCCGCCGATCCGCTCGCCGCAGGATATCGCTCTCCATCTGAGCCTCTCGAACCTGCATGAGGCCCTGGCTCCGATCTACGAGACGGTGCGGAGGCTGGTGGTCGCCCTGCCGGCCGAGGTCACTCTGATCGGCTATGCCGGCGCGCCCTGGACCGTGGCCACCTATATGGTCGAGGGCCGGGGCGGCGGGGCCACCGATCACGCGATCATCCGGCAATGGGCGCTGTCGGATCCGGAGGGCTTCCAGCCGCTGATCGACATGCTGACGTCGGCGGCGATTGAGTTCCTCGACCGCCAGATTCAGGCCGGCGCCGAGGCGGTCCAGCTGTTCGAGAGCTGGGCGGGCATCCTGCCCGAGCCCTTCTTCCAGCGCTGGTGCGTCGAACCCGTCGCCGAAATCATCAAGGCGCTGAAGGCCAAACACCCCGACGTGCCGGTGATCGCCTTCCCGCGCGCGGCGGGCCTGCTCTACGAGAGTTATGCCGCGCAGGTGGGCGCCGACTGCGTCGGGCTGGACAATACCGTGCCGCTGGCCTGGGCGGCGGCGAAGATCCAGGGCGAGTTGGGCCGCTGCATCCAGGGCAATCTCGACCCACAACTACTGGTGGCCGGCGGTGCGGCGCTGACCGCCGAGGTGGAGAGGATCCTGCGCGCCGCCAACAGCGGGCCGTTCATCTTCAACCTGGGACACGGCATTCCCAAGACCACGCCGCCCGAGCATGTCGCGGCCTTGGTGGCGCAGGTTCAGGCTTGGCGCGCCTAGTGTCCTCGTCTCCCACCCTTGGCGCGATCATCCTGACCGGCGGGGCGTCGCGGCGGATGGGGACGGACAAGGCGGTTCAGCTCTGGGATGGGCGGCGCGCCGTCGACCGGGTGGCCGATCTGGCCCGCGCGGTCGGCGCCACATTGGTGGTCTCGGCGGGGGACGGCGAGTTCGGCCTGCCCCGGGCGCCCGATCCCGCGCCGCTGAGCGGGCCCGTGGCCGGCGTGCTGGCCGGCATCGCCCTGGCGCGGGGGCAGGTGGGACGGGTGCTGGTGCTGGCGGTGGACGCGCCGACGATCAATCCTGAGGACCTGGCGCCCCTACTGGCGGCCGGCGGCGTCGGGGCAGCCTATGACGGTCAGCCCTTGCCGATGGTGCTGGATATCTCCGCTGTTCCGCAGGACGCCGAGGCCAGTTGGCCGCTGCGGCGGTTCGTGGAGCGGGCGGGCCTGATCCAGGTCCCGCTGCACCCTGGGCTGTTGCCCAGGCTGCGCGGCGCCAATACGCCGGAAGAGCGTGATCGCTTGGCGGGCGAGCCCGATGGGCCTAAGGCGCCCAAATGAGTTGCGATGCCTGCCCTGAAAATGGGCGTCCAGGCTGCGCCTTGGGCGTTTTGCGCCATCGAGGTGGCGTCTTGTCCGGCCTTGGCCGTTAGCAGAGCCCCATGCGCGTCCTAGTCATAGATCCCGACCCCGCCCGTGCGGCGCTGGTGGCCGAGGGGCTTGAGGGCGTCGATCCGCTGGAGGTGCGCCAGAGCGCGCAGTTCGACTCAGCCGAGGTGGCGAGCTTTTCCCCCGACATCATCGTGGTGGCCTGCGACAGCGCCGACCGCGACACCCTGGAGAGCCTGCGCGAGGCCGGCGAGACCAATCCGCGCCCGGTGGTGATGTTCGCCGACCGCTCCGAGCCAGGCCTGGCCGAGCAGGCGATCCGCGCCGGGGTGGCGGCCTATATCGTCGACGGGCTGGCGCCGGCCCGGGTGCGGCCGATCCTGGAGGTGGCGATGACCCGGTTCTCGCTGATGCAGCAGCTGCGCGGCGACCTGGCGAAGGCCAAGGCCAACCTGGAATCCCGCAAGGTGGTGGACCGCGCCAAGGGCCTGCTGATGAAGGAGCGGGGCCTGGACGAGGACGCCGCCTACAAGCTGTTGCGCAAGCTGGCCATGGACACCGGCCGGCCGATCGGCGCGGTGGCGACGGATCTGCTGGCCTTCGCGGGCGTGCTGAAGGGAGACGCCTCGTGAGCCGCCTGACCCTGGGGTTCATCCCCCTGACCGATTGCGCGCCTCTGGTGGTGGCCGAGGCCAAGGGTTTCTTCGCGGGCGAAGGCCTGGACGTGGTTCTGAGCCGCGAGGCCTCCTGGGCCACGATCCGCGACAAGGTGACGGTGGGCGCGCTGGACGCCGCCCACATGCTGGCGCCCATGGCGCTCGCCGCCACGGCCGGCGCCGGCGGTCCGGTGTCGCCGATGATCGCGCCCCTGGCCCTGGCGGTGAACGGGGCCGGCGTGACCCTGTCCAACCGGTTGAGCCAGGCCTTGCCCACGGGCGCCGAGACCTTGCAGGAGATCGCCGCGGGGCTCGCGGGCTTCATCGACCAGCGCCGGGCGGGCGGTGAGCCGCCGCTGACCTTCGCCGTCGTCTTCCCCTATTCGATGCACAACTACGCCTTGCGCTACTGGCTGGCGGAGGCCGGGGTCGACCTGGATCGCGACGTGCGGCTGGTGGTGACGCCGCCGCCGCGCATGGTGGAGCAGCTGCGCACCGGCCAGGTCGACGGGGTCTGCGTCGGCGCGCCGTGGAACACGGTGGCGACCCGGGGCGGCTTGGGGCGCGTGGCCCTGCGCACCTCGCAGTTCTGGCCGGCGGGCCCTGACAAGGTGCTGGGGGCCGGCGCGGCCTTCGCGCAGGATGATCGCTTGCCGCCCCTGCTGCGGGCCTTGGTCCGGGCCCAGGCCTGGTGCGATGTGGCGGAGCACCACGACGAGTTGGCCGCCCTGCTGGCGCAGCCGGACTATGTCGGGGCGCCGGCCGAGGCGATCGCCCCGGCGCTGGGGGACGAACTGATCTTCCACCGCGACGGCGCGGCGGTTCCGCGCCGGGAGCACGCCCGGTGGTTCCTCGCCCAGATGCGGCGATGGAATCAGATCGGCGCGGAGCTGGACACCGACGCCCTGATCGCCCGCGTCTACCGGCCCGACCTGGCGCTGGAGGCCTTGAAGGCCACGGGACTCGGCCCCGATGCGCTGACCCCGCCGGGGCCCCTGTTCGACGGCAAGTCCTTCGACGCGGGCTGAGCGCCTCGTTTTTAATCACCGATGATTTTGCGGCGCCTGCGAAATAGGCGTCGCCCACGAACTCGCCGGGCGCCGCCCCACGCCGGCTGACAGCGGCCATGTTGCAGTGCGTCATGAGGGCAGGCCCACGGACAACGACGTTCGCGGCTGATCGAGACGACCGCTCGGATGCGGTCACCCCAACGGCGATGCCGCCGCTCTCGTTCATCCGAGGTTCCAGTCCATGTTGAGCCGTTCCTTCCTCAAGTCGGGCCACACGCCCACCCTGTTCGCCGCCTTCCTCTATTTCGACTTCAGTTTCATGGTCTGGGTCCTGCTGGGCCCGCTGGGCGTGGCCATCGCCAAGGACTTCCACCTCGATCCCGCTCAAAAGGGCCTGATGGTGGCCCTCCCGGTGCTGGCGGGCGCCCTGCTGCGGCTGGTGGCGGGGGTGATGGTCGACCGGATCGGTCCCAAGCGCACGGGCCTGATCGGCCAGAGCATCGTGATCACCGGTCTCGCAACCGCCTGGCTTCTGGGGGTTCACAACTATCACCAGGTGCTGGTGCTGGGTCTCCTCCTGGGCGTGGCCGGCGCCTCCTTCGCCGTGGCCCTGCCGCTTGCGTCCCGCTGGTATCCGCAGGAGCATCAGGGCCTGGCGCTCGGCATCGCCGGGGCCGGCAATTCCGGCACCGCGCTGGCGGCCCTGTTTGCCCCGCTGCTGGCCAAGACCTTCGGCTGGAACAACGTCATCGGCCTGGCGATCATCCCGCTGGCCATCGCCTTCGTCGTCTATCTTCTGATGGCCAAGGACGCGCCGGAGCAGCCCGAGCCCAAGAAGTTCTCGGAGTATCTGGACGTTCTGAAGGTCGCCGACGCCTGGTGGCTGATGCTGCTCTACAGCGTGACCTTCGGCGGCTTCGTGGGGCTGTCTTCGTCCCTGACCATCTACTTCAATTCCGAATACGGCATCGACCCGGTGAAGGCGGGCTTCTTCACCGCCGCCTGCGTCTTCGCCGGGTCCTTCATCCGGCCGGTGGGCGGGGCGCTGGCTGACCGCTTCGGTGGGGTGCGGACCCTGATCGTGGTGCTGGGCTTCGCGGCCATCGGTCTGGTCACCGCCAGCTTCCAGATGCCCAATGTCTGGATGGCCTTCGGGGTTCTCATCCTCTGCATGTCGGCCCTGGGCGCCGGAAACGGCGCGGTGTTCCAACTGGCCCCCCAGAGGTTCCGCAAGGAGATCGGGGTGATGACCGGTCTGATCGGCATGACTGGCGGGGTCGGCGGCTTCTACCTGGCCTCCACCCTCGGCCTGGCCAAGAAGCTGGGCGGCACCTACCAGTTCGGTTTCCTAGGCTTCGCGGCCCTGGCGGTCTTCGCCCTGGTGGCGCTGGCCGGACTGAAGAACCACTGGCGCGCGGTCTGGCCGACCCTGGCCCCCGCCGACGCCGCTCCGGTCCGGGTCTGAAGCGATGACCCAGCAAGCTTCCAAGCAGCGTCTCGTCGTCATCGGCAACGGCATGGCCGGGTGCCGGGTGGTGGAGGACATCCTCAAGCGCGCCCCCGACCACTACGAGATCACCATCTTCGGCGCCGAGCCGCGGGTGAACTACAACCGCATCATGCTCTCGCCGGTGCTGGCGGGAGAGAAGGCCTTCGACGACATCGTCATCAATGACGAGGCCTGGTACCGCGACAACGCCATCACCCTGCACGCCGGCCGCGCGGTCACCGGGATCGACCGGGCGACCAAGACGGTGTCGGCCGAGGGCGGACTGTCGGTCGCCTACGACCGGCTGATCCTGGCGAGCGGTTCGGACCCCGTCCGCCTGCCTCTGCCGGGCGCGGACCTGAAGGGCGTGGTCACCTTCCGCGACCTGGATGACGTGGAGCAGATGGTGGCCGCCGCCGACGCCGGTGGCGCGGCGGTGGTGATCGGCGGGGGCCTGCTGGGTCTGGAGGCCGCCTACGGCCTGGCCAAGCGCGGCATGAAGGCCACCGTGGTCCACCTGATGGACGTGCTGATGGAGCGCCAGCTCGACTCGGCCGCGGGCTTCCTGCTCACCGAGGCGCTCTCGCAGCGCGGCGTGGAGACGGTGCTGTCGGCCCAGTCCGAAGCCATCCTCGGCGAGGACGGCAAGGTCAGCGGCCTGAAGCTGTCGGACGGCCGCGTGCTGCCCTGTTCCATCCTGGTGATGGCCGTCGGCATCCGGCCCAATACGGCGCTGGCCAAGGCCGCCGGTCTCGGCGTGGCGCGCGGCGTGGTGGTCGACGACCAGATGCGCACCGACGATCCTGACATCTATGCGGTGGGCGAATGCGCCGAGCATCGGGGCGTGGCCTACGGTCTGGTCGCTCCCATCTGGGACATGTGCAAGACCCTGGCGGCGGCGCTCACCGGCGACGAGGCCAGCGCCTATGGCGGCTCCATGCTCTCGACCCGGCTGAAGGTGTCCGGCGTGGACGTCTTCTCGGCCGGCGCCTTCGCGGGCGGAGAGGGTTGCGAGGACATCGTGTTCCGCGACGCGGGCCGTGGCGTCTACAAGCGCGTGGTCCTGGAAAACGGCAAGGTGGCCGGCGCGGTGCTGTTCGGCGACGCCGCCGATGGCGGCTGGTACTTCGACCTGATGCGTCAGGGGGCCGATGTCAGCGGCATCCGCGAGACCTTGATCTTCGGCCAGGCCATCACGGAGGGCCTGTCGGGCCTGGACCCTAGTTCGGCCGTTGCGGCCATGTCCGACGACCAGGAGGTCTGCGGCTGCAACGGCGTGTGCAAGGGGCAGATCACCGGGGCCATCACGGCCCAGGGGCTCACCACGCTGGACGCCGTGCGCGGCGTCACCAAGGCCTCGGCCTCCTGCGGCTCCTGCACGCCGCTGGTGGAGAAGCTGCTGAAGCTGACCCTGGGCGACGGCTTCCAGGTTCAGACTGGCCCCGCGCCGATGTGCAAGTGCACGAGCCACACCCACGACGTGGTCCGGCGCGCGATCGTCGAGGGCGGGCTGAAGTCCATGCCGGCCATCCACCAGGCCCTGGAATGGACGACTCCGGACGGCTGCGCCTCGTGCCGGCCGGCGCTCAACTACTACCTGATCTGCGCCTGGCCGGGAGACTACCAGGACGACAAGCAGTCGCGGTTCATCAACGAGCGGGTCCACGCCAACATCCAGAAGGACGGGACCTATTCCGTCGTGCCGCGCATGTGGGGTGGCATGACCACGCCCGACGAACTGCGGGCCATCGCCGACGTGGCCGACAAGTTCGCCATTCCGGCGGTCAAGGTGACGGGCGGCCAGCGCATCGACCTGCTGGGGGTCAAGAAGGACGACCTGCCGGCGGTCTGGGCCGACCTCAACGCGGCCGGCATGGTCTCGGGTCACGCCTACGCCAAGGGGCTGCGCACGGTGAAGACCTGCGTCGGCGCCGACTGGTGCCGGTTCGGGACCCAGGACTCCACGGGCCTGGGCATCCGGCTGGAGAAGTTCATGTGGGGGTCCTGGACGCCCGCCAAGGTCAAGCTGGCGGTATCGGGCTGCCCCCGCAATTGCGCGGAGGCGACCTGCAAGGATGTCGGCGTCATCTGCGTCGACAGTGGCTACGAGATCCATGTCGGCGGCGCCGCGGGCCTGCATATCCGCGGCACGGAGATCCTGACCAAGGTCGCCACCGAGGAGGAGGCGATGTGGACCATCTGCGCCCTGGTGCAGCTCTACCGCGAGCAGGGCTGGTACTTGGAGCGGATCTACAAGTGGATGGACCGGGTCGGGCTCGACAGCATCAAGGCGGCCCTGGCCGACCCTGACGACCGCCGCGCGCTCTATGACCGCTTCGCCTATTCGCAGCGCTTCTCGCGCATCGATCCGTGGGCGGAACGCGTCGCCGGCCGCCACACCGAAGAGTTCAATCCGCTTAGCCGCCGCCTGGAGTTCGAACCCGCATGAACGCCCTCGTCAAGGAACCCGCCATCCTCTGGACCGACGTCGGCGCGGTGACCGACATCCCGCGCCGTGGGGCCCGCCGCGTGCCCAGCCCGCGGGGCGACATCGCCATCTTCCGCACCGGCGACGGGGCCGTCTTCGCCCTGATGGACAAGTGCCCCCACAAGGGCGGTCCGCTCAGCCAGGGGATCGTGCACGGCCAGTCGGTGACCTGCCCGCTGCATGGCCGGGTCATCGATCTCGCCACCGGCGAGGGGACCGGCGCCGACAAGGGCCACGGCTGCGCGCCGGTGGTTCCGCTGGAGGTGGTGGACGGCCGCCTGATGCTGGGCGTGGTCGGAGGCTAGACCCGTGGCCGACGGCTCCCTCGTCCCCGCCGTCAAGACCACCTGCCCCTATTGCGGCGTGGGGTGCGGCGTCTCGGGCGTGGTGGCCCAGGGCCGGAGCCTGGCGGTGAGCGGCGACATCTCCCACCCGGCCAACGAAGGTCGGCTGTGTTCCAAGGGTTCGACGCTCGGGGCTACAGTGGGCCTGGAGGGCCGGCTGCTCAGCCCGATGATCGGCGAGCGGGAAGTAGGCTGGTCGGAAGCGACATCCCTGGTGGCCCGCCGGTTCGCCCAGACCATCGCTCGCCATGGCCCGGACTCGGTGGCCTTCTATGTCTCGGGCCAGCTGCTGACCGAGGACTATTACGCCGCCAACAAGCTGATGAAGGGCTTCATCGGTTCGGGGAATATCGACACCAATTCCCGGCTCTGCATGGCCTCGGCGGTGGCGGCCCACAAGCAGGCCTTCGGCGCCGACCTGGTGCCCGGCTGCTATGAGGACCTCGATCTCGCCGACCTGGTGGTGTTCAGTGGCCACAACGCGGCCTGGACCCATCCGGTGCTGTTCCGCCGCATGGAGGCCCAGCGCGTCCGGGGTCAGCGTCACGTGGTCATCGACCCGCGCCGTACCGACACCGCCGAGGTGGCCGACCTTCACCTGCCCCTGGCGCCACAGATGGACGTGCGGCTGTGGAACGGTCTGCTGGCCGACCTGATCTCGCGCGGGGCCATCGACCGCAGCTTCATCGCCGAGCACGTCAACGGCTTCGCCAGCGTGGAGGCCGAGCTTGCCAAAGCCGACCAGTCGCCGGCCGCCGTGGCCGCCGACTGCGGACTGGCGCTGGCCGATCTCCAGACCTTCTTTTCGATGTTCGTCGAGACCCCCAAGACCGTCAGCCTGTTCTCCATGGGCGCCAACCAGTCGGCCCAGGGCGTGTCCAAGGGCCTGGCGATCCTCAACGCCCACCTGGCGACCGGACGCATCGGCAAGCCCGGCGCCTGTCCCTTTTCGATCACCGGCCAGCCCAACGCCATGGGCGGCCGCGAGACCGGCGGCATGGCCAACACCCTGGCCGGTCACATGGACTTCGCCCCGGACGACGTGGCCCGCGTGGCCCGCTTCTGGGGTGCGCCGAAGACCTCGCCCAAGCCCGGCCTGAAGGCTGTCGACATGTTCGAGGCCGTCCACGACGGGCGGATCAAGGCCATCTGGGTCATGGCCACCAACCCGGCCGTGAGCATGCCGGACGCCGGACGTGTGCGCGAGGCCCTGGCCAAGTGCCCCTTCGTCGTCGTCTCCGACTGCATGGCCGACACCGACACCATGGCCTTCGCCCACGTGAAGCTGCCGGCCCTGGCCTGGGGCGAGAAGGATGGCACGGTCACCAATTCGGAGCGGCGGATCTCCCGCCAGCGTGCCCTCTTCCCGGCGCCGGGCCAGGCCAAGGCCGACTGGCGGATCGTCGCCGAGGTGGCTGACGCCATGGGCTTCGGCGACGCCTTTTCCTGGGCCAGCCAGGCCAGCGTGTTCCGCGAATGGACCCGCCTCACGGCGTTTGAGAACCTCAGCCGAACACTCAACCTGTCGGGCCTCGTGGGCCTGTCGCAGGCGGGCTACGACGAGCTTGCGCCGGTCCAGTGGCCGGTAGGCACCGACCGCCTGGGCACGCCGCGCCTGTTCACCGATGGGACCTTCCAGACGCTGGATGGGCGGGCCAACATGATGCCGGTCGCCCCCAAAGGCCCGGCCACCGCCTGCGATCCGGCCTTTCCCCTCTCGCTCAACACCGGCCGCATCCGCGACCAGTGGCACACCCTGACCCGCACGGGCCTGGCCGCCGACCTGTGGCGTCACGCGCCGGAGCCCTTCGTGGAGATCCACCCGGAGGATGCCGCCGCCGTCGGGGTCACCGAGGGCGTCCTGACCCGGGTGCAGACCGTGCGCGGCGAGGCCGTGGCGCTGGCCCGGCTGACCGACCGCCAGCGGCAGGGTGGGGTGTTCATGCCGATGCACTGGACCAAGGCCTATGCGCCTTCCGGGCGGTCCAATGCGCTGATCGCGCCCAATATCGACCCCACCTCCGGGCAGCCGGAGTTCAAGCACACGCCCGCTCGGGTGCGCGCTTATCGCGAAACCTGGAAGGGCTTCCTGATCGACCGCAGGGGCTTCGCCCCGCCGGAGGGCGCGGACCTGATCTGGCGGCGCATCCCGCAGACCGCCTGCACCCTGCACGAGTTCGCCGGGCGTGGAGACGAGGATGAGCGCGAGGGTCTGCGCCGCTGGATCGGCGAGCCCACGGGTGAGTTGCTGAGCTATGGCGATCTCGCCACCGGCGCGCGGCGCGACGCCTGGATTACCGGCGATCGGTTGGAGCGCGTGCTGTTCGTCGCCACCGGCGGCGCCCTGCCGCCCCGCGACTGGCTGGCCGACCTCTTCGAGCAGGACGTTCCCCCCGCCGCGCGCGCCACCCTGCTGTTTGGCCGTCCGCCCGGTCCCGTGATCGACAAGGGGCCCACCGTCTGCGCCTGCCTGAAGGTTGGCGCCCGCACCATCGACGATGCCGTACGTGGCGGAGCCGCCACCGTTGAGGCCATCGGCGCAGCCACCGGCGCCGGGACCAATTGCGGCTCCTGCCGCCCCGAGATCGCCCGCCGCATCGCCGCGCTCAACACCATCAAGGAGACCCAGGATGCCGCATGATCTCGGTCAGGTGCTGCTGGTGGGCGCAGGCCCCGGTCCCGCCGACCTGATGACGGTCCGCGCCATGCGCGCGGTCCAGGGCGCCCAGGCCCTGCTCTATGACGCCCTTGTCGGGCCCGAGATCCTCGACCTGGCGCCGGCCACCTGTATCCGCATCCAGACCGGCAAGCGGGCGGGGCGGACCAGCATGGCGCAGGACACGATCAACCGCCTGATGCTGCGGCTTTCGCGGCGCGGCCTGAGGGTGGTGCGGCTAAAGGGCGGCGATCCCTCGATCTTCGGCCGGGTGGGGGAGGAGAGCGCCTTCCTGAAATCGCACGGCGTGCCGGTGGAGACCGTGCCCGGCGTCACCACCGCCTGCGCGGCGGCGGCCCAGTTCGACTTCCCCCTGACCCATCGCCGCCTGGCGCGGCGCGTGGTGTTCGCCACCGCGACCCTGACCGCGGGCCGGCTGGTGGCCGACTGGGACGGCGCGGCCGATCCAGAGACCACTCTGGCCATCTATATGGGCGGGGCCGCCGCCGAGCAGATCCGCGCCCGCCTGATCGCCGCGGGCCGAGCACCCGCCACCCCGGTGGCGGTGATCGAGAATGTCGGCAGCCTGGACGCGCGGTTCGTTACCGGCTCGCTGGAGGGCCTGCCGGCCCTGGCCGCGACCACCGGCGGCGGACCGGTGATGATCGTGGTGGGCGACGTCACCGCCCTGGCGTCCGGCGCTCTCCGCCAGGCGCCCGCAGATATCGTCCACGCCCTGCGCGCTTGACCGTCAGGCCCAAGCTGGAACATGCTTTCCAGACCGCACCCAAGCTGCGGGCCTGGAGGTGTCTCATTTCGCACGCTGACCTGGTCGCGCGCGGCGCGCCGGCGAACCGCCGATGAGGACCACCCACGGCCGTAGCTTCACCCACGACATCGTCCAGCGCCTGGGCCAGGAGATCGTCTGCGGCGTCTATGGCGCGCAGAACCCGTTCCCCATCGAGGCCGAGCTGTGCAAGCGCCTGGGGGTGAGCCGCAGCGTGCTGCGCGAGGCGGTCAAGATGCTGACCACCAAGGGCCTGCTGAACGCCCGCCCGCGCCAGGGCACCTGGGTGGAGCCGGAGACCAACTGGAACCTGCTGGACCCCGATGTGCTGCGCTGGTTCCTGGAGCGCAAGTTCTCGCCGACCCTGCTGTTGGAGTTCACCCAGGTGCGGTTGGCCATCGAGCCCATGGCCGCCTCCATGGCCGCGCGCCTGGCCACCGATGAGGCCAAGGCCGCCATCATCGCCGCCCTCGACCGCATGAAGGCCGCCGAGCGGGGCGAGGACGATCCGCTGGAGTCGGACATCGCCTTCCACGTGGCCATCCTGCGGGCGAGCGGAAACCGTTTCCTCACCCAGATGCGCGACCTGATCGACGTCGCCCTGCGCACCTCCATCCGCCTGACCAATCGCCGCAAGGGCGTCCGCCTGGCCAGCATCGCCGACCACCAGAAGGTCTCCGACGCCATCCTTGCCGGCGACACCGAGGGCGCCAGCCGCGCGATGCGCGAGCTGATGCTGGAGGCCCTGGTGCTGATTGAGCAGGAAGCCGCGGCGGGGAAGGCCGCGGGCGCCTAGAGCGCGACATCAGGCGGCAACGGCCGCGATCAGGACGAGCCGGCCTGCATGGCGGCCAGCTGCTCAGGCGTGATGCTGGCCATCTGGGTGGGGGTGAAGGCGTCGATCTGGGTGCCGTTCAAGGCCATCAGTTCGCGAGGCGTCAGCGCGCTGATGCTGGTGATCGACAGGCTGGCCACCTGGGTCACGGTCAGGCCCATCAGCTGGCGGTCGGTGAAGGACGACATCATCGTCCCGTTCAGGCTGTTGAGCTGGGTGGGGGTCAGCGACCCCACCTGGGTCGAGGTCAGGGCCTCGAACTGGGTGGGCTCGAAGCCGTTCAGGTCGGTGGATTCCAGGTTCGCGATCTGGGTCCCGCTCAGTGACGATACCTGGGTTTCGGTCAGGGCGTCGAACTGGCTCTCGCTCAGCGCCCGCAGCTGCATCCGCACCAGGCCGCTGAGCTGGGTGACCGTCATGGCCGCCAGTCCGGCGCCGGTGAGATAGCCGATCTCCGTGGTGGTCAGCGCCCCGATCTGCTCGGTGGTCAGGCCACCAAGCTGGGTCAGGGTCATCTGGGTGATCTGGCTCTCGGTCAGGCCCGTGATCCCGGCGGTCGACAGGGCCTTGATCTGGGTCGGGGTCAGGGCGCCGAAGCTGGTGGAGGTCAGGGCAGCGATCTGGGTCGGTGTCAGGCTGCCCACGTCCGAGGCGTCCAGCAGGCCGACCTGCGTGGTCCCCAGCCCCGCCACCTGGGTGGTGGAGAGCGCGCGGACCTGTTCCGGCGTCAGGGCCGCGAACTGGGTCGAGGTCAGGCCGGTGAGGTCCTCGGTGGAGAGGCCGGAAATGGCGCCGGCCGACAGGGCGGCGACTTCCGTGGCGGTGAAGGCCGCGATCTGGGTGGCCGAGAGCGCCGGGACCTGATCGGCGGTCAGGCCCGAGACACCGCTCGCCGACAGGGCGGCGATGTGAGTGGTGCTCATCGCCGCGATCTGGGTCGGGGTCAGGCTGGCGACGTGGGTGGCGGTCAGGCCGCTGACCTCGGTCGCCGTCAGATCGGAGAGCTGGGTCTGGCTGAGCGTCGCGAACTGGGTGGAGGTCAGGGCGCCGATCTGGGTGGCGTTGAAGCTGGTTAGCTGGGTCTTGGTCAGGCCCGCGATCTCGGTGGGGGTCAGGCCGGTGATGCCGGTCGCCGACATGGCGGACAGTTGCGTGGCGCTGAGCGCGGCGAACTGGGTGGGCGTCAGGGCGGCGATGTGTGTCGGAGTCAGACCGCTGACCTCGGCCGGCGTCAGCGCCGACACCTGGCTCGCGGTGAGGGAGGCGACCTGGGTCGGGGTGAAGGCGCCCACCTGGGTGGCGGTCAGGCTGCTGAACTGGGTCAGGCTCAGGCCCGCGATCTCGGTGGCCGTGAGTCCGACGATGCTTTCGGTGGAGATGGCCGCGATCTGGCCCGAGGTCATCGCCCCAAGCTGCGGCTTGGAGAGCCCGGCGATCTGGGTGGCGGTCAGGCCCGAAACGGCTGTGGCGCTCAGCGCGGCGATCTCGGTGGGGGTAAAGGCCGCCATCTGGGTGGCGTTCAGGACCGCGACGTGGGTGCTGGCCAGGCCCGCCACGCCGGACGTCGAAAGGGCCGCGATCTGGGCGGCAGTCATCGCCTGGACGTTATCCGCCGTCAGGGCGGCGACCTGGGTGTCGGCCAGGGCTGAAACCTGGGTCGTGGTGAAGGCCGCAATGCTCGCCGGCGCCAGGCCCGAGATGGCCGTGGCGGACAAGCCGGCGACCTGCCTGGCGGTCAGGCCGCCAAGCTGGGTGGCGCTGAAGCCATCGACCTGATCCTCCGACAGGGCCGCCATCTGAGTGGCGCTGAGCGCGGCGACCTGCGCCCCGGTGAACCCGCCGATGTCGGTGGCGCTGAGGCCGGTGATGGCGCTGGCGCTCAGGGCGGCGATCTGGGTCGCCTCCAGGCCCGAGATCTGATCGGCGGTCATGGCCGCCATCTGGGTGGAGGTCAGGCCCGCGATCGCCGGCGCCTTGAGCGCGTCGATCTGCGTCGCGGTCAGGGCCGCGATCTGGGTCGGGGTCAGGCCGCCAATCGCGGTGGCCGAAAGGGCGGCGACCTGAGACGGCGTCAGGGCCGCGATCTGTTCGTTGGAGAGCGCGCCGAGATTGGTGGCGTTGAGGCCCACCACCTGCTTGGCGGTCAGCCCGTCGAGCTGCGCGGTGGAGAAGCCTTTGATCTGGTCGGCTGACAGGGCCGCCAGCTGGGTGGCGGTCAGGGCGTCGATCTGAGTATCGGTGAGAGCGCCGATCTCGGTGACGCTCAGGCCGGCCATCGCCGTGGCGGTCAGCGCGCCGATCTGGCTGGCCTCAAGGCTGGCGACCTGGGCGGCGCTCATCGCGGCCACCTGGCTGTCGGTCAGACCGGCCATCTCGGTGGTCTTGAAGGCGTCGAGTTGGGTGGTGGTGAGCGCCTCGATCTGGTCGAGGCTCAGCCCGCCGATGGCCGCCGAGGTCAGGGCGCCGATCTGGCTGGCCGACAGAGCCGCGAACTGGGCGATGCTGAGGGCGCCCAGGGAGGTGGACGTCAGCCCCTTGAGCTGCAGGGCGGTGAGGCCGGCGATCTGGGTCGTGGTCAGGGCCTCGACCTGATCGCCAGACAGCGCCTGAATCTGTGCCGCCACCAGAGCGCCGACCTGGGTGGACGACAGGCCCGCGATGTCCTCTGGCGACAGGCCGGCGATGGCGGTCGGGTTGATCGCCGCCACCTGACTGGTCTGCAGAGCGGCGATCTGCTCTGCGGTCAGAGCCTGGACCAATTCCTCGGTCAGAGCCCGCACCTGAGCGACGCTCAGGGACGTGACCTGGGTCGTGGAAAGGGCGCCGAGCTGCTCGGAGGAGAAGGCCGCCAGGGTGGTGGCGCCCAGGCCCTTGATCTGGGTGGTGGTCAGGGCCGCGACATCGGTGGTGGAGAGCGCCGACATGGCCGTGGCCGACAGGCCGGTAAGCTGCGCGGCCGTGAGGCTCGCGAGCTGAGCGGCGGTCATGTCGTCCACCTCCTCAGCGCCGAAGCCCTTGATCTGGTTGGCGGTGAGCGCCGCCACCTGGGTCGCGGAGAAGGTGGCGAACTGGCTGGCGGTCAGGGCCGCAAGCGCGGTGCTGGTCAGGCCGCGCATCTGGGTCGCACCCAGGGCGCCGAGCTGGGTGGTCGACAGGACCGCGACCTGATCCTCCGACAGGGCCCCGACCTGGGCGGTGGAGAGGCTGGCGAGCTGGCTGGCGGTCAGGCCCGCCACCTCGTCGAGGGTCAGGCCACCAATGACGCTGGCGGTCAGGGCCGCGACCTGGGTTTCAGAGAAGGCGGCGAATTGGCCGCTCGTCAGCCCGGCCGCCGTGGTGGTGGTGAAGCCCTTGAGCTGGACCGTGGTCAACGCCTCGAGCTGGGTCGTCGACAGCGACCCGATCTGCTCGGGCGTCAGGGAGCCGATGCTGGTGGCCGTCAGGCCGCGGACCTGGGTGGTGGTCAGGGCCGAGATCTGCTGCTGGGTGAAGGCGGCCACCTGGGTCCCGGAGAGAGAAGCCAGTTCCGGCGCGGTCAGGGCCTGGAGCTGTGTCTCGGCCAGGGCCGCGATCTGGGTGTCGACCAGGCCCTGGAGCTGGAAGACCGACAGCTTGGCGATCTGGGTCGTGGTCAGCGCCCCGAGCTGATCGGTGCGCAGCTGGCCCATATTGGTGGCGGTCAGGCCATTGAAGGTCTGAGGCGTCATGGCGGCGATCTGGGTCGTGGCCAGGGCCTCGACCTGGGCGGCGGTGAAGGCGGCGATCTGAGTGGCCGCCATACCGCTCACCTGGGTGGTGCTCAGGGTGGCCACCTGGCTGCTGGTCAGGGCCTGGATCTGCCCCGCGCCGAGGGCCGCGATCTGGGTGGCCGATAGGGCCGCCAGCTGGTCGGCGGTCAGGGCGGCCAGATCGGAGGCGGCGATGCCCTTCATCTGCAAGGCGCTGAGCACGGACAGCTGGGTCGCCTGTAGGCTGGCGGCCTGGGTGGTGGAGAGGCCGCCCAGCTGGACCGCCGTCAGGGCGCGAACCTGGGTGGTGGTCAGGGCGCCGATGTCGTCGGCGGTCAGGCCGGTGATCGCCGTGGCCGAGAGGTTGGCGATCTGGATATTGCTGAGCGCCGCCAGTTGTTCGGGGCTCAGGGCGCTGGCCTCGGTGGCGGTGAGGCCGCGGACCTGGGTGGCGGTCAGGGCCGCAACCTGGCTCACCGACATGGCTTCGATCTGGGTGTCGGACAGCGCGCCGACGGCGGCGGCCGAGAGGCCCTTGATCTGGGTGGTCGTCAGGGCCGCGATCTGCGTTTCGGTGAACGCCGCCGCCTGGGTGGCGGTCAGGCCGGTCATGCCGGTGGCGGTCAGGGCGGCGAGCTGAGTGTCGGCAAGGGCGGGAAGCTGCGTGGCGCTCAGGCCGCGGACCTGCATCGGCGCCAGCTGCCCGACCTGCGTGACGGTAAGCGCTCCCAGTTGCTCGGCGCTCAGACCCGCCATGTTGATGGCGGTGAGGCCGGAGAGGCCCGCGACCGTCAGCTGCGGAATCTGTTCAGGCGTCAGGGCGCCGACCTGGGTGGCGGTCATCGCCGTCATTTCGGCGGCGGTCAGACCCTTTATCTGGGTCGCGCTCAGGGACCCGATCTGCTCAGGGCTCAGCGCTCGGATCTGGCTGGCGGTGAAGGCGCCCATCTGCAGCGCGCTGAAGGCCCCAAGCTGAACGGCGTCGAGGGACGCGGTGTCGGCGGCGTCGAAGCCCCGGATCTGGGTGACCGACAGCGCCGACATCTGAGTGGCCGACAGGGCGTCGATCTGGTCGACGGAGAGCGCGCCCAAGGCCGCCGGTGTCAGGCTCCTGATCTGGCCTGCGGAGAGCGCGCCCACCTGCTCCTGGGAGAGGGCCGCCACCTGGTTGGCGGTGAGGGCGCTGATGCCGATCGCGGTCAGGGCCGCCAGCTGGGTGTCGGCCAGGCCTGTGATCTGGGTGGCGGTCAGACCTCGGGCCTGGTGGAACGAGAGCCGGCCGATCTGGGTGGGGGTCAGGGCGCCGAGCTGCTCGCTGCTGAGACTGGCGATGCCGGCGGGAGTGACGCCAAGGAATCCGCCGACCGACAGGGCCGGGATCTGCTCCGGCGTCAGGGCGCTGACCTGGGTCGTGGTCATCACCCCGAGTTCGGCCGCGGTGAGGCCCTTGACCTGGGTGGTGCTGAGCGCGGCGATCTGGGTCGTGCTGAGGGCCTTGACCTGGGTCGGCGTCAGGGCCCCGACCTGGCTGGCGCTGAGCGCCGCGAACTGCTCGTCGTCGAGGCCCGCGACCTCGGTGGCGGTGAAGCCCCTGACCTGGGTGACGCTCATCGCGGCGATCTGGGTCGCGGAGAAGGCGTCGATCTGGTCGGCGGTCATCCCCGCCAGTTCCGCGGTGGTGAGGCCCTTGATCTGGGTGAGGCTGAAGGCGGCGATGTCCTCGGGCTCGAAGCCTCGGACCTGGGTGGCGTTGAAGGCGGCCAGCTGGGCGGCGCTGAAGACGATCTGGCTGGTGGTCAGGGCGCGGATCTGGGTGGCCGCCAGCGCGGTGACCTGCTTGGTGGACAGCGCCTGAAGCTGGGTGCCGGCCAGGGCCTCAATCCCCGTCTCCGTCAGGGCATTGATCTGGCTGAAGTTCAGCGCGGCCATGTCGGCTCGCGTCAGGGACTCCAGTTCCTGCCGCGACAGGCCGGCGATCTGGGCCGGGCTGTAGGAGGTGATGGGGGAGATCACTGGGGCGATCCCCCCGACAAGGCGAGACGACGCGCACCCCGGGGGGCGGTCAGGTCATCGTTCTTGCACTGGTGGTTCATGCCGACCTTCACGCGGAACGCTTCAACTCGCGCCCGTTAACCCTATGTGCAAAGGCTGTGCCTGCCGGTTCGTCCTAAAATTTCATGAGGAAAAACAATGGATTGATACGGATCTCGCCGTGCCGATCCGGGGCAGGTTTTGCCGGGCGGCGCCGCTTCTACCCAACGACAGGTTGCGGCCGTCCGGGCCGGAGGCCGGCAAGATCCAGCGCGACAAGGTCCGCGCCCGGGAGATCTAGCTCGGCCGCTGTTTCCGCAGCGGGCGGACGAAGCTGGTCTCCGAGGCCGTAAAACCGGTCGCTTCGGCGAAGGCGCGCAGGCTGGCGTGTTCCGGCGCCGCCGACAGCGCCAGATCGCCACATCCGGCGCTGCGGGCGGCCTGGGAGGCGGCTTTCAGCAGCAGGCGTCCTATGCCCCGGCGCCGGGCCTCCGGGCCGACCAGCAAGGCCCCGACGAAGGCGGTGGGCAGGTCGGCCAGCAGGGTCTGGCGCGGATGGAAGACGATGATTCCGCTGGGCGGGCCCCATTCGACGGCCAGCAGCACGGTGGCCCGCTCTACCCGCAGGCGCTCCAGCCGCGCCGTGATGGCGGCGGCGGTTCCCGGCAGGCCGGCGGCCTGCAGCAGCTCGGCGACGCCTGGGGCATCGACGCTGTCGGCGGCGCGAATCTCAAGGCCAAACCGGCTCGCCAAACCACCGTGCTCCAGGCGCGACCGGGTCCGCGCGGTTCCGATATAGGCCCTGCGCACTCGCCCGTCGCGGCCCGGATCCTCTGCAAACCCGGAGCTTCAAGGACGCCGCAGGAAACGGATCAGCCGGTGGAAGCCGTAGATGACCGGCAGGGCCAGGCCCGCGATCCAGTGGGTGGGCGACAACAGCCCCCAGGCCCCGTCGTCCCCGGCATAGATCAGAAGGTAGCCGCTGAGCGTCAGGGCCAACAGCCAGGTCAACAGGACGGAGCCGGACCAACGGCGCCGGCCGCTCTGCCAGGCCCTGATGATGTGCAGTCCGCACAGCAGGCCGATCAGCCACAGGGCGGCGAAGGCGAACAGGCCGTGCAGCCGCAGCCACCAGGGCTCCAGCAGGTGCGGTTCCGGTCCCCAGGGGCCGGGCCGGCGCAGGTAGTAATGGAAGATCAGCCACAGGCCGCCGGACGCCCACAGTCCGGCCCCGACCAGGGCGATGGTCAGCTTGGTGCGCGAGCCGAGCCGGAGGGGCGTCGCGGGCGGCGTCTGCATGTCGTCAGGGCTGGACGGCGACGCGCGCCAGGGTCTTCGGATCGAAGAAGGCTTCTACCGGACGGCCCTTCTCGTCGAAGCCGTAGACCTCGTAGCAGCCGTTGAACATCTGCAGCTTGCGGACCACCCAGCCCTTGCTCTTCAGCAGTTGCACGAGTTCGGCGGTCGGCTTGCGCTCGGCCCGGCTGGCGGCGGGGCAGGACACATTGCCGTCGGCGAGCGCCACATCCGCGGCGGCCAGGGAGAGGGCGGCGACGGCGAGGCAGAGAATCTTCTTCATCATCGGCTCCAGGGTCAGGGTTGCGGAACAGGCGTGGGCGCCTGGATGTCGGTGGTCACCGCGCCGGACGGATCGGTGACGAAGCCCACCTTGGCGACCCCGGCCTTGCTGGCCTCGCTCATCACGTCGGCCAGGATCTCGTACTGGGTGCGACGGTCGATGCGCAGGTGCAGTTCGGGGGGCTTGGCCTTGGCGCCGGCGGCGGCGAACCGCTGCAGCATCTGGTCGTGGTTGATCTTGTCGCCGTCCCAATAGAGCTGGCCTGTGGCGTCGATGGCGAACTGGATGGCCGGCTCCCGCGACTCGTCCGGCGCGCTGACAGCCTTGGGCAGGTCGATCTTCACCGAGTTGGTCAGCAGGGGCGCGGTCACGATGAAGATGACCAGCAGCACCAGCATGATGTCCACCAGCGGGATCACGTTGATCTCCGCCATGGGCGAATTCCTGCGCCCGCTATCGAAGCCGCCGAACGCCATCCCTAGGCGTCCTGGGTCGCGCGGGCGCGGCGGGGCGCGGCGGGCGGTTCGGTGGAGCCCACCTTCGCGCCGGTGACCAGGAAGGTGAAGAGGTCGTGGGCGAAGCCGTCGAGGCGGGCGAGCGTGATGCGGTTGCTGCGGACGATGAAGTTGTAGCCGAGCACCGCCGGGATCGCGACGGCCAGGCCGATGGCGGTCATGATCAGCGCCTCGCCGACGGGGCCGGCGACCTTGTCCAGCGTGCCCGAGCCAGACCGGCTGATGGCCAGCAGGGCGTGGTAGATGCCCCAGACGGTGCCCAGCAGGCCGACGAAGGGCGCGGTGGCCCCGATTGAGGCCAGGACCGTCAGGCCGGACTCCATATCCGAGGTCTCCTCGTCGATGGTGCGGCGCAGGGCGCGGGTCAGGAACTCGGTGGGGGTCCCGGCCTCATTGAGGCGGTGGGCGGCGTGGCGCTCATGGTGCTGGGCGGCGACGATGCCCTGCTGGGCCAGGTGGGCGAAGGCGTTGTCGGGGGACTTGCCGTCCAGTTCGCGGCCGACGACCTCGATCGATGGGGCGTTCCAGAAGAACTTCAGGAACTTTTCCGACCGGCGACGCGCCTGGGCGCCGCTCATCGACTTGGTGACGATGAGGTACCAGCTGGTGAGCGAGGCGCCCGCCATCAGGACCAGAATCGTCTTGGCCACCCAGTCGGCCTGGGCAAGGAAATGGCTAAAGCCTTGGGCGTCTTCCATGTTGGTCTTTCAGCGATTCAGCGAGAATTCCATGGGCACGATCACCCATGCGGAGACCGCGCGGTCCCCCTGTTTGGCGGGCGCGAACTTGTAGCGTTTCTTCACGACGTCCATGGCCGCGGCGTCCAGTTCAGGCCAGCCGCTGGAGCGGTCCAGCAGCACCTGGGTCGGGGCGCCCTCGGGGCTCACCTGGACGCGCAGGCGCAGGACGCCTTGCTCGCGCCGGCGGCGGGAGCCGATCGGGTAAACCGGGCTCGGATTCTTCAGATAGGCCGCGGTGAAGTTCGGCGGCGTGGTGGTCGCGGCGACCGGCGCGTTGGACGGCGCGGTGAGGCTCGGCGGGGCCGAAGGCGCGGGTTGAGCCGGGGCCTCCCGCGGGGGTTCGCGCTCCATGGGCGGGGCGGTCATGGGGGAGGCGGTCGGACGGGCCGTGGCCAGCATCTGCGTCTTGGGTGGCGGCGGGGTTGGGGTTGGCGGCTGCGGCGGCGTGGGCGCCGTGCTGGCCGGGGCCTCTGTGATGAAGCTGACCGAAAGTGTCGGCTCTGGCGGCGTGATCGGCGGGCGGAGCTGGGCTGCCACGAAGGCGCCGGCGAGGCCGGCATGCAGCGCCACGACGACGCCGACCGCCGTCGCGCGATGGCGGGCCGTTTCCTGGCCGCCGCGATAGGCGGGCGGACCGCCTGTCATCGACGCCACTTGAACCATGGCGGTGTCTCTAGCTGAGAATGCGTCGTAATAAAAGCTCGGTGAGGGGCCTCTCGCGCCCTGTTTTCAAGCCGTTATGTGTCCGCCCACCGGCGAACCAGGTTGTGATAGACCCCGGTCAGCTTCAGCAGGTTCTCGTCCCCGGTCTTGGCCAGGGGCGTCAGGCCCTGGATCGCCTGGTCGAGGTCGAACAACAGGGTGCGCTGGCCCTCGTCGCCGACGAAGCTCTCGATCCAGAAAAACGAGGCGATCCGGGCGCCGCGGGTCACCGGGGTCACCCGATGCAGGCTGCTGGCCGGATAGAGGATCATGTCGCCGGCTGGAAGCTTGACCGACTGGACCCCGAACGGGCCCTCGATCTCCAGCTCGCCGCCATCGTATTCGTCGGGCTCCGACAGGAACAGGGTCGCCGAAAGGTCGCTGCGCAGCATCAGCTCGCCGCGCGGTGTCCGCATCAGGGCGCTGTCGACATGGGCGCCATAGGCCCCGCCGCCGGCATAGCGGTTGAAGCGCGGCGGATAGATCTTGCTGGGCAGTGCGGCGGAGACGAACAGCGGGTTCGCGCCGATCCGGCGCAGGATATCCTCCCCCAGGGCGACGCCGACGGGGTCGTCCTCGGCCAGTTGCTGGTTGGTCTTCTGGCTGCGCGCCAGGCCGCCCGCCGTCGCCGCGCCCTCCTGCCAGGCGCAGCCGTCGAGACGCGCTCGGAAGGCGCCGACCTCACCCTTGTCCAGAACGCCTTCGATAGCGATCAGCATCAACCCTCTCCCGCCGCCGGGCGCGACGCACCCAGATCGGCCTGTGTGATATCGGCGAGGCTGGCGCAGCCGGAGAGCGCCATGCAGATCTCCAGCTCCTCGCGCAGCAGCTTGATCAGATGACCGACGCCCAGCGCGCCGGCGACGGACAGGGCATAGGCCTGCAGCCGGCCGATCATCACCCCGTCGGCCCCCAGGGCGATGGCCCGGAACACGTCCTGGCCCGAGCGCACGCCGCCGTCGAACAGCAGCGGGACGTCAGGCCCTACCGCCGCGCGGATGGCGGGCAGGGCGGTGAGGCTCGCCGGCGCGGCGTCCAGTTCGCGGCCGCCGTGGTTGGAGACCACCAGGCCGTCGACGCCCGCCTCGCGGGCGGTGGTGGCGTCGCCCGGGTGCAGGACCCCCTTGAGCCACAGCGGCAGGCGCGTCTGGCCCCGCAACCATTCGACATCGGCCCAGGTGGGCGCATGGCGCAGGAAGCCCTGGAAGACGCGGCTCTCGCCGGGCGCCACGGCGGGATCGACGGGTGCGTAGCCCGCAAGGTTGGCCGGGGTCAGTCCGCCGCGGAACCCGGCGCGCAGGGAGGTGAGGCCCGGCGCATGCACCGGTGCGTCGATCGTCAGCATGATCGCGCCGTAACCGGCGGCCTCCGCGCGACGCACCAGGTCCAGGGTCGCGTCCCGAGAGGACTGAACATAGAGCTGGAACCAGCGGTCAGGGCCGGTGATCTCTTCCAACGGCAGGGACGACAGGGTGCTGACCACCATGCAGGTCCCGGTGGCCGCGGCCGCCCGGGCCGTCTCGCGCTCCGCCCCCGTGTGGAACAGCTCCTGGAAGGCCACGGGCGCGAGCCAGATCGGATGGGGCCGGCCCTCCAGGCGGCAGGTGGTGGCGCCCCGGGTCAAGTCGCGCAGCACACGCGGCGTGATCCTTACGGCTTCGAGGGCGGCCAGATTGGCGGCGACGGCGGTGTCGCGCCCCGCGCCCCCGGCGACGTGGGCGAAGGTCGGAGCCTCCAGCACCTGGCGCGCCAGATCCTCGTAGTCGCGCGCGCAGTGGATGTTCGCCGGCAGAGCGTCGCCATCGGCCATTTTGGACAGCCTCGCAAAACGGAAACGGGGCCGCGCCAGAAGGCCCGACCCCGTTCCCTTAGCCCCTCTTCAGGCGCGTTAGAAGTCGTAGTTCAGGGTCAGGCGGGTGGCCCGCGCGTCGCCTTGATAGAGGAAGAAGCCGCCGCGATAGACCGCCAGATAGTACTCTTCGTCGGTGACGTTGCTGACGTTGAGGCGCACTTCGAAGTTGGGGTTGACGCGGTAGGACGCGAACAGGTCCAGCACCGTGTAGGAGGGCACCGGTCGCGTATAGGCGCCCGTGATCGCGTCGAAGGGAGCCGCGGTGTCGGGCTGGCCACCGTAGCGCTTGTCCTCATACTTCACCGCGCCGCCGAAGTAGAAGCTGTCGGTGGCCTGGTACTTGAGCTGCACCACCCCCGAGCTCTTGGCGAAGTTGGCCAGCATCTTGCCGACATTGGCGGGGGTCGCTGATTCTAGCACTTCGCTTTCCATGTAGGTCGCGCCGGCCTGGACGGTGAGCTTGTCGGTGAGGGCGCCGGTGGCGCCGACCTCGAAGCCCGTCACCCGGTTCTTACCGCTGTTGAAGGTGCCGATCGTGTCGTAGTTGGCGCCTTCCATGACGTCGGACTTGGTGACCTGGAACACCGAGCCGGTCAGCAGCAGCGTCTCGTCGAAGACGTTCCACTTGGCGCCGACCTCGAAGCTCTGGGACCGCTCCGGCTTCGCCCCGGCGATCGAGCCGTTGTAGATCACCACGCCGCCGTAGCCGCTGCTGGTCCCGACGTCGGACTCACCGCCGTTGATGTCGGCGGCGCTGGCGTAGGTGGCATAGACGATCACGCCGTCGCTGAGCTTGTAGGTCACCCCCAGGTGGCCGTTCCACAGGTCGTCGGAATAGGGATAGGAGGCCTTTACCAGGGTGGTGGTGTTCTGGACGTCGAGGGTGAAGTCGAAGGTGTCGTAGCGCAGGCCGGCGAAGACGGTCAGCTTGTCGGTGAGGTCGACGGTGTCCATGACCGAGGCCGAGATCGTCTTGATCTGCCAGTCGGTGTCCCAGGTTCCCTTGACGATGCTACGTTTCAGCAAGCTGTTGCCGCCGGGGACCAGGGCGCCGTTCGCACCCGTCAGGCAGAAGTTGTTGAGGGTCGTGCCCGTGCCGGTGATGCAGTTGAAGGCGCCGGTGTTGGTGACGCCATAGACGCCGTTCTTCACCGCGTTGTCGGTGTATTCGAGGCTGAAGATCAGCTCGTGATCCAGGCCGAACAGGTTGGTGTTCACGAACAGGTTTTCCTGGTTCGCGAAGTAGCGGACCTCCTGCCAGCCCTGGTGGGCGCTCAGGGTGGTGGTGGGATAGACCCCGCCCGGGTTGTTGGCGCCCGTGGTCCCGCTGCGGCCGCCGCTGATGACGTAGCCGTTGTCGGCCGAGCCGTAGCGGGTCAGGCTGGTGAGGCGGACGTTGTCGCTGAACCGGTACTTCAGGCGAGCCGTGAAGGTGTTCACGTCCGACTCCAGGAAGTCTTCCTGCTGGACGTAGGACGGCACGTTCGGGGCAGGCTTGCCGGCCACCAGGTAGCCGCCGACGTCGGGGTTGTCCTTGGCGCGCATGCCGTAATAGTCGAGCGTCGCCTCGAAGGCGTCGGTGGGGGTGAAGTAGGCCGAGATGGCCGCGCCCTCACGCTTGCGGTAGGCGGGCGCGCGGTCCGGAACGTCTTCCTTGGCGTAGAGGGCGTTGGCGCGGATCGCGAAGCTGTCGCTCACCACCTTGTTGACGTCGGCGGTCAGGCGCAGGTGGTCGTCGGTCCCGATCGTGCCCTGCAGGTTGGCGAAGTCGAGGAACGGGGTCGCCTGCTTGGTGATGGCGTTGATCGCCCCGCCCGACGAGCCGCGGCCGGCGAAGGTGGAGTTCGGGCCCTTGGTGATTTCCAGCTGCTCGATGGCGAAACTCTCGCGGATCGTCATGCCGGGGTCGCGGAGGCCGTCAACGAAGGTGTCGCTCTTGGCTTCCTGGCCGCGGATCACATAGCGGTCGCCAAACGCGTTGCCGTTCTCGCCGGTGCCCAGCGTGATGCCGGGCTGGGCGTCGAGGATGCGTGTCAGGTCAGTGTAGCCGGAGTCGTCGATCTGGGCCTTGGTCAGGACGTTGATGGTCAGCGGCGTCTCGGCCAGGGGGCGGGTGTGACGCTCGTCGCCCGACACCTTGGCCTTGTACGGCACGCCGGGTTCGGCGTTCGGGTTGGCGTCGATGGCGGTGTCCTGAACCTTGACGGTCGCCAGTTGCTCCGGCTCCTGCGCCAGGGCCTGAGCCGGCATCATCATCATCGCCGACAGGCCGACCGCGACACCCAGCCCGGCGGTCGTCGCCTGGTGCTTGGAGGCCTGACGCAGGCTCGCCGGACGCAGCGTCCTGCCCTTGAAACCACTCATGCTGAAATTCCCCGTGCCGCTCGCACCGGCGCCGTCGCCAGTGAGTTCCGGGGTCTATATTGCGAAGAATTCGCATTATCAACGTAATTGCGACGCGCTCGCATTATCGGGCGTGCCAGCGTGGCAATTGTGCGACGGCGCGCGGGCGGTCGGCGTCGGGTCGCGTGATCATCGTCGAGCCGCGGGTTGACCCCCGTCAAGGCGTCGGACGGGCCGCGGCCCTAGGTTCGCCCTCAATCTTGATGGAGCCTGCCGATGGACTTTGGCCTTTCCGAGCGCGAGACCATGTGGCGCGATCGCGTCCGGACCTTCATGGCCGCCCATGTCTATCCCGCCATCCCGATCTACCAGAAGCAGACCGACCGGGAGGGCGCCGCCCGCTGGAGCGTCATTCCCATTGTCGAGGAGCTCAAGGCGCGGGCCTTCTCCGAGGGGCTGTGGAACCTGTTCCTGAACCCGTCTGAGCAGGACGAGGATGAGTATGCGGGCCCGGGTCTCAGCAACCTCGAATATGCGCTCTGCGCCGAGGAGATGGGCCGGGTCGGCTTCGCCTCGGAGGTGTTCAACTGCTCGGCGCCGGACACCGGCAATATGGAGGTGCTGCGCCAGTATGGCTCGGCGCGCCAGAAGGCCCAGTGGCTGCGGCCGCTGATGGACGGCGAGATCCGCTCGGCCTTCCTGATGACCGAGCCCGACGTGGCCTCCTCCGACGCAACCAACATTCAGACCTCGATCCGCCGCGACGGCGACAGCTACGTCATCAACGGCCGCAAGTGGTGGTCCTCGGGCATCGGCGACCCCCGCTGCAAGCTCGCCATCCTGATGGGCAAGACCGATCCCGAGGGCGCCCGCCATTCCCAACAGTCCCAGATCCTGATCCCCACCGACGCCCCCGGCTTCGAGGTGGTCCGCATGCTGCCGGTGTTCGGCTATGACGATGCCCCCCACGGCCACGCCGAGGTGATGCTGCGCGACGTCCGCGTGCCCGTTGAGAACCTGATCCTGGGGGAGGGGCGCGGCTTCGAGATCGCTCAGGGCCGGCTCGGTCCCGGCCGCATCCATCACTGCATGCGCGCGCTCGGCGCCACCGAGGTGGCCCTGGAGAAGATGGTCGACCGCCTGCTGTCGCGGGTGGCCTTCGGCAAGCGGTTGGCCGACCAGTCAGTGTGGGAGGAACGGATCGGCGAGGCGCGGCTGGAGATCGAGATGACCCGGCTGCTGTGTCTGAAGGCGGCCGACATGATGGACAAGGTGGGCAACAAGGCCGCCCAGCTCGAGATCGCCATGATCAAGGTGGCCGCGCCGCGCACCGCCCTGAAGGTGCTGGACGACGCCATGCAGGCCCACGGCGGGGCGGGTCTATCGGAGGATTTCGGCCTGGCCCGGGCCTATGCCGGCATGCGCGCCCTGCGGATCGCCGACGGTCCCGATGAGGTGCACAAGCGGGCCATCGCCAAGCTGGAGATGGGCCGCCACGGCGCCCGCCTGCGGGCCTGGCGCGACGGCGCGCCGCTGGACGCCGGGCAGGTCCCGACTCCGGCCTGACCCAATAATCCTGGAACCCCATACCCATGAAGACCGGCATCGACGAACGGCTGCCCTTTCACCCGCTGAACATCGCGGTCCTGACCATCTCCGACACCCGGACTCTGGTCACCGACACCTCCGGCGGCCTGCTGGCCGACCGGCTGACCAGCGCGGGTCACGTCCTGGCTGGCCGCGCCATCGTCACTGACGACGTCGAGGCCATCGGGGCCCAGGTTCGGGCCTGGGCGGCGGCGGCCGAGGTGGACGTGATCCTGACCACCGGCGGCACCGGTTTCTCGCCGCGGGACGTCACGCCCGAGGCGGTGGCGCCCCTGCTGGACCGGACCATGGACGGCTTCTCTGTGGTCTTCCACCAGGCCAGCCGCGGCACGGTGGGGGTCTCGACCTTGCAGTCCCGCGCCCTGGCCGGCCAGATCGGCGAGACCTTCATCTTCTGTGTCCCGGGCTCCACCGGCGCCTGCAAGGACGCCTGGGACCTGGTGCTGGCCGAGGAGTTCGACAGCCGCTTCCGCCCCTGTTCCCTGGTGGGTCAGATTCCGCGCTATCGGGGTGTCTGTAATTGATCGCCTTCGACGACGCCGCGGCGCTGGTGGCGGCCCTGGCGCGGCCCCTGGCCAGCGAGCGGATTGGCCTTGATCAGGCCGATGGCCGAGTCCTCGCCGCGCCGGTGGTGGCGCAAGGGTCGTCTCCCACCGTCGCCGTCTCGGCGATGGACGGCTACGCCGTGCGCGAGGCCGACCTGGCGGGCGGGTCTGTCCGCCTGCCGGTGATGGGCGCCGCCTATGCCGGCCACGGCCTTGAAGACGCGCTGGCGGGCGGCGCCTGCGCGCGCGTCTTCACCGGCGCGCCCTTGCCGGCCGGGACAGACCGGGTGGTGATGCAGGAGGCGGTGGGCGATGAGGGGACGGTGGCGTTCTTCGCTCAGCCGCCCTGCGGCGGGCGACATGTCCGCGCGGCCGGCTGCGACTTCCGGGCGGGCGACGAACTCCTGGCCGCAGGCCTGCCGCTTACGCCGCAGAGGCTCATCGCGGCGGCGGCGGCCGACCTGTCGGAGGTGGAGGTCGTGTCCCGGCCGAGGGTGATGATCCTCAGCACGGGCGATGAATTGCATGAGCCTGGCCATGGGCCGGGCTTTGGCGCCTCGGTTCCCGAGAGCGTCTCCTTCGGGGTGGCCGCCCTGGTGCGCGCCTGGGGCGGAGAGGTGATCGGGCGCCGGCGTCTGGGGGACCAGTTGCCCCTCCTGCAGGCGGCGGCTGGCGCGGCCCTTGAGGTCTCCGACCTGGTTGTGGTCACCGGCGGCGCGTCGGTCGGTCAGCGGGACTACGCCAAGGCGATGTTCGCGCCCTTTGGTCTCGACTGCGTCTTCGCCAAGGTGGCCATCAAGCCGGGCAAGCCGGTCTGGCTGGCGCACGCCGGCGGCAAGCTGGTGGTGGGCTTGCCCGGTAATCCCACCGCGGCCCTGGTGACGGCGCGCCTGCTGCTGGCGCCGCTGATCGCCGGGCTCGGCGGCCGCGATCCGCGAGTGGCCCTGGCCTGGCGCGGTGCGCGGCTGGCGGGCGAGCTGGAGGCGTGCGGCGATCGGGAAACCTTCGTGCGGGCGCGGAACATCGCGGCCGGCGTCTCGCCCTTCGCCGACCAGGACTCGTCATCGCAGAAGACCCTGGCCCTGGCCGACCTGCTGATCCGCCGCCGCCCCGGGGACGGCGCGGCGACGTTCGGCGATGGGGTCGAGGTCCTCGATCTCTGAGGCCTCCCGGCCCCGGTCTCAGGCTTCGGTCTCAGGCTTCGGTCACAGGAAGTGGGGGAAGAGGACGTCGTTCTCCAGGCGCATGTGCTCGCGCAGATCGCGATCGAGTTTCTTGCAGGCCTGGGTGAGGGCGCGCCACGTATGGCAGGCGTCCTGGGGCGGGGTGAAGTCCTTGGTCAGGGCCGCCAGCCGGGCCAGTTGATCATGGACATCGTCATGTTCGGACATCATCCGCGAGATGGGAAAGCGCAGGACGCCGCAGGAGCCGGCCAGCATGGTGGGGAAGAGGATATTCTCCTCCTTGCGCTGATGGCCTTCCAGATCGTCCGCCATGATCGCCAGGTGGTCGGCCAGACCGCGCGGGCAGTCGGCGTCGCCGGCGTGAACCCGCTCCACTGTGCGCGCCAGCTCGATGGCCGCGGGGAACTCCCGGCGATGGACCTCGTGATAGCGCTGCAGGATGTGCTCGATGAGCTTGGCGGCCGCCCGGTCGGCGGCCTTGTCGCCCCGCGAAGCCCCGGTGAGGTCGCGCTCAAGCTTCTCCACCGTGGTCAGCGGACCCCGGACCCGAAAGACGTCGTTGGCCTCGGGTGATCGTCTGACCATTTCGCGGGCCCAAAGATTGAGCTCAGGGGTGGGGATCGGGATCATGGCGGTCTCCTCAATGGGGTGAGACTAAGCCACCGATGCGCGAAGCGCCTTGAACCGGGCCGGACGCCGGCTTGATTTTCGCCAAGTCGAGTCCTGGCCGATTTGGCGGCCTGCGACATCCATTGCGCGGCCTGCGCGCCGCAGGGAATCGGCCAGCCTCGCTCTCCCCACGCAGAGAGAGCGCCATGGCCTTCGACAATCCCCTCGCCGGAGAAATCTGGTCCAGCAAGTACCGCTTCGCCCCGCAGGGCGGGGGCGGGGACGCCAGCGTCGCCGAGACCTGGGCGCGCGTCGCCCGCGCGGTGAGCGAGCCCGAGGCGCCCGAGCGCCGGGAAGCCTTCCGCGCCGAGGTTATGGACGCGCTCACCGACTACCGCTTCCTGCCGGCCGGCCGCATCCTCGCCGGGGCCGGCACCCAACGATCGGTGACCCTGTTCAACTGCTTCGTCATGGGGGCCATCCCCGACGACCTGGGGGCCATATTCGAGCATGTGCGCGAGGCCGCCGTCACCCTGCAGCAGGGGGGCGGGGTGGGCATGGACTTCTCATCGGTACGGCCCAACGGCTCGCTGGTTCGCGGCGTCGGCGCCGACGCCTCGGGGCCGCTCAGCTTCATGGACGTCTGGGACGCCATGTGCCGCACAATCCTGTCGGCGGGGCAGCGCCGCGGGGCGATGATGGGCTGCCTGCGCATCGATCATCCCGACATCGAGGCTTTCATCGACGCCAAGCGCGAGCCCGGCCGCCTGCGTAACTTCAACCTCTCGGTCCTGGTGAGCGACGCCTTCATGCAGGCCCTGGCGGCGGACGCCGAGTGGCCCCTGGTGTTCGATGGAAAGATCCACCGCAATGTCCGGGCCGCCGACCTCTGGGCGCGGCTGATGACGGCCACCTATGACGCCGCCGAGCCTGGGGTGATCTTCATCGACCGGGTCAACGCCAACAACAACCTGGCCTATTGCGAGGAGATCCTGGCCAGCAATCCTTGCGGCGAGCAGATGCTGCCGGCCTATGGCGCCTGCCTGCTGGGATCGTTGAACCTGGCCCGGCTGGTGGAGGCGCCCTTCTCCGACGGCGCCGAACTGAACGAGGCGCGGCTGGGGGGACTGACCCGCACGGCGGTCCGCATGCTGGACAATGTCATCGACATCTCGCGCTTCCCGCTGGAGGCGCAGGCGGCCGAGGCGCGGGCCAAACGGCGGATCGGCATCGGCGTCACCGGCCTGGCCGACGCCCTGCTGTTCTGCGGCGCCCGCTATGGCGACGACGGAGCCGTGGCCCTGACCCAGCGCTGGCTCACGGTGATCAAGCGGGAGGCCTATCGCGCCTCGGCGCAGCTGGCCGCCGAGAAGGGCAGCTTCCCGCTCTACGACCCGCAGATCCTGGACCGGCCCAACCTGCTGGCCCTCGACGGGGAGACCCGCGCCCTGATCGCCGAACACGGGCTGCGCAACGGCTGCCTGACCTCCATCGCGCCGACGGGCACGACCTCGCTGCTGGCGGGCAACGTCTCCTCGGGCGTCGAGCCGGTCTTCGCCTATGCCTATACCCGCAAGGTGCGTCAGCCGGACGGCTCCTCCCGGGAGGAGCAGGTGGAGGACTACGCGCTCACCGTCTGGCGCGGGTTGAAGGGCCAAGCCGAGCCCCCGGCCGAACTGTTCGTGAGCGCCCAGGACCTGACCCCGGCCGACCACCTGCAGATGCAGGCCGCGGCCCAGGCCTGCATCGATAGTTCGATCTCCAAGACCGTGAACTGCCCGGAAGACATCGCCTTCGCTGACTTCTCGGACATCTACCTGGAAGGCTACCGCCTGGGCTGCAAGGGCCTGACCACCTACCGCCCCAACGCCGTCACCGGATCGGTGCTCTCGGTGGCGCCGACGCCTGAGGCCGCCGAGCCGGCCGAACCCAAGCTCTCGCCGCGGCCTGACGTCCTGCAGGGAGCCACCTACAAGATCAAATGGCCGCAGAGCGCGCACGCCGTCTATGTGACCATCAACGACGCCGACACCGGGGAGGGGCCGCGGCCCTTCGAGATCTTCGTCAATTCCAAGAACATGGAGCACTACGCCTGGACACTCGGCCTGACGCGGATGATCTCGGCGGTGTTCCGCCGGGGTGGGGACGTCGCCTTCGTGGCTGAGGAGTTGAAGGCGGTGTTCGATCCCGGCGGCGGCGGCTGGATCGACGGGCGCTATGTGCCCTCGCTGCCGGCGGCCATCGGCGGGGTGATCGAGCGCCACCTGAGGATCGAAGTCGCCGCGGCGCCGGCTCATGCCGCCACGGCGCCTCACACTCACACCGCCGGCAAGGCCTGCTGCCCGCAGTGCGGCGGGTTCGAGCTGGTCCGCAAGGAGGGCTGCGACACCTGTTTTGGCTGCGGCTACTCCAAATGCGCATGAGAGGGATCGGCGCTTGATGTCCGACAAGGGCGGCGGGGCCAGACAGGCTTAGAAGGAGGGCCTGTCCTCTAGACGACTGGAGTCCCCCATGGCCACCGCCGCCGATCGGCGCGCCTACCGGGGGCCGAAGCTCTTCAGCTACGGCTTCCGCCCCTTCTTCCTCGCCGCCTCGATCTGGGCGGCGCTGGCGGTTCCCCTCTGGCTGCTGTCCTTCACCGGTCACCTGCCCTGGGCCGCCCTGTCCCGCGAGTGGCACATCCACGAGATGCTGTTTGGGGTGCTGGCCGGCATCGTCGCCGGCTTCCTGCTGACCGCCGTGCCCAACTGGACCGGACGCCTGCCCGTGATGGGCGCGCCGCTCGCCGCCCTGTCTGGCCTGTGGCTGGCGGGGCGCCTGGCGATGCTGGCGGCCACCGAGCTCGGGGTCTGGGCCAGCGTGATCGACAGCGCCTTTCTGGTGGTGTTCGCCGGTGTGATCTGGCGAGAGGTCCTGGCCGCGCGCAACTGGCGCAACCTGGCCGTCTGCGCCCTGGTCACCGTGCTGGCCTGCGCCAATATCGCCTTCCACCTGGGGGGCCTTGCGCCCGAGGCGGTCGGCCAGCGGGCCGCGCTCGGAGCGGTGTCGGTGCTGATCGCCCTGATCGGCGGTCGGGTCACCCCAAGCTTCACCCGCAACTGGCTGAGCCAGCATGCGCCCGGCCCGCTACCCGCCCCGGCCGACCGCGCCGACACGGCCGCCCTGATCCTCACCGGTCTGGCCGCCGTCGCCTGGATGGCGGCTCCTGAAAACTCCCTGGCCGGCGTATTGCTGACCGCTTCGGGCCTCGCGGCCCTGGCCCGCCTGGCGCGCTGGCAAGGCCTGCGGACCCTGGCCGAGCCGCTGGTCTGGGTTCTCCACCTTGGCTATGCTTGGCTGGGAGTGGGCCTTGTCCTCACCGGTCTCACCATCCTGGCGCCCGACATCGTGCCGCGCACCGCCGGGGTCCACGCCCTGACGGCGGGCGCGGTCGGGGTCATGACCCTGGCCATGATGACCCGCGCCACCCGCGGCCATAGCGGCCGGCCGCGAGTGGCTGACGGCTGGACGCTGGCCATCTACCTGCTGGTCAACGCCGCGGCCCTTGTGCGGGTCGGCGCCGGCTTCGGTGGGGCAGGCGGCACGGTCTTGCTGGCGGTCTCCGGCGGCCTCTGGAGCGCGGCCTTCGGCGGCTTCGCCCTGGCCTATGGCCCCATGCTGCTGGGATGGCCCGCCCGCCCGCGCGGCAGGGCTATTGCGGCTTAACCGAAGTCAAGGCGCCGGCCCTCAGCCGTCATACCCAGGGCGGGCCTTGCCCCCTAGGTTCACTCTCGATCCGCCCGTTGCGCGCGACGCCACTCCTCCCTTCGGCGTCGGCTTGGGTGACGTCGACACCGGCGATCCGCCGGGTCTTGGGGCGCCGGGAAACCGGCGCCTCCTCTGTCCCGTGAGGAACCTGTCCCATGGACCGCCTGATCGACGGGTTCGGCCGCCGCTTCCGCTACCTGCGCCTCTCGGTGACGGAGGTGTGCAATTTCCGCTGCACCTACTGCCTGCCCGACGGCTACCGGAAATCCGCCGGGCCCGCCTTCCTCGGCGTCGATGAGATCGGCAGGCTGGTCTCCACCTTCCAGCGGCTCGGGATCGAGAAGGTGCGGCTCACCGGGGGCGAGCCCACGGTGCGCAAGGACATCGGCCACATCATCGCCCGGGTCGCTGACGTCCCCGGGATCGCCAAGGTCGCCATGACCACCAACGGCTGGAATTTGAACCGCCACGTCTCCAGCTGGCGCGCGGCGGGCCTGACCAATCTGAACGTCTCCATCGACAGTCTGGACCGCCAGGCCTTCACCCGCCTGACCGGCCATGACCGCCTCGATCAGGTTGTGGCCGGCCTCGACCAGGCCCTCGCCATCGGGGTGCCGACGGTGAAGGTCAACGCGGTGCTGCTCCGTGACAGCCTGGAGAACGGCTTCTCCGACTTCGCCGAGTTCGTCCGCGACCGTCCGGTGGCCGTCCGTTTCATCGAATTGATGCGCACGGCCGACAACGCCGCCTATTTCGCCGACCAGCACGTGAGCGGCGAGCGGTTGAAGACCTGGCTGGCCCAGGAGGGCTGGAGCGCCCGCGTCCGGGCCTCCGACGACGGCCCGGCCACGGAATACGAGCATCGCGACTTCGCCGGGCGTATCGGCTTGATCGCCCCCTATGGCGCCGGGTTCTGCGACGGCTGCAATCGCCTGCGCGTCACGGCCCAGGGGCTGCTGCGCCTGTGCCTGTTCGGCCAGGGCGGGGTGAGCCTGCGCGACCTGCTGGCCGCCGACGCGGGCGAGGGGGCTTCGGATCTCCTGGCGGGCCGGATCGCCCAGGCGCTGACAGGCAAGCCGCTTGGCCACGACCTGGCCAGTAGCCAAGCCGGGGACACCCGGAACCTCGCGCAGTTCGGCGGCTAGAGCCTTTTAGGGTCAGATGAGATCATCTGACCCGTTCAAAATGGCTCTAATTCAAAGAGATAGAGCGCGTCGGGCGGGCTTCCACTTAACCCTGACGCGCTCTAGCTGGCGCGGGCGGGCCAGAGCTCCCGCTCGGCCTTGCCGATGGGCGCCGCGCTGGGGGGCTGGTGATTGTCGATCAGCGGATCGGGCTTGGCCAGGCGTTCCAGCACCACGGGCCGGGCGATGGTGACCTCCGGGCCGTTCACCACCACGCCGTAGCCCGTGAGCGTGGCGAAGGCGCGCGACAGGTTCTCCGGCGTCATGCCCAACAGGGAGGCCAGCAGGCGCTTCTCGTGGGGCAGGGTGAAGGTCTCGGCTCCGCCCTGGCGCACCTTCTGGGTGATCAGGTAGTTGGCCAGGCGCTCGGCGCCGCCGCGAAGTTTCTGGTTCTTCAACGCACGCACCAGGCCGCGATAGCAGCCGGCGAGTTCAAGGGTTGCGGCGTAGCTGAAGCGAGGGTCAGTCTGCATGGCCCGGCGCAGGGCCTCGCCCGAGAGCATCAGGATGTCCGACCGCTCGACGGTGCGGGCGCTCATCAGGGCGTCGGCGTCCAGGGCGACGGCGGCGAAAATGAAGGTGGAGACCGGCCGCAGCACCGCCAGGGTGGTCTCCTTGTCGTTCCAGGTGCCCTCCAGTTCCACCAGCCCGTCGAGCAGGACATAGAGGAAGTCCACCGGGTCGCCCTCGTGCAGGAGGGTGGTGCCTGCCGGGAATTTCTGGAGGAAGGCGCCGGCCGTCACGGCGCTGAACGTCTCGTCAGAGACGCCGGAGAACAGGGCCAGGTCCTTTACGCGCTCCACGTCCACGACTCGCATCGACATTCGGATGGTCCCCTTGCGTCAACCATCAATCGGGTGAGGCGGCGAACCGAGCCTTGATCTGGATCAAGCGACGCCAATGCGCCGCGGGCGGCGAGGCGGCTTGATGTTCATCAAATCTCGTCGCCAACAAAAGTAATCAGAGAAGCGGAATATATAAAGTGAGCCAATATTCCTGACGGTGATGCGCTAAACCTAGCAACATCAGGCATCGTATTTGACGATCATCAATTCAAAGCCTCCCCGACGACTGCATAGACTTGGCCGAAGCGAGGGCGTCTGGCCCCGCAGCACAGAGGCCGGGGGACAAGTTGAACGTCGCAGTCACGCCGCCCACCACAGAGAACGCTCCCGGCGCCGGCATGGCGCTGTGGATGAGCACCTTCTCGTTCACCGCCTGCTTCGCGGTCTGGACGATCTTCTCCATCATCGGGGTGCAGATTAAGCAGAACCTCGGCCTCACCGAGGCCCAGTTCGGACTGCTGGCCGGCACCCCTATCCTCACCGGCTCGCTGGTGCGCGTCGTCCTGGGGGTCTGGGCCGACCAGTACGGTGGCCGGGTTGTGAACCTGGTGGTGATGCTGTCGGCGGCGCTCGCCACCTTCCTGCTCTCCCACGCCCAGACCTATCCGCAGTTCCTGCTGGCGGCGCTTGGGGTCGGCATGGCCGGCGGGTCCTTCGCCGTCGGCGTGGCCTATGTCTCCAAGTTCTTCCCGAAGGAAAAGCAGGGCACCGCCCTGGGCATCTTCGGCGCCGGCAACGTCGGCGCGGCGGTCACCAAGTTCGCCGCCCCCTTCGTGATGATCGCCTATGGCTGGCAGACGGTCGCCCAGGTCTGGGCCGCGGCCCTGGCGGTGATCGCGGTGGTCTACTTCCTGCTGACCCGTGACGATCCCGAACTCCTGGAACGCCGCCGGACCGGCGCCAAGCCGGTCGCCGCGGCGATGCAGTTCGCGCCGCTTAGGAAGCTGCAGGTCTGGCGCTTCGCCCTCTACTACTTCTTCGTCTTCGGCGCCTTCGTGGCCCTGGCGCTCTGGCTGCCCCACTATCTGGTGGCGGTCTATCACCTGGACATCCGCACGGCCGGCATGCTGGCGGCGGCCTACTCCATTCCCGGGTCGCTATTCCGGGTGTTCGGCGGCTGGCTCTCCGACAAGATCGGTGCGCGCAAGGTGATGTACATCACCTTCAGCATCAGCGTGGTGGCCACCTTCCTGCTGTCCTATCCGCCCACCAGCTATGTGGTGGACGGGGTCCATGGGCCGATCGCCTTCCGACTGGCCACGGGGCTGGTCCCCTTCATCGTCCTGCTGTTCTGCCTCGGCTTCGCCATGAGCCTGGGCAAGGCGGCGGTCTACAAGCACATCCCGGTCTACTACCCCGGCACCATCGGCTCGGTGGGGGGGCTAGTGGGCATGGTGGGCGGCCTGGGGGGCTTTGTCCTGCCCATCGCCTTCGGAGCCTTGAACGACCTCACCGGGGTCTGGACTAGCTGCTTCATGCTGCTGTTCGTCCTGGTGGCCAGCGCCCTGACCTGGATGCACTTCGCCATCCGCCGGATGGAGCGCGCGGGCGCGCCGCAGCTGGGTGAGCTGCCCGAACTTCCCGAGATGGCGTCCCTGCACGCCGACCTTCAACCGCGTCCGGTCTCCGGCGCGCCCGCCCGCGTGGCGACCCCCGCAACAAGAGGAGCGCCTTGATGGCTTCCCGCAAACCCGCCCGTCATGTCCTGACTGACTGGCGCCCCGAAGACCCGGCCTTCTGGTCGGGATCGGGCAAGGCTATCGCCAGCCGCAATCTCTGGATTTCGATCCCCAACCTGCTCCTGGCCTTCTCGGTCTGGATGGTTTGGTCGATGGTGGTGGCCAAGCTGAAGCTGGTCGGCTTCAAGTTCACCACCGAACAGCTCTTCTGGCTCACCGCTCTGCCCGCCCTCTCGGGCGCGACCCTGCGGATCTTCTACACCTTCATGGTCCCGATCCTCGGCGGCCGGCTGTGGACGACGCTGACGACCCTGTCCCTGCTGATTCCGGCGATCGGCATCGGCCTGGCCGTGCAGGATCCCACCACCCCCTATGTGGTGTTCGTGGTCCTGGCCCTGCTCTGCGGCCTGGGGGGCGGCAACTTCGCCTCCTCGATGGCCAACATCGGGTTCTTCTTCCCGAAGAGCCAAAAGGGCAATGCGCTGGCCCTCAACGCCGGGTTCGGAAACCTTGGCGTCAGCGTCATGCAGTTCCTGGTGCCGGTGGTGATCGGGATCGGGATGTTCCTGCCCCTGGTGGGCGCGCCTCAGACCGTGGTGGAAAAGGGCGTGTCGAGCACGATCTGGCTGCAGAACGCCGGCTTCGTCTGGGTCCCCTTCATTCTCGTCGCCGGCAGCCTGGCCTGGTTCGGCATGAACGACATCGCCTCGGCCCGGGCCTCCTTCGCTGAACAGTCGGTGGTGTTCAAGCGCAAGCATAACTGGGTCATCTGCTGGCTCTACGTTGGCACCTTCGGCTCGTTCATCGGCTTCTCGGCGGCCTTTCCGCTGCTGATGAAGACCCTGTTCCCCGACGTCCAAGCCATGCAGCTGGTCTTCCTTGGTCCGCTGGTGGGAGCGGCCTCGCGGGCGCTCACCGGCTGGGTTTCCGACAAGTTCGGCGGCCACAATGTCACCCACTGGGTGTTCATCGCCCTGGCGCTCGGCGTGCTGTCGGTGATGCACAGCGTCGGCGGTTTCGGCGCCGAGCCCTCCTTCCCGATTTTCTTCGCCAGCTTCATGTGGCTGTTCCTCTGGACCGGGGTCGGAAACGCCTCGACCTTCCAGATGATCCCGGCGATCGTGCGGGCCGACATGCCTCGGCTGCTGCCGCAAGCTGATCCGGCCGCTCGCCTGAAGGCCGCGGAGATGGAGTCGGCGGCCATCGTCGGTTTCAGCTCGGCCATCGGCGCCTTCGGCGGCTTCTTCATCCCGCTGGCCTTCGGCAACGCGATGAAGGCCACCGGCGGGCCGAGCGCCGCCCTGCTGGTCTTCCTGGCCTTCTACCTCAGCTGCGTCGCTGTGAACTGGGGCTTCTACGCCCGCAAGTCCTCGCTGCTGCAAGCGCCCCAAACCCCTACGAAGATGGAAATCGTGGCATGAGCCATACCCTTGATCGCCTGACCTTCTTCGCCCGCAAGACCGAGCTGTTCTCCGACGGCCACGGCGTCCTCACCGACGAGGATCGCAAGTGGGAGGAGGCCTATCGGCGCCGCTGGCAGCACGACAAGGTCGTCCGCTCCACCCACGGGGTGAACTGCACGGGCTCCTGCTCCTGGAAGATCTACGTCAAGGGCGGGATCGTCACCTGGGAGACCCAGCAGACTGACTATCCGCGCACGCGGCCGGAGCTGCCCAACCACGAGCCGCGAGGCTGCGCCCGGGGCGCCAGCTACAGCTGGTACCTCTATTCCGCCAACCGGGTGAAATACCCGCTGATCCGCTCGCGCCTGTTGAAGCTCTGGCGCGCCGCGCGGGCCACCCTCAGCCCGGTGGCCGCCTGGGCCTCGATCCAGAAGAACCCGACGCAGCGCGCCTCCTACGTGACCATGCGCGGCGCCGGCGGCTTCATCCGCGCGACCTGGGACGAGGTGACCGAGATCATCGCCGCGGCCAACGCCTACACCGTCAAGGAATGGGGTCCGGACCGCATCTTCGGCTTCTCGCCGATCCCGGCCATGTCGATGGTCTCCTACGCCGCCGGCGCCCGCTACCTGCAGCTGCTCGGCGGTGTCTGCGGCTCCTTCTACGACTGGTACTGCGACCTGCCGCCGGCCTCGCCGCAGACCTGGGGCGAACAGACCGACGTGGCCGAGAGCGCCGACTGGTTCAATTCCGGGTTCATGATCCTTTGGGGCTCCAACGTCCCGCAGACCCGCACCCCGGACGCCCACTTCTACACCGAGGCCCGCTATCGCGGCGCCAAGTCGGTGGTGATCTGCCCCGACTATTCCGAGGCCTCGAAGTTCTCCGACCTGTGGCTGCCCGTGAAGCAGGGGACCGACGCCGCCCTGGGCATGGCCTTCGGTCACGTGATCCTCAAGGAGTTCCACATCGACCGCCAGGTGCCCTACTTCCGCGACTACCTGCGGAAGTACTCGGACCTGCCGATGCTGGTGCGCCTGGTTCCCCAGGACGGCGCCTATGTGCCCGAACGCCTGCTGCGCGCCGCCGAGTTCGACAAGGCGCTGGGTGAGACCAACAACCCCGACTGGAAGACCGTCGCCCTCGACGAGACCACCGGCGAAGTGATCGTCCCCAACGGATCGATTGGCTTCCGCTGGGGCGAGGACGGCAAGTGGAACCTTGAGGAAAAGGACGGGGCCGGTCGCGAGACCACCCTGCGCCTGGGCCTCAAGGGCGTCCACGATGAGGTCGCCGCGGTGCGCTTCCCCTATTTCGGCGGCGCGGCCACCAACGGCTTCGCCATGACCGACCATCCCGAGGTCTTGGTCCGCAATGTGCCGGTCAAGCGCATGATGCTGCCCGAGGGCGAGACCCTGGTGGCCTGCGTCTACGACCTGTTCCTGGCCAACTACGGCGTCGACCAGGGCTTCGGCGGCGACCACATGCCCGCCAGCTATGACGAGGTGGAGCCCTATTCCCCGGCCTGGGCCGAGGCGATCACCTCGGTGCCGAAGGATCAGATCATCGCCGTGGCCCGCGGCTTCGCCGGCAACGCCGAGAAGACCAATGGCAAGTCGATGGTGATCATCGGCGCGGCCATGAACCACTGGTTCCACATGGACATGAACTACCGCGCGGCCATCAACATGCTGGTCATGTGCGGTTGCGTCGGCCAGTCCGGCGGCGGCTGGGCCCACTATGTCGGCCAGGAGAAGCTGCGGCCCCAGACCGGCTGGGCCCCGCTGGCCTTCGCCACCGACTGGGTGAAGCCGCCGCGCCAGCAGAACTCCACCTCGTTCTTCTACGCCCACTCCGACCAGTGGCGGTACGAGACCGTCGAGATGAGCGAGATCCTCTCGCCCACCGCGCCGGAAGGCGTGTGGGACGGGGCGATGATCGACTTCAACGCCAAGGCCGAGCGGATGGGCTGGCTGCCCTCGGCGCCCGCCCTGCAGACCAACCCCCTGGATGTGGCCAAGGCTGCCGCCGCGGCGGGTCAGGACCCCAAGGCCTACGCCCTTGAGCAGCTCAAGAGCGGCGATCTGAAGATGTCCTGCATGGACCCCGACGATCCCGCCAACTGGCCGCGCAACATGTTCATCTGGCGCTCCAACCTTCTGGGCTCCTCCGGCAAGGGCCACGAGTACTTCCTCAAGCACCTGCTGGGGGCCAGCCATGGCGTCCAGGGCAAGGACCTTGGCGAGGACGGGCGGCGCAAGCCCAATGAGGTCGTCTGGCATGACGAGGCGCCGGAGGGAAAGCTCGACCTGCTGGTCACCCTCGACTTCCGGATGTCCACCACGGCGGTCTATTCCGACATCGTCCTACCGACGGCCACCTGGTACGAGAAGAACGACCTCAACACCTCCGACATGCACCCCTTCATCCACCCGCTGTCGGCGGCGGTGGATCCGGCCTGGGAATCGAAGTCGGACTGGGAGATCTTCAAGGCGATCGCCAAGACCTTCTCCGACGTCGCCCCCGAGGTGCTCGGGGTCGAGCAGGACGTGGTTCTCACCCCGATCCAGCACGATAGCGCCGCCGAACTGGCCCAGCCCTTCGACGTCCGCGACTGGTCCAAGGGCGAGTGCGAGGCGATCCCCGGCAAGACCATGCCGCAGATCACCGTGGTCGAGCGCGACTATCCCAACACCTACAAGCGCTTCACCGCCCTTGGGCCGCTGCTCAAGGCCAGCGGTAACGGCGGCAAGGGGATCGGCTGGAAGACCGACCATGAGGTGGACCTGCTGACCGAGCTGAACGGCGCGGTGCTGGAGGAAGGCCAGACCCAGGGCCTGGCCCGTATCGAAACCGACATCGACGCCTGCGAGACGATCCTCATGCTGGCGCCGGAGACCAACGGCGAGGTGGCGGTCAAGGCCTGGGAAGCGCTCGAGAAGCAGACCGGCCGCGAGCACACCCACCTGGCCCTGCCCAAGGAAGACGAGAAGATCCGCTTCCGCGACCTGCTGGCCCAGCCGCGCAAGATCATCACCTCGCCGACCTGGTCGGGCATCGAGAGCGAGAAGGTCTGCTACACGGCCGGCTGGACCAACGTCCACGAGCTGATCCCGTGGCGGACCCTGACCGGCCGGCAACAGCTCTATCAGGATCACCTGTGGATGCGGGCCTTTGGGGAGGCGCTCTGCGTCTACCGTCCGCCGATCGATCTGAAGACCACCTACGTCAAGGGCCTCAAGCCCAATGGCGAGAAGGAGATCGTTCTCAACTTCATCACCCCGCACCAGAAATGGGGCATCCACTCCACCTATTCCGACAACCTGATGATGCTGACCCTCAACCGGGGCGGCCCCGTCATCTGGGTCTCCGAGACCGATGCCCGGAAGGTCGGTCTGGTGGACAATGACTGGGTGGAGGCCTTCAACGCCAACGGGGCGCTCACCGCCCGGGTGGTGGTCTCCCAGCGGATCCGTGAAGGCACCACCTTCATGTATCACGCTCAGGAAAAGATCGTGAACACGCCGGGGTCCCAGATCACCGGCAAGCGCGGCGGCATCCACAACTCGGTGACCCGCACGGTTCTCAAGCCGACCCACATGATCGGCGGCTACGCCCAGCTCGCCTACGGCTTCAACTATTACGGCACGGTCGGCTCCAACCGCGATGAGTTCGTGGTGCTGCGCAAGATGACCAAGGTCGACTGGTTGGAGACTCCCCTCAACGCCAAGGATTTCGCCCAATGAAGGTTCGCGCGCAAATCGGCATGGTGCTGAACCTAGACAAGTGCATCGGGTGTCACACCTGTTCGGTCACCTGCAAGAACGTCTGGACCAACCGCGAGGGCGTTGAATACGCCTGGTTCAACAACGTCGAGACCAAGCCCGGCGTCGGCTTCCCCCGCGACTGGGAGAACCAGAAGCGGTGGAACGGCGGTTGGACCCGCAAGGCCAACGGCAAGATCGAGCCGAAGATGGGGGCCAAGTGGCGGATCCTGGCGAAGATCTTCGCCAACCCGGACCTGCCGGAGATCGACGACTATTACGAGCCCTTCGACTTCGACTACGCGCACCTGCAGACCGCGCCGGAGATGAAGGCCTTCCCCACCGCCCGGCCGCGGTCGAAGATCACCGGCCAGCGGATGGAGAAGATCGAGCGGGGCCCCAACTGGGAGGAAATCCTCGGCGGCGAGTTCTCCAAGCGGTCGGCCGACTACAACTTCGAGGGTGTCGAGAAGGAGATCTACGGCGCCTTCGAGAACACCTTCATGATGTACCTGCCCAGGCTGTGCGAGCACTGCCTGAACCCCACCTGCGTCGCGGCCTGCCCCTCGGGCGCCATCTACAAGCGCGAGGAGGACGGCATCGTCCTGATCGACCAGGACAAGTGCCGCGGCTGGCGCATGTGCGTCTCGGCCTGCCCCTACAAGAAAATCTACTACAACTGGGAATCCGGAAAGTCGGAGAAGTGCACCTTCTGCTTCCCGCGCATCGAGGTCGGCCAGCCGACCGTGTGCTCGGAAACCTGCGTCGGCCGCATCCGCTATCTCGGGGTCCTGCTCTACGACGCCGATCGCATCGAGGCCGCGGCCTCTACCCCCGATGAGCAGGACCTCTACCAGGCCCAGCTCGACGTCTTCCTGGATCCCAGCGATCCGGCGGTGATCGCCCAGGCGCGCGCCGACGGCGTGCCGGAAGCCTGGCTGGACGCGGCCCGCAAGAGCCCCGTCTACAAGATGGCCGTCGATTGGAAGATCGCCTTCCCGCTGCACCCGGAATACCGGACCCTGCCCATGGTCTGGTACGTGCCGCCGCTCTCGCCGATCCAGTCGGCGGTGGCCGCCGGCGCCCTGGAGATGGACGGCGACATGCCCGACGTCCACGCGCTGCGGATTCCGATCAAGTACCTCGCCAACCTGCTGACCGCCGGCAAGGAAGCGCCGGTCCAGCTGGCCCTGGAGCGCATGCTGGCCATGCGCGGCTACATGCGGGCCAAGACGGTTGAGGGGGTGATCGACCATGCCCTCGCCGCGCGGGTCGGCCTGACGGCGGCGGAGATCGACTCCATGTACCGCTACCTGGCGATCGCCAACTACGAAGACCGCTTCGTCATCCCCTCGGCCCACCGCGAGACCGCCGAGGACGCCTACGACATGCGCGGCGGCTGCGGGTTCTCCTTCGGCAACGGCTGCTCCGGCGGGCGCACGGAGCTGGGCCTGTTTGGCCCCAACAAGCGCTCGCGCGCCAAAACCCCCATGGAGGTCTGAGACATGGCCCGCACCTACAAGGCGCTCGCGCTGCTGCTCACCTATCCCAACCGCGACCTGCAGGCCTTCGCCCCTGAGGCGCTGGGCGTGATCGAGGCCGAGGGGATGCTGGGCAAGACCCTGGTCCAAGCCCTGCGCAAGCTGGTGGCCGAGATCACCGAGGACGATATCTACGACCTCCAGGAGCGCTACACCGAGCTCTTCGACCGCACCCGGTCGCTGTCCCTCAACCTCTATGAGCACGTGCACGGCGAGAGCCGCGACCGCGGCGAGGCGATGGTGGCGCTGCTGGAGCTCTACCGGGCTCAGGGTCTCGATCTGGCGGCCAACGAGTTGCCGGACTTCCTGCCGGTGTTCCTGGAATTTCTCTCCACCCTGCCCGAGACCCAGGCCGCCTCACTGCTCGGAGAAGCCAGCCACGTGCTGGAGGCGATGGGCGAGCGGCTCAAGACCCGCGGCAGCCCCTATCGCGCGGTGTTCGGCGCCCTGGCCCGTCTGGCCGACACCCAGGCCGACCCCGGCGTGCTGGCGGCCCTGCTCAGCGAGCCCGAGGAGAATCCCAACGACCTGGAGGCCCTCGATAAGGCCTGGGCCGAAACCGCCGTCACCTTCGGCCCGTCCGACTCCGACTGCCCCAAGGCCAGCGCCCTGGTCGAGGCCATGAACACTGAACCGCCGCGCGCGCCACGCCGCGCCGGCGCGGCCGCCTGAGGAGCCCCTGAAGATGCAACTGCTCAATCAGATCTTGTTCGGCGTCTATCCCTACATCGCCCTGGCGGTCTTGGTCCTGGGGTCGGTCATCCGCTTCGACCGTGAACAGTACAGCTGGCGCTCGGGCTCGTCGCAGCTGCTGCGGCGCAAGCAACTGGTGCTGGGCTCCGTCCTCTTCCATGTCGGGGTCCTGGTCATCTTCGGGGGCCACTTCGTCGGCCTGCTGACCCCCATCTGGGTGTTCGACGCCCTGGGCGTGCCCCATGGGGCCAAGCAGATTCTGGCCATCGTCGCGGGCGGCATCGCCGGGATCCTATGCCTGGCCGGCGGCCTGCTGCTGTTGCACCGGCGTCTGTTCGATCCCCGGATCCGCCACAATTCCAGCTTCGGCGACACCGCCATCCTGATCATCCTGATGGTCCAGCTCTGCCTGGGCCTGGCTACCATCCCGCTGTCCCTCGGCCACCTCGACGGCGGCGAGATGTTGAAGTTCATGAGCTGGGCCCAGGGGGTCTTCACCTTCCAGCCCAATGTCGCCGACCACGTCGCCGACGTGCATCCGATCTTCAAGGCTCACCTGTTCCTGGGCATGACCATCCTGCTGGTCTTCCCCTTCACCCGCCTGGTGCACATGCTCTCGGCGCCGGTCTGGTACCTCAACCGGCGGGGCTGGCAGCTGGTCCGCACGCGGCGTCTCCTGCCGCATCGCCGCGACAACCCCGCCCCTGTCTATCCGACCAAGCCCGGTGTTCAGCCCGCCGCCATCCGTACGACGACCCCGGCGGTCCGGCCCACGCCCCTCAAAGCCGCGGAGTAGCCGCCATGACCGCCGCCACCGCGTCCGCCACCGTCGTCGTCGAAGGGGTGGAGATCCCCGAATTCCTCATCGCCGAGGAGGTCCAGAACCACCCCAGCCTGTCGGCCGCCGAGGCCCGCACCGCGGCCGGCAAGGCGTTGGCGGTCAAGGCCCTGCTGCTGCACCGGGCCGACGAGCTCGGCCTGACGCCTCGCCCCATCAAGGACGAGGCCGGCCGGGAGGAGACGAATGAGGAGGCCCTGATCCGGGCCGTCCTCGACGCCGAGATCGAGATCGAGGCCCCCAGCCATGCCGAGCGCCGCCGGGTCTACGACACCCAGCGCGCGCACTTCACCAGCCCGCCACTGCTGGAGGCCGCCCACATCCTTGTCGAGCCGAAGGGCGAGGACGCCGAGGCCCTGGAGCGGGCGCGTCAGACCGCCCAGGGCATCCTGCTCCGCTGCCTGACGGAGCCATCGCAGTTTGCGCACCTGGCCAGGACCCTCTCGGACTGTCCGTCGGGCAAGGTCGGCGGCTCCCTCGGCCAGTTGGGGCCGGGCGACGTGGTGGGTGAGATCGAGCGCGCGCTCGGCGGATTGCAGGCCGGGGACATTTTCCCGCGCCCCGTCGCCTCGCGCTTCGGCTGGCACATCCTCAAGCTGGAACGCCGGATCGAGGGGCGGGAGCTGCCCTTCGACTATGTGGAGGACAAGATCGCCCTCCACCTGGAGAGCCGCGCCTGGACGGCCGCGGCGACCCGCTACGTCTCCGACCTGGCCGACCGCGCCCGCGCGCAGGGCGTGGCCTTCAGCATCAGCCGCGACGGCCGCTTCGCCACCGGTTCCCTGTCGCTGGGCGAACTGTTGTCCCAGGGGGGCGCGGCCGATGAGCTCGAGGCCTGGCTCGACGCCACGGATCCGGAACTGGCCGCTCGCGTGCGGGCCGCCGCCCTGGCCGACAACCTGGACGTCCCGGTCTTCGTGCGTCGCGCGGTGGCTCACTTCGTCGACAACGCCGGCGACGAGAGCTGGACCCACCTGATCTCGGCCGCCCAAGGCGCCAAGGACCCGGCGATCGCGGCCATGGCTTCCCTGCTGCGCGCCAAGCTGACGCCCAAGGCGCGCACCTACACCATCGTCCGGAGAGTCTGAATCATGCGTTTTCTTCCCGGCCTCCTGGGCCTGGCGGCCCTGGCTGTCCCGTCCCTGGCCTGCGCGGCCGAAGCGCCCAAAGGCCTGATCCTGGAGGCTCGTCTCCGCTACGAGACCGTCGCCCAGGACGGCTTTGCCAAGGACGCCCAGGCGGTCACCCTGCGCACCCGGCTGGGCTATGAGACCCCGGCCTTCCATGGCTTCAAGGTCCTGGTGGAGGGGGAGAACGTCACCGCGCTCTCCGACCGCTACAACAGCAGCACCAATGGCAAGACCGCCTATCCCCTGGTGACCGATCCCGAGACCACCGAGCTGAACCGCGCCCAAATCTCCTGGACCGGGACGCAGGGCGAGGCGGTCATCGGGCGCCAGCGCCTGATCCTCGCCAACGCCCGCTTCGTGGGCAATGTCGGCTTCCGTCAGAACGAGCAGACCTTCGACGCCGTGAAGCTGATCTACCGGCCATCCGGCAAGGTCAGCGTGACCTATGCCTATGTCGACAAGGTCCATCGGATCTTCGGCGAGGACCACCCGCAGGGCGCCTGGCGCAGCGATTCCCACCTGGCCCAGGTGGACGCCAAGACCGGCTTCGGCCAGGTCTCTGCCTATGGCTACCTGCTGGACTTCGCCAATGCGCCGAGTCAGTCGAGCGCCACCTGGGGCGCGCGGCTCACCGGCTCGACGACGCTGAAGCCTGGCCTCAGCGCCACCTACGAGGCCGAGTACGCCCGCCAGACCGACTACCGCAACAGCCCCACCAGCTTCGACCTGGACTACATCGCCCTGTCGGCCGGGCTGAAGACCAAAACCAATGCCGTGGCGCTGGGCGTTGAGCAGCTGGACGGCGACGGCCGCCGGGGTTTCTCGACGCCGCTGGCCACCCTGCACGCCTATCAGGGCTGGGCCGACGTCTTCCTCACCACCCCGGCCAATGGGGTGCGCGACCTGAGCCTGACCGGCAGTTCGGTGCTCAAGGGACCGCACGGCAAGCCGGTGAAGATCCAGGCGGCCCTGCACCAGTTCGACGAGGCCGGCGGCGGCGGGGGGCTCGGGCGGGAATTGGACGCCTCGATCTCCATGCCCCTGACCCCGAAGATCGGCGCCGAGCTGAAGGCCGCCGCCTTCCAGGGCGACCGGCCGGCCTTCCCCGATCGGACGAAGATCTGGCTGACGCTCGAATTCAAGCTCTGACCCAAGGTCGAGAGGAGGCGGCGGTGAAACAAACGACCGAAATCGAGGAGGTTCCCCTGGAACTGCTCGCCGAGCCCCTCGACTGGTTCTTCGCGGAACATTATCGCCACCGGCAGCTCTGCCAGATGATCGACGAGGTCGGCGCGGCCACGGTGTTTGACGGCGACAAGATCGGCAAGGTGGTGGCCTTCCTGGGTCACGACCTGGCCCTGCACGTGATCGATGAGGAGGAGGATTTCTTCCCGCTGCTGCGCCGGCGCTGCCTGCCGGAGGACGAGGTCGAGGGGGTGCTGGGCATGCTCTCGGCCGAGCACCGCGCCGACGTGGCCAAGGCCGGCCAGGTGAGCGACCTGCTCAAGGCCTGCCTGCTGAAAGAGACCGCGCCTGGCCTGGATCCGGCCCGGCGCAAGATCCTCTCGGAGTTCGCCAGCCAGGAGCGCCGGCACCTGGGGCTGGAGAACGCCGTAATCCTGCCCATCGCCCGGCTGCGGCTTGATGCCGATGACCTGGCGACCCTCGGTCGGCGGCTGGCCGCGCGCCGCGGCCGCGTCCTTTCCGAGCCGGGCGCGTGACCCAGGCCCTGTTCCGCCGCAACCTGGTCTGGGCGGCGGCCAGGGCGCGGGATGACCGCAACTACTTCCCCGACCTGGCCGCCCAGGAAGCGCCGGACTATCTGTGGATCGGCTGCGCCGATAGCCATCTGCCGGCCCATGACCTGACCGGCCTGGCCCCTGGTCAGCTCTTCGTGCACCGCAACCTCGCCAACCTGGCGCCGGCCCAGGACGCCAACTTCCTCTCGGTGCTGCAATACGCCCTGGAGGTTCTCAAGGTGCGGCACGTGATCGTCTGCGGCCACTACGGCTGCGGCGGGGTGCGGACGGCCTTGAGCGGCGAGCGCCATGGCCTGGTGGACCACTGGCTGCAGCCGGTGCGCAGCCTGTTCTGGCGCCATGCCGGGGAGCTGGAGGCGATCCTCGACGTCGAGACCCGGGTGAACCATCTGTGCGAGCGCAACGTGGTCGAGCAGGTGATCAGCCTGGCGGGCAATCCCCTGGTGCATGACGCTTGGCGGCGCGGCCAGTCCCTGACGATGCACGGCTGGATCTACTCGATCCATGACGGCCTGCTCCGCGATCTGGAGACGACCGTTGCTGACCCGCAGCAGGCCCGCATCCTGGCCGGCGCCCCGGCCAGTGGCGACCTTCGCCGCAAGTCCGCGAGGACAAGATCATGAACGGCGTCGCCGTGGTGCTGGCCGGGGGCGAGGGCCGTCGGATGGGGGGCGGCAAGCCCCTACGCGCCTGGGGAGGCCGGCCGCTGCTGGCTCAGGCCCTGGATCTGGCGCGGAGCTACGCACCCGATGTCGCGGTGGCCGTTCGGGACGCCGGCCAGGCGGGGCGTGGGGCTGGGATCCCGCTGCTGTTTGATCCGCCGGACATCGGCGGCCCCCTGGCGGGCCTTGCCGCCGCCCTGGACTTCGGCCGCCGGCAGGGCGCGGCCTGGGTCCAGACCCTGGCCTGCGACATGCCCTATCTGCCGGCCGACCTGAGCGACCGGCTGGCGCGGGCTTTGGGCGCAGGGGTGGGCGCGGTCCTGCCGGTGAGCGATGGCCGCCTGCATCCGGTCTGCGGCCTCTGGCGCGTTTCATCGCGCGAGCGGCTTGAGGCCTATCTGGCGACGGGCCGCTCGTCGCTGCGGGGCTTCGCAGAGCACGTCGGGCTGCGGGAGGTGACCTGGGAGGTCGCCGGACCCGATCCCTTCATCAATCTCAATACCCTGGAAGACCTGGCGGCCCATCAGCCGTCACCCACGGTTCCTGACATGGCGCTGGCGAACCGATCGGGTGCGCGGCTTCGCTGAGCCGGCTCGGATCGTAGGTCGCGGCCTCGACCCCATGGTCGGCCAGGTCCCGAGGCGTGCGATGGCCGAGGACCTGGGCGGCGGCCAGCCGGGCCACGGCCGGGGCGGTCTGGATGCCAAAGCCCCCCAGGCCCGCCAGCCAGAAGAACCCCGGGCTCGTCTCCGACCAGCCGATGACCGGGGCGCGGTCGCTCGCGAAGGTGCGCAGGCCCGCCCAGCGATGGTGGATCCGTGTCACCGGATGATCGGCGGCGTCATGGAACCGCATCATGGCGCAAGCAATGTCCAATTCATCGGGCGCCGCGTCGCACGGCGGGCTCGGCGTCTCGTCGGCTGGGGTGATCAGCAGGCGTCCGCCGAACGGGCGGAAATAGAACCGCTCGTCGATGTCCTTCACCACCGGCCCGTCGTGGAAGCCGAGTTCCCGGGGCGCGTCCACCAGGATGGCGGTTCTCAGCAACGGCGCGAGGCCCTTGGGGGCGAGGCCGGCGTCGAGCGCGGTCTCGTCGGCCCAGGCACCGGTGGCGTTGACCAGGGTCGGGGCGATGAGGCTGGCCTGGCGGGTCCGCACCCGCCACCGCGAGCCCTCGCGGACAATGGCCGGCTTGCCGGCGTCGGCGAGAACGGTGGCGCCGGCCTCGCGGGCCCGTCGCACCATGCCGCCGTGCAGCCGCGCCACGTCCAGGTCTCCCGCCCCGGTCTCCAGCAGGGCGGAGCGAACCGCCTCGGGCCGCAGGATCGGCGTCCGCAGCCGGGCGCTTTCCCCGCTCAGTCGCCGCAGGGCGGCGGTGTCCCGGTTCTGGTGGGCGAAGTCCTCCAGGCGCTGTAGCTGGTCGGCGCGCGCGACATGCAGCACCGGACGCGGGCTCAGCAGGCGCCCGGCGAAGCCCCACGGGGGGCTTTCGAAGAATCCCCGGCTCGCGGCGGTGAGCGGCTGGACCGCCGGACCGCCATAGGAGGGGATGTACATCGCCGCGGAACGCCCGGTGGTGTGGTAGCCAAGCTGCGACTCCCGCTCCACCAGGGCCACCCGCAGGTCGCCCGCCAGTTGGGCGGCCAGGGCGGCGCCGGCGATGCCGCCGCCCAGCACCACCACGTCGAAGACCTGGCGCGAGGGACAGGCGGTCATGCCGCCGGCGCCCAGTCGACGCCCGCCCGGCCGTGCAGATAGCCGTTGACCAGCGGGCCCGGCGGTCCGGCCTCCCGCACCTTGGCCGCCAGGTCCTGGGGCGACAGCCGTTCCTGGCTGAAGTCCCGGAAGGCCGTGATCACCTTGCGCATGTCCCCGGTGTGAGGCGACAGCCGCAGGGCCCCGATCCCGGCTGTGCGGAGTTGGGCGATCGGCAGGTCGGCCACCTGCACCCCATGGGACAGGGTCTGCACCCCGTTCACCGCCAGAAAGTCCTGCCCCTCCAGGGTGCGCACCGTGAGGCCGTCGGGATCGCGGTCGCAGACCAGCTGGCAGGAGTCCTTGTGCAGCCCCCGGACGCGGGCGTGATAGCAGCGTCCCGACAGGGCGAGCGGCAGCCGGCCATAGGCGAAGAGCTCGATCTCCAGCCCCGGACAGGCCTGGGCCAGGCGGCCGATGGTCGGGAGCGAGAGTTCGACATTGGGGCACAGGCGCACGCAGCCGCGGCCGATCAGCTCCCGCGCGGCGGCCTCGTTATAGATGTTGAGCAGGGGCCCGGCCACGAAGGGCGCGCCGACCGAGCGGTGGGCCAGGGCCGAGACGTCGTTGATCTCCACCAGGGTCTCGCCCGCGGCCATCTGGGCGATCCCGCGTCGGTCACGCGGCGTCGCCGGCAGGGCCAGGGTCGACCAGACGACGGTCTTGCCAGCCCGGGTCAGGCGCTCGGCGGCCTCGGCCAGGGGCCCGGAGATGAAGGGCTCGCGCTTTCCGCAGACCACCTCCCCCAGATAGACCCGCTCGACCTCGGTCTCGTCGGCGATGGCGGCGTAGAAGTCGGCGATGCGCTCGGCCGACCAGTTGAACAGCAGCGGCCCCAGGGCGATCTCGATCGGCGCGCCGGTCATCGCCAGGTCTTCCGGTAGGCGCCGGCGGTCTCTCGCCCGCCCTCGGCAAGGCCCGTCAGGCGCGCCTCATAGGGCGCTGTGGTCTCGCCCCGGTCCAGGGCGTCGAGGGCGGCCCGGAAGGCGGCGGCCACGCGGGCCACGTAGGCCTTGCCGCGCTGGCGGCCCTCGATCTTCACCGCCCGCACCCCGGCGGTGCGAAGTTCGGCCAGCAGCGTCATGGCGTTGAGGCTGGTGGGATCCTCGAACAGGTGGGACGCGGTTCCCTCGGCCTCGAAGCGACCCTTGCAGAGGGTCGGGTAACCGGCGGCCGCGCCCGGTGCGACCTGGTCGATCATGAAGCCCCCAAGACGCGGGGTCAGCAGACCGTTGGTCTCCTCCAGGGAGACGGCCTCCGGTGGCGAACACACCCCGGAGAGATTGGGGGACCTGCCGGTGGCGTAGGAGGAAAGGGCGCAGCGGCCCTCAGCCATCACGCAGAGTCCGCCATAGACGAAGGCCTCCACCTCCACGTCGGTCTCGCGCACCAGGGCCGCGATCTCCGGCGCGGACAGGACGCGGGGCAGGACCACCCGCTTCACGCCATAGGCCTGGGCGTAGAAGCCGATGGCCTCGGGGGCGCCGGCGGCGGCCTGGACCGAGAGGTGCAGCCGCAGGTCGGGATGCTCGGCGTGGGCGTAGGCCAGGACCCCCAGATCGGCGACGATGACGGCGTCGGCGCCGGCCGCCGCGGCGCTGTCCACGGAGGCCCGCCAGGTGTCGATCTCGCCGGCCCGGGCGAAGGTGTTGATCGCCACCAGCACCTTGGCGCCGCGATCATGCGCCCAGACCACGGCCGCCTTCAGCTCGGCGGGGGAGAAGTTAAGGCCGGGAAAGTTGCGGGCGTTGGTTTCATCCCGCAGGCCGCAATAGACGCTGTCCGCGCCGGCTTCGATCGCCGCGTGAAGCATGGACGGAGAGCCGGCCGGGCAGACGAGTTCCATCGATCCCATCTCAGGCCCACGCGGCTTTGGCGGCCGCCGTCTGGCGGACAAAGCGCAGGGCGGCGTTGGCCACATCCCCCGCCGGCGCCGACAGCCCCAGCAGGTCGGCCAGGGTCAGGTCGGCGGCCTCCAGCGTGTTGTGCAGGGCCATCACCGCCTCGATGTCGCCGCTCACCCGGATGGCCCGCGAGAAGAAGGCGGCGTCAGCGTCCTGGGAGCCGTCGAACAGCCCCAGCAGAGCGCCGAGCGGCCCCTCGATCCGGGCGGCGCAGGGCGAGCGGTCGTCACGGCGGCGCACCTGGACCCCGGCCGCCGCGCCCTCGGGCGCGAGCCGGAAGGCCACCGGCGAGCCGTCGGGCGCGATCAGGAAGGCGGCGTCGCCAAAGGCGCCCAGCCGCTCGAAAACCTCCGGCCGCCGCTGCGCTACCCGACGCAGGGCCGAACTCAGCAGCCACTCCACCGGCGGCCGCAGCGCCATCAGCACCCCGGCAGGGTCGCCCCGCGGAGCTGCTCGGGACCAATGTTGCGTACGCATGACGGGGAACCTCTTGGAGGAGACCAACCTGCGTCACGCCCTGCGGCGCGGGGAACCGGGTGATCGCCGCCGCACCCGCCGATCTTGCTCAAGTCAGGCTTTGCCGATCATCAAGCCGGGAGGACCTTGCCGGGATTGAGGATGCCCCGCGGGTCCAGGGCCGTCTTCAGCAAGGCCATCAGGGTGAGCTCCTCAGGGTTGCGGGAATAGGCGAGGTAGGGGCGTTTCTGCAGGCCGATCCCGTGCTCCGCGGAGATCGACCCGGCGCGGGCGCGCAGAGGTCCGTAGACCATCTCCTCAATCTCCGGGCGGGCGTCCGGCTCGGTGACGCCGATGATCAGGTGCAGGTTGCCGTCGCCCAGGTGGCCGAAGACGGTCATCCCCGCCTGGGGCCAGCGGGCGGCCAGGGCCCCGCGCACCTCCGCCACATAGGCCTCCATCGCGGCGATCGGCAGGCTGACGTCGAAGGTGATGATCGGGCCGTTGCGCGCGGTCTGGGCCACGTCGTCCCGCAGGGCCCACATGCGGTCCCGCTCGGCCTGGGACTTGGCGATGGCCGCGTCGGCTACCAGACCGTTCTCCAGGGCGTCGGTCAGCACCTGCTCGAACCGCTCCGCATCGCGAGCCAGGTCCGGGCCGAGGGCCTCCACCAGAACGTAGTAGGCGTGGCCCGGCGGCAGGATCGGACGACCCGCAGCCGGCGGGGTGGTCACCAGGTCGTAGAAGGCCGGCCACATGACCTCGAAGGCCGACAGCGATCCGGCCAGGGACGATTCCAGCGACCGCAGCAGGGGCGAAAGCGCCTCGAACCGGTCCACCGCCAGCCAGGCGGTCTGCTGCGACACGGGCCGCGGCCGCAGGCGGAACACCGCGCGGGTCACGATTCCCAGGGTGCCCTCCGATCCGATGAACAGCTGCTTGAGGTCATAGCCGGCGTTGTTCTTGATCAGGTGGTTGAGGGAGGAGATCACCGTCCCGTCGGCCAGCACCGCCTCCAGCCCCAGGACCGACTCCCGCGTCATGCCGTAGCGCAGCACCCGGTTGCCCCCGGCGTTGGTGGAGATCACCCCGCCGATGGTGGCCGAGCCCCTCGCGCCGAGGTCCACCGGCAGGAACAGATCCTGCGCCGTCGCGGCCATGCAGGCGGTCTCCAGCACGCAGCCGGCCTGAACGGTCATGGTGGCGCCGACCGGATCGATCTCCTCGATGGCGGCCATGCGGTCGAGGCTGAGGGCCAGGGCGTCCTCGGCGAAGGCGCCGTCCACCAGGCCGGTGCGCCCGCCCCAGGGGACGACGGCCGCGCCGGCGGCGTGGGCCAGGCGCAGGATCCCTGACACCTCCTGAGTTGTGACGGGCCGCAGGATCGCCCGCGGCGCGCCCAGCCGGGTCCAGGGACTGAAGGCCCATCCGGTCGCCGCCGCGCCGGTCAGCACATGCTCGACGCCCAACAGCGCCTCAAGGTCGGCCAGCAAGCTTTCCATTCCGCCTCCAGGGGTTTGGGCGGCAGTTTCCTCCCCCAGGGGCCTGGTCCGAATGATCGGGATCAAACCGCCGCGCCACGTCGGTGGGCGGGGGTGCGACATGCGGCGGCGCGGGTCGATGCGGGGCTGTCGCACCCTCCGGCAGACATCAAGGCCGCCGTTGATGGCCGGCAAAGGCGGGGAGCGATGTCTGGCCTAGGCTGGGGGTGTCATCAAAGGAGGGCCACATGCCCGCAACCCGTTCCCCCGCGGCCCCGACCCGCAGCCTTGCAGTCCTGGCGTCCACCCTGCTGGCCAGCGTCGCCATCCTGGCCACCGCGCCGCCCGCCCAGGCCCAGGAACTGTCGAGCGTCACCGTCACCAGGGCCCCCACCCACGAGGCCATCATCATTCGCGGCAAGGATGCCAGGGTCGTGCGCCAGGAGGTCCGCCGGGCCGCCAGCCGGGTCTGCCGCAACGCCTACCTCAACCACGAGCTGGAGGTCTTCTATCTCGACTGGTGCAGCACGGCCTCCGCCGACAAGGCCATGACCCGCTACCGCGCCATCCTGAAGCATAATCGTCTGGCGGGCGGCGACTTCGCCCAGGTTTCGACGAGGATCGTGCTCTCGGCGCGATAGCCCTCGCCGGGCGGCGCCCCTGCCGTTCGGCTGGGGTTCGCGCCCGGAGTCTTCGGCGCCCCCGAAGCCCCCTTCGCCAGGCCCGCCTTGGCGCTCATCTCGGAGCCTGAGGGCGTATGTGGATCGAACAGGAACGCCCGCGACCGCGTAGGACATCGCCCTCGCAGCCGAGACGCGCGGTCAAGGCCGTCCGGCGTTCCAGCAAGGGCGACGCAACCCGCGGGCGGATCCTGGACGCCGCCATGGCCGTGGTCGCCGACGAGGGCTATCACGCCGCGACACACCAGCGGATCGCGCAGGCCGCGGGCCTCGTCCGCACGGCGATCAACTATCATTTCCCTGACCAGAATTCCCTGGCCGACGCCCTCGTCGGTCACCTGCACCGTCTGAAGGCCGAGCGGATGATGGCGGTGATGGGCGGGTCCCTCGAGGACCATCCCGCCTTGGCCATTGAGGCCTATTGGGCCCTGTTGCAGGAGACCCCCTTCGTGGCCCTCGCCGAGCTGGAGTGCTGCGCGCGCACGGACGTGGGGCTGCGCGCCCGACTGGCCGCTGCCGGAGGCCAGCCGGACCGGGCCGAGGCTGGGGCGACCGCTCTCCATCGATCGCCCATCCTTGGGCCGGGGCTCTACGGCCTTAGCCTCTGCCTGCTGGAGGGCATGGCCCGGGGCGGCGCGCGCCATGCCGAGGCCCGCCGCCTGTTGGATCTGTTGAAGCCCGCCGCGCAGGTCCTCGACTAGAGCCTTCCAATCGGGCGCCTATGAATGAGGCGGCCTGGCGGTGGGCCCGTCGGAGGTCGACGTCCCTGCGCGTTAGACCAGGGCGGCTCCGCGGTGCGAGTCGTCCGCAACCTGACAAGTTCCGGCGGCGAAGGAAGATCGTCACAAGCCCGTCACGGCGACGACATCGCGCGAGGGCAACGCTAAGCGCCGTCGCTCCGGCCGCCGGAGCCGAGGGTGATGGTGCGCGATGGATCGATCAGCTTGGTTTTCAGCCGCGGCGGCCGTTGGCCTGCTCGCCGTCCTGGGCGGATGCGGTGAGAAGCAGAAGGTCGTCTCCGGCGACTGGCGCAGCGGGATCAAGGAAATCCGCATGGCCGTCAGCGGCAGCAATGACGACCCCAGGATCGTCAAGCGGCGCAGCGTCTACCGGGCGCGCCTGAGCGAGGCCATCGGCCTGCCGGTCAAGCTGTACGAAAGCTCCGACTATAACGGCGTGATCCAGGCCTTGTCCTCCGGCCAGGTCGATCTGGCCCAGATGGCCGGCGGCGGCTACGCCAATGTCGACGCTCAGATTGGCCCGCTCGCAGCCCCGATCCTGACGCTCCGTCAGGCGGAGGGGGGCACAGGCTACTATTCGGCCATCGTCGTCCGCGCTGACAGTCCGATCCGCACCCTGGCGGACATGAAGGGCCGGTCCCTGGGCTATGTGGATTTCAATTCCACCTCCGGGTACCTCGTGCCCCGCGCCAGGCTGCGCGATGAGGGCATCGACCCGGACACCTATTTCGGCAAGATCTCCTTCGCCGGCGGCCATACCCAGGCGGTGATGGCCCTGGCCAACGGCCAGTTCGACGCCACGATCCTGCAGGCCAGCGGGGGCGACCCGGTCAATGGCTTCAGCCGCGGCGCGCTGCACACCATGGCCCGGCGCAAGCTGGTGGACCTCAAGGACTTCCGCATCATCTGGACCGCCGGGCCCATTCCCAGCGAGGCCTTCGTGGTGCGCACCGACCGGCCGCAGCCGCTGATCGACACCGTTCGCGGCGCCATGGGCGCGCTGCCCTATGACGAGCCGGACCTCTGGGTGGACATCGGGCAGCTCGACGGCTCGGCCTACACCTCGGTCACCCGCGAACACTACAAGGACGTCATCGCCCTGCGCGCCGCCGATATCGCGCAGCGGCGTGGCCAGGGAGGTCGGCCATGAGGAAGATCCTGCTGGCGGTCTCCGCCATCGTCCTCGTTGCCGCGACAGCCAAGGCGCCCGCCTCCAGCCTGCGCATCGCGGCCGTCACCCCGACGCCGGGCCCCTGCGCGCCGCTCGACGCCACGGCGGCGCCTGGCGAGAAGGCCTATTACGATCATCTCGCCAAGCGGCTCGACGTGAAGGTGTTGAAGTGTCCCGTGGCCGATCAGGCGGCCGCGGCCGCGGCGCTGGCGGCCGGCAGCCTCGACATGGCCCTGCTCGATCGGGTGAGCTTCGCCCCGGTGGCGGGCGCGACCCGCGCCATCCTCACGATCCGTCCCGAGGGCGGCCTGAACCGCATTCCGGTCGTCGTGGCGGCGCCGGCTGCGGGTCCTGTAAAGCGGCTGGAGGATCTGCGGGGCAAGACCCTGGCCTTCGGCGGATCGACGCCGGCCGCCCGAGCCCTGCCCAGCCGGGTCCTTGCCGACCGGGGGTTTGGCGCCGATGTCTTCAAGGCCGAACTGGCGGCGGCCGACGCGGAAGACGCGCTCGGCAAGCTGCGGTCCGGGGAGGCTGACGCCATGGTCCTCCACGCCGCGGCCTGGCAGCGGCTCTGCATGCCCGACGACCCCAAGGCCAAGCCGCTTTGCAAGGACCTCACGGTCCTGCTGAGGGCGCGCCCCCAGGCCACGCAAGCCATCGTGGTGCGGAAGGACATCGCCGACGAGACTCGCTACCGCCTTATCGGCATCCATATGCCCATGTACCTGGAGAACAGGGTCGCCTTCAGCTGGGCCTCGTCCTGGGCGCCCAAGGCCGCCGAATTTGAACCCACCGAGGCCCTGGCCCTGGTGGCCACCCGATGACGGCCGTGGCGGAGTTCGAGGTGCTGCGGCGGCGAACCCTTCGCCGCCAGCGCCGGGAGACCCTGGTCGGCCTGTTGATCTTCTCGGCCGTCCTGCTGCTCTCGTTCCAGCGCAGCCAGTTCTTCTCCTCCGATATCGGCGGCGATCCCCTCGGCCGCATCGGGGACTTCCTCACCCGGATGGTCCCCGACCTGAAGGGCGACGCCCTGCTGGAAGATCGCCGCACGACCGGCTCCCTGGCCTGGTGGTTCTATGACCTGCCGGTCTGGCTGAAGCTGGGGTGGCAGACCGTGGAGATGGCCATCGTGGCCACGGTTCTCGGGGCGATCGGCGGCCTGCTGGCCTCCTTCCTCTGCGCGCGCAACCTGATGCCCATCGCCGCCGTGCGCTTCGCTGTGCGGCGCACGCTCGAGGCGATCCGGACCCTGCCGGACCTGGTCCTGGCGCTGCTGCTGGTGGCCGCCTTCGGGGTCGGCCCGCTGGCCGGGGTCATCACCCTGGCCATCTCCACCATGGGAGGGCTGGGGAAGCTGTTCGCCGAGATCAACGAGGAGGTCGACGCGCGGCAGCTCGAAGCCATGGAGGCGTCGGGCACCGGGCTCATCCGCAAGATCCGCTACGGGGTGATCCCCCAGGTCCTGCCCAACTACGCCTCCTACGCCCTCATTCGGCTGGAGGGGAACCTGGGCGGCGCCGCGGCCCTGGGCATCGTGGGGGCGGGCGGCATCGGCATCGAGCTGCAGCGGGCCATCACCTACACCGAATTCGACACCTACCTGGCGATCCTGCTGCTGATCGTCGGCATGATCTTCCTGATCGACATGGCGTCCGAAGCCATTCGCCACCGCCTGATCGGCCTGGGGGAAGCGCGATGACCCGCGAGAATCACGCCCGCGCCCTGCTGCTCGCGCCGCAAGCCATGCGCGCCAGCGGGACCGCGCGTCTGCGGCGCATGGGCCTGGTCCTGCTGGGGGTCGCCGCCTTCGTGGCCATGTGCGTCGACCTGAAGCTGGCGCCCGAGGCCATGCTCGCCGGGATGGACAAGTTCGGCCAGCTTGCCGCCGGAGCCTTCCCCCCCAGCGACGGCGGCGATCTGCCCCGCATTCTCAAGGCCCTGGCCGAGACCTTCGCCATGGCCTTCGCCGGCACGGTGCTGGCTGCGATCGCCGCTGTGCCATTGGGCATTCTGGGCGCCAAGACGGTGGTGGGGCAGCCTGTGCTGCACTTCGCCTTCCGCCGGGTGCTGGACTGGTTCCGGGGCGTCCCGGCCCTGGTCTGGGCCCTGATCCTGGTCTCGGCCTTCGGGCTTGGTCCCTTCGGCGGCGTGATCGCCCTGGCGCTCGCCGATGTGCCGAGCCTGGCCAAGCTGTTCTCCGAGGCGATCGAGAACGGCGACGAAAGGCCCCTGGACGGCGTCCGCGCGGCTGGGGCCTCACCCCTGATGGTGCTGCGCTACGGCCTCGCGCCGCAGGTGACGCCGATCATGGCGAGCCAGGTGCTGTTCTTCCTGGAGAGCAATTTCCGCAACGCCGCGGTGCTGGGCATCGTCGGGGCTGGCGGGATCGGGTTCGAGCTGGAAGAGCGCATCCGCATCTTCGCCTTCGACCAGGTGGTCTTCATCATCGGCCTCTACATGATCTGCGTCGCGGCCCTCGACACCCTCTCGCAGCAGCTCAGGAAGCGGCTGGCCTGAAGGCTGGAAACACGCCGTCCAACGGCGCCGAGGCGTCGAGGCCGACGGCCACGGTCCCCCAGGCGCAGCCGTGGGCCAGCGCCGCCTGCATGTCCGCACCGGCCGTCAGCGCCTCCAGCAGACCGGCGGCGAAGCAGTCCCCGGCGCCGGTGGCGTCCACCACCGTGGCCAGCCGCGGCGTGGCCCGCAGGACGCGCCGGCCGTCATGGGCCGTGACGCCGTGACCGCCTCGGGTCAGGACCATCCAGCTCAGCCGCTCGCCCACCTGGGCCCGTCCGGCGGCGAAGGGGTCGGCCAGGGTCGCCGCGTCGCAGTCGTCCATCGAGGCCACCAGGACGTCGCAGGGGCCGGTGAACCCGCCCGCCGGCCAATGGGCCACCACGGGGCCCGTGCAGGCCGCCGCCCAGGCCTCCGCGCCGGGATAGGGCGCGCGGACGTAGAGCCCGTCGAACGCCGCGTCGGGCTTGGGCGGCGGCAGGGTCGGCGGCTTGGCCGGCTCGACATCGAGGCCCAGGACCAGGCGCTCACCCCCGGGCTCGATCAGGATCAGGGTGGTGCGGCTGACGCCGTCCCTGCGAATGACATGGCGGGTGTCCAGGCCGGCGGCCCGGACCAGGGCCAGGCAGGCGTCGCCATCGGCGTCGGCCGCCACGACGCCGCCGACCGCGACGTGGTGGCCCGCGCGCGCCAGCGCGACGCCGGCGTTCGCCGCCCCGCCCCCCAGCCGTCCGGCCAAGGCGCCGTCCAGGCTCGTGCCCAGCAGACGGCCGCCGGGCTCCAAAGGCCCGCTCAGCCGCACCGGCCGGTCCAGCGCCAGGGCGCCGATCACCAGGAAATCGGCCATCAGACCCTCCGCGATCCAGAGACCATAACGTGACGCGGTGACGCCGATGCGACGCCGACAAATCGCCGCTTGGTCCAGTGCGCCATCGCCGCGCCGTCACGTCGGGGTCACGGCGCGCGGCTAGCGTCTGCGGATAGGTCAGTCCCTGGAGGTCCGATGCTCGAACTGCATGGCGTCAGCAAGCGCTTCGGCGACACCCTGGCGGTGAACAGCGTGTCGTTTTCCTGCAAGCGAGGGGAGTTGGTGGGGATCATCGGCCGGTCGGGGGCCGGCAAGTCGACCCTGCTGCGCCTCATCAACCGCCTCAGCGACCCGAGTGAGGGCAAGATCACCTGGGACGGCGATGACGTCAGCCAGCTGAAGGGCCCCGCCCTGCGCAAGTGGCGCCGGCGGTGCGCCATGATCTTCCAGCAGTTCAATCTCAGCCCGCGGCTGGACGTGATCACCAACGTCCTGGTGGGCGTGGTGGGGGAGCGTCCCCTGATGAGCTCGCTGATCAAGTTCTTCCCCGCCGCCGATCGGGCCCGGGCCATCCTCGAGCTCGACGCCCTGGACATGGCCGGCGCCGCCCTGCAACGGGCCGGCACCCTGTCGGGCGGGCAGCAGCAGCGGGTCGCCATCGCGCGCGCCATGTTGCAGGAGCCCGACCTGGTCCTGGCTGACGAACCGGTGGCCTCCCTCGACCCGGTCAACGCCGAGGTGGTGATGGAGGCCCTGCAGAAGATCTGCCGTGAGCGGAATGTGCCGGTGATCGTCAACCTGCACAGCCTGGACATCGCGCGGCGCTATTGCACCCGGGTGATCGCCATGGCCAAGGGCGCCGTGGTGTTCGACGGTCCGCCGAGCGCGCTCACCCCGGCGGTTCTGGATCGCGTCTATGGCGGGCGCACCAGCGCTCCCGAACCCTTCAGCGTCGTGGCGGCCGCTTGATGAGTTTGCGTCTGGCCGATCGGCCGCTCGAGCCCGGCTACCTTTATTTCGACCGCTATGTTCACGAAGAGCCGGCCGCGCCGCGCGAGAGCGCCGCGCCGGCGGTGCACAAGGACGCCCAGGTGCACGACTCGATCCTGGGCCCCTGGACCCGGGTCGGGGCCCGCACCAGCTTTTCCGAGGTCTCGATGGGCGCCTACAGCTACATCGTCAACGACGCCTCAGCGGCCTATGCGGAGATCGGGAAGTTCTGCTCGATTGCGCGGGACGCACGGCTCAACCCCGGCAACCATCCGACCTGGAAGGCCGCGCTGCACCACTTCACCTACCGCACCCGATCCTACGAACTGGGCGAGGAAGACGATCACGACTTCTTCGAATGGCGGCGGTCGCACACGGTCACCCTGGGCCATGATGTCTGGATCGGCCACGGCGCCACGGTCCTGCCGGGCGTCAGCATCGGCACCGGCTCGGTGGTGGGCGCGGGGGCTGTGGTGTCCAAGGACGTGCCAGCCTTCACCATCGTCGGCGGCGTGCCCTCCAAACCGATCCGGGAACGCTTCCCCAAGCCCGTGCAGGATGGTCTGCTGGCCATTTCCTGGTGGGACTGGAGCCATGAGCGCCTTGCCGACGCCGTCGACGACTTCCGCGCCCTCGATGCGGACGCGTTCGTCGAGAAGTACGCCTGAGGCCGGCATGCTCGTGCTCGTGGTCGGTCCCTCGGGCGCCGGCAAGGACACCCTGCTCGACGGCGCCCGCGCGGCGCTGGCGGGCGATGGCGCCTTCATCTTTCCCCGCCGCGAGATCACCCGGCCCGCGGAGGCCGGGGGCGAGGACCACCTTCCGGTCGATGAGGTCCAGTTCGACGCGCGGGAGGCCTCTGGCGGCTATGCCCTGACTTGGCGCGCCCACGGCCTGGCCTATGGAATCCCGGCCGACATCGCCGATGACCTGGCGCTCGGCCGCACGGTGGTGGTCAATGTCTCCCGCGCGGTGCTGGACGAGGCGCGGACCCGCTTCGGCGCCCTGCGCGTGCTGGTGGTGACCGCCGATCCGGAGATCCTGGCTCGGCGGCTTGCGCAGCGGGGCCGCGAGAGCGCCGAGGACATCACCCAACGCCTGGCGCGCGCCGAAGCCTTCGCTGTCGAGGGCGACGATGTGGTGATGGTGCGCAATGAGGGGACGCCGGAGGAGGGCGTGGCCCGCTTCCTCGCGGCCCTCGAACGCTAACTCAGGCGCCGAAGTCCAAGCGTTCCAGGATTTTGAACGGCGCCTGGCGGTCGTCCTGCTTGAAGACCGCGACACCGTCGAAGAGGTGCGCGCCGGTCTCCTCGGCGAAGTGATCCTGCAGCACGGCCAGGACGCGGGTCCGGACGGCGTCATCGCGGATGGACCCGGTGAGGGTCATGTGGAAGCGGAAGTCCTCGAAGACATGGGGATAGCCCCATTCCACCAGGCGCGCGTCCTGCTCTGGGGTCAGCGGGGCCTTGCGGCGGCGCGCCAGGTCGGCGTCGGACAGCGGCGCCCGGAAGGCGTCGAAGTCGCGTACGCAGAGCGCGTGCAGGGCCTGCATCTCCGGCGAGGGCCGCTGGAGCTGGAAGGCCAGGAACCGGCCAAGGGCGGCGGGCGCGATCGGGACCTCGAAGGGAACCAGCCCCGCCGCCCGCTGGCCGACCGCGGCCAGCAACTCCGCCTCGCTGCGGCCAGCCGCGAGCTCAAAGGGCGCCTTGAGGGTGCCGTGGAAGCCGTAGCCGCGAGGGTCCGCCGTCAGGGCGTCCAGGTCCAAGGCGTCCAGGCCGGGCAGGGGGCGGCGGGTCAGAGGCGCGCCCGCATAGGCGTCAAACCCCAGCCAGGCGGAGGCCTTGTCCCAGAGTCGGGCGCCTGGACGGGGCGCGTAGTAGATCGCGTAGCGCGCGGTCATGCGGTCCGTCGGCCCTTGAGCCAGACCTCGGTGGGGACCGGCCATCCGGCGCTGCGCCGCGCGACCCGGACGAGGTCGGCGCGCTGACCCGGCGCGATCTCGCCACGGTCATTGAGGCCGAGGCTGCGGGCCGGGGCGCCGGCGACGGTGGCCAGCGCCTTCTGCGGCGTCCAGCCCATATCGTCGATCAGCATGAAGGCGGAGCGGAGCATTGAGAGGGGCACATAGTCCGAGGCCAGGATGTCGAGCACGTCGTGTTGCGCGCACTCACGGGCCGACAGGTTGCCAGAGTGCGAGCCGCCGCGCACGAAGTTCGGGCCGCCCATGCAGATCGCCATGCCGTAGGCCTTGGACTTCAGCGCCGCCTCCAGGGTCACCGGGAACTCGGCGATGACGCAGCCGTCGTCGCGGGCCTCCTCCACATGCTCCAGGGTGGCGTCATCGTGGGCGCAGATCGGCACCCCGTATTCGCGGGCGAAGGCCACCACGCTGCGGCGGTTGGACTGGGCGACGCCGGGATCACGGCCGGCATGCCGCCTGGCCAGCATCTCGTCGATCTCCGCCTCGCTGCGGCCGGCGGCCACCATGCGGGTCTCCAGGGCCTCGACATTGGCGGTCTGCCGCTGGCCGGGCGTGTGGTCCATCACCGACAGCAGCTTCAGCCGAGGATTGTCGGCGTGCGGCTCCAGCAAGGTGAGCAGCTCGGGATTGGTCACCTCGCAGCGCAGGTGCAGCAGGTGCTCGGCGCGCAGGGCGCCGTCGGCCTGGGCGCTGTCCATCCCGGCGATCATCGGACCCAGGGCCTCCTTGCGGTCGAGACCTTCCTTGCGCCCGTGCAGGCTGAGGGAGTCCAGCACCGTGGTGATCCCGGCGGCGGCGCACTGCCCGTCATGGGCGAGCGCCGCGCCATAGGCGTCCCACAGGGCGCCCGGGCGGGGCTGGTAGTGCTTTTCCAGGTTGTCGGTGTGGATATCCACCAGGCCCGGGATGAGCCAGTCGACCCCCCAATCCAGGGCGCCGGCGGAGGGCCCGTCGCGCGGCTCGACGGCGAGCATGACCTCGCCGCTCACCACGACTTCGCCCCGCACCAGACCGTGGGGCGTGACGATGTTCTGCGAGAAGATCCGCTGTTCCATGGCTAGGCCGCCGCCTTGAACTCAGACACCCCGAACAGCCGGGTGGCCACGGCGTCGCGGACGTCATGGTCGTGGAAGATGCCGATCATCGCCGCGCCACGGCCCAGGGCTTCCTGGATCAGGGTCACCACGATGGCGCGGTTCTCAGCGTCCAGGGAGGCGGTGGGTTCGTCGAGCAGCATCACCGGGTAGTTGCGGATGAAGCTGCGGGCGATGTTCACCCGCTGCTGCTCGCCGCCAGAGAAGGTGGCCGGCGGCAGATCCCAGTGGGCGCGGGGCAGGCGCAGGGCCGAGAGCAGGGTCTCGGCCCGCGCCTGGGCTTCTTCCGAACTGACACCGTTTTCCAGCAGCGGCTCCATCACCAGCTGCAGGGTGGAGATCCGCGGGATCACCCGCAGGAACTGGCTGACATAGCCCAGGGTGCGGCGGCGCACGTCCAGGACCTGGTGCGGCAGGGCCTGAGTGATGTCCACATAGACGCCGTCGTGCAGGACGCGGACGGAGCCTTGGGTCGGCAGGTAGTTGCCGTAGATGGAGCGCATCAGGGTGGACTTGCCGACCCCGGACTCGCCGGCCAGGACGACGCACTCGCCGGGCGATACCTCCAGGCTCAGGCGCTCGAAGACCGGGATGGCGGCGGAGTCGGCGTTGTGCAGGACGAAGGTCTTGGCCAGGTCCTCGACGACGATGAGGGGAAGCGTGCTCATGGTGTGACCTAGATCTGCAGGACGGAGGAGACGAGGAGCTGGGTGTAGGGATGCTGGGGATCGTCCAGCACCTGGTCGGTGAGGCCGGTCTCCACCACGAAGCCGCTCTTCATGACGAGCAGCCGGTCGGCCATCAGGCGGGCGACGGCCATGTCGTGGGTGACGATGATCACCGCCAGGCCGAGGTCACGGACCAGCTCGCGCAGCAGGTCCAGCAGGCGGGCCTGGACCGAGACGTCGAGGCCGCCGGTGGGCTCGTCCATGAACACCAGGCGCGGGCCGTGGATCAGGTTGCGCGCCACCTGGATCCGTTGCTGCATGCCGCCGGAGAAGTTGCGCGGCTTGTCGTCGATGCGGCGGGTGTCCAGCTCCACGCGCTCCAGCCACTCGATGGTGGCCGCGCGCATCCGGCCATAGTGCCGGTCGCCCAGGTTCATCAGCGGCTCGGCGACATTGGCGCCGCCGGAAACCCGCATGCGCAGGCCGTCGCGGGGGTTCTGGTGCACGAAGCCCCATTCCTCGCGCTGCATGCGGCGGCGGTCCGGCTCGTTCAGCCCGTAGATGTCGGTCAGGCCAAAGCGGCTGGTGTCGAACTCCACCTTGCCGGCCGAGGGCGGCAGCTTGCCCGAGATGGCGTTCAGCAGGGTGGTCTTGCCAGAGCCGCTCTCGCCCACGATGCCCAGGACTTCGCCGGGCCGCAGCTCGAAGGAGACGTCTCGGCAGCCGACGACATGTCCGTACGACTTGGTGAGGTTGGAGACCCGCAGCAGCGGGGCGGCCTGGGTCATGCCCGAGGTCGGGTGGGGTTTGGTGAGTACAGCGGCATCCATCACGCCGGCTCCTTGTCGAGGGCGGCGAGTTGGTGGCCCGCCATGGGCCCGGCGTGGCCGGCGGCGCGGCGTTCGGCGCAGAAGTTGCTGTCGGAGCAGACGAACATCCGCTCGCCGGAGTCATCCAGGACCACCTCGTCGAGATAGCTCTCCTGCGCGCCGCACAGCGCGCAGTCCTCTTCCCAGGTCTGGGTCTCGAAGGGGTGATCCTCGAAGTCCAGGCTGCGGACATTGGTGTAGGGCGGCACGGCGTAGATGCGCTTCTCGCGCCCGGCGCCGAACAGCAGGATGGCCGGGTTCTGGCCCAGCTTGGGATTGTCGAACTTGGGGATGGGCGAGGGGCTCATCAGGTAGCGCTCCTCGATCATGGTGGGATAACCCACCGTCGAGGCGATGTAGCCGTGGGCCGCGACGCTCTCGTAGAGCGAGACGTACTGCAGCCCGTATTCCTCATAGGCGTGCATGGCGCGGGTCTCGGTCTCGCGGGCTTCCAGGCCGCGCAGCGGCTCGGGCTGCGGCACCTGGAAGACCAGGACCTGGCCCTCGGTGAGACCCTTTTCCGGGATCCGGTGGCGGGTCTGGATGATGGTCGCCTCGGCCGTCTCCTCGGTGGTGGCCACGTCGGCCACCTGGGCGAAGAAGCGGCGGATCGAAACGGCGTTGGTGGTGTCGTCGGCGCCCTGGTCGATGCACTTGTAGACATCGTCAGGACCGATGATCGCCGCGGTCAGCTGGATACCGCCCGTGCCCCAGCCATAGGGCACCGGCATCTCGCGGGACCCGAAGGGCGCCTGGTATCCGGGGATGGCCAGGGCCTTCAGGATCGCGCGGCGGATCATCCGCTTGGTCTGCTCATCCAGGTAGGCGTAGTTGTAGTAGCGCTCGGGCTCGTTGGGACGCGCGGTCATTCGGCGGCTTCCTTCATCGCGGCGGCGCGCTCGGCATAGTCGCGGCGCTGGCGGCGGATCAGTTGCAGGTCGGCCTGGAAGTCGACGTAGTGCGGCAGTTTCAGGTGCTGCACGAAGCCGGAGGCCTCCACATTGTCGGAGTGGTAGAGGACGAATTCCTCGTCCTGGCAGGGGGCCGAAGCCTCACCGGCGGCCGCGTCCCGCAGGGCCCGGTCGACGATGGCCATGGACATCGCCTTGCGCTCGCAGTGGCCGAAGGTCAGGCCGTAGCCGCGGGCGAACTGCGGGGCGGTGTCGACGCCGCCGCCGTAGGTGGAGATCATCTGGCATTCGGTCAGGGTCAGGTCGCCGATCTCGATGGCGAAGCCCAGTTCGTCGGGGATGAACTCCACGGCCACCTCACCCAGGCGGATCTCGGCGCAGAGCGGGTGGGTCGAGCCCCAGCCGCGTTGCGAGGAGTAGGCGAGGCTGAGCAGGAAGCCCTCGTCGCCACGGGCGAGCGCCTGCAGGCGCTGGTCCCGGCCGGCCGGGAAGGCCATCGGCTCGCGCGTCAGGTCGAAGGGCGCGGGCGCCCCGTCGGTCTGGGTGTCGGGCTCCAGCAGGTCCTCATGGGCGAAGACCGAGGCGATGGTGGCCATCGGATAGGCCTGGGCTTCCTCGGCCTCCAGGGCGCCCTCCACCGGGGTTTCGCCGTTGGCGGCCAGGGTGAAGTCCAGCAGGCGGTGAGTGTAGTCGAAGGTCGGGCCAAGCACCTGGCCGCCAGGGATGTCCTTGAAGGCCGCCGAGATGCGCCGACGCACGGCCATCTGCCCGGTCTCCAGGGGCAGGGAGGCGCCGAAGCGGGGCAGGGTGGTGCGGTAGGCCCGCGTCAGGAAGATGGCTTCCGGCAGGTCGCCGCGCGCCTGTTTCACCGCCAGGGCCGCGAGGTCGCGGTCATAGCAGGACCCCTCGCTCATCACCCGGTCGACGGAGAGCGAGAGCTGCTCGCGGATCTGATCGGTCTCGATCTCCGGGATGGCGACGTCGCCGCGGCGATCCTCGGCGAGCCAGCGGTGGGCGTTGGTGATCGCCCGCTCGCCGCCCTTAACTGCCACATAGGCCATGTCAGTCTCCCTTGATGGTGATGCGCGTCGAGCGCGGCAGCGCGGTCACGCGGTCGCCGGCGACGAAGATGAAGTCGACGCCGAACTGGAATTGTTCGTGGTTGGCCTGGACCTGCGCCCAGAAGCCGTCGGGCAGGCCGGCCAGGGAGAGCGGCATTTCCGTCTTGATCCCGGGGCCGGTGAGCACGACCTGCGGTCCGCCCTCCAGGGACGGTAGCTGGATGACCAGGGTCGTGGAGCGGTCGGGATACTTGGCGTCGCCCATGTTGAAGGCGGCGACCGGCGGCGCCGAGGCCAGGTCGGTGACCAGGGCGAAGGCGGCGGCCATCGGGTCCTGGGTCAGCGGCGGGCCGCAATGGAACCGGATCCAACCTTCGGCCAGCCCGCCCCGCAGGCTTGGATCGAGCCAGATGCGGGTCTCGAAGTCGAACAGGGTGAGCGCCACGGCGCCCGCGGCGCGGTCCAGGCCCTGGGGCGCGTCGGGCGCGAAGCCGAGGTCATGGATGACGCCCGGCCGGGCCATGGCTTCCATCACCTTGCGGAAGACGGCCTGGCTGCCCCGGGTGGGGTCGGGAAAGGCCGGGGCGATATCGGCGAGATCGAGCAGGGCGGACATCAGCCGGGGCTCCGGGTGCGGACCATGGTGAAGAAGTCGACCTTGGTGGCGGCGGCCTTGCGGGCGGCGGTGTCGCGGCGCTCGTCCTGGGTGCGGGCCAGCTTGGCGATCACGGCGCCTTCGACGGAGGGGCGCAGGTCGGCCGATTGCATCATGGCGTCCACCGCCGCGGCGATCTCGGCGTGCTTGCGGTCGCGGCCGGCGACGTAGCCGATTCCGGTCTCACCACTCTCGAGCCGCACCGCGGCGCGGGTCACGGTCATTTCGCCCAGATTGAAGGCGTCGCCCGTGCCGCCCATCCGGCCGCGCACCAGGACCATGCCGATCTCGGGGCTGCGAAGCGCGCGGTACTCGGGTCGCGCGGTCAGGCCGTCCCAGGCCGCCATGACCTCCTTCGGCTGCGCCTTGGCGAGGATCGAGAGCCAGCGCCGGCGCTCGGGCGCCGCCTCGACAACTGGTTGGGCCGCCATCGATAATCTCCGACAAATAAGCAGGTTGTTGTATTCGCTTAAGTCGAGTGTTAGGTGAGTAGAAGTGTTACGGCAACAATCCAATGATGAAGGTTCTTTGACGTCAATAAAACTTGTCTAGTTTGATGTCGCAAGACTGATAAGAGTGGCTGCTACGAAGGTCGTCATGGCCCTCTGGCGCACGATCTCACAGTCCTTGGAACGCCAGATTCTGGCGCGGGAGCTGACGCCCGGCGACAAGCTGCCGACGGAATTCGAGCTCTCCCGACAGTTCATGGTCAATCGCCATACGGTCCGCCGCGCGCTCTCCGACCTGCAGGAAAAGGGCATCGTGGAATCGACCCAGGGTCGGGGCAGCTATGTCCGTCGGCCCTCGGCTCCGATGCAGTTGCAACGGCGCCCGCGATTTTCCGATCACGTCCGCGAACGGGGCCGCATTCCGCGCACCGAGACCCTGAAGCTGACGACGCGAGCCTCGGACTCCAAGGTCGCGGCCCAGCTCGGCATCCGGGTCGGCCAGCCGGTGATCTATCTGGAGCGCTGCCGGTTCATCGACGACGAGCCCACCGGCATCAGCCAGCACCATTTCAGCCATGACCGGTTTCCGACCTTCATCGAGATGTACCGGAGCCGGGGATCGATCACCCAGACCCTGATCGACTCCGGCATCCCCGACTACACCCGCCGGCGGACCGCCATCTCCGCGAGGCTGCCCACCGCCGAGGAGGCCGAGCAGCTGCGCATTCCGCGGCACGTGCCCCTGCTGGTGCACCGCTATCTCAACATCGACGGCCTGGGTCGGCCCCTGGAGTACGGGATCTCCCGCTCCACGACCGAGGTGGTGATCGATTTCCCCGATCCAGAGCGGCCCTGATCCGCAGACTGAAAGGTTCCCTCGTGGAGTTCGCTTTTAAAAACGCCCGGGTCGTCACCGCCGACGACAGCTTCCTCGGTTCGGTGCTGATCCGCGATGGCCAGATCGTCGCGGCCGATCGCGGCGGCTCGGTGGGGGATGACCTGGACGGCGACGTCCTGATGCCCGGCGTCATCGACCTGCACACCGACAACCTGGAAAAGCACTTCTTCCCGCGTCCCAACATCGACTGGAACCCAGTCTCGGCGGCGGTGACCCATGACGGCTGCTGCCTGTCTGTGGGGGTGACGACGGTGTTTGACAGCCTCAGCATCGGCACCTTCAACCCGTCCGTCGCGCGCAATCACGACAACCTGCCCCGGCTGGCCGAGGGGCTGCTGACCGCCCGCAACGGCGGCCTGCTGAAAGGCGACCATCGCCTGCACTGGCGCTGCGAGACTCCGGCCGACGACCTTCCGGCGCGGCTGGAACAGCTGGCGAGCCATCCCCTGACCTCGCTGTTCTCGCTGATGGACCACACGCCGGGTCAGAGGCAGTACCGCAATATCGAGAAGCACCTGGCCAACTGGGCCGCGAACGGAATGTCCCCCCAGGACATCGATGAGCGCCTGGCCGGCATCCACGACCGCCAGGGCCGCAACGCGGCCAACAACCGCCGGCTGGTGGCCGAGCTCGCCCGCGCGCGGGGCATCCCGCTGGCCAGCCATGACGACGAGGATGTCGAGCACGTCGACGAGGCCGCCGACCTGGGCGCCACGGTCTCGGAATTTCCGGTGACCATCGAGGCCGCCCGCCGCGCCAAGGAACGCGGCATGATCGTGGTGATGGGGGGGCCCAACCTGATCCGCGGCGGCTCCTACTCCGGAAATGTCCCAGCCTCCGAGCTCGCTGAAGCTGACCTGCTGGACGCCTTCGCCTCCGACTATGTGCCCCGCAGCCTGATTGAGTGCGCCTTCGCCCTCACGGAGGCGCCCTTCAACTGGAGCCTGGCGCGCGCCGTCGCCCTGGTGACGCAGGCGCCGGCCCGGGCCGCCCAACTCCACGACCGCGGCGTCATCGCGACCGGGCGCCGGGCCGACCTGATCCGGGTCAGCACCCGCGGCGGCCTGCCGGTGGTGCGGGGCGTCTGGGTCGAGGGTCAGCGCGCCGCCTGAGGCGCCGTGCGCATCGTCACCCTCAACACCTGGAAGAACGAGGGCCACTATCTCCGCCGCCTGGAGCTGATGGGCGACGGATTGCAGGAATTGGCGCCTGACATCGTCTGCCTGCAGGAGTGCTTCGCCGCCGAAGGTTTCGACACCGCCGGCTGGCTGGCGTCGAAACTCGGCCTCGTCGCCCATCAGGCTCCGTCTCGACGCAAGGTCCGCACGCAACAGGGCCGCGACCTCGACAGCACCTCGGGCCTGGCGATCCTGGCCCGCGCGCAGGGCCTTGCCGACCGTCTCGACCTGGCTAGCCATCCCGCCGACGGCGACCGCATCGCCCAACGCCTGGACCTGGAGGTCGAGGGTCGGCCGTTGCGCATCCTCAACCTGCACCTGACACATCTGCGCAGGGCCGATGCGCTGCGCGCGCAGCAACTCGCCCAGGCGCTGGCCTGGGCCGGGGAGGGGCTGGCGGGCGGACTGGTGGTGGCCGGTGACCTCAACGCAGGCGCCGCCGACGCGGCCCTTGCGCCCCTGAGGCTCAGGCCGCGCCCACCCACCCTGCAGGGCGCGCGGGTCGGCGAGGCGCCCGTGGGCCTGGCGGCGATCGACCACTGCGTGCTGCACCGGCCGGGTCCCTGGCGCGAGGCCGCCGCTCTCCGAGGTCTCGACACCCCCGACGCCGAGGGCTGGTACCCCAGCGACCACGCCGCCGTCGGGCTGGATCTGGTCTGACCCAAAGAAAAACGCTCCCGCACCGGGATGCGGGAGCGTGGAGTATTCGACCCGACGCCGCGGAGGACGCCCGGTCGCGGGGATCTTAGAAGGTGGCGCGGACGCCGAAGAGGAACTTGCGGCCGAAGCTTTCGACTTCGTAGGGCCCGTTTTCCTGCTCGTGAACCGCCGGAGGGAAGAAGTGGCCGGCGGGCGCAAGGGGGATTGCTGCGCCCGCCGCAATGGGATCCGAGGTCCGTATTCTGCGGAACCTGGGCCTTTCGGCCGCGCACGATCGGGCGCGGTCCCTACCTCTTAGTACTTGACGGAGATCGTGGCGCCGTAGGTGCGCGGATCGTTGAAGGCCCCCGTCACGCTGCTGGACGGCCGAATGTAGCTGCCGCTGCGGCCGATCAGAAGGTTGGTGTCGAACAGGTTGCGCGCCCAGACGGCCAGGCTCAGCTTCGCGCCCGAATCGACGAGGGGGATGTCGGTGATCGAAATGCGCCCGTTGAAGATGGCGCCGGTCTCGGTCTTCAGCTGGGGGAGATAGATGGTGTTGCCGCTCGCGTCCCTGGTGCCCGTGCTGACGTCGCTCGCTGTGCTGTATTGCCCATCGTTCCAGGCGCCGTCGAGGTGAAGGCGGAGGGTGGCGTTGTCAAAGATCTCCCGATGGTAGTTGATCGCGCCGGTAACCCGGTTTTGCGGGGTGTAGAGCTGGTGGTAGAGCGTCGGCGTATTCAAGGCATAGCCGGTCACCACACCTGCGGCGTTGATCTGTGGGCGTGGAACAGGGTCGGTGAATAGCGGCATCGTCACTTCGGCATAGGTATAGCTGCCCGAAATGGTCAGACCTTCAAACGGCGCCAGATCGAACTCGGTTTCGACGCCCGAAACCTTGCCTACGCCCTTCATGTTGTAGGTGTCTTCGACCGTGCGGGTGGAGCCGCTCACGACAACTAATTGTCCGGTCTTGGGGTCGGTGGCAAAGGTATTGTAGTTGCCGCTGATGTTGTAATAAACGTCCTTGTAGTCACCTTTATAGGCCGCGATGTTGAAGCGTAGGCGATTGTCAAAGAACTCGCTCTTCAGGCCGATCTCGAACATCGAGACATCTTCCGGGTCCCAGGAAGAATAGGTGATCGAGCGGGAATTGAAGCCGCCGGAACGATAGCCGGTGCTCCATTTGCCGTAGACCGATATGTCCGGCGCGATATCGAAGGCGACGTTGACCATGGGATTTACGCGGCGCCAGCTCTCGCTGCGCTTGATCACACCCTGAACATTTGTCAGCTGACCTGTGGCGTCGGGCAGATAAGGCAGGGTGTTGTTGACCACCAGCAGCTCGCCCTGCTTGCGATCCTCATTCCAGCGCAGGCCGCCGGTCAAGCGAAGGCGATCCTCGAAGATGGGCGGCGTCCAGGTGGCTTGGCCGTAAATCCCGATGCTTTCCGTGGTGGCCTGGCTGGCGCGGTCCACACCGATATTGGGGTAGAGCCCCTTCACCAGCGTGGTCTGGCCGGGCTGTCCATAGAAGTTGTTGTAGCTGGTGGCGCAAGCGGCCGGCGTTGTGATGCAGGCGTTCGGGCCCAGGACCGAGTTGCCAAATGGCGTGTAGACGACCGGCGTGATGCCGGAGGCGATGCCACTGGTGTCCCAACGCAGGGTGTTGAAGGCCTGGGCCTGGTCAGACGTGCTTTCGTGGAAGTACATGCCGCCCACGATGAAATTCACGCGGCCGACCTCGCCTATCGCCTGCAGTTCCTCGCTGTATTGATCCTGGTCGAACTGGGCGATGGAAAGACGCTGGAAATTCTGCCCGGCGCCAAGGCTGGCCGTTATCGGCACACCTGTGGTGCCGGGTTGCGAATACTGGTCCTGGTAGAGATCGCGGTAGGCGGAGATCGACTTCAACGTCAGCCAGGGCGCCACGTCCCAGGCCAGGGTGAGGGCGTGGCCCCACTGGTCGCCGAGGCTGGGCTGCAAGATCGCGCCGATCGGCGCGACATCGATCCGGCGGGTCGGGACCGAAGACAGCGGCGAGATCGTCACATTGTTCGCGGCCTTCAGGGTATAGCCGAAGATGGTGGTATCCTCGGTGTGGCTGATATCGAAGGCGTAGTCGGCGGTGAAATTGGGCGTCGGGGTCCAGCGGACCTGCGCACGCAGGCCGCGGCGGGCAGCCTCATTCCAGTCGCGCTGGCCGGGCATCGGGTTCTTCACATAGCCGTCATGGGCCTGGATCATGCCGTCCAACTTGACGGAGAAATCTCGATACTCCGGCAGGTTCAGGTGGAACTGGCTTTCATAGCTGCCGAAGTTGCCGATGCCGCCCACCATCTGCATGCCGAACTCGCCGGTGGGCTTCTTGGTGGTGATGTTCAGCGCGCCGCCTTCGGTGTTGCGGCCGAACAGCGTGCCCTGCGGTCCCTTCAGGACTTCAATGGCTTGCAGGTCGTACAGCCCGGCGTCGAGACCCTGCGGGCGGCCGAGATAGACGCCGTCGAGATAGACGCCGATACCTGAGTCAGCCGCAGGCTGATTGGTGTCCTGCATGATGCCGACGCCGCGGATGTTGAGGATGATGCTGAACGGGCGGCTGGCGAAGGGCGTCACCGTCAGGCCGGGGGCGGAGCCGTCCTTCAGGTCGGTCAGTGAATAGATGTGACGGTCTTCGATCGCCTGCTCGCTCACGACCGAAATCGAGATCGGGGTCTTCTGCGCGTCGGTCGCGCGCCGTTCGGCGGTCACGACGACCTCGGACAGAGCGGTCGTGCTTTCGGCGTCCGCCGCCTCCGCCGCCCAGGCCGACGAAGCGCCTGACACGGCGATGACCAGAACTGATAGCGCCGCGCCGCAAAGCGCGGCTTGCCGATGACTGTGCCGAGATTTCATGTTGACCCCTCCGATGAGGGGGTCGGTCTAGGCGGGCCGCGATTCGGTTAGGTCACGCTGGCGAGAAACATTGGTGATCGCTCCGCAACTTGTCGAAAAGCCCGGCCGGCCCCGCAGAGGGCCGCCACGATTGTCGGGACCACCTAAGAGTGGTCTGTCCAGCTGGTTGATATTCCACCTTTTGGCGAAAAGCGCCAACTTAGCTCCACCACGTGGGAGTGGCCCAGAAGGTTGGCTCCACTACTTAAGACTGGCCGCGTCGCCACGAAGCGGACCGTTCGGACGGCCGGAGAGGGTGGTTAGCGGACCCAGGCTGACGCTTCGTTTGGGGCTTCCGCTGCTGCGCTTACGATGTTGGTATCTGATGAACCAGCGGGACCTGCCATGACAATTCGGACTGCCCAGTGTGCGTGTCGCGCGTGCGTAGTTGAGGTTGAGGGCGAGCCGGTTAGCAGCGGGCTTTGTAGCTGCGACAATTGCAAACGGCGTACGGGCGCCCCGTTCGGGTGGTCGGTCTACTTCCAAGATGAACAGGTCAGGAGGGTGGATGGTCCGCTGGCGGTTCTCGAAGGCTTCGGCAAACGCTGGTTCTGCTCGAAGTGCGGTTCAACCATCTATTGGAGGTCGTTCGGAGCGTGGAGGCCCGGTCAGACCGGTTTTGCCGGAGGCTGCTTCGCCGATCCGACGCTGCCGGTTCCCACCATTGCGGTACGCTGCGCGCAAGGCATGCCGTGGATTACGTATCCCGACGGCTGCGCAGTATTCAATGATATGCCTCCTGTCCCTCCACCTTCGCTCTCCTGAGTGTCCGCGATGGGTGGTGGGCTCAACTGATCGCTGCAACATACTCGGCGAAGGTCTCTGCTGGTGTTCGGTAGAGCAAGGTCTTTCTGGGCCGTTCGTTGAGCTGGCGGGCGATGGCGCTGAGCTGGGCTTGGCTGTGCACAGACAGGTCGGTCCCGTGGGGCAGGTACTGGCGCAGAAGGCGGTTGGTGTTTTCGTTGGAGCCGCGCTGCCACGCTGCACATGCCATGTGACTCACTCTCAAGTGGGAAAAGTCCCATTCTTAAGTGGTCCCGATAACGATCTGGCGGTGCTGTCAGTCCAGGGTCAGCTTGTCTCCGGTCGGGCGCAATTCGCCCAACCCAGCCCTGGCCATAGCCCATGACGGCCCGCCACTCAGCCTGGGCGGCTGAGCGCCCTTTCCGGTGGAGGTCTCGACTGATGAGGTGTCGACCTCGTCGAGGCGCCAGCGCCAGTCTGTGTGGGCTCGCATCTGCTGAACCCGCTTGCGGCGGATCTCGTCGGCGAACATCAGGCCGAACCGGTTCCACCAGAGCCGCACCGTCTCGTGGCAGATGTCGATGCCGCGCTCGAACAGCAGGTCCTCGACGTTGCGCAGGGACAGCGGGTGGCGGGCGTACATCATGACTACTAACCGGATCACCTCCGGCGAGCTGTCGAACCAGCGGAACGGATCGTGAGTCTTTCTGACGGGCCATTTCGCCCACCTAAACCCTCCCCCTTACCGGCAGATGCATTCGGGCTGCCAATGCCCCCTGGACGCCCGGGACTACGGCGCAGCGCGAGTGCAGTTCATGCGGCGCGCGCCGGGGCACTGATATTCCGCCCCGGGGGTCGACGAACGGGGTTCCGGCAACCGATCCAGCTTTCGACCGTTTCCAAGCCAGGCCCGATCCTGATTCACGCCGTTAAAGGCGCCGCCACGCCCCGCGTGCGGCGGGGCGACCAATATGCGGCGCCCTGTAGGAGGCCATCCATGTCCACATCCCACCTTCTGGCAGCCGCCGCCGCGAGCGCTTTTGTGTTCGCCGGTCTTCCGGCTCAAGCCCAGTACAGGGCCTCGCCCCAGCAGTCGCTGTCCGGCTCCTGCCAGGACGTCCAGACGCTCAACAGCGGCTACGTGACCGCCGAATGCCGCGATAACCAGGGCCGCTATCGCTGGAGTTCGATCTACTATCCCTACTGCCGCAGTGACGTCGCCAACCGCGACGGCGTGATGAGCTGCGTCGGCGCCGAGGCGACCGCCGGCGGATACGCCCAGCCGCGCAGCGCCGGCGCCGCGCCTGTCGCGGCGATCATCGGCGCTATCGCCAATGCGCTGATCAATGGCAATGACGACGACCAGAGCAGTTGGTCTAACATCGATCAGCGTCAGGCCAACCTCGATGCCCGCATCGACGCCGGCGTCCGCGACCGGTCGCTGACCGCACGCGAAGCCGACCAGCTTCGCAGCGAATTCCAGGGCCTGGTCCGGATGGAAGCCGACTATCGCCGGGGTGGCCTGACGAATGCCGAGCGCGCCGATCTCGATCGCCGATTCGACCTCCTCAGCAGCCGCATTCAGTCCAACCGTCAGGATGGCGACACTGGCTGGACCGACATCAACCGGCGCCAGGCCAACCTCGATGCCCGCATCGACGCGGGACTCCTTGATCGTTCGCTGACCACGAACGAGGCAGCGCGTCTTAGGAGCGATTTCCAGGGACTGATGCAGCTTGAGGCGAGCTATCGCCGCGGCGGTCTGACCAACTCGGAGCGCGCCGATCTCGATCGTCGCTTCGACATGCTCAGCGCCCGGGTTCAGGCCAGCCGCCAGGACGACGAGACCGGCTGGACCAACATCAACCAGCGTCAAGCCAACCTCGAGGCCCGCATCGAGGCGGGACTCCGTGATCGTTCGTTGACCGCGAGCGAGGCGGCCGCCCTTCGTAGAGACTTGAGGACCCTTGCCCGGCTTGAGACCAAATACCGTCGAGGCGGTTTGACGATGACCGAACGCGCCGATCTCGACCGCCGCTTCGATCGTCTGAGCGTACGGGTCAAGTCCGAGCGCCGCGACCGATAGACCGGTCAGGAAATGAAGGGCGTGGACTCTCGTTGAGAGTCCACGCTCCCCATCCTCACCAAGCCTTTACCGTGCCCCGGCTGTCGTTCCTGGAGGCGCTCGAAGCGCGGTCAGGCCGGTCGCTTGCGCCCGGCAAGCGTGGGCGCAAGCCGAAGGTGATTTAAGTGCGCTGTCACCGTGATTTGAGCGCCACGTGATGGCCGCGGCGGCGCCCAGGGGGGCTTGGCGAACCCGTTGGCGGCGCCGTACACAATCTAGGCGAGCGACCGCGGAACCCGGTCGAGATGGGGCGTCTAATCCATGGTCCACGTGGCCTATTGTTTCGACGAGCGATACCGACAGCACTTCGGCGCCGCGATCACCTCCCTGTTGAGCAATTCCAGGGGCTTGGGCCGCGATCTGTGCGTTCACGTCGTCACCGACGTGGCCGATGAAGGCTTTGTCGCCCGCATCGACGCCATCCGGGCCAGGTTCGATGCCTCCATCGAGGTGCATGAAGTCCGCCCGGATCTGCTTGACTCCATAGGTGGGCTGCAGGCCAACAGCAGCTACGTCCGGCACCTGTCGCAGTCCGCCTATTTCCGGCTGCTCCTGCCAGACATCCTTCCGGCGCAGGTCGAGCGGGTCCTCTATCTGGACTCCGACACCATCGTGCTTTCCGACATCTCGGAGCTGTTGGAAGCCGATATCGGCGCCGCCGCGGTCGCGGGGGTCCGGGATCTGCTGGAGAGCGCGTTTATGGACGCCTTCGGTTACGGCGGCTACATCAACACTGGGGTGTTGATCATGAACCTCAAGGCGTGGCGCCGCGATGACATTGGGCGTCGGTGCATCGCCCACGCCCAGCAAAATCCCGAGCGGGTTCTCTATGCCGACCAGTGCTGCATCAATGCGGTCCTGGACGGCGATGTCGCCTTCCTGGACCCAAAATGGAATGGGTTCCTTCGGGTCGCGACCCGGGAACAGCCGGAGAAGGCGCCGGCCCCGGGCGTCCGGATCCTGCACTATGTCGGCGCCGACAAGCCCTGGCAGAACTGGTTCGATCATCCCCTCGGCAAGCACTACTGGGAAAATCTCGAGGCCTCGCCCTGGTCGGGCGCGATCCCCGATCCTCCGGTCTCGGTGGCCAACCATCACAGTCTGGCGCGGAAGCTGGCCGGCCTAAATCGCCACGCGGAAGCCTGCGAGTTCTATGAGATCGTGGTGACCTATCTCCTGGAAAAGTCGGCGCGAAGAGCCGCGCAGGATGCCGCCGCGGCGTCCGGTAAGTAGGCGACGCGCCGACCCAGGACACGGCGGCGGTTTCCTCAGGAGGTGCTGTCAGTCCAACGGCAAGATGTCTCCAGATATCGCCATGTGGCCAAGATGGAGCCGCCGGTGAAGCCGATCTCATTCAAACGCCACCGGTTCCCCGCTGACGTCATTCGCCATGCCGTCTGGCTCTACTACCGCTTCACGCTGAGCTTCCGAGACGTAGAGGAGTTGCTGGCGCAACGAGGCATCGAAGTCAGCTATGAGACGGTCCGGTGCTGGACGTTGAAGTTCGGGCCACAGATCGCGGCGAACCTTCGTCGGCGCCGGTGTTCGCCAACCGGCCGTTGGCGCCTGGACGAAATGTATGTCCGGATCGGTGGGCAAAAGATGTGGCTCTGGCGCGCCGTGGACGACGAGGGCGAAGTCCTGGATGTCCTGGTCCAGAAACGGCGCAACAAACATGCCGCGCTGAAACTCCTGAGGAAGTTGCTCAAGAACCAGGGGATTCATCCTGAGACCATCACGACTGACAAGTTGCCGTCTTACGGTGCGGCCGTCCGCGACCTCGGTCTGAAAGCTGTTCATCGGCCAGGCGGAATGCGCGAAAACAATCGGGTGGAGAACTCGCACCTGGCGATCCGACGACGGGAGCGGAAGCAGCAAAAATTCAAGTCCCAAGGCTCAGCCCAGAGGTTCCTCGCCACCCACGGTCCGATCTACAACACCTTCAATCTCGATCCCCACCTGATCCGCCGACCGACCCTTCGCCAGTTCCGGGCCGAGGCTCATCGGACGTGGGACGCTGCGACTGCTGCTGCGTGATTTCGGAGGCGGGGAGGGGCTTCCGCGGTCCACCGAAGGTAACCTGTCAGTTCCTCTTCGGCCGGTTGAGCCGAGAATCGCGAAGTGCGTTGACGGTTTGCGGGGGGAATTGTCCGGGAATTCCGGGACCTTCGGCCAGGACACCCTCTTCAGAGCCCTGTAGCCGAAGTGCGTGGCGGTGGGCGCAGGCCGCGGTCGACTGGTCTCCAAAACGAAGGGCTATCGACGATCAGAAGGGAAACGGAGCTCTGTCGAGCCTTGCCTGGGGAGCCGGGATGGCAAGGCTGGCGCCGAACTGCCATACACTTCCAAGCGCCATTCTTGTAGAGGTCCGACCCATAGAGATATGCGGAAGGCGTTTTCAGCCCAAGGGCAAGAGCCTGCAGGCTCGAGACACCACTGACCCCGCGCTCCACATTTATACGTTCGCCGATCTCAAACCTGCACCATAGACCCTCGTACTCGTCCCATTCGGGCGCCAACACCCGGATGCTCACCTTCGCGGCGCTGTAGGACAGATCCAGTTCAACCGCCGCGATTTCCTTCATCTGTTACCGTCTGTCGTAGGTCTGGAGAGGCGGCCATCCGACCTCGCCATCAATAGCAATGCCATGGGCTTCCCTCTCAGATGCGCTCTGGAGGCAGACCGACTTCCAGGCGTCACCAGGTTCCCTGCTGCATGTCCGGGAGTTATTCATATTCTGCTGAGCGCACTGGCGAGGATGGGGTTTGGCAGGCTTCCTTGGCGTTGTGACGCCGCCACCATCAGCAGCTCGACGAGGGTCGACTACCTTTGGACCCGGTTTCAGAGCCGTCGCGCAATAACTATGGGGTTTGCCGGCGGCCATCCATACACCGGACCTAAACCTCTCCGCCGCATCATGGAGCCACTCATGGGCGCGAGGCCTGACCAGCCACGGTCGGCGGCCTCGACACCAAAAAAAGAGGGGGTGGGATGATGAGGCGTTTAGAGATCACGGGCGCATTGACGGCTGTCCTGTTGGCGGCTGGTCACCAAGCGTCCGCCGCGATCGTGTCGATCGACCAGGTCACCACCGTCCCGCGCGAGGACCTGCTCGACGTCGCCGACGTGGGCAGTGTCAGCGTACTCGTGCAGGCCGATCTGAGCGCCTCGCAGGCGCTGGGGAAGCAAAGCGGGCTCGACCAGCAGAGCGTGATCATCCGGGAAAGGGGGCTCGACGCTGGCGGCCTCTATGCGCAGGTGCTCCAGACCGCGACAGGCGCCAGGAGCCTGATCGTGCAGTCGGGCTCGATGAACCAGGCCTTCGTCTACCAGACGGTGGGCGCCGGCAGCGTCTCGACCATCGTCCAGTCCGGGAGCGGTAACACAGCCTTTGTCCGGCAATAGTGCGCGCCCCCAAGCTGGGCTACGCTCCCCTGCCAATCGGGGGCAGATCATGGGAGCAGGGATGAGCGGACCGCAGCAAGGGTTCGCATCGCCGCCGGTCCGGCTGGTGTCGCGGGCCGTAATGCATCATGCCTTCCCGGTCCAGCTCGCTTGGCGGCGCGCCTTCGACGCCCATAGCCTGAGCCTACTGATGTGGCTGTCGGTCGAGTTGGCCAACACCGATCACCTGTTCGGGCCCCCGGAGCTCGCAGGCCTTTTACGCCTGGGCCGGATCGACGACGAGGTCCGTCGTCCGATCGCGGTCCGCGCCCTGGGCGCGAGCCTAAGCCTTGACTCAGAGACCATCCGCCGCTGGGCGAAGCGCTTGGTCGACGCCGGGTTCTGTGAACGGCGGCCGGAGGGGCTGATAGTTCCCTCCGCCGCCTATGAGCGCGAGGCCATCGAGCTCGCTTCACGCCAAACGCTCGAGGCGTTGGGCGCGCTGCTCGCGGACCTCAACCGCTGGGGCGTCACCTTGCCCCAAATATCCATGCCCATCGGAGCCCGCCCGTGGGACGCGGCGCATGCCAACCCGACCTTGGTGCGCCGATTGTTCGTGCTGACGTTCCTCCAGTTCATCCTGCGGTTCGGCATCGAGAGCCAGGGAATGTTCGAGCGCAACATCATGAGCTCCAGCGTCTTCTTCTGTGTGTTCAGCGCCAACCACCGGCGGTTCTTCGACGACGACGACGCCGACGACCTGAACCGGCGCTACGCCACCTTCGACACCCCGGTGCCGGCCGAGCTGCGCGAGCCGATAAGCATCCGCGCCATCGCCAAACGGCTGGACTATGCGGTAGAAACCACGCGCCGCCACGTCCACCGGCTCGTTGAAGCGAACCTCCTCGAACTGCGAGGGGACGGTTTCATCATGTCTGACGCGGCCCTGGCGCGACCCGAGATCGTCAAGAGCGCGGCCGATATCAGCGCCTCGTTGGCGATCATGCTGCGCCGCATGGACCGCGTCGCGGCCGCACTCGCGGTGGGCTGACGCCGCCCCATTTTGAGGCGCGCGAAGCGGGCGGGCCCCTCAAAATGGGCCAATCCGCCTTTCCAAGTCCTGAGTTCTGGGACTTGTTTCGGGCAGGAGACTAGGCACCGACATGGCAAACCCGGCCGCAGCACCCAACCGCATCCGATGACGGCCCATTGGCTTCACCAGCAGGCCGGGAGTGACGCCGTGCCGGTCAGGCTGCTGACCCGCATCGTCCTCGCCTGCGCCTTCCAGACCTCGATGGTCTGGCGACGAGCGTTTGGAGGGGACTACCTGAGCGCCATGGTGTGGCCTTCCATCGACCTGGCCAACACCGAGTACATCTTCTCCCATGACGGGCTGTTTCAGCTGTTCCTGGATGGGAAGTTCCCGGACACACTGCGCCGGCCGATCTCCGTGCGGGCGATCGGCGCCAGCATGGGCCATGACGTCGAGACGGTGCGCCGGTCCACCAAGCGCCTGGTCGAGCGCGGACTGTGCGAGCACCTGGCCGCCGGCATGATCGTCAAGTCGACGTCCTACGACGTGGATTACATCGAGACCGCCTCGCAACAGACCCTGGACCTGCTGACCGCGATGTTCGGTGAGTTCGAGCGCTGGAGCATCACCTTCCCGGCCATCCGCCCCCTGGTGCTTAGCGGCTGTCCCTGGGACCAGGCCCTGCACAACGCCCAGGTTAAACGGCGCTTGTCTGTGCTGCTTCTGCTCGAGTTCATATTCCGCTATACGATTGAAAATCTGGATGTATTCGAACACAATCTGGTCGCGGCCGACGCGTTCCTCTGCATCTTCATCGAAAATAACCGGCCCTTCGTCGAGGACGACGAACTGGCGATGAAATATTCGCTGTTGGAATCGCCGCCTCCCCCTGAGTTGCGGCGCCCGGCCAGTATTCGCGGCATCGCCCGCCGCACCGGCTATCCCGCCGAAACCACCCGGCGGCACGTCAACCGCCTGGTCGAAATGGGCTTCGTTGAGCGGCAAGGCGAGGGCCTGGTCATCCCGACCGCGGTCACGGTCCGGCCGGATTTCGTCAAGGTCATCGGCAACCTCAATTCGTCGCTGATCATGATGACTCGGCGGATCCAGCGCATCGCCAGCGAGCCGTCCGGGGCGGCGGCGAGCTAGGCGCCCGCTCCATTATGGCCGAGGCGCCGATCCCTTTGTTCCCTTCTCCCCTTGGCCCCGAAGGGTTCGGATGAGGACTCTGCGCCGGCCACTCCGCATCGCCAGCTGATCGACCGGATGCTGTCTAGGCTGAGAGCCCACGCGGGCCCCTCATCCGTCAGCTTCGCTGCCACCTTCTCCCGCAAGGAGAGAAGGAAACCAGCGAGATCAACGGCGTGGCTCTGACTTTCCTCCCGCCCAATCGTTTACGAACCGTCGTGCGGCGCCCCGTTTTGAGGCGGACTGAATCGGTGCTCGCCTCAAAATGGGGCGCTTGCGCTTCCCAAGGCCAACGTTCTGGGACTTTCTGGGGGCACGGCGAAATGTCCACAAGCATAGCCGGTGGAGAAGTTAAGACTGTGAAGCATTGGCGAAGAGGCTCTTCGCGCTCCGCGTCCAACCGTAGGGAACAATAGCCCTTCGGCGTTCGCGAAGTCCGCGAAGTTATACCTGACCACAACCCTGGAAGACTTGGAGAGACGAATGTCTTTCTCGAAAGTGGGCGCGTGCGCCCTGACGACGCTCGCCTACTTCTGCTCGCCCCTGGCGGTGGAGGCCGCGCAACTGACCTACACGCCGGTCAATCCGTCGTTCGGCGGTAATCCCGGCAACTCGGCGCACCTCCTGAGCGTCGCCAACGGGCAGAACAACTACGCTCCGCCGGCCGCCACGCCCGCCAGCGCCAGCCAGACCCAGGCGACCCAGTTCCTGCAACAATTGCAGAGCCGGTTCCTCTCGGCGCTGGCCTCCAACGTCACCGAGGCGATCTTCGGCGACAACCCGCAGAGCAGCGGCGAGATCGTCTTCGGCAGCCAGACCATCCGGTTCGACCGCGGCCTTGACGCCGTCGCCATCGACATCTTCGACGCGACCACGGGCCAGACCACGACCATCTCGGTCCCCGTCCTCCTGACCGGCCGCTAGGGGCTTTTGCACGTGTCCCTCCGCATCAAGCACATCCTCGCCACGTCGTGCGCCGCCCTGGCGCTCGCCGGCTGCGCCTCCGGCCCAGGCACCTTCGCTGGCCCCCGGCTCTACACCCAGCCGCAGGCGGCCAAGGTCACCTCGTCCAGCCAGGACCTGATCGACCTGCCGCAGCCCGGCGCGCCGGTGGCGGTGGCGGTCTACGGCTTCGCCGACCAGACCGGCAAGTTCGACCCGACCGACAATATCCAGACCCTGTCGCGGGCCTTGTCCCAGGGCGCGACCTCGGTGCTGATTCAGTCCCTGCGCGAGGCCGGCGGCGGCAAGTGGTTCACCGTGCTGGAGCGCGAGCACCTCGATAACCTCCTGAAGGAGCGCCAGGTGATCACCGAGATGCGCCAGCGCTATCTCGGCGAGCGGGCGGTCAATCCCGACGCCCTGCCCTCGCTGCTGTTCGCCGGCGTGCTGCTGGAAGGCGGCGTGATCGGCTACGACACCAACACCCTGACCGGCGGCGCCGGCGCGCGCTTGCTCGGTGTCGGGGCCCAGGCCGACTACCGGCAGGACACGATAACCGTCTATCTGCGCGCCGTCGCCACCAAGACCGGCGAAGTGCTGGCCTCGGTGGTGGTCCGCAAGACCGTGGTTTCCGCGGGGCTGTCGGGCGGCGCGTTCCGCTATGTCAGCTACAAGAACCTCCTGGAGGCCGAGACCGGCGTCACGGTCAACGAGCCGCGCACCATCGCGCTGGAGCAGGCCGTCCAGAAGGCGTCCTACGACCTGGTGCTCGAAGGCGTCCGGCTGAACGTCTGGTCGTTCGGCGACAAGCTCGCCGGGGCCGCCATGCTCGACAAGCACCTGGCCAGCTCGGAGGTTCCCCGCGCCCAGGCCAGGGCCACGGTCAAGCCGATCCCGGTGAGCCGCCCTCTCCCCGCCGTCGCGCCGGCTGCGCCGCCCCAGGCCCCGGAAGCGCCGCGCTCCGCGCCGTCGCCGAAGATGCAGACAGCCGAGCTGACTCCGGCCACCTTCGTCAGGCCCGCTCCGGTGATGGCCCCGTTGGCTACCGCGAGGGCTCCGGTGGCCCCGGCCCCCGAACCCATCGTCGTTGCGGTCATGCCCGCGCCGGCCCTACCCAAGCCCGTCAAGGCGCAGGAGCCAGGCCGCGCGGCGGTGCAGATCGGCGCCTATTCCTCGGCCGCCCTGGCTGACTCAGGCTGGACCAACACCGCCGCCAGGTTCCCGGAATTCGTGGCCGGAAAGGCCCGGCGGGTCGAGCGCGTCGAGCGGGACGGCCAGACCTTCTATCGTGCGTCGGTCGAGGGCTTCTCCGACAAGCCCGCCGCCCAGGCGTTCTGCGACGCCCTGAAAACCCGGGGCCGCGACTGTCTCGTCAAACTCCGTGCCGACGCCGGCGTCCGTATGGCGGCGGGATCCATCCAACGGCCGGGCGACTGACACCCGGCCAGCACCACCTCTGAAGGAGAGTCACGACCATGAACTTCAAGCATCTCGCGCTCGGGGCCGCCTCGGCCCTGGCGCTCGGCTTTGGCGCCTCGGCGGCGCTGGCGGCCAACACCTCGACTGTCACCCAGCCCGGCGACTACAACGACGCCACCGTCACCCAGACCGGCGGCGCCCAGGGCACCTCGATCATCACCCAGTCGGGGGTCAACACTTCGGCCGCTCACGGCGTGGCGAGCGTGACCCAGGCCGGCGGGGCCACCAACGGCGCGTCGATCAACCAGCTCGCGGGCTCCCTGCGCGCCTCGGCGACCGTCGACCAGTCGGGATCCGGCAACAACCTGTCCGAAATCACCCAGGACGACGCCGACGCCGTCGCCAGTGTGACGCAGGTTTCGACGGGCGCGGGCCAGAACCATGTCTCCGTCAACCAGAGCAACAACGACGGCGTCGAAGACCAGAACGCGCTCGTGTCACAGACCGGGGCGGGCAACGGGGTCACGATAGCCCAGACCCAGACCCTGTCGCTGGACGGGGCGGATACGTCCGTCACCCAGGTCGGCGACGCCAACAGCGCCCTCGTCCTCCAGGGCGGCGAGGAGAACCTGGCGACCATCAGCCGGACGGGCGACAATGCAAGCGAGACGGTCATCCAGACCGGCGCCAACAACATCGCCACCTCCGTTCGGGTCGGCAACGGCGACCTGATCTCGGTGATCCAGGCGAGCGACGGCAACATCAGCACCATCACCGGTTCCGGCAGCACCAACACCATCTCCCTGCTGCAGGAGACCAGCAACGGCAACTCGAGCGACATCGATCAGGATGGCAACGACAACACCATCTTCCTGACCCAGAACGCGCTGCTGGCCGCCAGCACGAGCGTCATCGCTCAGGCCGGCAACTATAACCTGGCGACCGTCACCCAGAGCGTGGTCGGCGGAACCAGCACGATCACCCAGGCGGGTGATCACAACACCGCGACAGTGCGGCAATAGCCGCGTGGCGGACGGGCGGCTTCGCGGCTGTCCCGTCCACCAGACCACCCCGAAGGAGTTCGGACCATGACCATCAGAAACATCGCGCTCGGCGCCGTCTCGGCCCTGGCGCTCGGCTTCGGGGCCTCCGCGGCGCTGGCGGCCAATACCTCTACCGTGACCCAGCCGGGCGACTACAACGACGCCACCGTCAACCAGACGGCCGGCACGCGGGGCACGTCGTCCATCACCCAGTCGGGGACGAACCTCTCGGCGACCCACGGCGTGGCCAGCGTCACCCAGGCCGGCGGCCTGACCAACCACTCGACCATCGACCAGCTCTCCGGCTCGACCCGCGCCTCGGCGACGGTAAGCCAGTCGGGCGGCGACACCGGCAACAACGTGACCAACGTCACCCAGGCCGGGGTCCTGGCTATCTCCAGCATCACCCAGGTCTCCACGGGAGTCGGCGCCAACACGGTCACGGTCGACCAGAGCGGCAACGGCGGCGCCGAGGCCCAGAACGCGGCGGTCACCCAGACCGGCGCCGGAAACGGCGCGACCGTATCCCAGAGCCAGGCGGTGTCGCTCACCGGCGCGGACGCCACGGTCACCCAGACGGGGAACAACAACACTGTCACCATCGAGCAATCGGGGTCCCGCTCACTGGCAAGCATCAGCCAGACCGGCAACTCCTCGAGTACGACCATGATCCAGTCCGGGACCGACAACATCTCCACCTACGACCGGACTGGGAATTCGGTCGCCACCGACGTCACCCAGTCGAGCGACGGGAACACCAGCAGCATCACCGGCACGGGCGCCTTCGGGTCGGTCACCGTCCTGCAGGAAAACGTCGACGGCAACGCCAGCGATATCGACCAGGACGGCGACTTCAACACCATTGCCGTGACTCAGGGCGGAACCAACGCCAGCACCAGCACCATCAGCCAGTCGGGGCGCGTCAATGTCGCAACCCTGATCCAGAGCACGGTGGGCGGAACCAGCACGATCACCCAGGCCGGCGACAACAACACCGCGACCGTCAGGCAGTAGGACGGCCCGCGGGGCCGGGGCGGTGCGGGGGGGGCCGCCCCGGCAGGGTTCAGGAAAGGTAGACGCACAAGATGATCGGCATCGACGTCATCAGACGCTTCGTCGTCGCCCCCGGCGCCGCGATCGTACTGGCCTGCACAACACCGGCCGCGGCGGCCTGCCTGACCGGGGCCGGCAACCTCGCCGCCATCGCCCAGGAAGGCGGCAACGCCCAGGCTACGGTCGATCAGACCAGCCAGGCGAACGGCGCGGCCTGTGTCGACCAGGGCGGCGACGACGCCACCGCCAGCATCCTGCAGATCGGCTCGGCCGAGCCCAATGTCGCGAGCATCGTCCAGACGGGCGGCGCGGACCAGGTCGCCTACATCGGCCAGGACGGCGACCGCAACCAGGCCTCCATCGGCCAGTCCCAGGCGAACGGCGCTACCACGCTGGGCTCCGGATCGCTGCTGCCCGCCGGGTTCCTGGCGCGGCTGACCGGCGCCGGCCCCGCCAGCGGCTACGGCGCGGTCATCGCCCAGGACGGCTCGCTTAACAACGCGTCGATCCAGCAGGGCTCAGACGGCGCCTATGCCGAGGTCGGCCAGGACGGCAACGCCAACACCGCCGCGATCCTCCAGGACGGCCTATCGTCGGGCCTCACCGGTAACTTCGCCAGCCTCTACCAGAACGGCTCGGGCAACCTCGGCCAGCTTGAACAGACCGGCGAGGCCAACTCCGCCGACCTCACCCAGACCGGCTCGAACCTGATCGGCTCCATCGCCCAGACAGGGAACACCAACACCGCCTCGCTGACCCAGACCGGCTCCGGGCTCGCCTACGCCATCGTTCAGGACGGGACCTCCACCGTGGCGGGCGGGATCACCCTGACCGGGGTGACCAACGTCTCGGTGATGCAGGCGAACGTGCAGACCATCGTAACGGCGCGCTGAGGATAGGATGCGCGCCACGATCCTCATCGCCGCCGCGACCCTCATCCTGGCGGCCGGCCCAACACGCGCCGGGCCGCCGAACCCTGACATCCTGGTCGACCAGGTCGCCGGGGCGGTGACGCGCGCCTCGGTGCGGGTGGAGAGCCTCACGCCTCAGCGCGGGACCCTGGCGGTGGCGAACGTGCCGTCCAGCGCCGGGGCCCGCACCGCCATAGCCCAGCCCAGGAACGCACTGGACCGCTGCGAGGCCATCCTGCGCGGCGAGGCGCAAGCCGTGAAAGGCCTCGACTGCGGGGTCGGCCAGCTTGAGGCGCTGCGTCGGGAGGTCGAGGCCGAGCCGCCTTCGTCGCTCGGCACGGACCTGGACCGACTATCCAAGGACCTGGAGTCGATCACCAGCACTCCGCAATTGACGGACCCGGCCACCGGCGCGCCAGCCATCGCTATCCTGCGCGCGCCCGGCTAGCGCAGGCGGCCGCCGAGGCCCGCACCATCGCCAATCTGATCAGGGTCATGCCCGAGCCGCGCCAGTCCCATGTGCGCAAGAGGTTCGACCCAGAAGTTCCTGGCCACCCATGCCGCCGTCTACAATGTGTTCAACCTCCCGCTCCTCATCCGCCGACAGACCCTATGCCACCTCCGGGCCGTCGCCCGTCAGACGAGGGTGGCTGCGACCTTCGCTGTTTGATCGGAAGCGTGAGGGAGGGGCCTCTTCGGCCGGCGGTCGTTACCCTGATAGAGCCAGCGGGGGCCCACGCCAGCGTGCGCGGGTACCAGAAGGTCCGCAATCGGCGGTGGGCTCAGACGTTGGCGAGGTCCGCTATCGCACGATGGAGGGGCCGTGGGATCTTCCGGCGATCAATGCCGCATGGGTCCGATTTCGCGCGCCGATCAGCGTCAGGACGGTGTGGACATGGGTCTTAACCGTCCCGGTGGAGATTTCTAGAGCCTCAGCGATCTCCTGGTTCGATTTCCCCAGAGCCAGTTGCCCAAGGACTTCAAGCTGACGCGCCGACAGCCCTCGGGTCGCAGGTTGGGTTTGGCCGTTTGAAGACTTCGAGGGTTCGGCGGGGAAATTGACGCCGCCATCGATCACGGTGGTGATTGCGTGCTTGAACCCCTCCACGTCGAGGTCCTTGGTCAGATAGCCCGCCGCGCCCGCCCACTTCGCAAGACTGGCAAAGGCTGGAGTCACGCGGTCATCAACGACGATCACCATGCCCGGTTTGGCGTGAGCGACGAGTTGCTTCAGCTTCTGAAAATCATAGTTCGCGGTGAACAGGTCGACCAGAGTGACGCTCGGTCTGGCGACCGAGATCTCATCGATGGCCTCTTCCATCGTCGAGGCGAAGCGTGGTTGCCCCTGGCCACGACAATCGAGGAGAATCTGGCCCAGGGCCGATCGGCATATGGGCTTTTCCTCCACGACCAATGACATCGGATTTGAACCCCCGCTTCTACACCGCCTCCGCGCCTGGGCGCGGAGATCGCTACCTCGGGCTGTTCTGCCAGGCGCTCGGATGCCGCACCCATAGCGGAGGTCGCCTTGCAACCGATTGACTATTATCAGCTGAGCAACCGAGAGTTTTCCGAAAATCTAAATACTCCTATAGGGAGAATCCGGTTCGGATAATAAGGCCCCAATAGACGCTGAGCATATCGCGTGAGTCTGTATCCGGGGATATAGTCCAATTGGCCAGTTTCTAAGGCAAATGATCTTGCCCTTGTGGCGATTGGATGCCGAGCCCTACAAGATGTTCACGCGCCATCTCGCGTGCCCGAGCCTGATACCTGCGGCCTATCGTGCGAAATGGGGGTTGCCGTTCGACTATCCGATGACGGCTCCAGGCCTAAGCGCCATACGAACGGCGGTCGCCAAGTCCATGGGGCTCGGACGATGGGGCGCCGCCGGAGGTGCTGTCAGTTTAAGGTCAACTTGTCTCCGGTAGTGGCGTGACGCCAGTCGGAGGATGCACCTCGTGAAGCTGATTTCTTACAAACGCCACCGGTACCCGCCGGAGGTCATCCGGCATGCGGTGTGGCTGTATTTCCGGTTCACGCTCAGCCTGCGGGACGTCGAAGAGTTGATGGCCCAGCGGGGTGTGGAGGTCAGCTACGAGACGATCAGGTGTTGGACCCTGAAGTTCGGCCGGCAGTTCGCCCACAATCTCAGACGGACAAGATCCAAGCCGACCGCGCGCTGGCATCTCGACGAAATGGTCGTGAAGATTGGCGGCAAGAGGATGTTCCTCTGGCGGGCCGTGGACGATGAAGGCGAGGTCCTCGACATGCTGGTCCAGGAGCGACGAAACAAGGGCGCAGCCCTTAAGCTGCTACGGAAACTGCTGAAAAACCAGGGTGTCCGACCCGAGGCGATCGTGACCGACAGGCTGGCTTCGTATCGCGCTGCGGCCCGAGATCTGGGCCTAACGGCGCGACATAGACCGGGAGGAATGCGCGAGAACAATCGGGCCGAAAACTCCCATCTGCCGATCCGCCGGCGGGAGCGAAAGCAGCAGAAGTTCAAGTCCAGGGCGTCGGCTCAGAAGTTTCTCGCCACCCACGCCGCCGTCTATAACGTCTTCAACCTCCAGCCCCACCTGATCCGCCGACCGACCCTCCGCCTCTTCCGGGCCGAGGCCCATCGGACGTGGGCGGCTGCGACCGCCGCATTGTGACATCCAAGCGGGGGAAGAGGCTTCTGCGGCGCGGTGGACTTAACCTGACAGTGCCTCTCCGCTAGCGGCGCCACAGCCGTAGCGAGGGGACGCACTTGAAGCCGATATCCTACAAGCGCCACCGGTTCCCGGCTGATGTCATCCGCCATGCAGTGTGGTTGTATTTCAGGTTCACCCTGAGCTTTCGGGACGTCGAGGAACTCCTCGCCCAACGGGGGATCGAGGTCAGTTACGAGACGATCCGGTGCTGGACGCTGAAGTTCGGCCGCCAGTTCGCGCATAATCTGCGGCGCTCCCGACCCAGGCCGACAGGTCGATGGCATCTGGACGAGATGGTCGTGAAGATCGGCGGACGGCGAATGTTCCTGTGGCGGGCCGTCGATGATGAGGGAGAGGTGCTGGACATGCTGGTCCAGGAGCGCCGCAACAAGGCGGCGGCGTGGAAGCTGCTGAGGAAATTGCTCAAGAACTACTGTGTCCACCCCGAGGCGATCGTCACGGACAAGCTGGCGTCCTACCGTGCCGCGGCCCGGGATCTGGGCCTGGCGGGTCGTCACCGACCTGGCGGGATGCGGGAGAATAATCGCGCTGAGAACTCGCATCTGCCGATCCGGCGACGGGAGCGAAAGCAGCAGAAATTCAAATCCAAGGCCTCAGCCCAGAGATTCCTCGCCACTCACGCCGCTGTCTACAACGTCTTCAATCTCCAGCCTCACCTGATCCGCCGACCGACCCTCCGCCGGTTCCGGGCCGAGGCGCATCGGACGTGGGCGGCGGCAACCGCCGCTGCGTGATCTCCGCGCCGGGGAGGGGGCCTTTGGAGTTCGGCCGACTTAACCTGACAAACCCGCACCAGGACCATAAGTGTGCCTGCGGTCTTCCACCCGACGGGCGACATCGATGCCGATATCCCGCGTATCCGGGCCTTCTATGCGGGTGCGGTCGGCAGGAACAGGTCGCAATTTACTGCGGGCGGTTGAACGAGACCGGCCCCAACCCGGGGCGGGCTCGGTGACCAGGACTTTGGAGAGAAGGCGTCATGCGCAAAGCGGATCTTGGTCTTTTGGGGCCCGTCAGCCGGCTGACGCTGGGCGGGGGTGGCCTTGGGGCGATCTGGGGTGAGACCAGTGCCGATGAGGCGGTGAAAACCCTGCACGCGGCCATCGACGCCGGCATCGACCTGATCGACACCGCCCCGAGTTACGGCAATTGCGAAGCGGTGATCGCTTCGGCGTTTGGCGGGATATTGCCGGCCGGGGTTCGTATCACCACCAAATGCCAGTTGGGCGAACCGGACAGGGGAACCGCCGCCGCCATTCTTGAGGCATCGCTGGACGCCAGCCTGGCGGGCATGGGGCTGGAGCGGGTCGATGTCCTCTTCCTGCACAGCAATATCTGCGAGGACGACGCGGTCTATGCCTTCGGCAATGAGTTCCGCGGCCGGTTCGCCACGCCCTGGTCACTCTACGTCGAAGAGGTGATCCCGGCCTTTGAGGACCTGAAGCGGCGCGGCCGGATTGGGGCCTGGGGGATCACCGGAGTGGGTATTCCCGAGACGATCATCAGGGCCCTGTCGCATGAGCAAAGGCCGGACCTGGTCCAGGTGATCACCAACCTGATGGATTCCGCCGGTGCCATCCGCAGGTTCGCCGAGCCTGCCCGTCCTCGTGACATTCTCGCTGAAGCCGTCGCCCGGGATGTCGCGGTCATGGGCATCCGCGCCGTCCAGGCCGGGGCCCTGACCAGCGCCATTGATCGATCTTTGAAGGATAGCCACCCGGAGATGGCCGACTATCACCGGGCAGCCTCCTATCGCGCCCTGTGCGCGGCGGAGGGGCTGGACGCCGCCATGGTCGCCCATCGCTATGCCCTCGACATGGACGGCGTGGCGACGGTGGTGCTGGGCGTGAAGAACCGGGCTGAACTCGAGCAGTGCCTGGAGGCCGAGGCCCAGGGGCCACTGCCGACCGACCTGCGGGATCGGATCGACGCCCTGGGTCTGCGTCAGCCCGCCCCCACCTAGCCGGGGGCAGCCTCTGCCGTATCCGCGTAGCCGGCGTAGCTGTGTTTGAGCGGTGCTGTCAGTTTATTCGGGTCAGCGCCGCTCGGACATTGTCCGAATGGGTCGTCAGCACTTGGAAGACCGAGCCTTGAATGTGCGGCAGCAAAAGACGGGCGCGCAGCTCGCCATCCCAATTCACCCCAAATTGCGGGCCGAGTTAGATCATCTTCCGTCGGCTAGCCTTACCTTCCTAATGACCGCTCAGGGAAAACCCTTCAGCCCTGTAGGTTTTTCGAACTGGTTCTCTGACTGTGCTCGAAAGGCGGGGCTTCCCTCGAATTCTAGTCCTCATGGCCTTCGGAAGGCTGCGGCGCGGCGACTGGCAGAAGCTGGCTGCAGTGTCTTCGAGATCGCATCCATCACAGGTCACGCTAGCCTGAAAGAAGTGGAACGGTACACGAAGAGCGCCCAGCAAAAACTTCTCGCTCGTTCCGCGATGTCGGCGCTTGGGCACGGATAGAGAACAAAAAGTGTCAAACCGGGCTGTCAAACCTTGCGGAAAACGTTGTCCAGCAAGGGTTTGCACAGTGTCATGGCGGCCCGGGAGGGACTCGAACCCCCGACCTTCGCTTTAGGAAAGCGCTGCTCTATCCTGCTGAGCTACCGGGCCAGACCGGTGGGGTGATAGCGCAACCGCGCATGGCGGCGAAAGGGAAGATGCGAATGGGGGCTCTGCGCCATTTCCGGCTGCTCTATGTCCAGGTGCTCATCGGCATCGCGCTTGGCGTGCTGGTGGGCTGGCTGTGGCCCGAGATCGGCGTGCAACTCAAGCCCCTGGGCGACGCCTTCATCAAGCTGATCAAGATGGCCATCGCCCCGGTGATCTTCTGCACCATCGCCGCCGGGATGGCGCGGATGAGCGACATCAAGGCCTTTGGCCGGCTGGGCGCCAAGACGCTGATCTACTTCGAAGTGGTCTCCACCATCGCCCTGGTCATCGGGCTGGTGGTGGGCAAGCTGGTTCAGCCCGGCGTCGGCTTCAATGTCGATCCGGCCAGCCTCGATCCGAAGATCGCCGCCGACTATGTCGAAAAGGCCCACCACAGCCCCGACATGGTCACCTACCTGCTGAACCTGATCCCGGACACCTTCTTCGGGGCCTTCGCCGACGGGCAGTTGCTGCAGGTGCTGGTGATCGCGGTGATCACCGGCCTGGCCTGCACCCGGCTGGGCGAGTTCGGCGACAAGGTGGCCGGCGCCCTGGAGGACATTTCCAAGGTCTTCTTCTCCATCATTCAGATCGTGGTGAAGCTGGCGCCGATCGGCGCCTTCGGGGCCATGGGCTTCACGATCGGCAAGTACGGGATCGCCGCGCTCGTGAAACTGGCCGCCCTGGTGGGGACCTTCTACCTCACCAGCCTGCTGTTCGTGCTTGTGGTGCTGGGCCTGATCGCCTGGATGTCCGGGTTCTCGATCCTGAAGTTCCTGGCCTATATCCGCGAGGAACTGCTGATCGTGCTGGGGACCTCGTCCTCGGAATCGGTGCTGCCGCAGATGATCGACAAGATGCAGCGGCTGGGCGCCGGCAAGACCACGGCGGGCCTGGTGATCCCGGCGGGCTACAGCTTCAATCTCGACGGCACCAACATCTACATGACGCTGGCCACCCTGTTCCTGGCCCAGGCCACCAACACCCACATCACGCTCACCCAGGAACTGACCCTGCTGGGGGTGGCGATGCTGACCTCGAAGGGCGCCAGCGGCGTCACCGGTGCGGGCTTTATCACCCTGGCGGCCACCCTGGCGGTGATCCCGGATATTCCCATCGCCGCCCTGGCCCTGCTGGTGGGGGTCGACCGGTTCATGAGCGAGTGCCGGGCGCTGACCAACCTGGTGGGCAACGGCGTCGCGACGCTTGTGGTGGCGCGATGGGACGGGGACCTCGACCGAGAGGTGCTGGCGGCGGAGCTGGCGCGTGGTCCGCGTTCAGTGACCACCGAGCCCGTCGCCGCGCCGGCCGACTAGGCGCGGGCCGGCCTATCCGGCCGATCGCCGTCCAGGGCGGCGAGGGACCTCGCGCTCCAGGGCGACGGCGGCAAAGGGCTCGCCGGCGGGGGTCAGCAACGGAAAGACCTCGATCTCGCACCGATAGGCCTCGCCTGACTTGCGGTAGTTTACCACCGTCATTCGCTGCGGTTGCCCGGCGCGCAGCGCCCGGGCCAACCGCTTCCTCGCCGCCAGGCTGGTGGCAGGGCCCTGGAGCATTCGTGGGTTCTCGCCGATGACTTCATGGGCGGCGTAGCCGGTCATGCGTTCGAAGGCCGCGTTCACATAGAGGATGCGCGGGCCTGGCGCCGTCAGCTCACCATCCGTCACCACAACCGCAAGTTCGGCGTCGCCGATCAGGGCGGAAATCAGTGGTATCAGGGACATAGGGTTGGCAGTCCAGAGGGCGGGGCTTGCAAGTCGGTCGCGCAGTGCTCGTCTAAGTGGGCTTCTCGCAGGACGCAATTAGGCTTTGGTTAGCCGCGTCAAAGTGCGCAGGGGCCAGGCGCGACGGGCTGGAGGCGGTCCTCGCCGCCGCCGCCGCGCGGCGGGAAGGGTCAATTAGGAATGTGTTAGAGACTTGAGTGCGATGGGATGTCGCACTTGGTTTGAATGGTAAAGCGGAGTGGAGACGGATGCTGTTTAGTGGTCGTGCTCAAGCCAAGGCGCTTGACGCGCAGCGTGTCCGGGAGCTCGAGGCCCAGATCAACGCGATGGAACGCTCGCAGGCGGTGATCGAGTTCAAGCTCGATGGCACGATCCTCCGGGCCAATCCCAATTTCCTCAACGCCCTGGGCTATACGGCGGCCGAGATCGAGGGGCGCCACCACAGCATGTTCGTGCCTGCCGACCAGCGGGACGGCGCGGCCTATCGCGACTTCTGGCGCGATCTGAACAAGGGCGAATTCATCGCCGCCAAGTTCCAGCGGGTCGGCAAGGGCGGCAAGGTGTGCTGGATCCAGGCGTCCTACAATCCGGTGCTGGACGAGACCGGACGTCCCTACAAGGTCATCAAGTTCGCCACGGACGTCACCGAGGTCGAGCTGGAGCGGTCCCGCAACGAGGCCGAGCGCGCCCAAAACGAGGTTGAGCAGAACACCGTCGTCACCGCGCTTGCCGATAGCCTGAAGCGCGTCGCCGCGGGCGACCTGACCGCCCACATCGACGCCCGGTTCGAGGGCCGCTACCAGCAGATCAAGGACGACTTCAACCAGGCCATCGAGAGCCTGCGCGAGGCCATGGCCTCCATCGCCACCTCCACCGGCGGCATCCGCGGCGGGGCCGACGAGATCGCCAGCGCCTCCGACGACCTGTCGCGGCGCACCGAGCAGCAGGCCGCCAGCCTGGAGGAGACCGCCGCCGCCCTCGACGAGATCACCGCCACGGTGAAGCGCAGCGCCGAGGGGGCCAAGCAGGCCTTCAGCGCCGCCACCACCGCCAAGGCCGACGCCGAGCGCTCGGGGGAAGTGGTCCGCGAGGCCGTCGCCGCCATGGGCGAGATCGAGCAGAGCTCGGGCAAGATCAGCCAGATCATCGGGGTGATCGACGAGATCGCCTTCCAGACCAATCTGCTGGCGCTCAACGCCGGCGTCGAGGCGGCGCGGGCCGGGGAGGCCGGTCGCGGCTTTGCGGTTGTGGCGTCTGAAGTGCGGGCCTTGGCCCAGCGCTCGGCCGACGCGGCCAAGGAGATCAAGGCCCTGATCAGCGCCTCATCGGCCCAGGTGGGGGCGGGGGTGCGTCTGGTGGGTGAAACCGGTCAGGCCCTGGTGGGGATCGTCGAGCGGGTCACCGAGATCGACGGCCTGATCGCCGAGATCGCCCTGTCGTCGCAGGAGCAGGCCACCGGCCTCGCCCAGGTCAACACCGCCGTCAACCAGATGGACCAGGTGACCCAACAGAACGCCGCCATGGTCGAGGAAGCCACCGCTGCGGCGTCGAACCTGCGCAGCGAGGCCGTCGAACTGGCGCGACTGGTGGGTGGCTTCCAGGTCGGTGGGGCGGCCGCGCGGCCGGAACTGGCCCGCGCTGATCGTCACACCCCGGCCCGCAACCCGGTCGCCCAGGGGCAGGCCCGGCTGGCCAAGGCCTTCGGCGGCGGCCGCGCCGCGGCCGCCGGTTCAAGTTGGGAAGAGTTCTAGGCCGCGCTGCTGGGACGGGCCTTGACCCGCTCCATCCAGCCCTTGACCCACTTGGCCTCGTCGGGGACCGGCTGGCCCACGGTCGCCCCGAAGGTCAGGAAGCCGTAGAGCAGGATATCGGCCAGGGTGAAGCGGCCGCCGCACACATAGTCGCCGCTCATCTGGCCATCGAGCCAGAGCAGGCGGTCCTTGGCGATGGCCTTCAGGTCGGCGGCGCCCTCGGCGCCCACCAGCTTCATGCGGCTCTCGAACAGCGGGCGGCCCTCGGCGGCGCGGAAGCCGTTGGCCATGGGCTCGCAGATGTTGAGGTCGATACGGCGGGTCCACATGCGGGTCTCGGCCCGCTCCTCGGCATTGGCGCCGATCAGCGGCGGGGAGGGCTGAACCTCTTCCAGGTACTCGCAGATCGGCAGGATTTCGCAGACCTTGTGGCCGTTATCCAACTCCAGGGCCGGGATCTGGCCGGCGGTGTTGACGGCTTCATTATAGGGCGGCTTGCGGTTTTCGCCGGCCATCAGGTCGACCTTCTGGGTCGGGATGGTCATGCCCTTCTCGGCGATGAACATGCGCACCACGTGCGGATTGGGGCCGATCGAGTCGTAGAGTTTCATGGCGCATCTCCCTTAAGTCGTTGGCGCGACCATTTCGGCGAGAGGCCGGCGCGTCAAGCGGGACCCAACGTCAATCCAGCAGGGATTTGATCTCGCCCTTGATGAGCGTCCAGGCGGGCGCGGCCGGGTCGATCAGCTCGAAGTGGCCGGCGCCCTTCAGGTTCAGCTCGGTCACCGGGTCGCCCGCGGCCTTGGCCGACGCCGCATAGGCCGCGCCGAAGCGGGACGGGACGATGGGGTCGAGATCCCCGGAGATCACCGCCTGCGGCACGCCGAGCGGCAGCATGGCGGCCGGCGAAAGCCCGCCATAAAGATCCTGGGTCCTTCGGAACAGCGCTCCGGTCAGGGCGTCGATCGTGCCGGGGCCGCCGCAGGCGTCGGGGCCGGTCTCGCGATAGGCGGCCAGGTCGATGATCCCGGCCAGGCTGACCGCGCCGCGCGGCAGGAAGGGGCCTTCCCCGCGTAGAGGGCTGGCCTTGCTGGCCCACAGCGCCAGATGGCCGCCCGCCGAGTGGCCGGCGAAGACCACGTGCTTGAGATCCAGCGGATAGGTCTTGGCCAACTCGCGAACATGGTCGGCGCCGGCCGCCACGTCCTGGAAGGTGCCGGGATAGCCGCCGCCCTCGTGGCCGATGCGGCGGTATTCCAGGTTCCAGACCGCGATCCCGTCGGCGCGCAGGTCACCTGACACATAGTCCATCAGCTCGGTCCCTGGCAGGTCGGCCAGCCAGCAGCCGCCGTGGATCATCACCACCAGGGGGTAGGGGCCTTTGCCCTTGGGCAGCCACAGCTCCCCGAACTGTAGGGGCAGGGCGCCATAGGCGATCCTGGCGTCGGCATGGGGGCGCTCGCGGGCCAGCAGGTCACGGTAGCTGATGGGGTCGGCGTGAGCGCATCCGGCGAGGGTGGCGGCTACGGCCAGGCCCAGAACAGGTTTCATCGCGCACTCCTGCCCCGCCGCGGCGTCACGGGGGGATCTTCCCGATTACGCCGCGTGGCGCAAGACCTTGGGCGACGACCGGCTGGAGGGAGGGGCGAGTAGCCCAAACGAAAACGCCCGGCCGTTGCGGGCCGGGCGTCTCGAAGATCGCAGGTGATCGGAGCCGTTAGGCGGCGACGGCCTTGATCAGGTTCTTGTTGAGGATGCCGATGGCGGCGTCACGGTCGATCTGCTCGATGGCGGCGACTTCGCGGGCCATGCGGTCCAGGGCCGACTCATAGAGCTGGCGTTCGGAATAGGACTGTTCGGGCTGGTTCTCGGCGCGGTGCAGGTCGCGGACCACCTCGGCGATGGAGATCAGGTCGCCGGAATTGATCTTGGCTTCGTATTCCTGGGCGCGACGCGACCACATGGTGCGCTTCACCCGCGCACGGCCCTTCAGGGTGGTGAGCGCCTGGCTGACGACATTGCCCTCGGCCAGCGAACGCAGGCCGGCGGTGCGGGCCTTGGCGGTCGGAACGCGCAGGGTCATCTTCTCGTGGTCGAAGGTGATCACATAGACTTCGAGCGAGTAGCCGGCCACTTCCTGAGTTTCGATCCCCTGTACCTGACCGACCCCGTGGGCCGGATAGACGACGTGATCGCCAACCGAGAAATCCAGACCAGTCTTGCTCATCAGCTAAGTCCTTTCGACCTCGTCCAATCCCATCGACGCATCCAGGTTTTTCCAAGAGCCCAAGGCGAAAGATGTCCCTCCGCGAAATGCGCGGCTGACAACATTCTTGAGAACGGAATAGACCTCTAGGACACCCTTCGCCTGTTCAAGGCGTATGCGCCGGGACGGCTCTTCTGCAAAAACGACATGGCAGGCGCGAAACGCTTCTCGCCACGTCATTGTCACCCTAGCATAAAAATCAGCCGAAAGAAAGGCTTGCGCCCCTGGCGCGAGGGGGCTCAGGAGCCGCGGCCGGGCTTTTCGCTGAAATACTTTTCGAACTTACCGGTCTCGCGCTCGAAGGCCTCGGCGTCAGCCGGCGGCTCGCCCTTCACCGTGATATTGGGCCAGATCTTGGCGTAGTCGGTGTTGATCTTCAGCCACTTGGAGTCCGGCGTGTCCTCGGTGTCCGGCTTGATGGCGTCCACCGGGCACTCAGGTTCGCAGACGCCACAGTCGATGCACTCGTCCGGATTGATCGCCAGGAAGTTCTCGCCCTCGTAGAAGCAGTCCACCGGACACACCTCCACGCAGTCCATGAACTTACATTTGATACAGGCGTCGGTGACGATGTAGGTCACTGGGAACTCCGGCGGATCTAGAGCGCGGGTTTTCCCGGTCAGACCCCCAATTGTCAATGCCGCCAGCCCGCAGGATATCTGAGGCCGCCGATAGGCTCATGGCGCAGGTGTGAGCGAGATCACGGTTTCGGTCGCGGCCTCCACCGCCTTTCGCGAATAGACCAGCGGCACGTACTCACCCTTCACCCACTTCGGGAACAGGTCCCGGTAGTGGGGGCTCTCCGGATCGCCAGACTGGCCGGGCGTGTTGATGGTCATGCTGTTGTCCCAGGCGCCGACGTCCAGAACCATGCGGAACGACGCCCCGGCCACGACGCGGAAGTCGTCCGGCCGCCAGGTCGCGGCCATCGGCGACAGGCTGGTCCCGCCCATCGGCGTCGGGCCCGCCGCCAGCAGCGGCTTGGTGGCCGCGTCAGCCAGCGGGGTCAGGGCATGCTCCAGACGGGCGTGGTGCAGCCCGCCCCAGGCCCAGTTTTTCGGATCGGGGCCGAGCCGCGTGGAGACCTCGTCAAAGGCCGCCAGCAGGCTCGACGCCAGCACCGCGTCACGGGTGGCCGTGGGCAGTGTGGCGTCGGGGTTTTCCAGCAGCGCCATGACCGCGGCCAGGTCGCCATTGCCGATGACGCCATGGACGGCCTTGGGCGTCGCCGCGGCGACCACGGCCCGGCCCAGATGCTTGCCGGTCCAGACTTCGAACAGGGCCGCGCCGGCGCTGTCGGCCGAGGTGCGATGGTCCCAGCCGCGCAGCAGGGCCAGCGCGCTGGAGAGCTTGGGGTCGTCGGTCTTCAGTGGCGCGAGGACGGCGATCAGCCGCCGTGAGGTGATGTCGTAGGGATCGGCCTGCAGGGCCATGGCGTCGGCCACGGTCAGTTTCGGATTGGCGGCGAGCACCTCGTCCACGCGCAGGAAGCGCGCGGCGTTGGACCATTCGAACCCGACCTTGCGCTCGGCGACAGGGTAGTCGGCGGGGAGGTTCATCTGGTTGGCCGAGGCGAACCAGCCCTTCTTGGGATCGGCCTGGCTGGGCAGGTCGTCGGGCTTCAGAAAGCCTTTCCATTCATAGCGCCCGTCGCCGGGCACCGGCATCAGCCCGTCCCAGTTGGGCCGCGCCGGGACCATGCCGGCGGCCACCCAGCCGATATGGCCCGAGGTGTCGGCATAGACCTGATTTTCAGAGGGCGCGCCCCAGCCGGCCAGGGCCGCCTTGAAGCTCGGCCAGTCCTGGGCCTGCATATAGCCTGTGGAGCCGAAATAGGCCGAGGTTCCCGGCTGGCTCCACACCGTGCGGATGGCGAAGGCCCTGCCCTCGGTCGCCTTCAGCACCGGCCCGTGGCGGGTGAAGCGCAAGGTCACGGCGCGCGGCGCGGCCTCGCCTTTCACCGGGATGGCGTCCTTCACCACGGTCATGGCCTCCCAGCCGTCGCCGTAGCGGTACTGGTCGCCCTTGGTTTCGTAGACGTAGAGGTCCTCCTGATCGACCGGGAAGATGGTCAGGCCAAAGGCGATCTTGCCGTTGTGGCCGATGGAGACGCCGGGCAGGGCGGGCTCCCCGGCCCCGATCACCGAGAAGCCCGGCGCGTTCAGATGCACGATGTAACGCAGGCCCGGCGCGCCATGCTCCCGATGCGGATCATTGGCCAGGATTGGCCGGCCCGTGGCGGTGCGTGAGCCGGAGACCGTCCAGTTGTTCGACCCGATCGCCTCGGGGGGAACCTCCAGCGCGGCCCGCTGCTCCGGCGGTCCGGAGAACTTCACACCGGCGCCGGCCAGCTGGTAGTCGGCCAGGACGTCGGCGGGGATGGAACAGGGATCGAGGCCGTCGGGGACCTTGGTGGTCCATTTGGGCTCGATGAAGCGGTAGAGGCGGGCGGCGGCCAGGTCCGCCTTGCAGGCGATCTGGGCGCGGCCCACCTCATTGGGCACGTTGCGGGTCAGGCCGTGGCTGCGGATGCGGACCACGTCTTCGGCGCTCCAGCGGTCGGGCGCCGAGCCTGCGATCCTGAACTCCAGGGGCAGGGGCCGCTTGCCGGCGATGATTTCGTCGACGAAGGCGTTGACGCCCGCCGCCCAGGCGCTGGTGTTGTCCTGCGCGCCGGGACCATAGGCCGCCCATTCCTTGGCCATGTCGCCGCGATAGAGGAACAGGCGGGCGGCGCGGTCCTGGGACACGTAGGTGGGGCCGAAGTCCTTCGACAGCAGGCCCAGGCCGCGCTTGCGCCACAGGTCGATCTGCCAGAGCCGGTCGCGGGCGACGTTGTAGCCCTGCAGGAAGAAGGCGTCGCGAACGCTGCCGGCATAGATGTGCGCGATGCCCCAGGTATCGACGCGGATCTCGGCCGGGGCGGCCAGACCGGCGACCGCGCGGCTCTCCTGGGCCGGGGCGGCGAAGGCCGTGACGCTGGCGAGGCTGAGCAGAGCTCCCAGAAGCGGGGCGACGGTTTTGGGCATGCTTTCCTCCGGGGTCGGAAGGAGAGGCTAGGCCACAAGGGACCGCATCGACAATGGAGGTGTGGCCGCTAAGCTCGCGCACGTCCAAGGGGGAAGCCATGGAAACGCGTTCTCACCGGCTGTGGGCGGGCCTCACCGTCCTGACCGGCCTGGTCACCGTGGCGATCACCATCGCCTTCCAGATGCTGCCGGAGGTGGCCGCCGCCGGGGCGTGCTGGGCGCCGGGCAAGGTGGTCGAGTTCGAGCTGGCCCGCACCCTGGAACAGGTTCTGAAGGCGTTCGGCCCGAACGCCTGCCGCGCGCCCATCGTCACGGCCATGGATGCGGTGAACCGCTTCGATGTGCAGGCCTATATCCCCGCCTACACCGCCTTCGAAATCTGCGCGGCGATGTTCCTGGGCCTGAGTTTCCGGCGGCCCCTGGTGATGGCCACCATCGGCGTGGCCCTGGTGGCGCTGGCCGGCGATTATCTGGAAACCCTCACCCTCCTGCGGATCACTCAGGATCTGGACGGTTCGACCGACCTGCTGGCGTGGTCGAGCGCGGGCGTCTGGATCAAGTTCGCGGGCCTGGCGCTCCACGCCTTCCTGCTGTCGCGGATCTGCATGGCCGACCGGCGGCCGATCCTGGCCATGCTGCTGCTCCTGCCGATGGTGGGCACGGCCTTCGCGGCCATCGACAACAGCCGCGCGGCCCTGATGACCTATGCCCTGATCCTGAGCTGGACCCCGGTCCTGCTGGTGGCGGCGCGGGATCTGGTGCGCAAGTCGACGTGATCAACTTCCTCTCCCCTTCCAAGGGGAGAGGGTAGGGTCATCCCAAGGCTGAGTATAAGGCCCGCGCCTCGGCCGGGGGGCCCCGCCGTTCGCCGAGCCCTTCCACCGCCACGGCGATCAGCTTGCCGCTGACCGCGAAGACCAGATGGTCGCCCACCTTCACCGGCCGCGCGCACTTGTCGATCCGGGTCTCGGCGCCGGCGCGGGTCAGACGGACCTTGCCCTCGTCCAGGAACTTGGCGGCCAGCGAGCGGGTCTTGAAGAACCGCGCCCGCCACAGCCAGACATCGGCGCGGCAGCCCGTCTCGCTCATGGGTTCGCGGCCTTCGCTTTGCGGCGGCGGCGCGGGCGGCGGGCGGGGGCGGGCTTGTCCTTCAGGGCGGCCAGGGCCGAGAAGGGCGAGGTCGGCGAGGGCGGGCTGGGCTTGATCGTGGGCGCCTCGCCCCGGCGGCGCCAGACCATGTCCTCACCGGGCTTCTCCCGGGTGGTGGGCGCAAAGCCCAGGGCCCTGAGGATCTCCTTGGTTTCCTGCGTGCTCCAGCCCAGCACCTCGCGGTCGGCGTCTGTGAGTTGGCCAGGCTTTCCAGCCCGCATAAGGTCGTCCATCCGCTCCAGGGCCTCGACGGGCACGGCCAACCGACCCACGGCGCGCAGACCAAAGGCGGACAGGGCCGTGGCGGCGGGGGGCGGGTCGGGAAGCTGGCTGATCACATGCGTCGGGGGGCGCCAGGCGCGGTCGGCGAAGCCCTGGACGAAGCTCAAGGCGTCGGGTCGCAGCAGGGCCGGCAGGTAGAGGGTGAAGTGGCCCAGCCGGATGCCCAGGCCCTTCAGCGCCCGGCGCTCCACCTGGCTCAACGCCTTGGCCTCGGCGCGGACCAGGGTGCGGTCCAGCACGCCGCCGGCCTCGATCAGCCGATAGGCGAGGCCCCGGGCCAGCCCCTTAATCTTGCCCTCCACCATCCCGGTTTCCAGCCTGCGCAGGGCGCCCAGTCGGCGCACCGCCTCCGCGGCGAGGAAGGCTTCCAGCCGCCGGGTGGCCCGCTCACGGGCGGCGGGATTGCCCAGCTCTCCCAGCAGCCGCACGCGGGGCGCGAAGGGGGCGCCGCCGGAAATCGCGCCGGCCGCCTGACCTCGCCAAAGCACCAGGCCCTGGGGCGTCAGGCCGAAGGCGCCGTCCGCCTCGCCGGCCAGTTGGCCCAGCCGCTTGTTGATCTCCGGGCCGACGGCCTGGGTGGCGGCCGCGCGCAGGGCCTTTTCCTCCAGCACCGAGGCGCCGTGCTCGGCCTCGAAGGTCACGCCCCGCAGCTTGCCGACATAGTGGCCCTCGACGGTGACCGTGCCGTCCTCGGCGACGCCCGCCAGCATGTCCTCGCGAACCCGCAACCCGCGCATCAGGGCGCTGGTCCGGCGGTCCACGAAGCGGGCCATCAGCTTCTCGTGCAGGGTGTCGGAGAGCTTGTCCTCCAGCACCCGGGTCTTGGCCTGCCAGGCGCCGGCGTCTGTCAGCCAGTCGGGGCGGTTGGCGACATAGGCCAGGGTCCGGACACTGGCCAGGCGCGCCGAGAGCGTGTCGATCTCCCCGTCGTTGCGGTCCAGATGGCGGTACTGGCCGGCGATCCAGTCCTCGGGAATCCGGCGGTTGCGGCTGGTGAGATACTGGAAGAAGTCCCGCGTCAGTCGCAGGTGCTCCTCGTGGCCCACCTTGCGGAAGTCCGGCGTCTGGCAGACGTCCCACAGGCGCGCCAGGGAGGGCTTGTCGCGGGCCCGGTCGGCGATGTCCGGGTCGCCCGCCAGCTGGCGCAGGGTCACCTCGTCCAGGCTCTCGGCCGAGGCCTTCAGCACGTCGAAGGTGGGCGGGGCGGCGAGCGACTTCATCAGGTTGGCGAGCGACGAGAAATCCAGCTTGGCGTTGCGCCATTCGGCCGCCGCCACCGGCTGGAACTGGTGCTCCTGCACGGCGTCCACCAGATCAGCGTCCATGTCCTCGCACTCGCCGGTGACGCCAAAGGTTCCGTCGGTGCGGAAGCGGCCGGCCCGGCCGGCGATCTGGCCCACCTCCTGCGGATGCAGGAACCGCGTCCGCTTGCCGTCGAACTTCCGCAGGCCGGCGAAGGCGACGTGGTCGACGTCCATGTTCAGACCCATGCCGATGGCGTCGGTGGCCACCAGGAAGTCCACCTCGCCCGACTGGTAGAGCGCCACCTGGGCGTTGCGGGTTCGGGGGCTGAGGGAGCCCATCACCACGGCGGCCCCGCCGCGCTGGCGGCGGATCAGCTCGGCGATGGCGTAGACCTGGTCGGCGGAGAAGGCGACGACGGCCGAGCGGCGCGGCAGGCGGGTCAGCTTCTTGGGTCCCGCATAGGTCAGGCTGGAGAACCGTTCGCGGGTGACGATCTCGGCGCCCGGCAACAGCCGTCGGATCAGCGGCGCCATGGTGCCCGCCCCCATCAGCATGGTCTCGTAGGTGCCCCGCGCATGCAGCAGCCGGTGGGTGAAGACGTGGCCGCGCTCGGGGTCGGCGCAGAGCTGGATCTCGTCCACCGCCAGGAACTCGACCTCGCGGCTGAGCGGCATGGCCTCGACGGTGCAGACGAAATAGACGGCGCGCGGCGGGACGATCTTCTCCTCGCCGGTGATCAGGGCCACCGACCGGGCGCCGCGGGCCTTGACGATGCGGTCATAGATTTCACGGGCCAGCAGCCGCAGCGGCAGGCCGATCATGCCCGAGGCGTGCCCCAGCATCCGCTCGACGGCGAGGTGGGTCTTGCCGGTGTTTGTCGGCCCCAGCACCGCCACGAGGCGGGGAGGCGGCGCGCCGGTCGGGCGGTGACTCATGATCCCAAGTTGGGGTGGGAATCGTGACGGGGCAAGCGGCGCCGGTGTGTCTGCGACATGAAAGCCGCTAGCGCTCAGAGATGGCGGTCGAAGTCCATGCGCTGGTGGAGAATGCGCACGACGTCGATGTCGAGTCCGGCCTGCCGGTAGAAGAGGAGGTGAGAGCCGACCGCGAGCTTGAAATAGCCCGGGCTAATGTCATCGCAGGCGCGACCACGGCGAGGATGGGCGGCGGCGGACTCGACCCCGCGCTGGATGTCCCTCAGATATCGCTCGGCCTGATCTACGCCCCACCGCTCTCGGCTATAGGCCCAGATACCTTCAAGGTCCTTGCGAGCCAGGGGTGATAGAACATAGCCCATCAGTCAGCGCTCTCGTCACTCCGCTTCTTCGCGATAAAATCGTTGAAGTCGAACGGTGTCGAAGGGCCGCTCTCCTCACCCGCGATGAGGGCCGCTCGAAGTGCGCTCAACTGCGCCTCGCGTTCCTCAAGGAGCCTTAGGCTCGCTCGCACGACGTCACTTGCGGAGCCGTACCGGCCTGTCGCGACCTCAGCGTCGATGAAGGCGCTGAAGTGCTCGCCGAGACTGAAGGATGTGTTCTTGCTCATTGGCGCCTCCAGACTGGAGAATACCAATATCTGGTACTCAATTCAATCCAACCCTAATCCAGCGTCCGCCGATAGCGGGCCATGGCCAGCGCCGTGACCACGCACACAAACGCCAGCAGGGCCGCCAGTTCGCGCCACATGTCCTCCAGCCCCTGCCCCTTCAGCAGGGCCCCGCGCACCACCCGCAGGAAGTGGGTGACCGGGATCACCTCCCCCAGCGCCTGGGCCCAGCCGGGCATGCCGCGGAAGGGGAACATGAAGCCCGACAGCAGGATCGAGGGCAGGATGTAGAAGAAGCTCATCTGCATGGCCTGCAGCTGCGACTGCGCCGCCGTGGAGATCAGGAAGCCCAGCGCCAGGGACCCCACGATGAATAGGCTGATCCCGAGGGCGAGGCCAAGCCAGCCCCCCAGCATCGGCACCTGGAACAGCAGCTTGGCGATAGCCAGGATGATCACGGTCTGGGCGACGCCCACCAGGACGTAGGGCGCCAGCTTGCCGATCATCACCTCGATCGGTTCGACCGGCGTGGCCAGCAGGCTTTCCATGGTGCCGCGCTCGGTCTCGCGGGTGACGCTGAGCGAGGTCATCATCACCAGCGTCATGGAGAGGATCACGCCCAGCAGGCCCGGCACGATGTTGTAGGCGGTGACGGCTTCCGGATTGTAGCGGCGGTGGACCACCACCTCGAAGGCGGGCCTGGCCTGGACCCGTGGGGCCAGGGCGCCCTTGAGGTCGCCGACCAGGGCCTGGGTCGGAAGGGCGGCGAGGGCCGCGACGGCGGGGCCGGTGGCCGAGGGATCGGTGGCGTCGGCCTCCACCAGGATCTGGGCCTTGTCGCCGCGCGCCACCCGCCGGGTGAAGTCGCCGGGGATGGTGATGGCGAACTGCACCTCGCCGCGCCGGATCAGCGCGTCCAGCTCGGCGGGGCTGCGGGCCTGGGCCACGAGGTCGAAATAGGCGCTGTTGCGCAGGGACGAGAGGATCGAGCGGGCGAAGACACTGTCCTCCTGCACCAGCACGGCGGTGGGCAGGTGGCGGGGCTCGGAATTGATGGCGTAGCCGAACAGCAGCAGCTGGATCACCGGCAGGGCCAGGATCATGGCGTAGGTCAGCCGGTCGCGGGTGAGCTGCTTGAACTCCTTGATCAGCACCGCCCAGACCCGGGTGAGGGAAAACCCTGCTTCGCGGCGGGCGCCGCTTCGCAGGGCGGGGCCGGGTGGAGGGGCTTGCCCTTCGGAGCCTCGGCGAAGAAGGGTCATCGGAAGTTGTCCTCCGAGCCTTCCATCAGCTGGATGAAGACGTCCTCCAGGGTCGGCTCCACCTCGGTCCAGCGGTAGGGCGCGCGGCGATAGGGGGCGATAGCGGCTTCCAGCGCCGTGCGATCGGCGCCGCTGACGTGCAGGGAGGCGCCGAAGGGGGCGGCCATCTCGACCCCGGGGCGCTTGGCCAGTTCCGCCGACAGTCGGTCGATGCCCTGGCCCTCACCGTTGAAGGTGACGAGGTTGGAGCGGCCGATCACCTGCTCCGCCGTGCCCCGGGCGATCAGCCGGCCATAGGCGATGTAGGCGATCTCATGACAGCGCTCGGCCTCGTCCATGTAGTGGGTGGAAACAAGGACCGTCAGGCCCTCGGCGCTGAGCGCGTGGATCTCGTCCCAGAAGGTGCGCCGCGCCTTGGGATCGACCCCGGCGGTGGGCTCGTCCAGCAGCAGTAGCTTGGGCTCGTGCAATGTGGCGGTGGCCAGGGCCAGCCGCTGCTTCCAGCCCCCCGAGAGCGTGCCCGCCAACTGACTTCGCCGCTCGATCAGGCCCAGGCGCTCCAGGGCGTGGGCCACCCGGTCCTTGCGGCGGTCCAGGTCGTGGACGCGGGCGGAGAACATCAGGTTCTCCTCCAGGGTCAGGTCCTCATAGAGCGAGAACTTCTGGGTCATGTAGCCGGTCTGGCGCTTGATGGCGCCCGCCTCCCCGATGATGTCCAGACCCAGGCAGGTCCCCTCGCCGCTGTCGGGGGTCAGCAGGCCGCACAGCATCCGCAGGGTGGTGGTCTTTCCCGAGCCGTTGGGACCCAGGAACCCGCAGATCCGCCCAGGCTCCACCTGGATGGAAAAGTCCTGCACCACGTGCTTGTCGCCGAAGCTCTTGTTCAGGCCGTGGACGTCGATGGCCAGGGTCACCGGGCCGGCTCCAGCGGCGTCACGTCCACCGGCTGGCCGGGATTGAGCCGGGCCGAGGGGCGGGCTTCCACCAAATAGACGAGCCGGTCGCGGGCCTCGCGGCTGTAGATGATCGGCGGGGTGAACTCCGGGCGAGGGCTGATGAAGGTGATGGTCGCCGACAGGGCCTTGGCGCAGCCGTCGCAGGTGAACCGTACGACGCGCCCGATGCGGTAGGCCGACAGGCTCTGCTCCGGGACGAAGAACCGCAGCTTGATGCGGTCGTCGGGCAGCAGGGACAGGACCGGCTGGTTGGCGATGGACCATTCGCCCGGTTGGAAAAAGACATCCTCCACGCGGCCTGCGGAGGGGGCGACAGGGGCGAGATCGGAGAGTCGCGCCTCGGCGGCCGACAGGCCGGCCTGGGCCTGGGCCACCCGGCTGTCGGCGGCCTGGACCTGGCCTTCGCGGGCGCCCAGCGCCGCGGCGTCGCGCTGCCGGCGGGCGGCCACGACCTGGGCCTCGGCGGTCTGCAGGGCGGCGCGGACGTCGTCCAGGCGGGCGGGCGCATAGATACCCTTGCGGACGAGGGGCTGGACCCGGCGCATGTCGGCCGCGGCGTCGCGGGCCCTCGCCTCGGCGGCGGCGATATTGGCGTCATAGACGGCAAGCTCCACGGGGCGCAGGCCCTTGCGGGCGTCCTGCGCCTGGCCTTCCGCGGCGCCCAGCTCGGCCTCCGCCTGCTGGCGCTGGGCGGCCAGTTGCCTGGGGTCGACGACAAAGAGCCGGTCGCCGGCCTTCACCCGAGCGCCGCGCTGGACATAGACCTGAGCCACGGTCCCCGACACGGGCGCGGCCAGATAGAGCGGCTCGCCCTCCACATAGCCGGTGAGCAGGTTGGAGCGGTTCATGCGTGGAACCAGGACCAGGGCCGCGATGACGGCTGCGGCGGCCAGCAGCAGGACGATGACGAGCAGGCGTTGTTTCATGGGACCATTCCCCGCAGCAGGGTCTCGACGTGTTGTTCCATCAGGGCCGGCAGGTCGAAGGGCTCGGCGCCGATGGGCGTGAAGGTCTCGCGCCAGATCACCCCCACCAGCATCGGCGAGATCAGCGAGACGGCGTAGTGGCGCGGGTCGCCGGGACGGATCTCGCCGCGCGCCTGGGCCGCGGCGATCGCCGCCGACAGGGCGCCCAGGGCCGGGACGATCAGCCGATCGTGCCACACCCGCGCCAGCTCCGGGAAGTTCCGCGCCTCGCCGATCACCATCTTCAGGATGCCCCCCAGCGGGGTCGTGGCGGCGACCTGGGCGATCAGCTTGGCGAAGGCGCGGATCAGGTCGGGGAAGGTCTGCGGATTGGCGGCGGCCAGGGCCGCGAGGTTGTGCAGGTTCGGCGCGACGCCCTGCTCCACCACCGCCTGGAAGATGTCATCCTTGGTGGCGAAGTAGAGATAGATCGCGCCCTTGGAGACCCCGGCCCGGGCGGCGATGTCATCCAGCCGTGCGGCGGCGAAGCCCTTCTCCGCGAACACCTCGAAAGCCGCCGCGACGATCTCGTCAGGGCGGTCGGCCTTGCGGCGCCGGAACTTGGGCTGGCCTGCGGGGAGGGACATGCGCGATCTACTAACTGACTGGTCAGTTATCAATACCGCTCAAGCCACACCCTGACAAGGAGAGGAACTTCTCCATCATCAAGCCAAGCTTGTTGGCCCACGCCGTCCGTCATGCAACCGTGCGGCGCGCAGGGGAGAGACCAGCATCATGTTCGCCGGAGAAACCGATCAGGTTGCGGCCTCGCGGCCAATCGCCATCGCCCGCGTCGCCATCGGGTTCGCCCAGGGCCTCGCGCTGTACGGCCTGAACGAATGGGAGAAGCACGGCCTGGCGGAGAATATCCCCTCGCCGCTGTTCTGCGCCTGCGCGATGCTAATCCTGTTCCTGCCGGTGGTGGTGCTGGGCGGCCTGCGCACCCTGCGGCCCCGCACCCTGATCGTCTGGGGCGCCGTCACCGCCATCGTGGTTGCGGGGCTCGGCGCCTATCACGGGACCATAGCCATCCCCGACGCCAGCACGGAGCACTGGCCGGGTCCGCCCCTGGTGATCTTCACCGCCATCGGCCTGTTCATCGCCCACCATCTGGTGGCGGGCGCCGACGCTGACCGGCGCTGGATCGCCGGCTATGGGCGCTACTTCGACCAGACCTGGAAGGACGGCGTGCGCCTGGCCCTGGCCGTTCTGTTCGTCGGCGCCCTGTGGCTGCTGCTCTGGCTGGGCGGCGCGCTGTTCGACCTGATCGGCGTCAAGTGGGTCGGCGAGACCATCCAGAAGCCCTGGTTCGCCTTCCCCGCCACCACCACCTTCTTCGCCCTGGCCATCCACCTGACCGACGTCCGCGCCAGCCTGGTGCGAGGCATCCGCACCGTGGCGCTCACCCTGCTCTCCTGGTTGCTGCCAGTGATGGCGGTGATCGGGGCGGGCTTCCTCATCGCCTTGCCGTTCACGGGCCTATCGCTGCTCTGGGACACCAAGAGCGCGGCGGGCATCCTGCTCTCGGCCGCCGCGGCGCTCATCGTCCTGCTCAACGCCGCCTATCAGGAAGGCGAGGCCGAGGATCATCCGCCGGTCGCCTTGAAGTGGGCCGGCCGGGTCACCGGCGTCATCATCACGCCGCTGGTGGCCATCGCCGCCTATGGCCTGGCCTTGCGTATCGGGCAGTATGGTCTGACACCGGACCGCATCTACGGTGTCGCCTGCACCCTGGTGGCCGTCATCTATGCGGTGGGCTACGCGGCCAGCGTCTTTTGGCCCGGCCCCTGGCTGAAGCGGCTGGAAGTCACCAACGTCGTCACCGCCCACGTGGTGGTGGCGGTCCTGTTGGCCCTGTTCTCGCCGATCGCCAATCCGAGCCGATTGTCGGTGAACGACCAGGTCGCGCGCCTGGACCGCGGCGCGGTGACGCCGGCGAAGTTCGACTACCTATTCCTGCGCTTTGAGGCCGGAAAACCGGGGATGGACGCTCTGAAGGCGCTCGCCGCCCGCAAGACCGGTCCCCACGCCGCGGAGATCGCCAAGCGCGCCACCTCGGCGCTTGCCCGGAAGGCCCGCTACGGTGAGGCCACGACCTCGGTGGTGGAGCGCAAGGAACTGGTGGCCGTGGCCGGCGGCGGCGTTCTGCCACCCGGATTCCTGGAGCAGACCTGGAAAAGCTTCGAGGACCCGCTGCAGAACTGCGAGACCGGCCGCCAGTGCGACGCCGTGGTCGCCGACCTCGACGGCGATACGGCCCCCGAGGTGGTGGTCTTCGCCATGGGTGACCGCCGGGTCTATCGCCAGGACAAGGGCGTCTGGTCGCGGATCGGGACGCTCTCCGGTTCTTATTGCGACAAGGATGGGGCGGCGCTGAAGGCGGGCCAGTTCGCGGTGAACGCCGATCCCAAGCCCCTGGCCGACGTGGTGGTGGCCGGTCGCCGCCTGCGCGTCGTGCCTGACACCGACAAATGCCCCGACGGCGCGGCCGGCGAAGCCGTCGTCGTGTCGGAGATCAAGCCCCCGCCGCCGGAGACCAGATGAGCGACCAGGTCCGCAACCTCGCCTTCCACACTCTTTCCGACGAGTGGGCGACCCTGAAGCGGGTGACCTTTGACTACCGGCGCCGCGACGGGACCTGGGAGCAGCAGGTCCGCCAGACCTACGACCGGGGCGATGGGGCGGTGATCCTACCCTACGACCCGGCGCGCGGGACGGTGCTGTTGACCCGACAGTTCCGCATTCCCGCCTATGTCTGCGGACATCCCGAGCCGCTGATCGAGGCCGCCGCCGGCCTGCTGGACGCCGACGACCCGGAGACCGCCATCAAGCGCGAGGCCGAGGAGGAACTGGGTTACCGGTTCGCCGAGGTCACCCTAGTCTTCAAGGTGTTCATGAGTCCCGGCAGCGTCACCGAACAACTCAGCTTCTTCACCGCCCGCTACTCCGCCGCCGACAAGGTCAGCGCCGGCGGCGGCCACGCTGACGAGGGCGAGGACATCGAGGTGCTGGAGGTCACGCTGGACGAGGCCCTTCAGATGGTCCGGGATGGGATCATCGTCGACGCCAAGACCATCATGCTGATCCAGCACCTGAAGCTGGCGCTCTAATTCCTCCCCAGGCCGCAGGCTGTGTCGGGGGAGGAATTATCAGGTCAGAACTTCGCGTTGATCCCCACGAACACCCGGCGGCCCAGGATGTCGAAGCTTGAGGGGTCTGTGTTGGAGTTGGGATAGCTGGTGAAGTAGGGCGGGTCCTTGTCTTCCAGGTTGTTGATCCCGGCGCGCAGGGTGACCCGGTCGTCGATCTTCCAAGAGCCCGACAGATCATAGACGTCATAGTCGGGGGTGTTGACCGCCGTGGGGCTGAAGGTCGGCACGCTGCGGGCGTCGGTCATGGCCGCGATGTGGCGCCAGCGCAGGGCGGTCCGCACCGGACCTACGGCCCAGGTGGCCGAAAGCACCGACTTCCACTCCGGCAGGGCGCCGCCCGAGAGGTCGGCCCCGATCGTCCCGGCATAGTCGACGAAGGCGCCATTGGGCCGCGCCTGACGCTCAAAGCTGTCGAGCTTGGTGACCACCAGGTTGAAGGCCAGGGCGCCGGCGTTCTCCGGGAGGCCGAGGTCGGCGAGATCGAAGCCCCAGTCCAGCTGGGCGTCGATGCCTGAGGTCTTCACCGAGGCGAGGTTCACCTGGGTCTGGGCGACGCCGGTGATCTGGCCCGAGCTCAGGCGGGTGAACTGCTGGCAGTAGAAGTTGGCGCTGGAGAGCCCTGGATTGGATCCATCGGCGTTGAAGCAGGAGGCCAGGATGGTCGGGACCCCGATGGTCCCCACCACGTCGGCCACCTCGATCCTGTAGTAGTCCAGGCTGACGCTGAAGCTGCGCAGGAACGGCTGATCAACGGGGGGTGACCAGACCGCGCCGGCTGTGAAGCTGTCGGCGGTCTCCTCGCGCAGGTTGCGATTGCCGCCGCCGATGATCTCCACCTGGGTTGAGGCCTGGTTGAAGGTGTCGATGATCGCCGAGGGCACGCCCTGGGAGAGGCACAGACCGCGGACCGCCGTCCCGCTGGCGCCGACGCGATAGGAGGACCGCACGTCGCAGGGGTCGCCCGCCGTGGTTCCGGTCCCCGGCGAGCCGATGCCGACGAAGCCCAGGGACGCGGGCGAGAACAGCTCGGCGATGTTGGGCGCGCGGACGGCGCGCTGGTAGCCGCCACGGATCAACAGGCCTGACGCCGGCTTCCAGGTGAGGTCAGCCTTGTAGGCGCTGACCTGGCCGGTGGTGGAATAGTCAGCGATCCGGCCGCCCAGGGTGATGTCCAGGCTCTCGATTAGCGGCAGGTCGGCCAGCACCGGGACCAGCAGCTCGGCGTAGACCTCCTTCGACGTGATGTCGCCGCTGACCGGTACCGCCGGGTTGAAGCCGACGATGTCCGGCCCCCGCAGTTTGAGGTCGGGGGCGTAGTCGAAGTCGTCCTTGCGGTACTGGGCGCCGGCCGAGAACTTCAAGGCCCCGGCCGGCAGGTCGATCAGGCTGCCGGTGGCGTAGCCCTCGACCACCGTCTGCTTGATGGTGGTGGAATTGGTGACCTCCCGGGCGATATAGGCCGCGCAGCCGGGGCTGACCTTGCCGGCCCCGAAGATGTTGAACCCGCCGCAGATCGCGGCCCCGCCATCGGGGGCGAAGGTGAGGGTCCGCATCGCCGCGCGGCTGACATTCCCGAACTGGTTCTCGGTGTGGTCCATCTGGCCGTAGCTGGCGTAGAGGTCCCACTTCCAGTCCTTGATCGGCAGGGCGCCACGGAGGCCCGCCACCAGTTGCATCGTCTCATAGGTGTTGTTGGAGAGCCGGCCGCCCACCTCGTTGAAGGCGCGGCGAGGATAGAAGGCCGCCGTCGGGTCGGCGCGCGAGGCCAGCAGGGTGCGCAGGTCCGTCGGGATGAAGGGGTTGGTCACCGGCACCACGATGTCGGGGCCGGGGAAGGCGCCGTCGCTGGCCGAGGCGGGGCCGAGCTGCCGGGAGACATCATAGGTGGTGTAGCTGGCCGTGCCGTAGGCCTCGAGATTGTCACTCAGGTCGTAGTGGCCCGAGGCATAGAGGCTCCAGCGCTCCAGGGGCAGGTTGAGGTAGCGGTAGGCGGCGCTGTTGAAGGTGTAGCTGGTGGGTGAGAAGCCCGCGTCCCGCACACCCTTGTAGTTGGTCACCGGGGCGGTGGAGAACAGGCTGCCGTCGGCGTTGAAGGAGAGGCTGGCGCCGCGCGCCACCGTGCCAGGCGCGAAACCGTAGGCGCCGAACACCGCATTCATCGCCGCCTGGCTGGGCAGGTTCGCCGCGCCGCCGGTGTTGGAGGCCGGGTCGAAGCGACCGTCGGGGATGGTCGCCGCGCCAGAGGGCGTCAGGCCGGTGGCGAGGATGGAATAGCCTACCGCCGACCAGTCGCGGTCGGAGGCCAGCAACCCCTCGCGCTTGTCGTAGGTGGCGGCCACGGCGAGGTTGCCGCGTCCGTCGGCGAAGTTGTGGCCCCAGCCCACCGAGGCGGTCAGCTGGCCGGCGTCATTCTGCTCCGTGGCGCCGAACTGGGCGTCGACCTGCAGGCCGTCGAAGTTGCGCTTCAGCTTGAAGTTCACCACCCCGGCGATGGCATCCGAGCCATAGACCGCCGAGGCGCCGCCGGTGATGGTCTCCACCGTGTCCACCAGGAAGGTGGGTAAGGTGTTGAGGTCCACCACCGCGTTGGGATTGCCGGCCACCACCCGGCGCCCGTCGATCAGCACCAGGGTGCGGGTGGGGCCAAGGCCGCGCAGGTTGGCATAGGCCTGACCGGGGGTCGTGACGAAGTTGGTGGTGTTGGTCCCCGAGCCATTAGAGGGCGTGAACTGCGGCAGCTGGTTCAAGGTGTTCTCGATCGTCACCATGCCGACGGCGGCGATCTGCTCCTGACCCACCGTCACGATGGGGCTTTCCGACACATAGTCCTTCCGGGCGATCCGGCTGCCGGTGACCACGATCTCGGAGACCTCGGCGTCCTGGGCCAGGGCCGGCGTTGAGTTGAAGGCCAGGAGACTGGCCAGGGCGCTGGCGCAGAGCAGGCCTGATCGCATCGCCGTCATGTTCGTTCCCCGCCCCAAGCCCAGGTCTGAAATCCACCCACGAGGGTGACTTGCAGCCCAGGCTAGGGGAAGGCGAGCGTCCCCGCCACTGACGCGGAAGGCGAGAGGTTAATGAGCGTCGGGTGGCGCCGGAACGTGGCCGCAACGAATCAGGACCGAATCGGTGACTCGGCCCGATTCGGGATTTGTTCCCTACAAGGTATTGTATCCCAAGGGCTTGTAGGCACAAGACGATAGGAGCCGTGGCCGATAGGTGCCGAGGCGGGAAAGTTCGATGAAGCGCTCTGAGAGGTGGCTCCGCCTTGACGCCGCCGCTTCCATTCGACTATATCGCCCGCTCTCGCGCGGGTCCGCCCGCCGTCACTCTTTTCTCGCTTAGGTCTTAAGCCATGTCGCGTCGTTGCGAACTCACCGGTATCGGCCCCATGGTCGGCAACAATGTGAGCCACTCGAATATCAAGACCAAGCGCCGCTTCCTGCCGGCCCTGGCTCCAGCCAGCCTGCAGTCGGACGCGCTGGGTCAAACTTTCAAGCTGCGCATCTCCAATGCGGCCCGCCGCACCCTGGACTTCCGTGGCGGCCTGGACGTCTTCCTGGTCAAGGCCAAGGACGAGCAGCTCTCGCCCCGCGCCTTGAAGATCAAGCGCCAGCTGAAGGCCAAGCTCGCCGCGCAAGCGCCGGTCGCCGCCGCCTAAGAGGCAGCGACAAGCAGATTTGGAAAAGGCCGGCGGTGACGCCGGCCTTTTTCTTTGCGCGCCAGGTGCCTTGCAGAGGCCATAGCCCCCTCCGTCCGAATGCTTTCTATTTCAGGACGCTGTCGAACAGGGCGATCAGTTCGCGCCAGTGGCGCTCAGCGCCCTCGGGGTTGTGCACCGGCATGTCGGTGGGCACCCAGCCGTGCTTGCAGCCTTCCCAGATGGACACCTCGGCGTCGACCCCGGCCTCGCTCAGGGACTGGGTGAGCAGGGTGTTCTGGGCCTCGTCATAGCTGCGGTCCTCGATGGCGCCGGCCACCAGCACCTTGGCCTTGATCGCAGGCGCCAGCCGGTGGGGGCTGCGTTCTTCGTCGGTGGCCATGTTGCCACCGTGGAACGAGGCCGCCGCGCCGATCCGGTCGGGATAGGTCCCCGCCGCGCGCAGGGCGATGGAGCCGCCCATGCAGTAGCCGGTGATTCCCACCTTGCCCGGCTTGGCGGCCGGATCGGCGTCGATGTAGTCGAGGCAGGCCTTCACATCGGTCATCTGGCGGCCAGCCCCGGTGCTGGCGCGCAGCTTGGCGAACAGCTCGCCGGCCGTCTTGTCGCCGGCGCGGGCCGCGGCGATGTCCAGGGGTGGGTAGGGGCCGGCGCGCCAGAACAGGTCTGGCAGCAGCACATAGTAGCCCGCGGCGGCGAGGCGCTCGCCCATCTCGAACAGGGCGGGACGGATGGCCGGGGCGTCCATGGCGATGATCGCGGCGGGCCAGGGGCCAACGCCTGAGTCGGGCTTGAACACGAAGGCGCGCGCCTCGCCCTCCGGGGTGGGAAGGGCGATTTCGGTCTGGCTCATGATGGCGCCTCGCTAATGCTTCGCGGGCTTCCAGTCGAAAGCCAGCAGGATGGTCTTCTGGGAATTGGAAAAATTGTCGTCGGAAAGCAGGTAGAATCGGGTGGAGCCATCCTTGTTCGGAACGGCGGACACCCCCTCGATATTGTCCACGGTGAGCGGCTTGGCGATGTCCATGCGGGCCACCTCGCCCTGGGGGCCGAGGATCTTCAGGGTGATACGGCTGCCGCGCACCGGGTCCCAGGCGCGGAACAGCCAGGCGGTGTTCCCGCCGGGCAAGGGGTCGACCGCCACCACGCCGAACTCGACGGGCTTCTCGAGGGTCGGGCCTTTCACGCAGGCCGCGCTGAGGCGACAGGTCCAGGTCTCGCCGGAGTCCTCACCGGCGGTGATGTAGCCGTCGGGGCCAACGGCGGGATCGAGGGCCAGGGCTTCCATGCCGCCGTTGCTGGGGAAGTTGGCGCCCACGGGGGAGGGGACCACGCGCGCGGCGCCGCCCTTGGCCGGATAGAGCAGGATGCGGTCGATGGCCTCGAAGCTGACCAGGCGGTCGCCATTGGGCAGGACGGCCAGGCCCTCCGAGTCGGCTTCCTTCTTGCCCTGCAACGGCTTGCCGTCCGGGCCGGTCAGGACGGTGAGGGTGGCGGCTCCGAGACCGACAAGACGACCGGCCTTGTCCCGCAAGACCCGCGTCTCCAGAAGGTCGCCTTCGTCGCTGATGGAGGTCAGCTTGCCGTCGCGGGTCACCCGCAGGTCCGACAGGCCGTGGAAGCGCGAGGTCTGATCCGAACTCAGGACGAGCCCGCCCGCATAGACGAAGTCGCCGATGCGGTCCTGGGCGGCGTCCTGCGGATTGAGCGGGACGGGGACCGCGGTGATGGTGATCCCGGGGCCTGCGGCTATCGGCCCTTTTGGCAGGGTGGCGGGTTGCGCGCAGGCGGTGAGCGCGGCGAGCGCGGCTCCCAGGATCAGTCGTTTCACGCCACGGCTCTCCGGACTTCCTTGAAGGTGGACCGCCGGGGCGCGCCACCCTGGGGGCCTTGGGTGTTGGGCGGTGGGGCCAGCAGGCCCGCGGTCTTGCGGTTGGCCTTGCGCGGCTCTTCCTGGAAGAGCTCGGCCAACTGGTCGACGATGGCGCCGGCCAACTGTTCTACATCGACGATGGTGACAGCCCGGCGATAGTAGCGCGTCACGTCGTGGCCGATGCCGATGGCGATCAGCTGCACCGGGCTCTTGTCCTGGATCTCTGCGATGACCTCGCGCAGGTGGCGCTCCAGATAGTGGCCGGAGTTCACCGACAGGGTCGAATCGTCCACCGGCGCGCCGTCGGAGATCACCATCAGGATGCGTCGGGCCTCGGTCCGGCCGATCAGCCGCTGGTGGGCCCACATCAGGGCCTCGCCGTCGATGTTCTCCTTCAGCAGCCCCTCGCGCATCATCAGGCCCAAATTCTTGCGCGCGCGCCGCCATGGCGCGTCGGCGGATTTGTAGATGATGTGCCTGAGATCGTTGAGGCGGCCGGGATTGGCCGGCTTGCCGGCGGCCAGCCACGCCTCGCGCGACTGCCCGCCCTTCCAGGCTCGCGTCGTGAAGCCCAGAATTTCCACCTTGACGCCGCAGCGCTCCAGCGTGCGCGCCAGGATGTCGGCGCAGGTCGCCGCCACCGTGATGGGACGGCCGCGCATCGAGCCGGAATTGTCCAAGAGCAGCGTCACCACGGTATCGCGGAAGGTGGCTTCCTTCTCGCTCATGAACGACAGCGG
>NZ_JAUSCJ010000040.1 GCF_030651185.1 Phenylobacterium sp.
GGAAAGCGGCGAGCGCGAGCATCACTCCCGCGGCAGCGAGCAACTTCCTCATCATGTGATCTTCCCCCATAGGTCGGCCGAGGAACGCGGCAGACCGGGCGGTCTGTGCAACGCCGCCTCAGGGTTTGCAAGCAAGCTTCACCACTCTGGCTCGCAATGCCCTCTGGGGACCTAAAACAAGCTTTGCTAGCTGTGCGCGGTGACGCCGAGCCATCCCGCGTCACGATCTTTTGGTGTTAGCCGCCGATCCCGCTAGCACGGACGGAGCCCCTTCCTATCAGCGGAAGTGTTGGGCGTCCGCAATGGGTCGTGAGCAGTCGATCACCCTGCGGCCGGAAACCGACATGACGCCGCCGGGCCAACAGCTGACCCTCCAATCGTCAGTAAAGGTTGGGGACCGTCGTGCGGGGTCAGACCACCTCACCCTGGAGGTCTAGAAGGCCGACCGACCAACTGGACCCATCAAGGTGGGCGATCATACTTCCCCGATAGACGAACTGACGCTCCTCGCCAGCTTCAATGAACTTCACCGGGTTCATCATCAACTCGTACCCAGAGGAGGCGTATATCGTTGGATCGAATGCGAAAAGTATCGAGTGGCCAATCCTTTCGGCCAGGAAGAACTGGTGGGCCTCGTGGATGAGCAGCTTGGATAGGCCCTTTCTCCTGTGCGTGGGAGAGACAGCCACTCCTCCGATCATCCCGATGAGGCAGTCCTTGCCGTCGGCCTTCGCTGTTCGCCTGTAGGCGGCCAAATGGGCGACGGGCTGGGAGTCCTCGCGGCATATGAAGATGCGATCCGGAACCGAACCCTTGTAGTAGTCGCCCTCCAGATCGGGGAATGCCATCGCCAACAGCGCCTGAACCTGAGGCCGCAGGCTGCCAGACAGATCGGCGTAAGGCACGCTCAACAGTTCCACGGCCACTCCCCAACGTTCAGCGTGGGTAGGAAATGCAACTTCCCCCAACAACGCGTACCCAACCAGGGCAATGTTGTGAACTTCCGCAACGGGTCGTTAGTCGAGGTTGGCTTCCGAGCCGAGAGCGGACACCCGCCCAAACCCCCAAACCAAAACGGCCCGGAGCTCATGCTCCGGGCCGTCCTGTTGTCGTCCGTGGTTCAGGTCGCGGCTTAGGCGAACTGGCCCATGGTGTTGTGGACGCCGCCGGCCTTCAGGGCCGCTTCGCCGGCGAAGTATTCCTTGTGGTCGTCGCCGAGGTCGGAGCCCGACATGTTCTGGTGCTTCACGCAGGCGATCCCTTCGCGGATCTCCTTGCGCTGGACGTTCTTCACGTAGCCGAGCATGCCCTGCGAGCCGAAGTATTCCTTGGCCAGGTTGTCCGTGGACAGGGCCGCGGTGTGGTAGGTCGGCAGGGTGATCAGGTGGTGGAAGATGCCCGCGCGCTTGGCGCCATCGGCCTGGAAGGTGCGGATGCGTTCGTCGGCCTCCACGGCCAGGTCGGTGGCGTCGTAGTCGACGCTCATCAGCTTGTCGCGGTCATAGGCCGAGACGTCCTTACCGGCCGCCTTGTAGGCGTCATAGACCTGCTGGCGGAAGTTCAGGGTCCAGTTGAAGGACGGGCTGTTGTTGTAGACCAGCTTGGCGTTGGGGATCACCGCGCGGACGCGGTCCATCATGCCGGCGATCTGCTCGACGTGGGGCTTCTCGGTTTCGATCCACAGCAGGTCGGCGCCGTTCTGCAGCGAGGTGATGCTGTCGAGGACGCAGCGGTCTTCACCGGTGCCTTCGCGGAACTGGAACAGGTTCGACGGCAGACGCTTCGGACGCAGCAGCTTGCCATCGCGGTTGAGGATGACGTCGCCGTTCTTCAGGTCGCCCTGGGCCACTTCTTCGCAATCGAGGAAGCTGTTGTACTGGTCGCCCAGGTCGCCCGGGGTGGTGGAGACGGCGATCTGCTTGGTCAGGCCGGCGCCGAGCGAGTCGGTGCGGGTGACGATGACGCCATCTTCAACGCCCAGCTCCAGGAAGGCGTAGCGGCAGGCGCGGACCTTCTGCAGGAAGTCCTCGTGCGGCACGGTGACCTTGCCGTCCTGGTGACCGCACTGCTTTTCGTCGGAGACCTGGTTTTCGATCTGCAGGGCGCAGGCGCCGGCTTCGATCATCTTCTTGGCCAGCAGGTAGGTGGCTTCGGCGTTGCCGAACCCGGCGTCGATGTCGGCGATCACCGGGACGACGTGGGTCTGGTAGTTGTCGACGGCGTCGATGATGGCCTTTTCCTTGGCCTTGTCGCCGGCCGCGCGGGCGGCGTCGAGGTCGCGGAACATGCCGCCCAGCTCACGGGCGTCGGCCTGGCGCAGGAAGGTGTAGAGCTCTTCGATCAGGGCCGGCACCGAGGTCTTCTCGTGCATGGACTGGTCGGGCAGGGGGCCGAACTCCGAGCGCAGGGCGGCGACCATCCAGCCCGACAGGTAGAGGTAGCGGCGGTCGGTGGTGCCGAAGTGCTTCTTGATGGAGATCAGCTTCTGCTGGCCGATGAAGCCGTGCCAGCAGCCCAGGGACTGGGTGTACTGCGAGCTATCGGCGTCATAGGCCGCCATGTCCTTGCGCATGATGCCGGCGGTGTAGCGGGCGATTTCCAGGCCGGTCTTGAAGCGGTTCTGGACGCGCATGCGGGCCACGGATTCGGCGTCGATCGCCTCCCACGGACCCTTCTTGGAGGAGATGAGCTGGCCCATCTGAATGATATGATCTTGGTACGCCATGGTGGCCTCGATGCCAGGAGTGAAGTTGACGGCGGCGTAGCAGCCCCCCCCGCGCCTTGGGGAGTCGCTTCGAGGTCTAGTTGTCAAACTTTACGCGAGGCCATTGTCATGTTGTAATGTCATGACAAGGGGATTTGTAATTAATGGCCAATGAACGTCGCCTCTATGTCGGCCCCAGCCTGCGCCGCCTGCGCCGGGACCTGGGCCTGACCCAGGCCGACATGGCCCGCGACCTGGAGGTCTCGGCCTCCTACGTCGCCCTGCTGGAGCGCAACCACCGGCCGCTCTCGGCCGAGATGCTGCTGCGGCTGGCCCAGACCTACAAGCTGGACATGTCGACCCTGGCCGGGAGCGGCGGCGCCGACGAGACCGCGCGGCTGCAGGCGGTGCTGAAGGATCCGATGTTCGCCGACATCGACCTGCCGGCCCTGGAGACCTCCGACCTCACAGGCAACTTCCCCGGCATCACCGAGGCGCTGCTGCGGCTCTACACGACCTATCGCGAGGAGCAGCTGGCCCTGGCCGACCGGGGCGCCGAGACCCATGAGGCGGGCGGGGAGGGGGCCGACGCCACCGATCCGGTGGCCGAGTCCCGCCGTTTCCTGGCCGCGCGGCGCAACAGCTTCCCGAGCCTGGACGACGCCGCCGAGCGCATCGCCCAGGGTGTGGCGGGGCACGACAACCTGGTGGGCTACCTGAAGGCGCGGCACGGCCTGAAGGTGCGGCGGCTGCCGTCGCCGGTGATGGTGGGCTCGATCCGGCGGCTGGACTGGCACCGAAAGGAAATCCTGCTGGACGACGGTCTGGATACCGCCAGCCAGATGTTCCAGCTGGCTTTGCAACTGGCCTATCTGGAGATGCGCGAGGAGGTGGACGCGGTCCTGGCCGAGGGGACCTTCGCCACCGAGAGCGGCGAGCGCCTGACCCGGCGCGCCCTGGCCAGCTATGCGGCGGCGGCGGTGATCATGCCCTATTCGGCCTTCGCCCGGGCGGTGGAGGCGCGGCATTACGACGTCGAGGCCCTGGCCCGGCAGTTCGGCGCCAGCTTCGAGCAGACCGCCCACCGGCTGACCACCCTGCAGAAGCCGGGGCAGGAGCGGGTCCCGTTCTTCTTCATCCGGGTCGATCCGGCCGGCAACGTGTCGAAGCGCCTGGACGGGGCGGGCTTCCCCTTCGCCCGGCATGGCGGCGGCTGTCCGCTGTGGTCGGTGCACCAGGTGTTCAAGACGCCGCGGGAGATCGTCACCCAGTGGCTGGAGCTGCCGGACGGCCAGAGGTTCTTCTCCATCGCCCGCACGGTGACCGCGGGCGGCGGCTCCTTCGGCAGCCCGCGGGTGGAGCGGGCCATCGCGCTGGGCTGCGCGGCCGAACACGCCGGCAAGCTGGTCTATACCCAGGACCAGCCGGCGCAGGCCGCGACCCCCATCGGGGTGACCTGCCGGCTGTGCCACCGGACCGAATGCACGGCCCGCTCGGCGCCCCCGATCGGCCGCCAGATCCTGCCCGACGACATCCGCCGCACCAGCCTGCCGTTCGGCTTCTCAGACAGCTGAATCTTCAGGCCCCTCGAAAATTGGGGGCTTCAAAGCCGCGCGCTTCCGTGCAGTAAAGCGGCCGTTGAGTGGGGTGCGTCGCCGGTGCGGCGGACCCTTGGACGCCCAATTCGAGAGCCCGGTACGCACAATGGACATCAGCCCCGCCCTGACCGTCGACGACATCCTGCACGCCTTCGTGGAGCAGGAACTGCTCACCGGGACCGGGGTAGACGCCGCCAAGTTCTGGGGCGCGCTGGAATCGATCCTGGCCGACTTCACGCCGCGCAACGCCGAGCTGTTGGCGCGCCGAGACGCCTTGCAGGATCAGATCGACGCTTGGTGGAAGGCGCGCAAGGGCAAGGATTTCAGCGTCGCCGAGGAGATCGCCTTCCTGCGCGAGATCGGCTACCTGCTGCCCGAACCCGCCCCCTTCGAGATCAGCACGCTCAACGTCGATCCGGAGATCGCCAAGGTCGCCGGGCCGCAGCTTGTGGTGCCAGTTTCGAATGGCCGGTTTGCGCTCAACGCCGCCAACGCCCGCTGGGGCAGCCTCTATGACGCCCTCTACGGCACCGACGCCCTGGAGCCGCCGACCGGGACCAAGGGCTATGACCCAGTTCGCGGAGCCAAGGTTGTCGCCTTCGCGCGCGGCCTGCTGGACCGCGTCGCGCCCCTGGCCAAGGGCTCGCATTCCGACGCTACGAGCTATGTGGTGACCGACAAGGCCCTGGTGGTCAGCCTGAAGGATGGCGCCACCACCGGCCTGAAGGACGCCGCCCAATTCGCCGGCTGGCGTGGGACTGCCGAGGCGCCGCAGGGCGTGCTGCTGGCCCACAACAGCCTGCACCTGGAAATCCAGATCGACCGCAGCCACAACATCGGCAAGGACGACGCCGCGGGCGTCTCCGACGTGCTGGTGGAGGCCGCGCTCACCGCTATCCAGGACTGCGAGGACTCCGTCGCCGCCGTGGACGCCGAGGACAAGGCCCAGGTCTACCGCAACTGGCTGGGCCTGATGCGCGGCGACCTGTCGGCCAGCTTCCAGAAGGGCGGCCAGACTGAGACGCGCCGCCTCGACGTCGACCGCATCTATTCCAGCGCCAAGGGCGGGGAGCTGACCCTGCGGGGCCGCAGCCTGATGCTGGTGCGCAATGTCGGCCACCACATGCTCACCGACATGGTGCGCCTGAACGGCCAGCCGGTGTTCGAGACCGTGGTGGACGCGCTGATCACCGTCACCGCCGCCCTGCACGACCTGAAGGGTAAGCGGCTCAACAGCCCGGCGGGCTCGGTCTATGTGGTGAAGCCCAAGATGCACGGGCCCGACGAGGTGGCGCTCGCCGTCCGACTGTTCGACCTGGTGGAGGACGCGCTCGGCCTGGACCGCAACACCGTCAAGCTGGGCATCATGGACGAGGAGCGCCGCACCAGCGCCAATCTGGCCGCCTGCATCCACGCCGCCCGCGAGCGCATCGTCTTCATCAACACCGGCTTCCTCGACCGCACTGGCGACGAGATCCACACCGCCATGGAAGCCGGCCCCGTGGTCCGCAAGGACGCCATCAAGGCCGAGCCCTGGCTGCCGGCCTATGAGAAGCGCAATGTCGAGATCGGCCTGGCCACCGGCTTCCCCGGCAAGGCCCAGATCGGCAAGGGCATGTGGGCCGCGCCGGATCAAATGCAAAACATGTTGGCTGCCAAGGTCGGCCATCCCAAGGCCGGCGCCAACACCGCCTGGGTGCCGTCGCCCACCGCCGCGGTGCTGCACGCCCTGCACTATCACGAGGTGGATGTGCCCGGCCTGCAGGCCACGATGAGCGCCGCCAAGTCGGTCACCGGCCTGGACGACCTGCTGACCCCGCCCCTGGCGCGCTCCAACTGGAACGCCGAGGACATCACCCAGGAGCTGGACAACAACGCTCAGGGCATCCTCGGCTATGTGGTTCGCTGGATCGACCAGGGCGTCGGCTGCTCCAAGGTGCCCGACATCCACGATGTCGGCCTGATGGAGGACCGCGCCACCCTGCGGATCTCCAGCCAGCACATCGCCAACTGGCTGCACCACGGCGTCTGCACCGAGGTCCAGGTCCGCGAGACCTTCGCCCGCATGGCCAAGGTGGTGGACGCCCAGAACGCCGGCGACGCCCTCTACCAGCCGATGGCGGGCAATCCCGACAGCGTGGCCTATCAGGCGGCGCTGGAGCTGGTGTTCGAGGGTCGGGCCCAGCCCAACGGCTACACCGAGCACATCCTGTCGCGCCGCCGCCGTGAGCGTAAGGCGCAGTTGGCCTAACCCACCTCCGCTCATCCCCGCGGAAGCGGGGATGAGCGGGGTTATGTGTGCTCGCTCACCAGATCCCCAATGATCGCGCGGCTCCTGGCCATCTCCTCATCGCTCGACCCCGGCAGTCCGGCCGCCACGATCAGCGCCTTCCAGATCGTCCAGCCGCGCCCGCGCGCCCAGGTCCCATTATCCAGCGGCAACGCCTCGCGGAACGCGGCGCGGGCCTGCCCGTGCAGCAGCGTCCAGGCGATGGCCAGATCGCAGGCGGGATCGCCGACGCCGAGGATGCCGAAGTCGATGACGGCGCTGAGCTTGCCGTCCCTGACCAGCAAGTTCCCCGCCGCCACATCGCCGTGCAGCCAGACCGGCGGGTTGTTCCATTCGGCCGCCAGGGCCTGTTCCCAGATCTCCAGGGCCGCCGCGCCGTCGATGCTGTCGCCCAGGTCGTCGATCGCCTTGCGGGTCTGCTCGTCATAGGTGGCCAGGGGGCCGCCACGGAAGAAGTTGTGCTGGCCCGCGGCCGGGCCGTCGGTCACGTCGGTGGACTGCAGCACCTTCAGGAACCCCGCCAGGTCGCGGGCGAACTGGCGCAGGTCGCCGATGCGGTCCAGGGCGGCGGTCTCTCCCTCGATCCAGCGATAGACCGACCAGGGCCAAGGATAGCCTTCGCCAGGTTCACCCAGACCGACAGGCTCGGGGATCGGCAGAGGCAGGTGGGGGGCGAGCCTGGGCAGCCAAGCCTGCTCCTTCTCCACCTGGGCCACATAGGCGCGCGCGCTGGGCAGGCGCACCGACATTTCGTCGCCGAGGTGGAAGGTGGTGTTGTTCTTGCCGCCGAAGACCACGGGGCGGACGGGCAGGTGGGCCCATTGCGGAAACTGGGCGGCCACCAGGCGGCCGACGAGGTCGGCGTCGAAGGCGATGCGTTTGGTCTTGGTCTCGGTCATCGGCCGATGTTTCCACCCATGGCCAGGCTTGGCGAGGGCGGCGGCTTATCCGCTTCCTTTACGCGTGCGGCATGTGTCTATGCTGCCACGCAACACTTCGGGGATCGGGTATGGCCAACGAACATTTTGACGTGGTGATCGTCGGCGCAGGGCTCTCGGGCATCGGCGCCGGCTATCACCTGCAGGCCAACTGTCCCGACAAGTCCTACGTCATCCTCGAAGGCCGAGACGCCATCGGCGGCACCTGGGACCTGTTTCGCTATCCGGGCATCCGCTCCGACAGCGACATGTTCACCCTGGGCTACGCCTTCAAGCCATGGACAGAGGCCAAGGCCATCGCCGACGGCCCCTCGATCCTCAACTATGTCCGCGAGACCGCCCGCGAGCATGGGATCGACCAGCACATCCGCTTCAACAGCCAGGTGAAGGGCGCGTCCTGGTCAACCGAGGATGCGACTTGGACGCTCGAGGTGGTGAAGGACGGCAAGACCAGCCACGTCACCGCCAACTTCGTGTTCCTGTGCGGCGGCTACTACAGCTATGCGGGCGGCTACACGCCGGAATATCCGGGGGTCGAGCGCTTCAAGGGCCAGCTGGTCCATCCGCAGACGTGGACGCCCGACATCGACCACGCCGGCAAGCGCGTCGTCGTCATCGGCTCGGGCGCCACGGCGGTGACCCTGGTGCCGGAGATGGCCAAGACCGCCGCCCACGTCACCATGCTGCAGCGCTCGCCCACCTATGTCGTGGCCGCCCCCGCTGAGGACAGCCAGGCCAACTGGCTGCGCACCAAGCTGCCGGCCAAGCTGGCCTACGCCATCACCCGCTGGCGCAAGGTGCTGTTTGGCATGGTCTTCTATAATTATGCCCGCAAGCAGCCGGCCAAGGTGAAGGCCGGGATCATCGACATGGTCCGCAAGCAGCTGGGCCCTGACTACGACGTCGCGACCCACTTCACGCCCACCTACAATCCCTGGGACCAGCGCATCTGCCTGGTGCCGGACGCCGACCTGTTCACGGCGCTGAAGAGCGGCAAGGCCGAGGTGGTCACCGACCACATCGAAACCTTCACGCAGACCGGTATCCAGTTGAAGTCCGGCAAGGTGCTGGACGCCGATATCGTGGTCTCGGCCACGGGGCTGGTGCTGCAGGCCATGAACGGGCTGAAGCTGACGGTGGATGGCCGGCCCATCGAGCCGGGCAAGACGCTCTCCTACAAGGGCATGATGTATGAGGGCGTGCCCAACCTGGCCTCGGCCTTCGGCTACACCAACGCCTCCTGGACGCTGAAGTGCGACCTGACCTGCGAGTACGTCTGCCGCCTGCTGAACCACATGACCAAGACCGGAAACCGCCAGGTCACGCCGCGCAACACCGACCCCAATATCGGCGAGGTCCCGTGGCTGGACTTCTCCTCCGGCTACGTCCAGCGGGCCATGGCCAGCTTCCCCAAGCAGGGGACTAAGGCGCCCTGGAAGCTGCACCAGAACTACGCGCTGGATCTGATGAACCTTCGCTTCACGAAGATCGAGGACGGGGTGCTGGCGTTCTCCAACAAGGCCGGCGCCAAGGCGCGGCGGCTGGAGGCGGCCTAGAGCTCCAACCGCAGCAGTTGCTTGACCTCGCCGTCCTCAAGGAACTGCTCTAGGGGCCGGAAGCCGACCGACCTGGAGCAGGCCAGGGCGGCGGCATTGTCCAGGTCGTGGGCGATGTAGGCGCGGCGCTCGGCGTAGTGGGGCAGGGCGACGCCGCTCACATAGCCGCCAAGCATGGCGCGGCCGAGGCCCTTGCCCACGAGGGTCGGATCGCCGATGTGCAGGTCGAGGCTGACCCCATCGTCGTGGCCCATCACCTGCGCATAGTCGGGCCAGTCGCGGTTGCGATAGGCCTGCAGGTAGCCGAAGGGGGCGCCGTCATCGCTGGCGACGTGGCAGACCAGCGGCTGCTCGCCCCGAACCCGCGGTCCGTACTTCGCGGTGACGTCTTCCAGACTCATTGGCGTCTTCTGCACGAATTTCCGGACGTGGGGCTCCGCCAGCCAGAGGGTCAGCATCGGAAAGTCAGCGGCCGTCAGGGGGCGGAAGGTGATCATGCCTTCAGCCGCGCCTCCAACTCATTCATCGTGTTCAGGAAACTGGCCTCCAGGTCGACCTCGTAGAGCCGGGCGAGCGTCATGACGCTCCACAGGCAGTCGGCCAGTTCGTGGGCCAGCTTGGCCTTGGCGTCGGGAATAGCGCGCACGCCCTCGGCGGCCTGCACCAGCTTGGCGAGGTCGCCGACATCCCCCATGAAGCCGAGCGCCACCTCCTCACGGCTCCAGGCGCGGCCGTAGCGCTGGGTCTCCAGCTCGGCATAGAGCCGGCGGATCGCCCAGGCGCGGGCGTCGAGGTCCTTGAAGTCGGCCATCTGCAAAGCCTATCGGTGGGTATCCCGGTCAGGTTAGCTCAGAGTGCGAGGGAGTCGCGACATGGTCCGAACAGCGCGTTGCGGCTGCGGCCAACTACGGATCGCCTGCGAGGGCGAGCCCAACAAGGTGTCGCTCTGCCATTGCCTGGACTGCCAGAGGCGCACGGGCGGCCCGTTCGGGGTGGCGGTGTTCTATGATCTCGCCCTGACGAAGGTCGACGGGCCGTCGGTGGCCTATGCCCGCGACGCCGACTCCGGGTTTCCCATAACCTTCCACTTCTGCGCGACGTGCGGCTCGACGGTGTTCTGGTATCCGAGCCGCAAGCCGGATCTGGTGGCTGTCGCTATCGGCGCCTTTGCTGACCCGGGATTTCCCGGCCCGTCCCAGGAGGTTTACGCACAGCATCGTTACGCCTGGGTCCCGCCGCTGCCATAGGCCCCACCCGAGGCCGTTGCGCCCGGCAATGACACCGGTTACCTTGGCCTCAGACGGGCCGTCGATCCGCGCCTTCCGATACGCTTTCGGCGCGGTCGAGATCGGCCTCAAGCGGGCAGGAAAGACCTACAAGGACCTGATCATGTTCAAGAAAACCTATCACGCCACCCACCCGGACATGATGAAGGGCGCTGGCAATGACGACCTGCGCGACCGCTATCTGGTCCAGGACCTGTTCGTGGCCGACACGGTCAGCCTGAACTACAGCCACAACGAGCGGTTCGTGATCGGGGGGGCGGCTCCGGTCGCCGGGCCCGTGAAGCTGCCGGCCCAGACCGAGCCGGCGTCAGCCGCCGGCCATCCGTTCCTGGAACGCCGCGAGCTGGGCGTGGTCAATGTCGGCGGGGCAGGGCGGATCATCGTCGATGGCCAGGCCTTCGACATGGCGCCCCGCGACGGGCTCTACATCCCGATGGGGGTGATCGACGTGACCTTCGAAAGCGCCGACGCCGCGAACCCCGCCAAGTTCTACCTGGCCTCCACCCCGGCCCATAAGGTCTGCCAGCTGCAGCACATCGCCATCAGCCAGGCCAATCCCCTGGAGCGCGGCGAGGCGGCGACCTCCAACGAGCGCACCATCTACCAGTACATCATCCCCGGGGTCTGTGAGTCCGCCCAGCTGCTGCTGGGGGTGACCTTCCTGAAGCCGGGCAGCGTCTGGAACACCATGCCGCCGCACCTGCACGACCGCCGCTCGGAGATCTATTTCTACTTCGACCTGGCCGGCGACAATAAGGTCTTCCACTTCATGGGCGAGCCGGACGCCATGCGCCACATCGTGGTCGGCGCCGATGAGGCGGTGATCAGTCCGCCCTGGTCGATCCACATGGGGGCGGGCACCTCCAACTACGGGTTCATCTGGGCCATGGGCGGGGAGAACCTCGACTATACCGACATGAACGTCCTCGACATCTGCCAGCTGAAGTAGGGCTTATGTCTCCGTTTGATCTTACCGGTAAGACGGCCATCGTCACCGGGGCCAACACCGGCCTTGGCCAGGCCATCGCCGAGGCCCTGGCCACGGCCGGCGCCGACATCGTGGCCGTGGGCCGCACGCCGCCGGTGGATACTCGGTTCGCGGTCGAGGCCCTGGGGCGACGTTTCCACGATATCGCCGCCGACCTCACCACGCTGGAGCCGATCCGCCGCATCGTGGCCGAGACCGTCGAGCACTTCGGCGGAATCGACATCCTGGTGAACAACGCCGGCATCATCCGCCGCAACGACGCCGTCGACTTCTCGGAGGACGACTGGGACGCGGTGATGGACGTCAACCTGAAGACCACCTTCTTCCTCACCCAGGCGGTGGGGCGGCGCATGATCGAACAGGGCCGGGGCGGCAAGATTATCAACATCGCCTCGATGCTGTCCTACCAGGGCGGCATCCGGGTGCCGTCCTATGCGGCCTCCAAGAGCGGGCTGGCGGGGATCACCAAGGCGCTGGCCAACGAGTGGGCGGGCAAGGGGATCAACGTCAACGCCATCGCGCCCGGCTACTTCTCCACCAACAACACCACCGCCCTGCGGGCCGACGAGGATCGCTCGCGCGACATCCTGGCCCGCATACCGGCCGGACGATGGGGGACGCCCGCCGACATCGGCGGGGCGGCGGTGTTCCTGTCGTCCTCGGCGGCCGACTATGTCCACGGAACCCTGCTGGCCGTGGATGGCGGCTGGCTGGCCCGCTAGGTTTGTTAAAGAACCTATCCTGGAAAGCGAGCCACCTAGTCGCGCTTCGCGCGTTGCCCCATAGCTGACGGGCACAGTTGCGGACTGGATTTTGATGGTTTTCGGGGGCGGTGACGCCACAGGGCGTCCGGGGGAAGAGGCCGAACAGGCGCGCGCCACGCGCCGCCAGCTCGGCGCGTGGGTCCTTGGCTTGGGCCTGGCGGCGCCCGCCATCGCCAGCGCGCAGCTTCTGGCCAGCCCCACGATCGATCCGGGTGTCCTGCAGTCTGTGGCCACCGATCCCCGCCTGCGCCGCTTCTACGACCTGCGCGGCTGGGCTCCGGCCTGGACCGACGATCAGGCCCGGCAGTTGTCTCAGGCCCTGGGCGGCGCCATTCGCCACGGCCTGGATGGCGAGGCCTTCCGGCCGGCGCCCGCCCGCGACGCCGCCACGCGAGAGGCGGGCCTGACCCTCGCCGCCCTGACCTATGCCGACGCCCTGGCGCGGGGTCTGGTGGCCCCCACCAAGCTCTTCAAGCTGTTCACCCTGGAGCGCCAGGCGGTGGATGTGGCGCCGGGCCTGTCCCAGGCCCTCGACCGCCGCGAGATCGGCGCCTGGCTGGACCGCCTCGCGCCCAGCGACGCCGAGTACAAGGCCCTGTCGTCCGCCTATGTGGCGCTGCGGGCGCAGATCGGCCGGGCAGGGGCCTCAGCTATTCCCGAGGGCGGGGCCATCCAGCCCGGCGGCCAGGACTACCGCGTGCCGCTGATCGCCCAGCGCCTCTATGACCTGGGCTACCTTACCGGCCCGCCCATGGCCTCCCAGACCCTGTCGGCGCCCATTTCCGAAGCCTTGAAGCTGATCCAGGCCGAGAACGGCATGCAGCCGACCGGCCGGGTGGGCAACACCACCATCGCGGTTCTCAACGCCGGCCCCACCGACCACGCCCGGCAACTGGTGCTGAACCTGGAACGCCGCCGCTGGCTGCGCCGCGAGGCGCCCTCCACCCGGATCGACGTCAATACGGCCGCAGCCTTCCTTACCTACTACAAGGACGGCGCCCTGGACTGGTCGGCGCGCACCGTGGTGGGGAGCGCCAACCGCGAGACCCCCAGCCTGCAGGCGGGTTTCAGCCAGCTGGTCGTCAATCCGCCGTGGAACGTGCCGGCCAAGATCGCCCGGGCCGAGATCCTGCCGCGCGGCTCCGCCTACATGCGCCGCCAGGGCATGTACGTCACCGAGGGCCGGGTTGTGCAGCGGCCGGGGCCGCTCGCGGCGCTGGGCCTGGTGAAGTTCGACATGCAGAACCCCTACGCCATCTATCTGCACGACACCCCGTCCAAGGCCCTGTTCGCCCGGGCCGCCCGCCACCGCAGCCACGGCTGCGTGCGGGTCGAGAACGCCGTCGAGTTCGCCCGCCACCTGGCGCAACAATACGGCGCGGCCGACCGCTTCGAGGCGGTGCTGGCTTCGGGCAAGACCGGCGTCGTGCCGCTGAGCGCCATCATCCCGGTGAGGCTGCTCTATCACACCGCCTTCGTCGACGATCAGGGCAAGGTGGTCTACCGCTCCGACCCCTATGGCTGGGACATCACCCTGGCCACAGCGCTGGGCCTCGACCGCCCGCGCTCGACCCTGAACCCGGAAGAGGCGACGCCCGATCCCGAGTCCGCGCCGCTCTAGACCCTTTCCGGATCAGGTTGAAACAACCTGATCGGATGAAAAGGGTCTAGCTTCTTGAATCTAGAGCATGTCCGGGCGGCGAACCGGTTCCCACTTGCGCCTGACATGCTCTCGGGGCTACCCGGGCGCGTCCGTCACCTTGACCCAAACAGGGTTGCCATAGGCGCGGCGGCCAGCCTTGTCCTCGACAACGATGGCGTACCAGGTCGAGGTGGACGCGGAGAGCGGGAACTCGACACGGGCCTTCTGACCCGTCAGGTCGAAGGTGCGGACCGGGCCGGCTTGGCCGACCAGGGTCGCCCGTTTCAGTCCCCCCACCGCCATCAGATCGTAGTCCAGGCTGAACGCGGCGCCCGGCTTGAGCTTCAGATCGCCGCCGAACATCTGGACCGGTGCGATCAGTGGACCGTGGGTGACGTAGGAGTGGCCCGCCTTGAGGGCGGCGGCATAGGCCTGGGGTGTCACCGGGCCGTCGACATGAGCGAAGGTGCGGGTCTGGCCTGATAGCTGGTTCCAGACGTCGTGGGTGTCTGTCCCGCCGGACAGGTAGTAGCGCTCGCCGCGGGTCCAGAACCCGGCCATGGCGCCCAGGACCTTGTCGTCGTCCGAGGGATTGCCGCCATTGATCTCCACGAGATCGAAGCCGGGATTCCAGCCGCCGGGCGCGACCCCGCCGGCGAGGCTGGCGAAATAGCCATAGGGGATGAAGGGGTGGTTGACCTGCACCACCGCGGCGCCCAGGCGACGCGCCTCGGCGAGCACGCCATCGATGGTGGTCTGGCCGGTGTCGATGGCCATGCGCTCGCCCAGCCGCAGGGGAAAGGCGTTGAAGTGGGCCCAGGAGGTGGAGATTTCCAGGGAGGGGATGAACCCCACGCCGCGGCGGTCGGCGATGGCCTGCAGCGCCCTGTGGTTGATCGTGGTGTCGTGGTCGCTGACGAACAGCAGGTCGAGGCCCGCGGCCAGCTCCGAGCGCGCCAGGTCGGCCAGCGGGGTCACCGCCTCGGCCTGGTCGGAATGGTGGTGCAGGTCGGCCGAGACCCAGCCGGTGGCCTTGGGATCGAACAGAACCTCGATGGCCGCCGCCAGGGACAGGGTCTTGCCGGGCTCCACCCTGGCCTTGAGCGTGACCGGCGCCGCCAGGACGTCCGGTGCGTAGGCCACCTTGAAGGCATAGTCCCCGGGCGCGAGGCTGGCGCTTCCCTGTCCCTTGCGGTCGAGCTCGGTGAAGAAAGTCCGGCGGCCGAGGAATTCCACGAGCGGCTTCTGGCCCTGCTCGATCGAGATGCGGGCGTCGAGCGGCGCGCCGGTGTCCTTGCGGCTGACCGAGAAGGCGATGGCGCCCGGCGGCTGCAGGCCGGCGAAATCCTGGCCGAGCCGGGCGCCCGCGCCGACATGGACGGCCTGGACGGCCGTTTGCGAGTAGCCCTTGGCGGTGGCGTAGACGCCATAGTCGCCGGCCGGCAGGGCGATGCGATAGCGCCCGGCCTGGCCCAGGGTCCAGGCGAAGGGCTTGCCGGCTTTCTCGATCACCACCACCGGGCGGTCGACCGGCTTGCCGTCGGCGCCCTTGACGGCGCCGGACAGCTCGCCGGACGGCAGGCGCTTGCGGGCGATCTCCTCGGCGACCACGGGGGCGAGGTCGCCGCGCGCGCCGACCTGCAACCAGGCCTCGAAGCTGCGGCTCTCGCCGGGCCCCAGGCTGTGGCTCAGATACATGTCCTTGGAGCCGTAGCCGACGTGGTCGAGATAGGGCGCGTGCAGGGTGATCGCCCAGTCCTCGTCATAGGCGGTCACCCGGTCCGAAAGGGCGTTGGCCGCCGGCCCGTCGACCAGTCCCGCCAGACCCGGCACGGCGAACAGGAAGCCCGCCCCGGGCCACAGGGTCACGCCCGAGCGCAGGTTGTTTAGGGCCGAGGCGCCGCCGTTGCTGAGGGTCACGGCCATGTGCACCTGATCCGACCCGGCCTGGAGGCTGTAGACGGTCGAGACCGTGACCTCGCCCCAGTCGCGCTCGGCGCGGATCACGACCTCCTCGGGCGTCTGCTTGACCACGGCGACGCGTTGATAGGTGTTGGGCCAGGCGGACCAGTTGTTGGGAATGACGTCGGCGAACACCACCCGGTCGCGCTGGATCTTGCCGTCCGTGACCGGGGCCAGGTCGACCAGGGCGCCCTTGGGCACGCCATAGGGGACCGGCGATTGGATCGCCAGGCTGAAGGCCAGGCGCTCGTTGACGACGGTGAGGTCGCCGGCCGCACTCGCATCGCCCCCCGGGATCGGGGTGGGGCCATGGACGATGCGCACGGCCGCGGCGGCCGGCCCTGTGATCAGGCAGAGCGCCGCCAGGGCTACGAGCAATGAGCGAACCGAAACTGCCAACCCACGACCTCCGCGGAGAGAGAGCGGGGATGTTTCCCCCTGTGGCCGCCTTTTTGGACCGCCCCCGCCGCGCCATCATGCGCCGGACCGTCACATTCCCGATTTGACGTGCGATCCTGCCGTCGACCTCGGACCGGCCCGAGCGTCTCCGGGGCGGGGCCCGAATTGCGAGGGGGGAAAAGGCCGCCAAGGCCTGCCCCGACGACCGTACTGCGCCTGCTGGGACAAGCCCGGCCATGACGTTTTCCCGACCTGCATTGGCGTTTCCGACACACTGCTCAGCTTTCGCGCAGGGGCCGCTCGCGTTTGAAGCGACCGGTCTTGCGATTACGACAGAACCATGGCTATTCTCATTGCTACCGGTGTCAGGGGCCTCTAGTGGCCAATGACACCGGTGTCATAAATGGGGAAGCGCGGGGAGCGCCGGAACGGCGCCCACCATCTGACGGCCTTACGTCGCAGGTGGCTCCGCACAGGGAGGGACAGATGGTCCGCATTCGGTCTTGGACGAAAACGCGCGCGCTCTTGGGTGGCGCTTCGCTGGCGGCGCTGACCATGGCTCTCGCCGCACCGGCCTTCGCGCAGCAGACGGAAGTCGAGGAGCTTGTGGTCACCGGCTTCCGGGGTAGCCTGCAGCAAGCCCTCGAACTGAAGCGCGGCAGCGCCACGGCCAGCGACACCATCCTGGCCGAGGACATCGGCAAGTTCCCCGACCTGAACCTGTCGGAATCCATTCAGCGGATCTCCGGCGTGGCCCTGGCCCGCGACGCCGGCGAAGGCCGTCAGATTTCCGTCCGCGGCCTGGGTCCGCAATTCACCCGCGTGCGCATCAACGGCATGGAGGCCCTGACCACCGCTGGCGGCACCGACGCCTCGGGCGGCACCAACCGCGGCCGGTCCTTCGACTTCAACATCTTCGCCGCCGACCTGTTCAACTCGATCACCGTGCAGAAGACCTCGGCGGCCGAGACCGAAGAGGGCTCGCTGGGCGCCACGGTGGACCTGCGCACCGCGCGGCCGCTGGACTATGATGGCTTCAAGTTCGTGGCCTCGGCCCAGGCCAGCTACAATTCCCTGTCGGAGGACTCCTCGCCGCGCGCCGCCGGCATGATCTCCAACACCTGGGCCGATGGAACCTTCGGGGCCCTGCTCAGCCTGGCCTATTCCAAGCGCTCCCTGCTGGACGTGGGGACCTCCACGGTGCGCTGGGCGCCGGGGACCTCGTTCTCGCCGGGCTTCGACGCCCTGCCGAACGGCGCGGGCCTGCCCACCACGGTCAATCCGGCCGCCGCGGCCAACAACGCCGCCTATCATCCGCGCTTCCCGCGCTATGACCGCTACGATCAGGAGCAGGAGCGCCTGGGCGCCACCTTCGCCCTGCAGTGGAAGCCGACCGACGCCACCGAGCTGACCTTCGACTACCTCTACGCCAAGCTCGACGGGAGCCGCGAGGAGCAGTTCCTGGAGGCTCCGTCCTTCAGCGTCGGCGGCGCCTGCACCGCGGCCAATGTCGCCACCTCCTGCGGGATCGCCGACACCAACGTGGTCTCTTCGACCATCACCAACGGAGTGATGACGGCCGGTACGTTCGATGACGTCGATCTGCGGGTCGAGGACCGCTACGACGAGCTGACCACCACCTTCAACCAGTACTCCCTGGACTTCAGCCATGCCTTCTCCGACACGCTGAAGATCCACGCGGTGGCCGGTCATTCGGAGTCCGACCACCAGAACCCGGTCCAGACGACGATCATCTGGGACCAGTTCAATGTCGACGGCTACAAGTTCGACTATGGCCAGGGCCGCGCCCCGCTGCTGACCTACGGCAACGCCGACCTGACCAATCCCAGCGCCTGGAGGCTCACCCAGGTGCGGATGCGGCCGCAGAGCGCGGTCAACACCTACGACACCGTCGCCTTCGACGGCGAGTGGAAGCCCAACGACATCCTGACCTTCAAGGGCGGCCTGTCCTGGAAGCAGTACGAGTTCGAGAGCACCGAACTACGCCGCTCCAACGGCACCTCCACCAACCAGGAGACCGTGATCCCCGCCGGCGTGGCGGCGATCGCCACCTCCACCTACGCCAAGACGGTGACCCTGCCCACCGAGGGGCTGGGGGTCCCGGCCGGCAGCACCAGCGCCTGGATCTCACCGAACTACTTCAGCGCGCTCACCCTGTTCCAGCTCAACGACCCCACCGCGTTCGGCGGGGCCTGGAAGATGGGCAAGGAGCCGTCGCTGTCCAACAACAACTCGGTGGGTGAGAAGGACAAGGGCGGCTTCGTCCAGGCCGACTGGGACACCGAGCTGGCCGGGATGCCGTTCCGCGGCAATGTCGGCGTCCGCTATGTGAAGACCGAGCAGACCGCCTCGGGCTACACCTTCCTCGCCGGATCTCCCGTGCCGATCACCGTGGACCGCAAGTACGAGGACACCTTGCCGTCGCTGAACATGGTGATCGAGCCCATGGAGAACCTCCTGGTCCGCTTCGGCGCGGCCCAGACCATGTCGCGGCCGAACCTCGGCAGCCTGACCCCGGGCGCCAGCGTCAGCGTCTCGGGCTCGTCGCGGACCGTGACCGCCGGCAACCCGAACCTCGACCCCTTCCGGGCCAAGGCCTACGACCTGTCCTTCGAGTGGTACTATCAGCCCGAGGCCCTGCTGAGCGTCGCCTTCTTCAAGAAGGAGATCGACAGCTTCGTGCAGACGCTCTCCACCCAGGCGGCCTTCACCGGCAACCCCTTCGGCCTGCCAGACAGCATCGCCACCGCCGCCTGCGGGGCCACCGTCGGCTGCAGCCCGTCGGCGATCTGGAACTTCTCGACCCCGATCAACACCCCCGGCGGCGATCTCACCGGCTTCGAGGTCAGCTTCCAGCAGCCCTTCAGCTTCCTGCCGGGGCCCCTGGCCAACACCGGGATCATCGCCAACTACACCAGCGTGAAGTCGTCCATCGACTACTATGCGACGGTGGCCGGGGTGACGACCAAGGTGGCCACCAACGACCTCACCGGCCTGTCGCGCAAAGCCTACAACGTCACCCTCTACTACGAGGACGACAAGATCAGCGCCCGCGTCTCGGCCAGCCACCGTGACAAGTACCTGACCCGGGTCCCCGGCCAGGAGGCCGGCATGGTCTATGACGGCACCAACGAGACCATGAACGTGGACGCCTCGTTCACCTACACCTGGAACGACCACCTGAAGTTCACCTTCGAGGGGGTGAACCTCACCGACGAGTTCCAGGACCAGTTCAACGGCGCTCAGGACCTGATGAACTTCTACCACCACACCGGCCGGGAATACCTGATCGGCGTGCGCTACACCTACTAAGCCTAGATCCCCCGAGGAGAGACCTACGGCGCGCCGGTTCCCCGGCGCGCCGCTTTGTTTAGGGTAGGGCGGGGCGTTCGGTGCGCCGCCAGTCTGGAGATGTCCGTGGCCCCTGCTGTTGTCTGCTTCGGCGAGGTCCTGGTCCGTCTGGCCGCGCCGGACAACGAACTGCTCCTGCAGTCGCCGACCCTGAAGGTCAGCTTCGGCGGGGCGGAGGCCAATGTGGCGGTGTCCCTGGCCCGCTTCGGTCATGCCGCCCGCATGCTCAGCGTGCTGCCCGACAATGGCCTGGGCCATGCCGCCGTCGATGAGCTGCGCCGCTATGGCGTGGACACCTCGGGCATCGGCTTCACAGCCGGTCGGATGGGCCTCTACTTCCTCACTCCCGGCGCGGCGCAGCGGCCGTCCCAGGTGCTGTACGACCGAGCCGACAGCGCCTTCAGCCGGGGCGCCTCGACCCTCGACTGGGACGCCGAACTGGCCGGCGCGGGCTGGCTGCACGTCTCCGGCGTCACCGCGGCCATCGGCCCCGACACCGCCCGGGCCGCCGTCGATGGGGTGCGGGCGGCGCGGCGGTTGGGCCTGACGGTCTCAATGGACTGCAATTACCGCGCGACCCTGTGGCAGGCCTGGGATGGCGACGCCCCGGCCATCCTGGGGGAGATGCTGTCCCAGGCTGACCTGGTGTTCGGCGACCACCGTGACATCGCCCTGGTGCTGGGCGCCGCCTTCGAGAATGGCGGGGAGGCCGACGGCCTGCGCCGCTGGGCCGCCGACATGGCCTTCAAGGCCTGGCCGAACCTGCAGCGCCTGGCCTGCACAGACCGGGTGCAGCACACGGTGAACCACCACGACCTGAGTGGCTTCCTGTTCTCCCGCGGCGGCGCCTGGCGTACCGACAGCCGGCCCTTGAACCCCATCATCGACCGCATCGGCGGGGGCGACGCCTTCGCCGCCGGAGTGATCCACGGCCTGCTGACGGGAATGGCCGAGGCCGACCTGCTGGACTTCGCCGTCGCCGCCGCGGTGCTGAAGCACGCGACGCCCGGGGACTTCAACCTGGCGACCCTGGCCGATGTCGAGGCCGCGCGGTCTGGCCACAGCCTGGATGTCAGGCGCTAAACGGCGCAGATGACAGAAGATTAATCCCCGGGCGGCGCCCAAATCGCGGCGCCGGTGTATGAAGGCCCAAACGCTGAGAGCGCGCCGTGATGCGCCCGGTCTCTTGGGAGCCTTCGAATGATCCGTCTGAAAACCCTGCTGCTGGCCGCCTGCGCGCCGGTGATCCTGAGCGCCTGCGCCAGCCTGTCGGCCGCGCCGCCGACGCCGGTCCCCCCGCCCGCGCCCGTCGCCGAAGCGCCCAAGGCCAAGCCGGCCTACGGGACCTTCGGCTTCGACACCGCCGGCATGGACGCCTCGGTGAAGCCTGGCGACGACTTCTTCAGCTACGCCAACGGGACCTGGGTGAAGACCACCGAGATCCCCGCCGACCGGTCCAGCTACAACACCTTCGCCGTCCTGCGTGAGGCCGCCTCCAAGCGCACCGTCGATCTGATCGAGACGGCGGCCAAGACCCAGGGTCCGGCCGGGTCCGAGGCGCGGATGATCGGCGACTACTATGCCAGCTTCATGGACGAGGCCGCCGTCGAGGCGAAGGGGGCGACCCCGCTTGCCCCGGAGCTGGCCCAGATCGCGGCCCTCAAGACCCGCAAGGATCTCTCAGCCCAGCTGGGCGGATCGATCCGCGCCGACGTCGACATCATGAACGCCACCAACATGAAGACCGACCGGATCTTCGGCCTGTGGGTGGTGGAGAACCTCAACGACACCAGCCGCTACCTGCCCTACCTCATCCAGGGCGGGCTCGGAATGCCCGACCGCGCCTACTATCTCGACGCCGGCGCGAAGTATGTGGACCTGCGGGCCCGCTACAAGGCCCACGTCGCCAACCAGCTGCGGCTGGCGGGCTTCAGCGACGTGGAGGCCCGCGCCGCCCGGGTCCTGGCCCTGGAGACCAAGATCGCGGCGACCCACTGGACGGCGTCCGACACCTTCGACATCCCCAAGACCAACGTCCAATGGACCCGCGCCGAGCTCTCCAGCAAGGCGCCGGGGATGGACTGGGACGCCTTCCTGACCGCCGCCGGCCTGTCCGACCAGCCGCTGTTCGGCGCCTGGCAGTCCACCGCCATCACCGGCGAGGCCCGGCTGGTGGCGTCAGAGCCCCTGGCGGCCTGGAAAGACTACCTGGCCTTCCACGCGGTGGAGCGGGGTTCGCCCTACCTCTCCAGGGCCTTCGTGGACGAGAGCTTCGCCTTCAACGGCACGGCCCTGTCGGGCACGCCGCAGCAGTCGGCCCGCTGGAAGCGCGGCGTCGACTTCACCGGCAATGCGCTGGGCGAAGCGATCGGAAAACTGTATGTCGCCAAATACTTCCCGCCGGAATCGAAGGCGGAGGTCGAGGTGATGGTGAAGAACATCCTGGCCGCCTTCGGCCAGCGCATCGACCGGCTGGACTGGATGGATCCGGCCACCAAGGCCAAGGCCCGCGAGAAGCTCGCCAACTTCCAGGTCGGGGTCGGCTATCCCGACAAATGGCGTGACTATTCCGGCCTGAACATCGTGGCCGGGGACGCCTACGGCAACTGGCAGCGCGCCGAACTCTTCGAGTACCGCCGCAACCTCGGCAAGCTGGGGCGACCCGTGGACCGAGGGGAGTGGTACATGACGCCGCAGACGGTCAATGCGCTGAACGCGCCGATGCAGAACTCCATCAGCTTCCCGGCCGCCATCCTGCAGCCGCCGTTTTTCGATCCCGCGGCGGACCCGGCGGTGAACTACGGGGCCATCGGCGGGGTGATCGGCCATGAGATCAGCCATGGCTTCGACGACGCCGGCGCCCTGTTCGACGCCAAGGGCAATGTGAGGAACTGGTGGACCGACGCCGACATGGCCCACTTCAAGGCCGCGGCCAAGCAGCTCTCGGCTCAGTACGCCGCCTACAAGCCGCTGCCGGACCTGGCGGTGAACGGTGAGCTGACGCTGGGCGAGAACATCGCCGACCTGGCGGGACTGGCCACGGCCTACGACGGCTATCACCTGTCGCTGAAGGGGGCGGCGGCGCCGGTGATCGACGGGGTCACCGCCGACCAGCGGATCTTCCTGGGCTGGGCTCAGAACTACCGGTCCAAGGCCCGCGAAGCCGCCCTGCGCCGCACCCTGCTGACCGATGGGCACGCGCCTGGCGAATACCGCGCCGACACGGTGCGCAATCTCGACGCCTGGTACGCCGCCTTCGGCGTCAAGTCGGGGGAGAAGCTCCATCTGGCGCCGGCCGACCGGGTGAAGATCTGGTAGCTCGGCTTGCCTGAGATCATCCTGATCGACGATCCCGCCGACCCGCGTGTCGGCGCATATCGCGATGTGCGGGAGCGCGACCTGGTGGGCCGTGAGGGTCTGTTCGTGGCCGAGGGCGAGGTGGTGCTCAACGTGCTTGCGCGCTCGACCCTGTGCGAGCCGGTCTCCCTGATGATCGCCCGCAAGCGGGTGGCGGGCCTGGCCCATCTGATCGCCCAGATGCCGCGGGATGTGCCGGTCTATTCGGCCAACCAGGAGGCGATGGACGCGGTGGTGGGCTTCCACATCCACCGCGGCATCCTGGCCCTGGGACGCCGCCGCGCCTCGCCCGTCGCCGCCGACCTGCTGGCGGGCCTGGGGGAGGGGGCGTTGGTGCTGGCGCTGTCGGGGATCGCCAACCACGACAACATGGGCGGCCTGTTCCGCAACGCCGCCGCCTTCGGGGTCGATGCGGTGCTGCTGGACACCGACTGCTGTGACCCGCTCTACCGCAAGGCTATCCGGGTCTCGGTGGGCGCGGTGCTGGTGACCCCCTGCGCGACCGCGCAGGGAGACCTGCTGGACACCCTGGGCGCGGCCGGCTTCGAGACCGTGGCGCTGAGCCCCAAGGGGACGACGCGCCTCATGGACCTCAAGCGTCCGTCAAAGACCGCCGTGCTGCTGGGGGCCGAGGGGCCGGGCCTGGCGGCGTCGGTGCTGGCGCGTACGACAACGGTGGCCATTCCCATGGCCACCGGCTTTGACTCTCTCAACGTGGCGACGACCGGGGGAATCGTCCTGCACCACCTGGCCTTCGCGGCCGGGAGGGATTAGCGCGCTCGCTTCGGGGCGGGCTCTTCGGTCTCTTCGATCAGCGACCGAGTCAGGTTGAGGATCGCCGTGCGCAGCGAGGGCTGCTGCACGCTGGCGAAGGCCTCCAGGAGTTGGACGGCGCCCGGCACGGCCAGTTTCTCGAACAGGCTCTCGTCACCGGTGGGGCGGTCGTTCTCCCCCACCAGTTCACCGACTGTGGTCTCCAGCTTCTCGGCGATGCGCACCAGCATGGAGGCCGAGGTGCGGTTGGCGCCGCGCTCGTACTTCTGGACCTGCTGGAAGCTGACGCCCAGGTGGTCGGCCAGGGTGGATTGGGAGATGCCCAGCCATTTGCGACGCACGCGAATGCGGTGGCCGACAGCGACGTCGATGGGGTCGGGCCCCGCGTCGTCAATATTCTCGCTCACGGATATGTCCTTTTGGCGCGCACGCTCCAGTACGCAGCGCCTTTTCTGCACGCGTAAAAGCCGTATCGCCACCAATTTGTCCGACCTAAGACATAGAGCCGCACTGCAGGGTTAAATTGCACGCTGCAAGGGTTTTTGAGCGCCGCTAACCGTCCGATCCGTATCTCGCCACACGAAACATCCCCACTTTGGGTTCTCTGCGCAAGAACGATCTAAGCGTGTATCACAATCTCAGATTGCGGTCAGGCGTCCGGTGTGCGCCCTTCAAGGATGCCATGGATCTGATCGAGGACCGCGATGGCGACCTCCTCGCCCTCCGTCTCCGAGATTTCGGCGGCGCGGCGAACGATCACCGACAGGGTCGCCATGTCCCTGGGACTGAGCAGGCTGGCCATCTCCAGGAGTTCGGCGGTCTGGTCGTCGAGGTCCATGTCTGACGGATGCCGTTGCGGCGCGACGGGCCGGGAGCTGTGCGGGATCTTGAAGTCGGTCATGGCATGTTCGCCGCGGCGAACCGCGAGGCGTCCTCGAAGAATAGCTCACGGGAAGTGGTCACGCGCGCCCTGGGGGCGAGGGCGGCCAGCGGCTTGAGCAGGATCTGACGGTTGGCCGGATCGCCCCCGACAGCCTCGTCCACCACCTCGACGGCCAGGTTCCGATCGGCGGCGGCGAAGGCGGTGGCGAGCACGGTGTCGGCCAGGCGGAAGCCGATCAGAACGAGCGGCCCGCCCAGACTCTGAGCCGTCTGGCTGAAGGCGGCGTTGGTGAAGGCCGAGGGGCCATGACGGATGAACACCGCTTCACTGGGCAGGGGCTCCAGGCCCGGGATCGGGCGGCCCAGCGGGTCTGCGTCCAGCCGGGCGTGGACGTGCAGCACGGGCCAGCGGCGTCGCCGGGCCTGTTCCAGCACCCTGCGGCAGGCCGCGACCGTGGCGGCCGCGTTCTCGGTGGCCAGGCGTTCGCGCTGCAGGTCCAGGCAGATCAGGGCTGAAGCGTCGGGGGCGTACTCTCTCACCGGGGCGCTCCGCCGGGATTGCGGGCGGTGCGCGCCGCGGACTTGTCCAGCACGCCCGGCTCGGTCCAGGCGCCTTCGGGGCGCAGCAGTTCATAGGGATCTGAGTCGAGGGTCAGGGCGTCGTGGGGCGGCACGCCCTCCACCACCATCTCCACATAGTCGTGGTCGGAGACCACGAAGCCGTCGCGACGCGGCCGGACATGTGCGTTGAAATACTGTTCCCAGAAGTGGATCAGGCGGACCTGTCCGTAGCCGAGGATCTGCCGGTAGTTCTTCTTCTCGGCGAGCTTCTTGGCGGCCAGGATCAGCATCAGGGTGGCGCGGCCGCGGCGGAACTCCTTGCGCACCGCCACCCGCTCCACCTTGGCGAAGTCGGCGAACCAGCGGATGCGCAGGGTTCCGATCGGCTCCCCGTCGCGGCGCAGGATCAGGTGGGTGGCGCCTGCGAAGTCGTTGCCATCGTACTCCTCGTCATAGGGGCAGGCTTGCTCGCCCATATAGACCAAGGTGCGGACCGCCATGGCCTGCATGATGTCGGGAAGGGTGCGGCAGACCACGACCTCCAACTGGCCCTCGTCGACCGCCGCGGCGGGACGGGCCTCCAAGGGCATGCGGACATTGGCGTTCATCAGGCGACCTTCCGTTGGACGGGCCAGGTGGGGCAGACGACGAGACCGCCGGGGCCCGGCACGGGCTGGGCGCCCATGCGGCGCAGCAGGGTGCGTTCGCCCCCCGGCGTGGCGGCGCGGCCATAGAGGGGGACGGTGTCGTAGATCTCGCGGTGGATGGCCAAGGCGGCGGCCATCACCACCGCGCGGCCGCGCCAGGTGGTCCCCGCCATGCCCCAGCCATAGACCGCGATGACCCGCTCGTGAGGGCGAGCGGCCATCTCCAGGGGCGGGGCGACGCCGTCGAGCACGCCAGCCGCCAGGGACGGGGCGGCGGCCCGGGTGAGGGGGATGATGCAGAGCACCCCCGCCAGTCCGCCGTCGACGCCACGATAGGCGAAGGCCGAGCACCGGGTGCGATCCTGGACCGCCTGAAGGGTTTCCACGGTGGCCACGGCGGGGCCGACGGTTCGGGATGCGATATCACGGCCCTGAACAATCTCATCCTGCGTCGCCAGCGTCAGGCCCAGTCGCGCAAGGTGTTCGCGGGGCCGTCTCGTGTAATCGGCGGCGTTCTGCATCTTGCTCACCCGACTTGTGCGAAGTCGGCTTTTGATAGAGCGTCAAATCATCTGCGTGCAGCCGCCAAGTTCGTATGGGGGCGCCACGATACGGGTTGGGCAGGATGGACAATCACGACGGCGGCCGCGCCGACTGGGACGACATCAAGACCTTCGTGGCCGCGGCCCAGGCCGGCAGCTTCGGCGCCGCCGCGCGTCGCCTGCGCACCAGTCAGCCGACCATCACCCGGCGCATCGATGACCTGGAGACCCGGCTGGGCGTGCGCCTGTTCGACCGCGGCCTGCGCGGCGTCAGCCTGACCCGGGCCGGCGAGCGCATCTATGATCGGGCGCTGTCGATGCACCGGGCCTCCGTCGATATCGAGCGCATGGCCCTGGAGGCCGACCGGCATGACAGCGGTGAGGTGACCATCGCCGCGCCGGAGGGGATCGGCGGCTTCCTGGTGGGGGTGAAGCTCGCGGATTTCATGAAGGAAAACCCCGGCATCCGCCTTGCCCTCGATTGCGGCTTCTATCCTGAGAACCCAGTGGACGGTCACGTCGACCTGTCGATCCAGATGACTTCGCCCGGGGGGCAGCCGGATGTGGCGGCCACGGAGTTGGCGACCCTGCACTACGCCCTGTTCGCCTCGCAGGACTACATCGATACGTATGGGGCCCCCACGCGCCTGGAGTCCGCGGTCGGCCATCGTTTCATCGCCCACTCCGCCCAGGTCAGCGAGAAGGGCCAGTGGCACGCCAGGACCGGCGCCTTCATGGAGTTGGCCGCGCCGTCCCTGGTGGTGAACTCCTCAACCGCCATGCTCCACGCCATCGAGCGCGGGGCCGGGATCGGGCCGGTGCCCACCGCCATCCTGCGCCTGACCTCGAACCTGGTGATGCTGGATATCCCGCCCCTGGCCAGCGGGACCCTGTGGCTCTGCCACCATCGTGACGCGCTGAAGTCGCCGCGCGTCGCCCGTGTCGCCGAATGGCTCGTCTCGATCTTCGACGCCCGCGAGCGGCCCTGGTACCGCAAGGAGTTCATCCACCCCTCCGAGTTCGACGGCTGGTCCTGGCCGGCGGCCAGCGCGAGGGCCTAAGTCCCCGGCGTGACACGGAAAATCGACCGTGGCGGGATGATTTCTGACGCCCGGTATAAAGTCGGCCTTAACTCAATTCCCGTACCGTTTTTGTGAAGAACGGCCAAAAACCGGGGGGATCGGCGCATGTCAGGGATCAATTTGCCGGATTCCACCGCCGATTCCGAAGATGGGCGCCCGTTTGAGCTCGACCTGAGCCAGGACGTCTGTGACCGCGCCACCCGTCTGGCCCGCACCCTGTTTGGCTCCGTGGTGGCGCAGGTGGTTTTGGTCAAGGGTGGTCGGGCCTGGCGCAGCCGGGAGCCAGATCAGGACCACCCGGTTGCGGCGAGCGTGAAGTGGGTCCTGGACAACGGTGAACTGCTCTGGGTCGAGGACGGACGGCGCGACCCTCGCGTGTCCTCCATGGCCAGCGTCGCCGGACCGCCATATCTCCGCTTCTATGCCGCCGCGCCCATTCGCCTCCCCGACGGCGCTGTGCCGGGTGTGATCTGCGTCACGGGACCGGAGGTGCGCGCCTACGACGCCAGCCTGGCCGGGCGCCTCACGGATCTCGCCGCCTTCGTCGCCGATGAGTGGGATCGGGCCCAGGCTACCAAGGCTCGCGAGCGCGGCCGCCGCGAGCGCGCGGCGATCATGGGAGCGTTCGCCGGCGTCGTCCGGGCCATGCCGGTCTCCCTGGTGATCACCGACAAGGCGCTCAACGTGGTGGGCTGCAGCCCGCGCTGGGCCGAGGAGGTGGGCTTGACCGTCCTCGAGGCGACGGGCCGTCCCATGATGGAGCTTCGCCCGGCGGTGTTCGAACGCTGGCGCGAATTCTACGAGCGCGTGCTGGCCGGCGAGACCATCGCATCCGACCGCGTGCCCTATCGCGATGACAAGGGCGCCGTGCGCTGGATCTCGGTGGAGATGGCGCCCTGGCGCAATGCCGACGGCGAGGTCGGCGGCCTGATCATCGCCAGCCACGACATCAGCCGCATGGTCGAGGCCCTGGAGGCCACCGAGCGTTCGGAACAGCGCCTGACCCTGGCCATGGAAATCGCCGACATCCATGTCTACGAAGTAGACTACCAGCGGCGTGAACTGATCAAGGCCGGCGCCGAGGACACCTTCTTCACCGAGCCGAAGACCTACGAAGAGCTCTATCGCGACATCTACGCCACCATAGACCCGCGCGATCGCCCCGGCGTCGAGGCGGCCTGGCAGCTTCATGTGGACGATGGGACGCCCTATCGTCCCGAGTACCGGGTCATCCGCGCCGACGACAAGGAGATCTGGACCTCCGGGGCCTGCCGCCTGGTGAACGACCGCGAGGGTCGGCCGATCCGGCTGATCGGGGCGATGCAGAATATCACCGAGCGCAAGGCCGCCGAGCGCGCCCTGCTGCAGGCCAAGGAAGACGCCGAGACCGCCAACCGGGCCAAGTCCACCTTCCTGGCCACCATGAGCCACGAGATTCGCACCCCGCTGAACGGCGTCCTGGGCATGGCCCAGGCCATGGCCGCCGATGATCTCAGTCCGCTGCAACGCGACCGCCTGGACGTGGTGCGTCAGTCGGGCGAGACCCTGCTGCACATTCTCAATGATGTGCTCGATCTCTCCAAGATCGAGGCCGGCAAGCTGGAGCTGGAAGAGGCCGAGTTCGACATCAGCGAGCTGGCGCGCGGGGCGCACGCCGCCTTCACCGCCATCGCCAACAAGAAGGGCCTGTCCTTCGACCTGGCCGTCGAGGCCGAGGCCCGCGGGGTCTATGTGGGGGACTCAACCCGCGTTCGGCAGATCCTCTACAATCTGGTCTCCAACGCGCTGAAGTTCACCGAGAGCGGCGAGGTGCGGGTCTGTGTCGCGCGCAGCGGCGACGGCCTGTGCCTGACCGTGGCCGACACCGGGATCGGCATTCCGCCCGAGCGGCTGGCCAGCCTGTTCCAGAAGTTCGAGCAGGCCGACGCCTCCACCACCCGGCGCTACGGCGGGACGGGCCTCGGCCTGGCCATCTGCCGCGAGCTCGCCCAGCTGATGGGCGGCGCGATCCGGGCCGAGAGCGAGCCCGGCAAGGGCTCCACCTTCTCCGTCACCCTGCCGCTCGCCAAGAGCGCGGCCACCCACGTCCTGCCCGCGCCGGACGCCGGCGTGGTGGCGGCCATCGAGATGGAGGTCGGCGCCCTGCGCGTGCTGGCCGCCGAGGACAACACCGTCAATCAGCTGGTGCTCAAGACCCTGCTGCACCAGATCGGCGTCGATCCGGTGATCGTGGCGAACGGCGCACTGGCCGTCGAGGCCTGGGCGCGGGAGGACTGGGACGTCATCCTGATGGACGTCCAGATGCCCGAGATGGATGGTCCCACCGCGACGGGCATCATCCGCGCGCGCGAGGCCGCCGAGGGCAGGGCGCGCACCCCGATCATCGCGCTCACCGCCAACGCCATGGCCCACCAGGTGGCCGAATACACCGACGCCGGCATGGACGGCTTCGTCGCCAAGCCCATCGAGGTCGGGCGCCTGTTCGCGGCGCTTCAGGCGGTGCTGGAGGTTCCGGCTGAGGCCGAGAACGGCGAGGCTTCGGTGGCGGCCTAGAGCCGGATGGCTTCTCTCGAAGCCTGAATCCGGCTCTATAGCTTTGAAATTAGATCACGATTCAACGCTCAGACGATTCCGTCGGAGCGCATCGTGATCTAGGCGGGCTCCACCGCCCGCATCACTTCATAGGCCTCGATCTCGAACCGCTCGACCGCCTTGGCGTAGGCTCGCGCCGTGTGGGGCCAGTTGTTGAGGATGCGGCCGTCGGCGGTCTTGTACCAGCTGGTGCAGGTCCCGGCCCAGGGCGTGATGGCGAGCGCCTTCTGCAGGTCGGCGTTGTAGGCGTCGGCGACCTCCTGCTTCACCGACAGGGGACCGGCCTCACGGATGGCGTCCAGTGCCTGCAGCACGTAGTCGGCCTGGGCCTCGATCATGAAGATGATGGAGTTGTGGCCGAGGTTGGTATTCGGCCCGTATAGCATGAAAAGGTTCGGGAATCCCGTGACCGACAGGCCGAGATAGGCCTCTGGCCCGTCGATCCAGACGTCACTCAGCCGCAGGCCGCCAACGCCGGTGATGCCGGTGTCGCCGACGAAGGAGCGGGTCTCGAAGCCGGTGGCGTAGATCACCACGTCCACCTCGTGTTCGCGGCCCTGGGCGTCCACCACGCCGCGCGGCGTCATGCGCTCGATGGCCTCGGTGACAAGGGTCACATTGGGCCGGGTGAGGGCGGGATAGAAGTCGTTGGAGATCAGCACGCGCTTGCAGCCGATCTCATAGTCGGGGGTCAGCCTGGCCCGCAGGTCGGGGTCGGTCACCTGGGCGTGCAGGTGGGCCAGGGGGATGGGGACCTCTTCCACCGGCAGGGTCCCGGCGCGCTTGGCCTCAAGCCTGGCCTCCGCCATCTCGAAGATGTCGCCGCGCACCTTGGCCATGACGGCCGGCTCGGCGCGGAAACGGGCCTTCTCCTCAGCCGTATAGGGCCGGTTCATGCGCGGCACGATCCAGTTGGGCGAGCGCTGGAAGAGGATCAGCGAACCGGCCACCTTGGCGACCTCCGGGACAAACTGCACGGCGCTGGCGCCATTGCCGATCACCGCGACTCGCTTGCCGGCCAGGTCGAGGGAGGCGTCCCACTCCGCGGAGTGGAAGGCGGCGCCGGCAAAGGCGTCGCGGCCCGCGATGGGGGGAAGCTTGGGCCGGTTGAGCTGACCCCAGGCGGTGACGAAGGTTTCGGCGGTCACGGTCGATCCGTCCGCCATGCCGATGCGCCAGAACGTCTCGCCGTCGTCCCAGGCGGCCGAGGTCACCTCAGCATTGAACCTCAGGTGTTTGGAAATCTGATGCTTTTCGACAACGTCCTCGATGTATCCGAGGATGTCGGATTGGGCGGAGAAGATCTCCGGCCAGTCGGGATTGGGCTCGAAGGAATAGGAATAGAGGTGGCTGGGAATGTCGCAGCCGCTGCCGGGATAGGTGTTCTCTCGCCAGGTGCCGCCGACGCCGCCCGCCTTCTCCAGGATCACGAAGGACGTCTCGCCCTTGGCCTGCAGCTTCAGTCCCATGCAGAGACCTGCGAAGCCCGCGCCCAAAATGGCGACCTTGAAGTCCGCGCCCATCTGATTTCGTTTCCCGACCTGTCGTTGCGGAAAGGCTAGCGGCGGCGCCCTAGGTGATCAACGGTTAGTTCGTCGCGCCGCCCGGGCGGCCTGGAACGCGGCCATCGCCTTGGAGGGCGCGTCAGTGGTCCAGGCGGCCTCGAAGGCGTCGATGCCCGCAGCGATGGCGTCTTTCATCGGCAGGTCCTCCCAGCGGCGGATCAGCGCCTTCTGCAGGCGCACGGCGGCGGGTTCGGCGGCCAGCAGGCTGCGGGTCCAGGTCTCCACCTGGGCGTCCAGGCCGGTCGCCGGGACCACCGCCTCCACCAGGCCCCAGGTCTCCGCCTGCGCGGCGCTGAAGGTCTCCCCCAGCAGCAGCATCTGGCGCGTCCGTCCCCAGCCCACCAGAGACGGGAGCAGGGCGGCCTCCACCACCGAGGGTATGCCCAGCTTCACCTCAGGCATGCCGAACACCGCCGTATCGGCGGCCACCCGCAGGTCGCAGGCCGCGGCCACCTCCATGCCCGCGCCCAGGGCATAGCCGTTGATGCGCCCGATCACCGGGACCGGCAGGTCGCGCAGGGTCTCGCAGCAGCGGTGAACGCGGGTGATGAAGGCCCGCGCCGTGGCGGCGTCCAGCCCGGCCATCTCGTCAATGTCGGCCCCGCCGATGAAGGCGCGGTCACCCGCTCCGGTCAGCACCACGGCGCGGAGGTGCTCGTCCTTGGCCAGGGCCCCGATCCGCGCGGCGAACTCCTTCATCAGGGCGCTGTTCAGGGTGTTCAGCTTGCCGGCGTTGTCCAGGGTGACATGGGCCACGCAGGCGCCGCCGGCCCGCGCCTCGATCTCGATCCGCACCTCTCCCGACATGGCCGTCTCCTCCCAGCACCGCTCCGCCAACCTGCGACGCGTATCGCGCCTCGACAACCATGCGAAACCCGGTGAACAATGATCACCTACCCAATTGGAGTCTCCATGCGCCGCCCTTCCGACGATCCCGGGGAGGCCCGCTGATGCCCTGGCCGTCCGGGGGCGCCACGCGGCGTCGGGGGTATCACGTCGGCAACCTGCGAGCCCAACTGCTGGACGAGGCCCGCGCCCTGCTGGAAAGCGGCGGGATCGGCAAGCTGAACCTGCGGGCCCTGGCCGCCCGGGCCGGGATCGCGCCGGGCTCGGTCTATCACCACTACACCTCCAAACAGGCCCTGCTGGCGGGGCTGGCGGCCGAGGGGTTCGGTGAGTTCGAGGCCGCCCTGCGCGCGGCGGCGACCGAGGCCGCCGAGGCGCCGATCCGGGCCACGGCCCTGGCCTATTTCGGCTTCGCCCGCGCCCAGCCGGCGCTCTACAGTCTGATGTTCGATCCCGCCGCCCTGGCCGCTCCCGAGGTGGCCGCCGGACGCGACCGCGCCTTCGCGGTCATCGAGGGCGCCATCGGCAATTCCCCCAACCAGCAGGAGCGCGACCCCGATCTGATCCACAAGGTGGCGCTGGCCGTCTGGGCCTGCAGCCACGGCGCGGCCTCGATGATGCTGGCCGATCCGACGGATACCGAGGGCGGGCTCATGGAAGATGTCATTCAGGGGCTGGAGGCATTGTTCCGCCGCCGCTAACCGCGCACCTTGATGACGTCTTGCCGATGTGGCGGGCGGCCTGCAGATGCTCGAAGGCCTGCCGGGCCTCGCCCACGGCGGCGATCTCGCCGGCTGCGTCGCTGCAGGGGATCAGGCCGGGCTTGGACGGGCCCACCTAGTTGCCGGCACCAGGGAGAGGTCGCGGTAGTTCAGCGACACCGAGTCGATCTTGATCAGCGGCCGCGTGAGATTGCCGCCGACTTTACAATCTGGCCCCCGATGACCCCCGCCGACCTCACCGTGTTGCAGGCCGATCTCTGGTTCGGAGCGATGTCGGCCGCGCGGCATGCCCTGCTGCTACGGGACGCCGAGGTCCTCCGGGCGCTGGGTCGCCGGGATCGGGCATGACTGTGCGCGAAAGCCACACCAGTTGCAGCTTTTGTGCGCCCCGGTTGTGAATTTCAGAATCAACGTCTAATCATGACGCCGTTCCGCGAACCTGTTCGCGCGCTTCAACGACCTGAGACGATGACCAATCTGTTTGGCCAGATGCCGTGCGGCAATGAGCTCTACCGGGCTCCGACGCCGCTTGCATCCAACTCGCCAGACCCATCGACCCTCTCAGAAATCGAAGCCCGCCATGTCCGCCGTCATCACCGTCAAGTCGCTCGCCAAGGCCTACCGCTACGCTAAGCGGCGCGGCGGCTTCTTCGAGGCCTTCTCCCCCGAACATGTCACGGTCGAGGCCGTCGCCGGCGTCGATTTCGAGATCGGCAAGGGCGAGCGGGTGGCCATCATCGGCCCCAACGGCGCGGGCAAGTCCACGACCCTGAAGATGCTGTCGGGCATCCTGGAGCCGTCCAGCGGCGAGGCCAGCGTGCTGGGCCTGACACCGTGGAAGCAGCGCAAGGCCTTGGCCTACAGGATCGGCGTGGTGTTCGGGCAGCGTTCCCAGCTCTGGGGCGAACTGCCCGCCCGCGAGAGTTTCGCTCTGCTGCGCCACATCTATGACCAGGAGGCCGCGCCCTTCGCCAAACGGCTGGGGGAGCTGACCGAACGCTTCGCCCTGACCGACCTGCTGGATCAGCCCGTCCACCGCATGTCGCTGGGCCAGCGGATGAGGTGCGAGATCACCGCGAGCTTGCTGCACGGCCCCAACCTGCTGTTCCTGGACGAGCCCACCATCGGCCTGGATGTGACCGCCAAGGCCGCCATCCGCGACTTCATCCGCGAGCATGCCCGCGATCACGGCCAGACGGTGCTGCTCACCAGCCATGACACGCGGGATATCGAGCTGGTCTGCGACCGGGTGATCGTCGTCAACCAGGGGCGCATCGTGGTGGACCAGCCCACCGACCAGCTTCGCCGCCGGTTCCTGGGCCGCAAGATCATCACCTTCCAGTCGGCGGGGCAGGGGGTGTCGCTCGATCTGCCCGGCGTGACGCGCCGCGCCTCGGAGGCCCACGCCACCATCCTTGAGGTCGACACCAGGCTCACCCGCGTGGAGCGGGTGATCGCTGCGGCCATGGCCGACGGCGGCATCGAGGATGTGACCATCGAGGATCCCCCCATGGAGGAGGTGATCGCCGAGATCTACGCCTCGACCCATGCGGCGTGACCTGATCGCGGCGTGCGTCGCCCTGCGGATCGGGGCGGGCCAGGCGATGGCCGGCTGGACCGTGCTGGCCGGGCGCTGCCTGTTCTACGTGCTGATCATGACGGTGCTCTCGGCCCTGTGGGACAAGGTGGCGGCCGAGCCGGTGGCTGGCGCGATTGCTCTGCCGGCCGGTGGCCTGGTGCTCTACGTCCTGGCCACCGAGTGGATCACCCTGGCCTTGCCGTCGGTACACCTGCGGTTCGAGGACGACATCCGCTCGGGCGGCCTGGAGCCGCACCTGCTGCGGCCGAAATTCTACCTGCTGCAGAGCCTGGCCCAGAGCCTGGGCGGAACCCTGGTGCGGCTGGCCGCGCTGGGCGTCACGGCGGTGGTCTGGCTGGCGGCGACCGGCCGGCAGGGGCCGCCCGCCGCCACCTATCCCTATCTGTTCGTGCTGGGTGTGCTGGCGGTGAGCGTGGGCATGCTGCTCTACGCGGTGGCGGGACTGTGCGCCTTCTGGACCCGGCGGATCCTGCCCGTGATGCTGGTGATCCAGAAGCTGATGTTCCTGCTGGGCGGCCTGTTCGCCCCCATCACCCTCTATCCCGACTGGCTGCGGAAGCTGGCCGAGGCGACCCCCTTCGCCGCCCACCTCTATTGGGCGGGCGTGCAGGCGCTGGCGCCTTCCGGGCCCATGTTCCTGAAGGCCGCGGCCTGGCAGGTGCTGTGGATCGTCCTGCTCAGCCTGCTGTGCGTGGTCCTGTGGCGCGCCGGCCTGGCCAAGGTGCTGCGGGAGGGCGGGGTATGATCAAGGGTGCTCGTCTCTACGCCGCCCAGTCGGCCGCGGCGATCCGCACCTCCTTCGCCGACCGCGGCAATTTCGCGATCCAGGTGGGCGGGATGATCGTCAACGACATCTTCTTCCTGACCCTGTGGGTGCTGTTCTTCGCGGGCTTCCGGTCGATCGGCGGCTGGCAATTGCAGGACATGGCCCTGTTGTTTGGCCTGACCATGTCGGTGGTGGGGATCTCCGGCGTGTTCTTCGGCGGCTATCGCGACCTGGCCGCCACCCTGCTGCGCGGCGAGTTGGACGCCCTGTTGACCCAGCCCAAGGGCCTGATCCCGCGCCTGCTGGCCCGCGAGAGCATCGCCACGGCTTGGGGCGACCTGGCCGGCGCGGTGTTCGTGTTGGCGGTGTTCGCCAAGCTGGAGTGGACGGACCTTCCCACCCTGTTGCTGGCCATCGCGGCGGGGACGACGGTCTATGTCAGCGCCAGCATCAGCTTCGCCTGCCTGGCCTTCTGGGCGGCCGGCGCCCGCAGCTTCGCCCGCGAGCTCACCGACTTCATGCTGCTGTTCTCCAGCTATCCGGGCTCGATCTACCAGGGCGCGGTGAAGACCATCGCCTTCACCCTCCTGCCCGCCGGTTTCGTGGTGCTGGCGCCCATGGGCATGGTGCGCCATCCCAGCGGCCAGACCCTGGCCGTGGTGGTGTTCGGGGCGGTGGTCTACGCCGCCATCGCCGTGGTCCTGTTTCACCTGGGCGTGGCGCGATACCGGCGCGGCGCCTCGCCTTCGCTGTGAGAATGACTTGATTTCAGAGCCGAAGCCCGGTGGTTAGGCCCATGAGTCGCAAGCCGAGGATCACGGTCGCGGGCGCGGGCGCGCTCGGTCTGACCACCGCGCTCGCCCTGGCCGACGCCGGCGCCGAGGTGACGGTCTATGATCCGTCGCCGGAGGGCGGCACGGCCTCGGCCGTCGCCGCCGGCATGCTGGCCCCGGTGTTCGAGGCGGTGCTGGACGCCCAGACGCGGGCCCACGTCGACCTGATGCTGGCGGCCCGAGACCTCTGGCCGGCCCTCGAAGCCCGAATCGGCGTCACTGTCGATCGCGCCGGCGCCATGGCGGTAGGGGAGGCGAGCTTCCTGCATACCGTCGACGCCGGCGTCCGCAAGCTGGGCCTGCACCCCACCGAGCTGTCGCGCAACGCCATGATCGGCCTGGCGCCGGGGCTCGCGCCCGGCTGGGGCCACGCCCTGCTGACCCGCGAGGACTGGCGCATCGACGCCGCCGCCGCGCTCATGGCCTTGCGCCGCGCCTGCGAGGCCGCCGGCGTCACCTTCCACGCCCGCGCCGCCGACGGGTTCGAGGGCGCCGAGCGGCTGGTGATCGCCACCGGCATGGGCCGCGACCTGGCCGTCATGGCCCCGCTGCTGGACCGTCTATCGCCCATCAAGGGCCACATCCTGCGCACCGAAGGCCCGGCCTATCAGGGAGTCGTCGTCCGTGGCGAGGGGGCCTATGCCACGCCTGCGCCGGGGGGGCTGACCCTGGGCGCCACCATGCAGGCCGGCGCTGAAGACCTGGCCGTCGAGGCCAACCAGGTCGCGGGCCTGCTGGAGGCCGGCGCCCGGCTGTTCCCGGCATTGGCGACCGCCAAGCTCACCGCCCAGACCGGCGTCCGCGCCGCCACCCCGGACGGCCTGCCGATGGTCGGGCGCGGCCGCCATCACGGGGTGCTGCTGGCCGTCGGCGCGCGCCGCAATGGCTGGCTGCTGGCGCCCCTGGTGGCGAGGATCATCACCGCTTGCGTGACGGAGGGGGAGCTTGGCCCCTATGCCGCCCGGCTCGATCCGGCGCGGTTCGATAACACTTAGGGGGATCCATGAGCGCCTTCTGGCTGAGCGACGAACAGCAGGCGATCCGCGACAGCGTCGCCCGGGTCTGCGCCGACTTCGACGCCGACTACTGGCGGCGCACCGATGACACCGGCGACTTTCCCGAGGCCTTCGTCGCCGCCATGGCCGCCGGCGGCTGGCTGGGGACCGCCATGCCCGTCGAGCTGGGCGGGGCGGGCCTGGGCCTGACCGAGGCCGCCATCATGATGCAGGCGGTGGCGGAGTCCGGGGCAGGTTTCTCCGGCGCCAGCGCCATGCACCTGAACATCTTCGGGCCCATGCCGATCGCCAAGTTCGGCTCGGCGGCCCTGAAGGCCAGCGCCATCCCCCGGCTGATCTCCGGCGAGGACAAGATCTGCATCGGCATCACCGAACCGGACTCCGGCCTCGACACCACCAGCCTGACCACGCGGGCGGTACGCACCGACCATGGCTATGTGATCTCGGGCCGCAAGGTGTGGACGACCATGGCCCAGCGGGCCAACAAGATACTGATCATAGCCCGCACCACGCCGAAGGATCAGGTGAAGAAGGCCACCGAGGGCCTCAGCCTGTTCTACACCGACTTCGACCGCTCGAAGATCTCGGCCACGGTGATCCCGAAGATGGGCCGCAAGGCGGTGGAGTCCAACAGCGTCTTCATCGACAACCTGGAGGTCCCCGAGGGCGACCTGATCGGCGAGGAGGGGCGGGGCTTCTACTACCTGCTGGAGGGGCTGAACCCGGAGCGGGTGCTGTTCGGCGCCGAGGCCGTGGGCCTGGGCCGCGCGGCGCTGGCCAAGGCCACGACCTACGCCAAGGAGCGGATCGTGTTCGGCCGGCCCATCGGCCAGAACCAGGGCGTGGCCCACCCGTTGGCGCGGTCCTGGGCCGAGCTGGAGGCCGCCAACCTGATGGCCTTCAAGGCCGCGGCCCTCTACGACGCCGGCCGTGACTGTGGGGCCGAGGCCAATGCGGCCAAGTACCTCGGCGGCGAGGCGGGCTTCAACGCCTGCGAGGCCGCGGTCCTGGCCCACGGCGGCATGGGCTACGCCAAGGAATACGATGTCGAGCGCTACTTCCGCGAAGTGATGATCGCCCGCATCGCGCCCATCAGCCGCGAGATGGTGCTCAACTACATCGCCGAGCGCGTGCTGGGCCTGCCCAAGAGCTACTGACTTTTCCTCCCCCGTGAAGCGGAACGGCGTGGGGGAGGAAGGACGATCAGCCCCCAAACTGCACCGGATCGAGACCGGCGCGGTGGCGCTGTCCACCGGCGGCTCGTCACGGGGCGGGGGCTCATCTTGTAAAAGGCTGCGAGCTTCAGCGCCGCCGGGCCGAAGCCGGCGTTGTCGGGGCGCTCGGCCACTGTCTTGACCTTTGGGAAGCTAAGCCATGACTTAACCAAGGTCACGTTGTGTCGCTGCAACCAAGCAAGTGCGACGCTTGGTCGCAAGTATTCGATGGTAACCAAATTGGGGATTTGAAAACCATTAATGACGACGCAATCCCTTTGCTCTTAAGGTGTTGCGGAATCTAGGGCACGAATCACAGATGTTCTCGAAAGTTGCCGAGCCGCTGCCGTTGCAGGAGTTGGCGGCTGTCTATCGGCCGGTGGTACGCGGATATCTGATCGCGGCGGGGATCTACTATCTGATCATCACCGCCAGCCACCCGTTCTATGAGAAGGGCGCCGAGCTCGCGATCCTGGTGGGCCTGTCGGCCGTCGCGGCGGTGGTCTGCTTCGGTTGCCATCGCCTGCTGCGCAATCCAGCCTCGGCGCACCTGACCCTGGAGATGGGGGCGCTGGCCGCCAACGCGCTGATCCTGACCAATGTCGTGGCCTATCTGTCGATCCACTATGAAGCCCCCAAGCTGGTCTACTTCGTGATCATGGCCCTCGGCTTCGCCACGGTGGGACCCAGCGTCCGCATCCTGGTTCCGTCGGTAATCCTGGCCCTGACCGCCTTGGTGTTCTTCGCGGGTCAGGCGGGGCCAGGCGTCGCCGGTCAATATGCCTTCGTCGGTTTGGCCGGGGCCTTCGGGGCCATCGGACTCTCGATTATGACCCGGGGCGTGGTGATGCGTGAACTGCGCGCGCGCCTGGCCGCCGAGGCCCTGAACCGCCAGATCGAGCAGGAGCTGGCCACCAACCAAGCTCTGCGCATCCAGGCCCAGGACCTCGCCCGCGTCGCCGACACCGCCAGCCGCAGCAAGACCGAGTTCCTGGCCACCATGAGCCACGAGCTGCGCACACCCCTGAACGGCGTGCTGGGCATGGCCCAGGCGATGTCCGCCGATCCGCTCTCCAAGCCGCAGCGCGCCCGCCTGGTGACGATCCAGGACTCCGGCCGCGCCCTGCTGGGGATCATCAACGACGTTCTCGACATCTCGAAGATCGAGGCCGGCCGCCTGGAGCTGTCGCCATGGGTGTTCAACCTGGCCGGCTTCGCCGACGACATGGCCGCCCTCTATGGCGGACTGGCCCAGGAACGCGGTCTTGATTTCCACCTCGAGATCACCCCGCAGGCCAGGGGCTGGCGGCGCGGTGACGAGGTGCGGCTGCGCCAGGTGATCTCCAACCTGCTGGCCAATGCGCTGAAGTTCACGGAGGCCGGATCCGTGATCGCCCGCATCGACGCGGACGGCGACCTTCTGAAGGTCAGCGTCACCGATACCGGCATGGGCATCGCGCCGGAGCGCGCGCCGCACCTGTTCGAGAGGTTCTTCCAGGCCGACGCCTCGACGACGCGGCGGTTCGGCGGCACGGGGCTGGGCCTCTCCATCTGCCGTGAGATTCTGACCCTGATGGGCGGCGAGATTGATTTCACCAGCACGGTGGGGCAGGGCTCCTGCTTCAGCTTTGCAGTCCCTCTGGCCCGCGCCGAGAGGCCGACCGCGCTCTCGCAGCCCAGCGCAGAGCCCAGCTTCGACGAGGCCTTGCGGGTGCTGGTGGCCGACGACAATCCCACCAACCGGCTGGTGATCCGCACCCTGCTGGAGCAGTTCGGGATCCAGACCGTGACCGTCGACAGCGGCGCCGAGGCCATCGAGGCCTGGGAAAGCGGAGCCTGGTCGGCCATCCTCATGGACATCCACATGCCCGGGATGGACGGGCTGGAGGCCACCCAGACGATCCGCGAGCGTGAGCGGACCGGAGGGGGTTCCCGCATCCCGATCATCGCCGTGACCGCCAGCGTGCTCAGCCACGAGACCGATGCCTATTTCGCCGCCGGCATGGACGACTTCATCGCCAAGCCCATCGAACTGCCCCGCCTGCTGGCCCTCCTTGAGGAATGCCTGAGCCGGGTTGATAAGGGCGACGCGCGAACCGCCACCGGCTGAGTGCGCGCGTCCGCCGCAGCATGGTTAGCGCGGCGTTAACCATGTCGGTGCAAACCAGGGATCATGGCGATCCAGGGTCTGAGGGGCGCGGTCGAAGCCGCCATCCAACGTGCGTCCACCGCGACGGGCGTGGACTTCACGTTCCTGATGAAGACCGCCAACCGCGAGAGCGGATATAACCCGCGCGCCAAGGCCTCGTCGTCGTCGGCCGCGGGCCTGTTCCAGTTCGTCGAGCAGACCTGGCTCTCCACCCTCAAGCAGCACGGCTCCAAGTACGGCTACGCCCGCTATGCCGATCTGATCAGCAAGGGCTCGGATGGCCGCTATTCGGTGAACGGGGCCGAGGCGCGCAAGGCGGTGATGGACCTGCGCCTGGACGCCCATGCCTCATCGCTGATGGCCGGTGAGCTGGCCTCCGACCACGCCTCCTATCTGAAGGGCCGCACCGGCCGCACGCCCACGGCGGGCGAGCTCTACGCCGCCCACTTCCTGGGGCCCCAGGGGTCGGCCCGCCTGATCGAGGCCGCCAACAGCCGCCCCGGCGCCTCGGCCGCCAGCCTGTTCCCCGACGCCGCCCAGGCCAACCGCTCGATCTTCTACCGCGACGGCCGCCCGGCGACGGTGGCCGAGGTCTACGCCAACCTGACCCGCACCGGCGGCGCGGGCGCGGCCACCTCCACGCCTGCCCCGCGCCCCGACGATGGTTTCATCCAGTACGCCTCGGCCCGGCAGACCGAGCGGCTGAAGGAACAGGACGCCCTGGTGGACCTGATCCTGCGCGGCTCCCAGAGCCCCGACCGCGACGGCTCCAGCTCGCGCCTCACCGGCTCGATCTTCTCCAGCGAGATGCTGCGGGTGCTGTCGGACGCCCGCGACGGCAAGAGCTGAAGATCCTCCCCCAGGCGCACAGCGCCGATGTGGGGGAGGTGGCGCGGACCGCAGGTCCGTGCCGGAGGGGAATCGACGTAGTCGACACTAACCTCAGCCAAACAAGATTCAATGTCCCCCTCAGTCAGCTTCACTGACAGCTCCCCCAGGAGGGAAGCATCTTCAAGCAGCCGCGCCGCTCGCCATCATCGCGTCGATCTCGGCGTCCGAATAGCCGATCTCCCCAAGGACCACGCGGGTGTGTTCGCCGAGGCCCGGCGCCGCCGGACGCTGGGTGGCGGGCACGCCGGGGAACTGGGCCGGAGAATTGGGCGAGCGATAGGTCCCGCCGTGGCCGTCCTCCACCGCGATCAGGGCGCCGGCGGCCTCGACCTGAGGATCGGCGGCGACCTCGGCGGGGGTCTGGACTGGGGCCCAGACCAGGTCGGCCCCGTCCAGCCGTCGCGCGATCTCCGTAAAGTCGAGCGCTCCGAAGGCGGATTCGAACTCCGCCACCAGCTCGCGGTTGTTGGCCTTGCGCGCCTTGCCGCCCTTGAAGCGTTCGTCCTCCAGCAGGTCGGGGCGCCCGCAGGCCTTGGCCAGGACCGGCCAGTCGGCGGCCCCGCCACGGGGGTTGAGCACGAACCAGCGCTCGTCGCGGCTCTTGTAGAAGTTGGCCAGGGGATCGAAGGGGTCGGTGCGCGGGCGGTTGGAGGCCAGCTTGCCGAACACCAGCTGCACCGCCAGGTCCGATCCCACCACATAGGTTCCGGTCGCCAGCAGCGAGGTGGCCACCAGCCGGCCCACCCCGGTCTGCTCCCGCTCATAGAGCGCCGCCAGGATCGCCGAGGTGGTGGCCAGGGATGTGGTGTGGTCGCCCACCCCGGTGCGCAGGATGAAGGGGTCTGAGCCCTTGGGCGCGTGCATGCGGGCCACGCCGGCCCGCGACCAGAAGGCGGTGACGTCGAAGCCGGGCAGGTGGGCGTCGGGGCCCTCCAGGCCATAGCCGGTGACCACGGCGTAGATCAGCCGCGGATTGGCGGCGCGCAGGGTCTGTTCGTCCAGCCGGTACTTCTTCAGCGAGGCGGGCCGCACATTGGTCAGGAAGACGTCGGCCTCGGCGGCGAGGCGGGCGAGCGCGTCGCGCCCCTCCGGCTTGGCGATGTCGAGGACCACGGCGCGCTTGCCGCGGTTGTCCATGCCGAAGGTGGGATTGCCGGTGAGCTCGCTCTTGGCGTCGGCGAAGACGTGGCGCATCGGGTCGCCCTGCGGCCGCTCCACCTTGATCACCTCGGCCCCCCAGTCGGCCAGGATGCCCGCCGCGCCGGGCGCGGCGATGTAGGAGGCGAATTCGACGACCTTCAGACCCTTGAGCAGCACGCGTTTTCCCCACCTGTTTCCAGGATCATGGGCGTTCCGCGTCCACGCCTCAAGCGGTGAGGCGCGCCGGGCTGTCCCTGCGGGTCACGGCTACGGCGTCGGCCACGGCGCGGGCCACGGCGGCGACGCTGACCGGCTTGCGCAGCACCGCGTCGGCGCCGGCGTCGGTGCATTGCTTGGCTTCCTCGGCGTCACCGCCGATCACGGCGACGATGGGCACGTCGGCGGCGGCGCCCTCCAGGCCGCGCAGGGCGGCGATGGTCTCGGGGCCGTCCATGTTGGGCATGCGGCCGTCGATCATCACCAGGTCGAACTCGCAGATCTTGGCCAGGTCGAAGGCGCGGCGGCCATCGACCGCATGCACCACCTGGTGGCCCAGCTGCTCGATCACCGCGCGCAGCATGGCGGCGTTCAGCGCGTCGTCCTCGGCGATCAGCACCTTCAGGGTCCGGCGCTCGGTCGGATCGGGCGCCGCGACCTCCACGGCCTCGATCACGCGCTCGGCCACGGCTTCGGCGTCGTAGGGCAGCTCCAGGCGGAAGCAGGATCCGACGCCAACGGCGCTGTGGGCGGTCAGGTCGCCGCCCATCAGGCGGGCCAGCTGGCGGGCCAGCGACAGGCCCAGGCCCGCGCCCGAGGTGCCGGCGCTGGTGCGCTCGACGCGGGCGAAGGGTTCGAAGGCGCGCTCCAGCTCGTCGGCGGCCAGGCCCGGCCCGGTGTCGGCGATCTCGATGGCCAGGCGCCCGGCGGGCGTGATCTCGACCCGGGCCTCGACGCGGCCGCGGACCGAGAACTTCACGGCGTTGCCGATCAGGTTGGCGATGATCTGGCGGGCCCGGTGGGCGTCGGCCAGGGCCGCGCCGGCCTGACCGTTCTCCAGCTCGGCGGGCACGTGCAGGGTCAGCTCCAGCCCCTTCATGGAGGCGTTGGGACGATTCAGCAGCACCAGGTCGCGCAGCAGGGCGACGGGGTCGAAGGGCCGGGTGTCCACCGACAGGCGGCCGGCTTCGGCGGTTTCGGAATCCAGGGTGGTGTTGAGCACCGCGATCAGGTCGTTGGCGGCGTCCAGGGCGGCGGTAAGCTGCTCGCGCGACGGGGCGCCACGGCCGTTGCGGCCGGCGGCGGCGGCGAGCACGTGGGCCACGCCGGTCAGGCCGTTGCGGATCTCGTGGCTCAGGGTGGCCACCAGGTCGGACTTGGACTGGGCCAGCCTGCGGGCCTCCTCCACCTTGCCCGCCCGATCGGCGATCAGGACTTCGCGCTCGGCGGCCATGGAGAACTGGCGGCGCAGGATGCGGTTGAGGATCAGGGCCAGCGCCATGGCCAGCGCAATGGCGCCCCAGGCGTTGCTGGCCAAATCATTGTCCTCGGGGCGGGAGAACAGCGCGATGAGCGGGCCCGCGGCGGCGGCCGGTCCCACGATAAGCAGGCTGGGCAGCCAGGGGGAGGCGAAGAAGATGATCACCACCGAGGCTGCCAGCGCGGTCATCAGCAGCGGCTCGCGCGCGGGGCCGGCGCCATCGGAGAAGGCGGCGATCTGCGCCACCGCCAGCGCCCAGATCAGGGCCGAGAGGATTTGGATTCGTCCGCGTTGGACGGTGTTGCCAGCGTTCTCCGGGTTCTTCAGCCAGTTAACCACGCCGTAGAAAGCGCCCCAGGCGCCGGCGAAAATCGCGAAGGTGCCGGTCATCCAGACGGCGTTGACCGCATGGCTGCCGGCCCAGACATAGGCCGGCAGGCTGACAGCGAAGACCGCCAGCGCATAGGGCAGGAGGGCCGTCTGGGCCTCGAGGGCCTGCTGTGTCGCCGATTGGCCGCCCCGCATGGGTTCGGCCGGCAGATCATCTGGGGTCGTGGCCATGGGGCGCCTCGGGGGAGATATCGCCACGTAAGGTAGTGGATCAGGGTTGGCGCGAAGTTACCGGCCAGGGTTAATCCACAGCTTCCGCCAGCCTCGTGCAGGCAACCGATCATTAAGCCTAACCAGTCATTATAACCGTGACGGACTCGGTGATTCCGGGGTGGGGACAGGTGCAAGAATGGCGACCACGCGGGCGGCGCTGACGGACGAAGACATCCGCACCCTGGTGAAGGGCGCGACGCCGGACGAGCGGGCCGTGGCGGCCCACAAGCTGTGCCGGAACATCGACCGCTACGAACTGTCGGACGAGGAACGGGTCCAGGCGCAGGAAATCCTGCGGGTCATGGCCGCCGACGCCGCGGAGCTGGTCCGCCGCGCGCTCGCCGTCACCCTGAAGAACTCCACCATCGTCCCGCGCGACGTCGCTCTGCGTCTGGCCAAGGACGTCGAGAGCATCTCCCTGCCGATGCTGTCGGCGTCGCCGGTGTTCACCGATGAGGACCTGGCCGAGATCGTCCGGCTCGGTGGTCCAGTCCGCCAAGTCGTTATCGCGAAACGCCCCCGCGTCTCCCAGACCGTCACCAACGCCATCGTCGAGTATGGCGTCGAGCGCGCGGTGGAGGCCGCCTGCGCCAACGACAACGCCGACTTCGCCGACCGGGCCCTGGCCAAGGTCATCGAGCGCTTCGAGAAGTCCGAGCGGGTCCTGGCCGCCGTCGCCTATCGCGCGGCCCTGCCGATGGCGGTCACCGAGAAGCTGATCGACCTGGTGAGCGAGGAGGTCCGCGACCACCTGCTGAACCACCACGCCCTGTCGCCCGACCTGGCGCTCGAGATCGCCATGGGCGCCAAGGAGCGGGCCACCATCGACCTGGTGGACCAGGCTGGCCGCGCGCCCGACGTGAAGAGCTTCGTCAGCCACCTGCACAAGCACGAGCGGCTGAACGCCTCCCTGCTGCTGCGGTCGCTGGCTCACGGGCACATGACCTTCTTCGAGTGGAGCCTGGCGGAACTGGCCAGCGTGCCGCACCATCGCACCTGGCTGATGATCCACGACGCCGGCCCGCTGGGCCTGCGGGCCATCTATGAGCGGGCCGGGCTGCCGGCCCGGTTGTTCCCGGCCTTCCGGGCGGGCGTGGACACCTTCCACTCCATGGAGTTCGACGGCGGTGCCAAGGATCGCGAGCGGTTCCAGGAGCGCATGCTGCAACGCTTCCTCACCCAGCCGGCCAACGCCGCCCGCGAGGATGTCGAGTACCTGCTTGAGAAGATGGACCGCATCTCCCACGAGGCCCGCAAGACCGTGCGGCTGTCTGAGAGCGCCTGACGCCACGCCACCCTTGCGCCGAGGGCTGAGGGCGCCCAAGCTGGGGCATGACCGAGATCACCCCCGACGCTGACATCAAGCCCGCCGCCACCATCCTGCTGCTGCGCGACGACCCCGCCTTCGAGGTGCTGATGGTCAAGCGGCATCATCAGATCGACTTCGCCTCCGGCGCCCTGGTGTTTCCGGGGGGAAAGTCCCACGCCGGCGATCATGACCCGGCCTGGGCTGACCACACCCTGGGGCATGCCGACTTCGATTTCGAGCAGCGGGGGCTGCGGATCGCGGCCATCCGCGAGGTGTTTGAGGAGGCGGGCATCCTGCTGGCCTCTCACACCGACGGCTCGCCCATGGGCGACCAGATCGCGCCGATGAATGTGCGCCAGGCGGTGGACCGCGGCGAGATGGCCTTCCTGGATGTCGTGAAGGACCTGGACGCCAAGCTCGACCTGCACGCGCTCACCATCTTCGCCCGCTGGATCACCCCGCCGCTGACGCCGAAGCGCTTCGATACCTGGTTCTATGCGGCCCTCGCGCCCGCCGACCAACTGGCCGCCTGCGACGGACGCGAGACGGTGGACGCCGAATGGATCGAGCCTGCCGAAGTGCTGCGCCTGGCGCAGGCCGGCGCGCGCAAGGTGATCTTCCCAACCCGCATGAACGTGCAACTGCTGGCCGAGGCCGGCAGCGCCGCCGACTGCGTGGCCCGCGCCCAAGCCCGCACCCTGGTCACCGTCCTGCCGAAGATCGAGGATCGCCCCGAGGGCCGCGTCCTGACCCTGCCGGCCGACGCCGGCTACGGCATCGTCGCCGAACCCCTGGCCAACGTGATGTGAGCTAGTTCCTCCCCCATCGGGGGAGGGGGACCGCCGAAGGCGGTGAAGGGGGTTACGGCTGCGCCGCCCAAACCCCCTCAGTCAGCCCATCGGGCTGACAGCTCCCCCGGAGGGGGAGCAATTGGATTTTAAAGCCCGGTTTCGCGGACCTTGGCTTCCAGGGCCTCGATCAGGATCTTACCCACCGGGTGATCGTCGGTCTTGATGTCGTCGCGGACGGCGGCCTTGATGGCGTCGATGTGGGCGTCGATCAGGGCGATCGGGGCCTGCATGCGCTTGTCCTTGTCGTCGATCAGCCGGCACAGCGACGCGCCGATGCGGGTGATCAGCGGGAACTCGTAGGTGGTGCCCAGGCCCTTCAGGTCGTGGGCGCGCAGATAGAGGAATTCCATGGTCTCGGGCGTCATGCCCTCGGCCTTCACGCGCTGTCGCGCGGCCTCAAGCTTGACGACCTCGTCGTTCAGCCACTGGGCGAAGTTGCCCGACAGGCTCTTCAGCGCGGCCTCGGCCTTGGCGATCGCGCCCGGATCGATAGCGCCGAACCGGCCTCCAACCTTCAGGCGAAGGGTGTTGGGGACCTGGATCACCTGACCGGAATTCTCTTGGCTCACGACTCGGCTCCTGCACTTTCGTCCACAGAAGCCTAGTTCGCAGGCGTTAACAACGAATGAGGCAGGGGTGCGGCGAGATGGTCACCCCGTCCGGGCCGCGCGCCATATCTAGACGGAGAATTGCTCGGCCAGCATGCGCTCTTCCAGGCTGCGTCCGGCGTCGAACAGCATGTACATGCTGATCTCGCGGTCCTCGGCGATGTGGACTTCCAGCACGTCGCGGACCTCAAGATTGTCGGCCACGGCGCTTACCGGGCGCTTGTCGGCCTCCAGGATCTCGAAGCTGACCTTGGCGGTGTGGGCCAGCAGGGCGCCGCGCCAGCGCCGGGGCCGGAAGGCGCTGATCGGCGTCAGCGCCAGGACCTTGGCGTCGAGCGGGATTATCGGCCCATGGGCGGAGAGATTGTAGGCCGTCGAGCCCGCCGGGGTCGCCACCATGGCGCCGTCGCAGGACAGCTCGTTCAGCCGCACCTTGCCGTCGATGGAGATGCGCAGCTTGGCGGTCTGCCGCGTCTGGCGCAGCAGGGAAACCTCGTTGATCGCTAGGGCCTTGTGCGGCTTTCCGTAGGTATCGACAGCGGTCATGGTCAGGGGGTGGATCACTGCCTTCTCGGCGGCGTTGATCCGCTCCAGCAGGCCGTCCTCGCTGTACTCGTTCATCAGGAAGCCGACCGAGCCGCGGTTCATGCCGTAGATCGGCTTGTGCCCGCCGCCCATCTGGTCGTGCAGGGTTTCCAGCATGAAGCCGTCGCCCCCCAGGGCCACGACCACCTGGGCCTCGCTCAGGGCGACGTCGCCATAGCGGGCGATCAGGGCCTGCCGTGCCTCTTGGGCCTCGGGGCGGTCGCTGGCCAGGAAGGCGAGGCGGGTCACGAAGGGCTCAGCCTTGAACATGGCGCGAGGTGCGCGAGAAACGCGGGTCTTGTCAAACCCTGCCGGCCGCCTGACGGAAGGCGGCGTTGGCGATGTCCGGGGCGAAGGGGCCAAAGGCGCCGACGGCCCGGCGTTCGCCCTCCTGGCCGCCCCCCGGCTTGCCGCCGTTCAGGTCGCGGACCAGGGCCAGGATGGTGGGGAAGACGCTGCGGTCGATGCCCACGGCGGCGCAGGCCAGGGCCAGCAGCTCGGGACGGTCCGAATCGACTGAGCGCCGCACATGCTCGGGATCGAAGCGGCCCAGGGTCGCCAGGCCGCCGACGAACAGGGACAGCTTGCTCTCGCGCAGGGCGCGCAGCAGGTAGCCGGGACGCAGCTGACCGGCGATGTCGAGCTTGGCCAGCAGCCGTCGCTCCATCTCTTCCTTCTCGCCCTCGCGCTGCCAGACTTCCGGCTGCTCGGGATGGTCGGGGGCCACGCCGCCGTGGGCCTCGCGCACCGATTCGGCGATGGCGGCGTCCATGGCCTCGGGGTCGAGGCGGAAGCGGGCGGTGAGCGCCTGGCGCAGGGCTTGGCCCACCCAGACATAGAGCTCGCGGGCCAGGTCGTCGGTGAGCCCGGGATGGTGCGCGCAGGGGGAGCGCAGCGACACGATCCGCCGGGAGGCCTGGACCAGGGCGGTCAGGTCCGCAGGGCCGATCCGGGCGGCGAGGTTGCCGGCCAGGGCGGTCAGCACCGCCGGCTCGTTCTGCTGCAGGATGGCGGCGACGACCGGCGGGCCGAGATTGGGGCGGCGCGCCACCTCGATCTGATGCTCGATGGTGGCCTCGGTCAGCAGGCGCACCAGATCTGGATCCCGCAACACGGGGCTGGAAGAGATGATCGGCCGGGCGATCTCGATGTCGTCCAGGGCCAGGACATTGATCAGGGCGGCCGGCGCCCAGGCGGCGGTGGCCAGCTTTTCGGCCAGCCGCCTGCGGATATCGCGCTCGGCCTCCACCACCAGGCTCATGAAGATCGAGGAGAGTAGGGCCTGGACCGGGGGCGAGCTCATCACCGCCTCGGCGCCTTCGCCCGCGTCGCACAGGTCGACGATGGCCAGCAGCAGGCGCTCGCGGTCCTGTACCGCGCGGCTCCTGGCGAGACCTAGGATCTCTTCGGTCTTGGCGGCTACGCTCAAACCCGTTTCCCTGCTGTGGAATCGTTCGGTCTGATTCTGCTCAGAGCCGTATGAAAACATGGTTACAAGCCGCCAACCACGAATGTGGCGCAATGGCGCAGCTTATTAAGTAGCGGGGGGCGATATGGCCGAACCTTTGATCCTGGCCCTGGACCAGGGGACGACCTCCACCCGCGCCATCCTGTTCGACGCCCAGGGCCGCGCCCTGGCGCAGGCCGGCCGGCCTTTGGAGCAGTTCTACCCCGCCGACGGCTGGGTGGAGCATGACGCCAATGAGATCTTCGCCGCCAGCGTCGCGGTGATCCGGGAAGCCATCGAGACGTCCGGCCGCCCGATCGCCGACATCACCGCCATCGGCGTCACCAACCAGCGCGAGACGGTGGTGATCTGGGACAAGACCACCGGCGAGCCGATCCACCGCGCCATCGTCTGGCAGGACCGCCGTACCGCCGCCACCTGCGAACAGCTGCGCCGCGCCGGCCACGAACCCCGCGTCACCGAGATCACCGGCCTGCTGCTGGACCCCTATTTCTCGGGGACCAAGATCGCCTGGCTGCTGGGGGACATCCCCGGCGCGCGAGCCAAGGCCCAGGCCGGCGAGCTGCTGGTGGGCACCATGGACTCCTGGGTCATCTGGAAGCTGACCGGCGGCAAGGTCCACGCCACCGACGCCACCAACGCCTCGCGCACCCTGCTGTTCGACATCCGCAAGCAGGCGTGGTCGGCGGAGATGCTGGACCTGCTGGACGTGCCGGTCTCGCTGCTGCCCGACGTCCGCGACTGCGCCGCCGACTACGGCGAAACCGACGCCGCCCTGCTGGGCCGCGCCATCCCGATCCGCGGCGTGGCCGGCGATCAGCAGGCCGCCCTGATGGGGCAGGGATGCATCAGGGCCGGCGAGATGAAGGCCACCTACGGCACCGGCTGCTTCATGCTGATCAACACCGGCGAGACCGCGCCGCTGTCGCGGGCCAAGCTGCTGACCACCGTGGCCGCGCGGCTGAACGGTCGGGCGACCTACGCCCTGGAGGGCTCGATCTTCATCGCCGGCGCGGCCCTGCAATGGATCAACGAGGGCCTCAACGTGCCCGGCGGCGGCTCGGCCATCGAGGCCCTGGCCCAGAGCGCCAAGCCTGACCACGGCGTGGTCATGGTCCCGGCCTTCACCGGCCTGGGCGCCCCCTGGTGGGACGCCGAGGCGCGCGGAGCCCTGTTTGGCCTGACCCGCGACACCACCCTGGCGGAGATCTCCCAGGCCGCCTTCGACGCCTGCGCCCTGCAGACCCGGGACCTGGTGGAGGCCATGCGCGCCGACGCCCCCACCGCTTTCGGCGCGGCCGTCGAGATCCGCATCGACGGCGGCATGTCGCGCTCCTCCTGGTTCAGCCAGCGCCTGGCCGACCTCACCGGCGTGCCCGTCGGCCGGGCCACCTACCAGGAGACCACGGCGCTCGGCGCGGCCCTGTTCGCAGGGTTAGGGGCAGGGGTCTACGCCACCGTCGAGGACGCGGCGGCCGCCCGCCCCGCCACCGAACGCCACGACCCCAAGCTCGACGGCCACGGCCGCGAAGCCGCCTACGCCCGCTGGCTGGACGCCGTGGCCCGGGTGCGGACGGAGGGGTAGGGGTTTGAGGGGTGAGGCGATGGATACCCTGACAGGACACCTCTCCGACGTCCCAGCTTCGGGAAACCAGGCCCTCGACCTGCCCAATCCCGTCCGGCCCGAGCTGTTCGCCGGCTGGGCCGAGCGGCGGCTGGCCAAGGCGGTCGGCTTGAGCCAGTTCGGGGTCAATCACCTGACCCTGGAACCTGGCGCGGGCTCCTCGCTGCGGCATTGGCACGAGGCGGAAGACGAATTCGCCTTCGTCCTGTCGGGCACGGTGACCCTGGTGGACGACAACGGCGAGCATGTGCTGGGCAAGGGCGCCTTTGCGGGCTTTCCCGCCGGTGTCGCCAACGGTCACCACCTGGTCAACCGCTCCGACGCCCCGGCCACGCTCCTGGTGGTGGGCTCACGCAGGCCCGGCGCTGAGATCATCACCTATCCAGACGACGCCATCGGACCGTTCCGCAAGTAGCTGATCCCGACCGCTGCCGCAGGCCTTGATCAATACTCACAAGCCGAAGACCGCGCTTGGGTCAGGGATGGAGGGGGCCTTCGCGACCAGGCCGCCAGCGGACTCTCGGAATGACCGCGAAGGGTGGGGAGCGGACATTGGCCCGCGTGGCGGTGCCGAGCGCTATCAAGCGAGCACCAACTCCGCGACAAAAGTAGCTAAGAAGACCACCACACCGAGCCTAATCGCCCACACGCAACAACTGACTGCTGCGTCTCTAATGTCTAAGTGCTCGCGACCAAGCAAAAAGCGCCAATAGGGCAGATTGTTAAATAGGGTCGAACGCAGGCTCGGCACCAGAAGTGCCCGCCCCTGTTTTTTTAGCGCCCCGACGCGGACCGCCAGGACGATCTGCCCTATTAGCGTTGCGACGAGGGCCGCTATCCCAATATTCCACGCAAACAACGCGTTCCCCTCCCACGCCGCGGTGGCATTTTATCGGAAGCCCCAAATCGAACAACCGCCACAACTTCGATGTCAGCCTAGACTAGAAGCGGACATCGCCGAGGTCGGCTCAGGGTCGTGAGCGGCCATTGAAGGGTTGACCGGAAGCGGACGCTGCCGCCCCCGGTTCATAAGCTCTGTTCGTCATGGCCGGGCTTGTCCCGGCCACCCATGATCTCCGAAGTTCAGCAAGGACCGGCGGCCTGCGCCGCGCGACCTGCGGCAAGGCGGAGATCATGGGTCCCCGGGACAAGCCCGGGGATGACGAATATTGTTTTGGGTCGTTGGCTGAAGCGGCTCCTTCGAACCCGGCCATTGGCGCTCTGTGCAAAAGCGGGCCTGGCCGGGCTCATGAGTCCACGCCCTACCCCAGGTGTCGCTTCCAGAAGGCCAGCCAGCCATCCCGCTCGTGCGCGGGGATTTCGACGTGGCGGCCGGGATTGATGTGCATGGTCTTCTCGGCTGAGCCGAAGGCGTTGAACAGGGCCAGGCCCTGCTCGCGGGTCATCAGCTCGTCCTCCCATTGGAACACGAACATCAGCGGGATGGTGATGGCCTCGGCGGCGGCCTTGTGGTCCTCCAGGCCGGGGAAGGCGCCGAACAGGCCGAAGATGGCGGCGGTGATCCGCGGCTCCTGCGCCACGAAGGGCACGCCGAAACGGGTGCCCATGGACACGCCCCAATAGCCCACCGGCTGGCTGGCGCCGACGAAGTCCAGGGCCTGGGCGGCGTCCAGCGCCGCCTTCCACTCCGCGACATGCTTGATCGCCACCTCGGCGTCGCGGGAGGGCCGCGCGGCGGCGCGCGGCCGCTCGCCCTGCTGCGCCTTGCGGCCGGCCTCAAGGGCGCCCGCGCGGGCCTTTTCGGCCTGCTCGCGGGTGATCCGGTCGCCGTGGCCCGGCGCGTCGATGGCCAGGGTCGCGTAGCCCAGGGTCTGGGCGTGGCTGATGGCGGCGGCGGTCAGGTTGGCCACCTTCTTGTGCTGCGAGCCGCCGTGGCCCAGCAGGATCAGGGGCCGCGGCCCCGTCGCGCCCTCGGGCGCCCAGATGACGCCCGGCACGGTGTCGCCGTCCACGCTCAGCCGGAACTCGCGCCGGGTGATCCCGTCCTGCGTCTTCTCGCCGATCAATTCCATGGTGTTTCCTCAAGAGGCGGTCCGTCTTTGCGGCCGTCAGGTTGCGATCAATTTCGCCAGCACGCCGGCCTGCGGCAGGGCTTCGATCCCGGCGACCGCGCGCACCACCTCGGCGGCCCGCGCGGCGCCCAGGGACGGCGTCATCAGCTCCAGCGCCTTGGCCTCGACTTCGTCGGCGGACATCGGATGGGACGGGAAGCCGACCACATGCGGGACGTAGACCTGCCGCACCTGCCCGCCCTTCAGCGTCACGATGACCCGGGCCGATTCCGTGCGCGGCTGGCCGGGCGGGGTCTCCTGGGCCGGGTCGTGGACCACGTCGATCCGGGCCATCAACGCGTGCACGGCGGCGTCGCCGGCCATGCGCTCCAGGGACTGGGCCGACACGAAGTCCAACCGCTGGTCGATCAGCATGATGGCGGTCAGGTAGCGCAGGTTCAGGGCCGGCATGGCCGCGTCGCGGAACGCCTGCCAGCGCCCCGGCATCTCGATGCGCACCGTGTCCACCGCCGAGACCTCAACCTCGGGCAGCAGGTCCAGCAGGCCCTGCACCGCCGGCTGGGTCGGCCCGCCCACCGGATAGCGCTTGTAGGCGGTGTGGATCAGTTCGGTCCGCTCTCCCAAGCCCTCGATCAGGCCCGCGCGGTCGGCGTCGCCGCCGGTGAAGATCTTCGAGCACATCCAGCCCTCGGGATGGTCCAGGCTGTCGCGGACCCCGGTGAACCCGGCCTCGGCCATCAGCGCGGCGTTCAGCCCCGCGCGCGCGCCCATCCCGGCGAAGACGAAGGACTTCTCCACGTGCTCGACATCCAGCAGCCATTGCCAGGACCCGCCGGCCTGCTGAGCGCAATAGGTGATCACGTCGGGGATGCGGTCCTGCGGCAAGCCCAGGATCGAGGCCGCCGCCGCCCCGGCGCCGAACACCGGACCGACGCCGTGATTGGCGATCCCCGCACGGCGCAGGTTGCCGATCCCCAGGGCCTTGGGAATCCGCCCCGCCAGCTCGTAGCCGGTGATCACGGCCCGGAGCACCGCCTCCCCTGAGAGGCCCCGCTGCTCGGCCAGGGCCAGGGCGACGCTCACCACGGCGGGACCCGGCTGGACGAAGGCCGACGGGATGAAGTCGTTGATCTCCGCGCCGTGGGCGGCCATGGCGCTGGCGAAGGCCGCGTCGCCGAGGGCCGCGGTCGCGGTGGTGCCGAGGATCGTGGCGGCGCTGCGCCGGGCGTCCCCCGACTGGGCGATGGCGAAGTCGCGGGCCAACCGTGCGGGCGCCAGGTCGCGGCAGGCGACGATGGAGGCCAGGGTGTCGAGGATATGCAGCCGGGCGAGACTGCGGAAATTCTCCGGGATCGCCGCCGCCTGGCTGCGGGCGATGTAGGCGCTGAGCGCCGGCCCCACCTGCACGGCGCTCACAGCCGTCCGACCTGTTCGGCCATGCTGGCGCAGGTGGAGAGCAGATGCTCGATGATCGCGGCGCGGCCCGTCTCGTCCACCCGTTCGGCGGGGGCGGAGACCGAGATCGCCGCGGCGGCGTCGGACTCCCGCGTCATGATCGGCGCGGCGAAGCCGACGACGCCGGGCTGGTAGCTGGCCATGGCGTAGCCGCGTTCCCGGACCTGCTCCAGTTCGGCGGTCACCGCCGCGACATCCAGGCGGCGCTTGTCGCGCAGGCTGGCGGCCGTCCGCGCCAGGACGGCCTGGGCGTCGGCGGCGTGGGCCAGGATCGCCTTGCCCCCGGCCGTCAGCGGGGCGGGAACCCGGCTGCCGATGCGGGTGGTGAAGCGGATCGGGCGCGGCGAGATCATCTTGTCGAGGTAGAGGACGTCGTCGCCGGCTCGGATCACCAGGCTGACGGTTTCGCCGGTGACCCGCTGAAGTTCCTGCAGGAAGCCCGACGCGGCCCGCTTGATCGGGTGCTCGGTGATGACGTTGGCGCCGAGCTCCCAGAGCTTCAATGTGGCGGAGTAACAGCCCGTCTCGGTGTTCTGCTGGACGTAGCCCAGGACGATCAGCCCCGCGAGGATGCGGTGGACCGTGCTCTTCTGCAGCCCCAGGCGGAGCGTCAGGGCCGACAGCCTCATGGGTTCCGGGGATCGGGTCAGGGTCTCCAGCACCGCGAAGGTGCGCGGCACCACGCCCTCCGTCGCCGAGGCAAGCTTCGCCGTCATGATGTCTCTCTCCCTCGGTTGACATGATCTGCCCTGGGGCCGACCAATCTGTCAATGGAACGTCGTTCCGCCTGGCGGAACATAGATCGGAGAGCTCTGATGGGCAGCGATGTGGTGGAGGCGGCCGTCGGCCAGAGCCCCGTGGTCGAGACGGCCAGCGGCAAGGTGCGCGGCGAACAGTTCCGCGGCGTATCGATCTTCCGCGGAATCCCCTACGGCGCGCCCACCGGCGGCGCCAACCGCTTCCGCCCGCCGCAACCGGTCACGCCCTGGGCCGGCGTGCGCGAGGCGGCGCTCTACGGCCAGACCGCGCCCCAGACCCGCAGCACGCTGTCCGACGGCGGCTATCCCGGCAACAAGCCGGAGATGGGCGAGGACTGCCTGGTCCTCAACGTCTGGACGCCGGGCGCTGACGCCGCCCGCCGCCCGGTCATGGTCTGGCTGCACGGCGGCGGCTTCGAAGCCGGCTCCGGGTCTTCGATGCTCTATGATGGCGTGAACCTCGCCTCCAAGGGCGACGTGGTCTGCGTCAGCCTGAACCACCGCATGAACGTCTTCGGCCACCTGATGCTGCAGGACGCGCTCGGCGACGATTTCGCCGGCTCCGCCAACGCTGGCTACCTCGACATCATCGCCGCCCTGAAGTGGGTGCGCGACAATGTCGGCCGGTTCGGCGGCGATCCCGGAAATGTCACCATCTATGGCCAGTCGGGCGGCGGCCGGAAGGTCAGCATCTCCATGGCCGCCAAGGGCGCCCAGGGCCTGTTCCATCGGGGCATTGTCCAGAGCGGCTCGCACCTGCGCCTGACCCCGCGAGACCGGGCCAACGAACAGCTGGACCGCCTGCTGGCCCATCTGGGCCTCGGCCGCGCCGACGCCCGCAAGCTGCAGGACCTGGACGTCGTGGACCTGATCAAGGCCAACCGGGCGCTGCTGCGCGAGCATCCATCCCGTTTCTCCCCCACCATCGACGACGTGGTCTTCGACGCCCACCCCTGGGACCCGGCGGCGCCCGCCATCTCGGCCCAGCTTCCGATGATGGTGGGGACCTGCCGCACCGAACTCTCCAACCAGGTGGGCAGCGCCGACGAGACCACCTTCGACCTGGACGAGGCGGGTCTGGCCGCGCGGCTGAAGGGCTATATTCCCGAGGCCGACGTCGCCGAGATCGTCGAGATCTTCCGCCGGGAGACCCCCGGCGCCTCGCCCTCGGAGCTGTTCTTCAACATCATCACCGCGCGGGGCTACTGGCGCGACAGCGTCCTGCAGACGCAGCTCAAGGCCATCCAGGGCGCCGCGCCGGTCTGGTCCTATCGCCTGATGTGGCGCACGCCGGTGGAGGGCGGGCGGCGCTTCACGCCCCACTCGCTGGACCTGCCCTTCATATTCGACAACGTCTCCAAGGCCCGCCACATGGTGGGCGAGGCCAGCCAGGAGACCGCCGCCATGGCCCACCAGATGAGCCAGGCCTGGCTGGCCTTCGCGCGCACCGGCGATCCCAACACCGCCGCCATCCCGTCGTGGCGCCCTTACGACCTGGACCAGCGCACCGTGATGCTGTTCGACACGACATCGAAGGCGCAGAGCGACCCGCACCGGTGCGAACGCCTGGCGATGGACCGCTACCCCACCCAGCAGCTCAAGGGCACGCTGCACCGGCAAGCCGCGGCGCTCCCGGCCTAGGCCTCCAGGCCGTACAGCTCTTCCAGGTCGCGCAGGTACTGGGCGCGGTCGGTGAACAGCCGGGCCTCCAGGCCGCTGGCCAGCGCCGCCTCCACATTGGCGGCCTTGTCGTCGAAGAAGATCAGCGCCTCGCGCGGGAAGGGGATCTGGGCCAGCATCGTCTCAAAGAAGGCGGCCTGCGGCTTGGCGGCGCCCAGGCGGCAGGAGAGGAACAGGCCGTCCATCCGTTCGCCATAGCCCAAGGCGGTCTCGACGTGGGCGGCCCAGAAGGCGTCCTGGTTGGAGCCGAGGTAACAGGCGATCCCGGCGGCCCGCAGCCGCCGGACATCCTCCAGCATGGCGGGGTCGGGGATGACGTGTCCCTCGGCCCAGCGCGTCAGATAGGTCGCCACGTCGTGCGGCCAGCCGGCCTCGGCCAGGGCGCGCTCACAGGCGGCGACGAAGGCGATGACATCGGCCAGGGTCTCGGGCGCGGCGGTGCGATAGAAGCCTGTGACGAAATCGCGGTGCTGCTGCGCGCTCCACACCCAGTCCTGAGTCCCGAACGGCCCGGCATGCTGCAGCACGCCGTCGGCGTCGAAGATCACCCCGCTGAGTTTGCGCGCGCCCATGTCATGAACCTTCACCTCGAACGCGTGTAGTTCAACCCCGGCTTGACGCTAGGGCGTTGCGGCGCGACCCTATGAACAACGATCACAAACGATCACTCAAGGGAGGCTGTCATGGCCGATGGTTCGCTTGCAGGCGCAAATTCGCTCAAGGGCAAGGTCAGCGCCGAGGAATGGGAAGCGCGAGTCGATCTCGCCGCCCTGTACCGACTGGTGGCGCTCTACGGGTGGGACGACATGATCTACACCCACATCTCGGCCCGTATTCCCGGGCCCGATCACCACTTTCTGATCAATCCCTACGGCATGTATTTCGGCGAGATGACCGCCTCGTCCCTGGTGAAGATCGACCTGGACGGCAAGATTCTCCAGGAGACCCCGTACTTCATCAATCCGGCGGGCTTCACCATTCACTCGGCGATCCACGCCGCCCGCGAAGACGCCAAGTTCGTGATGCACCTGCATTCCGACGACGGCGTCGCGGTGGCGGCCCAGAAGGAAGGTCTGCTGCCCCTGTCGCAGCACGCCTGCATCGTCCTGCCCCGGCTGGCCTATCACGACTATGAGGGGATCGCCCTGAACCTCGACGAACGCGAGCGCCTGGTCGCCGACATTGGCGAGAAGACCCTGATGTTGCTGCGCAATCACGGCACCCTGTCGGTTGGTGAAAGCGCCGCCGACTGCTGGACCGGCATGTACTATCTGGAACGCGCCTGCCAGATGCAGATCAAGGCTCTGACGGCCGGTCGGGAGAATGTGCTGTTCGCGCCCGAGGCCGCTCAGATGGAGGTCAAGGGCCAGGTGATGCGCGGCATCGGCGGCAAGCTGGCCTGGCCGGGCGCCCTGCGCCGTCTGGACCGGGAGCTGCCAGGCTACGACGCCTAGCGGGACAGCGCCGGTTGAGGCGCCTGTCGCGGTTCAACCGGCTGATTCCTCACCTAGCGGAAGCCGGACGCTCCTGACGGGACGGTTTCGCAGAACAGAAGTCTTTGGGCGTCGGGAGACCGGCGCCCTTTTTCTTGGCGCTAAGCGGTTGATTACAGGGCTCACCCCCGCCAATTACGGCGATCAGGCGGTCTGTCTGCGTCCTATTTCCGGCCAGACACGTACAGCCATCGTTCTGTCACTGGACGAGCGCTCTTTTGAGGCCATAAGACCGCTCGAATTTGATCCCACTGGCCGCCCGCATTTTCGAGGCGACGGAGTCCCCCCGCTTGTTACGACGCCATTTCTTCCTCGCCGGCGCGATTGTTGTGCTGATCCTCATGCTGGTCGCGGGGGCGTACAAGCTGACCGTGGGCAAGAAGCAGGGACCCGGCGGTCCGCCCGGCGCCGTCATGGCGCAGGGCGGTGGCGGTGGCCGGCCGGGCGGCGGCGGCGGCGGCCGCGGGGGCATGGGCGGGCCGGCGGATGTCGCCGTGGTGGTCGTCCAGTCCCGGCTCTTCACCGACGTCATCGACGTCATCGGCGTGGCCAAGGGCCGTCAATCGGTCATCCTGACCGCCGCGGCGACCCAGCTGGTCGAGCGCGTGCGCTTCTCGCCCGGCCAATCGGTCGGCCGCGGCGCGGTGCTGGTGGAACTGAAGGCCACCGAACAGGACGCGGGCCTCGCCCAGGCCCAGGCCAGCCTGATTCAGGCGCAGCGCGCCTATGACCGCTACAGGACCCTGGGCCAGCAGGGCTTCGCCTCCAAGGCCATGATCGACCAGTACGAGGCCAACTATCTCTCGGCCAAGGCCAATGTCGTCGCCGCCCAGGCCCGCCAGGGCGACCGGCTGATCCGCGCGCCCTTCGCCGGCGTCGTCGGCCTGTCCGACATCACCCAGGGCTCCCTGATCAATCCGGGCTCGGCCATCGTCACCCTCGACGACACCAGCGCCATCCGCGTCGATTTCCAGGTGCCCGACCGCTATATCGCCTCGGTCCGTCAGGGCCAGGCGGTCACCGCCAAGGTCGACGCCTATCCCGGAGAGGTCATCCAGGGCCGTATCGCCCTGTTGGACACCCGCATCGACGAGAAGACCCGGGCGCTGACCGCCCGCGCCGAATTCCCCAATCCCGACCGCCGGCTGAAGCCCGGCATGATGATGCGGGTGGCGGTCGCCCAAGGCAGCCGTCAGGGTCTCTCGGCCCCGGAGTCGGCGGTCTCGGTCCAGGGCGACAACGCCTTCGTCTATGTGCTGACCAAGCAGGGCGACAAGACCGTGGCCGAGCAGCGCCCGGTGGTCACCGGCGTGCGCCAGGACGGCTTCGTCGAGCTGAAGGACGGGGTCGCCGCCGGTGACCGCATCGTCGGTGACGGCCTCAACAAGATCCAGCCGAACCAGGCCGTGAAGCCTGTCGGGTCCGGCCAGCCTCAGGGAACGGGCGGAGCCGCCCGTCGTCCCGCGGCATGATGCTCTCCGACATCTCCGTCCGCCGCCCGGTGCTTGCCGCGGTGGCGGCGATCATTCTCTGCGTGGTGGGCGCCGCCTGCTTCACCTCGCTGTCGGTCCGCGAACTGCCCAGCGTCGACCCGCCCGTCGTCTCGGTCTCCACCACCTATCGCGGCGCCTCGGCCGAAGTCGTCGAGGAGCGGATCACCGAGGTGATCGAGCGGCAGGTGGCCGGTATCCAGGGCATCGACCGGGTGAACTCGTCCTCGCGGGACGGCTCCTCGCGGATCAACGTCTCCTTTACCCTCGACCGCGACCTCGACACCGCGGCCAACGACGTGCGTGATGCGGTCAGCCGGGTGACGTCGCAGTTGCCGCAGCAGGCCGATCCGCCGCAGATCGCCAAGGCCAACGCCGACGGCTCGCCGATCATGTTCCTGGCGTTCTCGTCCACCAAGCTGAACCGCCTGCAGCTCTCCGACTACGCCAACCGCTACCTCGTGGAGCGGATCTCGACGATCCCGGGCGTGGCCCAGGTGAACCTGGGCGGCAGCCAGCTGTATTCGATGCGCATCTGGCTCGATCCCCAGGCCATGGCCTCGCGCGGCATCACCGTCGATGATGTCGAGAGCGCCCTGAACGCCCAGAACCTGGAATTGCCGGCCGGCGCCCTGGAGGCGCCCGCCAAGGACTTCACCATCCGGGTCGCGCGCGGCTACTCCACGCCCCAGCAATTCAAGGAGCTGCCGGTCACCTCCGGGGCCCGCGCGGCCGCGACCGCCACCAGCGCAACCGGCTCGGCCGGCGCGCTCGGCACCACGGCCGGCGCCGACGGCGCGGTCGCCACCGCCGACCAGGGCCAGAACGCCTATGTCACCCGCCTGGGCGACATCGCCCGCGTGGAGGAGGGGCCCGACGAGCGCCGCCGCACCTTCCGCTCCAACGGCCGCGACATGATCGGCATCGCCATCACCCGCCAGTCCCAGGCCAACGACCTGGAGATCTCCAAGGGCATCGCCGACCAACTTCCCGAGATCAACAAGTCGCTGCCGCCCGGCACCAAGCTGGAGATCGCGGTCGACTTCACCGTCTTTACCAAGCACGCGATCGAGGAAGTCTGGATCACCATGGCGATCTCGCTGGGGCTTGTGGCCCTGGTGAACTTCATCTTCCTGGGCACCTGGCGGGCGGCGATCATCCCCTCGGTGGTCGCGCCGATCTGTATCCTGTCGACCTTCATCATCCTGGCCCCGCTGGGCTTCTCCATCAATCTGCTGACCCTGCTGGCCCTGGTGCTGGCCATTGGCCTGGTGGTGGATGACGCCATCGTCGTGGTGGAGAACATTCAGCGCCGGGTGGACGAGGGCGAGCCCCCCGTCGTCGCCGCGCAACGCGGCGCGCGCCAGGTGTTCTTCGCCGTCGTGGCCACCACCATAGTGCTGATCTCGGTGTTCGCGCCGCTGATGTTCCTGCCCGGCTATATCGGCAAGCTGTTCGTGGAGCTGGCCGTGGCCATCACCGCGGCGGTGGCATTCTCGGCCCTGCTGGCGCTCAGCCTGTCGCCGATGCTGGCGTCGAAGCTGCTGCGCCCGGCCCATGGCGAGGGCTTCATCGCCCGGCGCGTGGACGCCGGCATGACCAAGCTGCGCAACTCCTATCACGCCTCTCTGGACGCCATGTTGGGCCGCCGCGCGGCCTCGGTCTCGGCTGTGGCCCTGGTGGTGGTGCTGGCCGGCCTGGCTTTCGCCCTCTTCACCGTCCTGCCCCGCGAGCTGGTGCCCAATGAGGACCGTGGGCGGGTCGACATCAATATCCAGGGGCCGGAAGGCGCCGGCTACGACTATACCCTGCCGGCCGCCAAGCAGGTTGAAGCCCGCCTCGAGGCCCTGCTCAAGGACGGCACGATCACCCGCTACACCATGGGTGTGCCGCGCTTTGGCCAGAACCAGTTCAACACGGGCAACGCCAACGCCTCCCTGCCCGACGACGCGGCGCACAAGATCAGCTCCCAGGATCTGGCCGCCCAGCTCAACAAGGACTTCTCCAAGATCACCGCGATCCGGGCGATCGCCTCGGTTCGTCCCAGCCTGCAACGGGGCGGCGGCGGTGGCGGCGGCAATGTCGACCTCATCGTGGTCGGCAATGAGTATCCGGAGATCGAACGCCTGATCCGCCCGCTCATGGAGGCCGTCCAGGGCAATCCCGGCATGGCCCGTCCGCGCCTGGACTATGAGCCGACCTCGCCGCGCCTGCTGGTGGATCTCGACCGCGACAAGGCCGCCACCCTCGGCGTCTCGGCGCAGTCGGTGGGCCGCGCCCTGGAGACCATGTTCGGGTCGCGCAAGGTCACCACCTACATCCGGAACGGCCAGGAATACGACGTGATCCTGCAGACCGACCGCGCCAACCGCCAGAACGAGAACGACCTGGCCAATCTCTATGTGCGCACCGGCGCGGGCGCCACCGTGCCCCTGTCCTCGGTGGTTAGCACCCATGTGCGCGGCGACACGCCCGATCGCGCCCGCGTAGACCGCCTGCGCGCCATCACCCTCAGCGTCCAGCTCAACCCCGGCTACACGGTCGGCGAGGCGGTGAGCTTCCTGCAGGCCGAGATCGCCAAGAACCCCGGAACCACGGTGAAGTGGGGCGGCACGGCGCGCGACTATCTGGAGGCGGGCGGCGCCGTGGGCCTGGCCTTCGGCATGGCCCTGCTGCTGGTCTTCCTGGTCCTGGCCGCTCAGTTCGAGAGCTGGATCCACCCGGCGGTGATCATGCTCACCGTGCCGGTGGCGGTTCTGGGCGGGCTGTTTGGCCTGTTGATCTCGGGCTCGACCATCAACACCTACAGTCAGATCGGGCTGATCATTCTCGTCGGGATCGCCGCCAAGAACGGCATCCTGATCGTGGAGTTCGCCAACCAGCTGCGCGACGACGGGCTGTCGATCCGCGAGGCGGTGATCGAGAGCGCCTCCCTGCGCCTGCGGCCCATCATCATGACCTCGATCGCGGCCGCCGCCGGCGCCGTGCCGCTGATCGTCTGGGGCGGGGCGGGCGGCGAGAGCCGCAAGACCATCGGGGTGGTGATCTTCTTCGGGGCCATCTTCACGACCCTGCTGACCCTGTTCATCGTGCCGGTGTTCTACAACATGCTGGCCCGCTTCACGAAGTCGCCCCAGGCCACCGCGCGCCGCATCGAGGCCTTCGAGGAGGCCGAACAGACCCGCGCCGCCAACGCTGCGGAGTAGCGCCGGGCGGCCCCTAAAAGCCTCCCCGCCGCAGCGGGGAGGAGGAGAGACTGTCATGGGATGGTTGCGCCGGCGGCGACGGGGGCGTCGCGCCGGCGCTGATACAGCTCCAGCGGAAGAGCCATATCCCTAGGCCGCCAATCCCAGGGGGAGATGGGCGGTGTCGAGGCCTGAACAGCTCGACCCCATAATGGTGAGGCGCGCCGATATGCGCGTCAAGGTTGCCGTGCCGCTTGCGCGCGCTTTCCGAGAGAAGCCGCGTTGCGCCGCCGTTATTGCGGCGCGTAGCCCGTCTCGACCTTCAGATAGGCGATCAGGTCAGTCCGGTCCTTGGCGTCCTTGACGCCCATGAAGGTCATCTTGGTGCCGGGCATGAAGGTCTTGGGGCTGGTCAGCCACTGGTCCAGGTGCTCGGCGTCCCAGGTGAAGGTCGCGGCCTTGACGACGTCGGAATACTTGTAGCCCTCGGCGGTCCCGGGCTTGCGGCCGAACATGCCGTGGAGGTTCGGACCGGTCATGTTGGCGCCGCCGGGAACCAGGGTGTGGCAGGACTTGCAGATCGCGAACACCTTCTTGCCGTTGGTCAGGTCGCCGCTGTTGTAGGGAGCGGGCAGGGCGGCCAGCAGGGCCTGCTTCTCGGCGTCGGTGGGCTCGGGAGCGGCGGCCGGCGCCGGGGCCGTGGCGGTCTCGCCGCTGGAGGATTCGCCGGATTTGCCGCAGGCCGAAAGACCGATGACGGCGACGGTGGCGGCGAGCGTCAGGGCAAGGCGGCGCATGGAAAATCCTCTCAAGTCTGGATGGCCGGCAAGCTACCCCAAGCGCCGCCATTGGCAAGCGCTCAGCCCCGCTTGCGGCGCTCCTTCTGGATGATCTCGTCCAGGGCCTGCAGGAAGCGGGAACGGTCGTTGCGGTCGAAGGGCTTGGGCCCGCCCATGATGTCGCCGGTCGAGCGGAGCTGCTCCATCAGGGCCCGCTGGGCGATGGCAGCGCCGATGGAATTCTCCGTGAAGGGTTTGCCATTGGGGGCCACCGCGTGCCCGCCCGCCGTCAGAACCCGTTCCGCGAGGGGAATGTCATTGGTCACCGCCACGTCGCCCGGCGCCACGTGCTCGGCGATCCAGTCGTCGGCCACGTCGGGCCCGGCGTCGACGATCACCCGCTCGATCATCGCCGACCTGGGGATCATGATGAAGGCGTTGGAGACCACCCAGGTCTTCAGGCCGTAACGCTGGGCGACCTTGTAGATCTCGTCCTTCACCGGGCAGGCGTCGGCGTCGATGAAGATCTCGATGGGCTTGCGGCTCATGGGGCCGTCACTAGCGCTATCGCCGGCTTAACACCATCCGATGATCTTCCCTTCGCCCCGCCGCGGCAGGTCGCCTAGATCACGATGCGCTCAGACGAATTCGTCTGAGCGCATCGTGATCTAATTTCAAAGTTATAGAGCCGGATTCAGGTTTCGAGAGAAGCCATCCGGCTCTAGTCCGGCGTCCCGGGTTCGAAGCGCTGGACCATGCGGGCCTGTTGCCACAGCTCCATGGCGTGCTCATGGCTGTGCTGGCGCGCGATTTCGACCGCGGCTGCGTCGTCTTCACACTCGAACGCCACGGCGCGGCTGATCCGGCCGTTGACGCCCAGGAAGTATATTCTGTAGTCGAGCATTCAGGCTTCGGCGTCCCCAAGGCCTCAACCTAACATATATTGCGCTCGGGACAGGCCGGAAAACCGGGCGTGCGATCTATACCTGCGAAGTCATGCCGTCGACAGATGAGTTGTGGCGGATAGTCGACATAGAGCGGGATGCGAAAAAGTGGGAACGGTTTTTCGCGTCAATCCCGCTCTAAACATAAGGAATCAATCACGTTTGGGATTTTGGATCGGTTCGATCCGACATCATCGTGATCTAGGCCTTAAGCGAGCGCCAGCTGGCCTTGAGGGCGTCGAAGGCCGGGTCGGTCTCGGTCTCCAGATTGTGCCGCTGGTGGATCTTGCAGCCGATCATGTCGTGGTTGCGCCACTTGGCCCGCACGATGAACACCTCGCCGTCGGGAACGTGCAGCACGGTCAGCGCCTTGGGCAGGGGCACCAGCGCCGGTATCTCCAGCTTCAGGCCGCTGACGCTGACATCTCGCATGGTCGCGTCCCACCACGACCCGAGGGCCGGACCATAGTACACCCGCACCCGGTCGCTGGTGGGGGCGCGGGGTTCAATACGACGATCAAGCCACTGAGCTTCAGACATGGTCGGAAGTCATAGGCCAAGGATGCTAAATTTTTCTAAGCTTCGCCGGATGGCCGACAAGAGCGCGGCGAGGGCGGTCGCGGCATTGATTCAGGAATTTTCTCTGGCGGCGCGATTTGTCGCTAGTCTCGATCTTGGCGGTCTAACCGGTAAAGCCCCTTGATCCGCGGAGCCAACTCATCGTGACCCATGCACCCTGCGGCGTCGCCGACCTGGCCGATGTCGGCCCGCTGGTTTCAAGGATCGGAAGCTTGGCGCCGGAAGTCCGGGCGGCGGCGGCGTTGGGAATGACGTTCGAGGTTCGCGGCAACTCGGCCCCGGCGATGACCGCTGCGGTCCGTGATGCTGTCCCCCTGGTCGCCTAGCCGCGATGTTCGACGCCAAGATTCGACCATTCATCGATCCGGCGCTCAACCGGATGGGCGCCGCTATCGCCCGCCGCGGGGTCACGGCCAATCAGGTGACGGTGGCTGGCGCCGTCCTCGGCGCCCTGGCCGGGATCGCCATTGGCCTTGGGCAGCCGCTGCTCGGTTTGGGGTTCATCGCTGCGAGCCGTCTGCTGGACGGGCTCGACGGCGCCGTCGCGCGGTCCCGCCAGCCCACGGACTTCGGCGGGTATCTCGATATCGTCTGCGACTATGTCTTCTACCTGGCCGTGCCGCTGGGCTTTGGCTTTGCGGCGCCGGCGAACCTTCCTTTCGCCCTCGTACTGGTTGCGAGCTTCACCCTGACAGCTGTGAGCTTCCTCGCCTATGCGGCGCTGGCGGCGAAGCGGGGGGTTGAGACCGAGGCGCATGGTCGCAAGAGCTTCTTCTACAGCACCGGACTGGCCGAGGGCGCCGAGACCATCCTCGCCTTTGTGCTGATGTGCCTCGCGCCGGGACTGTTCCCGGCGATCGCCGTCCTGTTCACTGGGCTTTGTGTCCTAACCGTGATCCAGCGTAACGTGATGGCGCGGCGGGCGTTTCGAGAGGCGCCTCGGGACTTGACCGACGTTGATCGCCGATAGGCAGGAACGACATTATGAAACTGATCCTCGCGCGCACCTCGATGATCCTGTCGCTCCTGCTGCCGGTCTATTTTCTGGTGGCGGCGCTCGGGGTGAAGTTCGGCCTCTGGTCCTGGCAGGTCGGGCTGATGAAGCTGATCGTCCAGTTCGGCCTGCCATTGATCGGCTTCACGCTGCTCCTGGGTCTTGTGGCCCTGTTGACGAGCGTCATTCGCAAGCCGCGTAGAGGCTGGGCCATGGCCCTGGTTGGCCTGCTGATCCCGGTCCTGGCCCTGGGCTACCTGGCTTCAGTGCGCGCGAAGTCGGCCGAAATTCCGCCGATCCACGACATCGCCACCGACATCAGCGACCCGCCCCAGTTCTCGACCAAGGTGATGGCGGCCCGGCGTTCCGTGGACGCCAACCCGGTGAACGCCATGACCGCGACGATGGGCAGCCTGAAAGCCTATCAGGCTCCGGCCTTCGGCAGCATCGCCGCCAAGACCCTCGGTCAGGTCGGCCACGAGGCCTATCCCGGAGTCCGGACTCTGAAGGTCGCGGCCGCCCCGGCAGAGGTCTGGACCGCAGCAAAGTCCGAAGCCCAGGCGCAGGGCTGGACGGTGGTGAACGCCGATCCGGCGACCGGCGGCGTCGAGGCGACGGCGGAGACGTTCTGGTTCGGTTTCAAGGACGATGTCGCCATTCGAATCCGCGCCAACCCGGCCGGAGGCGCAAGCGTGGATGTCCGCTCGACGTCGCGCGTGGGGCTGAGCGACATGGGCGCCAACGCCGCCCGTATTGAGGCGTTTCTGGCCGGCCTGAAGACGCGTCTGGCTGGCGCCTAGGCCGGCGGGCGAGCCTGTAAGCCGGTGCGCGGGACGATGCGCCGGGTCGTCCTGGTGGGCGCCGGCCACGCCCATCTCCATATCGTGCGGCATGCCGCCGTGCTGCGGGCGGCCGGCGTTGACCCGATCCTGGTGGCGCCGCCATTGTTTCACTATTCCGGGCTGGCGACCGGTGTCCTGTCCGGCGCTCTAAGCGGCGGACAGGCGCAAATCGATATCGCAGCCCTCGCGTCCCACTTCGGCGTCCAACATTTCGCCGCCGAAGCCACGGCGATCGATCGGCCCGGCCGCTGTCTTCGGCTGACCGACAGCCAAGATCTGACCTTTGACGCCGTGTCCCTAAACGTGGGCAGCGTCACGCCGGACCCCGGCGGCCTCGGCCGGGGTCTGGACGTCTGGCCCACGAAGCCGTTGACGGGTCTCATAGACCTGAGGGCGCGGGTGGAGTCCCACATCCGGGAACGTGGCGCGAGCCCGGCGATTGTGGTGGCCGGCGGAGGCCTCTCGGGGTTCGAGATCGCCGCCGCCCTTGCCGGCCTGGCGGAGCGGAAGGGGGCCTATCCCCGCATCCATCTCGTGATGAAGTCGCCGGCGACATGGGCGCCTCGACAGGCCATCACCCGGCTTTCGGCGGCCCTGCGGCGTCGCGGCGTTGTCCTGCTCAGCGATGAGGTGGTTGAGCGTGGGGTTGCGACTTGCGAACTGTCAGGGGGGCGACGGCTTCCCTGCGACATGCTGGTATTGGCTGCGGGGTTGTCGGCGGCGCCGATCGTCGCCTCGCTGGGATTGCCGCTTTCGGGGGATGGGCGGTTGCGCCTTGGACCGACCCTTCAGTCGCTGTCGGATCCCGCCATCTTCGCGGCTGGAGATTGCTCGGCGGTCGAGGGTTTCCCCCGGCCGGCGGCCGGGGTTTTCGGTGTGCGGGCGGCGCCGGTGCTCCTGCACAATCTGGCGGCATTGGGCTCGGGCGAGCCGCTGCGGCGCTATGTGCCGCAACGCAGATGGCTATCCATCATGGATCTCGGCGACGGAACGGGCCTGGGGATGCGCGGCCAGCTCTGGTGGATGGGGCGGAGCGCGCTGGCCTTGAAGCGGCGCATTGACCTCGGGTTCGTCGGCCGGATGCGCGCGCCGTCAGGCGAACCGCTTCAGGATTGAGACCAGCCTGCGGGTCCTGTCGGAGAATAGGGCGGGGGTATAGAACTGTCCGGCCAGCCGCTTGCCAATCTCGCCACGGGTCGGGTAGGGCGCGATCATCCCGGTCAGCTGGCTGAGCCGCAGTCCCGCCGACAAGGCCAGCGACCACAGGTGGATTTGGTCCCCGGCATGCCGGCCCACAAGAGTCACCCCAAGCACCTTGCCCTTGGCTGTTGTCACCAGCTTCCCGAAGCCTCGCGTATCGCCTTCCGCCTGAGCCCGATCATTCTCCGAGACTTCGAGTGTCTGAACGCGGACATCGGCGCCGTGCTGCTTCCGGGCTTCGGCTTCCCCGAGGCCGATGGCGGCGATCTCGGGATCGCAATAGGTCACCCGCGGAACCTGCAGGGCGTCGGCGTTCACCGGCAGGGCGAAGAGCGCGCGCCGCACGACCAGGGAGGCGTGGGCGCCGGCCAGATGCGTGAACTGGCCGCGGCCCGCCGCGTCGCCCACGGCGAAGACGCGCCTGTTGGAGCTGCGCAGCGAGCGGTCCGTCTTGATCCCGGCGCGGTCATAGGCGATCCCGGCCCTCTCCAGGTCCAGCCCCTCCAGCGACGGCTTGCGTCCCACCGCGATCAGGAGATGCGAGCCGGAAACGCGAATCTCCTGGTCCCTGTGGGTCAGGATGATCGTCGGTCCCGCTTCCACCCGGACCGCCTTGTGGCCGGCCAGCAGCTCAACGCCATCGGCGCGGAGCTGCTCCACAACCACTTTTGCGGCAGCGGGATCCTCGCGTCCCAGGATGTCTTCAGCTTCGATGATCACAACCTCCGACCCCAATCGCCGGAAGGCCTGACCGAGCTCCACGCCGATCGGGCCGCCGCCCAGAACGATCAGGCGCTGCGGTAGGGCCTTCAGCTCGAACACGGTCTCGTTGGTCAGGTGGGCGATCGTCTCCAGCCCGGGAATCGGCGGGATCAGCGCCCTGGAGCCGGTCGCCACCACGATCTTGCGGGCTTTCACCCGGACGCTCTCGCTGGCCAGGGTGCGGGCGTCCACGAAGCGGGCTGGCTCACGGATCACCCGGACGCCCAGGCCCTCAAACCGTTCCTGGCTGTCGACCGGCGCGATCGTCGCGATGGTGGCCGAGACGTGGGCCATGACCTTGGCGAAGTCGACGGCGACCCCCGTGGACGTGACACCCAGATGGGTGCTGTGCCGGGCCTCGTGCGCGGCGCTGGCGGCGGCGATCAGGGCCTTGGACGGCACGCAGCCATAGTTCAGGCAGTCACCGCCCATCTCGCCCTTCTCGAACAGGACGACCTTCAAACCCAGCTGGGCGGCGCCCGCGGCGACCGACAGCCCGCCAGACCCCGCGCCGATGACGGCGAGATCGGCTTTGATCTTCTGGCTCACAGGCTCTTTCCGGATTTGGCGCGGGCGCGCTGATAGACGGTGGTGGCGAGGGTCAGCAGGCCCAGGGCGATCAGCGGAAGCAGCACGGCGGGCGAGAAGATCACGCCAAGGTCCGGCGTTTCGCCGCGGGCCAGCAACTCACCGATGCCAGCTCCGATGCCGCTGTAGATAAAGGTCGCCGGCATGATCCCGAAGAACGTGGCCAGCGCATAGGCGCGCAGGGGCGCGTGGGCCAGGGCGGCGGCCACATTGACCAGCCAGAAGGGTGCAAGCGGGATCAAGCGGAGGGTCAGGATATAGCCGAAGGCGCCGGCCTGGACGCCGTCGATGACGGACTTGAGCCGCCCGCCCGAGGCCTCCGCCCGATCCCGCAACGCCTGACCGAGTGATGTCTTGACGGCATAGAAGACCAGAATGGCCCCGGTGGTGGCGCCAACCACGGTGGCCACGCCGCCCACCCAGGTTCCGAACAGATAGCCGCCGGCCAGGGTCAGGATCACGGCGCCGGGAAGGCTGACGGCGGTGGCCAGGGCGTAGACGAGGATGAATGTCAGCAGAGCGAGCGGCAGTTGCTGGCCGACAAAGGCCCGCAGCGCGGCCTCGTTGGCCTGCAGCGCTTCCAGATTGAGGTATCGTGTGGCGCCGCTGGCGAACACCGCGGCGATGACGGCCAGCAGGATCAGCAGCGGTGCGAAGCGTTTGAGGCGGGCCATCTGGTCTCCAGTGTCGCGGTCAGCGACCAGTCATAGACGCCTGGGGCGATGTGATCCACGCTCCAGGATGCGCGCCAAGTCGGCGGCCGCCTGTCCGTCGCTGCGGTTGGGGGGCGGCCGTCGGTCCGCAGAGGCCTGGGCCGTTTCGCTGCCTCACCGGCCGGTATCGAACTCGCCTTCGGAGGTTTCGGACACGAGGCGCCGCCGACGGGATCAAGGCCCTGGAGACGGGGACCGGTCGCGATCTCGGATCAGATCGCCCTTGAGCGACCTTCCCAATAGGGGGCGCGGACCTTGTTGCGCTGGATCTTGCCGGCCTCGCTGCGCGGCAGGTCGGCCACGAAGTCGACGGCGCGGGGGATCTTGAACTTGGCCAGCACGCGGGCGGCGTAGTCGAGGATCTCGGCCTTCAAGGCCTCGGTGGGCTCATGGCCGGCCTTGAGCTGGATGACGGCGCGGACTTCTTCGCCCCGCTCGTCGTGGGGAACGCCGACGGTGCAGCTGTCCTCGACCGCCGGGTGCTTGATCAGCTCGTTGTCGATTTCCTGCGGATAGATGTTCACCCCGCCGGCGATGATGGTCTCGGCGCTGCGGCCGGTGAGGAACAGCCAGTCGTCCTCGTCCAGGTAACCGATGTCACCCATGGTGAAGTAGCCGTCGCGGCGGTTGGCCTGCGTCTTGGTGTCGTCCTTGTAGTAGCTGAACCCGCCCTGGTCGTTCAGGCTCATATAGATGGCGCCGGGCACGCCGGGCGGACACTCCTCGCCATTCTCGTCCAGGATGCGGGCGGCGGCCTTGTGCGGGCGGCGGCCCACGGTGCCGGGACGCTTCAGCCAGTCCTCGGAGCCGACGGTGAAGCCGACCCCGCCCTCGGACCCGGCATAGTATTCGAACAGCTTGGGGCCGATCCATTCGATCATGGCCGCCTTCACCTCGGGCGGGCAGGGGGCCGCGCCATGGGTGATGCGCTTGAGCGAGCTCAGGTCGTACCTGGCCCGCACCTCTTCGGGCAGGGCCAGCATCCGCTGGAACATGATCGGCACGAAGTGGCCTCGCGTGACCTTCAGGTCCTGGATGGTGCGCAGCACCTCCTCGGTGTCCCACCTCTCCATCAGCACCGTGGGCACGCCATTGTTCAGGGCGCGGCGGATGTCTCCGGCCAGGGGCGAGGCGTGATAGCCGGGGCCGGTGCAGATGTGCTTGTCCACCGCCCGGTCGTAGATGGCGTCATAGCCGCCCACCGCCTGGGCGTTGGGCTTGTAGACCCCCTTGGGCCGGCCCGTGGTGCCCGACGAGTAGAGCATGGTGGAGCCGCGCACCGGGTCGGCCAGGTCCTCGCCCGGGAAGTCGTCGATCGTTTCGTAGGCGACGAAGCCGCCCAGATCGCCGCCGATGGAGACCTTCAGGATCAGGTTCGGGCACCCCGCCGCCGCCTCGGCCGCGCCCGCCACGCGGGTGTCGGCGAACAGCGCCTTGGCCTCGCAGTTGTCGATGACATAGGCCATCTCCTCGGGCTTCAGGTGCCAGTTCACCGGCGTCATCCGGAAGCCGCCGCGCAGGGAGGCGAACAGGACGTCGGCGAACTCCATGCGATTGGTGCACAGCAGCGCAATAGCGTCCCCGGCCTTCAACCCCTGGGCCCGCATCAGCCGCACCAGGCGGTTGGCGTTGGCGTTCAGCGCGCCGAAGGTCCGCGTGCGGCCCTCCAGCCCCTCATGGACCGCCACCTTGTCCGGATGGACCTGGGCCCAGACGGCGGTGGCCATGCCGGTTTCGACGGCCTGGTCCACGCGCGCCTTGATGTCGTCGCTGATCGGCGTGTCGGTCATGCCAACTCTTCCTAACGGGGGGGGCGGGCTCAGCCCCAGAGGGGCGAGGAGGCCTTCATGGCGCGGATCATGAAGGTGACGCTGGCCACGTCCTTGCCGGTCTCGGGGTCGGCGATGTCGACGTCGTACCAGACGTTCTCCGTGCGCGGGCTCTCGGTGATCTTGCGCAGGGTGGTGCGGCCCACATAGTCGCGGTCGGCCAGGACGGGCCCGGCCAGCAGACGCACCTCCAGCGCGCCGAACAGGCCGACATAGGGCTGTTTGGACTTGGCCAGGACGAAGGGCCGGCTCATGTGGGCCAGGCGGATGACGTGGGCCGGCGACAGCACGCCCTTGTCGTCATAGAGGGCCAGCCGCTCGGTGATGCGCCCCAGCGAGGCGTCATAGCTCTCGCGGCTGACCTTCATCGGGATGTCGGCGGTGGTGTCGCCCACCTTGAGGTCGGCATAGATGCGCAAGGTCGCCGGGTCGGCGGCGGTCTGCTCGGCCATGCGGCGGGCGACTTCGGACCCTGCGTCACGCGCCTCAGCCGACGCCGTGCCGACGCAGACCTGCTGGCCGGCGCGGTTGAACATCTGCAGGCGGGCGCGGGGCTGGCCGGGATGCACGACGGCCTGCACCTCCTCCTTGTCCACCGTCGCCTGGGCGAAGTGCAGGGAGAGGTTGCCGGTCGCAAACCAGGCCTCGCCATAGAGCTCCACCAGCATGGGGGCGAACTGGTCCATGTGGACCGAGCCCGGCACGGTGCCGCCCTTGAACCCCAGCTTGGAGGCCACCTCGTCGTTGTGGATCGAGCCGGGGGCGGCCTGGAAACCGTTGTGCGGCGCGCGGAACGGGCCGGTGATCTGATCTTGGCTGGTGGCGTCGGTCATGGACGTGTTCCTTTGGCGAGCGAGGGTCAGAGCCCGCCCATCATCTCTTCGAAATTGGCGCGGTAGAAGGCGTCGCGGTCGGCCTCGCCCAGGTCCCCGAAGGTGCGCTCGAACCGGCCGATGGGATCGTTGGTGCCCTCCGGGTGCGGGTAGTCGCTGGAGAACATGTAGAGGTCGGCGCCGCTGTCGGCGATCAGGTAGCCGGCGTCCTCGCCGGGGAAGGGCGTGAACTTCACCTGCCGCCGGATGATCTCCGAGGGCTTGGCCGACAGGTTCTGAAGGTAGGGGTCGGTGCGGCCGAAGGACCGGGCGCCCATGTCCATCTGGCGCAACCAGCCCGGCACCCAGTAGGCGCCGTATTCGATCGCGCCGCCCTTCAGCTCCGGCTGGCGGTCGAAGAGGCCGTCATAGACCAGGGCGGCGAGGAACATCTCGGCCGAGTGGGGCAGGGCGACATAGTCCTTGAACCGCAGGTTCTCGCCGCCGCCGTGCAGGTCCGGCGACTTGGCCTTGCCGTTGTTGACGTATTCCTGCGGCAGGGTCCGGGAGCCGGCGCCGATGTGCAGTACGAAGGGGACCTTCCTGGCCGCCAGCAGGGCCCAGAACGGATCGAGGTCCGGGTGGCCCGGCGACTTGTCGCCCGCCGCCGTCGAGGGCACCCAGATGGCCCGGCAGCCCAGGCGGATGGCTTCCTGGGCCTCCTCCAGCGCGCGGGCCGGATTGTCCAGCGGGACATAGGCCACACCCAGCAGGCGCGGGTCGCCGCAGAAGCTGGCCATGGCGCGGTTGGCGGCGCGGGACCCCGCATAGAGGACGTCCTGGTCCTTGGTGGTGCGGAAGGGGCGCAGGGCCGAGGTCGGGAACACCAGCTGGCTGGCGAAGCCCAGCTCCTCGAGGGCGCGGATGCGCTCGGCGGTGTCGCAGGAGCCGTAGGCCAGGCGGCCCTTGGGCCCGGCGATCAGGCCCTCGATCACCTTTTCCTTGGGCGCCTCGACGGGCGGCCGGGTGGAGGGCGGGTCGCGGCGCATCAGGCGATCCTCCATGCCCGCGTCGGCGAAGGGCACCAGCCAGTCGGCCGGCTCCATGACGTGGCTGTCAGCGTCGTGGAATACACGTCCCGCAGCATAGGTCATGCCGTCTCCTCCCGTTCTTCTTGTGGCCAAAGCATTGCATCGGCGACCCGGGGAGACAACCGCTTTAATGACATTCGCACTACGAGTGGGGCGGCCCGGCGTCTCTGGCCAGGCGCCGCATCGGCCCCGGTGGGGTAGACTGGGCGTGAGGATCGAATCGGAATGGCGGCCATGGGCGATCAATCGGCAGTTCGGCGGATGCGCGCTTGGTGGTGACCGCCAGGCGACCCCGGCGGGGACAGAGGCTGCCGCCGCTGGCGCGTCGGGAGCTGCTGCTGGACGTCGCCGCCGGCCGGGTGCTGGAACAGGGCGTCCTGCCGATCGGGGTCGAGGAGCTGGCCCAGGCCGGCAAGGTCAGCAAGGGGCTGGTCTATCGCTACTTCCCGGAGGCCCACGACCTCTACAACGCCCTGCTGGAGCGGTCCCTGGACCAGGTCGCCGCGGCCCTGGACGCCGCGGGCGACCGGCCCGACCTGGCGACGGCGGCCGGCGATGTGGCGGAGGCCTATTACCGCCACGTCGCCCGGACCGGGCCCCTGATCCAGATCATCCTGCGCGACCGCTTCATGGTCGGCCATGTCTCGCCGCGCGCGGCCGCCATCCGGGCCCGCGTCGCGCGGCGGCTGGCGCGCCAGGCGCGTGACGCCCTTGGCCTGGATCTGCGCGAGACCATCGCCTGTCTCAGCATCGGCATGACCATGCCCGAGGAATGCGGGCGCCTGGCCTTTCAGGGGGAACTGGACCTTGAGCGCGGCGCCCTGCTGTGCCGGGAACTGGTCCTAGGCGTCCTCGACGTCGCCGGGCGGCGGGGCCTGGAAGCGCGCCGCTAGCCGCCGGTTGCCGGCCTCGACGATATCCGCGGCCAGGGTCTCGGCCAGGTCCAGGTCCAGGCGGCCCCGCGCCAGGATGCGCCCCGTCCGCAGCACAGCGCTGGTCAGCACGGCCGTCGCGGCGCGGGAGACATCGGAGGGGACCCTGTGGCTGTCGGTGAACCGGGTGGCGACGACGTTGGTGTTGTCGGCCCGGATCGCTCTCTGCTCGGCGCGCAGGGCGCGGCGCACCCCCGGCGCGGTCTGCAGGGTCTGCAGCAGCACCCCGCGCTCGGCCACCTGGCGCAGATAGGTCACGGTGGACAGGCGCAGGCGCTCGGCCGGCCGCTCGGCGGTGTTGATGCGGTGGGCGCGGGCCGTGCGAATGGCCTGCAGCTCCCGCCGGGCCAGCGCCGCCATCAGGACGTCGACCGTCGGGAAGAAGTGGTAGGCGCGCGGCGCCGTCAGGCCCGCGTCCCGCGCCACCCGCTTGATGGTCAGGGCGTGAAGGCCGTCCTGCACGATGATCCGCGCGGCCACCGCCATCAGTTGCTCGCGGCGATCCTCCGGCGACAGCCGCACTGGTGTGCGTCGGACGGTGGGATGGCCCGGCGTGATCCGGATCTGGTCGCTCGCCCCTTCCGGCGCCGGGGGCAGGTCGGGCGTCGGTCCGGCGCGGCCGGCCCGGGCCTTGGCCCAGTGGCCACGGGTCGGATAGGGGATCGCCGTCCGATCGCAGAGCTTGGCCAGGCCGCTGGCGCTCAGGCCCAGGTCCGCCGCCACCGAGGACAGGGGCTCTCGCCACAGGCGCTGGAACAGTTCCAGCCGGGTCAGCTCGGTGGGTGTCGGGGCGGGCATGGTTCCAGATCAGGCCAGGGGCGCACCATAGCCAAGGGCGGCGATCTTTCAAAACCTTGCCGCCGCGCTGTTGCTGACATTCGCACTAATTGTTAGGTCGAGGGCTGCTCTGTCGTTCGAAAGGCCAGGTCCATGCCGGATGATCTCTCGTCCCCCATCTCGCTCGAGGCCTTCCGCGGCGAGGTTCAGGCCTGGCTTGAGGCCAACTTCCCCAAGGCCCTGGCCGGACGGCAATCCCAGGCGGAGGCCGGTGAGGCGGGGCCTGAAGACCTCGCCGATTGGAAGCGCGCCCTGTGCGGCAAGGGCTGGGGCACGCCCACCTGGCCCAGCCAGTATGGCGGCGGCGGCCTGACCCCGGTCCAGGCCCGGGTCCTGCGCGAGGAGATTCGCCGGGTCGGCGGCTGGAACCCCATCGGCTGGGGCATGGGGGTCCGCATGCTGGGTCCGACCCTGCTGGAGTACGGGACCGAGGCCCAGAAGCAGCAGCATATCCCGCCCATCTGCCGCGGCGAGACCCGCTGGTGCCAGGGCTATTCCGAGCCGGGCGCCGGCTCCGACCTCGCCTCGCTGCAGACCAAGGCCGAGGACCGGGGCGACCACTTCCTGGTCAACGGCCAGAAGCTGTGGACCAGCGGGGCGCAGTACGCCGACTGGTGCTTCTGCCTGGTGCGCACCGACCCGACCCGCAAGCATGACGGCATCTCCTTCCTGCTGATCGACATGCGGTCGCCGGGTGTTCGGGTGAACCCGATCCAGCTGATCTCCGGCCGCTCGCCCTTCTGTGAGACCTTCTTCACCGACGTGCGGGTGTCCAAGGCCAACCTGGTCGGGCCGCTGAACGGCGGCTGGACGGTGGGCAAGCGGCTGCTGCAGTACGAGCGCCAGCGCAACGAAGACGCCCCCGCCCGCGCCACCGAGCAGCGCGCCATCGAGGATGTGGCCGCCGAGCACCTGGGCCGCGACCCGCAGGGCCGCCTCGCCGACCCTGACTACCGCGCGCGCCTCACCCGCCACCTGATGGACCGCAAGGCCTTCAACCTGACTCTGCAGCGCTCCATCGTCGAGGCCGGCGGTGGCGGCCCGACGGCGGCGACCTCGATCCTGAAGAACGTGTCCTCGCTGCTGGTGCAGGAGCGGTCGGAGCTGCTGGTGGAGGCCCTGGGCCAGGCCGTCGGCTGGGAGGGCGAGACCTTCGCGCCGGAGGAACTGGCCTATGTCCGCGAGTGGCTCTCGGGCAAGGCCAACACCATCTTCGCCGGATCCTACGAGATCCAGAACAACATCATCTCCAAGCGCATCCTGGGCCTGCCCGACCCGGTCGCCTCCGAGGCCGGTGGTCTGAGCGGCCAGCGGCCCTGACAGATGGTGCCGGATACAGGACTCGAACCCGTGACCTTCGGTTTACAAAACCGCTGCTCTACCAGCTGAGCTAATCCGGCGTCTGGCGGCCCGCTCGGGCCGGCCCTCCTTAGCCGTTTCGGCCGCTGCGGGGCAACCGCTTCCGGTCTTGACCTGAGTCAACGAGCGCCGCGGCCCCGCCGCCTAGTCTGGCGGTCAGGAGGTGACCCATGGCGGATTCGGAACTCGGCCCCACGACCTTTGGACGCGAAGGCGCCACGGTGACGGCCACCCTGACGCGCTGGCTGGAGGCGTCTCCCGACGAGGTGTGGGCGGCCCTATCCACGCCAGAGCGGCTGGTGCAGTGGCTGGCGCCGGGAAGCATCGACCTGCGGGTCGGTGGCCCGGTGCGGCTCGACTTCGGCGACAGCGGCATCGTCATCGACAGCACGGTGAGCGCCGTGACGCCCCTTGAGCGGCTGGAATATTCCTGGAGCGGGCCCTCCGATCCGCCGCGCCCGATCCGCTGGCGGCTCGAGCCTCGGGAGGGCGGCGTCGAGCTGACCCTCACCCTGATCCTGCCGCCGGACGACGATGTCGGACGCTCGGCCGCCGGCTGGGCGGCGCATCTGGAAATGCTGGCCTGCGCCCTGGCCGGCGCGCCCATCGCTTTCCCGTTTGAACGGTTCAAGGCGACACGGGAATTCTATCGCGGCCAGGTCGGCTTCTACGCCAACGCCTGAGGCTCACGGAAAAGGCGCTCCCGACCGAGCCGGAAGCGCCTTCACCTGTCCCCCGACAGGTCGACCGTCGCTCTGCTGGAGCGCCCATCGCCAAAACCTGCTGGGGTTATGTCGGAGACTCGCAGACTTCGCAAATCTACGTTGTGTCGCGGGGGAAAGAGAAAGCCCCGGCGCTCCTGTACAGGAGCCCGGGGCCAGGGCGACGGCGTAAGTCGGGGGGGCGATTTGCCGTCGCCCCCTATCAATCCCCGGCCCCGGGAAGTGTTCCCAAGAAAAATGCCTGCCGCGCGAATTTCTTCATCGCGCCCATGGGCGGCCCTGTGATCCTCTGAGGCAAACAGGGAGAGCGGCCATGAAGTTCGACGAGTATCGCCAGCAGGACGCCGTGGGCCTGGCCGGACTGGTGGCCAAGGGCGAGGTCTCGGCCGGCGAGCTGCTGGAGACCGCCGTCACGCGGATGGGGCAGGTCAACCCGGCCCTGAACGCCGTCACCCTCGACCTGGCCGATTACGGCCGTAGAGAAGCCGCCGCCAAGCCCTCCGGGCCGCTGGCCGGCGTGCCCTATCTGCTGAAGGACCTGGGCGCCCTGCTGGAGGGCACGGTCACCTCCTCGGGCTCGGCCCTGCTGAAGGACAATGTAGCGGCCGCCGACAGCGCCATCACCACGGCCTATCGTCAGGCGGGCCTGGTGATCTTCGGCAAGACCAACACCCCGGAGTTCGGCCTGATGCCGATTACCGAGAGCACCTTCCTCGGCCCCTGCCGCAATCCCTGGGACGTCTCGCGCACGCCGGGCGGCTCCTCGGGCGGCGCGGCCTCGGCGGTGGCGGCCGGCATCGTGCCGGCGGCCCACGCCAGCGACGGCGGCGGCTCGATCCGCACGCCCGCCTCGGCCTGTGGACTGTTCGGCATGAAGCCTTCGCGGGGGCGGGTCTCCTTCGCGCCCCTGGGGGAGGGGTGGGGCGGCGCCTCGATCCAGCACGCGGTGACCCGGTCGGTGCGCGACAGCGCCGTGCTGCTGGACATCGCCTGCCAGCCCCAGGCGGGCGATCCCTACTTCCTGGCCGCCCCCTCCAGGCCCTACGCCCAGGAGGTCGGCCGCGCGCCGGGCAGCCTGCGCATCGGCTTCACCACCGCGGCCCTGGCTTCCGACGCCCTGGACCCGGAATGCGTTCAGGCCGTGCTGGACGCCGCCAAGCTGTGCGCCAGCCTGGGCCATACGGTGGAGGAGGTGACCCTGCCGGGGAACCTGGCCGCCATGCAGCAGGCGGCGGGCGACGTCATCGCCGCCAGCGTCGCGGCCACCTTCGACGCCGAGGCGGAGCGGCGCGGACGTCCGGTGACCGAGGACGACGTCGAGATGCTCACCTGGGCCATGTACCACCGGGGAACGGGTGTCACCGGCGCCAGCTATGTCCGGGGCCTGGCCGCCATCCACGCCTATGGCCGCGCGGTGGCCGCCCTGTTCGAGACCTATGACGTTGTGCTGCTCTCGACCCTGGGCAGCCCGGCCATCCCCATCGGCCATCTCACCGAGGACCTGCGGAAGTTCAGCGAGCGGCTGTTCGCCTTCATGCCCAACACCCAGGCCTTCAACAACACCGGCCAGCCGGCCATGACCGTGCCGCTCGCCTGGTCGAAGGGGGGCCTGCCCATCGGCCTGCAATTCGTCGGCCGCATGGGGGACGAGGCGACCCTGTTCCGCCTGGCGGCTCAGCTCGAAGTGGCCAAACCCTGGTTCGATCGAGTTCCAACGATATGACCAAAAATCAATAGTTTATGGCTTAAAGCTGCCGATCAATGTGAGGATTTGGAGTCGGGAGAACCACTTCATGCGGCGCCCAAATCTGCGACACGGGCCCGCCGCTGCTGGACCAGGTAGACGCCGATCACCCCGGTGGCGACAAGCCCGATCAGCAGGGTCGAGACCGCGTTGATCTCCGGGCTGACCCCCAGCCGCACCTGGCTGTAGATCCGCATCGGCAAGGTCGTCGCCCCCGGTCCCGAGGTGAAGCTGGCGATCACCAGATCGTCCAGGGACAGGGTGAAGGCCAGCATCCAGGCCGCCGCCACGGCCGGCGCGATATTGGGCAGGGTGACGGCGAAGAAGGCCTGGACCGGCGTGCAGCCGAGGTCGCGGGCGGCCTCTTCCAGGGCCTTGTCGAAGCTCACCAGGCGGGCCTGGATCACCACGGTGGCGTAGCAGAGGGTGACGGTGGCGTGGCTGACCGTCACCGTCCAGAACCCGCGCGGCAGTCCGAAGGCCACGAACAGCAGCAGCAGGGACAGCCCCAGCACCACCTCCGGCATGACCAGGGGCGCGAAGATCATCCCCGAGAACAGCAGCCGCCCCTTGAACCGCCCCGACCGCACCAGGGCCACGGCGGCCAGGACGCCAAGGACGGTGGCCAGGGTCGCGGAGATCAGGCCGACCCGCAGCGTCACGCCGATGGCGTCGAGAAGTTGCTGGTCCCGCAGCAGGGCGCCGTACCACTTGGTGGAGAACCCGCCCCACACCGTCACCAGCCGGCTGGCGTTGAAGGAGTAGATCACCAGCAGGAGGATGGGCAGGTAGAGGAAGGCCAGGCCCGCCACCACCGAGACCCGGTTGAAGGTCGACGGGCCCTTCACTGGGCGGCCTCGATCATCTTCTGCTGCTGGCGCTGATAGAGCAGGATCGGGATGACCAGGGTCGCCAGCAGCACGATGGCCACGGCCGAGGCGGCCGGCCAGTCGCGATTGGAGAAGAACTCCGTCCAGATGGTCTTGCCCAGCATCAGGGTGCCCGAACCCCCCAGCAGGTCGGGGATCACGAACTCACCCACCATGGGGATGAAGCAGAGCAGGGCGCCGGCCGCCACGCCCGGCAGGGACAGGGGGAAGGTCACCCGCCAGAAGGCCTGGGACGGCGTGCAGCCGAGATCAGCGGCGGCCTCGAGCTGGCTCTGGTCCTGCTTCTCCAGCACCGCGTAGAGCGGCAGCACCATGAACGGCAGGTAGGCGTAGACCAGGCCGATATAGACCGCCGTGTCGGTGTTGAGGATGTTCAGCGGGCCCAGGCCCACCTGGGCCAGGGCGGCGTTCAGCAGGCCCTGCGGCTTCAGCACCGCGATCCAGGCATAGACCCGGATCAGGAAGCTCGTCCAGAACGGCAGGATCACCGCCATCAGCAGGGCCTGGCGCTGGGCGGGCGGGAACCGCGACATCCCGTAGGCGATGGGATAGCCGATGATCAGCAGCAGGCTGGTGGCCACGGCGGCGAACTTCAGGCTCGACAGGTAGGCGGCGATGTAGAGGCTGTCGCTGGTGAGCCGGGCATAGGTCTCGAAGTCCAGGGCGGCGAAGAAGGCCCGCACGCCTTCGAACCCGGCGCTCCAGTCGACCCGCGGCGCATAGGGCGGCATGGCGAGCGCGGTGTCCGACAGCGACAGCTTGGCCACCAGGAAGAACGGAAACAGGAAGAAGACCCCCAGCCACAGGAAGGGGGCGACCGCCGCCAGACCACTGCGGGGCCTGGCGCTCACCGGGTGAGCACCACGGCGGCGTCCGGCGCGAAGGTCAGCCAGACGGCGTCGTCACAGGCGATGGGCCGGGCCACCAGTCGCGAAGCATTGGCCCGCGCGGCGCGAACCGTACGCCCGCTCTCCAGTTCCACGACATAGGTGGTCCAGTCACCGAGATAGCCATAGTCGGCCACCTTGCCGGCCAGCCGGTTGGGGCCTTCCTTGGGCGGATCGAGGTGGAGCTGGATCTTCTCCGGTCGCACCCCCAGCCAGGCGGTGGAGCCCACCGACACGGCGTCGTCCTCCAGGGCCTCGAAGCCAGCCGGGCAGTCGGCGGTGGCCATCTTCACCACCTTGCCGTCGGCGGCGGTGACCGCGCCTTCGAACAGGTTCACGTCGCCGATGAAGTCGGCCACATAGCGGGAATTGGGCGTCTCATAGACCTCGGCCGGCCGGCCGATCTGCACGATCTGGCCCTCGCGCATCACCGCGATCCGGTCGGCGGTGACCATGGCCTCCTCCTGATCATGGGTGACGATCAGGAAGGTCATGCCCAGGCGCTGCTGCAGGGCGATCAGCTCGAACTGGGTCTCCTCGCGCAGCTTCTTGTCGAGCGCCGCCAGGGGTTCGTCCAGCAGCAGCATCTTCGGATTGGGGGCTATGGCGCGGGCCAGCGCCACCCGCTGCCGCTGACCACCAGACAGCTGGTGGGGCTTGCGCCGGGCCAGGCCCCCCAGGCGGACGAGCTCCAGCATCTCCACCACCCGGTCGGCGATCTGCCCCTTGGGCATCCCCTGCTGCTTCAGGCCAAAGGCGATGTTCTGTTCGACGGAGAGATGGGGAAACAGGGCGTAGGACTGGAACATCATGTTCACGGGCCGCTGGTGCGGCGGCATGCCGGCCAGGTCCTGACCCGCCAGGGTGATGCGGCCGGCGTCCGGGGTCTCGAAGCCCGCCAACAGCCGCATCAGGGTGGTCTTGCCGCAGCCGGACGGGCCCAGCAGGGCGAAGAACTCGCTCTCATAGATCGAGAGCGAGACGTCGTTCACGGCCGTCTCGGCGCCGAACCGCTTGGTCACGCCTTCGAACCGCACCAGCGGCTCCAGGGCGGGGTCAGTCCAGGGCGCGAAGCTGGAGCGGACAGCGCCGATGTTGAGGCGCGGCCGCCGCGTCGTGGTCATTGTCCCGTCTGCACCCGGGTCCACTGCCGGTTCACGTCGCGCAGCAGCGGCTGTTCCTTGGCGGCGGTGACGAACAGGGTGAGCAGCTGATCTGACGTTGGATAGACGTTGGGATTGTCCCGCACCGCCGGGTCCACCAGGGCGGTGGCCGCCTTGTTGGCGTTGGCGTACTCGGTGAAGGTCGAGGCCCGCGCGATCACCTCGGGTCGCAGCATGTAGTCCAGGAATTTGTAGGCCGCCGCGGCGTTGGGCGCGTCCTTGGGAATGGCGAAGACGTCGAACCAGACCTGGCTGCCTTCCTTGGGCACCACGTAGTCGAGGTGGACCTTGTCGCCGGCCTCCACCGCGCGGCTCTTGGCCTGCAGCATGTCGCCGGAATAGCCGATGGCGACGCAGATATCCCCATTGGCCAGGGCCTCGATGGACTCCGAGGAGTGGAACTTGCGGACATAGGGCCGGGCCTTCAGGAACATGTCCGTGGCCGCCTGATAGTCCGAAAGGTCCGTGGAGTTGGGGTTCTTGCCCAGATAGTTCAGGGCGACGGCGTACATGTCCTCGGACGCGTCGAGCCAATAGACCCCGCAGTCCTTCAGTTTGGCCAGGTTCTCCGGCTTGAACACGATGTCCCAGCTGTCGATGGCGACGCCGGGCAGGCGCTTGGCGATGGCGTCCTTGTTGTAGCCGATCCCGATGGTGCCCCACATGTAGGGCACGGCGTACTTCGCGCCCGGATCAAAGGGCTCCATATAGGCCATGATGTCGGGCCACAGGTTGGCCAGCCCGGTGAGCTTGGTCTTGTCCAGGGGTTGGATGGCGCCGGCGGCGATGTAGCGGGGGACATTGTGGTTGGAGGGGACGACCAGATCGTAGCCGGTATTGCCTTGCAGCACCTTGGTCTCGAGCACCTCATTGGAATCAAAGGTGTCGTAGACCACCTTGATCCCGGTCTCCTTGGTGAAGTCGGTGAGGATCGCCGGGTCGATATAGTCCGACCAGTTGTAGATGTGCAGGGTCTCGGCGCCGCCCTTGCCGCAGGCCGCCAGCACCAGAGCCGTCACCCCGAGCGCGGCTGCGCTCAGCCGCTTCCTCCATACGCTCATCGCAGTCTCCCCTTTGCGTCGCGCAAGGTTATAGGGCTGCGGACCTCTGCGTTAAGTGCGAAATCGATGACTATCCAGGCCGGAGCCCCTGCATGCCCATGACCAGGGCGGCCATCGCCCCGATCCTGCTGCTGATCGCCTCCAACGTCTTCATGACCTTCGCCTGGTACGGCCACCTGAAGGTGGAGCACAAGCCGATCTGGCTCCTGATCCTGGTGAGCTGGGGCATCGCCTTTTTCGAGTACTGCCTGGCGGTGCCGGCCAACCGGATTGGCCGGGGAGTCTACGATCCCATGGAGCTGAGGCGATGCAGGAGATCATCACCCTGGTGATCTTCGCCATCTTCTCCGTGACCTTTCTGGGCGAAGGTTTCACCCTGAACCACGGCGTCGGCTTCCTTTTGATCGCGGCGGGCGCCTTCTTCGTGTTCAAGGGGCCCCTATGAGCCAACCCGCGCAAATCGACCCCTTCCACGCCATCGGCATCAGCACGCTCGCCCACAAGCTTAAGGCCGAGGGCGCCTCGATCATCCACATGGAGTTCGGTCAGCCCTCGACGGGCGCGCCGGGGGCCGCCATCGCCGTGGCCCACGAGATGCTGGACGCCGACCGGGGCGGCTATTGGGAAAGCGCGCCGCTGCGGGCCCGGATCGCCCGGCACTATCTGGAGACCTACGGCGTCAGTGTCGCGCCGGAGCGGATCATCCTGACCTGCGGCGCGTCGCCGGCCCTGGTCCTCGCCCTGGCCTCAGTGTTCAACCCCGGTGATCGCATCGCCCTGGCGCGGCCGGGCTACGTCGCCTACCGCAATACGCTCAAGGCCCTGCACATGGAGCCGGTGGAGATCGCCTGCGGCGCCGAAAGCCGGTTCCAACTCACCGCCGCGCATCTGGCGGCCCTCGATCCCGCGCCGGCCGGGGTGATTGTCGCCAGCCCAGCCAATCCCACGGGCACCATCATCGAGCCCGCCGAACTGGAGGCCATCGCCAAGGTCTGCCGGGAACGCGGCATCCGCATCGTCTCCGACGAGATCTATCATGGACTCAGCTATGTGGGCCCGGCGCGGTCGATGCTGGAGTTTGAGTCGGACACCCTGGTGGTGAACAGTTTCTCCAAATATTTCAGCATGGTGGGCTGGCGTCTTGGCTGGTTGCTGGCCCCGCAGGGGGACCTGTCACGGGCTCGCGCCTATGTCGGCAACCTGTTCCTCACCGCCCCGTCGCTCAGCCAGCATGTGGGGTTGGCCGCCATGGACGAGCGCGAGGAGCTAGACGGCAATGTCGAGGTCTACCGCGCCAACCGTGACCTGCTGCTGGCTGCCCTGCCGAAGCTCGGCCTGACCCAGATCGCGCCTCCGGACGGCGCCTTCTATATCTATGCCGACATCGGCCACCTGACGCAGGACAGCCTGGGGTTCTGCAAGGACCTGCTGCGCGACACCGGTGTCGCCACCGCCCCCGGGCTCGACTTCGATCCCGTCGAGGGCGGCCACTTCATCCGCCTGAGCTTCGCGGTCTCCACGTCTCAGATCGAGGAAGCCATCGCCCGCCTGATCCCGTGGTTCGGGGCGCGGGTGGCGATAGCCTAGGACGAGCGCTATGCCGCAGCGGCCGGGACCCCCAGAGGCGCGAGAATCAGTTTCAACCTGAGCGATGGCTTCGCGCGACCTCTTTGACCTGCTGACCCTCGATCGGCCGCTTCAGGTGGCCGATATCGGGGCCGCCGACATTGGCGAGGCGCCAATCTACAAGGACATGGTCGATTCAGGCCTCGCCGAGCTGAACGCCTTCGACGCCGATCCGCGCCAGCATGCCGCGCTCCGCCAGCTCTATGGCGACCGCGTCACGATCTTTCCCCAGGTGGTGGGCGACGGCGGCTTGGCGACGCTTTACCTGGCGGCCCCGCAGTCGGGGATGACCTCGCTTTTCCGGCCTTCGGTCGACCACCTTGCCTTCTTCAACGGGTTCGAGCGGCTGGGACAGGTCGAGCGCGAACAGGCCGTCAACACCACGCGCCTCGACGACATTGAGGGCCTGCCCAACCTCGACTTCGTAAAGATGGACATCCAGGGCGGCGAACTGGCCGCCTTGCGCCATGGAACCGCCAAGCTGGCCCGTTGCGCCATGGTCCAGCTCGAGGTGTCCTTCGTGCCGCTCTACGAGGGGCAACCCTGCTTCGGAGAGGTGGATGTCTGGATGCGGGGGCAGGGCTTCATTCCCCACTGCTTCACCGGCCTGAAGAAGTGGTCGATCGCACCGGTGTTGCGCGATGGCGACTTCAGAAGCCCCTTCAACCAGCTGCTTGAGGCCGACATCGTCTATGTGCGCGACCCGGTGCGGCCGGGCGGCATGGAACCGGAGTTGATGAAAGCGGTGGCGCTTCTCGCCCATCACGGCTTTTACAGCATCGATCTCGCCGGCCGGATGATCGCCCTGCTGGCGGCTCAGGGCGAGCTCCCGGCGGACTCCTTCGAGCGCTACCTCGCCTTGGTCAATGCGGGGATCTAAGCGCTTCGGGCGTGCCTCGGCATCAGGCTCAGGACCGCGCCGGCCACCAGATAGGCCACCAGCTGATACCCCATGTTGATCAGCACCAGGTTCGGAGCCAGGCCCATATAGATGTACTCGATGGCCATGGTGGTGAAGTTGAAGAAGAACCACACCGCCACCGCCGTCCCGATGCCGGCCAGCGAGTTGACGCCCATGCGCGCGAAGACCCAGGTCAGCCCGATCACCAGGATCAGCGTATTCACCACCCCCAGGCTCTGGGCCACCACGATGTTGGACATGTCGGGGTCACGGCCGATGGAGTCGCGATAGGCGGCGCTCCAGGCCTCGCCCAGCACAGGGCCGTACCAAAGGAAGCCCAGAGCCTCCAGCAGGACCACACAGATCAGGATGGCGATCCAGTTGATGTTCTTGAACATTGTCTCGTTCCCTATGCCGGCGCGGCTCTTGCGGCCGTCTCTCATACCGACGTTATGCTGAAGCTTTCCGCAGGGAAAGAGGAGGGGAGCTTGCGCGGACGGCTTGGGAAAACCAGATGGGGCGCCCTATAAGCCGCGCTTCCCGACGCTCCTCATTTCGAGTTCTGCCATGACCCGCATCCTCATCACCTCGGCCTTGCCCTACATCAACGGGATCAAGCACCTGGGAAACCTGGCGGGCTCCATGCTGCCGGCCGACGTCTATGCGCGGTTCCAGAGAGCGCGGGGCCGGGAAACGCTCTACATCTGCGCCACGGACGAGCACGGCACACCTGCCGAGCTGGGCGCCGCGGCCCTGGGCCAGGACGTGCGGGCCTATTGCGACGACCAGCACCAGATCCAGCGCGACCTCTATGCCGGATTCGGGATCAGCTTTGACCATTTCGGCCGCTCGTCCTCGCTCCAGAACCGCACCCTGACCCAGCGCTTTGCTCAGGGGCTGTGGGAGGCCGGCTTCATCGAGGGGCGGGTGACCAAGCAGGTCTATTCGAACGCCGACAAGCGCTTCCTGCCCGACCGCTACGTGGTCGGCACCTGCCCGCACTGCGGCTACAACGCCGCCCGCGGCGACCAGTGCGACAACTGCACCCGGCAGCTCGATCCCGTCGACCTGATCCATCCGCGCTCGTCGGTCTCAGGGTCTGAGGACATCGAGATCCGCGACAGCTTGCACCTGTTCCTCAAGCAGACCGCCTTCGACGGCAAGCTGCGGGACTGGATCACCGAGAAGAAGGGCAAGTGGCCGGTCCTGGTCACCTCCACGGCGCTGAAGTGGCTGGACGAGGGCCTCCAGGATCGCGGCATCACGCGGGACCTGGAATGGGGCGTGCCGGTCAACGCCGCCGACTGGGGCCCCAACCCATCGGGCGAGCGCCCCGATGTGGCGGGCCTGGCGGGCAAGGTCTTCTACGTCTGGTTCGATGCGCCGATCGAGTACATCGGCGCCACCTGGGAGTGGTCGGCCGCCAAGCCGGGCGCCGACCCGGCCAGCGAGACCGAGTACGAGAGCTGGTGGCGCGGCCCGGCGGCCGACGACGTCAGCTATGTGGAGTTCATGGGCAAGGACAACGTGCCCTTCCACACTGTGGGCTTCCCCTGCACCCTGTTCGGCTCCAACGAGACCAAGACCGCCGATGGCTTGTGGCGGCCGGCGTCCAATGCGCCGTGGAAGCTTGTGGACACCTTGAAGGGCTTCAACTGGCTAAACTATTACGGCGGCCGGTTCTCCACCACTCACCAGCGGGGCGTGTTCATCGACGCCGCCCTGGAGATCCTGCCGGCCGACTATTGGCGCTGGTGGATTGTAGCCAATGCGCCCGAGAGCAGCGACGCCATGTTCACCTGGGAGCAGTTCCAGGCCCAGGTGAACGCCGACCTGGCCGACGTGCTGGGCAACTTCGTCAACCGCATCCTGAAGTTCACCGAGACCCGGTTCGAGGGCGTGGTTCCGGACGGCGGCGAGCCTGGCCCGCTGGAAGAGAAGCTCTATGCCGACATCGACGCCAAGCTCACCGAGCTGAACGAACAGATGGAGGCCATCGACTTCCGCAAGGCGACCCAAGCCCTGCGGCAACTCTGGGTGCTGGGCAACCAGTACCTGACCGAGGCCGCCCCCTGGACCGCCATCAAGACCGATCCTGCCCGCGCCGCCGTCGCGGTGCGCACCGGCCTGAACCTGGTGGCCCTGTTCGCCAAGGTCTCCGAGCCCTTCATCCCCTTCGCCGCCGAGAAGATCGCCGGCGGGGTGGGGGAGGCGTTCCCCGGGGCCTGGCCGACGGGGGAGGGCGCCGCCGTCCTCGACATCCTGCCCGCCGGCCGCAAGGTCAGCGCGCCTGAAGTGCTGTTCAAGAAGATCGAGAACGACCAGGTCGCCGCCTGGCTTGAGCGCTTCGGCGGTCCGGAGCCGGTGGAGGCCGAGGCCTAGCGAGTTCCAGCACTTGTTGGCCGATGGCCGCGACCCGATGCTTCAACAAAGAGCTTGTTATGAAATCGGCAAATTCTAGCTTCACTGGTTAAGTACTGAGGCGAGATGCATGGACCAGTCGGGCCCTATGTTGCTTCAATTCATACCGAGCCTGGTGCTTGGTATCATCTACGCCATTGTGGTGTTCATCATAGCCCGGAAGCGGCGGATGAACCCTTGAGGTTGGACGGTAGCAACGCTGATTCCAATCGTTGGACTGCTCATCGCCGCCGTGTTTTCCTTCTGACGATGCTGTCTGTTCTTGATCGTCTGAACGCCCTGGAATCCGAAGGATCTCCAAGGGTCGGAGGGTAGGCGACTAACTCACCTGAGCTCCGGCGAACCAGCGCATCCGGTAGGCGTTCATGGCCGTCTCGCCCAGGCGGTCCAGCAGGCGGTAGTTGACGAAGGCGCCGACCGGCGCGCCGATCACCGGGATCATCTGGGCCAGCTTGGCCAGGTCGATATAGTCCCGGTACTCCTGCTGGAAACGGCGCCAGTCGAGGCTTTCCAGGCCGCCCTGCGCCATGACCTGGGCGCTGTCCCAGTCGGCGAGCGCCTCATAGGCCTCGGGTCGGCGAGAGGCGCTGGAGAAGGCCAGGCTGAAGATCCGCAGGATGTAGAGCCGCTCGGCCAGGTCGTCGCCGGAGTGGCCGTAGACGGCGGCCAAGTCAAACAGCAGCTTGATCTTCAGCCCGATCAGCACCGGGAAGTCCGCCGCCGCCAGCAGGAAGCCGCCGGCGCCGGCCACCCCGCCCTCGGCCGCCGCGGTGGTGCGCCAGGCCATGATCTTGTCGCGCGCCTGGGCCTCGCGGGCCCGCAGGGTGGCGCCCTCGACCGGTGGTGGGCTGGTGACATCGGCGCCGGTCAGAATCGCCCGCGTCATCTGCTCCATGGCCGCGGTGATGACGCTGTGCACCTTCTCCGGGATCAGGTTGTTGATGCGGTCCTGCAGATTGCGCGTCGCCTTGTCGAAGGGCCCGGCGGGCTTGAGCACGCGCTCGCGCCAGGCGGCCATTTCGGCGCGGACCTGGGTGTCATAGGCGACGTCGGAAATCTCACTCATGGTCACCGGTTTGAACGGCGGACCCGCAACCTGCAAGCCCGCGCAGGGCGCCATACCCATCACTCGAAAACTGGCCTGTCCGGGCGGAAAGGCCTCGCCTCCCGCCCTAACCCTCGCCATAAAGTCGGCATTCAACGGCGCATCGACGCCGGTCATTCGTTTCGCGAGGAAACCCCATTGCGCAATCTGTTCAGCGTTGAAGGCAAGGTCGTACTGGTCACCGGCGGGAGCCGCGGCATCGGCGAGATGATCGCCCGTGGTTACGTCGAGAATGGCGCGAAAGTGTACATCTCCTCGCGCAAGGCCGAGGTCTGCGACCGCGTGGCCGAAGAGCTGTCGGAATACGGGACCTGCATCTCGCTGCCCTTCGACCTGGGGGGCATGGATGGCATCTCGGGCCTGGCCGCCGCCATCGCCGAGCGGGAAGAGAAGCTCCACGTCCTGGTCAACAACGCCGGCGCCACCTGGGGCGCGCCCATCGACGAGTTCCCGGAAAGCGGCTGGGACAAGGTGGTGGACCTCAACACCAAGTCGGTCTTCTTCCTGACCCAGAAGCTGCTGCCGCAACTCCGCGCGGCGGCCACCCACGAGGACCCGGCCCGGGTGATCAACATCGCCTCGGTGAACGGCATCGAGCCCCCCGGCCTGGAGACCTATTCCTATTCCACCTCCAAGGCCGGCTGCATCATGCTGACCCGCCACCTGGCCAAGCGCCTGGCCCCTGAGCATATCTGCGTCAACGCCATCGCCCCGGGGCCCTTCCCCAGCCACATGATGGCCGCGACCCTGGCCCGCGCCGGCGACGCCATCGCCAAGGGCAACCCGCGGGGCCGGATCGGCACGCCGGAAGACATCGCCGGCGTGGCGATCTTCCTGTCCTCGCGCGCCTCGGCCTACACCACGGGCACGACCGTTCCCTGCGACGGCGGTTCGGCCGAGTTCTAGGTCCAGGTATCGGTTGGCCGCCCGCCGCATCGGCCCTATCAGGGTCGGCATGGCGGGCGGTTGGCTGATCGGCGTGATGGTGCAGGCTCCGGAGGAGAAGGCCTTCCTGCGCCACTATTACGCCGTCGGCTTCGAAGACCGCGCCAAGGCAGAATGGACCGGCGTCGACCATGCCCTGAAGGCCGGGATCGTCGCCTCAAGCCCCGTCGATGGCCTTGAGCCGGTCCAGGCCATCAGCCAGGTCCCGGCCACCATGATGAAGACCCTGGGCCTCGCCGACGGTCAGGTTCGGGCTCTGGGCTGGCAGTATCCCCGCCGCTGGATCATTCCGCACCTGACGGTCTAGCCAGGATCGCGCGCGCCGCCGCCGCGCCCGTGGCGAAGCAGGCCTGAAGCAGGTAGCCTCCGGTGGGAGCCTCCCAGTCCAACATCTCGCCGGCCACATAGACGCCGCACCGGGCCCTCAGCATCAGGCTTTCGTCTACCGCGTCTAACCGCACCCCGCCGGCCGTGGAGATGGCGCGGGCGATCCCCTGCAGGCCGGTGAGCTTCAGGGGGGCACGCTTGATGGCGGCGGGGAGATCGGCGGGCAGGGCGACGCCGTGGGCTTCCCGCAGCAGATTGATCTCCAGGGGCGAGAGATTGCCCGCCTTGCGCAGGAATGTGGCCGTTGACTGGCCGGCGCGGGGGCGGTCCAGGCGCGCGGCGAGCTGCGCCACGGAGAGGTCGGGGCGCAGGTCGATCTCGATGCGGGTCGAGCCCTGAGCCGCGATCGCCGCGCGGAGGTCCGCCGAGAGGGCGTAGATCGCCCCGCCCTCGATGCCGTAGGCGGCCACCACCGCCTCGCCCCGGACGGTGCGGCGGCCATGGGTGACGGCGATGGCTTTCAGCGGCTGGCCCGCGAACCGCTCGCGGAAAACCGGGCTCCAATCCACCGTGAAGCCGCCGTTGGCGGGCTCGAAGGGCGCGAGCGCAACTCCCTGATCGGCCAGCAGGGCCGCCCAGGCGCCGTCCGAGCCCAGCTTGGCCCAGCTGGCGCCGCCCAGGGCCAGGACGGTGGCGGCGGGGCGGACGGTTTCGCCGTTCTCGAAGACCAGGGCTCCGTCCGGGGTCCAGCCGGTCCAGGTCATGCGGGTCTTGAAGGTGACCCCCTGGGCGTTCAGCCGCGCCAGCCAGGCCCGCAGCAGGGGCGAGGCCTTCAGACTCTTGGGGAACACCCGGCCGCTGGAGCCGACGAAGGTCGGCTGGCCCAGGCCCTGCGCCCAGGCGATCAGGTTGGCGGGGGCGAAGGCCTCCAGGACTGGCTTCAGCGTCTTGCCGGCAGGGCCATAGCGGCCGAGGAACGGCCGAAAGTCTTCGGAATGGGTGAGGTTCAGGCCGCCCCGCCCGGCCATCAGGAACTTTCGCCCCAGGCTTGGCATGCGCTCATAGACGGTGACCGATCGTCCCGCCGCGCTCAGCACCTCGGCGGCCATCAGGCCCGCCGGCCCACCGCCGATCACCGCAATCGTCTCGCTCATGGCAGGGGTTTAGACGAGGCGGCCCTCCGCGTCCGCAAACTGTCGCCTGGGTCACGGCGAATGTGCGATGATGGGAGTCTAACGCAGGGGCTCGACCATGAAACCGCCGTCCAAGGACAACCCCCGCACCTATGCGCCGCCGACCCCCAAGGTGGCCCGCATGAAGCCCGGCAAGGTGTTGACCGCCGCGGAGAAGGCGGCGTTCCTGGCCTCGCGGCCCGACCTGAAGAAATAGGGGGGCACGCCCCATTGCAGGAAAATCCCCGGGGGACATGAGTCGGGGACTTTCCTGCCTGGCGACTAGAGTGTTGGGGCTCGTCGCAAGACTCCCAACGCCAATAGCCCAGCTTGGTTCCGCGCATTGTGAACGCTCGGCGCCGCACCTTGTTCAGCGCCGGTTCAACCGCGCGCCGCCATTGTCCAAATCAAGGCCGGACGTCATTTCCCGTCCCTCAACGCGACGCCCGGTCCGCGGCGCGCCAGGCTCCCTCCCGGGCTTGGCGCGCCGTCCTGCGTTTTGCGCGCCCCTGGGCTTCGCCGCCGCCGATTGTTCTGTTAGGCCCGGTCGGGGAGAACAAAGGCATGCTTGAGACGACAACCGCCTATGGGCTCAACTTGCTGACCCCCAGCGCCGACACAGGTGTCAGCAAGGCGCTCCGCGAGTTCGGGGAGTTCGCCAGGCCCGAGGTGGAACTGATCGCCGAGCTGTTGGGCGCGGGGACCTATGTAGACGTTGGTGCGAACCTCGGCTCAATCGCCCTGCCTGTCGCGAAGTCGGGCAGGCGGGTCATCGCGATTGAGGCAAATCGCGGCCTGGCCGGCCTGCTGGCGACAAACGCCCTCAACAATGGGCTCTACAACGTCGAGGTACACCACGCCGCGGTCGGCGAGACGCGGCGCCTCGCGAAATTTCCGATGGTGCCCCTGTCGGCGGTGACCAATCTCGGCATTTCAGGATTTCACCTGGCGGGACGTTACCCCGAGGAGGTGGTGCAGATGACCACCCTGGACGCCATCACGCCGCCAGACACGACGATCATCAAGATCGATGTCGAGGGCTATGAACGTCAGGTGATGGTCGGGGCAGACGCGGTCCTGAACAGAATTCGCCCCGCCTGGATCGTGGAGTCGGGGAGTGACACGCCGGAGAACCGCGTGGTGATGGAGATGTTTCGCGCCGCCGGCTATCAACTCTGGTGGTTCCTCGCCCCCTTCGTCACCCGGCAGACCAGCCGCGCCGGCGATCCTGCGATGTTGACCCGTGGCGACTTCAACATCGTGGCCATGCCCGATGGACGCGAGCCGCCTTGGGGGATGCCTCTGGTCGCGGGACCGCCCCCGCGCCCTGTTGGGCCGGCGAACTATCCCTATCTCTCCCGTTTCGGCTTTTGAGCGAGCTCACCCGGAGCGCGCGAGATGAGTCCATCTGAAACCACAAGCTGGAGGCCTGCGCCGGGCGGAGAACGGCTCGTGCCTCTCGCCCGTCAGTGCTTCCCGGGCTTGATGTCCAGGAAGTCGGGCATGACGGCGTTGTAGCTCGGGGTCTGGCCCAGGCGCTCGACAGCGTCGCGGTGACCTTCCCACATCATGTGCACGGCCACGTAGAGCACGATCACCAGGCCGACATAGCCGATCCAGCGATAGCGCTGCAGCAGGTTGGCGATCCAGCTGGCGGCCACACCCATCAGGGCGACGGAGAAGATCAGGCCGAACACCAGGACCGAGGGATGTTCCCGCGCCGCGCCGGCCACCGCCAGCACGTTGTCCAGGCTCATGGACAGGTCGGCGATCAGGATCTGCAGGAAGGCCGCCTTGAAGGTCTTGGCTTCGCGCATCGGCGGATTGTCGGAGAGGGCCTCGGCCTGGGCGTGGGTCGCCTGCTCGCGCATTTCGCGCCACATCTTCCAGCAGACCCACAGCAGCAGGATGCCGCCGGCGAACAGCAGGCCGATGATGCCCAGCAGCTGGGTGGTGATCAGCGCGAAGCCGATCCGCATCACGACGGCGGCGGCCAGGCCCCACAGGATCACCTTGCGCCGCTGCTCTGCGGGCAATCCGCCGGCGGCCAGGCCCACGGCCACGGCGTTGTCGCCGGCCAGGACCAGGTCGATCATCATCACCTGCAGAAAGGCGGAGCCGGCGGCCATGAAGTCAGGGGTGAATAGCGTTTCCATGGTCAGTTCCGTCCGGCTTGATGGGCCGCGACTTGGTCGGGCGTGATGGCGAGGGGGGCTGGCAGGGCGGCGTTATAGGCGCTGACCTCGCCCAGGTCGACGACGACGCTGCGGTGACCTTCCCAGATCATGTGCAGGGCCACGGAGAAGACGATGGCCAAGCCGACATGGGCCAGCCAGCGGAAACGGTGCCGCAGGCTGGCGGTCCAGGTCGCGGCCACCCCCATCAGGGTGACGGAGATCAGCAGCCCGGCCAGCAGCAGCCCTACCATGTTCAGTAGCTGGACGGTGAGCAGGGCGAAGCCAATCAGCATCACCACCGCGCCGGCCAGGCCCAGGATGGCGGCCTTGCGGCGCTGGGTCTCCGGCAAGCCGGCCGCCGACAGCCCCACCGCGACGGCGTTGTCGCCGGCCAAGGCCAGATCGATCATCACCACCTGAAAAACGCGGCGATCGCGCCGGCGGCGGGCAGATGCGGAACGGCGAGAACCATGCCCCTCAATGCCGCGCCCCGTCGCGCAGGGCAAGATGGGGTTCTCCCTCCCCGGACAGGGGAGGGAGGGCGACCCTAGTGAGCGTGCTCGGGCTCTTTGTGGTGTGCGTCATGGGCGGCGTGCCCATGGTCGGCGCCGTGACCGTGGTCTTCGTGAGCGACGGCGTGAGTCTCGGCGTGGCTGTCATGCGCCGCGTGACCATGGTCGTCATGGGCGGCGTGGTTGTCATGACCATGGTCGTCGTGCGTGGCGGCGTGGCCGTGGTCATCATGCGCCGCATGAGCGTCATGGGTGTCATGCGCCGCGTGGGCGTCGTGTGACGCGTGGGCGTCGTGTGACGCGTGGGCGTCGTGTGACGCATGGGCGTCGTGTGACGCGTGGGCGTCGTGTGACGCATGGGCGTCGTGTGACGCATGGCTGTCATGGGCGTCGTGCGCGTCGTGCGCGTCGTGGCCGTGGCTGTCGCCATGGCCTTCGTCATGGTGATGGGCGGCGCCGGCCACCGCCGCACCCGCCGCCGCAGCGGCCAGGGGCGCGGCGATGCCGTGATGGTGCTCTTCCGGCTCGGCATGCGAGGTCGCGCCATGGTCGGTCATGGTGCGGAACTTCCGGCGGCGCTCGGCCCGGCGACGGCTTTCTCCGGCGCCGCGGGCCAGCGCGATCAGCAGGGCGAGCGCGGCGAGGACCAAGGCCCCGGCCACCACCTTGTTGGAAGGCACGCGGCCGACGCCGGGAACCGAGACGTCCTTCATGCCCGGGATGGTCAGCTTGCTGAGCAAGCCCTGGAAGCTGAAGCCCTTCTTCTTCGCCGGAGCTTCCGGCATCACGGCGGCCAGCGCCTGTTCAATGCTGGCCAGCGAGAAGGTCATCGCAGGCTTCACGCCGGCGAGGCTGGCGTCGACGTCGGCCTTCAGGGGGCCACGTTCACCGGCGCCCGGCTTGACCTGCCAATTGAAGGCGGCGGCTTCACCGGACTTCAGCTTGGCGGTCTGCGGGCCGTTCGGCGTGATTTCATAGCCGCTCCCGGAAAGGGTGGCGGTGACCTCCGCCTTCTTGGCGGCCTTGGTGAGGCCGAGCTTGGCGGCTTCGCGCTGGAGAGTGGCCAGCAGGGTCTGGGGCAGGCTCAGGCTGACCTGGCCGGCCTGGCCCTTGGTGACGGCCTCGGGGACCATGAGCTTGGAGCCCGACGCCACCTCGCCGCCGACCGCGGTCTGCAGCTTGGCCAGTTGGGGATCGGCGGGAAGCGGCAGGCCAGATGCGGGGAAGGCGGGCTGGGGCGCCTTGGCCAGAACCGGCGCGGGCTTGGGCGCGGGCGCCGGCTTGGCCTGCTCAATGACCTTGGGCGCCGCGGCGACGACAGGCTTGGCGGCGGGAGCCACCGGCCTGGCGGCCACGACCGCCGGCTTGGCGGCGACGATGGGACGGGCCGCCGGCTTGGCCGGAGCATAATAGGCTTGCGCGGCTGGGCGGCGGGCGCGCGGCGGCGTCGAGACGTGGGCGCGCGGCGCATAGCGGTTGCCGTAGACCATCCGGCGCTCGCGGGCCGACATGTCCTCAGGGTTCGGCACCGGCCGCATGGCGGTGACCAGCACGCCGTCGGCGCGGCGATAGGTGACGAGGCGATCGCCATGGCGTGACGGGGCGCGATAGGCTGAGCCTTGAGCGTCCTGCAGGCCGGCGGGGCCACCCGCCAGACCGCTGGAGTCGTAACGCGCGCCCGGCGCGCCGCCCATCAGCTCAGGCGGCGGCGCCTGGGTATAGGCGTCCGGGGGCGGGGCGACTTCGTGAGGACTGGGACCGCTGCAGGCGGCCAGCGCCAACAGCGCCGCCGTAGCCGCACCACGCAAAATCCACTTGGTAATCATAGTCGCCATTGGGGCCCCCATCCCATGTCGAGATCAGAACCGTACACTGGCCCTAAACCTTAACAGTTGCGCAACAAATCACGCTCCGAAGCGGAAAGCAAAAGCCTGAATCGTGTAACGGGTATTCGATTCCCCTCAGGGGCGAGTTCGGCTTGCCTCATAGAGCGCCACCGCGGCTGCGGCCGAGACGTTCAGGCTCTCAAAGCCGCCCGGCATCGCGATCTTGCCCAACGCATCACAATGTTCGGCGACGAGCCGGCGCAGACCGTCGCCCTCAGAGCCGAGCACCAATACGGTCGGGCCGCCGTCGAGGGCCTGTTCAAGGGTCTGCGGCGCGGCGCCGTCCAGGCCCACGGCGCGCCAACCAAGGTCGGCCAGAGTCTCCAGAGCACGCGACAGGTTCACCACGTGGGCCGTGGGGATCTGGTCGACGGCGCCGGCGGCGGCCTTGGCCAGCGCCCCGGTCAGCTTGGGGGCATGCCGATCCTGCAGGATGACGCCGCTGGCCCCGAAGGCTGCGGCCGAGCGCAGGATGGCGCCGACGTTCTGGGGATCGGTCACTTGGTCCAGCATCAGAATCACCGCGCCGCGCTTGGCCTCGAACTCTTCCAGCGCCACCGAATCAAGCAGGGCGATCTGCAGGGCCAGGCCCTGGTGCACCGCGCCGCTGGGCAGGTTATGGCTGATGACGCCGTTCTCGACGATCTCCAGGGCCGGGTTCTTGCCGAATCGGCTGGTGAGCTCCTTGGCCCGGTCCGGCGTGGCCAGCAGGCGGTCGGCGGGTTCGCGGGCCGGATTGGCCAGGGCGGCGCTCACCGCGTGCCAGCCCCAGAGCCAGTCATCGGACACGGCTTCACGCCGTCCGGGCCCCCGTCCGCGCGGCCCGTTTTTAGAACCCTTCCAGGGCGCGTTGCGTTCGCTGTGTGACGACACTATAAGGCGCTCTCCAAATCGGGGACCGGACTGGTTTTCCGCTGCTCGCGCCCGGCTTTAACACCGGTCGCACCGATCAGCGGTAGGTTTTGTTCGGCCTTCGGTGAGGCTCCGAGCGCGCTGGGGGAATGTCCCGAGTGGCAAAGGGGGGGGACTGTAAATCCCCTGGCGTACGCCTTCGTAGGTTCGAGTCCTACTTCCCCCACCACGCGCCGGAGCGACACTCTCTATGGAGGCTCGCACACGAGCACCCACCTCGGCGGGTATAGCACAATGGTAGTGCAGCAGCCTTCCAAGCTGAATACGCGGGTTCGATTCCCGCTACCCGCTCCATCTCTCAAACGCCCGTAGGATCCCATGGCCAAGGAAAAGTTCGAACGCAATAAGCCGCACTGCAACATCGGCACGATTGGTCACGTTGACCATGGCAAGACGACGCTGACGGCTGCGATCACGATTACGCTGGCCAAGGCCGGTGGCGCGAAGGCGATGAACTACGCTGATATT
>NZ_JAUSCJ010000007.1 GCF_030651185.1 Phenylobacterium sp.
GAGCAGATCCATGCCGAGGGACGTTACCGGGTCTTCGCCGACCTGAAGCGTCACCGTGGAGCGTTTCCGCGTGCGACCTGGACGCGGGATGACGGCGCCTCGTCGGAGGTGATCGTCTGGTGCTCCAACGACTATCTGGGCCAGGGCCAGAACCCTGTGGTGCTGGACGCCATGCACACGGCCATCGACGAGGCCGGCGCCGGCTCGGGCGGCACCCGCAACATTTCCGGCACCACCCACTATCATGTCGAGCTGGAGGCCGAGCTGGCCGACCTGCACGGCAAGGAAGCCGCCCTGCTGTTCACCTCCGGCTATGTGTCCAACGAGGCCTCGCTCTCGACCCTCTACAAGATCCTGCCGGGTCTGATCATGTTCTCCGACGAGCTGAATCATAACTCGATGATCAGCGGCATCCGGGCCGGCAAGCGCGAGCAGCGCCGGGTGTTCCGTCACAACGACCTGGCCCATCTGGAAGAGCTGCTGATCGCCGCCCCGGCCGATGCGCCCAGGGTGATCGCCTTCGAGAGCGTCTATTCGATGGACGGCGACATCACCGACATGAAGGCGATGGTGGCCCTGGCCAAAAAGTACAATGCCATGACCTATCTGGACGAGGTCCATGCGGTGGGCATGTACGGCCCCCGCGGCGCCGGCGTGGCCGAGCGGGACGGGGTCATGGACCAGATCGACATCATCGAGGGCACGCTCGCCAAGGGCTTTGGCGTCATGGGCGGCTACATCGCCGCCGACGCGGTGATCGTCGATGCGATCCGCAGCTATGCCGACGGCTTCATCTTCACCACCTCGATCCCGCCGGCCCTGGCCGCCGGCGCGGTGGCCTCGATCCGCTATCTCAAGGACCACAACGAGATCCGCATCGCCCATCAGGAGCGCGCCGCCGCCCTGAAGGCCAAGCTGATGAAGGCGGGCCTGCCGGTCATGCCGTCGGAGAGCCACATCGTGCCGGTGCTGGTGGGCGATCCCGTCCACTGCAAGATGATCAGCGACATCCTGCTGGAAGAGCACGGCGTCTACGTCCAGCCGATCAACTATCCCACCGTGCCCCGCGGGACCGAGCGCCTGCGCTTCACGCCCTCGCCGGCCCACACCGACGAGATGATGGACGACCTGGCCAGGACCCTGGAAATGCTGTGG
>NZ_JAUSCJ010000034.1 GCF_030651185.1 Phenylobacterium sp.
GAGATTGATCAGCACGTCGGTGCCGCTGGCGCGGATGCGCTCCACCGCCTCGCGATAGAGCGCTCCGTCCATGCTCGGCCGCGTGGTCTGCGGATCGCGCACGTGGATGTGGACGATGGCCGCGCCCGCCTTGGCGGCGTCGATCGCCGACGCGGCGATCTCACGCGGCGTCACCGGAACGGCCGGGTTACGCGCCGGCGTATCCGCCGACCCGGTGACCGCGCAAGCGATCATCACTTTACGTTGCATCGTCCGCCTCCCGCGGCAAAATTGTGCCGGGCGATTGCGCCATCCGACAATGACGGCCGATGCGCAATCCACACCTTTTAATTTGACGGAGAAATTGGCGCGCCCGAGACGATTCGAACGTCCGACCTTTGCCTTCGGAGGGCAACGCTCTATCCAGCTGAGCTACGGGTGCGTTTCGGAAACGCGCTTCTAGCGGAAAGCCGCGCGGAACGAAAGGCTCAGGCGTCGATGGGCGCCGGAGCCGAGGTGAGGGAGACGAAGACGTCCTCCAGGTCAGGGTCCTCGGTGGCGATGTCCTTGATGTGCAGCCCCGCGCCGCGCACGGCGGCCAGCACCTGTTCGACGCTGGACTGGCCGGTGCGGTACGAGACCGCGAAGGCGCCCGCGGCCCGCAGCTTGGTCTCGAAACCCGGCAGGGTCGGGGCCACGGTCACGGGTTCCTCCGGTGTCACCACCACGTTGCGGATGTCCATTCGCGCCAGCAGGGTCCCGGTGGGCTCGCAAGCCACCACCTGGCCGCGGTTGACGATGGCGATCTGGTCGCAGAGTTCCTGAGCCTCTTCCAGATAGTGGGTGGTGAGCACGATGGTCACGCCCCTGCGGTTCAGCTCCACCACATAGGCCCAGAGCTGCTTGCGCAGCTCGACGTCCACGCCGGCGGTGGGTTCGTCGAGGATCAGGACGGGCGGGTTGTGGGTCATGGCCTTGGCCACCATCAGCCGGCGCTTCATGCCGCCCGACAGCTGGCGGACATAGGCGTTGGCCTTGTCGCCGAGGCCGAGCGCGTTGAGCAGCTCCATGGTGCGGCGCTCACTGGCCGGCACGCCATACATGCCGGCCTGGACCTCCAGGCTCTCGCGCGGGGTAAAGAAGGGGTCAGCGGCGATCTCCTGCGGCACCACCCCGATGGCGGCGCGGGCGTCGCGGGGCCGTTCGTCGATGTCGCGCCCCCAGATGGAGACCGTGCCCGAGGTCTTCTTGCAGAGCCCGGCCAGGATATTGATGAAGGTCGACTTGCCCGCCCCGTTGGGTCCCAGCAGCCCGAAGATCGAGCCGCGCGGGATGACCAGGTCGATCCCCTTCAGGGCCTGCATCTCACTGGTGGTCTTGGTGGCGGGATAGGTCTTCACGAGGCCCCTGGCCTCGATGGCGTAGTCGGGAAGGGTCATGCCGGACTTTTCGAAAAACAGGCGCGATTGACGCGTAAAGCTATGGTCGCATACCTAGGCGCACGTGGGCGTATCTCCAAGCGTCCGCCGCCGGAGAGTTTGCCTATGGCCCGTAAAGCCACCCCCGTCCCAAACCAGGGCGCCCACGTCGAACCGATGCCCGCCAAGCCCGCCCTGGCCGTCAACCTGCCCGCGCCCGAAGTGGTGGTGGTGCGCACTGGCCGCATCGCCTGCGACGGCGTCGGTGGGGCCCTGGGACATCCGCGCGTCTGGCTGGAGATGGGCGAGGCCACCTTCGTCGAATGCCCCTATTGCGACCGCCGCTTCGTGCTGGCCGCCGGGACCGAAGGCCCCGAGGACGAGCGCCTGGCCCCGGGCGTCTACGAAGGCCCGCACGGCCACTGATCCAGACGCTGTCTGAGTCCGATATCCGCGAGCATGTCACGGCGGCGCCTCCTATATCGTCCAGACGATAGGAGGACACACCCATGAGCCAAGCCGCCGCCTTCAAGGCCCTGCATGCCGGCCCCGAGATCCTGGTCCTGCCCAACGCCTGGGACGCCGCCAGCGCCGCCCTCATGGAGGACGCCGGCGCCAAGGCCGTGGCCACCTCCAGCGCCGCCGTCGCCTGGGCCCACGGTTATGCCGATGGCGATTTCTCTCCCGTGCCCCTGGTGCTGACCGCCATCGCCGAGGTCACCCGGGTGATCAAGGTCCCGCTGACCGCCGACATCGAGGGCGGCTATACCGACGACCTTTCTCAGTTGGCCGAGACCATCAAGGCTGTGGTGGGCGCCGGCGCCGTGGGGATCAATCTGGAGGACGGCGCGCGGGACCCGGCCCTGCACGCCCGCAAGATCGAGGCGGCGCGAAAGGCCGCCGATCAGGCCGGCGTGGCCCTGTTCATCAACGCCCGCACCGACGTCTATCTGAAGAACCTGATGCAGGGAGACGCCGCCGAAGCCGAGGTGCTGGCCCGCGCCAAGGCCTATGGCTCGGCCGGCGCCGACGGCATCTTCGTGCCTGGCCCCACCGACGGCGCGCTGCTGGGCCGGTTCGCAAAGGCCATCAACCTGCCGGTCAACGCCATGGCCCGGACGGGCCTGCCCAATGCGGCGGCATTGCAGGGGTTGGGCGTGCGGCGGCTGTCCTCGGGGGGCGGCCTGTTCGCGGCGGCCTACGGGACCCTGGCGCGGGCCACGATGGCCTATCTGGAGGATGGCGACTCCGACGCGCTAGGGCCGCTGTCCGTGGGGCTGCCGAGCTTCAACAAGCGGTTCGGCTAGGGCCTAATTCCTCCCCCGAAACGGCCTGCGGCCTGGGGGAGGACTGTCTACTCCTCGGCGTCGCCGTCGATCTCGGCGGGGCGCAGGGCGATCAGCTTGCCCTCGGCGAGACGAACCTCCGGCACCGTCTCGCGGGTGAAGGGCAGCCACCAGCTGGCGCCCATGGGGGGCTGGACCTCGATGAGGTCGCCGGCCCCGAAGTCCTGGATGGTCTTGACCTTGCCCATCAGCTCGCCCTCGGGGGTCTCGAGGGTCAGGCCCAGCAGGTCGGCGTGATAGAATTCGTCTTCATCGGGGGCGGGCAGGGCCTCGCGGGCGATGAACAGCTTGAGGCCGCGCAGGGCCTCGGCCTGGTCGCGGGTGTCGATCCCTGCGGCCCTGGCGATCACCGCCCCCTTCACCGCCCGCGCCGTGGTGATGGTCAGGCCGGGCGAACCGTCCTCGCGGGTCAGGACCTTGTAGGCGGCGAGCGCCAGCGGGTCCTCGGTGAAGGTGGTGATGCGGATCTCCCCGCGCACGCCGAAGGCTCCGGCGACGCGGGCGACCTGGAGGAGGCGGCCAGCCATGGGACTACCGCCTCCTCGCAAGGCTTAGGCTTGTTCCGGGGTCGCGTCGTCGGCGGCCTCGGCGGCCGGTTCGACAGCGGCTTCCTCGGCGGCGGCCGGGGCTTCTTCAGCGGCCGGAGCAGCTTCAGCAGTCGGGGCTTCTTCAGCAGCCGGGGCTTCAGCGGCCGGAGCCTCTTCAGCCGGAGCCTCGACGACGGGTTCCGGCTCGGGGGCCGGGGCGTTCTTGGCTTCTTCCAGAGCGGCGGCGGCGGCGGCGTCGCGCTGGGCGCGCTCTTCCGTACGCTCGAGCGCCTTCTTGCCGGGCTTGCCCTTGTTGGGGTTGTTGCCGTGTTCCCACTTCACGACGCCGGCCTGGGCCAGGAAGCGCGCGACGCGGTCGGTGGGCTGGGCGCCCTTGTCGATCCAGGCCTGGATGCTTTCCAGCTTCAGGGTGACGCGGGTCGGGTCATCGCGCTTCAGCAGCGGGTTGTAGGTGCCCACCTTCTCGATGAAGCGGCCATCGCGGGGCGAGTGGCTGTCGGCGACGACGATGGAGTAGTAGGGGCGCTTCTTGGCGCCGCCACGGGCGAGACGGATCTTCAGCATGGTCTAGTCCTTGTTATCTCTAGGATTTCTTGAAGGGATTGAAGCCGGGGGGCATGCCGCCGCCCAGGCCGGGAAGTTTGGGGAGCCCGTCGCCGAGGCCGGGCAGCTTGCCCCCGCCCGCGGCCATCTTGCCGAGCTCTTCGAGTTGGTTCTGATCGGGCGTGGCCAGCTTGCCTCCGCCCAGCGACTTCAGCCGGTCCATGCCGCCCGCGCCGCCGCCGCCGCCCATCATCCCGGCCATGCGGGCGAAGCCCTTGCCGCCGTCCTTGCTCATCATCTTGAAGGCGTCGGCCATCTGGCGATGCTGCTTCAGCAGGCGGTTGACCTCGGAGACGTCGACGCCGGCGCCCTTGGCGATGCGGCGCTTGCGCGAGGCGGCCAGGATATCGGGCTTCTTGCGCTCCAGCTTGGTCATCGAGGAGATGATCGCCGCCTGGCGGTCCAGGGCCTTGTCCGAGATGTTGGCCTCGGCGATCTGCTTCTTCATCTTCTGGACGCCGGGGAGGAAGCCCATCAGGCCCTCCATGCCGCCCATCTTTTTCATCTGGGCGAACTGGTCGGCCATCATGTCCAGGTCGAACTGGCCCTTTGCCAGCTTCTTGGCCATGGCCTCGGCCTTGGCGACATCCAGGTCGGCGCTGGCCTTTTCCACCAGGGCCACCACGTCGCCCTGGCCCAGGATCCGGCCGGCCACGCGGGCGGCGTCGAAGACGTCCAGGCCGTCGATCTTTTCCGAGACGCCCAGGAACTTGATGGGCAGGCCGGTGACCGCGCGCATGGAGAGCGCCGCGCCCCCGCGCCCGTCACCGTCGGCCCGCGTCAGCACCAGGCCGGTGAGCGGCAGGCGCTCGTGGAAGGCCTTGGCGGTGCGAACCGCGTCCTGGCCGGTGAGGCTGTCGGCCACCAGCAGGGTTTCGGAGGGGTTGGCGATCCGCGCGATCTCGGCGGCCTCGCTCATCATCGCCTCGTCGAGCGTCGTGCGCCCGGCGGTGTCGAGGATGAGGATGTCATAGCCCTGCAGCTTGGCGGCGCTCATGGCGCGCCGGGCGATGTCCGGGGCGCTCTGGCCGGCCACGATGGGCAGGGAGTCGACGCCGGCCGCGACGGCCAGGGTGGCCAGCTGCTCCATGGCCGCGGGACGGCGGGTGTCCAGCGAGGCCAGCAGGACCTTCTTGCGGTCCTTGGCCAGCTTCAGGCCGAGCTTGGCCGCCGTGGTGGTCTTGCCCGAGCCTTGCAGGCCGGCCATCAGGATCACGGTGGGCGGGTTGAGGCTGATGTTCAGCCCCTCGGCGCCGCCCTCGCCGCCCAGCATCTCCACCAGGCCGTCATAGGTGATCTTGACCACCTGGTCGGCGGGACGGATCGAGCGGATCACGTCCTGGCCGGCGGCCTTTTCCTTGGCCTTGGCGATGAACTCGCGGACAACAGGAAGGGCGACGTCGGCCTCGAGCAAGGCCACGCGGACCTCGCGGAGCGCCTCGTCGATATCCTTTTCGGACAGCACGCCACGACCGGAGAGCCGGTCGAAGACGGATGACAGCCGATCTGTTAGCGCGTCGAACATCAATTCACCCTGTGGCCCAAACGCAATCGACCCCCGTGGACGATCACGTCGACGGGGGGCCTCGCCGCTCTCGTCCCAGATAAGACCTGGGGGCCGTAGCGGTAGAGGGCGCGATTGCTCTGCGCCGGAAGGGCGCGCTTATGCGCTCAGAGGGCCGAAAGGTCAAGGAAGCCGGGGTTTGGCCTCGCTAGGGTCAGGTGGTGGGGAACCCCTTGTCGCGCAGATAGGCCTTCACGTCGGGGTCGCGACCGCGGAAATTCCGGTAGGCCTCGGCCGGATCGACGGTGTTGCCGATGCTCATGACCGTGTCGTGCAGGCGCTTGGCCACCGCCTTGTCATAGGGACCGCTGGCCTCGGTGAAGGCCCCGTAGGCGTCGTGGGCCAGGACCTCCGACCAGAGGTAGCTGTAGTAGCCGGCCGAATAGCCGTCGCTGGCGAAGACGTGCTGGAACTGCGGCGTGCGGTGGCGCATGGGCAGTTCCCTGGGCATGCCCAGCTTCGTCAGTTCCTCGCGCTCGAAGGCGTCGGGATCGATATCGGCGTCCCCGGCCAGGTGCAGCTTCATGTCGATGAGCGCCGAGGACAGGTATTCGGTGACCTCGAAGCCCTGGCGGAAGGTGTGGGCCTTCTCGATCTTGGCGGCCAGGGCGGCGGGCATCGGCTTGCCGGTCTGGTGGTGCAGGGCGAAGCGGTTCAGCACCTCCGGCGTCGCCAGCCATTCCTCGTTCACCTGGCTGGGGAACTCGACATAGTCCCGGGCCACGGCGGTGCCGGCCAGGGACGGATAGTTCACGTTGGAGTTCAGGCCGTGCAGGGCGTGGCCGAACTCGTGGAACAGGGTGGTGGCGTCATCCCAGCTGATCAGCACCGGCTCGCCGGGGGCGCCCTTCACGAAGTTGGCGTTGTTGGAGACGATGGTGGTGATCTTGCCGCGGAATTTCTCCTGGCTCCGATAGGCGTTCATCCAGGCGCCCGAGCGCTTGCCCTGACGGGCGTACGGGTCGAGATACCAGAGGCCGACATGGGTCCCGTCGGCGGCCTTGACCTCCCAGACCTTGATGTCGGGATGGGCCACCGGCACGTCAGTCACCGGGTGATAGCTGAAGCCGTAGATCTGGCCCGAGGCCCAGAACATCCCCTCCCGCAGCTTGTCGAGCTGCAGGTAGGCCTTCACCTCGTTCATATCGAGGTTGTAGCGCTGCGCCCGGACCTTCTCGGCGTAGAAGCGGTAGTCCCAGGGCTCGATCTTCACCCCGGCCTTTTCCTTGTCGGCGATGGCCTGCATCTCGGCCACCTCCTCACGGACCCGGGCGATGGCCGAGGGCCAGACCCGCATCATCAGGGCCATGGCGTTTTCCGGCGTCTTGGCCATGGCGTTGTCCAGCCGCCAGTGGGCGTGGGTCGGATAGCCCAACAGCCTGGCGCGTTCGACCCGCAGCTTGAGGATCTTCTTGATGATAGCGTTGTTGTCGTGGGCGTCGCCGTTATCGCCGCGGCTGTAGAAGGTGCGCCAGACCTTTTCCCTCAGGTCCCGCCGCGTCGAATAGGTCAGGAACGGATCGATGGACGAGCGCGTGTTGAGGATGGCGAACTCGCCCTTGTGGCCGCGCTCCTCCGCCGCGCCGGCGGCGGCGTCGCGAACGTCGCCCGGCAGGCCCTTCAGCTCACTCTCGGTGCGCAGGTAGAGGACGTAGTCCGTCTCGTCGGCCAGCAGGTTCTGGCTGAAGGCGGTGAAGTTCTGGGCCAGTTCCTGGTTGATCGCTCCGACCCTGGCCTTGGCCTCCGGCGTCAGCCGGGCGCCGGCCCGCACGAAGCGATTCCAGTACACCCAACTCAGCCGCTGCTGCTCGGGGGTCAGGCCCGAGGTTGTCCGCGCCTCATAGACCGCCTCGATGCGTTTGAAGAGGGCGGCGTTCTGCAGGATCGCGTCGCCGTGGGCGGCGTCCTTCGGGGCAAGTTCCTTTTCCACAGCCCGCATCTCGGGCGTCGACAGGGTGCCGCTCCAGATGCCGGTCAAGGTATCGACACGGCTCTTGGCGTCGCCAGTGCGCTCTAGGGCCTCGATGGTGTTGGCGAAGCTGGCCGGCTCGGGGTTGGCCGCGATGGCGGCGACCTCCGCGAGTTCCGCCGCCATGGCCGCCTCGACGGCCGGCGCGAAGTCGGCGACCTTGACCTTGTCGAAGGGTGGGACCCCGCCATAGGGCCCGGTCCAGGGCGCCAAGAGGGTATTGCCGTCGGCGGCGAGGCTCATGCCAGGAACCAGGGTTGCGGCGGCCAGGGCGCTGGACGCGGCGAGAAACGTGCGCCGATGCATGGAGACTCCGGAAAAACGGCTCAAGAAGGCGCGACCTTAAGCAGGATGTAACAGGAGGTCACATGACAGGCGCGTAATCTTGCCGGTTTATTCGGGGCGCCGCGTCGCCGCACGGGCGGCGCTGAAGGCCTCGCGGCTGATCTTCGTGCTCTCGTCGGGCGTCACGCCGAAGGCGATCAGGATCAAGGACACCAGGTCCACGGCGTGATCGGGGCCGACCGCCCCCAGCACCAGGTCGCGCAGGCCCATGCGGAAGGCGCCGAAGGCCAGGTTGCGGGCGGCGGCGACCTCACAGTCGCGGAACCGGCCGCTGGCCACGGCGGCCTTGTAGATGGCGTCGAACCGGGCCTCGAACACCGCCTGACGCGGGATGGGTGTGGACTCGATCTTCAGGGACAGCCAGCCGCGCACAGGGTCAGCGACAAAGCTGGCCATGACCCGGTGGAGCACCAATGCCAGGAGAACGGCGGGGTCATCGATCCCTGACCGGATCGGCTCCAGGGTCTTGTCCAGGGCCTCGGAGGTCTCGGTGTTCAGGGCGTGGAGCAGGTCTTCGAAGGTGGGGAAGTAGTTGTAGAAGGTGCCCCGCGAGACGCCGGCGGCGGCCACGAAGTCCTCAATTGACGCGGCTTCGGGGCCCTTGTCGGCGATCACCGTCATCGCCGCCTTGATCAGGCGTGCGCGGGTTTGCGCGCGGCGGCTTTCGGCCGCCGCGGCGCGGGCTTCATGATTGACCCTCATGGGGCGTCGAGGGGTCAGGCGGCCCCCAGGTACTGTCGGAGGGCCTGGGCGGCGGCCACGGAATGCGGGTCGCGCCGGGTTTCCAGGTTGTCGATCTCATGGGCCAGGGCCGCGCTGATCTCGCGATGGGCCAGGGGGGAGAGTTCCAGCAGGGCCTTGGTGGAGGCGCGCGCCAGGGCGAGCGCGGTGAGCAGGTCGACTTCGACGCCGACCGTCCAGGCGGGGTCAGACTCGTCCCTGGAGAGGTCGGGACGCGCGGAAAGGGGAATAGCCATGGTGTTCAGGGGGTCTCTGGGAGGAGGGAGAGCCAGGCTGGGGGAGGACTGACCAATTGGGAATGACAGATATGTCAGGCTGACATTGTTGTCAATAGTGGGTAACCACGTTCAGTGAACCTGTTCGCCCGAGAGGGCGCTGGACGCTTCGGCGCGAGAGGGCTAAGCGCGATCCATGGCCATTGGCGTTTTCGATTCTGGGGTGGGCGGGCTGACGGTGCACCGTCGCCTGGTGGACCGCTTTCCGCAGGCGGACCTCATCTACCTCGCCGACCAGGCCAATACGCCCTACGGGGGCCGCGAGGGGGAGGAGATCGTCGATCTCACCCGCGCCGGCTGCGAGAAACTGTTCGACCGCGGTTGCGACCTGGTGGTCCTGGCGTGCAACACCGCCTCGGGCGTGGCCCTGCGGCGCCTGCAGCAAACCTGGTTGCCCAGCTACCGTAAAGAAAAACAGCGCTCGGTGAATGTGCTCGGCATTATCGTGCCCACCATCGAGGCCGCCACGGGTCTGCCGTGGGAACATGAGGCCGACCGCCGGGGCGACAAGGTGGAGAAGCTGGACGTGCTGGCGGTGTTCGCCACGCCCGCCACAGCCCGCTCCCGGGTCTACGAGATCGAGATCGACAAGCGCCGCCAGGATGTGGCGGTCTTCTCCGAACCCTGCCCGGAGCTCGCCCGCATGATCGAGACCGGCGCCGGGGCGGTGGAGCTGGCCACTGTGGTGGAGGCTCACGTCAAGGCCATCAGCACCCGCATCGGCCGCGCGCCCGACCGCGCCATCCTCGGATGCACCCACTATGAGATGGTGGCCGACATGTTCCGCGCGGCGCTCAAGCCCGGCACCCCGCTGATCCACCAGCCCGACGCCACCGCCGACGCCCTGGAGGCCTATCTGGCCAAGCATCCGGAATATACCGCCGGCGACTCGGGCCGACGCGTCTTCCTCACCACCGGAAATCCGGGCGCTCAGCACACCCTGGTGGAGACTTTCTGGGGGGCTCCGTTAAGCTTCGAGCAAGCTTAAGCAGGAGAGTCACGATGAAGACCGTGCTGGCGGCCCTGGCCGTCCTGTCGCTTGCCGGCGCCGCGCGCGCCGAGGTCGCCGACCAGTCGCCTCAGGGCTTCGAGAGCCTGCACACCGTCACCATCGCCGCCCCGCCTGCCAAGGTGCGCGCGGCGATCCTGGAGGTGGGCAGGTGGTGGAATCCCGCCCATAGCTGGTCGGGCGACGCCCGCAACCTCTTCATCGACCTGGCGACAGGCTGTTTCTGCGAGAAGTTGAAGGACGGCTTCGTGCGCCACATGACGGTGGTCTATGCCGGGGACACCGCCCTGCGGCTGTCGGGCGCGCTCGGACCTCTGCAGTTCACCGGCGCCAGCGGCCACCTGGCCTTCAACCTCAAGGCCGGCGCGGACGCCGCCACAACGGTTCTCACCGTCACCTACGACGTCGGAGGTTACGCCAAAGGCGGCCTGGCCGAGCAGTGGGCCAAGCCGGTGGACGGTGTGATTGGCGAGCAGGTCGGCCGGCTGAAGGCCATGATCGAGACCGGAAAACCGGGATAGGCCACCGGCGGGCGGGGAATAGATAAAATCTATCCGAACGACTTATATTATCAATTTCCCCAATGCTGCGGCGCCGTATAGACAGCGGGCTCCTTCCCGAACCAACCAGGAGCTCGCGTTGTCCCTCATCAATACCGAAATCAAGCCGTTCAAGGCCGAGGCCTTCCAGGCCGGCAAGTTCATCTCCGTCTCGGACGCCGATCTGAAGGGCAAGTGGTCGGTGGTGTTCTTCTATCCCGCCGACTTCACCTTCGTCTGCCCGACCGAGCTTGAGGACCTGGCGGACAACTATGCCGAATTCAAGAAGCTGGGCGTGGAGATCTACAGCGTCTCCACCGACACCCACTTCGCCCACAAGGCCTGGCACGACACCTCGGAAGCCGTGAAGAAGATCGACTACGTCATGGTGGGCGACCCCACCGGCGTGATCACCCGCAACTTCGACGTGATGATCGAAGAGGCCGGCCTCGCCGACCGCGGCACCTTCGTGGTGGACCCGGACGGCAAGATCCAGATCGTCGAGATCACCGCCGGCGGCATCGGCCGCGACGCCCTGGAGCTGCTGCGCAAGGTCAAGGCCGCCCAGTATGTCGCCTCGCACCCCGGCGAGGTCTGCCCCGCCAAGTGGCAGGAAGGCGAAGCCACCCTGGCCCCGTCCCTGGACCTGGTCGGCAAGATCTAAGCCTGCCCGCGGGGCCGCCGTTCATGGGAACGGCGGCCCCGCACCCCTCCTCAATTTCCCGCGCCCCCACCGGAGTCCGTCATGTTGGATCAAGGCCTGAAGTCCCAGCTCAAGACCTACCTGGAGAACCTGCGCCATCCCGTGGCCCTGGTCGCCAGCCTCGACGCCTCGCCGAAATCGGCCGAGCTCAAGGCCCTGCTGGCCGACATCGCCGAGGCTTCGGACAAGATCATCGTCCGCGAGGACGGAACCGACGCTCGCGTTCCTTCCTTCACCGTGGGTGCGGAAGGTTCGCAGTCCCGCGTGACCTTCGCGGGTCTGCCCATGGGCCACGAATTCACCTCCCTGGTCCTGGCCCTGCTGCAGGCTGGCGGCCACCCGCCGCGCGTGGAGGCCGAGGTGATCGACCAGGTGAAGGCGCTCGACGCCGACTTCACCTTCGAGACCTACTTCTCGCTCACCTGCCAGAACTGCCCCGACGTGGTGCAGGCGCTGAACCTGATGAGCGTGCTGAACCCGCGCATCCGCCACACCGCCATCGATGGCGCCCTGTTCCAGGATGAGGTGGAGGCCCGCAAGATCATGGCGGTCCCCACCGTCCTGCTGAACGGCCAGCCCTTCGACCAGGGCCGCATGAGCCTCGAGCAGATCCTGGCCAAGCTGGACACCGGGGCCGCGGCCCGCGACGCGGCCAAGATCGCCGCCAAGGGGATCTTCGACGTGCTGGTGGTGGGCGGCGGCCCGGCCGGTGCGGCGGCGGCGGTCTATGCCGCCCGCAAGGGTATCGTCACCGGCCTGGCGGCCGAGCGCTTCGGCGGCCAGGTGCTGGACACCATGGCCATCGAGAACTTCATCTCGGTGCCCCACACCGAAGGCCCCAAGCTGGTCTCGGGCCTGGAGCAGCACGTCAAGGACTACGACGTCGACGTGATGAACCTGCAGAAGGCGGCCAGGCTGATCCCGGCCCGGGCGGCCGGCGACCTCAATGAGATCGTGCTGGAGAACGGCGCGGTGCTGAAGGCCAAGACCCTCATCCTGGCCCCCGGCGCCCGCTGGCGGCAGATGGGCGTGCCTGGCGAGGAGCAGTACCGCAACGCCGGCGTGGCCTATTGCCCGCACTGCGACGGCCCGCTGTTCAAGGGCAAGAGGGTGGCGGTGATCGGCGGCGGCAACTCCGGCGTCGAGGCGGCCATCGACCTGGCCGGCATCGTCGCCCATGTCACCCTGATCGAATACGACAGCCAGCTGCGGGCCGACGCCGTGCTGCAGCGCAAGCTCGCCAGCCTGGGCAACGTCACCATCATTACCTCGGCCCTGACCACCGAGGTGCTGGGCGACGGCGCCAAGGTGAGCGGCCTGGTCTACCGCGACCGCGCTACCGAGAGCCTGAACACCGTCGATCTGGAGGGGATCTTCGTGCAGATCGGCCTGGTCCCCAACACCGAGTGGCTGGAGGGCGCCATCACCCTGTCGCCGCGCGGCGAGATCGAGGTGGACGGCCACGGGGCGACCTCGGTCCCCGGCGTGTTCGCGGCGGGCGACGCCACCACGACGCCCTTCAAGCAGATCGTCATCGCCGCCGGCGACGGCGCCAAGGCGGCGCTCTCGGCCTTCGACTACCTCATCCGCCTGCCCACCGAGGCGACGGAGGCGGTGGCGGCATAGGGCGCGGTGGTCGGGCGCGCTCGATTGCCGTTGGGGTTTCCATAGACTGAGCCCATGGTGAGGCCATGCTCCCGACCATCCGCCAACTGCAGTACCTGAAGCTCCTCGCCGAGCAGGGGGCGTTCGGCAAGGCCGCCGAGGCCGCCCACGTCACCCAGCCCACCCTGTCGGCGGGGATTCAGGAACTGGAGCGCACCCTGGGCGCCGCGGTGGTGGACCGCGCCCGCTCCGGGGTGATCCTCACCGCCGTGGGGGAGGCGGCGCTCGTCCGCGCCAACACCATCCTCAACGAGGCCGAGGAGCTCGTGCAGGCGGCCAAGAACGCCAGCCAGCCCCTCACCGGCCGCTTCCGCCTCGGCGTCATTCCCACCATCGCGCCGTTCCTGCTGCCCAAGGCCCTGCCCCTGCTGCGCGCGCGCTTTCCGAAGCTGCGGCTCTATCTGCGCGAGGACCTCACTCAGCGACTGATCGCGGCGCTCAAGGCCGGGCAGCTGGACGCGGCCCTCATCGCCCTGCCCTACGACATGGCGGGCCTGGCCCACGCCCACGTCTCGGACGATGAACTGCTGGCCGCCATTCCGGCCGACCATCCCCTCGCTAACCAGCTGGAGTTCCCCCCCTCGGCCATGGAGGGGGAGGACCTGATCCTGCTGGAGGACGGCCACTGCCTGCGCGACCACGTGCTCTCGGCCTGCGGGCTGAAGCCCCCCAAGGCCACCGGCGATGAGGAGGCCTTCGCCGCCACCTCCCTGCCGACCCTGGTGCAGATGGTGGGCTCGGGCCTGGGGGTCACCTATCTGCCGGCCATGGCGGTGGAGGCGGGCCTCACCTCGGCGGCCCATGTCGCCGTGCGACATCTGCAGGCCGACCATCCGAGCCGCGAGATCGTGGTGGCCTGGCGCTCTGGCTCCAGCCGTGGCGCCGAGGGGCGGCTGCTGGCCGAAACGCTTCGCGAGGCGTGACCTTCGGCTTGAGGCAGATCATGGCGGGACCGATCGGCGGTGTCAGACGTTCCGGAGAGGACCTTCCTTTTACCGGAGCAAGATATGCAACTTCCCAAGGGCGCGACTGTCGCGGTCGCTGACGGCGCCGCCTTCCACATCTACCGCAATGGCGGCGACGAACTTAACCCCAAGCTGACCCTCCAGCCGGCGGCCGAACTGGCGCACATGGACGGGAGCGGCGGAAGCCATCACCAGTCCAGCGCCGGCAATCCCGATGACAGCACCCAGATCGAGGACGGCTTCGCGGCCTCCACCGCCGCCTGGCTCAATACTCAGGTGCTTGGCGGCAAGATCGACAACCTCTTCATCATCGCGGCGCCCAAGACCCTGGGCGAGCTTCGTCGGCACTACCACAAGGCCCTGCAGGCCAAGCTGCTGGGCGAGCTGGCCAAGGACCTGACCGGCCACGCCGTCGGCGATATCGAGACCGCCATCGCCAACGCCTGATCGCGTCCGGGGCGGGCCTCGCCCGTCCCGGAGTATCGATTTCGACTTATTTAGATATATCGGACTTGAATTCCGACCCAGCTTAGATATATCTGCAATATCGATATGTCTAAATAGGATCGAAAATGCACAGACGCTTCTCTCACAAACCCGAACATCGCAGCCGCCATGGCTTCGGCGGACACCTGCGCGAGCACCTTCGCGGCCATGGCGGGCGCGGAGAACGCGGCGGCCGTATCGGGCGACTGCTGGAACACGGAGACCTGCGGTTCCTGGTCCTGGCCCTGCTGGCCGAGAAGCCCCGCCATGGCTACGAGGTCATGCGCGAGTTGGAGGAACGGACCGGCGGCGCCTATCGGCCCAGCCCTGGCGTGATCTATCCCACCCTGTCCCTGCTTGAAGACGAGGGGTTCGTGGTCCCGGTCGCCGCTGAAGGCGGTCGCAAGGCCTATGAAGCGACGGCCGCCGGCAAGGACGCTCTCGAGGCCAACCGGGCCTCGGTGGACGCCATCTTCGCCCGCCTAGACGAGGCGGCCGAACACTCCTCCGGCGCCCGGCCCAAGCTGCAGCGGGCCATGCAGAACCTCGGCACCGCGCTCCGCCTGCGCATGCAGCGCGGCGGCGTGACCGAAGACCAGGTGGACGCCATCGCCGCGGCCATCGACGAGGCCGCCTCGAAGATCGAGCGGATCTAGAACTTCACGCGGCGGCTGCACCCAGGTCCCGCGTGAAGTAGAGCGCCAGGTCGTCGTCCACCATGACCTCCTGCATCGCCGCGACGTGCATCCCGTGCCAGGCGATGCCGCGGCCGTCCGGCAGATAGCCTCTCAAGACATAGAGGCGCTGGGCCGGGCCGTAGTCGGGATATAGCCCCACCCCGATGCCGGCGGTCCTGGACCGCGTGGCGATCAGGGCCTCGGCGGCGTCCATCAGGGCCGTGCCAATCCCGTTGCGGCGATACTGGGGCAGGACGTTGAAGTCCTGGATCTCGGGAATGCCCGCCTCGCGGAACGGCTCATAGTGCGGAACCCAGACCACCGTCAGGTAGCCCGCGAACGCTCCGTCCACGCGGGCCACCAGCACCGGCCGGTCGTCGGCGGTCTGTTCGTCCAGATAGCGGACATATTGGGCCTCCGGCTTGTCCCAGCTGATGTCGGAGAAGGCCTGCGCGATCCGCGGCGGGTCCTCCGGCAGGAGGGATGTGATCTCCAGCATCCTCAGTCCATCAGCTTCTGGGCCAGGTACACATAGTGTCGGGCCCAGCGGCGGGCGTTCAGCTCGGGATCGGCGTCGTTGGCGTGACCCCCGAAGGTCTGCTCGTAGTAAAGATAGGGGACGCCCATGGCCTCCAGACGGGCGGCGAACTTCCGCGCGTGGCCGGGGTGTACCCGATCATCTCGGGTGTTGGTGGTGATGTAGGGCTCGGGATATTTCGTCCCCGCCTTGAGGTTCTGGTAGCCGGAGTAGGTCTCGATGAAGGCCCGGTCGGCCGGGACGTCGGGGTCGCCGTACTCCCCGATCCACGAGGCGCCCGCTGGCAGCTTGTGATAGCGCAGCATGTCGATCAGGGGGCTCTCCACCACCACCGCGTTCCAGAGTTCCGGGTGCTGGGTCATGGACACGGTGGTCAGGACGCCGCCGTTTGAGCGGCCATAGATGCCGAGCCGGCGGGCCGAGGTGACCTTCCGGGCCGCCAGGTCGCGGGCCACGGCGGCGAAGTCGTCGAAGGACAGTTGGCGCTTTTCGCGCAGCACGCTCTGGTGCCAGGCGGGCCCGAACTCGCCGCCGCCGCGGATATTGGCGATCACATAGGCCCCGCCGCGCTCCAGCCAGATCTTGCCCATCTCGGGCAGGTAGATCGGCGGCTTGGCCACCTCGAACCCGCCATAGCCGTACATGATGGTGGGGAGGGAGCCGTCCAGCTTCGCCCCCTTCGGCAGCACCACGAAATAGGGAATCTTCGCCCCGTCGGTGGAGGTCGCCCAGTACTGCTTTACCTGGTGGGTGGCGGCGTTGAAGCGGGCGGGCAGGGCCTTCACCGGCGCGGCCTGGCCGCTGGCCGCATCGGCCAGCCACAGGCTGGTGGGGTCGAGGAAGCCCTCGGCGGCCACGAACAGCTGGTCGTCGTTCCCGGAGGTCGAGCGCACGGTGAAGGTGGCGTCCTTGGGTAGGGCAAGACGCTTGACGGTCCACTTGCCGCCCACGCGGTCGTAGACGTCGACCGCGCCCTTCACCTCGTCCAGCAACGTCACCACCAGCCGGCCATGGGTGTCGGAGACCTCGGTGATCGCCTGGCGCGGGCCGGGCTGGAAGATCAGAGCCGGCGTGGCCGTCCCGGTCTTCAGGTCTTCGAGGTTGTAGGCGATAAGGGCGCCGGCGCCGAAGCCGCCCCAGGCCTCCTTGAGCTGAAAGATCGCCTGGCCATCGACATAGGCCTGGTGCTCAGCCTTGCGGGGCAGGGCGATCGTCTTGCCGCCATCTAGCAGGACAAACTCGTTCTCGAAGAAGGTCAGGCCGCGCCGACCGAGCAGGCCGTCGGCCTTGCCGCCCTCGCCGCGCAGCACGATCACGCCGGCCCCGACATCGGACTTCTGGCCGCGATAGATGTCCTTGGTCTGGCCGTCGCGGGTCAGGATCTTGGCGATATAGGCGTAGCCCGAGGGGGTCTCGTCGCCCGGCGTCCAGATGCGGTCGACCACCAGGGTGTCGGCGTCCAGCCAGTCGGCGCTCTGCTTGCCCTCGGTCAGCCGGAAGCCGCCCTCGACGAAGGCCTTCCTCACCGTGTCGAACTCGCGGATTTCCACCGCGTCGCCGCCGCCGTTCGAAAGCTCCACCAGACAGACGGTTTGCGCCGGCTTGAGGCAGGTCGCGCCTTTCCAGATCCAGTTCTTGCCCTCGGTCGCCGACAGGGCGTCCAGGTCGAGCAGGGTCTCCCAGACGGGCGTCGCACCGGCGTAGCTGGCCAAGGTCGCGTGCCGCCAGACGCCATGCACGTGGGCGTCGTCCTGCCAGAGGTTGTCCACCCCGCCCGCTCGGAAGGTCGGCCACGGAATCCGGTCCTTGGCCGTGAAGATGGCGCGGGCCTGTGCGAGATAGGTCGCGTAGCGGGGATCGGTTTCCAGCCGTTTGGCCGCCTTGGCGTTCTGGCCGGCGACCCAGTCCATGGACCGGGGCGCATCGACATCCTCGAGCCAGATGAAGGGGTCGGCGGGGGCCTGGGCATGCGCCATGCCGGCCAGCAGAAGGGCGCTCGTCAGCGCCGCGCAAGAGATTTTCATGAGCCAAATCTAGGACCACGCGGCAGGCCCTGTCTCGCCAAAGGTGATCGGCGGCGATTTCTCGCCTATATAGCCGACATCATGAGCCGTCCGTTCTTGAAGATGAACGGGCTCGGCAACGACTTTGTCGTCGTCGAGGCCCGGTCCGCCCCGTTTGCGCCCAGCGCCGACGAGGTGCGCGCCATCGCGAGCCGCGAGGGCGGGATCGGCTGCGACCAGTTGGTCTCCATTGATCCTTCGGCCCGCGCCGACGCCGCCGTCCGCTTCTGGAACGCCGACGGCGAAGAGGTGGGCGCCTGCGGCAACGCCAGCCGCTGCGTGGGCTGGCTGCTGATGGAGGCCTCGGGCCAGGACGAGGCGACCTTCGAGACCCAGGCGGGGATCCTCAAGGCGCGGCGCGCCGGCGACAAGCGGATCAGCGTCGACATGGGCGCGCCCGGCCTCGACTGGACCCAGATCCCCCTGGAAGAAGAGATGGACACCCGCGGCGTCGAGCTGCAGGTCGGCCCCATCGACGCGCCCCTGCTGCACACGCCGGGCTGTGTCTCGATGGGCAATCCCCACGTGGTGTTCTTCGTTGAGGACGCTGAGACCGCCCCGGTGCGCGAGGTCGGTCCGATGATCGAACATCACCGGCTGTTCCCCGAAGGCGTCAATGTCGGCTTCGCCCAGATCAAGGCCCGTGATCGCATTCGCCTGAAGGTCTGGGAACGCGGCGCCGGCCTCACCAAGGCCTGCGGCACGGGCGCCTGCGCGGCCCTGGTGGCGGCGGCCCGTCGCGGCCTCACCGACCGCAAGGCGACCCTGGAGCTGGATGGCGGCGAGCTGGTGATCGAGTGGCGCGAGAGCGACGGCCACGTGATCATGACCGGCGGGCTGGAGCTCGAATTCACCGGGACCCTGCCGTGAGCGAGATCGTGAATTCTCCGGCAATGGATCCGGGACAGCCCGCCGAAGCGGTCTTCCGGGATGACAATGCCGCCGGCCGAGCCGTTGACATTGTCACCTTCGGCTGCCGGCTCAACGCCTATGAGAGCGAGGTCATCCGCGCGCGGGCGGCGGAGGACGGGCTTTCCAACGCCATCGTCTTCAACACCTGCGCGGTGACCGGCGAGGCCGTGCGCCAGGCGCGCCAGGCGATCCGAAAGGCCCGCCGCGAGCGTCCTGACGCCAAGCTGATTGTCACCGGCTGCGCCGCCCAGATCGACCCGGCCGCCTTCGCCGGCATGGCCGAGGTGGACCTGGTGCTGGGCAATGCCGAGAAGTCGCAGGCCGGCGCCTATGGCGATCGCGCGCCGGAGGGCCGGGTGCGGGTCAACGACATCATGAGTGTCCGCGAGACCGCCGGCCACCTGATCGACGGGCTGAAGGATCGGGCCCGGGCCTATGTCGAGGTGCAGAATGGCTGCGACCACCGCTGCACCTTCTGCATCATCCCCTTCGGCCGGGGCAATTCCCGGTCGGCGGCCGCCGGCGAGGTGGTGGAGCAGGTCCGCAAGCTGACCGCCCAGGGCTATCTCGAGGTGGTGCTCACCGGCGTCGACATCACCAGTTGGGGCTCGGACCTGCCGGGTCAGCCGACCCTGGGCCAACTCGTCGCCCGCATCCTGAAGCTGGTCCCGGAACTGCCGCGCCTGCGGCTCTCCTCCATCGACGCCGCCGAGATCGATCCCGATCTGATGCGCTGTCTGGCGGAGGACCGGCGCCTCATGCCTTACCTGCACCTGTCGCTACAGGCCGGTGACGACATGATCCTCAAGCGGATGAAGCGCCGCCACAGCCGCGCCGACGCCCTGAAGCTGATCGCCGATGTCCGGGCGGTGCGCCCCGACACAGCCTTCGGCGCCGACTTCATCGCCGGTTTTCCCACCGAGACCGAAGAGATGTTCGAGAACACCCTCAAGCTGGTCGAAGACGGCGGGCTTTCCTTCCTGCACGTCTTCCCCTTCAGCCCGCGCCCCGGCACGCCGGCCGCGCGGATGCCGCAGCTGCAGCGCCCGGTGATCAAGGACCGCGCCGCCCGCCTGCGCGCCGCCGGTCAACGGGCCCTGGAGCGCCACCTGCAGCGCCAGGTCGGCCGGATCATCACCGGCCTGGTGGAGCGCGATGGCGTAGCCCGCGCCGAGGACTTCACCGAGATCGCCTATGCGGGCGAGGCCGCCGTGGGGTCCATCGTTCCCCTGCGGATCACCGGCCATGATGGAGCCAAGGCGCTCGGAACCGTGGCGGTGCTGGAGGCGGCTGAATGAGCGGTTGGTCGGGCGGTTGCCAATGCGGCGCGGTGCGCTTCCACGCCGAAAGCCTCGGGCGGCCCAGCATCTGTCACTGCCGCATGTGCCAGAAGGCCTTCGGCGGCTTCTACGGCCCCTATGTCGACGCCGAGGGCTTTGCCTGGACCCGGGGGCAGCCGAAGTATTTTCAGAGCTCCAACCTGATCAAGCGAGGCTTCTGCGGGGACTGCGGCACGCAACTCTCCTTCGAGTCGCCGAAGTGGGCGGTCAATGTCGCCATCGGCGCCTTTGACCAGCCGGAGAAGATCGTCCCGACCCTGCAGATCGGCCTCGACACCAAGCTGCCCTACCTCGACAGCCTGGCCGATCTGCCCGACCGCGCCCCGGAGCAGAAGGCGCGAATGGCGGCATTCTATGCCAGCCTCGTCAGCCACCAGCACCCGGATCACGACACCGAGGTCTGGCCGCCGAACACCTAGTTTTCCGGCGTCCCGCGCCCCGGGAAGCCCGGCAAGGCCCAACCCTTCAGGATCGCACCCGCGCGGATCGCGAGGGCGGCGGCGAAGCCTGCCAGCCCCGCGGGGAAGCCCGGAACCTCGAACATCTGCAGGATGACGAAGACGCCTGCCCCCACCAGGGCGGCGGTGACGTAGATCTCGCGCCTCAGCAGGATGGAGGGTTCGTGGGCCAGGACGTCGCGGATCACCCCGCCGAAACAGGCCGTCAGCGTCCCCATCACCACGGCGGAGAAGGGTGGGGCGCCGAGCGAGGCCGCCTTGGCCGCGCCCACCACGCAGTAGGCCGCGAGCCCCAGGGCGTCGAGCCACAGCAGCACCCGCATGCGCCCGCGCCCCGGCCCGAACACCCAGACCGCCGTGGCGGCGGCTAGGCAGGCCAGGATATAGGCCGGCTTCTGCACCCAGAAGACCGGTGCGCCGATGAGCAGGTCGCGCAGGGTTCCGCCGCCGACGCCCGTCACTGCGGCGAAGAAGCCAAAGGTGACGATGTCGTGCTTCTGGCGCGCCGCGGCCAGGGCGCCGGTGGCGCCGAACACGGCCACGGCGGCATAGTCCAGCCAGGTCAGGGTGGCGGTGAGCGCGTCCATCCTCCATCCTCTATCGCGCACGCCCTTGAGCCGCTAGAAGCCGCCTATGACTGAACCCAAGAAGGGCTGGCTCCAGCGCCTCGCCGGCGGCCTCACCCGGTCGTCCAAGGCGCTGACCGAACAGGTCTCGGCAACCTTCACCAAGACGCCGCTGGACCAGGCCAAGCTCGACGAGCTGGAGGAGATGCTGATCGAGGCCGATCTCGGCCCGCATTCAGCCGCCCGCATCACCCAGCGCTTCTCCGACGCCAAGTTCGGTAAGAGCGTCGACGAGCAGGAAATCAAGGAAGCCCTCGCCGAGGCCATCGGCGACGAGCTTTCCAGCCGCCAGGGAACCTTCGATCCGCTCTCGGGCCCCAAGCCCTATGTGGTGCTGTTCATCGGGGTCAACGGCTCGGGCAAGACCACCACGCTCGGCAAGATCGCCGCCGACCTGACGGGCAAGGGCGCCAAGGTGCTGGTGGTGGCCGGTGACACCTTCCGCGCCGCCGCCGTCGAGCAGCTGAAGGTCTGGGCCGAGCGCGCCGGCGCCGACTTCATGTCGCGCCCGCCCAATTCCGACGCCGCGGGCCTCGCCTTCGACGCCATCGCCTCGGCCAAGGAAAAGGGTCACGACGTGGTGCTTATCGACACCGCCGGCCGGCTGCAGAACAAGCAGGGCCTGATGGACGAACTGCTCAAGGTCATCCGGGTGGTGAAGAAGATCGATCCGGACGCCCCGCACGAGACCCTGCTGGTGCTGGACGCCACGGTGGGCCGCAATGCGCTTGCCCAGGAAAACATCTTCGGCAATCAGATCGGTGTCTCCGGCATCGTCATGACCAAGCTGGACGGCACCGCCCGCGGCGGGGTCCTGGTGCCGGTGGCCCAGGCCTCCGACAGCCCCATCAAGCTCATTGGCGTCGGGGAGGGGATCGAGGATCTTCAGCCCTTCAACGCCCGGGCCTTCGCCCGTTCCCTCGTCGGTCTGGAGGACGCATGACCCTGTCGCCTGGCGCCAAGAAGTTCGTCACCGGTTTCGTCGACTACGGATGGCCGGTCGGCTTCGTCATCGCCTATTTCATCACCCACGACACGGTCCAGGCGACCTGGGGCATGGTGGCCGGCGCGGCGCTCGCCCTGATCGTCGGCTATGTGGTGGAGAAGCGGATCGCGCCCATGCCCCTGGTGGCGGGGCTGATCGCGGTGCTGTTCGGCTGCCTGACCCTGTTCTTCCACGACGACCGCTTCATCAAGGTCAAGCCGACCGTGACCTCGGTGGCCTTCGGCTTGTTCCTGATCGGCGGCATGGTGCTGCGCAAGAACCCGCTGAAGATCCTCCTGGGCAAGGCCTTCCAGATGCCCGACGAGGGCTGGCGCAAGCTGTCGTGGCGCTACGGGATCTTCTTCCTCTGCGTGGCGGCCCTCAACGAGTTCATCTGGCGCACCCAGCCGGACGCCACCTGGGTGCTGTTCCGGTTCCCGGGGCTTTCCATCATCCACATCCTGTTCGGCTTCTCCCAAGTGCCGCTGATGATGAAGTACGCCAAGCTGGATGAGATCCCGCCGGTGCCGCCGATCGAATAGGCGGCCCCCGGACCATTGTCGTCAAAACGACGCGAACGGACTATATCTTCCGCGGCCGATCCAATGTGGCAGAGGCGGGGAACTCGATGTCCAAAGGTAAGTCCGGCAAGTCAGGGGGGCTTCCGGCCCTCGACCGATCCCCCAGCCACCTGCTGCACCGCGCGTTGCAGCTCTCTCTCGACATCTATGCCGAGACCTTCGAGGCGGGCGGCCCGACCCAGCGCCAGTACGCGGTGCTGGCCGCCGTTGAGGCCCACGAGGGCCTGACCCAGACCGATCTGGTCCGCATCACGGGCATTGACCGCTCGACCCTGGCCGACATGGCCGCCCGCATGATCACCAAGGGTCTGCTTGAGCGTCAGCGCTCCGCCGCCGATGCGCGCGCCAACGCTGTCAGCCTGACCGCCGCCGGCCGTGAGTTGCTGGAGGAGGCCAAGCCGAAGATGGCCGCCGCGGACGCCCGGCTGCTGAAGCTGCTGTCCTCCGGCAAACGCGAGGGCTTGGTGAGCGTCCTGCGCGACCTGATCGCCGCCGGCGAAGCCGCCGCCTCGCCACCGGCGGAAAAGCCCGCGAAGAAGGCCAAGGCCGAAAAGCCCGCCAAGGTGAAGAAGGTGAAGGCCGAAAAGGCGCCCAAGCCTGAGAAGGCGGAAAAGCCGCCCAAGGCTGAGAAGCCGAAGAAAGAGAAGAAGGCCAAGAAGGTCGCCTAGGCTTCCGCCAACCTGATCTTCATCCCGGGGTCGGGGTTAGATCTTGATGTCCAGCAGCGAACCGGGCCGCAGGATGCGTTCCGGCGGATCGGAGGGCAGGTCGGTGGGGATGCGGCCCGCGGGCTGGGGCCGCGAGGCCGGCCGGGCCGACGCGCTGGCCATCGGCGCCTGCTGCTGCAGACTAAGCGCGGCCTCGAAGAAGGCGCGCTGGCCGGCGTTGCGGGCAGGGTCCGGCCGCTGGACGGGGGCCGAGGTCTGCGGAAAGCCGGGTCGGATCGGAAGCGCCACGAGGCCGCCTTATGGTTAATACGCGTCAACTCATGGCGCGCTGCGCGTCAATGTATGGTTAACGCGCGGCCTTGGCCCACAGATCCTTGGCGTCCTGTTCCGTCAGCGGGCCTGTGTGCTTGGCCACGATCACGCCGTCGGCGCCCACCAGATAGGTCTCCGGGACCCCGGTGACGCCAAGTTCGATGCCGGCCCGTCCGTCGCGGTCCACCAGCCGGGTGGTGAAGGGATCTCCCAGGCGGTTCAGGAAGGCCTTGGTATTGTCGGGCGCGTCCTTGTACGCGACCCCCACCAGGGGAACGCCTTGGGTCTTCAGAGCCACCAGAACCGGCTGCTCGATCTCGCAGGGGGCGCACCACGAGGCGAAGATGTTGATCAGCACCGGCCCCTTGGCGGCGTCGCGTAGGCGCACCGGGCGACCGTCGTCCAGGCTCGGCAGCACGAGGTCGGGGGTCGGCTTGCCCACCAGGGCCTGGGGCTCGACGCGGGGATCGTGTTTCAGGGCGAAGAGACCGAACAGCAGGGCCAGCGCCGCCAGGGCGATCAACGGCAGGGCCGCCAGCCAGCGGCTCACGTCTCGCGGTCCCGGGTCTGTGACTCGGCCTTCTTCCGCCAGCGACGGGCGTGGTTGAGGCTGGTGGCGATCATGCCGATGAAGACCAGGGCCGTCAGGCCGTAGGCGGGCCAGATGAAGGCGGCGTAGGGGCCGGGGTCGAGGTCGAGCATCTCAGGCCCTCGCCGCGCGCATTGCGGCCGCCTCGGCTCGGCGGCGCCAGACCTCGGCGCGGATACGCACCAGCCACAGCGACCCGAAGGCGGCCATATAGGCCAGGCCCAGCAGCAGCAGCGGATAGAGGTAGTCGACGGTCATCGTCGGCCCGCCCTTGCGGAACACCGAGGCGCCCTGGTGCAGGGTGTTCCACCAGTTCACAGACCAGTGGACAATTGGCAGGTTCACGATTCCCACCAGGGCCAGGATGGCGCCGGCGCGGGCCGCCTTGGTCTCATCGTCCAGCGAGGCGCGCAGGGCCATGTAGGCGAGGTAGAACAGCAGCAGCACCAGGACCGAGGTCAGGCGCGCATCCCAGACCCACCAGGCGCCCCACATGGGCCGGCCCCACAGGGCGCCGGTGGCGAGCGCCAGGACGGTGAAGGCCGCGCCCAACGGGGCGGCGGCCTGGGCGGCGGCGTCGGCCAGGGCGTGGCGGAAGACGAGCGCCAGGAAGCTTGCGCCCCCCAGGCAGGCATAGACGAACATGCTCATCCAGGCGGCCGGCACGTGGATGAACATGATCCGCACCGTGTCGCCCTGCTGGTAGTCCTCGGGGGCTGTGAAGCCGAGCCAGAGGCCGGCCAGGGCCAGCACAAGGGCGATGACCCCGAACATGGGCGCGGCCCAGCGGGAGAACGCCATGAAGCGCTCGGGATTCGAAAGGAAGGCGGGCGCCGGGAACATGCCCAGGCGAATTAGACCCCGGCGTCGCCTGGGGCAAGCCGGGGTCGTCCTCAGGACCTAAGTCTAGCCGTGACCGCCGCCCCGGTGGCCACCGCCCTTGCCGCCGCGGCCGCCCATCGGACGCATGGCGTCGAAAGCCTTCTTCTGGGACGGCGAGAGCTGACTGTAGAAGCGCATCGTCGCGTCGGCCCGGCGGGCGAACTGAACCTGGCGGTCGGCCATGTGGGCCTTCATGCGGTCCAGACGCTCCGGCGTGGTCAGGGCGGCGCGCTCGCCGCGGTTTTCACGCATCTTGTCGCGCCAGCCGGCGGGCGGGGCGACGGACTGCAGGAAGGCGTTCAGCGCCGGCTCCTGGTTGGTGGTCAGCTGCAGGGCGTCGCGCAGGTGCTGGGCGCGCCGAGCCGTCATCTCTGCGGGGTCGCGGTGCGGCCGGTCGCCACGATCGTGACGGGGGCCGGCGTCCTGCATGGCGGCCGGGGCCGGCTGGGCGATCGCCGCACCGCCGAGGCCAAGGGTCAGGATCGCGCCGCTCAGCAGCAACGGGGTGGTGAATTTCATGGGTCTGCGTCTCCGGAGTTCGTATCCCTCGGAGGGTTCAACGCCGCGGCCGGCCAGTTCCGTCGCCGATTTCTAGGACAGGGCGTTGCGGCAGGCCGCGGCCATGGCCAGGGGGCCGAGCGCCACCGCGGCGGCGGCATAGGCGCTGAGCAGCGCCAGGCCGGCATGCCAGGGCAGGCCATTGGCGAAGGCGTCCAGGGCCGCGCCGCCGAAGATCACCGGCGGCACAAACAGCGGCAGGACGATCACCGCCGTCAGCAGCCCGCCGCGCCGGGCCCCCAGGCTCAGAGCCGCGCCGATCCCGCCCGTGAAGGCGAAGGCCAGTCCGCCGACCAGGGCGCAGGCCAGGATCAGCGGGGCCAGTTGCGGCTTGGCGCCCAGGGCGATCGCGGCGATGGGGGCCGCCAGGGCCAGGGGCGCGCCGGTGGCGATCCATTGGCCCAGGCACTTCACCGCGCAGGTGATCTCCAGGGGAACCGGCGACAGCACGATCAGGTCCAGCGCCCCGTCCTCGTAGTCACGCTCGAATAGCCGCTCCAGCGACAGCAGGGCCGCCAGCGCCAGGGCCACCCAGGCCATGCCGGTGGCGATGGCCGCCAGGCGCGCGGGCTCGGGCCCGGTGGCCAGCGGCAGCAGGGTGGCGGTCCCGGCATAGAAGCCCAACGCCACCAGCGGGCCGCCGCCCTTGCCCCAGGCCAGCGCCACCTCGCGCGCCAGCAGGGCGCCGGCCCGGCTCACGCGCCGATCTCCAGAGCCTTGGCGGGGATGGGCAGGGGGTCGTGGACGGCCGCGACGATCAAGCCCCCGGTGGCCAGGTGCTCCGTCATCACCGCGCCGAATCGCTCGCGCCAGACGCCGTCTAGGGGACTCAAGGGCTCGTCCAGCAGCCACAGCGGACGCGGAGCGGCGATCAGTCGCGCCAAGGCCAGGCGGCGTCTCTGCCCCGCCGATAACCGCCGAACTTCCAGATCCAGCAGGGTGGAAAGCTCAAGCCTCCGGATGGCTTGGTGGGTCGAAGCCGCTGTGCCGCCGGTCCAGCGCGACCAGAAGTCCAGCTCCTCCCGGGCGGTGCGCCCGGGCTTCAGGCCATCAAGGTGACCGATCAGGTGCAGGCCTGTGGCCCTTGCGGCATCGGCGTCGGCGTCGCCAAAGGCGATGGTCCCGGCCTCGGTGGTGACTAGACCCGCGATGGTCCGAAGCAGGCTGGTCTTGCCCGCGCCGTTGCGGCCGGTGAGCGCGCAGGCTTCGCCCGCCGCCAGGCTCAGGGCCAGGCCTTCAAAAAGCAGGCGCCCGCCCCGGCGGACCGACAGGTTTTGCAGGCTGAGGCGAGAGATCACGGCGAGGTTGTCCTCCCTGCATGGACGTAGGCCGAGCCAGGGTCTATGACGCGCGCGGCCGACGCCGCCTTGGGGGGCGTACGCGGCGCGGGGGCGGACGCTGTGTGTCCGCCTCGAAAAGCGCGCGATCCCCGAAGCGGTGGTGAAGCGGCCGTGAACAGAGGAAGGATCCCTTATATGGCGTCGATCGACAGCCTGAAGACCCGCCGCGAACTGACGGTGGGCGACAAGACCTACGTCTACTACAGCCTTCCCGCCGCCGAGGAAGCCGGACTTTCGGGCGTTTCGCGCCTGCCGGCCTCCATGAAGGTGCTGCTGGAAAACCTGCTCCGCAACGAAGACGGCGTTTCCGTCGGTGGCGATGACCTGTCCGCCGTGGCCGCGTGGCTGGTGAACAAGGGCTCCGTCGAGCACGAGATCAGCTTCCGTCCGGCCCGCGTCCTGATGCAGGACTTCACCGGCGTTCCCGCCGTCGTCGACCTGGCCGCCATGCGCGACGCGATGACGGCGCTGGGCGCCAACCCTGAGAAGATCAACCCGCTGAACCCCGTCGACCTGGTGATCGACCACTCTGTGATGGTCGACTACTTCGGCACCTCCAAGGCCTTCGGTGAGAACGTCGAGCGCGAGTACGAGCGCAACATCGAGCGTTACCGCTTCCTGCGCTGGGGCTCCTCGGCCTTCAACAACTTCCGCGTCGTGCCCCCCGGCACCGGGATCTGCCACCAGGTGAACCTGGAATACCTCGCCCAGACCGTCTGGACCCTGGACGAGGATGGCGCCACCACCGCCTATCCCGACACCGTCGTCGGCACCGACAGCCACACCACCATGATCAACGGCCTCTCGGTCCTGGGCTGGGGCGTGGGCGGCATCGAGGCCGAGGCCGTGATGCTGGGCCAGCCGATCCCGATGCTGATCCCGGAAGTCATCGGCTTCCGCGTCACCGGCGCCATGCCGGAAGGCGCCACCGCCACCGACCTGGTGCTCACCGTCACCCAGATGCTGCGCAAGAAGGGCGTGGTGGGCAAGTTCGTGGAATTCTACGGTCCGGGCCTCGCCGGCCTGACCCTGGAAGACCAGGCCACCATCGCCAACATGGCCCCGGAATACGGCGCTACCTGCGGCTTCTTCCCGGTGACCAAGGCCACCATCGACTACCTCTCGGCCACCGGCCGTGACGCCCACCGCGTCGCCCTGGTGGAAGCCTACGCCAAGGCCCAGGGCCTGTGGTTCGAGCCCGGCGACGCCGACCCGGTGTTCACCGACACCCTCGACCTGGACCTCGGTTCGGTCCTGCCGTCCCTGGCCGGCCCCAAGCGTCCGCAGGACCGCGTCCTGCTCTCCGAAGCCGCCGCCGAGTTCAAGCTCGCGCTGGGCAAGGAGTTCGGCAAGGCCGATGAGGAAAGCGCCAATGCGCGGATCCCCGTCGCCGGCGAGAAGTTCGACGTCGGAAACGGCGACGTGGTCATCGCGGCCATCACCTCCTGCACCAACACCTCCAACCCCTCGGTGCTGATCGCCGCGGGCCTGGTGGCCAAGAAGGCCATCGAAAAGGGCCTGAAGGTGAAGCCCTGGGTGAAGACCTCCCTGGCCCCCGGCTCGCAGGTGGTCACCGATTACCTGAAAAGCGCCGGCCTCACCAAGAGCCTCGACGCCCTGGGCTTCAACCTGGTGGGCTACGGCTGCACCACCTGCATCGGCAACTCCGGCCCGCTGCCGGAAGCCATCTCTGACGCGGTGCAGAAGGGTGACCTGGTCGCCTGCTCGGTGCTCTCGGGCAACCGCAACTTCGAAGGCCGGGTGAACCCCGACGTTCGCGCCAACTACCTGGCCTCGCCGCCGCTGGTCGTCGCCTACGCCCTGGCCGGGCGCGTGGACATCGACCTGCTCAACGAGCCACTGGGAACTGACCCGAACGGGCAACCGGTCTATCTGAAGGAGGTCTGGCCTTCCCAGGACGAGGTGCAGGGCGCGCTCCGGCGCTCCTTGAAGCCGGAGATGTACCGCCGCCAGTACGGCAACGTCTTCGCTGCCAACGAGACGTGGAACGCCATCGCGGTGCCGGAAGGGGAGCTGTACGAGTGGGACGTCCGGTCGACTTACATCCAGGAGCCG
>NZ_JAUSCJ010000035.1 GCF_030651185.1 Phenylobacterium sp.
GCGGCGCCAGGGGGGCGGTGACGGCGGTGGCGGCGGCTGCGGCGGGGGTGAGGGCGCGCGGCCGGCGCAGGATGGCCTCGGCGCGAGCCAGCCAGCGGTTGGCCTCCAGCACGGCGGCGCCGGGGGAGGCGGCGACGCGGCGGCTCTCGTCGCCGGTCAGCCAGAGGTCGAGCTCGAAGTCGGGGTGCTGCGGGTCGTCGAAGATCAGCCGCAGGGTGACGCGGGCGGCGTGGCTGACCCGCTGATCCAGGGCGCGGCGCGGCTCGTCGCGGTGGGCGCGGGCCACCACCTGGTCGTCGATGATCAGCTCGGCGCCCATCAGTTCGTCGATCCGGTAGACCAGGCACCAGGCCCCGGCGTCCCAGGCGACGGCGGCCAGGCCGGTGGCGAAATTGACGCCCACGCCGCGGCCTCGGCCGCGGGCCACCAGCACCGCCTCGGGTTCGCCCTTGAGCACGCGCCGAAGCGCCCGGCCGATCCGCCGGTCCTCATCGAAGAACCAGATGGCGAAGGAGCCCGCGAAGGTCACCGCGGTCCCGGCCAGGGCCAACATCAACAGGAGCCGGACGACGTCGTTCATGAGGCGACGCTAGCGGTGTTCGGCCCAGCCGAAAAGCGAACGATCAGCGCGCGTAGTTGATGGAATAGGTCGCTTCCAGCAGGTTGTTTTCGCGCATGAATTCCGCCATCGATTCATAGGTCGCGGTGCGGATCGGCCCGCTCTGGTCGTCGGTGCGCAGCCGCTGGTCGGCGATGGGGCCAAACAGCCGCAGGACGGCGTTAGCCTTCACCAGGGTCGGCTTGTAGTGGGCCTTCAGGTCGGCGGTGATCTGGTCGGGGTTGCTGGTCTGCCAGATCGCCGCGGCGATGACGTTGAGCATGAAGTTGTTGCAGTTCTGGTAGGTCCGCTTCCACGGATTGGCCACCAGGGAGTAGGCCGGGTTGTGAACGGCCTGGTAGGTCGGGCTGTCGATCACCGCGATGATCCGGCGCTGCATCTCCGGCGAGGGGATGATCACCGCCATGTCGTCGACGGTGGAGCCGCGGGTGAAGTCGAAGGGATAGTCCTGGACCAGCCGGCTCTCGATCTTCGACCAGGCTTTCCCGTCCCCGGCATAGAGGTTGTAGACAGCGTAGCCCTGCTGGGTCCTGCCGTCGGCGGTGCGGATCGTGCGGTGCACCCAGAAGCCGCCGTGGGTGTAGCTGATCCCCTCCGGCAGCTGGCTGCGCGGCCGGCCGGTGCGGAAGACGATGGCCAGCTTGGCGCCGCGCGCGGCGAGGTCGCGCTCCACCTGTTTCGAGAAGGCCGCGGCCTCCGGCGCCGTGAAGTGGGGCGCAACGGCGTTGGCCGAGGAGTCCTGGGCGGCGGCGGGCAGGCCCGCCGTGGTCAGGGCGCAGGCCGCGGCGGCGGCGAGCAGGGCGCGGCGGATCATTTCTTGGCCGGGGCGGGGGTGTTGTAAGGCACGGCGGGCGCCGGGTCGGCGGAGACCACGACCTTGTCGTCCACCACCAGCTTGCCGGACTCGGCCGCGGAGTCCGCCACCGAGGCGCCCGCGCCGACCGAGGCCGCGCCGCTGGCCATCACCGCCGAGCCGCCGGCCATGGAGCCGGCGCCCACGACGCTGGCGGGCACGGCGGAGACGCCGACGGCGGTCTTCACGCCCGACGACGCCAGCAGGCCCGCGGCCTCCGACGTCGCGGCCGAGGCGCCCGAGGCGTCGGTGGCGCTGTCCTGGGCGAATGCGGGGGCGGCCAGCAGGGCCAGGGCGAGGGTGGCGGGCAGGAGCGAACGCATAACGGGTCTTTCATGTTGAGGGCGGCGTCTTAACCACGCCGTTCCGATCCCGCCAGTTAAGCTTTCGCAAGCTGAACCGTTGCTGACAGGGGGCGCTACTTCGCCGGCGGGGTCTGGAACATCTGCGGCGGGTAGGCGGCCAGGCCCGGGAAGGCGCTGAGCCAGTCCTTGCCGTTGGCCTCCGCCACCAGAGCGGCGCACAGGGCGGGCGCGGCGGCGGCGTAGTCGGTGACGGGGCGGTAGCCGAGGGCGGCCGCGGCGCTCATGTCGGCCACCAGGGGCGCCTCGACGCTCCAGGGGGTGCGGCCCTTCCAGCCCTTGGGCGGGCCGGGGAAGGGGGCGAGGGTCGCCGTCGAGCCCATGGCGGTGAGGATCGCCTGCCCGATCTCGGCGACCGTCAGGGCCTGAGGGTCGGCGGCGTTGAGGACATGGACGCCGGGCTGTTCAAGGGCGACACGGGTGAGTTCGGCGAGGTTGGCGGTGGCCGTGGTGTGGAAGCGGCTCATCCCGTCGTAGGCCAGCGGAATGGCGCCCGCGCCGCGGAGAATTTGCGCCAGGAACCACCATTCGCGAGGCGCGCGGCTGCCCGGGCCGTGGACGGCGAAGGGGCGCAGGATCTTCAGGGGGATGTGTGCGCCCGCCAGCAGGACGTCCTCCATCGCCACCTTGTTGGTGGAATAGTCGGCCTCGCCGGGCAGGGCGCGGCGCTGGTTCTCGGTGAGGGGTATCGGGTATCGGGCGCCGTCGCCCAGGGTGCGGCCTTCGTCGTCCACATAGACGCTGCCCGTGGAGATCACCGCCAGCGCGCCAAGACGGTCCTGCAGGGCCAGCCATTGGCGCGCGTGGGCTGCGTTGTAGGCCACGGTGTCGATGACGGCGTCGAAGGGGTTGGCGAGCGCGTCGCGCAGGGCGCGGTCGTCCTCGCGATCCAGCACGGTGACCGTCACGCGGCCCTGGAGGTCGGCGGGCAGGCCGCCGTGCCGCTGGCCGACAGTGACGTCCCAGCCGGCGTCGAGCAGGTTGAGCGCCGCCGCCTGGCCGATCTGGCCGGAGCCTCCAAGGATGAAGGCGCGGCGGCTCATGGGTTAGAGGTCCAGTTCCGTCACCACCGGCACGTGGTCGGAGGGCTTGTCCCAGCCGCGCACGTCGCGGTGGATGACGCAGGCCAGCAGCTTGTCGGCGGCCTGGGGGGAGAGCAGGGCGTGGTCGATACGGATGCCGTTGTTCCGCTGCCAGGCGCCGGCCTGATAGTCCCAGAAGGTGTAGCTCTCGGGCGCTCCGTCGATGGCCAGGAAGGCCTCGGTGAGGCCCAGCCACTTCAGGGCGCGGAAGGCCTCGCGGCTCTGCGGCTGGAAGAGGGCGTCCTTGGTCCAGTTTTCGGGATGGGCGGCGTCGCGGGGCTCGGGGATGACGTTGAAGTCGCCGGTCAGCACCAGCGGCTCCTCATAGGCCAGCAGGTCGCGGGCGTGGGCGTTGAGGCGGGCCATCCAGGAGAGCTTGTAGGGAAATTTCTCGGTGTCGATGGGGTTGCCGTTGGGCAGGTAGATCGAGGCGACCCGGACCGGATTGGGGCCGGAGACCACGGCCTCGATGTAGCGGGCCTGCTCGTCGCCGTCGTCGCCCGGCAGGCCCTTGCGGACGTCCTCCAGGGGCGTCTTGGAGAGAAGCGCGACGCCATTGTAGGTCTTCTGGCCGTGGACGGCGACATTATAGCCAAGCTGTTCAAAGGCTTCGGCGGGAAACTTCTCGTCGATGCACTTGATCTCCTGCAGGCAGGCGACATCGGGGGAGGCCTCCTCGAACCAGCGCAGCACGGTCTCGAGGCGGGCGTTGACCGAGTTGACGTTCCAGGTGGCGATCTTCATGGGCGTCCTTCGGCGTGGGCAGGTGTCCCGGTCTAGCCTCTCGGGCGCGGTGCGAACAAGCGCCCGCTAGCCTCACACGCGACCTGTGACCGCCCGCCCGGCGATTCAGTTTGACGGGCGGGGGTCGGATGGGGACCTTGCGCCCATGTCCGGGGCTTCCAAGAACAGGCGACAGCTTTCACGTCGCGCGCGGATGATCTGGCTGGGCGTGGCGACGGGGCTCTGCCTGACCCTCGCCCCGTTCGGCGCGGTGGGCGCGCTGTTCTCGCCGCTGGTGTTCGACCACCAGGGCAACATCCTCAATCCGCTGGCCTGGATCGCCTTCCTGATGATGGTCCTGTTCTGGATCGTCTGCCTGATCGGGCCCTTCGGCGCCTGGGTGCTGTTCAAGCGCGATCAGGAATCCCTGGCCTGGGCCGCCATGGCCGCGCCCCTGGCCTGGCTGATGCTGCTGGTGGCGATCCTGCAGTTCATTCCGGGGTGACGGGCTTTCCCTCCCCTTCACGGGAGGGATGACGGCGGCAGGTCAGCGGTTGACCGGTCCGGCCGGCTCTGCCATTTGGCAGCGACTGAGACTTATTCGCAAATTGGAAGACCCATGAAACTCCAAGCCCTGTTCGGAGGGACGGCGCTCGCCCTCCTGGCCGCGATCGTTCCGGCCCAGGCCCAGGTCGGCATCCCCGAGGACAAGGCGGTGGACGAGCTGGTGATCACAGCCATGCGCTTCGACGCGCCGCGCGCCACCGTGCCCTCCACCATCCAGATCATCGGCGCGGGCGACCTGCGCATCCAGCAGTCGCTGGGAATGAGCGCGGTGGAGGCGGTCGCCGCCCTGGCGCCGTCCTTCTCGCCGACCCGGCAGAAGCTGTCGGGCGCCGGCGAGACCCTGCGCGGCCGCTCGCCCCTCTATCTCGTGGACGGCGTGCCGCAGTCGACGCCCCTGCGCGACGACAGCCGCGACGGCTTCACCATCGATCCCTTCTTCATCGACCGAGTCGAGGTGGTGTTCGGGTCCAACGCCATCCAGGGGGTCGGCGCCACCGGTGGGGTGATCAACTATGTCACCGCGCCGACGCCGAAGTCCGGCCAGGGCTGGACCGGCAAGGTCCTGGCCCAGACCAGCTTCGACGAAGGGAACCTGGACGACAGCTTTAGCTACAAGGCCGCCGGCCTGGTGGGCCGCGACTTCGGCGCCTGGGACTTCGTGGCCGGCGCATCCTACGAAGAGCGCGGCGGCTATTTCGACGCCGACGGCCGCCGCATCGGCATCGACGCGACCCAGGGCGAACTCCAGAACTCCGACAGCTGGTCCCTGTTCGGCAAGGCCGGGGTGGACCTGGGCGGAGAGCGCCGCCTGGAGGCCATGGTCAACCACTTCGCGCTGGAGGGCGGCGCCGGCTACGTGCTGGTCAACGGCGCCCGCGCCACCGGCCGACCGGCCAGCGCCGTGAAGGGCGTACAGCCCGGCAAGGCGCCGGCCAACGAAGTCACCTCCGCGGCGATCACCTACAAGGATGGCGCCCTGTTCGGCGGCGCCCTGACGGCCCAGGCCTTCGCCCACGACTATCACGGCGTGTTCGGCGGCTCGATCACCGGGACCTTCCAGGATGTGCGGATCGCCCCGATCAACACCCTGTTCGACCAGTCGGCCAACAACTCCCAGAAGCAGGGCTTCAAGCTGGACTACGAGCGCGGCTTTGCAGCCCTGCCGGGGTTCAAGGTCCTGGTCGGCCTCGATGGCCTGAAGGACAAGACCTATCAGGAACTGCTGCTCACCAACCGGATCTGGGTGCCCAAGACCACCTACAAGAGTCTGTCGCCATTCCTGCAGGTCCACCAGGCCCTGTGGGACGACCGCATTCACCTGTCGGCCGGCGTGCGCCAGGAAAACGCCACCCTGGAGGTCGGTGACTTCACCACGCTCGCCTCGTCGGGCGCCACCCGGGTCAGCGGCGGCGAGCCGAGCTTCACCGAGGTGCTCAGCAATGTGGGCGCCACCTTCCGGGTCATGGACGGCGTGACCACCTACGCCTCCTACGCCCAGGGCTTCACCATGCCGGACGTCGGCCGGGTGCTGCGGGCCATCAACACACCGGGCCGCGACATCGACACCTATCTGGACGTCAATCCGGTGGTCTCCGACAACATCGAGCTGGGGGTGGAGTTCACCCGCGGGCCGGTGAACGGATCGCTGGCCTGGTTCACCTCGTCCTCGGACAAGGGCGCGCTGCTGGTGCTCAACGCCGGCGGAACCTTCGACGTGCAGCGCCAGCGCACCGAGATCGAGGGGATCGAGGCCACCGTGAAGTGGGCGGCCAACACCTGGCTGACCCTGGGGGCGGCCTATTCGCATCTGGACGGCCGCACCGACACCAATGGCGACGGCGCCGTGGACGCCGACCTGGACGGCGCCAACATCTCGCCGGACCGCCTGACCCTGACCGCCGACGCCACCTATGGCGCCTTTGACTTCCGTCTGCAGGGCCAGGTCTTTGAGGCCCGCAGCTTCCAGGGCCAGCCGGTGGCCAACAATTTCGAGGGCTATGAGCTGCTGGACGCCGTGGCCGCCTGGAATGGGCCCTTCGGCGTGGTCAGCCTGGGGGTCCGCAACCTGCTGGACGCGCAGTACATCACCTACAACAGCGACACGACCAACCCGACCGACAACAGCCGCTACTTCGCCGGCCAGGGCCGTGCGGTCACCCTCGGGATCGTGAAGAGCTTCTGATGGGTCTGATCCGCACCCTGCACGCCTGGGCCGGCGCGATCCTGGCGCTGATCCTGGTGCTGCTCGGCCTCACCGGCTCCCTGCTGGTGCTGCGCGAGGACTGGGTGAAGCTGACCGTGCCGGAGGCGCGGATGGGGGTGACGCCGTCCGCCGCGGTGCTGGGGGCGGCGGCCGAGGCGGTGGAGGCGCAGGGGCGTCCGCGCAGCATGATGTTCGCTGGGCCGCACATCGGCGTCCACCGGCTGACTTACCCCGAGGACGGCATGGCCTATGCCGCCGCCGACGGCGCCATCCTGGCCCGCTGGACCGACACCGAGCGGGTCGAGCAATGGGTCTTCCAGTTGCACCACCGCCTGCTGGCCGGAGAGAGCGGCGAGATCGTGGTGGGGGTCGCGGGCCTGGCGGGCGCAGTGCTGTGCCTGACCGGGGTGATCGTCTGGTTCCCGGCCTGGCGCAGCTTTGCGGGCAAGGTCTGGCCCAGGTCGATGGCGCGGCGGGACCTGGTGTCGTCGCACCGGGACATGGGGATTCTCATGGCCGTCCCGGTCTTCGTCCTGTGCCTGACCGGCGGAATGATCATCTTCAACGACACCAGCAAGGCCCTGGTGACCCGGTTGGCGCCCGGCGGCATCGAGACGCCCAAGCCGCCCAAAGGTGGGCAGGGCGATATCGACTGGCCCCTGGCGCTGGCGGGCGCTCAGGCCGCCTTCCCGCAGGCGACCCTGCGGCTGGCCAGCTGGCCAGCCAAGCCGGGCGCGCCGGCCGTCATCCGCCTGAAACAGCCCGCCGAATGGCATCCCAACGGCCGCACCCTGGTCTATATCGACCCGGCGACGTCGCAGGTGGTCGGCACGGTGGACGCCCAGGCCTTTGGCCCCGGAGCGCGGTTCCAGAACGCGGTCTACCCGATCCACGCCGCCTCTCCGGGCGGCCGGCTCTACGACCTGGTGGTGTTCTTTGGGGGACTGGCCCTGGCGGCCCTGGGCGGGCTCGGCCTCTGGTCGTTCCTGATCCAGCAGCGCCGGACCTGGGCGCGGGGGCGGTGACCTTCCGAGCCCACCTCGTCATCCCGGCCGCAGCGAAGCGAAGAGCCGGGACCTAGGGGCGCAGCGCTCGGCCCCTGGGTCCCGGGTCTCCCCAGCGGGTCGCCCGGGATGACGGAGGTTGTCGGTCTGAGGGTAGAGCGCGACCCGACAAGCGGAGAAGGGCTTCGATGCTAGATCGAGAAGCTCACGCCGCAGCCGCAGCTGGACTTGGCGTTGGGGTTGCGGATGCGGAACTCCGCGCCGGCCAGTTCGTCGACATAGTCGATCACCGAGCCCTTGAGCAGGATCAGGCTCATCTCGTCCACCAGGGCCGCGGCCCCGTCCAGTTCGACCCGCAGGTCGTCGGACTGCGGCTCGCTGACCAGGTCGAACTGGTACTGGAAGCCCGAGCAGCCGCCGCCCTCCACGGCCACGCGCAGCATGACCGGATGACCCTCGGCCTTGCTGAGGTCATGCAGCCTCTGGGCCGCGGTCGGGGAGAGGGTTAGGTCGGATGTGGTCATGATGCGTAAAAGCCTCGTCTGGACTATATGAGGGTCCCAGGGCGTCTCACCAAGAGGCCTATCGTGATTTGCGAGCATACATGGCTTTGACGGTTCCGCCCCGCGCGCCCTACGCCGAAGACCCCGCCCTGTCTTTGGGCCGCAAGGTCGCCGAGCCCGAGAGCCGGAACCGCACCCCCTTCGCCCGCGACCGCGACCGTATCATCCACGCCACGGCCTTCCGGCGGCTGAAGGAGAAGACTCAGGTCTTCGTGGCCCACGAGGGCGACCACTTCCGCACCCGACTGACCCACTCGCTGGAGGTGGCCCAGGTGGCGCGTTCCCTGGCCAGCGCCCTCGGGCTGGACGCCGACCTCGCCGAGACCATCGCGCTGGCCCACGATCTCGGCCATCCGCCCTTCGGCCATGCCGGAGAGGACGAGCTGCAGGTGCAGATGGAGCCGTTCGGCGGCTTCGACCACAATGTGCAGACCTTCCGGGTGGTCACCAAGCTGGAGCGCCGCTATCCGCGCTGGGACGGACTGAACCTGACCTGGGAGACCCTGGAGGGGGTGATCAAGCACAATGGCCCGGTGACGGCCAAGCTCAGCCAGCCCTCCTGGAAGGCGATCTCCGAGTTCGACGCCGAGTACGACCTGGGCCTCGACACCTGGGCCTCGGCGGAGGCGCAGTGCGCGGCGCTGGCCGACGACATCGCCTACAACAACCACGACGTGGACGACGGGGTTCAGGCGGGCCTGTTCCACCTGAAGGAGCTGCTGGACGTGCCGCTGATCGGGCCGATCCTGGCGGGCGTCTACAAGGAATACCCCGACCTCGACCCCGGCATCATCCGCCTGGAGGCCGTGCGCCGGATGATCGGGGCGATGATCGACGACGTGCTGGCCGAGACCAACCGCCGCGCGAGCGCCTCCAAGGTCGCCTCGGCCGACGACGTCCGCCACCTGGACCACGCCCTGGTGGCCTTCTCCCGCGACATGCTCGAGGATCTGGGCCAGCTGCGGGAATTCCTGATGAACCGCATGTACCGGCACTGGAAGGTGAACCGCACCCGTTCCCAGGCCCGCCGTATTCTGGCCGAGATGTTCCAGTTGTTCATGAGCGAGCCCGATGTCCTGCCGACGGAGTGGTTCGCCCGGTCGCAGAACCGCGACGACGCCGGCCGCGCCCGGGTGGTGTGTGACTACATCGCCGGCATGACCGACCGCTTCGCCATTGAAGAGCACCGCAGGCTTTTCCACCTCGACGTCTGGAATTAGGCGTTCCGGGCGGTTCGAAGCCCGCCGCCCTTCGGTACACTGAGCCCGACGCCGCGCGATTCGTTTCGCGCGCGCTTTCGATTCCCTTGGGAGCCTTTGATGACCAACCCCGACCGCGGAGCCTATACGCCGCCCACCGACGCGCCGCTGTCCTTCGACGCGCGCCAGCCGGTGCGGGGAACCCGGCCCGCGCCGATGATGCTGATCATCAGCGCCCTGGTCCTGGTCGGCCTGGTGGTGGCGATCGTGATCTTCTACCGCTCGGGCGTGCGCCAGGCCGGCGCCGCGCCGCAGGCGGTGGGAACCCCCGTGGGGGCCATCAAGGGCCCGGCGCCCGAAGAGGCCCAGCCTGTGGACCCGGCCGCGGGCCTGCAGATCTATCAGTCGTCGGAGGGCGCAGCCGCCCCGGCGGCCCCCAACTTCACCGCGCCGCCGGAGCAGCCCGCTGCGCGTGATGCGGCGCCCGCGGTCGTCGTGACCCCGGCCGCCAAGCCCGCGCCGATCGCCCCGCCGATCGCGACCAAGTCGCAGCAGACCGGACCGGTCGCCGCCCTGCCGATCGCACCTGAGCCCAAGCCGGTTCCGGCCCTGAAGCCCAACCTGCCGGCCGCCACCCCGCCCAAGCCGGTGGCCAGCGCCGGCGGCGCGGCTTCCGTGCAGATCGGCGCCTTCTCCTCGTCCGCCTTGGCCGACAAGGGCTGGAACGACGCCGCCCGGATCGCGCCGGGCGCCACGGCCGGTAAGGGCAAGCGGGTCGAGGCCATCCAGAAGGACGGCGCCACCCTCTATCGGACGGCCGTGACCGGCTTCGCCAGCCGCGCCGACGCGACCGCCTTCTGCGATCAGCTCAAGGCCGCGGGCAAGAGCTGCTTCGTGAAGTGAGCATCAGCGCCTCCATCCTCGGCTGCGCAGGCCTGACCCTTTCCCAGGAGGAGCAGGCCTTCTTCCGTGACGTGCGTCCCTGGGGGTTCATCCTCTTCAAGCGCAACGTCGAGAGCCCCGACCAGGTGCGCGCGCTGACCCAGGCCCTGCGCGCCTGCGTCGACCGGCCCGAGGCGCCGATCCTGATCGACCAGGAGGGGGGGCGGGTCGCCCGCCTGGGCCCGCCGCACTGGCGGCGCTATCCGCCGGGCCGCGCCTATGGCGAACTGCCGGCCAACGACCCCCTGCTGCGCCGGGAGATCACCCGTCTGGGGGGGCGCCTGCTGGCCCATGACCTCTCGGCCCTGGGCATCAATGTCGACTGCGTCCCGGTTCTGGACGTACCCAGCGAAGGCGCCCACGACATCATCGGCGACCGCGCCTATGCCAGGACCCCCGAGGGCGTGGCCCAGCTGGGCCGCGCGGCCTGCGAGGGGCTGATCGCCGGCGGGGTGCTGCCGGTGATCAAACACATCCCCGGTCACGGTCGGGCCCTGGCCGACAGCCACCACGACCTGCCGGTGGTGGACGCCGCCTATGAGGACCTCGACACCCACGACTTCGCGCCCTTCCGGGTCCTGTCGGACATGCCGATGGCGATGAGCGCCCACGTCGTCTACACGGCCGTCGATCCACGGGGGCCGGCGACGACCTCCAAGCGGGTGATCAGCACGGTGATCCGCAAGGCCATCGGGTTCGACGGCCTGCTGATGACCGACGACCTGTCGATGAAGGCGCTGGGCGGCGACTTCAGCTCCCGCGCCAAGACCGCTCTGTCGGCGGGCTGCGACGTGATCCTGCACTGCAATGGCGACATGGCCGAGATGAAGGCGGTGATCGCCGGGACCCGGGCGCTCACCGGCCGCGCCGCCCAGCGGGCCCGCGCGGCCCTGGGTCGCATCGCCCGCGTCCCCGAGCCCTTCGATGCTGAGGAAGCCCGCGCCCGATTCGATGCGGCCTTCGAGGGACGCTGGTCTTGAGCAACACCTTCCAGCCCAATCTGGATTTCGAGGCGGCGACCACGGCGGCCGAGGATGGCGAGGCCCTGATCATCGATCTGGACGGCTATGAGGGTCCGCTGCACGTCCTGCTGGCCCTGGCGCGCAGCCAGAAGGTCGACCTGATGAAGCTGTCGATCACCAAGCTGGCCGACCAGTACCTGGCCTTCGTGCAGCAGGCCCGGCGCATCCGGTTTTCGCTGGCCGCCGACTATCTGGTGATGGCCGCCTGGCTGACCTATCTGAAGTCCCGCCTGCTGCTGCCCAAGCCCGAGCGGCCCAAGGCCGAGGAGCCTCCGGCCGAGGAGATGGCCGCCCAGCTGGCCTTCCGGCTGGCCAAGCTGGACGCCATGCGCAAGTCCGCCGAGACCCTGCGCGACGGGCCGCAGCTGGGCCGCGAGGTCTTCCTGCGCGGTGACCCGCAGGCCATCCAGATCATCCCGTCCAACCGTCTCGAGGGCGACCTCTACGGCCTGATGAGCGCCTATATCGCCCAGCGGAAGAAGGAGCAGGGCCGCCACTACACCCCGCGTACGCCCCAGGCCTATCCGCTGGAGGAGGCCCGCGACCGGCTGCGCGAGATGCTGCCCGACCTGTCGCGCTGGACCTCCCTGCAGGGCATCGCTCCCATGCGCCCCAGCGCCGAGGCCGGGCCGAGCCGCGCCTCCTATGTGGCCTCGACCCTCTCGGCCAGCCTGGAGCTGGTGAAGGAAGGCGCCATGGAGGCCCGCCAACTCGAGGCCTTCGCTGACATCTTCCTGCGCGCGCGCCGGGGAGCCGCGGCGTGACCCCTCCCGCCGAGCGTCAGGTCGAGGCCCTGCTGTTCGCCGCCGCGGGCCCGCTGAGCCTGGACGACATCGCCAAGCGGCTGCCGGCCAATTCCGATGTCGAGGCGGCCATCGCCGCCCTGCAGAAGGCCTATGAGGGCAGGGGGGTGGAGCTGGTCTGCGTCGCCGACCGCTGGCGGTTCCAGACCTCGCCGGACCTCGCCTTCCTGATGACCGAGGAGCGGGAGGAGCCCCGCAGGCTCTCCAAGGCCGCCCAGGAGACCCTGGCCATCATCGCCTACCACCAGCCGGTGACCCGCGCGGAGATCGAGTCCGTGCGCGGGGTGCAGGCCAGCCGCGGCACCCTGGATGTGCTTCTGGAGTTGGGTCTGGTGCGGATGCGCGGCCGCAGGCGCACGCCGGGCCGCCCGGTCACCTACGGCACCACCGACGCCTTCCTTGAGCACTATGGCCTGGCGGGCCTGGCGGATCTGCCCGGCATGGCGGAGATGAAGGCCGCGGGCCTGCTCAGCCTCGACCTGCCGCCGGACTTCGCCATTCCCAATCCGGGCGGTGGCCTGGACGCCGACGAGGACCCGCTGGAGGACGACGCGGCGCCCGAATTCCACACAGACTTCCTCGGCGAGGACGATACGCCATAGTTCTTTGCCCGCAACGCAGGGCAGGGATGGAAGGCGTCTGTACGACAGACTATATTGGGCTTGAGCAACGGGCGGGCGCGCGGCCGGTTTGGCCGCCGACGTGAAGGAGTTTTGTCGCCATGGGCGCAATGAGTTGGGTTCACTGGGTCATCGTTCTGGCGGTGGTCGCGCTGCTGTTCGGCGGCCGTGGCAAGTTGTCGTCCATCATGGGCGACGCCGCCAAGGGCATCCGCGCTTTCAAGGACGGCCTGAAGGGCGAGGACGAAGTCGCCACCGAGGCGACCACGGCCAAGCCGTTGCCGCGCGAAAAAGACGAAGCCCGCAGCTAGTCGGCTGCCGTTCCCGCAATTCCCCCCACGCCGGTCCTGATCGGCGTGGGTTTTCATCGTTTAGGCGTGAGCAATGCTTCCTGAAGTCGGCGGGATGGAACTGCTGGTCATCGCCGCGGTCGCCTTGATCGTGGTGGGGCCGAAGGATCTGCCCATGCTCCTGCGCAAGCTGGGGCAGTTCGTGGCGCGCCTGCGCTCCATGGCCGACGACTTCCGCGCCAGCTTCGACGAGATGGCCCGCCAGTCGGAACTTGACGACCTGCGCAAGGAGGTCGAGGCCATGCGCAAGGGCCAGGCCGCCGACCACGCCGCCGCCGAGGCCGCCAATGTGGAGATCAATCAGGTCTTCAACGAGATCGGCGACAGCCTGCAGGGCGCCGGCATCCAGTTCCATCCGCCGATGAGCCACCAGTACGGTGAGGCCGATGTGGCCGAGGCCGTGGCGCCGGCTCCGGTCGCAAAACCCAGGGCGCCGCGCGCGCCCAAGGCCGCGGCCGCCAAAAGGACCGTCAAGGCCGCGACCAAGCCGAAGGCCAGCCCCGTGAAGGTCGCGACCGCCAAGCCGGCGCCGAAGAAGCCGCCCGCCGCACGGCCCGCCAAGGGAACGGTCTCTTGAGCGACGCCCCTGACGACGAGATCGAGGCGTCCCGCGCGCCGCTGCTGAGCCATCTGGTCGAGCTTCGCTCCCGGCTGATCATCTGCGTCGCGGCCCTGGCCATCGGCTTCGCCATCTGCTTCGGCTTCGCCACCCAGATCTATATCGCCCTGCTGCACCCCTTCGAGGTCGCCGCCCAGCTGATGGCGGCCCAGAAGGCCAGCGGCGGCCACAGCGGCCCCTTCGACCTGCTGCTGGCGCTCACCGGCCTGAAGGAGGTCCCCAGCGTCGCGGGCGCGGGCCTCAAGTTCGTGTTCACCGCGCCGCTGGAATTCTTCTTCACCAAGCTGAAACTGGCCGGCTTCGGGGCGGTGATCCTCACCTTCCCGGTCCTGGCCTGGCAGATCTACGGCTTCGTGGCGCCGGGCCTCTACAAGAAGGAGCGGCACGCCTTCCTGCCGTTCCTGGTGGCCGCGCCGGCCCTGTTCAGCCTGGGTGCGGCCCTGGTCTATTTCATGATCCTGCCCTTCGTCCTGTGGTTCTCGCTGAGCCAGCAGATCACCGGGGTGGGGTCGATCTCGGTGGAGCTGCTGCCCAAGGTCTCCGACTACCTGACCCTGGTGACCACCCTGCTGCTGGCCTTTGGCCTGTGCTTCCAGCTCCCGGTGGTCCTGACCCTGCTGGGCACGGCGGGGATCCTCGACGCCAAGCAGCTGCGGGCCGGCCGCCGCTACGCCATCGTCGGCATCTTCGTGGTGGCGGCCATCGTCACCCCGCCTGATCCCATCAGCCAGACCATGTTGGCCGCGCCGATCATCCTGCTCTACGAAATCTCCATCTGGTGCGTGGCGGCCATCGACCGCCGCCGCAGGCGCGAGGATGAGAGCACGGCCGTGGCGCTGGTCTAGGGCTTGGCCCCGGAGGCGGCGCGCTCTAGAGAAAGCCGCTTACCTCACGGCGGACCCCATGCACGACATCCGAGCCATTCGCGAAACCCCTGAGCTTTACGAGAAAGCCTGGGCTGCGAAGGGCCGCTCCGGGGCGGCGGACCAGGCGATCGCGCTGGACGCCAAGGTCCGCGCGGCGAAGACCGCCGCCGAGACCGCCCAGGCCAAGCGCAACGAGCTGTCCAAGCTGATCGGCCAGGCCAAGGCCCAGAAGAACGAGCCCGAGGCTCAGCGCCTGCTGGCCGAGGTCGAGAGCCTGAAGGGCGCCGGCGCGGCCCAGGCCGAGGCCGAGAGGGCCGCCAGCGCTGAGCTCTTCGACCTGCTGGCCGCCCTGCCGAACCTGCCCATGGCCGACGTGCCGGCCGGCGCGGACGAGAACGACAATGTCGAGCTGCGCCGCTGGGGCGAGCCGAACCACATCTCCTCGCCCAAGGACCACGTGGACCTGGGCGGGGCGCTCGGCCTGATGGACTTCGAGGCCGCCTCGAAGATGAGCGGGGCCCGGTTCGTGGTGCTGAAGGGCCAACTGGCCCGGCTGGAGCGGGCGCTCGGCCAGTTCATGCTGGACGTCCAGACCCAGGAGCACGGCTATACCGAGGTCTCGCCGCCGCTGCTGGTGCGCGACGAGGCGGTGTTCGGCACCAACCAACTTCCGAAGTTCGCCGAGGACCTGTTCCACACCACCGACGGCCGCTGGCTGATCCCCACCGCCGAGGTGTCGCTGACCAACCTGGTGCGCGAGCAGATCACCCCGGAGGAGGAACTGCCGCTGCGGCTCACGGCGCTGACGCCCTGCTTCCGTTCGGAGGCCGGCGCCTCGGGGCGCGACACCCGCGGCATGATCCGCCAGCACCAGTTCTACAAGGTCGAGATGGTGTCGATCACCACCCCCGATCAGTCGGCCGACGAGCACGAGCGGATGGTCGGCTGCGCAGAGGCGATCCTGAAGGCCCTGAACCTGCCGTTCCGCACCATGCTGCTCTGCGCCGGCGACATGGGCTTTGGCGCCCGCAAGAGCGTCGACCTGGAGGTCTGGATCCCCTCGGAGGGCCGCTATCGTGAGATCAGCTCGATCTCCAACTGCGGCGACTTCCAGGCCCGCCGCATGGACGCCCGCACCAAGGCGGCCGGCGAGAAGGGTACGCGCTTCGTCCACACCCTTAACGGCTCGGGCCTGGCCGTGGGCCGGACCCTGGTGGCGGTGATGGAGAACTATCAGGACGAGAACGGCCGCATCGCCATTCCCCAGGCCCTGCATCCCTACCTGCCGGGCCTGACCCACATCGGTGGTGAGGCGTGAGAATCCTGCTGACCAACGACGACGGCATCCATGCCGAAGGCCTGGTCGCCCTGGAAAACATCGCCAAGGTCCTCACCGACGATATCTGGATCTGCGCCCCGGAATACGAGCAGTCGGGCGCCAGCCGGGCCCTGACCCTGTCGGATCCCGTGCGCGTGCGGAAGCTGGACGCGCGGCGCTTCGCCACCAGCGGCACGCCCACCGATTGCGTGATGCTGGCCATCTCCGAGCTGATGGAGGGCGCCAAGCCCGACCTGGTGCTGTCAGGCGTCAATCGCGGGGCCAACCTGGCCGAGGACGTGACGCTGTCGGGCACCGTGGCCGGGGCCATCGAGGGCATGGCGATGGGCATCCCCTCCATCGCCCTGTCCCAGACCGGCTGGCCGACCGGAACCGACGACATCTTCGCGCCCGCCGAGCGGTTCGCGCCCGGCATCATCCGCAAGCTGGTGGAGACCGGCTGGCCCAAGGACGTGATCATCAACGTCAACTTCCCGTCCCGCCCCGTGGAGCAGATCACCGAGGTCGAGGTCACCCGCCAGACCTTCCGCGACATCAATGTGCGCCATGCCGAGAAGCGCACGGACCTGCGGAACCGGGAATATTACTGGATGGGTTTCCGGCAGGAGCTGTCCTCGCCCGCCGCCGGAACCGACCTGAAGGCGATTTACGACGGAAAGATTTCAGTCACGCCCTTGCACATCGACCTGACTCACCTTGAGACCGTTCATCGTCTCAAGGGTGTGCTCGGCGGCGTGCCGCCCAAGGCTTAGGTGACAGGAACAATGGCCAAACCGGAGAAGGACTCGCCCGAAACGCGGCTGGCGCGCCTGATCCTGGGTCTGCGTTCGCAGGGCGTCAGCGACGCCGGCGTGCTGAACGCCATCGAGAGCACGCCCCGCGACCTTTTCACGCCCGACCTGTTCCAGGAGCGCGCCTGGGAGGATTCGGCCCTGCCGATCGCCTGCGGCCAGACCATCAGCCAGCCCTTCATCGTCGGCCTGATGACCCAGGCCCTGGGATTGGAGCCCCGGGCTCGCGTCCTCGAAATCGGCACCGGCTCGGGCTACCAGACCACCGTGCTCTCCAAGCTCTCGCGGCTGGTCTACACGGTGGAGCGCTACCGGACCCTCATGGGGGAGGCCGAGGCCCGCTTCAAGCGACTGGGTCTCACCAATGTGATCACCCGGTTTGGCGATGGGGGGCTCGGCTGGCCCGAGCAGGCGCCTTTCGACCGCATTCTGGTCACAGCCGCGGCGCCGGATGAGCCCAAGGCTTTGCTTTCCCAGTTGAAACCAACGGGGGTGTTGGTGGCGCCGATCGGCAAGGGGCCGGTCCAGAGCCTGAAACGCTATACCGGCGACGGTAAGGGCGGCTTCACGGTGGAGGTTCTGACCGATGTCCGGTTCGTGCCTCTGCTGGACGGCGTGGCCAGAGAGCTTTAGCCGTCCACTTTCCTACGAGTTTGTGGGTTGGCGATGGCGGGCTCCTTAACCCATCATTAACTCCGACGCCTCGACTGATTCCGAACCCATAGAGCGGAGCGGCGATGACGCTTTCTTATTCCCGGACGGCCTTGATCCTGTTGGCGGCGACGTCCCTCAGCGCCTGCACGACCTATACGCCGTTCGGCGAGGACGCCCAGGTCGCGCGTCCCAACTATCCGACGCGCCTGCCGCCGCCCGGCGCCGAGACCGCGCCGGCACCCCAGGAGACGCAGGAGCAGGGACCGATGCGGCCTGGCCCCTCGACGGGTCCGGTGGAGAGCCGCCCGCTCGACCCCGTGCCCAACGGCCCGGCCTATGTGACGCCTTCGACGCCACCCTATACGCCGCCGCCGGCCTATCAGCCGCCCCCCGTCTACACCCCGCCGGTGATGCAGACCGTCACCCGGCAGACCGTGACCGGCAAGGTGGTGGAGGCCGCCGGCCCGCCCAAGAGCCATACGGTCAAGAGCGGCGACAATCTCGACGCCATCGCCCGTTCCATGGGGACGACGCGCAAGCAACTGGCCGACGACAACGACCTGAAGGAACCCTACGTCCTGCGTCCCGGCAAGGTCCTGAAGGGGCCCTCCAGCGACGCCAAGGCCTATGTGGTCGGCTCCGGCGACACCCTCTACGCGATCGCGCGCCGCTTCTCGGTATCGGGCCCGGCCCTGGCCGACGCCAACGACATGAGCGTCGACGATCCGCTCGCCGTGGGCAAGAAGCTGATCCTGCCCGACGGCTTCAAGGACAACGGGCCGACCACCATCACCACCCGGGTCCAGGTTCCCGGCACGGGGGTGCAGGCCCCGGCCCAGGCGCCGTTCCAGCCGCAGGCTCCCACGCAGCAGCGTCCGCCGGCCTACACCCCGCCGCCCGTCGCTCAGCCGGAACCTGAGCCCGAGCCGCCCCGCACCACGACGACCAGCACCACCAAGACCTCCGTCACCGGCAAGGTGGTGGAGGTGGCCGGTCCGCCGCAGATCTACACCGTCAAGAGCGGCCAGGCCCTGGACGCCATCGCGCGCGCCATGGACACCACCCGCAAGCAGCTGGCCGACGACAACAAGCTGAAGGAACCCTACGTCCTTCACGCCGGCGACAAGTTGAAGGGTCCCAAGACCACGGTGAAGGCCTATGTGGCCGGCTCCGGCGACACGCTGGCCCTGATCGCCAAGCGCTTCAGCGTGACGCCCAAGGCCCTGGCCGCCGAGAACGGCATGAAGATCGGCGACGCCATCAAGTCCGGCCGCAAGATCACCCTGCCGGACGGCTACAAGGACAAGGGCCCGGTCAAGGAGACCGTCAGGACGACGGTCACCCTGCCGTCCGAACCGCGCCGCGATCCGACCCCGCCGCCCAGTCGGCCCGCCACCCCGCCGCCGGTCTCCCAGCCGGTGACGCCGCCGCCTTCCACCAGCAACTACAGCCGGCCGACGACCCCGACGCCCAGCCGGCCGACGCCGCCGCCGAGCGTCAGCTCCAGCCCGCTCTCCGACAGCCAGGTCACCGCCCAGGGACGCGGCCGGTTCAACTGGCCGCTGCGGGGCGACATCATCTCGGAGTTCGGTCCGAAGGGGACGGGCCAGCGCAACGACGGCCTGAACATCCGCGCCACCGCCGGCGAAGCCGTGCGCGCCGCCGCCAGCGGCGATGTGGTCTATGCCGGCGACCAGGTCCCCGGCTTCGGCAACCTGGTGCTGATCAAGCATGCCGACGGCTGGGTGACGGCCTATGGGCACCTCGCCCGGGTCGACGTGAAGATGCAGCAGAAGGTGGTCCAGGGTCAGCAGATCGGCCAGGCCGGCGCCAGCGGGGGCGTTGCCGAATCCCAGCTGCACTTCGAGGTCCGCTACGCCTCGGCGCCGAGCGAACGCGCCCGGCCCATCGATCCGAAGCTGGTCCTGGGACGGTGATTCACCTCCTCTCCCCGTTCAGGGGGAGAGGAAAAGGACGCCTACATCGGCAGGCTCTTGCCCAGTTCGCCGGCCAGATCCCGGATGAACTGCCAGGCGACGCGGCCCGAGCGGCCGCCGCGTAGCTGCGCCCATTGCAGGGCGCGGCGTTCCAGATCGGCGATGATCAGGCCGTGGGCGCGGGCGTAGCTGGTGACGGCTTCAAGATAGGTCGCCTGGTCCATCGGGGGGAAACCGACCCAGAGGCCGAAGCGGTCGGAGACGCTGACCTCCTCCTCGGCGTCCTCGGCGGTGGCGATCAGGCCGCGGTCCTCGGCGTGACCGCGGGGCATCAGGTGCCGCCGGTTCGAGGTGGCGACGAACAGGACGTTGGCGGGCGGACCCGAAACCCCGCCCTCGAGGGCCGATTTCAGCGCCTTGGCCGCTGCCGCCCCCTCCTCGAAGGAGAGGTCGTCGCACAGCACCAGGAATCGCTCGCGACGTTCGCGCAGGGTGTCGAACAGGGCGGGCAGGGCGGTCACTTCATCGCGATCCACCTCCACCAGCTTCAGATCGGCGGCGTCCTGGGCGACCGCCATGAAGGCCGCCTTGGTGAGCGAGCTCTTGCCGGTGCCGCGCACCCCCCAGAGCAGGACGTGGTTGGCCGGCAGGCCCGCCTTGAACCGCTGCAGGTTCTCCAGGAAGCGGGCTTTCTGCTGGTCCACACCGATCAGGGCCGCCAGCGGCAGGGCGTAGTCCGGCGCCGGATGGAAGCTGTGGGTGGCCGGATCGTGCCGGAAAAGCCGCGCGCCGTCGAAGACCGGCGGGACGCGGGCCGGGGGCGCCAGACGCTCCAGGGCGGCGGCGATGCGTTCGAGAACGGGTTTCAGGTCTGAATCCATGGCGTTGGTGCTTAGCGGGCCTGCCGTTCCATTGCAAAACCGAGGGCGAACGCATAGCTTCCGCCGACTTGAAAACGGGCGGCGTTCGCCGGCCCGACGACGGACTTCGGAGAGACCATGTTCGCCACCCCCGCCTTCGCCCAGACCGCAGGCGCCGCCGCCGGCGGCGGCCCGACGGAAATGCTGATGCAGTTCCTGCCGCTCATCGGTCTGGTCGTGCTGTTCTACTTCCTGATGATCCGCCCGCAGCAGCAGCGGATGAAAGCGCATCAGGCGATGATCTCCAACGTGAAGCGCAACGACACCGTGGTGCTCAACTCCGGCATCATCGGCAAGATCGTGCGCGTCGAGGACAAGGAAGTCGGCGTCGAGATCGCCCAGGGCGTCAACGTCAAGGTGGTCAAGTCGATGATCTCCGACGTCCGGGTCAAGGGCGAGCCCGCCCCGGCCAACGATTCCAAGGCCTGAGAGCCTCATAGATGATCGCTCCGTCGCGCTGGAGGACGATCGCCGTCCTGTTGTCGGTGATCTTCGGTCTCCTGTTCAGCCTGCCGAACGTGCTTCCCCAGAAGACGCTCGACAGCCTGCCGGGCTTTGTCCCGAAGCAGAAACTGAACCTGGGTCTGGATCTCCAGGGGGGGTCGCACCTGCTGCTGGAGGTCGACACCAAGGCCCTACGCGCCGAGAAGCTGACCAACCTCGTCGAGGACGTCCGCACCACCCTGCGCGAAGACAAGATCGCGTTCACCGACCTGGGTCAGGTGGAGGGCGCGGTCTCCGTGCGGATCACCGATCCGGCGCAGCTGACCGCCGCCACCAACCTCCTGCGCCGGACCGTGGGGGCGCCCCTGGCCGCCGCCGCCAGCGGCCGCGACGTGACCATCAGCTCCGCCGACGACCAGCGCATCCGCGTCGTCTTCTCCGAGCAGGCCCTGGTCGCCGAGGCCGGCAAGGCGGTGGATCAGTCCATCGAGATCATCCGCCGCCGCATCGACGAACTGGGCACCAAGGAGCCTGACATCCGCCGCCAGGGCGTCGACCGGATCGTCGTCCAGGCGCCGGGCGAGAGCGACCCGGAAAAGCTCAAGAACATCATCGGCCAGACCGCCAAGCTCACCTTCCAGATGGTGGACGACAGCGTCTCGCCGGAGGAGGCCGCGGCGGGCCGCATTCCGCCGGGTTCCCAGCTCCTGCCCAACGAGGAGGGCGGCGCGATCCTCATCAAGAAGCGCGCCCTGGTGACCGGCGAGATGCTCACCGACGCCCACCAGGGCTTCGACGGCCAGAGCGGCGAGGCGGTGGTCAATTTCCGCTTCAACGGTCAGGGCTCGCGGCGCTTCGGCGACGCCACGGCCCAGAACCTGGGCAAGCGCTTCGCCATCGTCCTGGACAACAAGGTCATCTCCGCGCCGGTCATCCAGAGCGCCATCACCGGAGGCTCCGGCCAGATCAGCGGAAACTTCACCGTCGAGAGCGCCAACAACCTGGCCATCCTGCTGCGGGCCGGCGCCTTGCCGGCGCCGCTCAATGTCGAGCAGCAGCAGACCGTCGGGGCCGAACTGGGGGCCGATGCGGTGCAGGCCGGCAAGATTTCCACCGCGGTGGGCTTCATCGCCATCCTGGTCTTCATGCTGCTGTCCTATGGCTGGCTGTTTGGCGGGATCTCCGTCATCGCCCTGCTGGTCAACGGCCTGCTCATTGTCGCCACCCTGTCGGTAACCCAGGCGACCCTCACCCTGCCTGGCATCGCGGGCCTGATCCTGACCCTTGCCGTCGCGGTCGACGCCAACGTGCTGATCTATGAACGCATGCGCGACGAGGTGCGGGCAGGACGTCAGGTCCTCTCGGCCATGGACGCAGGCTTCTCGCGCGCCATGACCACCATCATCGACGCCAACGTGACCACGATCCTGGCGGCGCTGATCATGTTCCAGTTCGGTTCCGGACCCGTCCGCGGCTTCGCCTGGACCCTATCCATCGGCGTCCTGACCTCGGTCTTCACCGCTGTGGTGGTGACGCAATTCCTGCTGTCGATCTGGTTCCGCCGGGTGCGGCCCAAGACCCTGCCGATCGTTTAGGGAGACGCCGACATGTCCAAGTACTGGCCTCTCATCAAGGTGCTCCCGATCAAGACGAACTTCCGGTTCGTCGCCTTCTCCCGTCTCGCGGCGATCGTCTCGGCGGTCGCGGTCGTGGTGTCCCTCGGCTTCACGCTGTTCCCCTTCGAGCCACCCTGCGCGGGCTTGTCCTGCGGGATCGACTTCAAGGGCGGGACCCTGCTGGAAATCTCCACGGCCCCCAAGGCGGTGGACCTTGGCCTGGCGCGCGCCACCCTGGAGGCGCAGAATCTCGGCGACGTCCAGGTCCAGGCCTTCGGCGAGCCGACCACCGCCATGATCCGCTTCCAGACGCCTGACGGTCTCCAGCCCGCGGTGGCGGTGGACAAGGTCAAGGCGGCCCTCGTCGAGGCCCTCGGCCCCGTCACCTTCCAGCGCGCCGACGTCGTGGGTCCCAAGGTCTCCGGCGAGCTCTTCCAGAGCGGCCTCCTCGCCCTGGGTCTCGCGATCGGCCTGATGCTGCTCTACATCTGGTTCCGCTTCGAGCTGCAGTTCGGGGTCGGCGCGGTCGTGGGCCTGTTTCACGACGTGATCCTGACCTTTGGACTGATCGCCATCTTCAAGCTGGAGTTCAGCCTCACCACCATCGCCGCCATCCTGACCATCATCGGCTACTCGATGAACGACACCGTGGTGGTCTTCGACCGGCTGCGGGAGAACCTGCGCAAGTACAAGTCCATGCCCCTGGGCGAGGTGATCGACCTGTCGATCAACGAGACGCTCTCGCGTACCGTCATCACCGGTCTCACCGCCGTCCTGGCGTTGGGCGGGCTGGCCATATTCGGCGGGCCGACCCTGTTGGCCTTCTCCCTGATCATGATCTTCGGCATCGTCGTCGGCACCTATTCGTCCATCTACGTGGCCGCGCCGGTGATCCTGCTGTGGGGCGTGAAGCGCGGTGACGAGCTGGCCGAGCCCCTGAAGTCGGCCAACGCGCGGCCTTAAATATGGCCCGCGACGCCCCCTCCATCGACGCCTATGGCGACGGCGGGTTCCGGCTGTCGGGGGTGCGCCATGAAGGCTCGGTGCTCATCGTTCAGGATCAGGCCCATCCCTGGCCGGTGACCCGCGTCGCCGATCTGACACCTGAGAGCCTGTCGGCGGTTCTGGGCGCCGGCGCCCGGGAGGTGGAGTTCGTGCTGTTGGGCATGGGGGCCGCCAACGCCCTCCCGCCAAGGGCGCTGCGCGAGGCGCTCTCCAAGGCCGCCATCGGCCTGGAGTTCATGGACACGCCCACCGCGGCGCGGATGTACAACGTGCTCACCGCCGAAGGCCGCCGCCTGGCCGCGGCCTTGATCGCCATCTAGCGACCGGCTCAGACTCCCCGTCGGAGAGGCTCCAGAGAGGCTCAGTCCCCGGCGGCTTCCCGCCTCGGCGGAAACCCCCTATAGCTGACGGTCAGGGCAGGAATCGTAGAGGCATACCCATGGCTGGACTACTCGCAAATCTTCGCAACACCATCCTCGTGAGCAGCGTGCTCGCATTGATCATCATCGCTGGCTATTTCAGCCATTACGGCTCAGCCGACGCCATCTTCTTCCAGGGGCTGTTCCGCTTCATCCACGTTCTCTGCGGCATCATGTGGATCGGCCTGCTGTACTACTTCAACTTCGTCCAGATCCCGCAGATGGCCAAGATTCCGGCCGAGCTGAAGCCCGCGGTCTCCAAGTTTATCGCCCCCGAGGCGCTGTTCTGGTTCCGTTGGGCCGCGCTGCTCACCTGGGTGGCGGGCGTGATCCTGGCCTTCAACCGCGGCTATCTGGTGGAAGCCTTCACCCTCGGCGCGACCGAGGGCTTCTCCAATGTCGGCCACATCTTCATCGGCATGGGCATGTGGCTCGCCACGGTGATGTTCATCAACGTCTGGGCCTTCATCTGGCCCAACCAGAAGATCGCGCTGGGCATCGTGGAAGCCGACGCCGACGCCAAGGCCAAGGCCGGCCGCACGGCGATGCTGTTCTCGCGGACCAACACGCTGCTGTCGATCCCGATGCTGGTCACCATGACCATGAGCCAGACCATCTTCGGCTAGGGCTTCGGCTCCATTACAGTCGGAAGGCCCGCCCCAACCGGCGGGCCTTTTGCATTTTACGGTCATCATGTCTGAAGACGACGCCCACGATCCGAACGACCTCGACGCCCTGGTGGGCCGCGTCGATCCCGACCGCTGGCTGTCCAGCCGGTTCATCGGCGATGCGGAGGCCCGCGCCGACGTCATCGCCCTCTACGCCTTCGATCATGAGCTGGCGCGCGCGCCCCGCGTCGCGTCCACCCCGCTGATGGGCGAGATCCGCCTGACCTGGTGGAACGAGGTGCTGGACGAGGTGTTCGAGGGCCGCCCGGTGCGCAAGCATCCCACGGCCCTGGCGCTGGCCGCGGCCATCGGCCGCCACGGCCTGGCGCGGCCTCGCCTGGAGGCGATGATCGACGCCCGCTACCGCGAGCTCAGCGCCGAGCCGATGAAGCTGGGGGAGGCGTTGGAGTGGGCCGATGGCACGGCAGGCAACGCCGCGATCCTGGCCGCCCGGATGCTCGATCCCGCGGCCGATGAGGCCAAGGCCCTGGCCGGCGGCCGCGCCTGGGCCATCGGACGGCTGATCGGCACGGCGGGCTTGGCCGGGCCCGATGTCGGTCCGATCCTCGACCGTGCGCTCCGGGACGCCGCAGGCCTATCGGTGGCGGCGTTCCCGGCGGTCGCCCACGCCACCCTGGCCCGTATCCGCGCCAAGGGCCGCAAGCCTTCCGAACTGGAGGCCCGCCTGCGCCTCTTCCTAGCCGTGGCGCGGGGCAAGGTCTGACCCCTACTCGGCGGCGATCTTTGCGCCACCTGTGACCCAGGCCTCCAGGTCGGCCAGAGCGCGCTCGCCCACCGCCAGCTTCTTGCCGCGGGTCTTTTCCTTGGCGCCCAGGCGGCGTCCGGCCTCGTCGCGCTTGGCGATGCCTTCGACGGGGGGCAGCAGGCCGTAGTTGATGTTCATCGGCTGGAAGCTGCCCTTGCCGCCCTCCAGGTGGCCGCCGGTGATGTGGCCCACCAGGGCCCCGAGCGCCGTCGTGGCCGGTGGGGCCTCGATGGGCGCGCCCAGGCGCTCGGCGGCGGCCAGGCGACCGGCCAGCAGGCCCATGGCCGCGCTCTCCACATAACCCTCGACCCCGGTCACCTGACCAGCGAACCGCAGGCGCGGCTGAAGCTTCAGACGCAGCTGGTCGTCCAGCAGCTTGGGGCTGTTGAGGAAGGTGTTGCGGTGCAGGCCGCCGAGCCGCGCGAACACCGCCTTCTCCAGGCCGGGGATGGTGCGGAAGATATCGCTCTGCGCGCCGTGCTTCAGCTTGGTCTGGAAGCCCACCATGTTCCAGAGTGTGCCCAGAGCGTTGTCCTGGCGCAGCTGGACGATGGCGTAGGCCTTCTCCTGGGGATTGTGCTCGTTGGTCAGGCCCACCGGCTTCATGGGGCCGTGGCGCAGGGTCTCGCGGCCCCGCTCGGCCATCACCTCGATGGGCAGGCAGCCGTCGAAATAGGGGACGTTCTCCCACTCCTTGAACTCGCTCTTCGGCCCCTCCAGCAGGGCGTCGATGAAGGCCTCGTACTGGGCCTTGTCCAACGGGCAGTTGATGTAGGCCGCGGCGTCGCCGCCGGGGCCTTCCTTGTCGTAGCGCGACTGGCGCCAGGCCACGCCCATGTCGATGGAGTCGAAGTTCACGATGGGGGCGATGGCGTCGAAGAACGACAGCTCCCCCTCGCCGGTCAGGGACAGGATCGCTTCGGACAGCGCCGGGGAGGTGAGGGGGCCGGTGGCGACGATCACGCTGTCCCACTCAGGCGGAGGCAGGCCGGCGACTTCCTCGCGCGCGATGCTGACGTTGGGATGGGCCTCAAGCCTGGCGGTGACCGCCTGGGAGAAACCGTCGCGGTCGACGGCCAGGGCGCCGCCGGCGGGCACCTGGTGGGCGTCGCCGCAGGACATGATGATGGAGTCCAGGCGGCGCATCTCGGCGTGCAGCAGGCCCACGGCGTTGGCGGTCCAGTCGTCGGCCCGGAAGGAGTTGGAACAGACCAGCTCGGCCAGGCCGTCGGTGTGGTGCGCGTCGGTGCCGCGCACTGGGCGCATCTCGTGCAGGATCACCGGCACGCCGGCCTGGGCGATCTGCCAGGTGGCTTCCGAACCGGCGAGGCCGCCGCCGATCACGTGGACTGGGTCAATCTGGGTGCTCATGCGTGGCTAAGTAGCAACGATTGGCGCGGATCGCGAGCGAGGCCTTGCGGCCCGGGAGCCGCAACCGCAAAGATCGCAGCCAAAGGGGCGGCTGACTCGTTTGGTCTATCAGACGGACGGCCAGAGGACAGACATGACCAAGTTTTCGCCGAGCGAGTCGGCGCTGGAAGGCTTCAGAATCACGCGCGAACGGCCAGGCACGATCCTGGCCTGGAGCCTGGTCTACTTCCTGGGGATCATGGTGATCGCGGTGATCATGGTCGTGGCCCTGGGCCCGGACTTCATCACCTTCCTCAAGAGCGGCAACCAGGGCGCCGGCGATGCGGCCGCCTATGGCGCGATGTTCAAGCAGCACCTGCCGGCCTTCCTGCTGGTCATGGTGATGGCCGTCGTCCTGACCTCGATTCTGATGGGCGGCATCTACCGGCTTGCGCTGCGGCCGTCCGAGAAGGGCTTCGCGCATCTGCGCCTGGGGCCAGACGAGCTGCGGCTGACCCTGGTCAATCTGATTCTGTTCTCCCTGGGGCTCGCCTTCCTGCTCGTGGGGCTTACCGCGGCCACCGTGGGTGGGCCGCTGGGGATCCTGGTCAGTCTGGGTGTGACGGGCGGGATGATCTGGGCGGGGGTTCGCCTGTTGCTGGCCACGCCGATGACCTTCGCTGAACACCGCATCGCCATCACCGACTCCTGGCGTCTGACCAAGGGCCACTTCTGGAGCCTGTTTGGCATGACCATCCTGGCCATCATCTTCTATGTGATGGTCTGGCTGCTGTTCTCCATCATCAGCGCCGCCACCGTGGCCCTGGCCGGCGGCAACGAGGCCATCGCCAATCCGGGCAATCTCGCGCCGCTGGCCATCGTGGCCTTCATCGCCACTCTGATGGTGCAGCTGCTGCTGCCGATCCTGCAGGTGGTGATGATCTATTCGCCGCTGGCCGAGGCCTATCGCGAACTGACGGGCGCTCCGCGGGGCTGAGCCCCACGGAGCGATCGCATCAGGCGGCTGCGCTGGGACGCGCCGTGACCCGGTCATGCCAGGCCTTGAGGTGCGTAAACTCCGGATCCATCGGCAGGCCGATCCATTCGGCGAAGTCGACGGTGGAGAGCAGGCAGATGTCGGCCATGGTGTAGGTGTCGCCCACCACGAACTGGTGACCGGCCAGCTCGCGATCCAGATACTTCTGCGCGCCTTTGTAGGTCTCGGCGTTGGACTCGCCGAAATCCTTGAACTGGGTCAGCAAGGCCGCGGTGCGCGGGTGAGCGTGGCGCCAGTACATGCCGACCGGCGTCATGACGGCGAATTCGACGCGGCGGACCCACTGGTCGACTAGGGCCTTCTCGACCGCCGTGGTGCCGAACAGCGGCGGCTCGGGGTTGGTTTCTTCCAGATAGCGGCAGATGGCGACGGTCTCGGAGATCGTCGTGCCGTCGTCCAGCTCCAGCGCGGGGAGCTGGCCCATGGAGTTCTTGGCGCGGAATTCCGGGCTCTTGTGCTCGCGCTTCATCATGTTGACCGGAGTCTCGGGCAGGTCGATGCCCTTCTCGGCCAGGAAGATGCGCACGCGGCGGGGATTGGGGGCCGGGTTGGGCGCGCCGTACAGCTTCATAGGGTCGACTCCAATGCTCAAAACAATGGAGCCGACGCTATTTCAAACGACTGTTTGAGGGAAGCGCTTCTACGCCCTCCCCATGAAGGCGAGGGAGGATTTCGCTACGCGTTCACCAGCTTCTTTACACGGGCCTTGCGGCGATCCTCGTGGCGCTTGAGGATTTCGGCGAGGTAGCGGCCGGTCCAACTCTTGGAATTGGCGGCCACCTGTTCCGGGGTGCCCTGGGCCACGATCTCGCCGCCGCCGTCGCCGCCCTCGGGACCGAAGTCGACGATCCAGTCGGCGGTCTTCACCACGTCGAGATTGTGCTCGATGACCACCATGGTGTTGCCCTGGTCGGCCAGCTCGTGAAGCACCTCCAGCAGCTTCTTCACGTCCTCGAAGTGCAGGCCCGTGGTGGGCTCATCGAGAATGTAGAGGGTCTTGCCGGTGGCCTTGCGCGACAGCTCCTTGGACAGCTTGACCCGCTGGGCCTCGCCGCCGGAGAGGGTGGTGGCCGACTGGCCGACCTGGACATAGCCCAGGCCCACCTTCTTCAGGGTCTCCATCTTGTCGCGCACGGGCGGCACCGCCTTGAAGAAGTCGGCGGCCTCCTCGACGGTCATGTCCAGGACGTCGGAGATCGACTTGCCCTTGAACAGCACCTCCAGGGTTTCGCGGTTGTAGCGCTTGCCGTGGCAGACATCGCAGGTGACGTAGACGTCGGGCAGGAAGTGCATCTCGATCTTGATCAGCCCGTCGCCCTGGCAGGCCTCGCAGCGGCCGCCCTTGACGTTGAAGCTGAACCGGCCCGGCCCGTAGCCGCGGGCCTTGGACTCCGGCAGGCCGGCGAACCAGTCGCGGATCGGCTGGAAGGCGCCGGTATAGGTGGCCGGGTTGGAACGCGGCGTGCGGCCGATCGGGCTCTGGTCGATGTCGATGACCTTGTCGAACATCTCCAGCCCCTCGATGCGATCGTGGGGGGCGGGCGCGTCCGAGGCGTTGTGCAGCCGGCGGGCCGCGGCCTTGTACAGGGTCTCGATGGTGAAGGTGGACTTGCCGCCCCCCGACACCCCGGTGATGCAGGTGAAGGTCCCGGCCGGGATCTCGGCCGTCACGTTCTTCAGATTGTTGCCGGTGGCGCCCACGACCCGCAGCACCTTCTTCTTGGAGATCGGGCGGCGGTCCTGGGGCACCTCGATCTCGCGGGCGCCCGACAGGTACTGGCCGGTGATGCTCTTGGGGTTGGCCATCACCTGGGCGGCGGTGCCCTCGGCGATGATCTCGCCGCCGTGGATTCCGGCGGCCGGGCCCATGTCGATGACGTAGTCGGCGGTCATGATCGCCTCCTCGTCATGCTCCACCACCAGCACCGAGTTGCCGAGGTCGCGCAGGCCCTTGAGGCTGGTGAGCAGGCGGGTGTTGTCGCGCTGGTGCAGGCCGATGCTGGGCTCGTCCAGCACGTAGAGCACACCGGTCAGCCCTGAGCCGATCTGGCTGGCCAGGCGGATGCGCTGGCTCTCGCCGCCCGACAGCGTGCCCGAGGCGCGGCTGAGGTTCAGATAGTCCAGGCCGACGTTCACCAGGAACCGCAGGCGATCATTGATCTCCTTCAGGATCCGCCGCGCGATCTCCATCTGCTTGTCGGTGAGGCTGGTCTCCAGGCCGGTGAACCATTCCTCGGCATGGCGGATCGACAGCCGTGAGACCTGGCCGACATGCTGGCCGGCGATCTTCACCGCCAGGCTCTCCGGCTTCAGACGATAGCCTTCGCAGGCCTCGCAGGGCGTCTCGGACTGATAGCGGCCCAACTCCTCACGCACCCAGGATGAGTCGGTCTCCCGCCAGCGGCGCTCCAGATTGGGCAGCACGCCCTCGAAGGTCTTGTTGACCTCGTATTTCCGGGCGTTGTCGTCATAGACGAACTTGATCTTGTCGGTCCCCGATCCGTAGAGGACCACCTTCTTGGCCTGGTCGGGCAGCTTGTAGAACGGCTCGTCCATCGAGAAGCCATAGTGCCGCGACAGGGCCTGCAGGGTCTGGGTGTAGAGGGGCGAGGGGCCCTTGGACCACGGCGCGATGGCCCCCTTGTGCAGGGACTTGTCCTTGTCGGGCACGATGGTGTCGGCGTCGAAGGCCAGCTTCATCCCCAGGCCGTCGCAGACCGGGCAGGCGCCGTAGGGGTTGTTGAAGGAGAACAGCCGCGGCTCGATCTCGCTGATGGTGAAGCCGGAGACCGGGCAGGCGAACTTCTCGGAGAACAGCAGGCGCCGCGGCTCGGTCTCGCCCTCGGCCTTGTCGGCCCATTCGGCCACGGCGATGCCCTCGGCCAGCTTCAGGGCGGTCTCGAGGCTGTCGGCGTAGCGGCCCTCGAGGCCGGCCTTGGTCACCAGCCGGTCCACCACGATGTCGATGTCGTGCTTGAACTTCTTGTCCAGGACGGGCGCGTCCTCGATGGGGAAGAACTCGCCGTCGATCTTCAGCCGCTGGAAGCCGGCCCTCTGCCACTCGGCGATCTCCTTGCGGTACTCGCCCTTGCGGCCGCGCACCACCGGCGCCAGCAGATAGAGCCGCTCGCCCTCGGGCAGGGCGGTTAGCTTGTCGACCATCATGGAGACGGTCTGGCTCTCGATCGGCAGGCCGGTGGCCGGTGAATAGGGCACGCCGACGCGCGCCCACAGCAGGCGCATGTAGTCGTGGATCTCGGTGACCGTGCCGACCGTCGAGCGCGGATTGCGGCTGGTGGTCTTCTGCTCGATGGAGATGGCCGGCGACAGGCCCTCGATCAGGTCCACGTCCGGCTTGGACATCAGCTCCAGAAACTGGCGCGCATAGGCCGACAGGCTCTCGACATAACGGCGCTGGCCCTCGGCGTAGATGGTGTCGAAGGCGAGCGAACTCTTGCCCGACCCCGACAGGCCGGTCAGCACGACAAGCTCGCCCCGCGGAATGTCCACGTTGACGTTCTTCAGATTGTGCTCACGCGCGCCGCGCACGCGGATGAAGTTCAGCTGTTCGGCCATGTTGTCCTGAAACGCTCTTCACCCGCCGAGGGTCTCGACGGGACCGCTTAATGTAGTGAACGGACTCACGGATAACATGGGAACAATGCGGGAACAAATGTCGCATGGACACCTGTTCCCACCTCCCGCCCGCCGTGGTCGCGCGCGGACTCTAACGCGCCAACTGCCAGAATCTGTCAGCAGGGATCAGGCTTCGCGTTTCTCGTAGACCGGCGGGCGTTTTTCCAGGAAGGCACGGACGCCCTCGCCGAAGTCGTCGTCCTGGGCGCAGAGGATCTGGTTGCGGTCCTCCATGGCGATCACCGCCTCCAGGCCATTGGCGTCGATGGCGTGGTTCAGCGCCTCCTTGGTGAGCCGCAGGCCCAGCGGCGTGGCGTTGAGCATGTCGGCGGCGAAGGCCGCGCCTTCGGCTTCCAGGGCCTCGGGCGCGACGACGCGGCTGATCAGGCCCAGCTGATAGGCCCGCTCGGCCTCGATGAAGCGGCCGGTCAGCATGTACTCGGCGGCCACCGAGCTGCCGACCATGCGGGGCAGGAAATAGCTGACCCCGATATCGCAGGCCGACAGCCCGATGCGGATGAAGGCGGCGTTCATGCGCGTCCGCGGGGTCGCCAGCCGCACATCGGAGGCTAGCGCCAGGGCGAAGCCGCCGCCGCTGGCCGCGCCGTCGACACAGGCGATGATCGGTTGTGGGCAGCGGCGCATGGCGATGACGATCTCACTGATCTGCCGCTGGCCGGTGAGGCTCGCCCCCACCGAGCGTTTGCCGCCCTCGTTGGAGCCGGCGCGCTCCTTCAGGTCCAGCCCCGCGCAGAAGGCCCCGCCCGCGCCGGCCAGCACCACGACGCGGACATCCCGCCGCCAGTAGAGGCCGACGAAGAAGTCGCGCAGTTCCTCCACCAGCTTGCGGTTCAAGGCGTTCAGCCGCTCGGGCCGGTTCATGGTGGCCCAGATGACATCGCCCTCGACGCGGAGGTCCAGGTGTTCGTAGGTCATCGGGTCTGACCCCCGTCCACCGGCACCACGGCGCCATGCACGAAGCTGGCCTGGGGGCTGAGCAGGAAGGCGGCCGCCGCGCCGATCTCCTCGGGCCTGCCGAACCGCTTCATCGGCACCTCGCGCTCCAGCCAGCGGGTCCAGGCCGCGGCGCGGGGGCCGTTGGCGCGCTGTTCCCAGTCGCCGCCGGGGAAGACGATGTTGCCGGGCGCGATGGCGTTGACCCGCACCCCGGTGGCGCCGGTGATGTGGGCCAGTTCCTTGGTCAGGTGGTTCATCGCCGCCTTGGCGGTGCCGTAGGTCAGCGGCGTGCCCAACGCGCCCAGGCCCGCGATGGAGCTGATGAACAGGATCGCGCCCTCGCCGCGCGGCGCCATCATCCGGTAGGCGCCCCGCGCCAGCCGCCAGGCCGAGCCCAGGTTCTGCGAGAAGCCGGCGTCCCAGGTGTCGTCGTCCACCTCAGTCCCGGGCGGGCAAGGGTGCAGGCCCACATTGGCCACCGCGCCAAAGATGGGCCCGAGCGCCGCCTCCGCCCCGGCCAGGGCCTTCTCGATGACAGCGGTGTCGCGCATGTCGCCGGACATGGCCCAGAGCTTGTCCTCGCCGTACTGGGCCGCGAGCCGGGCGCGGGTCTCTTCCAGCGCCTCGGCGCCGCGGGCGGTGATCGCCACCTTGGCGCCCTCCGCCAGACAGGCCTCCACGATCCCCAGTCCGATGCCGCGGCTGGCGCCGGCCACGAAGATGGTCTTGTCCTTGAGGCCGAGGTCCATGCGCGTCTCCCTTTGCGGCCGATCCAACGCCGGCCTGTGAGGGCAATCTGGACGCCTGGTCCCCGCGTCAGGCAAGCCCCGCTATTTGGCGGTGCGGGCGTCGGCGGCCGCCTTCAGGACCCGCAGGGCGTTGCCGCCCCAGACCTTGGCGACGTCGTCCTTGGAATAGCCGGCGGCGATCAGGCGTTCGGTGATCTTCGGGTAGTCGGTGACGTCCTCCAGGCCGGCGATGCCGCCACCGCCGTCGAAGTCGCCGGAGACCCCGACATGGTCGATGCCGGCCACCTGAATGGCGTGCAGCATGTGCTTCATGAAGTCGTCGAGATTGGCGCGGGGCACGGGCCACTTGGCGTCGATGGCCTTGCGGCCGTCGAGGAAGGCCTTGCGCTGGGCCGGCGTCATGTCGCGGCCGCCGACGCCGATGGACTTCATCAGCTCGGCCATGGCGGCGTCGCGCTCGGGGATCTTGGGCGAGGCGACCATGTAGTTGGAGAAGGCGTTGATCTGGATCACCCCGCCCTTGGCGGCCAGCGCCTTCAGCCGGTTGTCATCGATGTTGCGGGGGTGGTCGAAGATGGCGTCCAGGCCTGAGTGGGACAGGATCAGCGGGGTGGTGGAGAGCGCCAGCATCTGGTCCAGGACCTCGTCCGACGCATGGCTGGCGTCCAGCACCACCCCCAGCCGGTTGGCCTCGGCGACGAAGGCTTTTCCCTTGGGGCTCAGGCCGTTCCACTCCTTGCCCTTGGGGTCGGTGGAGGAGTCGCCCAGGTCGTTGTTGAGGAAGTGGATGGGCCCCATCATGCGGACGCCGAGCACATAAAACGTCTGCATCAGGGTGAGGTCGGCCTCCACCGGCTGGCTGTTCTCCATGCTGATAAAGACCACCTTCTTGCCCGCCGCGAGGATGGGGGCGGCCTCTTCGGCCTTGGTGGCCAGCGCGAATTTCGCGCCGTGCTTGGCCACCATTTCGTGGATCTCGACGGCCCGCAGCAGGGCCGCGTCGCGGGCCTTGGCGTCCCCCTCGGGGGTGCGGGCGCCCTGCGGGGTGAAGATGGCGAAGAAGCCGCCGTCGACCCCGCCGTCCACCATGCGCGGATAGTCCACCTGGCTGCCGTCGGCCTCCACCGAGTGGCGGTCCAGCATGTCCCAGCCGGGGCGGTGGAAGTTGGCCGGGGTGTCGAAGTGGGTGTCCAGGACGATGGCCGCCTTGTGGGCCTCGGCGGCGGGGGTGGCCGACAGCGCGGGCAGGGCGCAGGAGGCCCACAGGATCGCGAGCGAAACGGTCAAACGGTGCAAGGCGGAACTCCCCAACTGAAGGCCTGAGCCTTGGCCGTTCCGAGCCTCAAGGCAAGGCTCAAGCCGCGTCGTGGAAGATGATCCCCAGCGTATGGCGCTGACCGCTGCGCAGGCGGCTGACGCCGTGGCGCATGCTCACGCGATAGGCGCCGCGGGTCCCCTGGACCGGGCGATGGTGGACGGCGAAGGCCACGGCGTCGCCTTGGCGCAGGGGCACGACCTCGGCGCGGGACTGCATGCGAGGCCGTTGTTCCGTCAGGACAAATTCGCCGCCGGTGAAGTCCTCGCCGGGCTCCGACAGCAGGACGGCCACCTGCAGGGGGAAGACGTGCTCGCCATAGAGGTCCTGGTGCAGGCAGTTGTAATCGCCCGGCCCATACTGGAGCAGCAGCGGGGTGGGGCGAACCTGGCCGGCGGCGTGGCAGCGGGAGAGGTATGCCTTGTGCTGCAAGGGGTAGCGGACGTCGACGCCCATCGTCTCGTTCCAGCGGTTGGCGATCTCCACCAGCTGGGGATAGAGGGCCTCGCGAAGGGCCTGGACCGGGCCTGGCAGGGGGTAGCTGAAGTAGCGGTACTCGCCCTGGCCGAAGCCGTGGCGGCCCATGACCACCCGGCTACGGAAGCCCTGCTCGGCGGCGTAGAGGGTGGCCAGGTCGCGGCAGGCGGCCGGGGTCAGGAGGCCGGGGAGGACGGCGCAGCCGTAGCGGTCGAGGTCGGACATGTCGGTGGTCATGGAGGGAGGAGTCGGGCCATTCCGCCGCCCGCTCAAGGGGGCGCGGGGATGCCGGGTCCGGATTGCGCGAGGTGGGCCTGCGGCCTATCCTGGTGGCCTCAGAAGGAGCCTGACGACCATGCGCACGCCGACGGAACGCCGCCTCGTCCCGAACGCCCATGCCCCCAAGGTCGCCCATGCCCGCCCATCTGACCCTCGAGCGTCTCTCGTACGCAACGCCTGACCGCGTAAGCCTTTTCGACAATCTGAACCTCGCCTTCGGGGCCGAACGCACCGGCCTCGTCGGGCGCAATGGCGTGGGCAAGACCACGCTGTTGCGGCTGATCACCGGCGAGCTGGCGCCGGTGTCAGGGTCCGTGGTGGTCCGAGGGCGGATCGGGGTGCTGCGCCAGGCGATGAGCCCGCCGGCGGGCGCCACGGTCGCTGACCTGCTTGGCGTCAGGGCCGACATTGACCGACAGGTGCGCATCGAGGCGTCGCGCGGTTCGGAGGACGACTTCGACAACGCCTTGTGGGACCTGGATTCCCGCATCGCGCAGGCCCTGGCGGCGGTGGGCCTGGCCGGCCAACATGTGGACCGCGACGCCGCCACCCTGAGCGGCGGGGAGGCGACGCGACTGGCGCTGGCCGCCCTGCTGATCGCCGAACCTGACCTGATCGCGCTGGACGAACCCACCAACAACCTCGACGCCGAGGCCCGGGCGATGGTGGCCCGCGTGCTGCGCGGCTGGAAGGGCGGCGCCATCGTGGTCAGCCACGACCGCGCCCTGCTGCGGGAGATGGACCGCATCGTCGAACTGTCGAGCCTGGGCGCCAGGGTCTATGGCGGCGATTACGACCTCTATCTGGAGCGCAAGGCGCAGGAGGAAGCCGCCGCCGATCAGGACCTGGCCAGCGCCGAGCGAACGGTAGCCCGCGTCGCTCGCGAGGCGCAGGGGGCGCGGGAGAAGAAGGCGCGGCGCGACGCGGCCGGCAAGCGCTTCGCCGCCTCGGGCAGCGCCCCGAAGATCCTGCTGGGGGCCATGGCCGAGCGGGCGGAAAACTCCGGGGCCCGCGAGGGGCGGCTGGCGGAGAAGCTGGCCGAGCAGGCCGGCGCCGAGCTGGCGCAGGCGCAGGGCAGGGTGGAGCGGCTGCGGCGGCTGGCCTTTGACCTGCCGCCCTCGGGGCTGGCGGCGGGCAAGGGGGTGCTGGCCTTCGAGGACGTGAGCTTCGCCCATCCCGGCGGGCCCAGGCTGGCCTTCGATTTGCGGATGACCGGGCCTGAGCGGGTGGCGGTGACCGGGCCCAACGGGGCGGGCAAGACGACGCTGATCCGGCTGGCGGTGGGCGAGCTTGAGCCGGCCTCGGGGCGGGTGACGCTCGGGGTGCGGGCGGCGCTGCTGGACCAGAAGACGGCGATGCTGCGGGACGACGAGACCCTGGTGGCGGCCTTCCGGCGGCTCAATCCCACCGCGGGCGACAATGCCGCTCGCGCCGCCCTGGCGCGGTTCCTGTTCCGCAATGTGGCCGGCGACAAGCGCGTCGGGAGCCTGAGCGGCGGCGAGCGGCTGCGAGCGGCCCTGGCCTGCGTGCTGTGCGCGGAGGCCTCGCCGCAGCTGCTGATCCTGGACGAGCCCAGCAACCACCTGGACCTCGACTCGCTGGCGGCAATAGAGGCCGCGCTGCGGGGCTATGACGGGGCGATCCTGGTGGTGAGCCACGACCGGGATTTCCTCGAGGCGATCGGGATGGAGCGGGAGGTGGTGCTTCAGATTCCGCCGTCATCCCGGGCGACCGCAGGGAGACCCGGGACCCGGGGGGATTGATCTCGGCCCCTGGGTCCGGGCTCTCCGCTTCGCTGCGGCCGGGATGACGATTGTTATGAGGCCACTCTCAACCCTCCAAAATACCGCCACAGCAGGGCGAATCCCGCCGCCACGGCGGGCAGGGCCAGCAGGATGGGGACGCTCATCGGGGTCCCCAGGCTGATCAGGGCCGCGGCGGTCACGCAGGCTCCGGCGCAGCCGATATCCCAGCCGCCCTCGGTGGCCATGTGGAAGCGGAAGGGGCAGGGCGAAGCCTTGGCGAGGGTGTAGGCTGCGGCGCCCAGGGGCGGCAGCAGCAGGGGCATGAGCACTGCGCCCAGCGCGTGGGCCGCCACCGCCAGCCACGGGGTCGGCAGGCTGCCGGCGCGGGCGATCACCAGGGCCGCGGCCACGGAATAGGCGATCAGCACGGCGCGCCGTCCGCCGCCGCCGTCCACATGGCGGCCGACCCAGAGGCCGAAGCAGGCCCCAACCAGGCCGGCCAGGGCCATAGCCCCACCATAGGCGGCGATGCTTTCGCCCAGCGACAGGAACAGGGCGATCTCCCAGACGAAGAAGTAGCAGGCGTCGAACCAGCCATCGATGGCGATCAGGGCGAAGGCCAGCCGCGAGGCGCGCAGGGCGCCGGGCGCGTGGGGGATCACCGCCATGTTGGGCAGGGCCAGCAGCGGCAGGACGGCAAGCGCCTGGATCACCGCGATGCCGGCGAAGGCCCAGCGCGGTCCCAGCGTCAGCAGGGCCCAGGTCCCCAGCAGCGGGGAGGCGATGCTGAGCACGGCGATGAAGGCCTCGCGGGCCGCCACCTGGTGGCCGCGGTGCTCGTCGTCGCCGAGCATGGCGAAATAGGTGTTGTAGGCCAGCCAATAGCTGAGCTCCGCCACCGCCGTGACCGCCAGCAGGGCGATGAGAGCCGCGTCGATCCCGCGCACCTCCGCCAGCAGGGGGAAGCGCAGGGCCATCATCAAGGCGCCCCCGATCAGCAGCGGCTTGAGCCCGAACCGCTTGGCCAGCGGCAGCATGAGGGGCCGCAGGACGAAGCGGCCGGTGACGATGGCCGCCTGGGCCAGCAGGGCGTGGGGGACCGAGACGCCGGCCTTCAGCATCAGGACGAAGAAGAAGATGCTCCCCGCGCCCTGGGCCAAGGCCTGGACGCCGGAATGCAGGTTGACGCGATTGATCGCGTCATTGCGCAAAAATGCCATGGGTTACCGTAGGGGCGAGATCTGTGAGTACGGGCCGCGCGGTGTGGCGCGGCGTGTGCGGTGGGGCGTTCAGCCCGCGATGCAGCCGGTACTCATATCTCGAGGTCTTCCCTTTGGTGGGGGGCAAGGTGGCTGAGCGAACGCCGGTTGGCAAGGACCGTTTACCTTCTCCCCTTGCGGGAGAAGGTGGCCCTGCGGAGCAGGGTCGGATGAGGGGTCGATAGGCCTATCGGACTAGGGCGGTTGGGAAATGCGCTGAGAGGGGAGCGCGACCCCTCATCCGACCGGTCGCTGACCGGCCACCTTCTCCCGCAAGGGGAGAAGGTTCTTTGAGCGCTTGACTCCCTGACATGCGTCAGATAATTCTTACACATGAAATCGACGCCACCCCCTGCCGGAGACCTGCTGCTGACCCAGCTGTCGGCGCTGGCCAATCCGCATCGGTTGCGCATTGTCGCGGCCCTGCACGGGGGCGGGCGGCAGTATGTGAGCCGGCTGGCCCGGGAGATCGGCATCAGCCGGCCGCTGCTGCACCTGCACCTGGCCAAGCTGGAGGAGGCCGGCCTGGTCAACAGCCAGCTGGAGCTGTCGGCCGACGGCAAGGCGCTGAACTATTTCGAGGCGTCTGATTTCGCTCTGACCCTGACCCCGGCGGCCATCGCCATCGCGGCGGCCAGCCTGACCCCTAAATCCGAGACCTGAGAGAAGCCATGGAAACCCCCGTCTATTTCGCCAGCCTCGGCCTGATCTTCGCCACCATCCTGGCGGTGTTCGCGATGCGCTATTTCGCCAGCGTCGCCCAGGCCCGCGCCCGGCTGACCGAGGACAACGCCTATCGGCTGATCGCCGAGCGCGCGGTCTCGACCCAGGCTGAGACCGCCACGGCGCTGGACTCGATGTCGGCCACCCTGCTGGACGTCCGCACCCGTCTGGCCTCGGTGGAGAAGATGCTCAAGGACGTCGGCTGATGCGGCTGGCCGACCTGCTGGTCCACCTGGCGCTGGGCGGGCAGGTGTGGGTGAGCGCTGACGCCCCCTGGCTGCGCGGGCTGGTGGACCTGGCTATGGCGCTTCGCTGCCCCTGCTGAGGGCAGGCGCCTTGCGCAGGATGGCCCAGCCCAGGCCCGCCGACAGCAGCGACCCGGCCAGGACCCCCAGCTTGGTGGCCTCCTGCAGCTCCGGGCTCTTGAAGGCCAGCAGGCCGATGAACAGGCTCATGGTGAAGCCGATGCCGCACAGCACCGCCACGCCATAGACCTGCCGCCAGGTGGCCCGCGCCGGCCGCTCGGCAAGGCCCAGGCGCACCAGCAGCCAGACCGAGCCGAAGACGCCCACCTGCTTGCCCAGGAACAGGCCCGCCGCCACGCCGAGCGGCACGGGCGCCAGCAGGGCGCTGAAGCTGAGGCCCGCGAAGGAGACCCCGGCGTTGGCGAAGCCGAAGATCGGCACCACCAGGAAGGCGACCCAGGGCTGGATGGCGTGTTCCAGCCGGTGCAGGGGGGAATGGGCGTCGTCCGGCACGGCCAGGCTGCGCCGCAGCGGAATGGTCAGGGCCAGCGCCACCCCGGCCAGGGTGGCGTGGACGCCCGACTGCAGGGTCAGCCACCAGAGGACGGCGCCGACCACCAGATAGGGGGTGAGCGCCGTAACCTTCAGGCGGTTCATGGCGACCAGGGCGGCCAGGGCCACGCCGGCCCCGGCCAGGGCCCACATCGCCAGGTCGGAGGTGTAGAAGAAGGCGATGATCAGCACGGCGCCCAGGTCATCGATGATCGCCAGGGCGGTGAGGAACACCTTCAGCGAGACCGGCACCCGCTTGCCCAGCAGGGACAGGATGCCCAGCGCAAAGGCGATGTCGGTGGCCGCCGGGATGGCCCAGCCGTGCATCGTCACCGGATCGCCGCCCTGGAAGGCCAGATAGACCACGGCCGGGACCAGCATGCCGCCGGCCGCCGCGACGCCGGGCAGGATGCGCCGCGGCCAGGTGGAGAGCTCGCCGTCCACCACCTCGCGCTTGATCTCCAGGCCCACCAGCAGGAAGAACACCGCCATCAGGCCGTCATTGATCCAGTGCAGCACGTCCAGCCCGGCAACCGCGGTGTGCAGGGTGGCGAAATAGGCCTCGGCCAGCGGCGAATTGGCCACCACCAGGGCCAGGGCCGCGACCCCCATCAGGATCAGTCCCCCGGCCGCCTCGCTCTTGAAGAAGGCGCGCAGGACGGAGGGGGGGCGGCGGCTCGAGGTCATGGCGGATTCGCGATGTGGATGTCGCGGCTTGAATAGCAGGCTGGGCGGGCGTGCGCGCGGGCAAGCGGCGCGGGGCGGTGAACACCTCGTGAGGGGGCCTCGAACCTCGCGGCCTACTTCCCCACCACCCGCATCGCCAGGATCTCGCGGGTGCGCCGCGTGATGCCGTAGAGCATGCCGGGCTGGCTTTCGTCCCAGTCGATGGCCTGGCCCTCGGCGTCCATGCCGATCGTGGCGGTGTGGTCCAGGACCCCGCCGCCGGCCGGCAGGGCCATGACATAGAGTTCGGGGTGGTCGTGGCCGCTCAGATAGAGGCGGCCGTCGGGGCCCCAGCCGCCGCCGGAGACGCTCATCGGGGCGACCCGGGCCAGGACGGTGGCGGGTAGGGCCCAGGCCTCAAGCCTGCGCCACTGGTCGTCGAACTTCACCAGGGTGGTGTGGCGGTGGTCGCGCGGCGGCTCGCCGCCCCGGCCGTCATAGTTGGCGAACATCGCCCACCAGGCGCCGTCGTGGCGGTCGATCCAGGTGATGGAGCCCGTGCCGAGGCCCAGCGAGACGCTGCGGCGGTGGGCCAGGGTCTGGGGATCGAAGATCTCCACCGTGCTGACCTGGGGCGTGGCCGGGAAGTTGGAGCTGGCGCAGACCAGGTCCCGGGCGATCACCGCGCACGAATTGATGTGCGGGAAGCGGGCCTTGTCGCCGGTCCATGCCGCGCGTTGTTCACCGGTGGCCTTGTCGTAGCGGACCAGGCGGAAGTTGCTGACCGCGTAGATGTCCCGGGGCCCCACCGCCGCGCCCTGGGTGGCGGTGCTGGCGTAGCGCCGCACGGTCGGGGCCTGGGAGGCGAAGGCCGGGGCGGGCGCCTCGGCCGCCTGCGGAGCCGCCGCCGCCGCTGGATCGGCGAGGGCGGCGGCCAGGGAGGCCAGGCCGGCGAACAGAGCGGTCAGCATCAGGCGTATCCTAGAAGTTCATCGCCGCGCCGATCCAGTAGGTGCGGCCGTAGTTGGCCCACTCCTGCAGGTACTTGCGGCCCGGGCCGGTGACTTCCTGGCGGCCGGTGTTGGAGAGGTTCTGGCCCTCGGCGAAGAGGGTCAGGTTGTCATTGAAGCGCCAGGAGATGCTGGCGTCGAAGACGTGGCGGCCCTTCCAGTACTGGTCGGAATTGGGGTTGGCGTCGTTGATCGTCTCCAGCTGGCCGCCGATATAGTTGTGCGACACCCGGGCCTCAAAGGGACCGCGCTGGTAGTAGACGCTCTCGTTGGTGGTGATCTCCGGCTGCTGGAACAGGCCCGTCGTGCGGGGGCCGGCCGAGGTCAGGAAGGTGAACTCGGTGTCCAGCCAGGTCAGGTTGCCATTGAAGCCGAAGCCGTCGAAGGGCGCCGGCAGGAAGGTGAAGGCCTGCTGCACCGCGAACTCCACGCCCTTGATCTTGGCCGTCTCGGCGTTGCGCGGGGTGGCGACGATGACGTTCTCCGGGCCCCGGCCGACATCCAGGGTCTCGGTGGAGGTGAGGGTGAAGATCTCGTTCTTGATGTCCTTGGAAAACACCGCCAGCGAGATCAGGCCGTCCTGCGGGTAGTACTCCACCGACAGGTCGAAGCCCTGGCTTTCGCGGGCCTTCAGGTTGGGATTGCCGCGCGACAGGGTGGGGGTGGCGCCGGTGAAATCCAGGCCCTCGGTGGCGGCGAGCGAGCTGTAGTCCGGGCGGCCGATGGTGTTGGTCCAGGCGGCGCGGACGATCAGGTTCTCGGTCGCGTTCCACTGCAGGTGGGCGCTGGGGAGCCAGTCGCCGTAGTCGCCCGAGTTGCTGACCGGGGTGAGCACGCCGGCGGTGTTGCGGACCGCGTCGGATTCGACCTTGGTGCGCTCATAGCGCAGGCCGCCCAGCAGGGTCAGGTCGCCGATCTTGTAGCTGGCCTGGCCGTAGCCGGCATAGACGTCTTCCTTGACCTCATAGTCGCCGGTGGGGGCGGCCACGGTGGTGGTGAAGCGGCCGCGATTGGCCTGGAAGAACGCCATGGCCTCGTCGGCGCCGATGCGCGGGGTGACCCGGTAGCGGTCGGCGATGATCTCGCTGGGGCCGGCGGTGTCGACCTCGGCCAGGGTGTAGATGAAGCCGGCGCCGGCCCGGTAGTTGGTCTGGCTGGAGGTGAACTCCCGCTGGGTGGAGCGCAGGACCGCGCCGAACTTGGCCTTCAGGCTGCGGTCTTCGGCCCCGTCGTCGAAGCTGAGGTTGAGGCGGGCCTGGCTGGTCTTCTCGTCGGTCTTGTCCTGGGCGTCGCGGTGCTGTTGCAGCACGTAGTTGGCGGGGTTGCGCAGATTGGCCTCGGTCACCGGCGTGAAGACCGGGAACAGCGGGTTGGTGGTGTCATAGGTGAAGGCGTAGTTCGCCGCCGCCGTGTCGACGGTGCGGAACTCCACTGAGTGGTTGGGGACCTCCAGGCCGGCCACGGAATAGACCAGATCGCCGTCGGCCTTCCATTGCGGGGCGAAGTCCCAGGCAAAGCCGGTGCGGAGCAGGCCGATCTCGCGCCGGGTGATCGGCTGGTTCAACTGGATGACGCCGCGGCCGCGGGCGAAGGCGCCGCTGGTGGGGGTCTGGGCCGACACATTGCCCAGGGGCTCGATGCGGTACTCGATCCGCTCCTCATCGTCCTCCATGCGGGCGAACAGGCCCGAGGCGTCCCAGCGGAAGTCGTCGGTGGGGCGGTACTCGATCTTGGCGTTCACGCCGCTGCGCTGCTTGGTGTTGTTGTACCAGAACAGTCGGCTGAAGGTGGGCACCTGGATGCCGTTACCGGTGGGGGCGCCCGAGAGGACCGGAGCGCCGGCGGCGGTGTATTCCCGCACCGAGGGGGCCTGGGATTCCACCTGCGGGATGTCGTAGTCCAGCTGCTCGTGGGAGGCGCCGACGACCACGCCCCACTGATCCTCGGCGCCGAAGGTGGCGCCCGCCGCGAAGGCCAGGCGGTAGGAGGGCTTGTCGTTGCGCACGCCGCCGCTGCGCTCATAGTCGCCGTAGGAGGCCATGCCGTTGAAGAACGGCCGGCCGGCGTCGAAGGCCGAGCGGGTGGTGACGTTGATGACGCCGCCGATGGCGTTGCCGTCCTCCTCGGGGGTGACGGTCTTGATCACCTCCAGGCGTCCGGCCATCACCGAGGGGACGATGTCCATGGGCACGGTGCGGCCGGTCTCGTCCACCGAGGCCAGCAGGGCCCCGTCGACGGTGGTGCGGTTATAGGTGGAGCGCAGGCCGCGGATCACCGGGAAGCGCGGCTCGCCCTGGTCTTCCATCACCGAGATGCCGGGGATGCGGCGCAGGGCGGCGGCGGTGTTGTGGTCGGGCAGCTTGCCGATGTCGTCGGCGGAGACCACGTCGGCGACGACGAACTCCGAGCGCTTCACGGCGATGGCGGCGCGCTGGGCCTCGCGCTGGCCGGTGACCACGATCTCCTCGACGTCCGTCTGCGCGAGCGCCGCGGCGGGCGCGCAGAGCGCGGAGGTGGCCAGAAGCGCGGCCATCAGGTTCGGCATGGATTGGAATTTGGACATCTGCGCCCCCGGTTGCAGTTATGCGACGGCGCTTAGGGACGCTCCGTGACGGCGGCGTCACCGTGATGTTGGGGTTCAGCGTCAGTGACGCGACGGGTCGGTGACAATTGATCCGGAGACGGACGGAGCGCCGCGCGCGGCCTTCCCATTGGACTTGGCGCACCCCACATCGCACTCTTACGCCAAGCCGCGATCCGCCTGGGAGGGCACGACCATGACCAATTTCCCCGAGAGCTACGTTCCGCCCAAGGTGTGGACCTGGGACAAGGAGAGCGGCGGACGGTTCGCGGCGATCAATCGGCCGATCGCGGGCCCCACGGCCGAGAAGGCGCTGCCGGTGGGGCGCCATCCGCTGCAGCTCTATTCGCTGGGCACCCCCAACGGGGTGAAGGTGACCATCATGCTGGAGGAGCTGCTGGCGCTCGGACACACCGGCGCCGAGTACGACGCCTGGCTGATCAATATCGGCACCGGGGACCAGTTCGGCTCCGACTTCGTGGCGATCAATCCCAATTCCAAGATCCCGGCCCTGCTGGACCGCTCGGGGCCTGAGCCGATCCGGGTGTTCGAGAGCGGCGCGATCCTGATCCACCTGGCCGAGAAGTTCGGCGACGCCTTCCTGCCCACCGAGCCGGCGGCTCGCGCGGAATGCATGTCCTGGCTGATGTGGCTGATGGGCTCGGCGCCGTTCCTGGGCGGCGGGTTCGGGCACTTCTACGCCTATGCGCCGATGAAGATCGAATACGCCATCAACCGCTACGCCATGGAGGTGAAGCGGCAGATGGACGTACTGGACCGCCGGCTCGCCGAGGCCGAGTACGTGGGCGGGGCCGACTACACCATCGCCGACATGGCCATCTGGCCCTGGTACGGCGGCATGGCCAAGGGCGTGCTCTACGAGGCCGGGGAGTTCCTGGACGTGGCGTCCTACAAGAACGTCAATCGCTGGGCCGACCAGATCGCCGAGCGGCCGGCGGTCAAGCGCGGCCGCATGGTCAACCGCACCTTCGGCGAGCCCTCGTCGCAGTTGCGCGAACGCCACGAGGCCAGCGACTTCGAAACCAAGACGCAGGACAAGCTGGAGGGGTAGTTCCCCACCTAGAATCCCCCCTGACCCGTCATCCCCGGGCTTGTCCCGGGGACCCATGATCTCTGTCTTTCCGTAGAGCGCGCGGCGGCGCCCTGCCAGCTTGCTGAACAACGGAGATCATGGGTGGCCGGCACAAGGCCGGCCATGACGGTTGGGAAGGGGGTAGCGCAGTGGCTACGGCGTCAACGGGCCCCTGGGTTCCGCAAACAGGCTCTCATAGAGGTCCTCCCAGTTGGGGTTCGCCTCCTCGACCAGGTTGATCTTCCAGTCGCGGCGGTACTTCTTCAGCGACTTCTCGCGCCGGATGGCCTCGATGATGCCGTCGAAGCGCTCGTACCAGACCAGTCGTTTGACGCCGTAGGTCTCGGTGAAGCCAGGGCGCAGGCCTTCCCGGTGCTGGCTGACGCGCTGGATGAGGTTGCTGGTGACGCCGATGTAGAGCGTGCCGTGCTTGCGGCTCGCCAGGATGTAGACGGCGTTGGCGCCCTCGGTGTGCATGGTGGAGCTTTGCAAGCGCGACGAAAATTACAATCCCTCTGACCGTCATGGCCGGGCTTGTCCCGGCCACCCATGATCTCCGAGCTGCAGCAGATGGCTGGGCGTTGGCCGTGCTGTCTGCGGAGAGGCGGAGATCCTGGGTCCCCGGGACAAGCCCGGGGATGACGGTTGTTGGGGTTGTGGTCGGGATTGGGGTTGAGCAAGGTCCCGTCAGTTCACCTTCCGCACCACCTTGAACACCGCATTCGCCCGCGCGCACGGCTCGCCATCCGCCGTGACGAAGGCTTGCGCGAAGCAGAGGCTGCCGCCGGGTTTGACGAAGATGGTGTCGAACTCCAGCCACTGGCCGACCTGGGCCGAGGCCAGGAAGTCCAGGGTGAGGTTCACCGTCACCAGGCGGGCGCCGTCGCCGAGGCGATGGCCGCAGGACAGGCCCATGGCGTTGTCGGCGAGCGCGCTGATCAGGCCGCCATGGACGAAGCCGCGGCTGTTGGTGTGGGCCTCCGTGACCTCCAGGCCCAGCACCACGGCGCCGTCCGTCTTGCGGCTGTAGAGCGGCTCCCAGGGATCGGTCAGGGGGCTCTTGCGATAGTGGGGTTCGAACCCCGTGGGCGCCTCCATCACGCCGCCGCCGTGACGCGTTGGAGGCCTTCCAGCGTCTTGGCGCAGGCGATGGCCGCCTCGGCGCCCTTCTGGACGAAGTGCTCGGCGAAGAAGGCCTGGTGGATGTCGTGCTCATGGAAGTGGTGCGGGGTGAGGATCACCGAGAACATCGGCACCTCGGTCTTCAACTGCACCTGCATCAGGGCCGAGACCACGGTCTCGGCGACGAACTCGTGGCGGTAGATGCCGCCGTCCACCACCAGGGCGCAGCCGACGACGGCGGCGTACTTGGTGGTCTTGGCGAGCGTCTGGGCGTGGAGCGGGATCTCGAAGGCGCCCGGCGTCTCGAACACATCGATCATGTGCTCGGCGAAGCCCAGCTTGGCCATCTCCGCCAGGAAGCCCTTGCGGGCCTGGTCGACGATGTTGTGGTGCCAGGAGGACTGGACGAAGGCGATGCGCGCGGGGCGATAGGCGCCGTTGGCGGTGGGCAGCTCGTAGGTAACTTGGGTCATGGTCGGTTCCCTAAGGTGGTTCAACCACGACTCAGGGGCACACCGACGACGGATCGAGAGTCCACGCATAGACGCGTGGCGACCCATCAGCAGTGGTTCTCATAACCGGACTCTAACCGTCGGCCCCGGGATCACACCGGTGTCTGCTGTCCCTGGCAGGCCGAAGCCCGACAGGCGCCCGCGGGCTCGTCCGATTTCGCCTCGCAAGGAGGCTGGTCGGCATTACCGCCGGTGGGGACTTTCACCCCGCCCTGAGAACGCGTCCGCCGGAACGGCCCGGCGATGGGATCAGGCTAGACCCAAGGGCGGGGTTCAAACAAGTGTTTTGATCCGTGCCGGTGGACGGGCGCGCCGACCCGCCGCTAGGGTCGCGGCGAACGGGAGGCGACCATGAGCGACGACGAGGGCGGCTATGACGTCGACGACTGGGGTCGGCTGAAGGCCTTCACCTCGGGCGTCGCGACCCTGGAGGACGTCCAGGCGAGGGCGGCGATCTTCGCTCTCGCCGACACCCAGAACGCTCGGGTTCTCGAAATGCCCCTGCCGCAGCCGCTGATCTGGTGGAGCGAGGACGGGGAGCAGGCGGCCGTGGCGGTCCAGGCCGAGTTCCATGACACGCAGGACGGCGAGTCCATGGAGGTGCTGGGCCTCGTTTTCCCCGACGGCGGCGGCGGCGTGGCCCTGCTGGACGACGTCGACCTGGTGGACGACACCGACCCCACCTGGCGCCAGCTGGTGGCCGACGCCATTGGGGATGAGAGCGGCGACGAAGCCTAGGCCCGCTTGTTCAGCGTGATGCTGGTGGCCGAGGCGGCGGCCGAGGGGGCGCCCTTGAGGCCGTAGCCCGAGCCGGTGGTGCGCTGGGCGGCGACCTCGTTGGCGATGGTCTTGACCAGGCCCTCGGTGACCGTGCGGGCGGCGTCCAGCGCCCGGCCCTGGCGGGCCAGCACGCTGTCGAAGGCCTCGGTGGCGCGGATCAGGCGGGTGCGCTGGGCGACCGGGGCGGCGGCCACCATGGCCGGGTTGGCGCGGACGCGGGCCGACTCGTGGCGGTAGATATTGGCCAGCCGCGAGGTTTCCTCGATGTGGGCCATCGCCTCCTGCGGGCGCTGCTGCTCGAAGGCCTGGGCCTCCAGGGCCACCAGCTCGGTCAGACGCTCGGTGAGGATGATCAGCTGTTCGACGCGGTCGGCGGCGTCCAGGGCGGAGAGGGCCATGGTGATTTCCTAACTCAAACCTTGAAGCTTCAGCATTTCCTTGGCGACGTCGTCGGCGATGCCGACCCCGCCGGACTTCACGACCTGCTTGGCCATGGCCTCGTTCATGAAGGACTTGAACATGTCTTCGCCCTCGCCACCGCCGAAGGGTTCGGAGACCTTCACGTCCTTCATCATCTGACCGAGCATGACGGTGAGGAACGAGCCTTCGAAGTCCTTGGCCGTCTGGGCGATCTGGCCGCGCTTGGCCAGTTCGGCGGCGCTCATGGGAACCGGCGCGGGGGCCAGGTTGACGGCGGGGGCGGCGATGTCGGCCATCACATCACCTCGATGTCGGCTTGCAGGGCGCCCGCGGCCTTGATGGCCTGCAGGATGGAGATCATGTCGCGCGGCGTGACCCCCAGGGCATTGAGACCGGCCACCAGGGTCGAGAGCGAGGCGCCCTCGCGCAGGGTGATCAGCTTCTTGCCCTTCTCCTCGTCCACCGAGACCGCCGACTGGGGCACGGTGGTCGTCTGGCCCTGGCTGAAGGGGGCGGGCTGGCTGACCGCCGGGCTTTCCTGGACGCTGATGGTCAGGTTGCCCTGGGCGATGGCGACGGTGGAGATGCGGACATTGTCGCCCATCACCACCACGCCGGCCACTTCGTCGATCACCACCTTGGCGGCGTCGTCGGGCTCGACGGTGAGGTTCTCGATCTGGGCGATGAAGCCGACCATGTTGGCGCCGGCGTTCGGCTGAATGGTGACGATGGTGGGGTTGTCGGCCCGCGCGCAGCCGGGGAACTTCGCATTGATCACGTCGGCGATGCGCTTGGCGGTGGTGAAGTCGGGGTTGCGCAGGGTCATGCGCATCTGGGCCATGCTGGCCAGCTGGAAGCCGATCTCCCGCTCGACGATGGCGCCTGAGGCGATGCGTCCGGCGGTGGGCACGCCCTTGGAGATCGAGGAACCCGAGGCGCCGCCGGCCGAGACCGAGCCGGTCTGCACCGTGCCCTGGCCCACGGCGTAGGCCTGGCCATCGGCGCCCAGCAGCGGGGTGACCAGCAGGGTGCCGCCCTGCAGGCTCTTGGCGTCGCCCAGCGCCGAGACGCTGGCGTCGATGGGCGAGCCGGTGGCCACGAAGGCCGGCAGCTTGGCGGTGACCATAACGGCCGCCACGTTCTTGGTGTTGAGGTTGGCGTCGCGGGTGTTGACCCCCAGACGCTCCAGCATGGCTTCCAGGCTCTGCTTGGTGAAGGGGGCGTTGCGCAGGCTGTCGCCCGTGCCGTTCAGGCCCACCACCAGGCCGTAGCCCACCAGCATGTTCTCGCGGACACCCTCGAACTCCACGATGTCCTTGATGCGGGACTTGGCGAAGGACGGGCCGGCGGCGAGCGCGGCGGCCATCAGGACGGCGCTGAAGAGGTGAAGCGATCGACGCATGAAACCCCGGGGGCGAACGAACAGGAAGAAGTCGTTCTTGCCTATGCGACGGACGTGCCAGCCGGGATCTGGAAAAACCCCAGCGATTCCAGGGGTTGGCGATTCGCCGCGGGCGGCAGGGCGCGCCGTGGCGGCAGAAGTTGCCCGGCATTAACCATACCCTAAGCATGCCGGCGCGATGAGTAGGGCGAAACGTCAGGTCAAGAGTTCGACTCACCCATGAAGGTCAACGGAACAAACGGCGTGGGATCGGTGAACGGGGCCACAAAGCCCCGCGGCGCCGATGGGCAGGGCTTCAGCCTGCCGACCGCCGGCGCCGCCCCGGCCCCGGCCCGGGTGGCCCGCGCCACCGGCCTCTCCGGGGTCATGAATGTGGACGCCATCCTAGCGTTGCAAGAGATGGGCGGGCCGCTGGAACGCCGCCGCCGCGCGGTGCGCCGCGCCGGCCGTCTGCTGGACGTTCTCGACGACGTGAAGCTGGGCCTGCTGTCGGGCGAGATGTCCGAGAGCAAGCTCGACGCCCTGCGCATCGCGATCCGCGACGAGCGTGAGGGCACCGAGGATGCTCGCCTGGAAGGGGTTCTTGACGAGATCGAAACCCGGGCCGCCGTAGAGTTGGCCAAGCTGGAATGCGCTAGACGTGCGGCCTGATGGTCCGTGCGACGCGAGCTTCGTTGAATCGTTATTTCGTTTTGGTATAAGCGCCCGGCGTGTCTAAAGGGGCGGTACTCCAGGGGCGTGAGGCGTAAATGACCACAGCCGCAGTCATGGCTAGTAAGGCGGGCTATCTTCCTTCCGAGGACGAGCCCTTCATGAACGAGCGTCAGCTTGAGTACTTCAAGCAGAAGCTCCAGGCATGGAAAGACGACATCCTGCGGGAATCCCGCGAGACTCTCGTCCACCTGCAGAGCGAAACCGAGAACCATCCGGATCTGGCGGACAGGGCGACGTCGGAAACCGACCGATCCCTGGAACTGCGGACCCGCGATCGCCAGCGTAAGTTGATCTCCAAGATCGACGAAGCCCTGCGCCGCATCGCCGATGGCTCCTACGGCTATTGCGAAGACACCGGCGAGCCGATCGGCATCGCCCGTCTCGACGCGCGGCCCACGGCGACGCTCAGCCTCGAGGCGCAGGAACGCCACGAGCGCCGGGAACGCGTTCACCGCGACGACTAGGCGGTGGGTTCACGGCCGCTGAGGCGCTCTCCCTAGGGGCGGCGCTTGCGAGGCTGTAAGCGCAGCAGACCCAACTGTCGTGGGGGAAGATCGCTCGCTGGCCGGGACAGGCGGACACCCGGGCCAATCGCCGCGCCCGGAATTTGGGACGGCTCTGAGGCTGGCCTTCTCCGCCGGCCCGGGCTAGCAGACCGCCCCATGATCCGCCTCGACAATATCTCCAAGCAAAACGGCCACCAGATCCTGTTCATCGAGGCCTCGATGGGGGTCCAGAAGGGCGAAAAGGTCGGACTGGTCGGTCCGAACGGCGCCGGCAAGACGACGTTGTTCCGCATGATCACCGGTCAGGAGCAACCGGACGACGGACTGGTGGCGATCGATCCCGGAATGACGATCGGCTATTTCAGCCAGGATGTCGGCGAGATGTCAGGCCAGAGCGCGGTCGCCGCGGTGATGGATGGCGTCGGGCCCGTCAGCGCCCTGGCGGCGGAAATGTCCAGGCTCGAGGCGGCCATGGTCGATCCCGACCAGGCGGGCGACCTGGAAGCGACCATCGAACGCTATGGCGAGGTGCAGGAGCGCTTCGAGGAACTGGACGGCTATGCGCTGGACGCCCGCGCACGCGAGGTTCTGGCGGGCCTGAGCTTCAGCCAGGAACGCATGGACGGCGATGTCGGTCTGCTGTCCGGCGGCTGGAAGATGCGCGTGGCCCTGGCCCGCATCCTGCTGATGCGGCCTGACGGCATGCTGCTGGACGAACCCAGCAACCACCTCGACCTGGAAAGCCTGATCTGGCTCGAGGCCTTCCTGAAGGATTATGACGGCGCCCTGTTGATGACTTCGCACGACCGCGCCTTCATGAACCGCATCATCGGCAAGGTGGTGGAAATCGACGCCGGTTCGCTCATCACCTATGCGGGCGATCTGGATTTCTACGACCAGCAACGCGCGATGGGCGAGCAGCAACGCCAGGCGCGCTACGAGCGCCAGCAGGCCATGCTGGCCAAGGAAATCAAGTTCATCGAGAAGTTCAAGGCGCGCGCCAGCCACGCCGCCCAGGTCCAGAGCCGGGTGAAGAAGCTCGACAAGATCGAACGGGTCGAGGCGCCGCGCCGTCGCCAGACGGTCCAGTTCGAGTTCAGGAGCCCGCCACGGTCGGGTGACGACGTGATCAGCCTGCGCAATGTCCATAAGGGCTACGGCGCCCAGCCGATCTATGAAGGCCTCGATCTCCTGGTGCGCCGCAAGGAACGCTGGTGCGTGCTTGGCGCGAACGGCGCCGGCAAATCGACGCTGTTGAAACTCGTCGCCGGCGCCACCGCGCCCGACAAGGGCACGGTCAGCACGGGCGCCAGCGTCAGGATGGGCTATTTCGCCCAGCACTCCATGGACCTGCTGGACGGCGAAGAGACCGTCTTCGAGGCTCTGGACGGCGCGTTCCCGCAGGCCGGCCAGGGGGCGTTGCGCACGCTGGCGGGGTGTTTCGGCTTCTCCGGCGACGATGTCGAAAAACCTTGCCGCGTCTTGTCCGGCGGCGAGAAGGCACGGCTGGTCATGGCCAAGATGCTGTTCGATCCGCCGAACCTGCTGGTTCTCGACGAGCCGACCAACCACCTCGACATGGCGACCAAGGAGATGCTGGTCGCGGCCCTGGCGGACTTTGATGGCACGATGCTCTTCGTCAGCCACGACCGCCACTTCCTGGCGGCGCTGTCGAACCGGGTGCTGGAACTGACCCCGGAGGGGGTCCATCGCTACGACGGCGGCTATAGCGAATACGTGTCACGCACAGGCCAGGAAGCGCCCGGCCTACACCCGGGGGCGTAGCGGGCCTCGGGACGATCAGGATGCGGGGCACGCAAGACCCCCCGATCATCTCGGATTTCGCCGGGACGAGCGGTGTTAATTCAGCGCTTTACGCCTCGAAGCTCATCTTGAGGAACCGGTGCAGCCGCCAGACGCTGGCCTCCAGGTGGCTGAGCGGGCCAGGTATGTACAGCGGGCTGGTCACGCCTTTCTGGGCGCCTTCGCAGACGGGGATGTCCTCGTCGTGGATGGCCAGGGCCTGGGCGCGGAAGCCGGCGACGAATTCGGGGATGGCGGCGAGGTCCGGGCTGGCCAGCAGGTGGATGTTGAGGCGGAACCGGCCGTGCTCGATGGAGTCCAGCTCGTACCAGGTCCCGAGCGGCGTCCCCTCCGAGAAGAACAGCAGGGTGGTGGGGAAGATGGCCGCCACCACGAAGCCGTGGTGGTCGCCCTCGGCGGGCGGGTTCTCCAGGATCGTGAACAGGTCGGCGCCGTCGCTCTCATAGGTCCCGAGACCGGGGTTGGACTGCTGCAGGCTGCCGATATGGGGGCCGATATGGTGGTAGGACTCCATGAAGTTCTCCACCATCAGCTTCCAGTTCCAGGGCGACTCCAGGCTGATGGTGTCGACCGTGACCATGGCCTGCGGGGCGAAGGCCGCCACGCGCGCCGTCAGGGGCGCGATCTGCGGCTCCAGGGGCGGCGCCTTGCCGTCGATATTGGCGAAGATCCATCCGTTCCAGCGGGCGGTGGCGATGGCCGGCAGGTCGCAATCCTCGCGATCGAAGACCTCGGAGCGCTCCATGGCCGGGGCGGCGGCGAGCTTGCCGTCCAGGCCGTAGCGCCACAGGTGGTAGGGGCAGGTGAGCGCCTTGGCGACGCCCGAGCCTTCCACCACCGGCATCCCCCGGTGGCGGCAGATGCGCGACAGGACATGGATTTCGCCGGCGGCGTCGCGGGTGACCACCAGGGGCGCGCCACCGATGTCGACGCTGCGATAGGCGCCGGCCTCGGCGAGGTCGCTCTCGCGGGCCACCGGGATCCAGCCGGCGCGGAACACCCCGGCCTGTTCGGCGGCGAAGACCTGCGGGTCGGCGAAGGCTGCGCGGGGCAGGGCGGTGGCCCCGGCCAGGGTGTCCGACACGGCCGCATAGGCCACTCTGGCGTGGTCGCTCATCTCGCCTTCCCCGGCTGTTGATCGGTTTGACGATCCCATGCCTGACGTTGGGTTCGTCCAGTCCGGTTTCCGGGGTGGCGACGGGCGGGCGGCGCAGCTACATGACAGGGCATGACCAATCGCCTCGTCATCGCCGCCATCCAGGCCAATCCCACCGTCGGCGCCATCGCCGCCAACGAGCAGCTCGCCCGTGAGCGCATGGCCCAGGCCCATGTGGCCGGCGCCGACATCGCGCTGTTCTCCGAGCTGTTCCTCACCGGCTATCCGCCGGAGGACCTGGCCCTGAAGCCGGCCCTGTGGGCCGCTGGCAAAGCCGCGGTCGAGCGGCTGGCGCGCGACACCAAGGACAGCTGCGCGGCCTTGGTGGGGCTGATCTGGCCCGCCGAAGCTCCCGGCCGTAAGCCCCGGAACGCGTTGGCCTTCCTGGCCGATGGCGAGATCAAGGGCGTGGCCTTCAAATGCGACCTGCCCAACTACGGCGTCTTCGACGAGAAGCGGGTGTTCGAGCCGGGGCTGGGCCCGTCGGTGTTCGAGTGGAAGGGCGTCAAGCTGGGGGTCCCGGTCTGCGAGGACATCTGGGCGCCGGCCGTCTGCGCCGACCTGAAGGCCCAGGGCGCGGAAATCCTGCTGGTGCCGAACGGTTCGCCGTTCCGCCGCCTCGCCGACACCGAGCGGATGGGGGTGGCCACGGCCCGCGTGGCCGAGACCGGCCTGCCGATGCTCTATGTCAACGAGGTGGGCGGCCAGGACGAACTGGTGTTCGACGGCGGCTCCTTCGCGCTCTCGGCCCGCGGCGAGGTGGTGATGCGCCTGCCGATGTTTGAGGAGGCCGTGGCGCTGACGGTCTGGGAGAAGGCGGACGATGGAGTCTGGGTCTGCGTCGAGGCGCCGATGGCCGATTGGGTCTCGGGGCCGGAGGAGGTCTACCGGGCCATGGTGCTGGGCCTCCGGGACTATGTGAACAAGTCGGGGTTCCCCGGTGTTTTGCTTGGCCTTTCCGGCGGGGTCGATTCGGCCATCGTCGCGGTGGTGGCCGCCGACGCTCTGGGTCCCGACCGAGTGCGCTGCTTCATGCTGCCCTCGCGCTACACCAGCCAGGACAGCCTGGACGACGCCGCGGGCTGTGCTGCGCGGCTGGGGGTGCGCCTGGATGAGATCGCCATCAGCCCGGCGGTGGACGCCTTCGCCGAAATGCTGACGCCCCTCTACGAGAACCGGGCGCCGGACCTGACCGAGGAGAACATCCAGGCGCGCACCCGGGGCCTGGCTCTCATGGCGCTCTCCAACAAGCTGGGCTCCATGCTGCTGACCACCGGTAACAAGAGCGAAATGGCGGTCGGCTACGCCACCCTCTACGGCGACATGTGCGGCGGCTACAACGTGCTGAAGGACGTCTACAAGACCCAGGTCTACGAGGTCTGCGAATGGCGTAACGCCCACGACCCCTACGGTGTGGCGGTCTCGCCGATCCCCGAGCGGATTCTCACCAAGGCCCCCTCGGCGGAACTGCGTCCCGACCAGAAGGACCAGGACAGCCTGCCCGAATACGCCGAGCTGGACGCCATCCTGCATGGTCTGGTGGAGGAGGAGGCGACCCTGGACGAGATCGTCTCACGCGGCCACGCGGCCGAGACCGTCGAGCGGGTGCAACGCCTGCTCTACAATTCCGAATACAAGCGCCGCCAGGCCGCCCCGGGCGTGAAGATCGGCCCCCGGGCGTTTGGCCGCGACCGCCGCTATCCCATCGTCAACGGCTTCCGCGACGCGGTGACGAAGTAGGGCATTCTAATTCCTCCCCCTTCGGGGGAGGGGGACCGCGCAGCGGTGGAGGGGGGTCGGCCCTTGCCGCGTCCACGGCCCCAGCCCCCTCC
>NZ_JAUSCJ010000037.1 GCF_030651185.1 Phenylobacterium sp.
GTGTCGAAGGCGAGCGGCAGGGTCTTGTAGACGTCCGCGATCTGCACGTTCAGGGCGGCGATCAACTCGGCGCGGCCCGCGTCAGTGTTGGCATAGACCTGGCTCGGATCGTTGTTCAGGCCGTTCAGGCGGTCGGCCACGGTCCCCTTGGTCATCCCCTGGCTCTTGAGGATGGTGTCCAGGCGCGCGGTGATGTCGGCCACCTGGTCGAGACCCAGCTGGTGAATCTCCTGCGGCGTCATGGTGGTGGTGGTCGAGGCCTCGCAGGCGTCGGCATAGTAGGCCTCGGCGTCCTTCAGGCGGCCGACGCCGGCCTCCGAGGTGGCGATGGCGCGGTTGGCCGCGACGGCGGCGATCTGACGGTCAAGGGCCGGGTAGATTTCCTGCGCCACGATCTGCGTGGCCGCGGTCCCATAGTCGGCGGTCAGGCCGGCGGCCTTGGCCTTGGCGACCAGGGAGGTCACCAGCACGGTCTTCTCCGGCGGCTGGTCGCGCAGGGCCTTGAGCTGGGCCAGCGTCAGGTCGCAGATGAAGTCCGGCGGCACAACGCCGGCGGCCACGTCAGCCTTCATGCGCGCCAGGTCCTGATCCAGCACCTTGCCGAAGTCGTGCAGGCGCGAAATCCACGCGTCGGCGTCGGCGCTGGTGGTCACCCGGTGCTGGTTGTCCAGGAAGTCGGGGATGTCCTGATAGGCCCCGTTCTGCTGGCTGATCACATAGGGCGAGAACCGGCCGCCCACCGCGCCGAACCTGTATTTCTCGCCGTTCGAAAGCGCGTGGCTGTTCTGGTAGAGCACCACATCGAGGTCGACCTTCGACGCCGGCGACAGGGCGTTGCGGTCGATGGCGTTCAGGGCCGTGACCCGGCTGCGCACCCTGGCCAGCCGGGCGTCCCGCGCCGCTGTCGAGCGCTCGTCCAGCTGCCCTTTCAGAGCCGCCCGCGCGCCCTTGTCGAGGCCCAGCGAGGTGGCGCGCTGGGGGCTTTCGTCCACCTGGTCCTCGAAGATTTGGTCCAGAAGAGTCTTGAGCTTGGCGTCCTCCGGGCCCTGGGCCAGGGCGGGCGCCGCAGCCATGAGAGCCGCGCTCGCGGTGGTCAGGAGGAAGCCGCGGCGATCAAGAACGGTCATGGGGTCAGGCCTTGTTGGTGGCGATGTAGGTGTCGATGACGGCTTCCAGCACCGTCAGCGGCATGGCGCCGGAGAGCAGGCCGG
>NZ_JAUSCJ010000036.1 GCF_030651185.1 Phenylobacterium sp.
CCGCGCTGGGGGCGACTTCGGCGTCCGTCCGGGCCACCGCGGTCAGGGTCGCCGCGCGCCGTGCGGTCAGGCGCGCGATCTCCCGCTCGTGGTCGAGCCGGGCGGCGGCCATGTCGACCACGGCCGCCGTGCGCTCGGCCGGGGCGCGCGCGATTCCCCCCAGATTGGTGTCGTAGCGGCCCAGCGGGATCGATCCCCCGATGATGACCGCCACATCGTTGGTTTCCCCGAAGTGGCGAAGGCCGGCCCGCCACCTCGGATCCTGCACGGCGCGGGCGCGCTCGACCCCGATCCGGGCCTGGCTCAAATCGCGCTCCGTCGCCAGCAACCGAAGATCGGGCGTGTCGGTGATCGCGCCCGTGAGGCCGACAGACGCGGGCTCCAGCGCCGACGCGGCAAGCTCGAAGACGGGGCCGCCACCCCAATAGGAGGCCAGGAGCGTCCGCGCCTGCTCAGCGGCGACCAGGGCCTGATCCCGGTCGATGCGGGCCTGGGCGGTGGCGGTGCGAGCGCGCTCGCCGGAGAACAGCGGATCGCGCGCCGCGCGCACCCGGCGCTCCACCTCGCCCTCCAGGCGCCGGGCCAGGGCCAGCCGGTCCTCCGCCACTGCGATCGCGGCCTCGGCGGCCAGGGCCTCGACCCAGGCCGTCTGCACCTCGGCCAGCCGGTCCAGGGCGCGAACCGAGGCGCGGCTCCGCGCCACCGCCAGTTCCGCGCGGGCCACATCGACGCGGGCCTCCCGCTTGCCGCCCCGTTCCCAGGTCTGCTCGTAGTAGAGGGTCGCCTCGGATCGGTCAGCCAAGCCGTATTCGCCGGTTCCGGCGACGTTTTCCAGCTCGGCGCCCAGGCTCGGATTGGGCCGAACCCCAGCTTGGCGGACGCCAGCCTCGGCGGCCCGCGTGCGGGCGGCTGCGGCGGGAAGGGAAGGGTCGTAAGCCGCCGCCCGGGTCAGGGCCTCTGCCAGGGTCAGGCTCTCGGCGGCGGCGTCGAAACCGGCCGTCGCGAACAGGAAGGCGCAGGCCGTCAGCAGGCGGCGGGACGGCGCCCAGGGGCGCACGTCGAAGGGTTTTGGCATGAAGGTCTCACGAAGCAGACGTGGATCGGCCCACGTCGGGCGACGTGGGGGCTCAGACGCTGGAGGTGAGGTGTTTGGGAGGGCGTTCGGGCCCAGGCAAGCCGCGACTGGCGATCAGATGATCGGACAGGAAGGCCAGGCGTTCGGTTGAACTCGCGCCGACACTGCGCCCCGGGTTCTCGCCGAGGATGCCCTGCGGGCCGTCGGCGTGGTGATGATGCCCGTCGCCCAGATCATGAATCCTCTCGGCGTCGCCGTCCTGGTGGTGGTCGTCAAAGGACAGGTCGCTGAAGGCGCCGTGCTCATGGTGCTGGGCCGGCTGGCTTTGATGCTGCAAACGGTCCAGCACGCTGGCGGCCGACGCGCTCGCATAGACCAGCGACAGCGCGATGCAGCACATCGCGATCACGGTCTTGAACGGCAAGGGCAGCGGGCGGATCACACCACAGCCGTACCGCGCCTGAAGCTGAGTCTCAAGGCTGGGTGGGGACCGGCGTCCAGATCACCTGGTCGATCCGCGCCGCGCCGGTGGCCAGCATCACCAGCCGATCGAACCCCAGGGCCGCGCCGCTGGCCTCCGGCATGACCGCGAGCGCGGCCAGGAAGTCCTCGTCGATGGGGTATCGCTCTCCATAGACCCGCTGCTTCTCGTCCATCTCGGAACTCAGACGGTCACGTTGCTGGGCAATGTCGGTCAGTTCGCCGAACGCATTGGCCAGCTCCACGCCGCAGGCATAGAGCTCGAAACGCTCGGCCACCCTTGGGTTTCCGGGCTTAGGCCGCGCCAGCGCCGCCTCCGCGATCGGGTACTCGGTGAGCAGTGTCGGCCGGCCCATGCCGAGGTGCGGCTCGATCTTCTCCACCAGAATCCGGGACACGATATCGGACCAGGTGTCGTCGTCGGCCACCCTGACCGGCGCCTGGGCCGCCAGCGCCGAACGGTCGACTGTTCCATCCGTGGCCACCGACATGAGCAGGTCGACCCCCGCCCACCGCTCGAAGGCCTGCGCCACCGTAACCCGCTCGGGCTCGGCGAAGGGGTCGCAGGCATGGCCCCGGAACCGCAAGCTCTCGGCGCCCACCGTCTCCGCCGCCAGGGCCAGCAGGCTCTGGCAGTCCGCCATCAGCGCTTCATAGGGTTCCTCGGCCCGATACCATTCCAGCATCGTGAACTCCGGATGGTGCAGGGGGCCACGCTCGCGGTTGCGCCAAACCTTTGCAAAATCAAAGATCTTCGTCTCGCCCGCCGCCAGCAGCTTCTTACAGGCGAACTCCGGCGAGGTGTGCAGATAGAGCTGGGAGCGCCGCCCGTCCGTGGTGATCGCCTCGGTGGCGAAGGCGTGCAGGTGGGCCTCATTGCCCGGCGAAATCGCCAGGGCCGCGGCCTCGACCTCGGTGAACCCCAGGCCGTCGAACCAGCCCCGGATGGCCTTCTGGATGGCGTTGCGCCCCAGCAGGAAGGGCCGGCGGTCCTGGTGGTTTTCGGGCCGCCACCAGGGCGAGGGCAGGGGAGAGGACAAGCGCAAGGCTCCAAGACACTGGCGATCCTGGCCCGGATCGCTATAGGAGCGCAGGAACCTAGCACAACGCGCCGGCCCTTGGCCCGCGCGACCAAAGGACGAATGACTTGCCAAAGGTATCCGCCAGCTCGCTCCGCAAGGGCGCCGTCGTCGATATGGACGGAAAGCTCTACGTGGTGCTCAGCGCCGAGAACATCCACCCCGGTAAGGGCACACCGGTGACCCAGCTCAACATGCGGCGCATCTCCGACGGGGTGAAGGTGTCGGAACGCTACCGCACCACGGAGTCGGTGGAGAAGGCCTTCGTCGACGAGCGCGACCACACCTTCCTTTACCAGGACGCCGACGGGTTCCACTTCATGAACCCCGAGAACTACGACCAGCTCACCGCCCCTGAGGACGTGATCGGCGACGCCGCCGCCTACCTGCAGGAGAACATGACGGTCCAGCTCTCGACCCACAACGACGTGCCGATCGCCATCTCCCTGCCGCGCCTGGCCACCTTCGAGATCGTCGACACCGAACCGTCGGTGAAGGGGCAGACTGCTTCGTCGTCCTACAAGCCCGCGGTGCTCTCCAACGGCCTGCGGACCATGGTGCCGCCCTATATCGCGCCGGGCACCCGCGTGGTGATCCTCACCGAGGACGGCTCCTACGTGGAACGCGCCAAGGACTAGGGGGCTGACCAGGACGGGTGGCCGAGTGGTTTAAGGCAGCGGTCTTGAAAACCGCCGTGGGTGAAAGCCCACCGTGGGTTCGAATCCCACCCCGTCCGCCAGGTCAGAGCGCCAAGACCTCTTCAATCGTGTTGCGCAGCTGGCGGTCCGAGAGCGGCTTGAACAGCACGGCCGCCGGGTGGTCGGTGTGGATGCGGGCCATGGTCGCCGGCTCCCGCGATCCGGTGACGAAGATCACCTTCGAACCCACGGTCTCGTAGATCGCCAGGGCGGCGTCAACGCCATCCTTCTCGCCGCGCAGGCGCATGTCCATCAGCACGATCCGGGGCCGGTGAGCCTGCGCCGCGGCGATGGCCTCCTCGGCCGTCGCCGCGATCGCGCAGACCGTCTGGCTCATTTCCTCGACTTGAAAGCGCAGGCCCTCGGCGATCAGGAACTCGTCCTCAACGATCAGGATGCAATCGTGAAGATCGTTCAAGACGCCACCGGCGACGCCAGGCGAATCTCGCAGCGCGTCCCATTGTTCGCGGTCACCGACATCACGCCTCCCATCTGCGAAACCAAGCCCTTGATAATGCTGGCCCCTAGGCCCGCCGCGACGCCGTCGCCGAGCGCGTCATCCGCAGCATAGCCGACGCCGTTGTCGGCGACGATAAGCGCGATGCGCCCGTCCGCGCCACGCTCGAGAAGGACATCGATGGTCCCCGGTCCGGCCGGGAAGGCGTGCTTCAACGCATTGGTCACCAGCTCTGTCACCAGCAGGCCAAGGGGGATGGCGAAGTCCAGGCCGACCTCCAGCGGTATCGCCTCGACGTTCAGTGCAATGTCCTGGTCGGCGCCGCCCTCCACGACATTGGTGGAAAGCTCCTGCAGGAAGGGCGCGACGTCGAAGGTGCTGAGGTTCGCCGATCCCATCAGCTGATGATGCACCAGGCCCAGGGCGTAGACCCGGCTGCGCAGACCCAGCAGGGCCGCCTTCGCCGTGGCGTCGGCAAGCTGCCTCGCCTGCATGACCAGCAGGCTGTCGACGACCTGCAGATTATTCTTCACGCGGTGATAGACCTCCCGCAGCAACAGGTCGCGCTGGGCCAGGGCCGTGGTCCGCGCCTCGACCATCGCTTCCAGATCCCGGCGCGTCTCCTCCAGGGCCGCTTGCGCTTTCCGGCGCTCGTCGATGTCTTCCACCACGCCGACTGAGAGCAGGGGCTCATTTGTGTCGGGGTCCCGTACGATGGAGCCCGAGAGGCGTCCCCAGACGGGTTGTCCGTCTCGGCGCAGATAGCGCTTCTCGCGGTGATAGGTGCTGACCTCGCCCGACAGCAGGCGTGCGAAGCCTTCCCTGCCATCGTCCCGGTCGTCGGGCCAGGTGAAGCTCCAGCCGTCCTTGCCGATCAACTCTTCCGGCTCGTAGCCCAGCATCTGGGCGAAAGCGCGGTTGACGCGGATGTACCGGCCGGTGAGCGGGTCTGTCTGAATCTTCCCCACCGCCGCCGCCTCGAAACTGGCGCGATACTCCGCCTCGTTCCGCGCCAAGGCCTGCTGCGCCTGGGAGCGTTCGGCCAGAGCCTTTGTCAATTGGGCGTTGGCGCGCTCGAGTTGCTCCGTGCGCTCGGCCACCCGGCGCTCAAGCTCGAGGTTCGATAGCCGCGCCTCCGCCTCACTGTCACGCAGGCGAAGGTTCAAATGCTCGAGTTGCGCCGCCGAGGGAAGGGCGGCGACGCGTGGGAGGAGCGGCCATAGGATTGCGGCGGTGGCGACGGAAAGGACAGCGGTGACCAGCTTGATCAACCCCTCCACGCCGTAGGCCGGCACCCAGAGCGTCAGGATCGCCAGCAGATGGGTGGTCCCGCAGGCCAGGATGAAGGCCACGAACAGGTAGGCCACCCAGCCGTACTGCAGGTCCGGCCGACGCCTGACCAATGCGGCGATGGCCAGGGGAATCGAGAAATAGGAGAGGCCGATCACCACATCGGAGCCGGCGTGAAGGGACGCCAGACCCGGCGCCCAGCTCAGGCAAAATCCATGCGGCGTCAGGCCCGAGGGGTTGAGAAGCCAGTCCCAGATCGACATGCCAGACCTCGCCTAAGATAGCAGGGCCCCCGACTGGCATACCGCCATGCGCGAACTTCGCCCCCCACTCGCGATGGTATATGCGCGCGGCGGATTCGGCGCAGGATTAACGGATTAACCATCCTCCTTAACTGTCGCTCAAAGCCTTACAGGCACTGTCGATGCCAGAACCACGTGCTGGGGGGTGCGTGGGAAGAAGGATCTGCGGCCATGAACGCCCATCGTCACCGCGCAATGGCGCGCAATCTCGTTCTCGTCCTGACGGCCGGCGCCGCGCTGGCGGCCTGCGCCACGTCGCAGCCGCGATTGGCCAGCCGGTTGGACACCACGGCGGGCCAGGTCCCGTCGGGGTCCGGGGGGCGATACAAGGTCGGCGCGCCTTACCAAGTGTCGGGCATCTGGTACGTGCCGCACGAGGATCCGCACTACAACGCCACCGGCACCGCGTCCTGGTACGGCAACGACTTCCATATGAAGCCCACCGCCAACGGCGAGACCTTCGATATGAACCTGGTGTCTGCGGCGCATCCGACCCTGCCGCTGCCCTCCATCGTTGAGGTGACCAATCTCGACAACGGCAAGACGCTGCAGGTCCGGGTCAACGACCGCGGCCCCTTCGTCGGCGGGCGGGTGATTGATCTCAGCCACGAGGCGGCGCGCCAGCTCGGCTATGACCGCAAGGGGTTGGCCAATGTGAGGGTCAAGTACGTCGGCCCCGCTCAGCTGGGAGGCCCCAATACCGGCCTGCGCTACGCCAGCACAACCGCGCCGGCGCCCGCCTATTCGTCGCCCAACTATGTTCCGCCAGCCTATGCCGCGCCGTTGCCGGCCTATGCGCCGCCGGGGCCCGTCGCCGTGGCCAGCGCCGGCCTGCCGCCGATCACCGGGGCGGCCATCTCTTCAACTCAGATTGCGCCGGTGTCCTCGGCCACGCCGGTTTACAGCAGCGCGCCCAGGGCGATCCCGGCCAGCGCCTACCGGATCCAGGCCGGTGCGTTCAGCGATCGAAGCAACGCTCAGCGCGTCGCTGACCAGCTTGCCAGCGCGGGCCAGGCCACCATCGAGCCTATGCAACGGGCCGACGGCGTCACCCTCTACAGGGTCGTGCTGCAGAGCGGCGCCGACGAAGGTGAGGCCTGGGGGCTGCGCGACAAGGTGGCGTCCTACGGTTTTGCCGAGGCTCGCGTGCTGCGGCCCTTCTAGGCCTCGACAAACCGCACGAACCGGCCATGTTGCGCCGGTGTCGCGCGGCAAGTTCATCACCTTCGAAGGCGGAGAGGGCGCTGGGAAATCCACCCAGGTCCGGCGCCTTGTCGCCCGCCTGCAAGCCGCCGGCGTCGAGGTGGTCGCCACGCGCGAACCTGGCGGCTCGCCCGGCGCCGAGGCCATTCGCGCCCTGGTCCTGACCGGTTCCGCCGACCGCTGGAGCCCGGTCACCGAGACCCTGCTGATGTACGGCGCCCGCCGTGATCACATCGAGCGCACGATCATCCCGGCGCTCGAGCGCGGCGCGTGGGTGGTCTGTGACCGTTTTTCCGATTCCACCCGGGCCTATCAGGGCGGAGCCGGCGGGGTAGGGCCAGAACTCATCGCGGCCTTGGAAGACCATGTCCTGGCTGAGGTTCGTCCGGATCTTACCCTGGTCTTCGATCTGCCCGTAGAGGTGGGCCTGGCCCGGGCCGAGAGCCACGCGGCGGCCTCGGGGCACGCCGAGACCCGCTTTGAGTCCAAGGGCGTCGCCTTCCACGAACGCCTGCGCGCCGCCTTCCGCGAGATTGCCGCCATTGAGCCCGACCGCTGCGTCCTGGTGGAGGCCGCCGCCGGGATCGAGGACGTCGAGGCCGCTGTTTGGGCGGCCGTTTCAAGCCGGCTGCAGGGCCATGGTTGAGGCCATTCCCCATCCGCGCGACGTCTTTCGCCTGCAGGGCCATGAGGCCGCCGAGGAATCGTTCGAGGCTAGCCGCGCGCGTGGCCGCCTGCACCATGCCTGGCTGCTGACTGGGCCGGAGGGGGTCGGCAAGGCCACCTTCGCCTATCGCGCCGCCCGACGGCTGCTGGGGGCCCCTTCGGCTCCCGAATACGGCCCCCTGGGCGCCGATCCCGGCCATCCGGTCAGCCGCCAGATGATGGCCCGCTCACATCCCGACATCCTGGTGCTGGAGCGGGTCGGCGAGGACGGCAAGCCCCGCAAGGTCATCCCGGTGGACGAGGCCCGCAAGCTTTCGGAGTTCTTTTCCAAGTCGCCCGCCAGTGCGCCGCATCGGGTGGCGATCATCGACGCCGCCGACGACCTCAACGCCAACAGCGCCAACGCCGTGCTGAAGACCCTTGAGGAGCCGCCGCCCAGCGGCGTGTTGCTGCTGGTCTCACATTCGCCGGGCCGCCTGCTGCCCACCATTCGCTCCCGCTGCCGTCGCCTGACCTTCCACGGTCTGCCGGAAGCCGAGACCGCCACCTTCGTCCAGACCCACGCCGGCGCCAACGCCGAGGACGCCATCCGACTGGCCCGCATGTCTGGGGGGGCGCCGGGCCGGGCCTGGGCTCTTGGCAACGCCGGCGCGGTGGCCATCGACGATGCGGCCAAGGAGTTGCTGCGCGACCTGCCGCAGCTTGATGAGGCCGCGGCCCTGTCCTTGGCCGACAAGTTCCGGGGCGGTGAGGGCGCGGTCCATTTCAACCTGCTGTTCGAGCGGCTGGCCGAGCGCGTCCATGCCCGCGTCCTGGCCCAGGCGAATGACGGCTTTACCGGTCTTGATCGCTGGGCCTCCGCGTGGGAGACGCTGCAGCGCCTGCCGCGCGAGGTTGAAGCCGTGAACCTCGACCGCGCCGACGCCCTGTTCACGGCGCTTTCCGAACTGCGTGACGCCGCGCGCGCTTGAGCCCGTCATGCTGATCGACAGTCACGTCAACCTGCACGCCCCACAATTCGACGAAGATCGCGACGCGGTGATTGCGCGCGCGCGCGCCGCGGGTGTCGGGCTGATGGTCAATATCTGCGACAAGATTCCCAATTTTCCCGCGGTCCGGGCGCTGGCGGATCATCCCGATATCTGGTGCACGGTGGGCGCCCACCCGCACGAGGCCAAGGATCACGCCGACCTCACCGCCAACGCGCTGATCGACTTCGCCGCCGACCCGCGCGTGGTGGGTATTGGCGAGTGCGGGCTGGATTTCCACTACGACCTCAGTCCGCGCGACATCCAGGCTGCGGTGTTCCGGCAGCACATCGTCGCGGCCCGCGAGACAGGCCTGCCCTTGGTGGTCCACACCCGCGAGGCTGACCCGGTGATGGGCGACATCCTGGAGGAAGAGCATGCCAGGGGCGCCTTCCCGCTGCTGATGCACTGCTACACCTCAGGCCCCGAGCTGGCGGCGCGATGCGCGGCGCTCGGCGCATGGTTCTCGGTCTCCGGCATCGCCACCTTCAAGGCCGCCGAGGATGTTCGCGCTGTGGTCCGCGAGATGCCGGCCGACCGGATCATCGTGGAGACCGACTGCCCCTACCTGGCGCCGGTTCCACACCGGGGCCGCCGCAACGAGCCCGCCTACCTTCCCGACGTGCTGGTCAAGCTGGCGGAGATTCGGGGCTGGTCCCGCGAGGAGGCCGAGCGACGGACCGAGGATGCCTTCTTCGCCCTGTTCAAACGGATTCCCCGGCCATGAGTGGGACGCTGGAGTTCACGATCCTGGGCTGCGGGTCCTCCGGCGGCGTGCCTCGGGCCGATGGCGACTGGGGCGCCTGCGACCCCTCCAATCCTAGGAACCGTCGCCGTCGCTGCTCGCTGCTGGTGCGGAGGACCGGGCCGACGCCGGAAACCTCCACCACCCTGATCGTCGACACCTCGCCCGACCTAGTCAGCCAGACCTCGGACGCCGGCGCCAAACGCTTGGACGCCGTGTTGCTGACCCACGACCATGCCGACCAGATCCACGGCATCGACGACATCCGCGCCTTCTTCATCCGCCAGCGCGCGCGCATTCCCTGCCATACCGATGAAGCGACGGCGGTCTCGGCCAGGCGGCGCTTCGGCTACATCTTCGAGGGGGAGGGCGGCTATCCCGGAATCGCGGACCTGAAACCCATTCCGCCGCACGGCGAGGCCTGGGACGTGGCGGGACCGTCGGGCACGATCCCGGTCGTGACGTTCGACCAGGACCATGGTGGCGTCCGCTCGGTGGGCTATCGGTTCGGCGATGTCGCCTATTCCAGCGACGTCGTGACCCTGGATGAGGCGGCCTTCGCGGCTCTCGCGGGCCTCGATGTCTGGATCGTCGACGCCCTGCGCTGGACGCCGCACCCTACCCACGCCCACGTGGAACGGACGCTGGAGTGGGCCGCGCGCCTGAAGCCGCGGCGTACGATCCTGACCAACATGCATATCGACCTGGACTATGAAGAGCTGAAGCTGAAGCTGCCGGAAAACGTTGAGCCCGCCTTTGACGGGTTGCGGTTTGAACATCAACTGAACGGCAATTTTTCCTGATGAAGCGGGTGCTTAAGCTGGGTTTTCTCGCGTCACGGAATGGCTCGTCGTTCCGCGCCATCTTTGACGCCATCGAGGCTGGGCGACTGGCCGCCGAGGCGTGCCTCCTCGTCAGCAACAACCGCAAGAGCGGCGCCCTGGCGTTCGCGGAGGACCGGGGCGTTGCCCACCTGTGCCTGCCCACCGAGCGCGACCCGGTCACCGCCGACCTGGCCCTGCGGGACGCTATGGTGGCGGCCGGGGTCGAGCTGATCGTGCTGTCCGGCTATCTGCGCAAGCTGGGGCCGGCGACCCTGACGCGCTATCAGAACCGCGTTCTCAACATCCATCCGGGCCTGTTGCCGGAGTTCGGCGGCGAGGGGATGTATGGGCGCCGCGTGCACGAGGCGGTGATCGCGGCATGCGCGGCCGTCAGCGGCGCTACCATCCACCTGGTGGACGAGGAGTATGACCGCGGCGCGGTCCTCGCGCAGCGGACCCTGGCGCTCGAGCCGGGTGAAACCGTCGATAGCCTGGAGGCGCGCGTCACCGCCCTGGAGCCGCTGTTCTTCGTCGAGACCCTGCAGGCGATCGCCGGGGGCGAGCTGGCGCTGCCCTAGATTTCCATCCCCGCGTGGTGGCGCAGTTCACGGCCGAACCGTCGGATCGAGATGGTGTTGCGGGTAATGTGATCGGTGAAGTCGGGGGCGGGGGACTCGAAGTTGGGCTTCAGAGACCCGTCGCGGCTGCTTTCCCGAACCAGGCCCCTGGCGATCAGGTCTTCGACCTTGCGGCGCACCGTCTCCTTGGGAATGCCGGTCGTCCGCGAGACGCCCGCGCGGGAAATGCCCTGCGCGTTCACCAGGCCCATCAGATCGGGATCGATGGCCGGATCGAAGTTATCGGCCCGAAACACCCGGCCGACGCTGGTGGCCAGGATCGTCAGGTAGACGATGAAGCCATTGTAGTCGGCGCCGAACTCCTTGTTCATGCTGCAGGCGATGCGCAGCAGCAGTTCAGCGGTGATGATCGCGGCGATCTTCTCGTTGGGCTTCAAGGCCTGTTCGCCGACGCTCATCCGGTGTCCCCCTGAGACAGTGAAGCTTGGCGTCTAATGGCATGCCCGGTGTCACTGTCAACGCTGTACCCAAAACGGGTATATGGTTCCGGCCATCCCGGCTCAGACACCCTCTGCCGGGGACCGCCCCGGAACGGGCAGGGGATTGCCCGCCGACTTGGCGCGCTTCTCGCCCCGCGCGATCTCCCGCCGCAGGTCGTCCACATAGATGCCGAAGTCCACCTGAATGGTGTGACGCTTGGCCTGGTAGTATTGGCCAAGGTGGGTTTCCTCATCCTTGACGATCAACCGCTCCATTTCGGCGAGGGGCGGTGGCAGGTATCGGCCGCCGAGATAGGCGGCGGCCAGCTTGCTCTGCTGCTCAGCGAAGTTCACCAAGGTCGGCAGGGGCTGGGCCAGGGCCATGTAGAACAGGTTCGGCACGCCGGGTTTCATCATCCGCTTGAACAGCGGCAGGCGGTGATTGGCGTCGGGGACCAGCTCGGGGTCGTCGAAGAATGGGAAGCGCATGTCGTAGCCGGTGGCAAAGACGATGGCGTCCACGTCCTCCACGGTGTCGTCGGCGAAGCGCACGCGCTTTCCCTCCAGCACCTTGATCGCCGGCTTGAACTTGATGTCACCGCAGCCGGCCCGGGTGAGGAACTCGCCGCTCACCGACGGGTGGGCCTCCAAGGGCTCGTGATCAGGCTTGGGGAGGCCATAATCCTCCATGTTTCCAAGGTTTTTCTTGATCATCTTGCGGGCCATCGAGAGACCCAGCTTGCGCGGCATCCAGCTGGGCATGGCCGACTTGTCCGCCGGCTTGCCGTTCATGTATTTCGGCAGCACCCAGACGCCGCGCCGGGCCGAGACCCAGAGGTTCTTGGCGATAGGCCGCTGGGCGAGCTCCGAGGCGATATCCATCGCTGAATTGCCCATGCCCACGACGACGACGTTCTTGCCCCGCATGTCGATGGGATCGAAGGGATCGGAATAGGCGTGGCTGTGGAAGGCCGGTCCCTCGAACGTGCCCGGATATTCCGGAATCCGCGGGCTCCAGTGGTGACCGTTGCAGACGAACAGCACGTCGTAGGCGCGGGTTTCGCCGGTGGAGAGCGTCACATCCCAGAGGCCGCCGGGCGTGCGCCGGGCCTTCTCGACGCCGGTGTTGAAGGTAATGGTGTCGCGTAGGCCGAAGTGGTCGACGTAGTCCTTGAAGTACCGCAGCAGCTGGGCGTGGTGTGGGAAATCGGGCCAGTCGGCCGGCGCGGGAAAATCCTCAAAGGCCAGGCGCCATTTGGAGGTGTCGATGTGCAGGCTCTCGTAACAGGCCGACATGCCGTTGGGGTTCTTGAAGTACCAGTTGCCGCCGATGTCGTCGGACATCTCGAAGCAGTCATAGTCGATCCCGAAATCCTTCAGCCGCTTCGCGGTCGTGAAGCCGGAACAGCCGGCGCCGATGATGCAGGCCTTGGGCAGCTGGCTCATGGCGTAACTCCTGGAGGATCGACTTTATACGAGCCTAGCCAGAGCCCGGAGTGAGCGTCAAAGGTCACGCCACGGCATTCCCCCGCGCTACCTTTCAATTTCCGATAATATTACTTAGGCGAGAGATGGAGTGAGCTCGCTGGTCATGCATTTCTCGCCTCCTAGACGCCCGCTGCGCAGATCGCCTCATAGGCGGCCTGCAGGCGCGCCAGGACCGAGGACTCACGCGCCGCAACGTTCAGGTGGCGCGCGCGCAGCTCGGCCATCAGGTCTTCCCACATGGGCGTTCCGCCTTCCTCGAGCAGTTGCGCCCGGATCGAGAGTTCCGTCGACGCCGGCGCGTGCCGTCGCCCCCAGGCGCCCATCTGGGCCAGCAGTGGCACCAGCTGAATGGCCGGTTCGGTCAGGCTGTAGATCACGCTCTGGCGATGCCCCGGGTCATCGGCCCGGGTCAGCAGTCCCGCCGCCACCAGCCGCTTGAGCCGATCGGCCAGCACGTTGGAGGCGATGCCCTCCTCCGACCGGGTCAGCAGCTCTCGATAACGGCGTCGGTCGCCGAAGATGACATCGCGGATCACGATCAGGCTCCAGCGGTCGCCCAACACCTCGAGGGTCAGATTGATCGGGCAACCCGAGCGATGTGCGTCCGGCAATGGGGCCTCCTACTGCTTGCAAAATAGGATCAGTCCATCTAGTCCGCAATGGCTTGTGATCTGCGGTCGGCCGGAGGCGCCCCATGTCGTTAACGCTCTATTCCCACCCCTTCTCATCCTACTGTCAGAAGGTTCTGACGGCGCTGTGGGAAAACCAAACCCCCTTCAGTTACCGGCATTTGGAAGAGCCTGGTGCGGGCGACGAACTCGCGGCGCAGTGGCCGGTGGGCCGCTTTCCCGTGCTGGTGGACGAGGGCCTGACCGTCGCGGAGTCCAGCATCATCATCGAGCATCTGGCGCTGCATCACCCTGGGCCGGTGCGGTTGCTGCCTGACGATCGCGCCGCCGCGCTGGAGGTCCGGTTCATGGACCGCTTCTTCGACCAGTACATCATGAGCGCGATGCAGAAGCCGGTGCTGGAGGCGCTGCGGACCGAGGGCGGCCGCCAGGAAGAGGTCATGGCCGAAGCCGTCCAGGCGCTGGGCATAGCCTATGCCTGGCTGGAACAGCGTCTGCAGGGGCGCGCCTGGGCGGCGGGTGACAGCTTCAGCATGGCCGATTGTGCGGCGGCCCCGTCGTTGTTCTACGCAGACTGGGTTCATCAGATCGGCCCCGATTTTCCGCGGCTGCGGGACTACCGCGCACAGCTGCTGGCGCGGCCATCTTTTGCGCGCGCGGTGGAGGAAGGCCGACCCTATCGGTCCTATTTCCCTCTGGGCGCGCCCGATCGCGACTGACGCCCGCTTGCGACCGGACGATGGCGGCGGCTTGCGCTAGGCTGGCGGCCATGAGTCCCGCCGTCCTGTCACTTACCGCCCTGCGCAAGTCTGTTCCCGGCGGCCGGGTGCTGTTCGCGGGGCTGAACCTGGAGGTCGCGCCAGGCGAAATCGTCGCCATCATGGGCGAATCAGGGGTCGGCAAGTCCACCTTGCTCAACCTCATCGCGGGCCTGGACCAGGCCGACAGCGGTGGGGTGGCCATCGATGGCGTGGCCCTGGAGAGCCTGGACGACGACGGCCGCACGCGGATGCGCCGCGACCGGATCGGCTTTGTGTTTCAGGCCTTCCACATCCTGCCACACCTGACGCTGGCCCAGAACGTCGCCCTCCCCCTGGTGTTGCAGAACCTCAACGCCGCCGAGGCCACGAGCCGGGCGATGACGATCCTGGACTCCATCGGCTTGCCCGGCCGCGCTGGCGACCGACCCTCACAACTGTCCGGCGGCGAATTGCAGCGGGTCGCCCTGGCCCGCGCCCTGGTCCACCGCCCTGCCCTGGTCCTGGCCGACGAACCCACGGGCAACCTCGATCCTGAGACCGCCGCGCGTATCCTGGCTCTGTTCGTCGCCGAGGTGCGCGGCTCCGGCGCTGCGGCGATCTTGGTGACCCACTCTGAGCGCGCCGCCGCCGTGGCCGACCGCAGCCTGAACCTCACCCGCGACGGTCTGGTCCATGCCGGCTGAGCGCCGGCCCCTTAGCCGCACCGCGCTGGCCTGGATGATGGTCGGCGAATGGCGCGCCCATCCGGGGCGGGTGGTGACGGCGGCTCTGGCCATCGCCATCGGGGTGGCCCTGGGCTTTGCGGTCCACCTGATCAACGGCTCGGCCCAGAACGAACTGGCCCAGGCGGTGCGCACGGTGAACGCTGACGCCGATCTGCAGGTCCACGCCACCACGCCGCTCGGCTTTGACGAGAGGCTCTATCCCGCCCTGGCGCGGTCGCCCGGGATCGCGGCCGCCAGCCCCGTGGTAGAGCTGTCGGCGCGGTTCGGGACCGGCCCTTCCCGGTCGCTGGAGGGAGGCGGCCTGACGGTCTTGGGCGTTGATCCGCTGCGGGCGGCGACGGTGACCCCCTCGCTGCTCGGCCGGGGCGCGGCTCCGGCGGCTGGCGCGAAAGGCTTCGTGCCGGAGAGCCTGTTCGATCCGCGCGCCATCGTGCTGTCGCCCGCCGCCCTCTCGGCCAGCGGCGGCAAGGTAGGCGAGGTTGTCACCATCACGGCGGCGGGCCGTACCGTCGACTTCGTGGTGGCGGGGGTGCTTTCGGGCGCGGCCTCGGACCCGCAGGTGGCGGTGCTGGACATCGCCACCGCCCAGTGGCTGTTCGGCAGTCTCGGACGGCTGCAGCGGGTCGATCTGAAGTTCGCGAGCGGCGCCAACCCCGCCGCGGTCGAGGCTGCGCTGCGCGCGCGCCTGCCGGCCGACGCCCAGATCGTCACCGCGCAGTCGGAGGCCCGGCGTGGCGACAATCTGACCAAGGCCTATCGGGTCAATCTGGAGATGCTGGCCATGATGGCCCTGCTGACCGGCGGGTTCCTGGTTTATTCGGCGCAGTCCCTCTCGGTGGCCCGCCGTCGGCCGCAGTTCGCCCTGTTGCGCGTGCTGGGCCTGGAGCGAAGAGGCCTGCTGGCTCAGGTCTTTGTCGAGGGCGCGCTGGTCGGGGGCGTCGGCGCGGTGCTGGGCCTGGGGCTGGGTCTCGGCGTCGCGGTGGGAACCCTGAAATTCCTCGGCGGGGATCTCGGTGGCGGCTATTTCCGGGGCGTCAGCCCGGATCTGGTGGTCACCCCCCTCCCCATCCTGGTGTTCTTCATCCTGGGTCTGGCCGCGGCTCTGCTGGGAAGTCTGCTGCCGGCTCTCGAGGCCGCGCGCGCCCAGCCCGGCATCGCCTTGAAGGATCTCGGCGACAAGAACGACCCAAATGCCAAGCCTGCCGCCTGGTGGGGGTTTGGCCTGCTGGCGGCCGGGGGCGCGGCGGCCTTCCTGCCGGCGGTCGGCGGCCTGCCGCTGTTCGGCTATCTCTCCATCGGCCTGATGCTGGCCGGCGGGGTGGCGGCCATGCCCTGGCTGTCGCGGGTGCTGCTGTCGCCCCTTCAGGGCGCGGGCCGCCGGAATGTCTCGATCGACCTGGCGCTCAAGCGACTATGGGGCGCGCCGTCACAGGCGGCGGTGGCGCTGTGCGGCATCGTGGCCAGCACCAGTCTGATGGTGGCCATGGCGGTGATGGTGGCCAGCCTGCGGGGGTCGGTGGACGACTGGCTGACCGAGATCCTCCCGTCGGACCTGCTGTTCCGGGTGGAGAGCGGCGGCTTCGACGCCGACACCAGGGCGAGAATCGCGAAAGCGCCGGGCGTGCGCGATATCCTGTTCCAGAAGACCCTGCCGCTGCGGCTGTCGTCGGACATGCCGCCACTCGTCCTGCTGGTGCGGCCGGTGGACAAGGCCAGGCCGGACGCCAGCCTGCCGATGATCGGGCGCATCCTCGACGCGCCGGACGGCGTGACGCCGGTCTGGCTGTCGGAGCCCGCGGCGCGCCTCTACGGCCGAGAGGTGGGAGAGCGGATGGTTCTGCCGCTTGGCGGCGCCAACCCCCAGGTCTTCGTCGCCGGCGTCTGGCGTGACTATGCCCGGCAGGCCGGCGCCATCGCCATCGACCAGTCCGACTACACCCGCCTGACCGGCGATGACCTGCGCACCGAGGCCTCGCTGGAGCTGAAGCCGGGCGCCACCCCCGCCGGCGCGGCCCGGGCCATCCGCGCCGCCCTCCCCCCGGACCAGGCCGCCCAGGTGCAGTTCTTCGAGACCCGGCAGATGCGGGCGATTGCCCTGCGTCTGTTCGACTCCAGCTTCGCCCTCACCTATGCCCTGGAGGCCATCGCCATCGTGGTGGGGCTGGCAGGCGTGGCGGCGACCTTCTCGGCCCAGACCCTGGCGCGCACCAAGGAGTTCGGGATGCTGCGACACGTCGGCGTCCTGCGGCGCCAGATCATCCTGATGCTGGCCGTCGAGGGCGGGCTGCTCGGCGCCGTCGGGGTGATCGCGGGGCTCGGTCTTGGCCTGGCGATGAGCCAGGTGCTGATCCATGTGGTGAACCCGCAGTCCTTCCACTGGACCATGGAGACCCGGCTCCCGCTGCCTCTGTTCGCAAGCCTGACCGTGGCGCTCATCGCCGCCGGCGCGGGAACGGCGGTGCTGGCGGGGCGTCGGGCGCTATCGGCCGATGCGGTGCGCGCTGTTCGGGAGGACTGGTGATGGCGCCCGCCTTCAAGCTCGCCAGCCTGGCGCTGCTGACCTGGCTGCTCACCGCCGCCGCGCCGGGAAAACCGGTGCTGCCGGTGTTTCCCGAGGTCCGCGCGGGGCAGCCCCTGACCTTCCCCGCCGACCACGGCTCTCATCCCGACTACCGGACGGAGTGGTGGTACGTCACCGGCTGGCTCAAGACCGAGGATGGCCGAGACCTGGGATTCCAGGTCACCTTCTTCCGCAGCCGCCTGTCGGTGGATCAACGCAATCCGAGCGCGTTCGCCCCCAAGCAGATCCTGTTCGCCCACGCCGGCCTGTCAGACCCCAAGGTCGGCAAGCTGCTCCATGACGGGCGGATGGCCCGCCAGGGTTTGGGCCTTGCGGAGGCCGCCACCACCGACGCCGACATCGTCATCGACGACTGGCGCCTGAAGGGTGGCGCCGATGGTCGGTTCGTCGCCAAGGCCGCCGGCGCCGACTTCACCCTCGATCTCGCCTTCACCCCGAGCCAACCGGTCCTGCTGCAGGGCGACCGGGGGTTCAGCCGGAAGGGCCCCCTGCCCGCGCAGGCCAGTCACTACTACAGCCTGCCGCACCTGAGGGTGTCGGGCTCGGTCCTCCAGGGCCGCAGGAGGGTGAAGGTGACCGGAGAGGCCTGGCTGGACCACGAGTGGTCCTCGACCTTGCTCGATCCCAAGGCCGTGGGCTGGGACTGGGTGGGCCTGAACCTGGACGATGGCGGCGCGCTCACCGCCTTCCGGGTGCGGGACGCAGATGGAAACGCTCTCTGGGCAGGGGGCTCACTGCGCGCGCAGGACGGCGCGACCGTGCCCCTGGGACCCAAGGACGTGACCTTCACGACGGAGCGCATCTGGCGTTCGCCGCGCACCGGCGGCCGCTATCCGGTGCAGCGTGAGCTGATCGTCCGCACCCCGGGTGGCGAACGTCGCTGGCGGTTGACCCCCTTGTTCGACGACCAGGAGCTCGACAGCCGCCGCACCGGCGGCCCGGTCTATTGGGAGGGGGCGGTTCGGGCGCCCGGCGCACGGGGCTATCTTGAACTCACCGGGTACGTCTCGCCGCTGAAGATGTGAGAAGAACGCTGTTCAGCCTCAGGCTTTCGCCGCCTGAGATTTAACCACGATCCAACAATATCTTGCCTTTGAGAGTTATTCGTGGGATACGTGCCTCATCGAATTTCGACTTGGCGCGGCTCGCGATTTCGGCTCACCCCTGGTGAGGCCCCGAAGTTACCCTCCCTACCATCATGAACTTTGATTCCGCGGCGGCGCTTTGTCAGCCGAATACACTATTGCTAGGACTAAACGACTATGGCTACCGGTACTGTTAAGTGGTTCAACGCGACCAAGGGCTTCGGTTTCATCGAGCCTGAAAATGGCGGCGGCGACGTGTTCGTCCACATTTCGGCTGTTGAACGTTCGACCCTGGGTTCGATCCACGAAGGTCAAAAGCTCAACTACGAACTCGAACGCGATCAGCGCAGCGGCAAGATGTCCGCTGGGCAACTGACTGCGGCTTAAGACGAACCGGACGTCCGCAAGCGCGGAGTCCTGAACGTCCAGACGGGCCGGCCATGCGCCGGCCCGTTTTCGTTTTGTCTGTCTGTTTTGCGACAGGTCCATGAAAGACCCCCGGCGGGCCGGGTTTGTGCTATGGTTCAGGCCGCTCCTTAGAGCCCTGCCGGCGCGCCGCCCACCCCGCCGACCTGCCCGACGCGTCTCACTGTGGGTGAGGTCCCTCGGGGAAGAAAGGCGAATGATGATCAAGTCCTACAAGGTTGCAGCCACCAGCACTCGCGGCCCCACCATTGAAGACCTGCGTGCGGCGGTGACCAAGGCCGAGGCCGATGGCGTGTCGCGCGACACCATGCTGCTTCGCCTCACCTTCCGTGACGAATCGCTGATCAAGCGCAGCCCGGAGGTCGGCCTAGACGAGGTCAGCTTCATCGACGGCGAGATGCGTTTCGTCGGCGTCCGAGTGAAGGTCGGCAACATTCCCCTCAGCCTCCTGGATGTCGATCCGCAGCCCGATCCCGAGCCGGTCGCGCCGCCCGCCAAGGTCAAGAAGACCCGCGCCAAGGCCAAGCCCAAGGTCGCAGCCGAAGCTACCGCCGCCTAAGGCAAGCTTCGCCACAGTAAGGCCACGCTTGGGCGTCTCCATGGCGTCCGGGCGGCCGACTTCCCATATCCGCCTGACATCGCTTCATCCCCCCGGAGCCTTCTCATGCGCCTGTTGATTCTCACCTCCCTCGCCAGCCTGGCCGCGGGCGCCGCCATGGCCGCGCCGCTGTCCACCGTTGGCAGTGTCGAGGTCACGATCTCTCCCGAGCTCCAGAAGAAAGCCGCCGACGACCTTGGGGCCAAGGACATCGACCGCCTGGCCGCGGAACTGCGCAAGGACGTGACCCGCGAACTGGAGCGGACGGGCGTTCTGGCGGGCGGTCGCATGGAACTGGTGCTAACCGATGTACGCCCAAACCGGCCCACCTTCTGTCAGCTCAGCAATCAGCCCAGCCTGTCCTACGAGAGCTTCGGAATCGGTGGCGCCACCATCGACGGCCAAGCGATCTCGGTGACCGGTGAGGTCACTCCCATCCACTTCCAGTGGTACGAGAGCGACATCCGCGAGGCCTGGACCAAGTCCACCTGGTCGGACGCCAACTACGCCTTCGACCGTTTCGCCTACCGCTACGGCCGCGGCGAATCCTACGCCGCGCGCTGAAACGACACGAGGTCGCGCTTGCCTGAGGCGCCGTCGCGCTGTCAGATCGCCGCCCGTTCCGAGCGAGCCCTTTCGCTTTGAGGCCGAGGAGGTTTCGACAGATGGATCCGGCGGAACGCCCGATCGACCGGCTGCTGGCCATCATGGCCCGATTGCGCGATCCGCAGGGCGGCTGCGAATGGGACCTGGAGCAGACCTTCGCCACCATCGCCCCCTATACGGTGGAAGAGGCCTATGAGGTCGCCGATGCCATCGAGCGAAACGACCTGACCGACCTGCGAGAGGAGTTGGGAGATCTGCTGTTCCAGGTGGTGTTCCACTCACGAATGGCCCAGGAGCAAGGTTCCTTCGCCTTCGACGACGTGGCCAACGCCATCTCCGAGAAGATGATCCGCCGCCATCCCCACGTGTTCGGAGACGAGGCCCAGCGCACCAGCGCCGAGCAGACCCAGGCCTGGGAGGTCATCAAGGCCCAGGAGCGCGCCGGCAAGGGTCGCGGTGGGAGCATCCTCGACGACGTCCCCTCCGGCCTGCCCGCCCTCACCCGCGCTGTGAAGCTGTCGCGCCGCGCCGCCACGGTCGGCTTTGTCTGGCCTACAATCGGCGATGTGATCGCCAAACTCGACGAAGAGGTCGACGAACTGAAGGTCGAGATCGCCGCCGAAGATCTGGAGAAGGCCCGGGCCGAACTGGGAGACGTGCTGTTCGTGGTGGCCAATATCGCCCGCACCCTGGACATCGACGCCGAGGACGCTCTGCGCGCCACCAACGCCAAGTTCGCCCGCCGTTTTCACCACATCGAAACGGCGCTGAGGGCGCTGGGCAAGACACCCGAGCAATCGGACCTGGCGGAAATGGACGCTCTCTGGGATGCGGCCAAGGCCGCTGAGAAAGCCGTCGGGTGAGCCCCAAGGTCTGGGAAGGCCTGGCCCAGGCGCGCGCCAACCCGCAGTTCCAGCCCGCCATCGAGCTTGAGGCGAGGCTGGCGCGGGACGCCTACCACGCCTTGCCTGAGGGACACCGCTGGCTGCTGGGGGATCGCGGCCGATTCAATATGGGACTGATCGCCCTGCTCCTGGCCGGCAGCGACGCGCTTACGGCGCAGAATCTCAGCCAGATCTCCAAGACTCGCGACATCGGAAGCTCGGGCCGGGCCCGCAAGTATGTCGAACATCTCCTGCGCCATGGCCTGGTCAGCGCAGAATCGGGCGACGGGCGTTGGACAACCCATCGCCTGACCCTGGGGCCGATTCTCCTCGGACACTATCGAGCCCGACTGCGCGCGACCCTCGAAGGGATGCGGCTCTTCGACCCCAGCGTGACGCCGGCGCTGGCCCTGACTGAGACCGACGAGTTCCTGCCGCTGTGCCTCACCCTGGCGGCGGCGAACGGCGACAATTCCGAATTGGCACACCAGATCTATGCCGACGGCCTGGGCATTTTCCTGGAGCGGGACTGCGGGATGTTGATCCTGATGGACCTGATGCTGGCTCAGCCTGCGGACCGGTCTCGGCTGCTGGAGCGGGCGCCTCTGTCGCGGTACGGCCTGGCTCGGGACTACGGCGTCTCGCGCGCGCACATCAACAAGATGTTGTCCGACGCCGCCGCAGCTGGACTGCTTTCCCTGGAGGACGATGGGGGCACGGTGCTGTTCTCTCACCGGCTATCGGAGCTGTTGGAACTGCACAGCGCCGCGATCTTCCTCGGTTTGCGGACCGGCATCGGCCAATACATGGCGAGCCGGCCCGCAGCGCGAGACTAACCCCCCCGGGCCAGTTTCGCGGATCACTCTGGAGCGAGTGATACCGTGGATCACGGTCGTCCGAAGCCTAAGCCTCGGAACGGCCGGACTATTTCTTCCGCGTGGGGCCCGGTCAATTCTGTAGAAAAATGATCGCGAGGGGCTTAGAGCGCGCCCGCGATCATCAGCAGGGCCCAGAGCGAAGGGGCCCACAGCAGAGGCCAGATTGCTCCGTCGCCGCGGCGCAAGAACGCCACCCAGGCCAGCAACGGACAGATCATCAGGGCCAGCGGCAAGGTGTTGCCGGCCATGGTGGTGATCGCCTCGCGATGGTCCATGATCGTTGCGGGCGCCACCCGCGTCAAAGCCACCCAGGCGGCGGCGAGGGCCAGAAACCCCTCCAGAATGCACATCAGAATCAGGGGGGCCGGCACACGGCGAGGACCCGGCTGGATCGGGATGTAGTCCACGGAGCGCTCCGGCGTCAGGCCCGCAGGCTGGCCTGCGGGAAGAGTTGTTCAAACTGGCCCAGGGCCTGGGCGCTCAGCTTCACCGCAAGGCGCGTGCCACCGTCGTCCTGAGTCTCACGCTCCAGCACCCGGCCGTGGCGATAGAGCCAGGCCACGGCCGCGCCCTGAGCTGGGGTGGCGATGATCTCGACGGCCGGCGCCTCGTCGACCATTTCGGCCACGATCGCCAGCAGGTCGTCGCAGCCCTCCCCGGTCACCGCCGAGACAACAATCGCCGGCGGGTTGGCGCGGCGGGCGTCGCCGATTAGCCGATCCCGCGTCTCGGAGTCGACCAGGTCAAATTTGTTCCAGACCTCGATCAGCCGCCGCTCTTCCAGTTCCACGCCAAGCCGCGACAGCACTGTGCGCACGTCCTGCGCCTGGGCGTCGGTTTCGTCGCTGGAAATGTCGCGCACGTGCAGGATGACGTCAGCCTCCTTCACCTCCTCCAGGGTGGCGCGGAAGGCCTCAACCAGTTCGTGCGGCAACTCGGAGATGAAGCCCACGGTGTCCGACAGGATCGCAGGCCGCCCGTCGGGGAGATCCAGCATCCGAATGGTGGGATCCAGGGTGGCGAACAGCATATCCTCGGCCATGACCTCTGCCTTGGTCAGGCGGTTGAACAGGGTCGACTTGCCGGCGTTGGTGTAGCCCACCAGGGCGACCGAAGGATACGGATGCCGCTGTCGCGCGCCCCGTTGCAGGTCCCGCGTCCGGCGGACCTCGATGAGGTCCTTCTTCAGCTTGACGATCTTGTCGGCGATCAGCCGGCGGTCGGTCTCGATCTGGGTTTCCCCAGGTCCGCCCATCACCCCTGCCCCGCCGCGTTGCCGCTCCAGGTGGGTCCAGGTGCGGACCAGGCGTGACTTCTCATAGGACAGCCGCGCCAGTTCGACCTGCAGGCGTCCTTCCTTCGTTCGGGCCCGGCGGGCAAAGATTTCTAGGATCAGGCCGGTACGGTCGATGACCTTGACCTTCCAGGCCTTCTCGAGGTTTCGCTGCTGCACCGGTGTCAGCTGGTCATCGACGACAGCCACGTCGGCCTCGGCGGCCTCGATGATCTTGCCAATCTCCTCGACCTTGCCCTTGCCGAACAGCGTGGCGGGCACGCGTTTGCGCAACGGCGCGATGAAGGCGTCGTGGATCACGAGATCCAGGGCGAGAGCAAGACCTATGGCCTCCTCCAGCCGCCCTTCGGCGGTCCGGGCTTGGCCCCGTTCGTCACGGACGGGATGGACGACGATAGCCCCCTGTGGGGGGACTTCGCGATCTATGGATTTAGAGCTCAATCGGCCTCGTCTTCCGCCGGCTCGTACAGTTGCACGGGCTGGGCCGGCATGATGGTCGAGATGGCGTGCTTGTAGACCAGTTGCGACTGGCCATCACGGCGGAGAAGCACGCAGAAATTATCGAACCAGCTGACCACGCCCTGCAGCTTCACGCCGTTCACCAGGAAGATCGTCAGCGGCGTCTTCGACTTGCGTACGCTGTTCAGGAACGTGTCCTGCAGGTTTTGTTTCTTTTCGTTCGACATGGCTTTTCGCCCTTTTTTCTAAATCGGCGTCCGCAAACCGGTCGCCACACACAAGTTGGACGCTAGACCGCTCTTGATGACCGGCGCAATCGCGCCGTTCGTCTCAGATCGCAGTTGCTCGCGCACGCTCGATATAGAGGCTCCGCAGCTTCATCGCCACCGGTCCGACCTTTCCGTCCCCAACCGGGGCGCCATCGACGGCCACCACGGGCAGGACCAGGGCTCCGGCGCCGGTAATGAACGCCTCCCTGGCGGCGCGGGCTTCATCGGGGGTGAAGGGCCGTTCGTCCACGGTCATCCCCTCCTCCTTGAGGATGTCCAGCAGACTGTAGCGGGTCACCCCGCGCAGGATGTTGGCGTTGGTGCCGCGGGTTCGCACGGCGCCGTCCGCGTCGATGATCCAGGCGTTGGAGGACGCCCCCTCCGTCACCAGGCCCATCTCGTCGACGAACCAGGCCTCGGCCGCGCCGCGTTCCTTGGCCGCCTGCTTGGCCATGGCGTTGGGCAGCAGGCCGACGGTCTTGATGTCGCAGCGGCCCCAGCGGTTCTCCGGCGTGGTGATGACCGAGACGCCCTTGGCGGCCTTGGCCTCGGTGGCGGCGCGGTCGATGGCCTTCACCGTGATGACAATGCTGGGCGGGGTGTCTGGGTGCGGGAAGGCGTGGTCGCGGGGCGCGACGCCGCGGCCGACCTGCAGATAGACCAGGCCCTCCCGGATGCGATTGCGCCGCACGGTCTCTCTTAGCACCATGGTGAGCGCCGCCCGGCTCATGGGCATGGCGATCTTCAGTTCGGTGAGGCTGCGTTCCAGGCGGGCGAAGTGCCCCTCCGGGTCGGCCAGTTTGCCGTCGAACAGCGACCAGACCTCATAGACGGCGTCGGCCAGCTGATAGCCGCGGTCCTCAATATGGACCACAGCCTCGGCATGGCGCGAGAAGCGCCCGTTCACATAGGCGATGCGGCCCATCAGGCGTCTTCTTCTTCCACGGGACGGGCGCCGGAGAGGCCCAATGACTTCAGCTTCCGGTGCAGGGCCGAACGCTCCATGCCGATGAAGGCCGCGGTGCGCGAGATATTGCCCGAGAAGCGCAACATCTGGGCGTTCAGGTACTCCCGCTCGAACACCTCGCGGGCCTCGCGCAGAGGCAGGGCGATGATCCGGTCGGCGCCCAGGGACGATCCCTGGTCCGACGGCGAGGAATCACCCGGGAGCATCTCGGCGCTGATCGGCTCTCCCGGGTCACCCGAGGCCAGGATCAGCATGCGCTCCACATTGTTTCGCAGTTGGCGCAGATTTCCGGGCCAGGCCTTGACCTGCAGGGTGGCGAGGGCGTCGTCGGCCAGGCGGCGGCGCGGCATGCCGGTGGCGTCGCAGATGCGCTGGATGAAATACTCCACCAGCTCGGGGATATCTTCCCGGTGCTCGGCCAGGCCCGGCACCATCACCGGCACCACGTTCAGCCGATGAAACAGATCCTCGCGGAAGCGCCCTCCGGCGATCTCGTCGCGCAGGTCCCGCGAGGTCGAGGACACCACGCGCACGTCCACCTGCACGTCGCTGTCACCGCCCACGCGCCTGAAACGCTGTTCCACCAGCACCCGCAGGATGCGGCTCTGGGTCTCGAAGGGCATGTCGGCCACTTCGTCGAGATAGAGAGTGCCACCGTGGGCGCGCTCGAAGACGCCGATCTTGGCCGGACGGCCCGTCTCGGCCTCCTCACCAAACAGTTCGAGGTCCATCCGCTCGGGGGTCATGCCCGCGGCGCTGATCACCACGAACTCGGCCTTGGCCCGGGCGCTGGCGCTGTGGATCATCCGCGCCACGGTCTCCTTGCCCGCGCCGGGCGGACCGGCGATCAGAACGCGGCTGTTGGCGCCGGCCAGCTTCGGAATCAGGCTGCGGAGCTGCTGGGTGGCCATGGACTTGCCCACCAATCCGTCGGGCATCAGGGCCTGGGCCCGCAGCCGGCGGTTCTCGCGTTTCAGGCTGGTGGCCTCCAGGGCCCGCTCCACGATCAGCAGAAGCTTGTCGGACTTGAACGGCTTTTCGAGGAACTCGTAGGCGCCGCGCTTGATGGCGCTGACCGCGGTCTCGATGTTGCCGTGGCCAGAGATCATGATCACCGGGAAGTCGGCGTCGAGGGTGCGGAGCATGTCCAGCAACTCCAGACCGTCCATGCCGCCGCCCTGCATCCAGATGTCGAGCACCAGCAGGGACGGCTTGCGCGCCCGGATGGCGGCCAGCGCCGACTCCGAATCGTTGGCCGTCCGCACCGCATAGCCCTCATCCGACAGGATGCCGGCCACGAGTTCGCGGATATCGGCCTCGTCGTCCACAACCAGAACATCAGCCGCCATGGGTCACCTCAAGTCCGTAATCGTCGGTGACGCCGGGGGTTTTCACCCGCGCCGTCGTCGGTAGTTTCAGCAGGACGCGGGCGCCCTTGCCTCGTGTCGCATCGGTCAGAATCAGCTCGCCTCCGTGGTCTTCGAGGATCCGTTTGACGATGGCCAGACCAAGGCCTGTGCCCTTCTCGCGGGTCGTCACATAGGGCTCGGTCAGCCGGTCACGGTCCTTGTCCGGGAGGCCGACCCCATTGTCTTCGATGCTTATGCAAACCCCGGACCGGTCGGAGGTCAGCTCGGCGACAATCTTGCCCTTCGGCTTGGGCTTTTCGGCCACGCGGGCGCTGACGGCCTCGGCGGCGTTCTTGAGAATATTGGTCAGGCCCTGGGCCAGCATGCGGCCGTCCGCCATCAACACCGTGGGAGGCAGAGGCTCGATGAGCTCGATGTCGATGTCCGGGCTCGCCACCCGCTGGGCGAAGACCCCGGCGCGCAGCAGCTCCACCAGGTCCTGCTCGGCGAATTTCGGCGCCGGCATGCGGGCGAACGCGGAGAATTCATCCACCATCCGGCCAATGTCCCCCACCTGACGCACGATGGTGTCTGTGCAACGGTCGAAGATCTCCAGATCTTCGACCGGCACACCCTTGCGGAACTTGCGTTGCAGGCGCTCGGCCGAAAGCTGGATGGGGGTGAGCGGGTTCTTGATCTCGTGGGCGATGCGCCGGGCCACGTCGCGCCAGGCGGCGTTCCGCTGGGCGGAGACCAGGCGGGTGATGTCGTCGAAGGTGAGCACCAGGCCGCTCTCGCTGCGACTGGCGCGGACCCGAAGGCGCCGGGTCTCGCGGTCGCGGTCGATGTCCACCTCTTCCTCCGCCTCGCCGGCGAGGCGGGCGTTCTCGGCGATCAGCACGAACTCCGGGGCGACATCGGCGAGCTGGCGTCCGCGCACCGGCGAGGCGTCGAGCCCCAGCAACTCAATGGCCTGACGGTTGGCCGCCGAGATGCCGCCATCGGAGTCCAGGCCAATGACCCCGGCCGACACCTCGGCCAGCACGGTTTCGATGAACTGCCGATCCTGATCAGCCTCATCCCGGGCGCGTTGCAGGGCCGCCTGTTGAGCCTGAAGATCGTGCGTCATGCTATTGAATGCACGGGACAAGACGGCGATCTCATCAGGATCGTTCTCAGCATCGACACGGGCTGTCAGATCGCCGCTGGCGACCCGACCGGCGGCCTGGACCAGCCGCCCCACAGGACCCGAGATCGCATTGGCGGCGGCCATGCCCAGCCAGACGGCCCCCACCAGCACCAGCAGCGCCGTCTCCATGTAGGAGAGCACGAACACGACCTGGATCCGCTGCCGGCTCTGCGCGGCCTCGCGGTAGGACACCAGGGAGGCGTCCGCGTCCGTCAGGTGGTTGATGATTCCCTTCTCAACGGGCCGAGCCACATAGAGATAGGCGTCCGGATAGGCTGACAGCTTGAACACCGCGCGCATCAGGTCGGCGGAATCGAAGGCCGGCACCGAGATGTCGCCCTCGTCGGCCGCCAGGAAGCTGCTCTCCGGCGGGGTGACATAGCCCGGCGCGTCTCCAGCCTCCGCACGGGCCAGCACCCGGCCCTCGCGGTCGATGAGATAGGCCGCCGGGAAGGCGTGGTAAGAGGCTTGGTAGGCCAGGAAGTGGCTGAACGTGATGGGACTGGACTGCAGGGCTGGCGCGGCGCGGTTCAGGTCCACGGCCATCAGGGTCACGTGGTCGCCGATATAGCGTTTCTGATCCTCGACATAGGACCGGGCGACGGTCGCCGAGTTCTCCACCACGGTCTGCACCCGCTCCGAGAACCAGTTCTCCACCCCGCGGTTGACCAGCACGCCATAGAACAGCGCCACCACCACGGCGGGCGCCACAGCGGCCAGGGCGAAGAGGGCCACGAATCGCAGGTGCAGGCGGGCGCCGGCGTCCATGGACCTTGCGTCGAGCAGGGCCACCAACCGCGCGCCCATGATCCCCGCCAAGCCCAGGATCAGCACCAAGTTGAAGCCCAGCAGCACCAGGATGTTCTTGCTGGCCGGCGCGAGGGGACCGGTTTCCGGCGGCGAGGCCGCGAGCAGTATGGCGACGCCGGTCAGCAGCAGGGCCAGGGCATAGCCACCGCCGAGCACATAGCGTGACTGTATGGCCCGCCACAGCCGCGCGGCCGGCGCTTGAGGATTCTCGCCGTCGTGGGTCAGGGACGCCATAACGCGGCGACCCTAGGCGGAACTGTGCCTGAGACTCAACAGGTTGTTGCGAGAATGCTTCACATCCGCGTCAGACCGCTCAGCGGCGGCCTCGCGCCATCTCCACGCCCAGGTCCTGGATCTTCTTGCGCAGGGTGTTGCGGTTCAGCCCCAGGATCTCGGCGGCCCGCACCTGATTGCCCCGCGTGGCGGTCAAGGTGAGCTGGATCAACGGACGCTCAATCTCCTCCAGAACGCGGTCGTAGAGACCCGCCGGCGGCAGGCCGTCCGGCTGCTCGGCGAAGTAGCCCCCCAGATGGCGCTCCACCAAGGCGGCCAGGGTCACCGGGCCCTCCTGCCCCTGGATCTGCGGCTGCTGGTCGGCCAGTTCACGCTCGACGATGCGGGCGCTGATCAGCTCCTCGGCATAGAGGGCGCAGATGCGGCGGATCAGATTCTCCAGCTCACGGACATTCCCCGGCCAGAAGTGCAGCTTCAGGCGCTCGAGCGCCGCGGCGTCGATGGTCTTGGACGGAAGGCCCTCGCGGTTGGCGCGCAGCAGGAAGGCGCGCGCCAGATCCGGGATGTCCTCCACCCGGTCGCGCAGCGGCGGCAGGCGGAGCGGCGCGACATTGAGACGGAAGAACAGGTCCTCACGGAACAGGCCCTGCTGGATCAGGCCCCGCAGGTCGCGGTTGGTGGCGGCGATGATCCGAACATTGGGCCGGCGGCCGGTCTTGGGGTTCAGGGCCGGCTCGGAGCCATCGATGACGCGCAGCAGGCGGGTCTGGGCGTCCAGCGGCATGTCGCCGATTTCGTCCAGGAACAGGGTGCCGCCATCGGCCTCCACCAGCTTGCCGTGGTCGCCGTCCTCGCGGCCGAACAGCTCGGTCTCGACCCGCTCGCGCGGCACGGCGGCCAGGTTGATCACCACGAACTTGCCGTCCTTGCGGCGGCCCATCTCGTGCAGGGCGCGGGCCACCAGTTCCTTGCCGGTACCCGATTCCCCGAGGATCAGGACCGTCAGGTCGGCGCCCACCAGGCGGGCGATGGTCCGGTAGACGTCCTGCATCGGCCCCGAGCGGCCGATCAGCGGCAGGCGCTCGTCACGCACCGCGCGAGCCTGGGCCTTGGAGGCTTCGGAGTCCGCCGGCTTGGCCAGAGCCCGGCGGGCGGCCGAGGTCATGTCATCCAGGTCGAAGGGTTTGGAGATGTAGTCGAAGGCGCCCACCTCGGCGGCGTTGACCGCCGTCAGCAAGGTGTTCTGGGCGCTCATCACGATGACGGGCAGCTTGGGGCGGTCCTTGCGGATGCGCGGCAGCACGTCGAAGACGTTCTCGTCGGGCATCATCACGTCGGTGACGACCAGGTCCCCCTCCCCGTCCGAGACCCACTTCAGCAGCGTCGTGGCGTTGCCGGTGGCGCGGACCTGATAGCCGAGACGAGTGAAGGCCTGGCTCAGCACCAGACGGATCGAGGAGTCGTCGTCGGCGATCAGGATTTTCTTATTGGCGTTGGCGGCGATCGCGTTCATGCCGAGATGTCCTCTTCAGATGCGATGGGCAGCAGCACGCGGAATGTCGTGCGGCCAGGCTCGGATTCGAAATCGATCAAGCCGCCGTGGCCGGACACGAGCTTGGAAACCAGCGCCAAGCCGAGACCGGCGCCGTTGACCTTGGTGGTGACGAAGGGCTGGAACAGGCTTTCCCGAAGATGGGCCGGGATGCCGGGACCGTTGTCCTGGATACGGATCTCAAGGGGCGCGCCGCGCAGGGCCTGGCCCTTGGCGGCCCGGACCCGCACGCCATGGCGGTAGGCCGTGTGGATCGTGACCTCGCCGCGGTTGTCGCCCCGGCTGTGGGCGGCCTCCGAGGCGTTCTTCACCAGGTTCAGGAAGATCTGGATCAGTTGGTCTTCGTCGCCATAGGTCAGGGGCAGCGAGGGATCGTAGAGGTCCTTCAGCACCAGGCCGTCGGCGAAGCCGTTGACGGCGAGCGCCCGGACCCGGTCCAGCACCTGGTGGATATTGATCGGGGTGCATACCGGCAGGGCGTCGTCGGAGAAGGCCTCCATGCGGTCCACAAGCCGCCGCACGCGATCGGTCTCGTCGACGATAAGCTGGGCGAGCGGGGTATCCTCGGCCTTGGCGCCGGCCTTCAGCAGCTGGGCCGCGCCACGGATACCCATCAGGGGATTCTTGATCTCGTGGGCCAGCATGCGGCCAAGGCCCACGATGGTGCGCAGGCCCGCGGCCTCGGCGCCGGTGCGCTCGCCGCCCAGGGCGCCGCCCTTGACGTGCAGGGTCAGCAGCACCGAGCCATCGCCCAGGGGCGCCGCCGCACCGTCGGCCTCGAAGGACGGATGGCCGAACAGGCTGATCTCCACCCCGCGCTCCCGGACCGGAGCGTCTTCCTCCAGGGCCCGGTTGAGCAGGGAGACAAGGGCCGAACCTTCCGGCAAGGCCGCGCCGAATCGGCCCCGGGTCAGCAGGCTGAGCCCCTGGCCGAACAGGGCCTCGGCGGCTTCGTTCACCGCCACCAGGGCGCCGTCGCCGTTCACCACCAGGGCGGGTTCAGGGGAGAGGTCGAAGGCCGCGGCCTTCAGGACATCCAGGTTTACGCCGCTGTTCGCGGCCCGTGTTCGACTGTTCATGCCGCCAATCTCGTTTGGGGATCGCGCCAGAGCGCGATCAGGCCTTCCTCGACCAGGGCGGGATCCTCCAGGCGGCACAGCGCGGAACGTGCGCGGTGCCTGGCCTCGACCTGCATGGGCCAAGGCGCGTTATCGACATAGGACGCCAGGTGCTTGCGGAAGATCCGCAGGCCCAGGCGGTCGCCGTAGAAATTCAGGCTGTCCCGGAAATGCTCCAGGGCGATGCCCAGGCGGGTCTCGACGTCGGGCTCGACGAAGGTTCCGCCATTCAATTCGGTCTCGATCTGGGTGGCGACCCAGGGTCGACCGTAGACCCCGCGCCCGACCATCACGCCGTCGGCGCCGGATTGGGCCAGGGCCTCGCGGGCGGTGGCGCCATCGACGATGTCGCCATTGACGATCACCGGGATGGAGACGGCGTTCTTCACCGCGCGGACGGCGGCCCAGTCGGCGACGCCCTTGTAGAACTGGCTGCGGGTGCGGCCGTGGATGGTGACCGCCTTGGCGCCGCGCCGTTCCGCCATGGCGGCGATCTCGGGCGCGTTCCGGGAGGTGTCGTCCCAGCCCAGGCGCATCTTGACGGTGACTGGCACATCGACGGCGTCCACCGTGGCGGCGATCAGGGCCTCGGCCAGGTCGGGTTCACGCATCAGCGCCGAGCCCGACTGGGCGCCGCCTGTGACCTCCTTGGCCGGGCAGCCGAAGTTGAGGTCGATGATCTGGGCGCCGGCCTGGGCGGCCAACACGGCGCCTCGGGCCATGTGGGCGGGATCGCGTCCGACCAGCTGAACCACCATCAGCGGCAGGCCCTCGCCCACCGCAGCGCGGCGCACGACATCGGGCCGGCCCCTGGAGAACTCTGCGCAGGCGACCATCTCGGTCGCCACATAGGCGGCCCCGAGCTTGCTGGCGGCTTTGCGGAAAGGCAGATCGGAAACGCCGGTCATGGGCGCGATCCACGCCCGACCCAACACTTCGATATCCCCGACTGCGAGCGTGTTGCTCATTTTGTAATCAACCCCATCGCCGCCTTTTTAGGCAATTTGTGCGGCGCCGTAAAGCCTAGACAGGACACGATCGCCCTCTAAACAACGTCGCCATGAACTTTTCTGCCGTCGTTGTCGCCGCAGGCTCTAGCACCCGGGCCGGACCAGGGGCGCCCAAACCCTGGCGCAGCCTGGGGGGGCGGCCGATTCTGCGTTGGTCGGTTGAAGCCCTGAACCTGGCCGGAGCCCGAGAAATCATCGTGGTTACCGCTGCCGATCGCCTCGACGAAGCCGATGAAGCCTTGGCCGATTTGGCGGGTTGGCGCGCCGTCGCCGGCGGCGCCTCGCGGGCTGAATCGGTGCAGAATGGCCTGGCCGCCCTCTCCGCCCCCGGCGATGAAGCCGTCCTGATCCACGACGCGGCGCGCCCCTTCGTGACGTCGGCGCATGTGGCCACCCTCTTGCGGGCGCTCGCCTTAGCCGACGGCGCGGTCCCCGCCCTCCCCGTCGCCGACACCCTGAAGCGCGGCCACGGCACGATCTCCGAGACCGTCTCCCGCGACGGACTCTGGCGCGCCCAGACCCCCCAGGCCTTCCGCCTGAGCACCCTGCTGGACGCCTACGCCGCCTGGCCCGCCGAGGCCGAGCCCACCGATGACGCCGCCGTGGTCGAACGCGCCGGCGGCAAGGTGGCCCTGGTCCCTGGCGATCCCCTGCTGATGAAGCTGACCTATCCGGAGGATTTCGCCATGGCCGAGCAACTCGCAAGCGGCCGGCGGATCGTCCGCACCGGGTTCGGCGTCGACGCGCACCGCTGGGGTCCCGGCGAGGCGGTCTGGCTCTGTGGTGTGAAGATCGACCACGACCAGACCCTGATCGGTCACTCCGACGCCGACGCCGGACTGCACGCCCTGACCGACGCCATCCTGGGAGCCATCGGCCAAGGCGATATCGGTGAACACTTCCCGCCAACCGATCCGCAATGGAAGGGCGCATCGTCGGACCGGTTCCTGGTCCATGCGGCGAGCCTGGTGGCGGCCAAGGGCGGGGCAATCCTCAATGTCGACGTGACCCTGATCTGCGAGCGCCCGAAGATCCGTCCACACCGAGACGCCATGCGCGCCCGGCTGGCCGACCTGCTGGGCCTGCCGTTGGATCGCGTCAGCGTGAAGGCCACCACGACCGAGGGCATGGGCTTCACCGGCCGGGGCGAGGGCCTCATGGCCCAGGCTGTGGCGACCGTCGAGACCCCCGCCTAGAGCGGGACGAGGAAAAGTGGGAACCGGTTTTCCGCCCGCGGCCCGCTCCTCCCAAGAAACGAGATCACGTCAGTGATCTACGGCAGCCAACTCCAGCGCTCTTTCATCCGCCCATACAGCGCCCCGACGAGATTAGTGTAGTCGTCGGTCCAGGGACGGACGAGCACCGGCTCGGTCGGCTTCCAGCGGGGATCGCCGGCGAAGGCGGCCAGGGCTCTTTCATTGCGCGCCACGATCAAGGCGTCCTCCGAGGACTCCCACAGCATGGGCGAACTCTTGGCGGCGTCGTGCCGCTGCAGCAGGGCCTCGCCGCCGGCGGCGAAGGCCACCGCCATCGCCGGGCTGCGCAGATCCAGGTTCCGGTTGGAAAGGTGCAGCACCAGCACGCCCTCGGGCTTGATGTGGGTGAGGTAGCCCTTCATCGCCTCCACTGTCAGCAGGTGGGCCGGCACGCTGTCGGAGGAGAAGGCGTCGATCAGCAGGATGTCGAACTGATCCTGGGGCTGTTTGGCCAGGGTCAGGCGCGCATCGCCCAGCACATAGTCCACCTTCCCCCTGGCGCACTCGCTTGTGTAGGTGAAGTGGTCGGGATCTGTGGCGATGCGGATCACCAGGGGATCGATCTCGAAGAAGGTCAGGTGGTCGCCCGGCCGCGTATAGGTCGCCACAGCGCCGGTCCCCAGACCCACAGCGCCAATCCGCAGAGCGGACATCGAGCCCTGGCGCTGGGTGAAGACCTGGCCGATCGGCGTCTCCGGCGCATAGTAGACCAGGGGCCGGCACCGCCACCGCGGATCCTGCGCCTGGGCGCCGTGCAGGGTGGTGCCGTGCGAGAGCATCCGCACGGTCCCGCCCATTTGCGGCAATTGCAGTTCCGATTGACGAACGACCCCGAAGAAGCTGCGCCAACTCTTCAGCACATCGACCTTGTCTCCCGCCCCTTCGGCGCCCAGCGAGATGATGGTGATGATCCCGAAGAAGACGATGCCGCGCCGTCGGACGAGGAAGGCGCAGACCACAGCCGCCGCAAGCGCGACCTTCACCACCATGAGCATTAGGTCATGACCGCTCATGCCCAGGATGTCGGCACGGCCGATCTCACCGCTATAGGCCGCAAAGGTGGCCACGGGCGCGGCGACGGCGGCGAGGCAGCCGAGGGCGAAGGTCACCCAGCGCCAACGCTCCACCGGCCCCTCGCCCCAGGGCCGAACCAGACAAGCGAGCGCCAGGATGAGCGGATACTCCCAGACATTGTTGAAGATCACGGGCGCCAGGAAGGCGTTGAAACCGCCCCCCACCACGCCGCCGAAGGACATCCACAGATAGAACTGTGTCAGTTGGCTTGGCGTCGGCCGGCGCGCCACCAGCGCCTGGTGACACATCAGCGCCGTCAGGAAGAAGGCGGAAAGGTGGATGAACAACTGCAGGAAGAGGTTGCTGGCCTTGAACGGCAGGATGGAGGCGCAGGCGGCCACCGCCGCAGCCTGCAGAATCAGCGTCGTCGCCTCAGACATCGCCGGCTTGGTCGAGAAGGCGATGATGAAGGTGATCAGATAGAGCGCCAGCGGCACCACCCAGATGAAGGGCGCCGACGCCACATCGGTCGTCAGGTGGGTGGTGACCCCCATCATCAGGCTCGACGGGATCGCCGCCAGGACGACCCAGGTCAGGCGGTTGCGCCAGGTGGGCGCTGGGTCATCCGTCGCAGCCTCGGTCGTGTCGGGCGCCGCCTGACCGGCCGACCGGGTGACGAAGTACATCAAGGCGCCCATCAGCAGGATGAAGGCCCCGTAGCCCAGGCTCCAGCTCAGCGCCTGGCCCTTCAGGCTGAACAATGGCTCCACCAGGATCGGATAGGCCAACAGGGCGATCAGGCTACCCAGGTTGCTGGCGGCATAGAGGGCGTAGGGTTCCGAGCCGGTGTCGGCGTGCAGGGTGCGCGCGTGCCAGGCCTGAACCAGCGGCGCGGTGGCCGACAGCACCGCGAAGGGGGCGCCGAGGGAGACGGTCATGACGCCCAACAGCCAGAGGGCTGGATGCTCGGAGCTCGGAGCGCCGAAGACACCGGTGACGTGCAGGGGCAGGACAAGGGCCGCCAGCAGCAGGGCGGCCAGATGGAGGCCCGCCTGCATCCGGATCGACCCCACCCGCTGCAACAGGTGCGCATAGCCGTAACCTGCCAGCAGGGCGGTCTGGAAGAAGGCCAGGCTGGTGTTCCAGACCGAGGGGCCGCCCCCCAGCAGGGGCAGGACCAGCTTGGCGATCATCGGCTCGACCAGGAAGACCAGGCTGGCGCTGGCGAAGATGGTCAGCGCGAACAGCACCGGCGAGCGGGCCGCGGCGGAGGCGGCGGCGGCGTCTTGGGTGCTCATGTTTCGAATCGTCTTGTGTCTGGGGTCTCGGCGATGTTGTGGTCTCGCCTCATCCTTGCCTAGCTGTGTCGGAGTCGCGCGCCCATGTTTTCCCTCGAGATCGAGACCCTCGCGCGCCTGCTGATCGACGAGGCCCGTGAGCGGAACCTGCGCATCGTCACCGCCGAGAGCTGCACCGGCGGCCTGGTGGCCGGCGCCATCTGCTCGATCTCCGGCGCGTCGGATGTGTTCGAGCGGGGCTTCGTCACCTATACCAACCGCGCCAAGCAGGAGCTGCTGGGCATTCCCGGCGACCTGCTGGCCGATCTTGGCGCGGTGTCAGAGCCTGTGGCCCGAATGATGGCCGAGGGCGCCCTGGAGGCGTCCAACGCCCACATCTCCGTGGCGATCACCGGAGTCGCAGGCCCGCATGGCGGCACGTCCTTCAAGCCGGTGGGCACCGTCCACATCGCCACCGCGCGCACCAACCACGGCCTGATGCACCGCCAGGAATTCTTCCAGTACGAGACGCGGTCGGAGATCCAGCTCGCCGCGGTGCAGGTCGCCCTGCAGGCCCTTCGCGACCGGATGACCTAGAGCGTTTCCCGTCTGACTTGGATCAAGTCAGACGATCAGGAAGAGCGACCAAGTTAGGACTCTAGAGCCCCGTTGCGATTCATTCGAAACGAGGCTCTAGGAATACAGCACCTTAGCCCGCGCCTCGAAGCACGCCATCAACTTGTCGACGGCGTGGTTGAAGTTGGAGGTCAGCAGGGCCCCCAGAATCTTCGACTTGAACTCGAAGTCGATATCGAACTCGACGCGAGTCCCCTCGCCCTCGGGCTCGAACTTCCACTGGTTGCGCAAGAACTTGAAGGGGCCTGAGATCAGACCGACGTCGATCTGACGGTGGCCCGGGTCGCGACGGACCCGGGTGGAGAATGTCTCCTTCAGGAACGAGAAGCCGACCTTGGCCTCGGCGTCGGTCCAGATCATGCCCTGGCTGTCGGTGCGGCCGTTCCAGGTGCGCATGCCCACGATCCACGGCACGAACTGCGGATAGGCGTCCACGTCGCCCACCAGCGCAAACAGCTGGTCGGGACTGTAGGGCAGCGTTCGGGTGACGTGGTGGCGCAAGACCTTAAGCGGCGTCCTTGGCCCGGCGGGCGGCCTGCAGCTTGGCGAAGTCCTCGCCGGCGTGGTGCGACGAGCGGGTCAGCGGGCTGGCCGAGACCATCAGGAAGCCCTTGGCCCGCGCGATTTCTTCATAGGCGTGGAATTCGTCGGGGGTCACATAGCGGTCGATGGCGGCGTGCTTGCGGGTCGGCTGCAGGTACTGGCCGATGGTCAGGAACTCGATGCCGGCCGAGCGCATGTCGTCCATCACCTGCATGACCTCTTCCTTGGTCTCGCCGAGGCCGACCATGAGGCCGGACTTGGTGAACTGCTCGGGGTCGCGCTCCTTCACCCGCTCCAGCAAGCGCAGGGAGTGGAAATAGCGGGCCCCGGGTCGGATCGAGAGATAGAGGCGCGGCACGGTCTCCAGGTTGTGGTTGAAGACGTCGGGCTTGGCGTCGATCACCAACTCGGCGGCGGCGGCTGGCTTGCGCAGGAAGTCGGGCGTCAGGATTTCGATCGTTGTTCCGGCGGCCGCCGCGCGGATCGCCCGGACAACCTCGGCGAAGTGGGCCGCGCCGCCGTCGGCCAGATCGTCACGGTCCACCGAGGTGATGACCACGTGCTTCAAACCCATCTTCACCACGGCGTCGGCGACACGGCCAGGTTCAGTGGGATCCAAGGGCTGGGGCTTGCCGGTGATCACGTTGCAGAAGGCGCAGGCTCGGGTACAGGTGTCGCCCATGATCATCATGGTGGCGTGATTGATGGACCAGCACTCGCCGATGTTGGGACAGGCGGCCTCCTCGCAGACCGTGGTCAGCCCGTGTTCCTTCACCGTGGCCCGGGTGGCGGCATAGCCGGGGGATCCCGGCGCGCGGACGCGCAGCCAGTCGGGCTTGCGCAGCATCGGCGTATCGGGCCGTGACTGTTTCTCGGGGTGTCGCGGCCTTGCGCCGGTGACGGTGTCGATGACGGTCGCCATGCCCCCTAGATCGGCGTTCACAGCCGTCGGATCAAGCCACGATTGAGCGGCCTTGCGCCACAGCGGCGATCTGGGTTCAAAGACGGCATGGTCCGCGCACTGGCAGTCGCCGCTTTGCTCCTGTTGCTCGCGGCGTGCGGCCGTGGCGACCTGATGGGCCCGTTCGCGGAAACCCAGACGCCGCCGGCCCTCAGCCCCCGCTTTTATCCGCCGGAAGGCTGGGCCTGGGGCTTCATCGAGACCGGCGGCAAACCCGCGCAGCGTTACGGTGTCGCTGCAGGCTGGCGGGCGCCGAAGGCCACGGTGGTGATCCTGCCCGGCTACGGGGAGTCGGCGGAGGCCTGGTTCGAAACCGCCAGCGGCTTGATCCGACGTGGCTACACGGTCTGGATCCTGGAACGCGCGGGCCAAGGGGGATCAGGCCGCTACACCCTGCCCCGCGACCTGGGCTTTGTTCCCAGCTTCGATCCGGACGTCGCCAATGTCCGCGCCCTGGTCCGTGTGGTGATCCGGCCGCCGGAGGCCAGCCCCTTGATCCTCCTGGCTCACGCTGACGGCGCGGTCGTGGCGCTGCGGGCCTTGGAGACCGGGCTGAAGGTCGACGGCGTCATCATCTCTTCACCCGATGTGGCCTCCCGGGCGGTGAGCACCGACTCCGCTCAGGCGCTCGCCGGCCGCGTGGGCCTTGGCCGCCTGCCCTCGGCCGACTGGCGTCCCTGGAGCAGGTCGGCGCCGGACGCTCGGGGCTCGGGCCTGACCCACGACCCCTGGCGCGGCCGTGTGCAGCAGGCGTGGCAGACTGCGAACCCGGACCTGCGGATGTCCTCGGCCAGCCTCGGTTGGCGAGGCGCTCACCAGGCGGCCAGCCGCGCGGCGGAGGCCGACGCCGCCGCGGTCAAGGCTGATGTCCTGATGCTGTTACCCGACAAGACCACGAAGGAGGCCTTGGCGCTCTGCAAGGCCTTGCCCGACTGCCGGTCGGTCGCCGTGCCCGGCGCCCTGCCAGCTCTGCACCTCGAGCAGGATCGCTTCCGCCAGCCCTGGATGGATCAGGTCACCACCTACATCGCCGCCAAGGTGGCCGCCGCGCGAGAGGCCGACGTCGCGCCGCCGATGGCGCCAACGCCTGTTCCCGCCCCAGTTCCCGAGGAAAACTCTCCGCCCACCCCGTGAAACCACCTCACGGTTTGTAACGTATCCTTGCAATGGCGACCTTGAACGATAGGCTTGAGCTCCAAGAAACGGCGATCCGATCGGGGAGGTCTTCGCCTTTGTCGCGTACATTTGATCCGCTTGAGAGCCAGAAAACCCTGTTTGGGGCTCTGCTCGACGCCCGCGCTCAGTTCGGCGCCAAGAAACCGATCCTGGAGGACCAGGAGCGCAATCCTCTGTCCTATACGGACCTGATCCGCGCGGCCTTCGCTCTGGGCCGCAAGATCGCGGCCATGACGGAGAAGGGCGAACGGGTCGGTGTCATGCTGCCCGCCAGCTCGGGCGCCGTGGTGACCTTCTTCGCTCTACATGCCTTCGGGCGCATTCCCACCATGCTCAACTTCACCTCCGGAATCCGGAACCTGAAGGGCGCGTGCAAGCTGGCCGGGGTGAAACGGGTGCTGACCTCGCATCGCTTCATCGAGCAGGGCCAGCTTCATGACCTGGTCGACGCCTTGGACGACGTGTCCGTGGTCACCTATCTGGAGGATGTGCGCGAGAAGATCGGCCTGGCCGACAAGCTGTTCGCCGCCACCGCCGGGGCGTTTCCCAAGGCCTTCGTGGCTGAAACCAAGGCCGACGATCCGGGTGTGATCCTGTTCACCTCGGGCAGCTTTGGCGTGCCCAAGGGCGTGGTGCTGAGCCAGGCGAACCTGGTGGCCAACGTCTACCAGATCGCCGCCCATATCCCGCTGGATCCGGACTGGGTGATGTTCAATCCCCTGCCCACCTTCCACTGCTTTGGCCTGACGGGCGGCGCCCTGCTGCCGATCCTGACCGGCATGAAGGCGTTCCAGTACCCCTCGCCCCTGCACACCAAGGTGATCCCGCCCCTGCTGAAGGACACCAAGGCCTCCATCCTGTTGGCCACCGACACCTTCCTGAACCAGTACGCCCGGGTCGCGGAATACGACGAGCTGGCCGGCCTGAAGTTCATCGTCTGCGGCGCTGAGAAGGTTCGCGAAGAGACGCACAACCTGATCCGCGACAGGTTCGGCGACGTGCCGGTGCTGGAAGGCTATGGCGCCACCGAGGCGGCGCCCGTGATCGCGGTGAACAAGCCCATCGACAACCGCCGCGGCACGGTCGGCGGCGTACTGCCGGGCATGCAGACCCGGCTTGAGCCGGTTCCCGGCATTCCGGGCGGCGGCCGGTTCTATGTGCGCGGCCCCAATGTGATGAGCGGCTACCTTCGCCCCGACGGGACTATCGAGCCCCTGGCCGACGGCTGGCATGACACCGGGGACGTCGTGGACATAACCGACGACGACTGGGTGACGATTCGGGGCCGGGTGAAGCGTTTCGCCAAGATCGGCGGCGAGATGGTGTCTTTGACCGCCGCCGAGGACCTGGCCATCGCCGTATGGCCCGACAACCGCCATGCTGTCATTTCCATGCCCGACGCCCGCAAGGGGGAGCGGCTAATCCTGGTCACCGACCGCATGGACGCCGACTCCACCGCGCTCGTCGCCCACGCCAAGGCCATCGGCGCTTCGGAGCTGAACGTGCCCAAGAAGATCATCAAGGTCCCCGAAGTGCCTGTCCTGGGCACCGGCAAGACCGACTACGTGGTCATCCAGCGGATGGTCGAGGCGGAGGGCCGCCGCGCGGCGTGACGACGAGCTAAGGATAAGCGCCGCCAAGGCGCACGGGAGGACACCATGCCGAACCTCGATGCCTGGGCGCCGCGCGTCCTGAGCCTGCTGCGCATCATCACCGCGCTGCTGTTCCTGCAGCACGGCCTGATGAAGCTCTTCGGATTTCCGGGACCGCAGGAAGGGGCGCCCGATCCCCTGCCCCCGCTGCTGATCGCGGCGGCCTGGCTGGAGATCGTCGGCGGCGGGCTGGTGGCGATCGGGCTCTTCACCCGCCCCGTGGCCTTCGTTCTGTCGGGCATGATGGCGGTGGCCTATTTCGTGGCCCACGCCCCCGCCAACTTCTACCCAGCCCTGAACCACGGCGAGCCGGCGATCCTCTACTGCTTCGTCTTCCTGTATCTGGTGGTCGCCGGCGGCGGGATCTGGAGCGTGGACGCCCTGGTGCGCAAGCGGCCCTAATCAGGGCTTGGCTGCCGTGGGGGAGCCGGGTCCATCCTGACCCTCAGAAACGCAAACCGACCCTGAGAGGAATACGCCATGGCCGAAGCCTGGATCATCGACGTCGCCCGTACCCCCCGTGGCGTCGGCAAGCCCGAGAAGGGCGCCCTGTCGGGCGTCCACCCGCAGCGAATCCTGTCCACGGTCCTGAAGGCCCTGGCCGAGCGCAACAACCTCAACACCGCCGATATCGACGACGTGATCGCCGGCTGCGGCACCCAGTTCGGCAAGCAGGGCTCCTGCATCGCCCGCATGGCGGCGCTCGACGCCGGCTACGCCAATGAGGCGGCCGGCATGTCGCTCGACCGCTTCTGCGGCTCGGGCCTGACGGCGGTGAACCTGGCGGCCATGGGCGTGATGTCCGGCGCCCAGGACCTGGTGGTGGCCGGCGGCGTGGAGTCCATGTCCTACGGCTCGACCCTGAAGCGTCAGGTCGGCCCGACCCTAGACTCCGGCAACGAACACCTGCGGTCGATCCACCCCCAGCCGCACCAAGGCGTCTGCGGCGACGTGGTGGCGACCCTGGAGGGCTTTACCCGCGAGGACGTCGATGCGCTTGCGCTCGAAAGCCAGCGCCGGGCGGCCCACGCCATCGCCAACGGCTACTTCGACCGCAGCCTGATCACCGTCTACAACGACGACGGCAGCGTCGCCCTGGACCGCGAGGAGTATCCCCGCGCCGGCACGACCGCCGAAGGTCTGGCCGCCCTCAAGGCCGCTTTCGCCAGCCTCTATGACGTGCCGCTGGACGAACAGGGCCTGTCCTTCCGCAAGCTGGTGGAAGCCACCTACCCGGACCTGAAGATCAACCACGTGCACCATGCCGGCAACTCGTCGGGCGTGGTGGACGGCGCCGGCGCCGTGATCATCGCCTCGCCGGAGTATGCCCGCGCCCACGGCCTGACGCCGCGGGCCCGCATCCGCTCGGTCTCCACGGCCGGCGACTCGCCCGAGCTGATGCTGAACGCCCCCGGCCCGGCGGCCCGCAAGGCGCTGAAGAAGGCCGGCATGACCATGAAGGACATCCAGCTGGTCGAGATCAACGAGGCCTTCGCCGTGGTGCCGTTGAAGTTCATGCGCGACCTGGACGTCGATCCGGCCATCGTCAATGTCAACGGCGGCGCCATCGCCCTGGGTCACCCCATCGGGGCGACGGGGGCCATGATTCTCGGCACCCTGCTGGACGAGATGGAACGGCGTGACCTGTCGGTCGGCATGGCCACCCTCTGCGCCGCCGGCGGCATGGCCCCGGCGGCGATCATCGAGCGGATCTAGATATGTAGAACCCGACCATAGGCGTCGAGCGAGGCCTCATGCATGGCCTCGCTCATCGTCGGGTGGGGGAAGACGGTGGCGATCAGCTCGGCCTCGGTGGCTTCGAGCGTCATGGCAAGGGCGAAGCCCTGGATCATCTCGGTGACCTCGCCGCCGATCAGGTGAGCGCCGATCAGGGCGCCGGTCTTCTCGTCGAAGATGGTCTTCACAAAGCCCTCGGTATCGCCTGAGGCGATGGCCTTGCCGTTCACCCGGAACGGGAAGCGGCCGACCTTGACGGCGATCCCCTTCTCCTTGGCGCCGGCCTCCGTGATCCCCACCGAGGCGATCTGCGGCGTCGAATAGGTGCAGCCGGGGATGGGGGCGTTGAGGTTCGAGGGCGCCAGGCCGGCGATATGCTCGATGCAGTGGACGCCTTCGTGGCTGGCCTTGTGGGCGAGCCAGGGCGGGCCTGCGACATCGCCGATGGCGAACAGGCCCGGCACGCCAGTGGCGCCGTGGCTGTCGGTGACCACGTGGGTGCGGTCGATCTTCACGCCCAGGGCTTCGAGGCCCATGTCCTCGACATTGCCGACGATGCCGACGGCGACGATGGCCACCTCGGCCTCCAGGGTTTCTGAACTTTGGGCGCCGCTTGCAGTGATACGGACCCCCCCCGATTTCGGCTTCTCGACCTTTTCGACCTGGGCGCCGACGCGGAACTCTATGCCGCGTTTTTCGAAGGCTTTCCGGGCGGTTGTGGAGACTTCCTCATCTTCCACGGGAAGGATGCGCGGCAGGGTCTCAATGACCGTCACCTCGGCCCCTAGAGCCCTGTAAAAGCTCGCGAATTCAATGCCGATGGCGCCCGATCCGATGACGATCAGGGATTTGGGCGCCGATTTGGGCGCCATGGCCTCGCGGTAGGTCCAGATGCGGTCGCCGTCCGGCTCCAGGCCGACGGCTGGGATGGTGCGGGCGCGGGCCCCGGTGGCCAGGATGACGTGCTTGGCGGTGAGGGTGCGGGCGCCGCCGGCCTTCAGGGCCACGACGACCTTGGGCGCGGGACTGCCCTTCTCCAGCTTGGCGGTCCCCTCCACCACCTCGATCTTGTGCTTCTTCATCAGGAAGGCGACGCCGGAGTTCAGCTGGGCGGCCACCTTGCGGGAGCGCTTGATGATGCCGGTGAAGTCGAAGGAGGCCTTCTCAACCTTGATGCCGTAGTCGGCCAGGTGGGAAAGCTGCTCATAGGCCTCGCCACTCTTCAGCAGGGCCTTGGTGGGGATGCAGCCCCAGTTCAGGCAGACCCCGCCCAGGGCTTCCTTCTCGATGATGGCGGTCCTCAGGCCGAGCTGGCTGGCGCGGATGGCGGTGACATAGCCGCCGGGGCCGGAGCCGATGATGATGACGTCAAAGGAGTCAGCCATCAGAGCAGGGCCTCGATGGCGCTTTCCAGCGACTTGGGTTCGACGGTGGGGGCGAAGCGGTCAACCACCTGGCCCTTACGGTCGACGAGGAATTTGGTGAAGTTCCACTTCACATTGGCGGTCCCCAGCAGGCCCTTCTTCTCCTTCTTGAGATAGGCGAAGAGCGGATGGGGCTTGGGTCCGTTGACGTCGATCTTGCTCATCATCGGGAAGTCGACCTCGTAGGTCAGCGAACAGAAGCTGGCGATCTCAGCCGCGTCGCCCGGCTCCTGAGCCCCGAACTGGTTGCAGGGGAAGCCCAGCACCACGAGGCCGCGGTCCTTGTACTTGGCGTAGAGCGCCTCCAGCCCCGCGTACTGGGGGGTGAACCCGCACTTGCTGGCCGTGTTGACGATCAGCACCACCTTGTCGCGGTAGGTGGAAAGGGGCGCCGCCTTGCCGTCCAGCGTTTCCGCACTGAAGTCGTAGATGCTCATGGCGGTCCCCTAGACGATCATCGTGATGGGATCTTCGATCAGGATCTTGAAGGCTTGCAGCCAGCGGGCGCCGATGGCGCCGTCCACCACCCGGTGATCGCAGGTCAGCGTCACGGTCATCACCGTGGCGATGGCCAGCTGGCCGTTCTTGACGACCGGCCGCGGCTCGCCCGCGCCCACCGACAGGATGGCGCCCTGGGGCTCGTTGAGGATCGAAGAGAAGGCCTTGATGCCGAACATGCCCAGGTTGGAGACCGAGAAGGTGCCGCCCTGGAACTCCTCGGGCTTGAGCTTGCGGGTGCGGGCGCGGGCCGCCAGGTCCTTGGCCTCGGTGGCGATTGCGCTGAGGCCCTTGGTCTCGGCTGACCGGATGATCGGGGTTATGAGCCCGCCGTCGATGGCGACGGCCATGGCGATATCGGCATGGTGGTGCAGGGCGATGCCCTCGGGCGAGTAGGAGGCGTTGGCCTCCGGCACCTGCTTCAGGGCGATGGCGGCCGCCTTGATCACCAGGTCGTTGACGCTGACCTTCACGCCCTGGCTCTCCAGCATGGCGTTGATCTTCACCCGGCCGGCCAGCAGGGCGTCGATCTCCAGGTCGATGGTCAGCGGGAAGTGCGGCACATCGCGGAAGCTCTCGGTGAGCCGGCGGGCCACGGTCTTGCGCATGCCATCCAGGGGCACGAGGTCGTAGGAACCGTCGGGGATGCCCATCTGGGCCAGGCTCTGGACCTGACGCGGGGCCGAGGCCGCCGCGCCGGCGCTGGCCGAAGCCTTGGCGGCGCCGGGGGCCGCGCCCTCGACGTCACGCTTGATGATGCGGCCGTGGGGGCCTGAGCCCGTCATCGTGGAGAGGTCGAGGTTCTTCTGGGCGGCGATGCGGCGGGCCAGGGGCGAGGCGAAGACGCGCGCTCCCTGCCCTTCTCCCCCTGCGGGAGAAGGTGGCCGGTGGGAGACCGGTCGGATGAGGGGTTGCGCTCCGGTCTCCGCGCTTTCGGCGACAGGCTCTCCGGAGATATGGGCGTGACCCCTCATCCGACCCTGCTCCGCAGGGCCACCTTCTCCCGCAGGGGGAGAAGGAGAAGGAGAAGGCGACGCCGCCTCCCCCTCGCCCGACAGCTTCGCGATCGGGGAATTGACCTTCACGTTCTCCGTGCCCTCGGGGACCAGGATATCCTCGATGATCCCCTCGTCGACGGCCTCGACCTCCATGGTCGCCTTGTCGGTCTCGATCTCGGCGATGACATCGCCGGACTTCACGGCGTCGCCCTTCTTCACATACCACTTGGCGAGGGTGCCCTCCTCCATGGTGGGCGACAGCGCTGGCATCAGGATCTCGATCGACATGGGTCAGGCGCTCGGGCGGTTGTGGGGGGCGCAGGCGCGCAAGAAGGTCATGACGGCTCCAGCGACAGATGGGCCAGCTGGTCGGCGTTGGCCTCCCAGTTCTGGCCGTCGAAGGCGGTGAGGTCGAGGGTGGCCGTCTCGTCCAGGCAGCGGGCGTTGACCGACCAGCCGTCCGGATTGGAACGCGGGCGGTAGAAGCTCTTGATGCCGCATTCCGAGCAGAACAGGTGCTTGGCCACCCGGCTGTTGAAGCTGTACTCGGCCAGCCGCTCCATGCCCTGGGTCACGCGGAAGCGGCTCTCGGGCACGATGATGTGGATGAATCCGGTCTTGGCGCACATGGAGCAGTTGCAGGTCTGGGCCTCGACGAGCTGCGGCAAGGCCACCTCGAACCGCACGCCGCCGCAATGGCAGCCCCCCGCCCGCCAGGTGAACGGGTCGGGGCTCATTTGTAGGTGACCGCCCTCACCGCCTTCACGATCTTGTCGACCGAGGGCAGCGACAGCGCCTCCAGATTGGCCGCGTAGGGCATGGGGACGTCTTCCTGATGCACGCGGGCCGGCGGCGCGTCGAGGTAGTCGAAGGCGTGCTCCAGGACGCGGGCGATCACCTCGGCGCCGACGCCCATGGGGCCCCAGCCTTCCTCGACGGTGACCAGGCGGTTGGTCTTCTTGACGCTCGACACGATGGTTTCGTGGTCGAGGGGCCGCAGGGTGCGCAGGTCGATGACCTCGGCCTCGATGCCCAGGCCCGCCAGCTTCTCGGCGGCTTCCAGGGCCAGGCCCACGGCGCGGGAGTGGGCGGTGATGGTGACGTCAGTCCCCTCGCGGCGGACCTTGGCCTTGCCGATCGGGACGACCCAGTCGACATCGGCCGGCACGTCGAACTCGACGCCGTAGAGCATCTCGTGTTCCAGGAAGACCACGGGGTTGGGGTCGCGGATGGCGGCTTTGAGCAGGCCCTTGGCGTCGGCGGCGTCATAGGGCGCCACCACCTTCAGGCCGGGCACCTGGGCGTACCAGGCCGAGTAGTCCTGGCTGTGCTGGGCGCCCACGCGGGCCGCCGCGCCGTTGGGCCCGCGGAACACGACCGAGCATTTGATCTGACCGCCGGACATGTAGAGCGTCTTGGCGGCGGAGTTGATGATGTGGTCGATCGCCTGCATGGCGAAGTTGAAGGTCATGAACTCGATGATGGGCTTCAGGCCCGCCATGGCCGCGCCGACGCCGAGGCCCGCGAAGCCGTACTCGGTGATCGGGGTGTCGATCACCCGGCGGTCGCCGAACTCCTCCAGCAGGCCGCGGGAGACCTTGTAGGCGCCCTGGTACTGGGCGACTTCCTCCCCCATCAGGAAGACGTTCTCGTCCCGGCGCATCTCCTCGGCCATGGCGTCGCGCAGGGCGTCGCGGATCGTGGTCTTCACCAGCTTCACGCCCTCCGGAAGCTCGGGGTCACGCAGGGCCGGTCGGGGCGCCACCGGTGTCGCGGCCTCGCCTTCGGGCTGGGGCTCGGCGGCCTCGGGCGGCTGCTTTTCCGGATCGCCGCTGGCGGCGGGTTCCGGCCTGGTCTCAGCCTTCGGGGCCGGCGCCTCAGCCTTGGGCGACGGTGCGGCGGCGCCCTCACTGGCCAGACGGGCGATGGGGGTGTTGACCTTCACCTCCTCGGTCCCTTCCGGCACCAGGATCGCCTCGACCACGCCTTCGTCGACGGCCTCGACCTCCATGGTCGCCTTGTCGGTCTCGATCTCGGCGATGACGTCACCGGACTTCACGGTGTCGCCCACCTTCACGTGCCACTTGGCCAGCGTGCCCTCTTCCATGGTCGGCGAGAGGGCCGGCATCAGTACGTCGGTCACTGAGCGGCCTCCAGGTAGACGTCGGTATAGAGCTCGGACGGCTCAGGCTCGGGCGAGGTGCGGGCGAATTCGGCGGCGTCGGCGACGATCTTCTTCACCTCGGCGTCGATGGCCTTCAGCGCGGCGTCGTCGGCCCAGCCCTTCGTCTCCAGCAGTTCCTGCAGGTGATCGATGGGGTCGCGAGTCTTGCGGACCTCGTCGACCTCCTCGCGGGTGCGGTACTTGGCGGGGTCGCTCATCGAGTGGCCGCGATAGCGGTAGGTCTTCATTTCCAGGATGTAGGGGCCTTCGCCCGAGCGCGCGTGGGCGGCGGCCTTCCGGGCGGCTTCCTGCACGGCGATGACGTCCATGCCGTCGACCTCCTCGCCCGGAATCCGGAACGAGGCGCCGCGCTTGTAGAGGTGGGTTTCCGAGGACGACCGCTCGATGGAGGTGCCCATGGCGTACTGGTTGTTCTCGATCACATAGACGACCGGGAGCTTCCAGATCGTGGCCATGTTGAAGCTCTCGTAGACCTGGCCCTGGTTGGCCGCGCCGTCGCCGAAATAGGTGAAGGCGACCTTCTTGTTGTCCTTGTAGCGGTTGGCGAGCGCCAGACCGGTGCCCAGCGAAACCTGGCCACCGACGATGCCGTGGCCGCCGTAGAAGTCGGCCTCGGTGGAGAACATGTGCATCGACCCGCCCTTGCCCTTGGACGAGCCGGTGAAGCGGCCGGTGAGTTCGGCCATGACTTCCCTGGGATCCATGCCGCAGGCCAGCATGTGGCCGTGGTCGCGGTAGCCGGTGATCACCTGGTCGCCGGCCTCCTTGATGGACTGCACGCCGACGGCGATGGCTTCCTGGCCGATATAGAGGTGGCAGAAGCCGCCGATCAGACCCATGCCGTAGAGCTGGCCGGCCCGCTCCTCGAAGCGTCGGATCAGCAGCATGTCGCGGTAGAACTTGAGCAGGGCGTCCTTGGTCATGGGATCCGCACCATTGCCAATGACACCGGTGTCATTCTTCTTCCGCTTGGAAGTCGAGCTTGCCTGCCCGCGCGCCATTCGTTTCTCCGTGGAGTTCGCCACTTGGGCCTCGTTCCCGAGTCAGTCGTCTGATGAGCGTCTTCGCTTCAGGTCCAGGCGACAACGCCTGAGACCCTAGGTTAGAGCCCGACGATGGCCAAAACCGGTCTCTGGTTTCGGGCGCCGGCCTCTGGAACGAACGAATCCGCCCTACGGCTTCACCCGGATCACATAGTCTCTCGGGTCGGCGAAACCTAGCAGGGAACGGGCGCGCTCTTCCAGCAGATCAGCCGAAAGACTGGTGTCGCGCAAAAGCCGGGCGCGGGCCTCAAGGTCCTGCCTCTCGATGCGCACCTTGTGCAGTTCCGAGATCTTGGCGGCCAGGGCGGCGTCGCGGGCGTCCGAGGAGAGCAGGCCCCGATCGCCCGTGAAGGCGTGGAACCCGAAATAAAAGATCAGGAAGGCCAGGGCGGCGGTCGGCAGATAGGGGCGAATACTTGAGAGCACGGGCCTGGAATCAAAAGCGTTTCTGACCCAGCCAATCTCGGCCTTCATGTTTAATATTGCGTTGCGGTCAAGCTTGAGGCCGCGGCGCCAAGCGTCGCATTGGATTGAGGTTATCCCGACCGCCTCAGGATCAGGCCGCGACGCCGAAGATCGCGCCCACGCCCGCCGTCAGGGCCATGGCCATGGCGCCCCAGAAGGTCACGCGGGCCACGGCTTTCCAGATCGGCGCGCCGCCCGCCCGTGCGCCCACTCCGCCCAGCAGGGCGAGGAAGGCTACAGACGCCCCGGCCACCGCAGGCACAAGCGCCGGCAGCGGGGTGACGACGGCCAAGGCCAGCGGCAGGGCCGCGCCGGCGGCGAAGGTGAGCGCCGAGGTGAAGGCCGCCTGCACCGGCCGGGCCGTGGTCATCTCGGAAATGCCCAGCTCATCGCGGGCATGGGCGCCGAGAGCGTCCCTGGCCATCAGCTGGCGGGCGACCTCTTCGGCGAGCTTGGGTTCGACGCCGCGGGCGGCATAGATGCCCGCGAGTTCGGCCAGCTCGAGGTCCGGCTGGGTGTCGAGTTCGCCCTTTTCGCGCGCCAGGTCGGCCCGCTCGGTGTCGGACTGAGAGCTGACCGAGACGTACTCGCCGGCGGCCATCGACATGGCCCCGGCCACCAGGCCCGCGACCCCCGCCACCAGGATCTCCCCCCGCCCCTGGCTCGCCGCGGCGACGCCGACGATCAGGCTGGCGGTGGAGACGATGCCGTCATTGGCGCCCAGGACGGCGGCGCGAAGCCAGCCGACCCGTTCAATCAGATGCATCTCGCGGTGGGATCTAGACATGGGACCTCCCTATGCGCGGCCTGGAGCCTAGGTCGAAGGTGAGCGTTTGACCCACAACATACGCTGCAGGGTCCCGTCACGGTCGATCACCAGGTGCTTCAGGGCGCCGGCGATGTGCAGAATAACCAACGGCCAGAACAGCTTGGTCGCCGCGCCGTGCACCTCCTCGGCCGCCTCGTGCAGCCAATCCAGCCGCACCGGGAATGGGCTGGGGATCGCGAAGAGATCGAAGACCTGGATGGGGCGGGCGGCCGACCAGATCGCCAGGGGGCCGGTGACCAGCAGCACCGCGATCATCAGCAGGAACAGGCCCTGGACCGCCATGGCCGCCCGGTGGAGCCAGATGTTGGGCTCCAGGGTGCGAGGATGGGGCTGGGACAGGCTCCAGAGCAGGCGGGCCGCCAGGAAGGTGAAGAGCAGGACCGCCACGGACACGTGCAGGTTCTGGGCGGCGAGCTTGGCGGCGCGGTCGGGCGCCTCCTCCATCTGCTCGCCCAGCAGGTAGAGCGCCGTGACGCCCACCGCGCTGATCCAATGGAGGCCGATGGCCGCCCAACCGTAGGCGACTCGGGTGTTGCGAAGGGACATGGCAAGGCTCCGGAGGAGCCCCGCTATGCTTCGGCAGGGTTCGCGCCGCCTTGATCGGGATCAAGGGCGGAGCTGTACGCCCTACCGTCCCTTCAGCGCCGCGCGGCCGAGATAGACCGCCTGGTCGCCCAGTTCTTCCTCGATGCGCAGGAGCTGATTGTACTTGGCCGTGCGGTCGGAGCGAGCCAGGGAGCCGGTCTTGATCTGCCCGCAGTTGGCGGCCACCGACAGGTCGGCGATCGTCGAGTCCTCGGTCTCGCCCGAGCGGTGGCTCATCACCGAGGTGTAGCCGGCGCGGTGGGCCATCTCCACGGCGTCAAGAGTTTCCGACAAGGTCCCGATCTGGTTGACCTTTACCAGGATGGAATTGGCGAGCCCCTTGTCGATGCCCATGGACAGGCGCTTGGGGTTGGTGACGAAGAGGTCGTCGCCGACGATCTGGACCTTGGCGCCCAGCCGGTCGGTGAGCAGCTTCCAGCCGTCGAGGTCGTCCTCGCTGCAGCCGTCCTCGATGGTGACGATGGGGAACTGAGCGACCAGGCCCGCCAGATAGTCGACCATGCCGGCCGGATCGAGGGTCTTGCCCTCCCCGGTCATCTCGTACTTGCCGTTCTTGAAGAACTCGGTGGCGGCCACGTCCAGGCCCAGCACGAAGTCGCGGCCGGCCTTGTAGCCGGCGGCCTCGCCGGACTTGACGATGAAGGCCAGGGCCTCCTCGGCGGTGGCGATATTGGGGGCGAAGCCGCCCTCGTCGCCGACATTGGTGTTGTGACCGGCGGCCTTGAGCGCGCTCTTCAGGCCGTGGAAGATCTCCGCGCCCATGCGCAGGCCCTCGGCGAAGGTGGCCGCGCCGGTGGGCAGGATCATGAATTCCTGGATGTCGATCGGGTTATCGGCGTGGGCGCCGCCGTTGATGATGTTCATCATCGGCACCGGCAGGACGCGGGCCGAGACCCCGCCGACGTACTTGTAGAGCGGCAGGTCGGCGGCGGTGGCTGCGGCCTTGGCGACGGCCAGGCTGACGCCGAGGATGGCGTTGGCGCCCAGGCGCGACTTGTTGGGGGTGCCGTCCAGCTCGATCAGCAGGGTGTCGAGGCGGCGCTGATCCTCGGCCTCGAAACCGGAGAGCGCGTCATAGATCTCGCCGTTGACGGCGTCGACGGCGGCAAGGACGCCCTTGCCGCCGTAGCGGCTCTTGTCGCCGTCGCGCTTCTCCACCGCCTCGTGGGCGCCCGTGGAGGCTCCGGAGGGGACGGCGGCGCGGCCGATGGAGCCGTCTTCCAGCACCACATCAACTTCGACCGTCGGGTTGCCACGGCTGTCGAGGATTTCGCGGGCGGTGATGTCGACGATCTCGGTCATGGGAGTCCCCGGGTGGGCATTGAGAAAAGGCGCGCGACCCTTAGCCAGCTTCGGGCTTCGGGGCAATCTCGCGAGCCTTGACGACGGCCACGACGCGACGACTGATGGCCGGAATCTCCGAAGAGGATTGCATGGCCTTGGTGCAAGCGGCCTGCCTGTACGAGGGCGGACACACCGAAATCCACCACGACGGCGGCGTGGGACTCGTTGTTCCCTGGTGGAGCTTCACAAAGACGATCCTGGCGGCCGCCGCCCTGGGCCTGGTGGAGCGGGGCCGCCTGTCGCTCGACGAGGCGTTCCCCGGCAAGCCCTACACCCTGCGCCAGCTTCTGGGCCACAGGGCGGGTCTGCCCGACTATGGCGGCATACCGGACTATCATCAGGCTGTGAAACGGGGCGACGCGCCGTGGAACCGCGCTGAATTCATGTCCCGCACGGAGGCCGAACGGCTGCGCTATCCGCCGGGCGACGGCTGGGCCTATTCGAATATCGGCTATCTTCTGGTGGCCGAGGCGGTGGAACGCGGTGCGGACGAGGCGCTGCCGGAAGCCCTGGAGCACTTGGTGTTCGGCCCTCTAGGCGCCACGGCCAAGGTCGCCATGACACCGGAAGACCTGGCGGGCGTCGAGATGGGGGCCGATATGGGCTATCACCCTGGCTGGGTGGCGCATCATCTGGTGGTCGGTACGCCAGGAAGCGCGGCCCGGGTGCTGCATGGCCTGATGACCGATGGATTGCTGCTGCCCGAAAGCCTGGCGGCGATGACCCAGGCCCATCCCCTGCCCGGCTCCGAGTACCCGCCCTTCGCTATGGCGGCCTACGGCCTGGGCCTGATGGCGCCCCTCACCGACCGGGGGTGGCCGGCCTTCGGGCATACCGGCAATGGCCCGGACAGCGAGATCGCGGTGTATCATGCGGTCTTGGAGGGCCGCGCGCGGACGGCGGCGGTGTTCCACGCCCAAGGCGATTCCGATGCGGAAACCCTGGCCGTCGATCTTCTGGCGATGGCCTAAAATTCGCCAGTGCCCAGTTTGGGGAGACCGGCGCACCGTGGCCTTGGGGATCACGTCAGGGAGAACCCGGATGACACCGAAGACGAAGGTTGGGCTGAACGCCGCGGCGCTGGCGGCGGCCATGGCGCTTGGCGTGCTGATCGGCCAATCGACGGCCGCTCAGCCGCAGATGGCGGCGGCGCTGGACGCCCTGCAGGGCGCGCGCTCGCACCTCGTGGCGGCCAACAACGACAAGGGCGGCCATCGCGGCAAGGCGATCCGCGCCGTCGATGACGCCATCGCCGAGACCCGGGCCGGCATCCGCTACGCCGGCTACTGAGGAGGCTAAACGCCCAAGTCAAAGCCACCCGCCGCGGATCCCGCAGCGGGTGGCTTTTTGATCTTCAAGCTGCAGACGCCGCGGGCCCCGAGAGGCCGGCAGAGAAGACGGCTAGTCTTCCTTCGGCGTGATGACCTGGCGGCCCTTGTACATGCCGGTCTTCAGGTCGACGTGGTGCGGGCGCTTCAGTTCGCCGGTTTCCTTGTCTTCGACATAGGAATTGGCGCCCAGGGCGTCATGGCTGCGGCGCATGTTGCGACGCGAGGGCGAGACTTTGCGTTTAGGAACGGCCATGGGAGAATCTCTCAGGCGTGGAAATGGAAGCGGCGGCCTCGTGGCCGCCGACGTGAGCGCGGGTGTATGACGCAAACACCGCTTCGTTTCAAGCGCCGAAGCCCTGGAAACAACGATCGCGTCGCCACCCTCGATTTACACCAGTCTTGAGCGGTCTTTCGCCGCGCCGATGAAGCTGGCGAACAGCGGATGCGGCTCGAAGGGGCGGCTCTTCAGTTCCGGGTGGAACTGGACGCCGATGAACCACGGATGGTCGCTGCGCTCGCAGATCTCCGGCAGGACGCCGTCGGGCGAGAGGCCCGAGAAGGCCAGGCCCGTCTGCTCGATGCGGTCGCGGTAGTCGATATTGACCTCGTAGCGGTGCCTGTGGCGCTCGCTGATGGTCACGTCGCCATAGATCTCGCTGACCTTGGAGCCGGGCGTCAGGATGGCCTCGTAGGCCCCCAGGCGCATGGTGCCGCCGAGGTTGTCGCCCGCCTTGCGGACTTCGCGCTCATTGCCCTTGGTCCACTCGGTCATCAGGCCGACGATGGGCTCGGCGGTGGGGCCGAATTCGGTGGAGGAGGCGCCCTCGATGCCGGCCAGGTTCCGGGCGGCCTCGATCATCGCCATCTGCATGCCGAAACAGACGCCGAAATAGGGCACCATGTGCTCGCGGGCGAACTGGACGGCGCGGATCATGCCCTCCGAGCCCCGCTCGCCGAAGGCGCCGGGCACCAGGACGCCGTGCACCTCGGTGAGGCGCTCGGCGATCAGGCCCTCTTCACGCTCGAAGGCCTCGCCCTCGATCCAGTCGAACTTCACCCGGACGTTCTGGGCGACGCCGCCATGGATCAGGGCCTCCACCAGGGATTTGTAGGCGTCGGTGAGGCCGGTGTACTTGCCGACGATGGCGATGTTCACCTCGCCGTCGGGGTTGGTGAGAGTGTCGGAGATCGACTGCCAGCGCGACAGGTCCGGCGCGGGCGCGGTCTCGGCCATGCCGAAGACGTCCAGCACTTCGCGGTCCAGGCCCTGGGCGTGATAGTCCAGGGGCACGTGGTAGATGTTGGCGGAGTCCATGGCCTGGATCACGGCGCTTTCACGGACATTGCAGAACTGACCGATCTTGCGGCGTTCGCCGGGCGGGATCGGCATTTCGCAGCGGCACAGCAGGATGTCGGGCTGGATGCCGATCGACCGCAGCTCCTTGACGGAGTGCTGGGTCGGCTTGGTCTTCATCTCCCCGGCGGTCTTGATGTAGGGCAGCAGGGTCAGGTGGATATAGCAGGCGTGGCCGCGGGGCAGCTCCTGGCCCAGCTGGCGGATGGCCTCGAAGAACGGCAGGCCCTCGATGTCGCCCACCGTGCCGCCGATCTCCACCAGGACGAAGTCGACGCCCTCCCCCGGGTCCGACAGCACGAACTCGCGGATCTGGTCGGTGACGTGCGGGATCACCTGGACGGTGGCGCCGTTGTAGTCGCCGCGCCGCTCCTTCTCGATGATGGTCTTGTAGATCTGGCCGGTGGTGATGTTGTCGGCCTTGGTGGCGTTCACCCCGGTGAAGCGCTCGTAGTGGCCCAGGTCCAGGTCGGTCTCAGCGCCGTCGTCGGTCACGAAGACCTCGCCGTGCTGATAGGGGCTCATCGTCCCCGGATCGACGTTCAGATAGGGGTCGAGCTTACGAAGGCGGACCTTGTAGCCCCGCGCCTGCAGGAGCGCGCCAAGCGCGGCGGAGGCGAGACCTTTTCCCAAGGAGGAGACCACGCCGCCGGTGATGAAAATGTACCGGGTCATGGGCGTTCAGAGTAGCGGTGATTCGGGGCGTTGGCGCTCAGGTGATTCGCGAAAACCTGTTGAGGGGCGCAAAGGCCGCACCCGGCAAGCCATGGGAGATCGCGCCGCAGATGCGGCGATGTGGTCGGCTTGCCCATGAAAACCTTGGATCAGGGGTTGGTCGGCGCCGGCGCGGCGGGCGAGGTGGTCGCGTCCGCGTCCCCGGTGAAGGGATTGCGGACCTGCGGGGTCGGGGCCGACAGCGGCGGCGGGGCCGCGCCCGGGCTGGTGGGCGCCGGTTGGGCCGGTTGGTTCAGCTTGCTGGGATCGATGGCGTCGATCTTCATCCGGTCGACCACGGAGTCCGAAGCGCCCTGGCGGCCCGAGAGCAGGGTGAGGGCCAGGCTGAGGACGAAGAAGATCGAGCCCAGGATCCAGGTGACGCGGGTCAGCAGGTCGCCGGCCCCGCGGGCGCTCATGAAACCGGACGGTCCGCCGCCCATGCCAAGCGCCCCGCCTTCGGAGCGCTGCATCAGCACCACGCCGATCAGGCAGACACAGACGATGATGTGGATGGTGAGCAGGATGCCAAGCAGCATGGGTACGTCCGGTAGCCTCGGCCGAAGGAACGGAGCCGAAATGAAGCGCGCGCTCTACCACTGAGACGGGCGCAAGGCCATAGCTAGGGCGTCGCAGGTTTTGAGCAACCCCATGATTCTGGAAACCGAACGCCTCAACCTCCGTCCTCTCGAGGTTTCCGACGCCGAGCTGTTGTTCCCGATGATGAGCGACGCCGAGGTGATGGCGCACTGGGACGTTCCCGAGATCGACGATCCCGACCTGATCGGCGCCATCGTCGCCGGTCAGGTGGAGGACATGGCGGCCGGCCGGGCGATGTTCTGGGCCATGCGGACCCTGGCGGGCGATGAGTTCCTGGGCCTCTGCGACCTCTCCGACATCGACCGCTGGCACAAGCGGGCCGAGGTGGGGTTCATGCTGGGGCGCGGCGCCTGGGGTCAGGGCTACGGCCTGGAGGCCATGCGGGCGGTGATCGCCCACGCCGCGTCCAGCGGCATCCGGCGGCTGACCGCGCGGACGCACCTGGGCAACCGGCGCTCCGACGCCCTGCTGGAGAAGCTGGGGTTCAGGGAGGAAGGGCTGTTGCGGGGGCACGTGCTGCGCGATGGAGAGCGCCGCGACTGCCGGCTGTTCGGCTTGCTGCTGTAGCGAAGCGGCCTATCTGAGAGCCATGAACGACCATCCGATCCAACTCGCGGGCTTCGACCACATCGTCCTGCGCATCGGCGACAAGGCGGCGATGGTGGGCTTCTACACCCAGGTTCTGGGCTGTTCGGTGGACTGGGACCGGCCGGAACTGGGCCTGACCCACCTGAGGGCCGGGGTGAACCTCATCGACCTGGTGACCCTGGACGGGCCGCTGGGGGCGATCGGTGGCGCGGGTCCTGGCAAGGAGGGCCGCAACCTCGACCACTTCTGCCTGACGGTCGCGCCCTTCGACGAGGCGGCCATCCGCGCGCACCTGGCGGCGCACGGGGTGACGATCAGCGACGAAGGTCCGCGCTACGGCGCCCACGGCGACGGACTGTCGCTGTACCTGCAGGACCCCGAGGGCAATATGGTGGAGTTGAAGGGGCCTTAGCCCGCCGCCTCCGGCATGCCTGCCGGTGCTGATTGCGGCCGATCCGCCAGCAACCGCGCCTGCGTCCCGCGGCTGAGATAGAGGAAGTTGGCCGGCAGGCCGAGGCGCTTGCTGGCCTCGCAGGGCGCTGAGTTCGGGACTGGTATGCGGTCGGCCAGCTTGCCGGCGGCCTTCAAGGCGAGGCGGTCGGTGGCGGTGAGGTCGTACTCCGAGCCCAGGGCCAGCTTCTGCCGCACGATCGGCGGCAGAAGCGAGACCGAGGCGCGGGCCAAGGCCCGATGCAGGAACTTCGGCGTCCCCGGCGCGGCCTGCCCCGACTGGATGATGGCGAGGAACTCGGTGACGATGGGATGCGGCTCGAAGCGGGGCGCCAGCTTATCCATCATCGACATGAAGTCGGCGGTGGATTTCGGGGAAGACTGAACCCCGTAGAGGCGGGCGATGGGGCCGGCCTCCTCATAGAACCGGGTCTTCTCGGCCTCGCTCAGGGGCGAGACGAAACGGTCGTAGGCGTTCAGGAATCCATAGCCGGCCGTGGCGCTCACCCAGTCCAGCAGCTCGACATCAAGGGCCTTGTAGGCCTCGCCGGACGGGGTGGTCCCGGCTACGCGGCTATGCATGTTGGTGACGCCCTGGATCACCCGGCGCGCTGCGGTTTGCGGGCCATAGACCCCGACCATGGCCGCCACGCCGGTGCGCTTGGAACGTCCGATGGGATCGGTCTTGAAGGTCGAGTGGTCCCAGACCCCGGCGCGGATACGGGCGTCGGCGAACTCCAGCAGCACGGCGGCCACCCCGCCGACGGCGAGCGCGATGGGGTTCTTGTAGACGCGCCAGTGGACCGAACCCGGATCGAGATAGGCCGGCTCGCCAACGGGCTGGCCATAGTCGATCTTCCAGCCGAGATAGGAGGTCATTTCGGTCATGGCCGAACTCCGGTGTGGATACGCATAACGATCCGCAGGATCGTCGCGATGCAGGCTCGGGGTTCAAGCTATCGAATCCGACAGGCCAAGCCCCAGAAGGATTTACATGTCCCCACCCCGCTTCACGGTCGAACGGTTGGCCTGGCAGGACCGGGCGCTGGGCGAGGTGGTCCTGCCCGACGGGGTGCTGCGCGCCACCCTGGGCCTGGGCTCGGGCCTGACGCGGCGGCCGGGTGATCGGCCCGGACGGCTGTGGGCGTTGGGGGACCGGGGGCCGAACCTGAAGATCAAGCAGGCGCGCGAGGACTATGGCGTGCAGGGGCTGGACCACCTGTGCGAGGCGCCGGGCGCCAAGATCCTGCCGATGCCGCAGATCGGGCCCAGCCTGTCGGAGCTGCAGATCGAGGGCGACCGGGTCGTGTGGCTGAGGACCCTGCCCCTGCGCGCCGCCTCGGGAGCCCCGGTCACCGGCCTGCCCCTGCCCGGCGGCGATGCGACGCCCATGGAGCCGCTGTTTGATCTGGAGGGCCGGCCCCTGCGCGCCGATCCCAACGGCGCCGACAGCGAGGCGGTTGCGGCCCTGGCCGATGGATCGTTCTGGGTGGCCGAGGAATACGGACCGTCGCTGATGAAGGTGAGCGCGCAGGGCGTGGTGGAGGTCCGTTGGACGCCGGAGGGTCTGAGACTGCCCGGAGCCGTGGACCTGCTGCCCGCAGTCGCCGGTCGTCGTCGGCTGAATCGCGGGTTCGAGGGCCTGGCGGTGTCGGCTGACGACACGCGCCTCTATGCGGGTTTCCAGAGCGCCTTCGAGGGCGACGACGCCCGGGCCGTGCGGATCTGGACCCTGGACGCGGCGTCTGGCGCCCTGCTGGCCGAGCACAGCTATCCCTTCGATCCGCCGGAGAGCTTCCTGCGCGAGGTGGCGGCGGGGCCTGTGGAGGCCAGCGACCTGAAGATCGGCGAACTGCTCTGCGTGGGCGAGAACCGCCTGCTGGTGCTGGAGCGCATCTCGCACACCAGCAAGATCTACGCAGTCGACCTCGCCGCCGGGGGGCTCCTGGAGAAAACCCTGATCTTCACCAGCGACGACGCCCCGGAGATCGCGCCCGACCTGGAGGGCATGATCGCGCTCTCGGATCGCGAACTGCTGCTGGTCAATGACAACGACTTCGGCATCGAGGCCGTCGAGACGCGGTTCTTCCGGGTGCGGTTCGACCGCGCGGTGATTTGATTGGATGCGGGGCCGAAAGGCTTGTCCACAAACCCCCTGGGTCCCGGATCGGCCTGTCGGCCGTCCGGGGTGATGGGCGTTGTTGATGACGGGCGTTGTTGTTGCGAGAGCGGCGCATGACTGGTCATACGACCGGTCTTCGCCCGGCTCAGGTCGAGGCTTTCAGCCTCAAACCGCGGCGATGATCCCCAGGAAATCGGCGGCCTTCAGCGAAGCCCCACCCACCAGGGCGCCGCCCACCTCGTCGGCGTGGAGGATTTCGGCGGCGTTGGAGGGCTTCACCGAGCCGCCGTAGAGGATGGCGACGCTCGCGCCGTGGGCGCCGAAGATCTCATTGAGGGTGGCGCGGATGGCGCGGTGGACCTCGACGATCTCTTCGGTCGAAGGGGTCAGGCCGGTGCCGATGGCCCAGACGGGCTCGTAGGCGACGGAGAAGGCCTTGCCGGCCAGCTCGGCGGGGAGAGAGCCCCTCACCTGCCCGGTGACGATCTCCAGGGCCTTGCCGGCCTTGCGCTCGTCCAGGGTCTCGCCGACGCAGACGATGGGTTCCAGGCCGGCGCGCAGGGCGGCCTGGGTCTTGGCCGCCACCAGGGCGTCGGTTTCGCCATAGCCCGCGCGGCGTTCGGAGTGTCCGAGGATCACCAGTTCCGCGCCCGCGTCGGCCAACTGCTCAGCGGCAACGTCGCCGGTATAGGCGCCCGAGACCTCGGCGCGGCAGTCCTGGCCGCCCACCAGCACATTGGTCGCCTTCAGCGCGTCGGACATCCGCGAGACCAGGGTAGCCGAGGGGCAAATCGCCACCCGGGCCTGGGTCGATCCCAGCCCCGCGGCGGTGGCCAGGGCCTCGCCAAGGGACGCGGAATCCCCGTTCATCTTCCAATTCCCGGCGATCAAGGGGATGGGGGCGGTCATCAAGGCCTCGCTTTTGTCGTGTTCCTTGGGCGAGTAAGGCGCCTTGAGAATTCTGTCACGCGCTTGCGGGGTCCAAGCGGCCTCCACTATACCGCCCGTTCCGATGCTCGCCCCGCGGGGCCAGGAAGATCGTCACCATGCTCGTCGCCGTCCGCAAGTTCGCAAAATCCTGGGTCGCCGCTGTGTTGATCGGCCTGCTGATCGTCAGCTTCGCCCTCTTCGGGATCAACGACGTGTTCAAGGGCGGGGCTTCCAACTTCGTCGTGACCGCGGGATCGCGGAAGGTGTCGACCGCCGACTTCAAGCGGGAGTTCGACAATTTCCGCAAAGGCGCCGAGCAGCAGGTCGGTCAGCCGATCACCGCCGAGATGGCCGCGGCCAATGGCCTGGACACGCGGGTGATGAACGAGGTCGCCACCCGCGAGGCCTTTGGCGAGATGCTGTCCAAGATCGGCGTCAGGCCTTCGGACAGCCTGATCACCCGCGAACTGCAGAAAATCCCGGCCTTCTTCGATCAGGTCTCGGGCCGTTTCGACAAGAACCTCTACGCCCAGCGCCTGAATGACAACGGCCTGACCCCGCCTGCCTTCGAGGTGATCATGCGCGATCAGGTCGCCGAGAACCACCTGGCCTCGGCCATGGCCAACGGCCTGCGGGTTCCCCGCGCCTACACCGCGCTCGGCGCCATCTATGGGCTGGAGAGCCGTGACGTCGGCTACTTCACCGTCGATCCGCGTAACGTCACCGCGCCGGCCCTGCCCACCGACGCCCAGCTCACCGCCCTGATGAAGGAAAACGCCGCGGCCCTGACCCGGCCGGAGTTCCGCGTCCTGACCGTGGCGCACTTCAGCCCGGCGATGATCAGCGCCAACCTGCCCATCGACCCAGCCGAGCTGCAGAAGCGCTATGAATTCCGCAAGGACACCCTGTCGCGCCCCGAAACCCGCAGTCTGGTGCAGATCCCGGTGAAGGACGCCGCCAGCGCCCAGGCCGTGGCCGCCCGCCTGGCCAAGGGTGAAGACCCCGGCGCCATCGCCAAGTCCCTGGGCGTCGACGCCATCAACTATGCCGACAAGCCGCGGACGGCCATCGCTGACCCCAAGGTCGGTCAGGCCGCCTTCACCCTGCCCGCCGGCCAGATCGCCCCGGTGAAGGGCGACCTGGGCTTCGCCGTCATCCGGGTCAGCAAGATCACCCCCGGCCAGGCCGTGACCCTGGAACAGATCCGGCCCCAGCTCGAGGCCGAGTTGCGGAAGGATGCGGCGGCCGAGAAGGTCTACGAGATGACCCAGGCCTATGACGACGCCCACGGCGGCGGCGCCAACCTGGCCGAATCCGCCAAGAAGGCCAATGTGCCGGTCTTCACCATCGGTCCCGTCTCCGCCCAGGGCGCGGGCCCGGACGGCCAGCCGGTCTCCGGCGTCAATCCCAAGCTGTTGGCCAGCGCCTTCGCCCTGCCCCAGGGCGGGGAGAGCGAGGTCGAGGAAGCTGGCAACGGCGAGTACTACGCCATCCGAGTGGAGAAGATCACGCCCCAGTCCCTGCCGCCGCTGGCCGAGGTGAAGCCGCAACTGGTCCGCGTCTGGATGATGCGCGAGATGGTCAAGCGCCTGCAGACCAAGGCCGACGAACTGGCCGCCCGGGTGAAGAAGGGCGAGACCCTTGAGGCCGTCGCCGCCAGCATCGGCGCCCGGGTCGGCCGCGCCACCAGCATCGACCGTCAGAACGCCGGGCAGAACAAGGTCCTCTCACGCGACGCCCTGATCAAGGCCTTCGGCGCCAAGAGCGGCGAGGTCTATACCGCCGAGGCCGCCACCTTCGGCCTGGTGGTGGCCAAGCTGGAGGCGATCCGCGCGCCGTCCGGTCCGACCCTGGCGCGCATCACCGAGGAGACCCGCCCGCAGATGACCGAGGCGATCTTCCGTGAAATCCAGGCCGACGCCCAGAAGGCCGCCGCCACCCTGGTGAAGGTTAAGACCTATCCCAACAACGCCCGGGTCGCGATCGGCCTGGAGCCCCTCGACCCCAAGAAGGACGCCAAGGCGGCCAAGACGGAGAAGGCCAAGTGACGATCGAACCTGCGTTTGCGGACTTTGAGCAGAAGTATGCCCAGGGCGCGCCGCAGGTCGTCTGGACCCGGCTGATCGACGACCTCGAGACGCCGGTCTCGGCCTATCTGAAGATCGCTCACGGCCGGCCCTACGCCTTCCTGTTCGAGAGCGTCGAGGGCGGGGCCTGGAGGGGGCGGTATTCCGTCATCGCCATGAAGCCGGACCTGGTCTGGAAGTGCCGCGGCGACGTGGCGGAGATCGCCCAGGGCTCAGCCATCGAGACCGGCCTGTTCGTCACCCAGCCGGGCGGCGCGCTGGATTCCCTGCGCGACCTGGTGGCGGCCTCGCGGCTGGACCTGCCGGAGGGTCTGCCGCCGATGTCGGCGGGCGTGTTCGGGGCCATCGGCTACGACATGATCCGGCTGGTGGAGAAGCTGCCGGACATCAATCCCGATCCCCTGGACCTGCCCGACGGCCTGATGATCCGGCCGTCCATCGTCGCCATCTTCGACGCCATCGCCCAGGAGATCATCCTGGTGACGACCGTGCGGCCCGACGCCCTGTCGGCCCAGGCCGCCTTCGACGCCGCCCAGGCGCGGCTGACCGGCGTGATGGCCGACTTCCGCAAGCCCGCCCCGCCACTCGTCGGCGACGGCGTGGCCGAGCCCGACGCCTTCACCACCCCCGTCAGCCGCGAGGACTACCGGGCCATCGTGGCCAAGGCGAAGGACTACATCCGGGCCGGCGACATCTTCCAGGTGGTGCCTAGCCACCGGTTCCGCGCGCCCTTCAGCCGCGACCCCTTCGCCCTCTACCGCTCCCTGCGGCGGATGAACCCTTCGCCGTTCCTGTTCTATCTGAACTTCGGGGACTTCCAGCTGGCCGGCTCCTCACCGGAAATCCTGGTCCGCCTGAGGGACGGCAAGATCACCATCCGCCCCATCGCCGGCACGCGGCCCCGTGGCGCGACGCCGGAGGAGGACCGCGCCCTGGAGGCCGAGCTGATCGCCGACCCCAAGGAGCGGGCCGAGCACCTGATGCTGCTGGACCTGGGCCGCAACGATGTGGGCCGGGTGGCGATGCTGAACAAGCCCGGCGCCAACGAGCCGCCCAAGCCCTCCAAAGGCTCCCACGTGCGGGTGACGGCGAGCTTCTTCGTGGAGCGCTACAGCCACGTCATGCACCTGGTCTCCAACGTCGAGGGCGACGCGCCCGAGGGGCTCGACCCCGTGGACGTGTTAATGGCCGCCCTGCCGGCCGGCACGCTGTCGGGCGCCCCCAAGGTGCGGGCCATGCAGATCATCGATGAGCTGGAGCTGGAGAAGCGCGGCATCGCCTATGCCGGCGCGGTGGGCTATTTCGGCGCTGACGGCTCGGTGGACACCTGCATCGTGCTGCGGACCGCCTGTTTCAAGGACGGGATGATGTACGTCCAGGCTGGCGGCGGGGTGGTGGTCGATAGCGACGCCGACGCCGAATACGACGAGACCCTGCACAAGGCCCGCGCCCTGCGCCGGGCGGCCGAGGAAAGCTGGCGGTTCGTCTGAGCCTGAGGGCTATTGCCGCTCGCCCTGCACCACGTGCTGGGTGATCACCGGCGGGGCGAGGATCATGGCGGTGGCCAGCATCAGCGCGGTCGAGGCCGCGAAGGCCGCGGCGCAGAGCACCGGCCACATGGATTCCTTGACCGCCGGGGTCGCCAGCAGCAGCCGGGCGCGGGCGATCTGGTCAGAGTCGAGGACGGAATCAGCGGTCGTCATGGCCACAGGGTCCGCCCAACTCGCACAGCATGCAATGCGTGGACTTGGCGCAGCAGCGCCTACAGCCTAGATGGACACTCATGATCCTGGTCATCGATAACTACGACAGCTTCACCTACAACCTCGTCCACTATCTGAACGAGCTGGGGGCGGAGACGCTCGTCTATCGCAACGACGCCATCACCGTCGACGAGGCCCTGGGCCTGAAGCCCGACGGGGTGCTGCTGTCGCCCGGCCCCTGCACCCCCAATGAGGCGGGTATCTGCCTGGAGCTGATCGAGAAGGCTCCCGAAACCCTCCCCATCCTCGGGGTCTGCCTGGGCCATCAGTCCATCGGACAGGCCTTCGGCGGCGAGGTGGTGCGCGCCAAGGCCACCATGCACGGCAAGACCAGCCCGATGCATCACACCGGCAAGGGCGTATTCGCGGGCATGCCGCAGGACTTCACCGCCACGCGCTATCACAGCCTGTCGGTGGCCCGGGAGACGATGCCCGACGTCCTGGAGATCACCGCCTGGACCGATGACGGCGAGGTCATGGGCTTCCAGCACAAGACCCGGCCCATCCACGGCGTGCAGTTCCACCCGGAATCCATCGCCACCGAGGGCGGCCATCACCTGCTGGCCAATTTCCTGGAACTGGCCGGCGTGCCGCGAAACGTGCCGGCCTGATGTCGGACGCTTTCAAGCCGCTGCTGGGCCGCCTGGCCGATGGCCAGACCTTGTCGGACGAGGACGCCGGTGAGTTCTTCGCCGCCTGTCTGCGCGGGGAACCCTCCCCCGCCCAGGTGGCCGCCGCCATCACCGCCATGCGCATGCGCGGCGAGACGGTTGGCGAGATCACCGCCTGCGCCAAGGCCATGCGCCGGGCCGCCGTGACGCTGAACCCGCCCTATGAGGTGATGGATGTCTGCGGCACGGGCGGCGACGGGCTGCACACGCTGAATATCTCCACCGCCGTGGGCTTCGTGGCCGCCGGCGGCGGGCTGAAGATCGCCAAGCACGGCAACCGGGCGCTGTCCTCACGATCAGGCACCGCCGATGTGCTCACCGAACTGGGGGTCGACATCAACGCCCCGGTCGAGCGCCAGATGACGGCGCTGGATGAGGCCGGCATCTGCTTCATGTTCGCCCAGGCGCACCACGGGGCCATGCGCCACGTCTCGCCGATCCGGGCCGAGCTGGGGTTCCGCACGGTGTTCAACCTGCTGGGGCCGCTGACCAATCCCGCCAACGCCAAGCGCCAGGTGATGGGGGTCTTCGCCGAACGCTGGGTCGAGCCCCTGGCCCGGGTGCTGGGGGCGCTCGGCTCCGAACGGGCCTGGGTGGTGCACGGCGGCGGCATGGACGAGATGACGACGACCGGCGAGACCGTCGTGGCCGAATGGCGCGACGGCCAGGCGCGGATCTTCACCATCACGCCCGAGGCCGTGGGCCTGCCGCGCGCGGCCCTGGCCGACCTGACCGGCGGCGCGCCGGCGGAGAACGCCGCGGCCCTGCGCGCCCTGCTGGACGGGCAGACCGGCGCCTATCGCGACATCGTGCTGCTGAACGCCGCCGCCGCCTTCCTCGTGGGCGACAAGGTGGAGACCCTGCGCGACGGCATCGATCTGGCCCGCGCGGTGATAGACGACGGCCGCGCCAAGACGGCGCTGACCAAGCTCGCCGCCATCACCAGCGCCCCATGAGCGACATCCTCGACAAGATCGCCGCCTACAAGCGCGACGAGGTGGCCGAGCGCAAGACGCGGCGCACCGTGGCGCAGGTCGAGGCCGCGGCCGCGCAGGCCTCTCCGCCGCGCGGCTTCCGGGCCGCCCTGGAGCGGGCCCATGCGCCGGGGCGTCTGGCCCTGATCGCCGAGATCAAGAAGGCCTCGCCCTCCAAGGGCCTGATCCGCGAGGACTTCGATCCGGCCTCGCTGGGCAAGGCCTACGAGGCCGGCGGCGCGGCCTGCCTGTCGGTGCTGACCGACACCCCGAGCTTCCAGGGCGCCGACAGCTTCCTGACCGCCGCCCGCGAGGCCTGCGCCCTGCCCTGTCTGCGCAAGGAGTTCCTGGTGGACCCCTGGCAGGTGGCCGAATCCCGGGCCCTGGGCGCCGACGCCATCCTGGTGATCATGGCCATGGTCGATGATTCCGTGGCCCGCGAGCTGATGGCGCAGGCCGCCCGATTCGGCATGGACGCCCTGGTGGAGGTCCACGACGAGGCCGAGATGGCCCGCGCCGGTGACCTGGGCGCGACCCTGGTGGGGGTGAACAACCGCGACCTGCGCAGCTTCAGCATCGACCTGGCCATCACCGAGCGGCTGGCGGCCTTGGCGCCCGCAAACGCCTTGCTGGTAACGGAAAGCGGCATCTTCACCGCCGCCGACGCCGCGCGGCTTGAGCGGTCCGGCGCCTCGGCGATGCTGGTGGGCGAAAGTCTGATGCGGCAGGCCGATGTGGCCGTGGGGGCGCGGGCTTTGCTGGCCTGACTGGCGTCAACTTGACATTAACGAAGAACGCCTAGAGAACATCGAGCAAGGTTTCTGCTTTGTTCTTCAAGGGCTCGTCGTCCAATGCTCACTCGTAAACAGCACGAATTGCTCATGTTCATTCATGAGCGGATCAAGGAGAGCGGCGTCTCGCCCTCCTTCGACGAGATGAAGGAGGCGCTGGACCTGGCGTCCAAGTCCGGCATCCACCGCCTGATCACGGCGCTGGAGGAACGCGGCTTCCTGCGCCGCCTGCCGCACCGGGCGCGCGCCCTGGAGGTCGTGAAGCTGCCGCAGCAGGCCACCACCTCGTCGCCGCCCAAGGGTCGCGCGCCCTTCAAGCCGCAGCTTGTCGAGGCCGGCGCCGCTCAGCCGGCGATGAACGCCGCCAACGACACCCGCGAGATCTCCATCCTCGGCAAGATCGCCGCGGGCACGCCCATCGAGGCGATCCAGCAGGAACGTGACCGCATGCACGTGCCCGAGAGCATGCTGGGCGCGGGCGAGCACTTCGCCCTGGAGGTCCAGGGGGACTCGATGATCAACGCCGGCATCCTGGACGGCGACTATGTGGTGATCCGCAAGACCGACACCGCCACCTCCGGCGAGATTGTCGTGGCCCTGGTGATGGGCGAGGAAGCCACCCTCAAGCGCCTGCGCAAGAAGGGGGCCTCCATCGCCCTGGAGGCCGCCAACCCCGCCTACGAAACCCGCATCTTCGGCCCCGATCAGGTCCAGGTGCAGGGCCGCCTCGTCGGCCTGATCCGCAAGTACCACTAGGCGCCCTCAGCGGGCCTGATCGGCGATCACACCGCCGGTCCAGGGCCGCTGGCCGCGCAGGCTCTGGGCCCAGACGATCCGCCAGCCGGAGGCCGTCCGGTAAAGCTCGGCCGAACCGCCCCGGGCGAAGTCGTCCTCGGTGAGCAACAGGGCCTGCGGGCAATCGGCGGCCGTGGCCGCGCCGCGCACCACAACCACCTCGGCGTCCTGGCAGAACAGCGGCAGCTTCCTCTCGATGGTGGAAGCCCGGCGGGTGAAGACGGCGGCCACGCGGGGCGATGCCCCCGCGCGGGGCGTGCACGACCAGCGGTCACAGTCATAAAGGGCGTCGCGGGACGCAAGGCCTTCGGCGGCGGGCTCCAGCCCCCGGCGGCGCGCCCAGAGCTCGGCCCCGAACAGCTTCACGTCCGGCCGGAAGAGAATGGCCTGCCGGCCCTGCCGCACCGCCAGGGTCGACCCGTCGGCGGCGATCCAGAGGTCGGGGGTCGGCGGGCGCGGGGTCAGGCTGACCGCCAGGGCGAAGGGCAGGCCCAGCCAGCGCAGCGGCCCCTTCCAGAGGCAGAGCCAGAGGATTCCCAGGAAGGCGACGGCCAGGGTCCAGCCTGGCGCGCTGGCGATGATCAGCTGGGCGCCCGGCATGCCCGAGGCCTTGAGGGCGATCAGGTTCATGGTGTCGATGGCGACGCCGGCGGCCCGCAGCGGCCAGTCTCCCAGGCCGAACGGAGCCAGGATCGCGCCCAGGGCCAGGGCCGGCATCATCAGGAAGGACGAGATCGGCGCCACCAGCAGGTTGGCGATCAGGCCGAAGGTGGAGACCCGGTTGAAGTGCTGCAGGGCGAAGGGCCCGGTGGCCATGCCCGCCACGAAACTCGCCGCCAGGCTGGCGCCGAGCCAGGTTCCCACGCCCTGGGCGGCGCGGATCGGCCAGGGCGTGTTGATCTCGCGAATCGGGCGCGGCCAGAGCTCGGCCAGGGCCACCAGGGCCGTGGTCGCGGCGAAGGACATCTGGAAACCGGGCGCGGCCACCGCCTCGGGCTGGAGGGCCAGGATCACCAGGGCGGCGATGGCCAGGGTGTGCAGGCTGATGGCCCGGCGATCCACCAGGATGGCCGCGAAGGCCGCCGACGCAGTGATCGCCGCCCGTTCCGCCGGCGGGGGCGCGCCGGACAACACCAGATAGCCGAGCACGGCGGCCAGGCCGAACAGGGCGGCCATCTTCTTGCTGGAGACCCGCAGGGCCAGCCACGGCCAGGCGGCGATCAGCAGGCGGACACCGGCGAAGGCGAAGCCCCCGACGATGGCCATGTGCAGCCCCGAGATCGAGATGATGTGGGCCAGGCCCGAGGCCCGCAGGGCCTCTACCTGCTCGCGCGGCACGAAGGCCTCGTGGCCGGTGACCATCGCCGCGGCCAGGCCGCCGCTCTCGACCCCCATCTCGTCGACGATCTTGCGCGCCAAAGCCCAGCGCGCGGCGTTGATCCGCATGACCAGAGCCAGTCGCCACGGAGGTGGTTCCGCGAAAATCTCTCGGGGTTGGGTCAGGGCGAAGCCGACGCCGCCGATGCCATCGAAGAAGGCGTCGCGGGCGAAGTCGTAGGAGCCGGGGCTGGCGGGGGGCGGTGGCGGGTTGAGCATGCCCCGCACACGGATGGCGGTTCCAGGCGGAGGCAGCGGCGTGTCGGGCTGCAGGGTCATGCGGGCGCGGATCGGCGTGGCCTCGGGCGCCAGGCCGCTGACCCGGATGGGCGCCAGCAACAGGCGCGGTCCGCCCTGGCCAGGATTGGCGATGTCGACCACCAGGGCGTCCACCGTCTGCATCCCCTCGCCAGCAGGGGCGATCGGCGCGCGCACCTGCTCGGTGCGCAACTTGCCGGCCGCGAACCCGGCCAGGGCGAAGGCGACGAGGGTCAGGGCGATGGCCAGGACGCGCCCGCCGCCCCAACGGGTGCGGATCAGCAGCAAGGCCCCGGCCAGGCCCAGGGTGGCGATGGCGACAACCGCGATCGGCTCGCGCGGCAGGGCGAGATAGGCCGCCGCGCCACAGCCGAAGGCGACCGGAGTCCACAGGCTGAGGCGGTCGGCCTGGGCCGCCGCCTGGGCGCGCAACCATAGCAGGGCGTCGGCGGCGCTAGGAAGCTTGCGGACGGGCGTGTTAAGAGGCGCCGCGATTGCGTCGGCCTCCGCCGGCGCCGCCTCACCCACAGTCCCGAGATCGATGTCCGACCGCCCCGTCGTCACCCGTATCGCCCCCTCGCCCACCGGCTACATGCATATTGGCACGGCCCGCACGGCCTTGTTCAACTGGCTTTACGCCAAGCGCATGGGCGGCAAGTTCCTGCTGCGGATCGAGGACACCGATCGCGAGCGCTCCACCCTGCCCGCCGTCCAGGCGATTTTCGACGGCATGAGCTGGCTGGGCATGACGCCGGACGAGGAGCCGGTGTTCCAGGCCGCCCGTGCCGACCGCCATGTGCTGGCCGCGCAGGCCCTGCTGGCCAAGGGCCGCGCCTATCGCGACTACATGACCGCCGAGGAACTGACCGCCGAGCGCGAGATCGCTCGAGCCGAGGGGCGCGCGGTGCGCTCGCCCTGGCGCGACCAGGACGCCAATTTCAACGACCGGCCGTTCGTCGTCCGCTTCAAGGGCCCGCACGAGGGCGAGACCGTCATCCACGACCTGGTGAAGGGCGACGTCACCTTCAAGAACAAGGACCTGGATGATCTGATCATCCTGCGGACCGACGGCACGCCGACCTACAACCTCGCGGTCATCGTCGATGACCACGAGATGGGCGTCACCCACGTGATCCGCGGCGACGACCACCTGAACAACGCCGCCCGCCAGACCCTGATCTATGAGGCGCTGGGCTGGGAGGTTCCGATCTGGGCCCACCTGCCGATGATCCACGGTCCGGACGGCGCGAAACTGTCCAAGCGTCACGGCGCCCAGGCGGTGAGCGAGTTCGACGACATGGGCTACCTGCCCGAGGCCATGCGCAACTACCTGGCGCGCCTCGGCTGGGGCCACGGCGACGACGAGATCTTCAGCGACGAACAGGCCCAGGCCTGGTTCGACGTCTCCGACGTGGTCAGCGCCCCGGCGCGCCTGGACTGGGCCAAGCTGAACCACATCAACAATCACTATCTGCGGCTTGCGGACATCGACCGGCTGGTGAGCCTGACGGAACGAGTGCTGAAGAGCCGGGGCGAGCCCCCGCGCGACGCCGACGCCGCCATTCTGCATCGCACCATTCCCCTGGTCCGCGACGGCGCCAAGACCCTGCTGGAGCTGGCTGACGCGGTGATGTTCGCCTTGAAGCAGCGCCCCCTGGCGTTGCCGGAAAAGGTGGTCGGGATGCTGACCGACGAGACTCGTGGTCGGCTAACCCGATTGCGTGAGACCCTGGCCGGTCAGGCCGATTGGGACGTCTCCGCGCTGGAGGCCGCGCTGCGCGGCTTCGCCGAAAGCGAGGGCGTGGGCCTTGGAAAGATCGGCCCGGCCTTACGTGGCGTCCTGTCAGGCGGCGCACCGGCGCCCGATCTGGCCGGCGCCCTGGTAAGCCTCGGAAAAGCGGAAAGTCTCGGCAGGCTTGATGACGCCCTTTCGCCCGCAGCGTAAGGCGGTATAAGGCTCGCCAAACAGACGTTTTGTTCCAGACATGCAAAGGGGATGGCATGGCCGACACGGCGAAAATGAGCATCGGTGAAAAGACCGTTGAACTCCCGATTCTGAAGGGCGTCGACGGCCCCGATGTCGTTGATATCCGCAAGCTCTACGCCGAGGCCGACGTCTTCACCTACGACCCGGGCTTCACCTCGACGGCGTCCTGCGAAAGCAAGATCACCTTCATCGACGGCGACGCGGGCATCTTGCTGCACCGCGGCTATCCGATCGACCAGCTGGCCGAGAAGTCCAGCTTCCTCGAGGTCTGCTATCTGCTGCTGCACGGCGAACTGCCGAGCGCCGCCGAGGCCGAGGAGTTCGAGAAGACCATCACCTACCACACGATGCTGCACGAGCAGTTCGACCGGTTCTTCCAGGGCTTCCGGCGCGACGCCCACCCGATGGCGATCATGGTCGGCGCCGTGGGCGCGCTCTCGGCCTTCTATCACGACAGCACCAACGTCGAGGATCCGCAGCAGCGGATGATCTCGTCGCACCGGCTGATCGCCAAGATGCCGACCATCGCGGCGCGGGCCTTCAAGTACTTCCGTGGCCAGCCGTTCGTGCATCCGCGCAACGACCTGTCCTACGCCGAGAACTTCCTGCGCATGTGCTTCTCGGTGCCGGCCGAGGATTGGGTCCCGAACCCGGTGCTGACGCGCGCCATGGACCGGATCTTCATCCTGCACGCCGACCACGAGCAGAACGCCTCCACCTCGACCGTGCGTCTCGCCGGTTCGTCGGGCGCCAATCCGTTCGCCTGCATCGCGGCCGGCATCGCCTGCCTCTGGGGCCCCAGCCACGGCGGCGCGAACGAAGAAGCGCTGAACATGCTCAAGGAAATCGGCACCGTCGATCGCATCCCTGAGTACGTCCAGGGCGTGAAGGACCGCCGCTACCGCCTGATGGGCTTCGGTCACCGCGTCTACAAGAACTACGACCCCCGCGCGACGGTGATGCAGAAGACCTGCCACGAGGTCCTCGCCGAGGTCGGCAACTCAGACGACCCGCTGCTGAAGGTGGCCATCGAGCTGGAGCGCATCGCTCTGTCCGATCCCTACTTCATCGAGCGCAAGCTGTACCCCAACGTCGACTTCTACTCCGGCATCACCCTGCGCGCCCTGGGCTTCCCGCCCGAGATGTTCACCGTGCTGTTCGCCGTCGCCCGCACCGTGGGCTGGATCGCGCAGTGGAAGGAAATGATCGAGGATCCGTTGCAGAAGATCGGCCGTCCGCGCCAGATCTACACCGGCTCCCCGGCTCGGGACTACACGGCGATCAGCACCCGCTAAGCGCGCTCGTCGCCAGACTGCAAGATCATCCGCCGCGCCCTCGGGTTCGGCGGATTTTCTTTGCGCGTCAGGCGGGGCGGGGCTCCGCAAGGATCTTGAGGATCGCCTCTGCCGCCGCGTCCGAAGGATCGGGGCCGCCACGGCCCATCTTTTCCAGGGCCCCGTACTGGGCGGCGACCTGGCGACCGGCGATGTCGGCGTTCTCCAAGCGCAGGGCCGCCTCGCGGGCAAGGTTCTCCGGCGTGCAGTCGTCCTGGATCAGCTCCGGGGCCACCAGGGTCCCGGCGGCGATGTTGAAGAGGGTGATGGGCCGCTTCACCAGCCGGTTGACCAGAGCGTAGGTGAGCTTGTCGATCCGATAGCCGATGACCATGGGGCACCCGGCGAGGGCCAGTTCGATGGTGACGGTGCCGGAACAGGCGAGTGCGGCGGTGGCGGCCTTCATGGCGTCGAGTTTGGCCTGCTCGCCCTCCACGACGTGTGCCCGGCGGGGCCAGCCCGCGACTTGCGCCTTAACCGCGGCGGCCACGGTCGGCGCGGCCGGAATCACGATTTCCAGGTCCGGATGGGTGGCCTTCAGCCGCATCGCGGCCTCGCCGAAGGACGGCAGGACCCGGGCGATCTCGCTGGGTCGGCTGCCCGGCAGGACCAGCAGGATCGGCGCTTGCGGCGAGATGCCGAGGTTGTTGCGGAGGCGGGCGGGGTCGGCCTTGGAGAAGTCCACCTTCAGGGCGGCGTTGCCGACGAAGGTGGTGGGCAGGCCTTCGGCCTCGAAATAGGGCGCGTCGAAGGCGTGGATCGACAGCAGGTGGTCCACGGCGCCGGCCAGGACCTTGGCGCGCCCCTTGCGCCAGGCCCAGACCTGGGGCGCCACGTACTTCACCAGCGGAATGGACGGCTCGATCTTTCGCAGGCGATGAGCGACCCGCAGGTTGAAGGCCCAGGAATCGATCAACACCACCACGTCCGGCTTTTCACGGGCGGCCACGGCGACCGTCTCATTCACCAGCTTCATGGCGCGGGGATAGACGGCCAAGGCGTCCACCACGCCGAGGATGGAGAGCTGGGCGATGTCGAACAGGCTCTCGACACCCTGGGCGGCCATCTGGGCCCCGCCTGTGCCGATGAAGCGCACCTGGTCACCCAGACGGGCGCGCAGGGACTTGGCGAGCCCCGCGCCCCGGTCATCGCCGGAGGCCTCGGTGGCCACCAGCATCACACAGAGCGGCTTGCTCACGGCTCCACCCCGACGATGAACAGACCCAGCTCGTCCGCCAGCTCGATCACCGCCTCGCGGTCGAGCACCAGGAGGTGGCCCGCCTCTCCGACAATGCCGGCCAGACCCGCCGCCGCGGCCCGCTGGACGGTGGCCAGGCCGATGGTGGGCAGGTCGACCCGGGTTTCCTGGATCGGCTTGGGCGCCTTGGCCAGGACGCCGCGATAGGCGCCGGGGGTTCCGCGAATGGCGGTGGGAATTTCATGAGCCACCCGGCGCAGCATGGCGTCGGTGCCCTCCTGGGCCTCCACGGCCAGGACCAGGCCGTCGCAGACCACAGCCCCCTGCCCCACGTCCAGGCGGCCGATCTCGCGGGCCACCAGCAGGGCGCGGTCGATATCGCCCTGGTGCTCCGGGCCGGGTGCGACGGCGCCCAGGGGACCCTTGGCCAGGGTCAGGTCGCTCTTGGCCTCGTGGGCGCCTTCGATGGCGAAGCCCTCCTTGGCGAACTCGTTCAGCACCACCCGCAGCAGGGCGTCGTCGCCGTGCCGGGCCGCGGCGATCACGGCGGGAAGCAGGGCGAGGCCGCGCAGATCAGGCTTCAGGGTCTTGAAGTCCGGCCGGCTGACATTGCCCACTAGGCAGACGGCCTGGCAACCGGCGCGCTTCAGCGCCTTGATGGTCTTGCCGATCTCGGCCAGGCCGACATCCGTCCCCGGAAACCGGTTGAGCTCCGGGCCGGCGAAGCCCTTCAGCCGGGCGATGAACACCTCGCGGCCCGCCTGCTCGCAGTGCTCGGCGATCTCCAGGGGCAGCGTCCCGCCGCCGGCGATCAGACCCAGCTTGCGCATAGGCGGCTCAGACCTCGCGTTCGGGCAGGCAGAGAGGGCGGCTGCCGTCGGCGCGGATGAAGTCGATGATCTCACGGACCTCGTCGGAGCTCTCATAGGTCTCGATGGTGTCGTCGAGGCGCTCCTGGAAGGTGCCCTCGTCGGCGAACAGCATGCGGTAGGCCGCGCGCATGGTGTTGATGGTCTCGCGGCTGAAGCCGCGGCGCTTCAGGCCCACCAGGTTGAGGCCCTCGAGGTGGGCGTGGTTGCCCCAGACCGAGCCGTAGGGGATGACGTCCTTCACCACGGCCGCCAGGCCGCCGATCATCGCGTGACGCCCGACCCGGGTGAACTGGTGTACCGCGGCCAGTCCGCCGACGATGACGAAGTCGCCGATCTGGCAGTGGCCGCCCAGGGTGGCTTGCTTGGTCAGGATGACGTGGTCGCCGACCCTGCAGTCGTGACCGACGTGGCTCTCGATCATGTAGAACCCGTCCGAGCCCACGCTGGTGAGGCCGCCGCCGTTGACGGTGCCGATGTTCATCGTGGCGTGTTCGCGGATGGTGTTGCGGTCGCCGATCACCAGCCGGGTGGGTTCCCCCTTGTAGGCGGTGTGCTGCGGCGGGCCGCCCAGCATGGCGAAGGGATAGACCAGGTTCTCCTCGCCCAGCTCGGTGTGACCGTCGACGACGATGTGGGAGACGAGCCGGGTTCCCGCCCCCAGCCGGACATTGGGGCCGACCGTGCAGAACGGACCGATGACCACGCCGTCACCCAGGACCGCGCCGTCGGCGACGATGGAGTTTGGATGAATCTGGACGCTCATTGGGTGGCCACGACCATGGCGGCGAACTCGCATTCAGCCGCCACCTTGTCGCCCACCATGGCCTGGCCCTGGAACTTGAAGAGGTCGCCGCGAGCCCGGATCACCTTGACGTTGAGGTGCAGCACGTCACCCGGCCGCACCGGCTGGCGGAAACGACCGTTGTCCACCGAGACGAAGAAGATGGTCTTGCCGGCCACGTCCACGTCCAGGGACTTGGACATCAGCACCGCGCCGGTCTGGGCCAGCGCCTCGATGATCAGCACGCCGGGCATGACCGGATAGTCGGGGAAGTGGCCCTGGAAGAACGGCTCGTTGATCGTCACGCACTTGATGCCGACGATGGATTCGCTGGGCTTGTAGTCCTCGCAGCGGTCAATCAGCAGGAAGGGATAGCGATGCGGAATCCGCTTCACGATCTCGGTGATGTCGATCTCGGTGGGCGACTCGTTGACGGGGGCCTTGCGGCTCATTGATCAGGTTCCTCCCGGCGGCGAACGGCCGCCGATTTGCTGAGCCAGGCGACTTCGCGCAGCCATTGTCGCATGGGCATGGCCGGATAGCCCCCCATGACCGCCCTTGGCGGCACATCCCGGAGAACCCCGGCGGCGGCGCCAATCTGGGCGCCCTCGCCGATGATCACATGGTCGGACACTCCGGCCCGGCCGCCGAAGGCCGCCCCATCGCCGATGGTCACGCTGCCGGAAATGCCCGTGTGGGCGGCCATCACGCAGTTGCGGCCCACGCGCACGTTGTGGGCGATCTGCACCAGGTTGTCGATCTTGGTGTTCTCCCCCAGGACCGTGTCATCATAGGCCCCGCGGTCGATGCAGGTGTTGGCCCCGACCGTGACCCCGTCCTGCAGGATCACGCGACCCAGCTGCGGGATGTCGATGACGCCCCTGGGACCGGCCGTGGCGCCGAACCCGGCCTCGCCGATGACCGCGCCGGCCAGGATCTTCACCCGGTCGCCCAGCAACGCGCAGTGGAGGCTGACATTGGAGCCGATGACGCAGTCGCGGCCGATGGTGACGCCGGGGCCGATGACGGTGTTGGCGCCGATGATGGTCCCCCGGCCGATCTGGGCCCCCTGGCCGATGGCGGCGCCGGGGCCGATCACGGCGCCATCTTCCACCGCCGCTTCCCGCGACACCGCGGGACCAGCATGCCGGCGCGGTCGGTGCAGGCGCTCGCCGGACATGGCGTAGGCGGCGGTCGGCTGCCGGGTCACCAGCGCGATACACCCCTGGGGCACCAGGCCCACGTCCCGCTCGGTGACGAAGCACGCCGCGGCGCGGGTCTCCGCCAACTCGGCGGCCAGCTTGCGGTCGGAGAAATAGGTGATGCTGTCGGCGGTGGCCCGCGCCAGGATGGCGACGCGGGCGACCTGAACCGATCCGGCCCCGGGCGCCGATAGTTCGGCCCCGGTCAGCGCGGCGAGCTCCGTCAGGGAGACGGGGCCCAGATCTTCGAAAAAGCGCGGGTCAGGCATCAAGCACTCTCAGCTCGACCCGCGCATAACCCGAGTCGTTCTACTTGCGGACGGCGGCGCCAGCTTGGGGCGCGGCGGCCGGTTGGTCCAGGCGTTCGCGGTCGAAAGCGAACTGGGTGATCTTGGCGTTAAGGGCCGTGGTCATGGACGGGCTGATATCCATGACGGGATTGGCGATGACCAGGGCGTCGCGTTGCAGCAGCAGGCTGCACTGACGCTGCTGGTAGACCTGACGGATGATCGGGTCCAGTTCCTGGCCGACGCGGCCGAGGGCCTTCTGCTGGGTCGCCTGCACCTCGCGCTCCCGGAGCTGGGACTTGCGCTGATAGGCGCTGGCGCGGACCTGCAGAGCCGAGGCGCGTTGTTCGAAGGTCCCTTGATCCAAGGTCGCCTTCTGACCGTCCAGGGCCTTGGCGTCGTTCTGGAGGGCGGTTTCCTCGGCCTTCAGTTCGGCGCCGACCTGGGTGACGATCTGCTGCAGGCGGGTCTGGACGTACTTGCCGACGGTCGAGCCGCTGATGACGCCTTCGATCGACATGACGCAGACGCCTGGGATGGCCGGTCCGTGAGTGATGGCCGGAGCCGCCGCGGCCTGGGCGAAGGCCTGCGAACTCGCGGTGAGCGACAGCGCGGCGACACAGGTCGCCGCGGCAAGATTTTTGAACGTCATGAGGGTCAGAACTTCGTTGAAGTGGAGAAACGGAAGGTTTCGGTCTTGTCGTAGTCTTCTTTGGCCAAAACTTGGCTGAAGTCGAAACGGATGGGACCCATGGGCGACTTCCAGAACACCGACAGGCCGGCTGTGGCGCGCAGCGACAGATCGTCGAAGATCAGCGGATCGCGCGTCCCGGCAGGATAGGGCAGACCCGTGACAGGATTGATCGAGCCCGGCTGGTATTCCTTGTCCACGTCGTCCAGCAGGCCAACGGTGCCGAAGTCGGTGAACAGCGCGGCCTTGATGCCGTACTGCTCGGGCACGAAGGTCGGAATGGTCAGCTCCACCGAACCAATGGCGTAGGCCCGGCCGCCGAGCGCGTCGCTGCGAGCGAAGTTGGTGTCGCGCGGCCCCAGACCCGCGGTCTCGAAGCCCCGGAAGCTGTTGCCGCCCTTGTAGGAGCGGTCGTTGATCCGGATCGTGTCCCCGCTCCAGCCGGCGATGTAGCCCGCCTGGCCGGTGACGCTGAGGATGAAGTTCTTGTTGAAGCCGTGATACCAGCCGCCGGCGAGGTCGGTCTTGATGTAGTTCACGTCGCCGCCGACCCCCGCCAGATCCTGGCTGATGTCCGCATAGAAGCCGCGGGTCGGATTGACCGGGTTGTTCCGCCGATCCAGGCGCAGGCCGTAGCCCACGAGCGAGGTCAGGAACGCCCCGCGCTGGGCGCAGAGCGACAGGGACACGACCGGCAAGGTCGGATCGCAGTAGCTGTCGTCGATCTCCACCTCGTCCTGCCGCAGCACATAGCGGGTGCTCATCGAAGAGTTGAGCGTCAGCGGGAAGCCGGCGCGTAGGTTCATGCCCAGGGTGCTGGTCTGATAGGCCGAGTAGTCGGTCAGATCGTAGCGGTAGGAATAGATGTCCACCCCGGCCCGCAGATTGCGACCCAGGAAGCGCGGCTCGGTGAAGGAGAAGTCCACCTGCTGGCGAAGCGAGCCCACGGAAATCCGGGCGCGGACGTCCTGGCCGCGGCCGCGGAAGTTGCGTTGCGTGATGCCGAGGTCGAGCACCAGCTGATCGACGGACGAGTAGCCTGCGCTGAACGAGAGCTCGCCGGTGGGTTGTTCCTCGACCTTGACCTGCAGGGTGGTCCGGTCCGGGGCGGAGCCCGCGATTTCGGCGATGTCGACGTTCTTGAAGAAGCCAAGGGCGCGGATGTTGTTCTTCGAACGGTCCACCAGGGCGCGGTTGTAAGCGTCGCCCTCCACCAGGTTCAGCTCACGGCGGATGACGTAGTCGAGGGTCTGGCTGTTGCCGATGATGTCGATGCGCTCGACATAGACGCGCGGGCCTTCGCGGACCTGGAAGACCACGTCGACGGTCTTGGTTTCCTTGTTGGCCACGTAGCGGGGCCGCACGTCCACCGAGGCGAAGCCCGCGGCGCCCGCGGCGAAGGTCAGCGAGTCGTTGGCGCTCTCGATCTTCTCGTCTTCGTAGAGCTCGCCCGAGCGGATCGGCACCAGTTGCAGCAGCAGGTTCTTGTCCAGCTTCTGCAGCTCGGTCTCCACGGAGATCTTACCGAACTTGTATTCGGGACCCTCGTCCAGCGTATAGGTGATGACGAAGCCGTTTTTGTCCGTGGACAGTTCGGCCACCGCCGAGATCACCCGGAAGTCGTAGAAGCCACGATTGCGGTAGTGCTTGCGCAGCTGCTCCTTGTCGTACTCAAGGCGGTCAGGGTCGTAGTTGGCGTTGGACGAGAAGAATTTGTACCAGCTGGTCTGCTCGGTCACGACGACATCGCGCAGGTCGTTGTCGGAGAATTCCTCGTTGCCCAGGAAGTTGACCCGCAGCACGCCGCTCTTGGGGCCCTCGTCGATCTCGAAGATCAGGTCGACGCGCTTCTGGGGCAGTTCGACGATCTTCGGCGTCACGGTGGCGGAGATCCGGCCGGACCGGCGATAGAGTTCCACGATGCGCTGGACGTCAGCCTGGACCTTGGCGCGGGTGAAGATGCCGCGCGGACGCACGGTGACCTCATCGCGCAGCTTGTCTTCCTTCAGGCCGGAATTGCCCTCGAAGACCACCTTGTTGACGATCGGATTCTCCACGACCGTGATGGTCAGGTCGCCGTTCAGCAGGTTGATCTTCACGTCCGAGAACAGATCGGTGCGGAACAGCGCCTTCAGCGCCAGGTCGAGCTTGGCCGGATCGGCGGTCTCCCCGGCCTGAATGGGCAGGTAGGAGAGCACGGTCGACTGCTCGATCCGCTCATTGCCCTCGACAATGATGCGCTGCACGACGCCGGATTGCTCGGCGGCCTGGGCGAAGGCGAGACTCGGCAGGGTAAGCGCGGTCGAGCCCAGAAGCAGGGCGAGACCGGAGGCGAGCGCGGCGCTGTGGGCGCGGGTTCTTTGCATCGTTTCTGCCGTCAACGGAAATGGGGAGGTCAGGAAAGCAGACCGCCGAGGATTTTGAACACACGCAGTTGCTGCAGATCGTTCCAGGTCGCGAACAACATCAATCCCAGCAACAGCGCAAGGCCCACACGATAGCCGGCGGCCTGAACCTTGGCCGCGAGAGGCCTACGGGCCACAGCTTCGTAGGCGTAGAACAGCAGGTGGCCCCCGTCCAGCACGGGCACCGGCAGCAGGTTCATGAACCCAATACCCACCGAGAGCACCGCGGCGAGACCCAGGAGGGCGACGCCGGAGCCGAGAATCTGTGAGCCGAGGTCCGGCGCGCCAACCGCCCCGGCCTGGGCGACCTGGCCCGAGACGCGGGCGATTCCCAACGGGCCGCTCAACTGATCAGCCGAGACCTGGCCGGTCACCATCCGGCCTAGGTAGTAGACCGTGGTGCTGAGCACGCGCCAGGTGCGCTCGACACCTTTGCCGACCGCCTCGATGGGGTTGTAGCGTACGTGGACATAGTCCTCCCGGGTCTGTGCCGGGACGATGCCCAGGGTGCCCTGCATCCGCTCGCCACCGAGACCATCGGAGCGCATCTGCAGCTTGGAGGTCGCGATCAGCGAAAGCTCCTGCGTCCCGCGCCGCACGACGAACTCCGTCGGCAGGTTCACCCGAAGCTGGGCCACCTCGGCGAGGTCCATGAAGCTCTTGACCGGGCGCCCATTCGCCTCGGAGATCAGGTCGCCGGGCCGGAAGCCGGCCGCCGCCGCGGGACTGCCGGGGGCGACCGAGGCCACCTTGGCCGGCAGCAGGTTTTCCCCCAGGGCGAAGATCAGGACGGCGAAGATGACGATGGCGAGAACGAAATTGGCCATCGGGCCCGCCGCGGCGATCACCGCGCGCTGCCAGATCGGCTTGAAGTGGAAATAGCGGGAGAGCGCCCCCTGCCCTTCGCGGGCCACGATGGCCTGGCGCATGGTCTCCAGATCGTCCTGGTCGGGGACGCTGGCGGCGTTGTCGTCGCCGGAGAAGGCCACATAGCCGCCCACCGGCGCCCAGCCGATCCGCCACTGCACGCCGGACTTGTCGGTCCAGGAGGCGATCGCCTTGCCAAATCCGATGGAGAACCGGTCGATCGCCACGCCGAAGCTCTTGGCGGCCCAGAAGTGCCCCAGCTCATGGATGGTGACCACCAGGGTCAGCACCAGGACGAAGGCGACAGCGGTCTGAAGAAACGAAAGCATTGCGAGGCTACTCCTTACGACGCCGGACTAAGCCCGGCGACGACATCGCACGCAACGCGACGCGCCATCGCATCTGTCGCCTTTGCACCCTCAAGGACATCGCTGTTGGGTTCCCCCGCGAGGCCCTTGGCCTCAACACGTTCAAGTGTTTCGGCTACGATTGCGGCAATATCGAGAAAGCCTATGCGGCGGTCAAGAAAAGCGGCCACCGCGACCTCATTGGCGGCGTTCATCACCGCCGGGGCCGCACCGCCGGCCGCCAGGGCGTCCTTGGCGATCTGAAGCGCGGGGAATCGTTCGTAGTCGGGCGCCTCGAAGGTGAGCTGGCCGACCTGAGCCAGGTCCAGCCTGGGCGCGGGCCAGGGCAGACGGTCGGGCCAGGCCAAGGCGCAGGCGATGGGCGTGCGCATGTCCGGCGCGCCAAGCTGGGCCAGGGTCGAGCCGTCGACATATTCCACCATCGAATGGACGATGGACTGCGGGTGGACGATCACATCGACCCGCTCGGGCGGCATGGCGAACAGATAGGCCGCCTCCACCATCTCCAGGCCCTTGTTCATCATGGTGGCCGAGTCGATGGAGATCTTGACCCCCATGTCCCACATCGGATGGGCCACGGCCTGCTCGACGCTGGCCAGGCGCATCTGGTCCCGCGTCCAGCCCCGGAACGGTCCCCCCGACGCGGTGAGCACAAGGCGCGAGACGTGCTGGGCGACCATGGGGTCGAAGACCTGGAAGATCGCCGAGTGCTCGGAATCCACCGGGATCACCACCCCGCCCGCCAGCTTGGCGATCCGGAGCAGTTGGGGGCCGGAACAGACCAGGCTCTCCTTGTTGGCCAGGGCGACGATGGCGCCGGAGCGCGCGGCGGCCAGGGTCGGGCCCAGTCCCGCGAAGCCGACGATGGCCGACATCACCCACTGGGCGTCCATGGCCGCGGCCTCGACCACGGCGCCTGCCCCGGCGGCCGTGGCGATGCCGGTCCCGGCCAACCTGTCGCGCAACTCGGAAAGCTTGGTCTCGTCCTCGATCACCGCCAGCTTCGGCCGCCACTGGCGGGCCTGCTGCGCCAGGCGCTCGACATTGCGGCCCGCGGTCAGGGCGATGATCTCGACCTCGGCGCCCGACTTCTCGATCAGGTCCAGGGTGGAGACGCCCACCGAGCCGGTGCAGCCCAGGACGCTGAGGCGGCGCGGCAGGCTCAATGGCCCCATCCCAGGTGGTTCACCAGGCGGGCGGCGGCGATGATCACCGCGGCGAACAGCAGGCCATCGACGCGGTCCAGCAGGCCGCCATGGCCGGGGATCAGGTCACCGGAATCCTTGACCCCGAACCGGCGCTTCAACGCCGACTCCCAGAGGTCGCCGGCCATGGTGGCCAGCCCCCCCAGCAGGCCCACCAGGGCGCCGGCGGCCATGTTGAGTTCAAACGCCGGGATAAGGGTCATCAGGGCGCCCACAGCCGTCGCGAAGACCAGGCCGCCCACGAAGCCCGACCAGGTCTTGTTGGGGGAGAAGCGGGGCCAGAGCTTGGGGCCCTTCAGGGCGCTGCCGACGGCGAAAGCGGCGATATCGGCGGTCCAGGTGATGGCGAACAGCATGAGCGTCCACCAGTGCCCTTGATCCATGGCGCGCAGCCACACCAGGCAGATGCAGGCGATGCCGATATAGAAGACCCCGAAGGCGGCGTCGGCGGGGCGCTCGGCCACGCCGCGGGCCACCAGGGCCGAGGCGATCCCGCCCAGGGCCAAGCCGCCCCAAGCCATCCACATGTGCTCTCGGTGGGCCAGGAAGACGCCGGCCAGGATGGCGACGGTGACGGCGGTGGAGACCCGCACGGGCGCATAGGGGGCGCTCATCCCGCCCCACTCGATCGACAGCAGCGCGACGGCCACGGCGATCAAGACCAGGAAGGGCCAGCCGCCGACGGCCAGGCCCGTGTCGAACCACACCGCGGCCAGCGCGGTCGGCACGAGAACCGTGGCCGAGGCCACCCGTACGCCCAGATTGGACCAGTTGAAACGCTTAGCCGGCGGCAAGGACGTCGTCCGCGACGGCGCCGTACCTGCGCTCGCGCCGGTGGAACTCATCGATCGCCGACTGTAGGTCGGCCGGTGTGAAATCAGGCCAGAGCACGTCGGGGAAGACGAACTCCGAATAGGCAGACTCCCACAGCAGGAAGTTCGACAGGCGCTGTTCGCCGCTGGTGCGCACCACCAGGTCGGGGGGCGGCAGACCGCCGGTGGAGAGGCGGGCCTCGAAGGCTGCATCGGTCACGGCGGCGGCGTCGATCTTGCCGGCCAGGGCCTCGGCCACCAGGGCCCGAGCGGCGTCGACGATGTCGGCGCGTCCGCCATAGTTGAAGGCCACCTGCAGGAAGAACTTGTCGTTATGGGCGGTACGGGTCTCGGCGCGCTCGACGATCTCGGACACGTCCGGCGGCAGGCCCTCGCGGCGCCCCAGGATGCGGACCTTCACGCCTTCGCGGGTCAGCTTGTCGAGGTCGCTGTTCACATAGTGCTTCAGCAGCCGCATGACCTCGGCCACCTCGCCGGCCGGCCGACCCCAATTCTCCGTGGAGAAGGCGTAGAGGGTGAGCCAACGGACGCCCAGGTCGGGCGCCGCCTCCACCACCCGGCGAATCGCCTCCACGCCCTTGGGATGGCCCAGCTTGCGCGGCAGCCCCCGGCGCTTGGCCCAGCGGCCATTGCCGTCCATGACGATCGCCACGTGCAGTGGCGCGTCCTTGGCGGGCGGCTCTGTGGGAGCGGAGGCCATGCGTTTTCCGTTTCGTCCTTCAGGTCAGTGTGGACGACTAAACCTGCATGATCTCTTGCTCTTTGGTTTTCAAGGCTTCGTCCACGCGCTTGATGGCCTCGTCCGTCATCTTCTGGACCTCGGTCTCCATGCGCTTCAGATCGTCCTGGTTGATGGCCCCGTTCTTTTCGGCCTTCTTCAGGTCGTCATTGGCGTCGCGACGGACGTTGCGGACGGCGATCTTCTGCTGCTCGGCGTACTTGCCGGCGATCTTGGCCAGGTCCTTGCGACGCTCCTCGGTCAGGGGCGGGATCGGAATGCGCAGGTTCGTGCCTTCGTTGACCGGATTGAAACCGAGACCGGACGAACGGATCGCCTTCTCCACCGACACAACCATGCCCTTGTCCCAAACACTGACGGTGATGGAGCGCGGCTCAGGAACGCTGACGGCGGCCACCTGGTTCAAGGGCACGGTCGAGCCGTAGGCTTCCACCATCACCTGATCCAGCAGGCCCGCCGAGGCCCGACCGGTGCGCAGGCTGGCGAACTCATCCTTCAAGGCGGAGATCGCCTTGTCCATGCGGTCCCGGTAGCTCGAAAGCACCGGCTTTTCTGCGTCGGCCATGGGTGCGTCTCCCCTAAGTCAAAAGGTTGTCGGCGTGGTCAGGCGATGGTGGTGAAGACGCCTTCGCCCTGCAGCACCTTCATGAAGTTGCCCCGCTCGCGGATAGAGAACACCACGATCGGCACGTTGTTGTCGCGCATCAGGGCGATGGCCGAGGCGTCCATGACCCGAAGGTCCTGGGCCAGCACGTCCTGGTAGCTGAGGGTCTCATAGCGCCGGGCGCTGGGATCCTTCTTGGGGTCGGCGGTGTAGACGCCGTCCACGCTGGTGCCCTTGAAGAGGGCGTCGCAACCCATCTCGGCGGTGCGCAGGGCCGCGGGGGTGTCGGTGGTGAAGAAGGGGGCGCCGAGGCCGGCGGCGAAAATCACCACCCGGCCCTTCTCGATGTGGCGCTGAGCCCGGCGGCGGATATAGGGCTCGCAGACGGCGTCCATTGGGATGGCCGACTGAACCCGGGTATCGACGCCGGCCTTTTCCAGGGCGCCCTGGAGGGCGAGCGCATTCATCACCGTGGCCAACATGCCCATATAGTCGGCGCTGGCGCGGTCCATGCCCTTGCCCGCCAGCGAGACGCCGCGGAAGATGTTGCCGCCGCCCACCACCAGGCAGAGCTCGACGCCGGCGTCGACCACTTCCTTGATGTCCGCGGCCACCGCCTCGATCGTCTTGGTGTCGATGCCGAACAGGGCGTCGCCCATCAGGACCTCGCCCGACATCTTCAAGAGGATCTTCTTGTAGCGCGGCTTGGCGTCGGACATGGGGCGCTCTCGAGAATCTTGGGCGGTACTACATAAACCAAGGGCGCCGTGCGCGTCGAACGCACGGCGCCCTTGGGCCGTCTTTTTATGTGCCTGAAGTTAGGCTTGGCCGGTCATCGACGCCACTTCGGCGGCGAAATCATCGACCTTCTTCTCGACGCCTTCACCCAGGGAGAAGCGCACGAAGCCCTTCACGGTCACCGGCGAGCCGGTTTCCTTGGCGGTTTCGGCGATCAGCTGCTCGATGGTCAGGTCCGGGTTCATGACGAAGGGTTGCTTCAGCAGCACCACTTCTTCCTGCCACTTACGGATGCGGCCTTCGATCATCTTCTCGACGACGCCGATCGGCTTGCCCGATTCCAGCGCCTGGTCGGTGAGGAACTTCTTTTCCTTCTCGACGGCGGCGGGGTCCAGGTCGGCCTCGGTGAGCGCCAGCGGCGGGGTCGGCGTACCGGCCACGTGCAGGGCGATCTTGCGGCCCACGTCCTTCAGCACGGCCTGGTCGCCGGCGCCTTCCAGCGCGACGAGCACGCCGAGGCGGCCGACGCCATCGCCCTGCGCATTGTGCAGGTAGAGGGCCACGGCGCCTTGAGCGACGCTAAGGCGGGCCGAGCGGCGCAGGCGCATGTTCTCGCCGATGGTCGCGATCAGGTTCAGGATCACGTCGCCGACGACTTCGCCCTTGGCGGTCTTGGCCGCGGAGATGGCGTCCACGTCGCCGTCGACGCCCAGGGCCACGAGGGCGCAATCGCGCGCCGCGTCCTGGAACTTGTCGTTCTTGGACACGAAGTCGGTCTCGGCGTTCAGCTCGATGAGCACGCCGGTCTTGCCGTCGTCGCTCAGCTTGCCGGCCACCAGGCCTTCAGCGGCGGCGCGGTCGGACTTCTTTGCGGCCTTGGACAGGCCCTTGGTGCGCAGCCAGTCGATGGAGGCTTCGACGTCGCCGCCGTTTTCCTGCAAGGCCTTCTTGCAGTCCATCATGCCCGCGCCGGATTTCTCGCGCAGGTCCTTGACCAGCGCAGCGGTGATTTCCGCCATGGTGAGCTCCTTCAGATCAAGTGGGTCGGCGAGGCCCATCTAGGACCTCGCCGTCGTAGGGTTGTCGGCTCGCCGGAAGCGAGCCTCCGACTTAGTCCTGGGTCGCGGTCGGTTCAGCCGCCGGGGCTTCCGCCGCGGTGGTCTCCGGTTCGGCCGCGGCCGGGGCGGGAGCCGGGGCCGGTTCAGCGGCGACAGCGACCGGTTCAGCGGCGACCGGGGCCGGAGCGGCGGCGGCGGGCGCGGCCATCTCGGCTTCGGTCACGACCGGTTCCGGGGTCAGTTCACGGGCCAGGGTCGGCTCGATCGGGGCCACGGAGGCGCCCAGGTCCACACCGGCGGCCGATTGGCCGGCGGCCAGACCGTCGAGGATCGAGTCGGCCATCAGGTCGCAATAGAGCTGGATGGCGCGCGCGGCGTCATCATTGCCCGGGATCGGATAGGTGATGCCGTCCGGGTTGCAGTTGGTGTCCAGGATGGCGACGACCGGGATGTTCAGCTTGCGGGCTTCCTGGATCGCGATCGCTTCCTTGTTGGTGTCGATCACGAACATGATGTCGGGGATGCCGCCCATGTCCTTGATGCCGCCCAGGGACAGTTCAAGCTTGTCGCGCTCGCGCGTCAGCTTCAGCAGTTCCTTCTTGGCGCGGCCTTCCGAGCCGCTTTCCAGCAGGCCTTCCAGCTCACGCAGGCGCGAGATCGAGCCCGAGACGGTGCGCCAGTTGGTGAGCGTGCCGCCCAGCCAACGGTGGTTCACATAGTACTGGGCGCTGCGCTTGGCGGCGGTGGCGACCGGATCGGAGGCCTGACGCTTGGTGCCGACGAACAGCACGCGGCCACCCGAGGCGGCGACCTCACGAACCTTCACCAGGGCCTGGTGCAGGAGCGGGATCGATTGGCTGAGGTCGATGATGTGGATGTTGGAACGGCTACCGAAGATGTAGCGGTCCATCTTCGGATTCCAGCGGTGGGTCTGGTGGCCGAAGTGAGCGCCAGCTTCCAGGAGCTGACGCATAGAGAAGTCGGGAAGCGCCATGTGTATGGTCCTCTTTTTCCGGTTAGCCTCCGCAGACAAACCCTCCTGTGGGAGGACCGGATTGGAAACCGACGGGATGTCTCCCCGCCAACCGCCAAACGCCTGCGTGTGGAATGGGCGCGGATATAGGGCCAAGCGGCTGAAAAGACAAGGGCCAGGCGCGGTTGGGGCCAGGCGCCGCTAAAGGTCCTCGACGAAGACCACGCCGGGCGCGGTCTTCAGGGCGCCACGCACCGCATTGTCCAGGGTGAAGCGGCCCGGCAGCTTGACCTCCACCTCGCGGCCGCCCTCGACGGCGGCCACCAGGATGACCTCGCCGCCGCGGCTGTTCACCGAGCCTTCCAGGCGCTTCTTCAGGGCGTCGATCTCGGCGCTGCGGGGCGCGATGTGGACGCGCAGGCCGGCCACGGCGTTCTCGATCGCCCGGTCGATGGGTTCGCAGCCGTCGCCGAAGAACCGCACCTCCCCGTCCCGGGCCTTGGCGCGGATCCGCAGGGCCACGCACTTGCCGGGCTCCAGCAGTTCGCGGGCGTTGCGCAGGGATTCCGGCGGGAACAGCACCTCGAACTCGCCGGTCGGGTCGGAGAAGGTGACGAAGGCGAACTTCTCGCCGCTGGAGGCCGAGGCCCGCTCCTGCTTACGGCGCACGACGCCGGCCATGCGGAAGGCTTCCGAGCCCGCAATCGCCTTGGGCAGGACGTCGGCCAGCAGGTCGACGCGCTTGCGGCGCAGGGCAGGCACCATGTCGTCCATCGGGTGGCCCGACAGGTAGAAGCCGACGGCGGCCAGTTCCTCGTCCAGGCGCTGGGTGGAGGACCAGGTGTCGATCTTGGGCAGGCGGGGCCGCTGGGCCTCCACCTGGTCGCCGCCGAACAGCGACCCTTGCGAGGAGGCGCGCTCGGCGGCCACCGACTGGCCGTAGCCCACCAGCACATCGGCGGCGCCGACGATCTGGGCGCGGTTGGCGTGGAGTGAGTCGAAGGCGCCGGCCCGGGCCAGGGTCTCGAATGAGCGCTTGTTGACCTGCTTGGGATCGACCCGCTCGACGAAGTCGAACAGGTCCTTGAACGGCCCGCCCTCGGTGCGGACGGCGACCACATGCTCCATGGCCTGCAAGCCCACATTGCGGATGCCGCCCAGGGCATAGAGCACCTCGCCGCCTTCGACATCGAAGTCGGCGGCCGACAGGTTGACGTCCGGGGCTCGGATCTTGATCCCGAACTTCTTGGCGTCCTGGTAGAAGACCGCCAGCTTGTCGGTCGTGGAGATGTCGAGGCTCATGGAGGCCGCGAAGAACTCCGCCGGCGCATTGGCCTTCAACCAGCCGGTTTGGTACGAGATCAGGGCGTAGGCGGCCGCGTGGCTCTTGTTGAAGCCGTAGCCCGCGAACTTGTCCACCAGGTCGAAGATGCCGCCCGACTGCTCGGCGGAGACGCCCTTTTCGGCCGCGCCGGAGATGAACCGCGCCCGCTGCTGGTCCATCTCCTCCTTCTTCTTCTTGCCCATCGCCCGGCGAAGCAGGTCGGCTTCCCCCAGCGAATAGCCCGCCAGGATCTGGGCGATCTGCATCACCTGTTCCTGGTAGACGATGACGCCATAGGTTTCCTTCAGCACCACTTCGAGCGAAGGATGAAGGTAATCAACGGGTTTGCGGCCGAACTTGCAGTCGATGAACAGCGGGATGTTGTCCATGGGACCAGGGCGGTACAGCGCGCCGACGGCGGTGACGTCCTCGATGGAGCCGGGGCGCAGCTGGCGCAGGGTGTCGCGCATCCCCTGGCCTTCCAGCTGGAACACGCCGACCGTCTGGGCCGCGCTCATCAGCTCGTAGGTCTTGGCGTCGTCCAGGGGCAGCTCGGCCATGTCGACGCGGGCGCCGCGCTTATCCAGGTACTTCAAGGCCCGGTCGATGACGGTGAGCGTCTTCAGGCCCAGGAAGTCGAACTTCACCAGGCCCGCGCTCTCCACCCACTTCATGTTGAACTGGGTGGCGGGCAGGTCCGAGCGCGGGTCGCGGTAGAGCGGCGTCAGTTCGGTCAGCGGCCGGTCGCTGATCACCACGCCGGCGGCGTGGGTCGAGGCGTTGCGGTAGAGGCCTTCCAGCTGGAGGGCGGTCTCCAGCAGCTGGGCCACGGCCTCGTCGTCGTCCTTGGCCTGGCGCAGGCGGGGCTCGATCTCGATGGCGCGGGCCAGGGTCACCGGATTGGCGGGGTTGGCCGGCACCATCTTGGCCAGGCGGTCCACCTGGCCAAGGGGAAGTTGCAGCACGCGGCCGACGTCGCGCAGCACGGCGCGGGCCTGCAGGGTGCCGAAGGTGATGATCTGGGCCACCCGGTCGCGACCATAGCGCTGCTGGACGTAGGAGATCACCTCCTCCCGCCGCTCCTGGCAGAAGTCGATGTCGAAGTCGGGCATGGACACCCGCTCGGGGTTCAGGAACCGCTCGAACAGCAGGCCATAGCGCAGGGGGTCGAGGCCGGTGATCAGCAGCGACCAGGCCACCAGCGAGCCGGCGCCGGAACCCCGGCCCGGCCCCACCGGAATGGCGTGGGCCACAGCCCACTTCTTGAAGTCCGACACGATCAGGAAGTAGCCGGGGAAGCCCATGGCCTGGATGACGCCGATCTCGCGCTCCAGCCGGTCCCAATAGTCCTGTTCGGTTCCGGAAAGGGTGTGGCCCTGCAGCCGCTTGCGCAGGCCCTCGCGGGCCTGCTCGGCCAGTTCCTCGGCCTCGGTGCGGCCGGCGACGGTGGGGAAGCGCGGCAGGATCGGGTCGCGCTTCTTGACCATGAAGGCGCAGCGCCGGGCGATATCGAGGGTGTTGTCGCAGGCCTCCGGCAGGTCGGCGAACAGCTTGCGCATGTCGGCGGCCGGCTTGAACCAGTGCTCGGGCGTCACCCGGCGGCGGTCCTCCTGGCTGATATAGGCGCCGTCGGCGATGCACAGCAGGGCCTCGTGGGCCGTGTAGAGCTCGGCCGGGCCGAAATAGACGTCGTTGGTGGCCACCAACGGAATGTCGAATTCGTAGGCGTAGGCCACGAGCTCCGGCTCGGCGGCGGCCTGGGCGGCCATGCCGTGGCGCTGCAGCTCGATATAGAAGCGATCGCCGAACACGCGGGACATTTCGGCAAGCGCCGCCCTGCCCTCGGCGGTCTTGCCCGCGGCCATCAGCGGATCGACCGGCCCGTCGACGCCGCCCGACAGCAGCAGCAGGCCCTCGGCCCGCTCGGCCACCGCGCTCCAGGACACCTGGGGCTCCTCGGTGGGCTCGATGTCCAGATAGGCCATCGAGGACAGTTCGGAGAGGTGGAGATAGCCCTGCTCGCTCTGGGCCAGCAGGACGATGGTGGGGATCTTGGCCCAGCGTTCCGGCGGGCCTTCGCCGATGCCGCGCACCGGCAGGGCGACCCCGACGATGGGCTGGACACCGGTCTCCTTGGTGGCGACGGAGAACTCCAGCGCCCCGAACAGATTGGCCCGGTCGGTCAGGGCCACGGCCGGCATATGGGCCTTGGCCGCCAGGGTTCCGACCTTGTCGGCCTTGATGGCGCCTTCCAGCAGCGAATAGGCCGAGCGGACCCGCAGATGGACGAAACCGTCTTGTCCGCCCTCGCCGCTCACGCCGTCCTCCGCTCTAAAACCTCAGCCTCAGGCGGCCAGTTGCGCGACCTGACACATCATCCAGACAAACCCCGACACCGACACAAAGGCCAGCGATTCCCGCGCCAAACGAACAACCATAACGTCACCCCTGTGAATGTTCTGCGTATGTTCCTATTCTGGTTTTGTTCTCATGACAAGGGGGCTAAAATCACCGACCCTGGAGGCTGGAACCGCCCTACCATCAAGGGTTCCTAAGGTGTCGAACTGCCGCTCGCGAGACCGCCTAGATGACGCACTATTTCAAGTACATGCCCGCCAGTACTGCTCGCGTAGTCTTGGGAAATCAAACTTTGCGATGGTCGACCCCGGCAACTCTCAACGACCCTTTTGATATGCAGTTCGCTTTTCAGCCGGGGATCGATCAGGACGTCGTGCGTCCATTAGCAATGCAAAAATTTTGGAACCACTATTCCGGGGAGTTAGGTGACCGTCCTCCAAATGCACTCGGGTTATTGATCCGAATTACTCGTGAGCGCATGCCTGGCATGGGTCGTGTCGAGTTTGAGGAGCGGTTTTCTGACGTGATCGGCGAGTCCGTTGCGATCCCGGAGGCCAGCATCGATTCATTCAACAAAATGGTATTCGAACATTTCTCAGATACCAAAGTGCTGTGCTTGTCAGCCGCACCGGACATTATCCTGATGTGGTCTTACTACGCTCAAAATCACGCGGGCGTGGTTCTACGCTTCACTGACGAGACCCCAGACAATCCGATTTCAATGGGGAAAGCCGTTCAGTACGTCAATCAACTCCCGTCGATGATGGACAACGAATCATTGTCCGACATGTTGGCCGGCTATGGCGGAATAGATGCCGAGCGCGTCATTGATGATGTTGTCTACACAAAATCAAACCACTGGGCGCATGAGCGCGAGTGGCGAATATCTTCTGGTGCTGGACGTACCAGGGACGCCTTTGAAGACATACCCTTTGGGCGCAATGAAATAGACGGAGTGATATTTGGTTTGCGTACGGCAGAAGACGATCGGCGCGAGATAGGTGCCCTAGTTGGCCGTATCTACCCGCATGCTCAGCTGTTCCAGGCAAGCATACGCCCAGGTGCATATGCACTTGATATTGCCGAATCTGTACGCCCCTAAAACCCCGTCTGAGCTTCCAGCTTCCCGTCCTTGAGCCCCAGCACCCGGTCCATGTGCCGGGCGAGCTCCAGGTTGTGGGTGGCGACCAGGGCCGCGACGCCGGTGGCGCGGGCGAGCGCGTAGAGGTTCTCGAACACTGCCGCTGAAGTGTGCGGGTCGAGGTTGCCGGTGGGTTCGTCGGCCAGCAGGAGGCGGGGCGAGTTGGCCAGGGCGCGCGCGATGGCGACGCGCTGCTGTTCGCCGCCGGAGAGCTGGGCCGGCTGGTGCTTGACCCGTTCGGCGAGGCCCAGCTGTTCCAGCAGGAAGAAGGCGCGCTCGCGGGCCGCCTTGCGCGGGGTCCCGGCGATCATCTGCGGCAGGACCACGTTATCCAGCGCCGAGAACTCCGGCAGCAGGTGGTGGGCCTGGTATACGAAGCCGATGGTGTGCAGGCGCACCCGGGTGCGGACCCGGTCGCTGAGGTTGGAGCAGTCGCGGCCCTCGATGAAGATCTGGCCGGCCGTTGGGCGCTCCAGCAGGCCCGCCGCGTGCAGGAGCGACGACTTGCCCGAGCCCGAGGGCCCAATGAGGCCCACGACCTCGCCCGGCATGATGTCAAGATCGGCCTCGTTGAGGACGGTCAGGGTCTTGTCGCCGGTCTGGTAGGTGCGGGTCAGGCCGCGGATGGCCAGGACCTGGTGGGCGTGCGCGCCGTCGGGCTGCTCACTCATAGCGAAGCGCCTCCACGGGATCGAGGCGCGAGGCGCGCCAGGCCGACGGCAGGCTGGCCACGAAGGTCATGGCCAGGGCCCCGCCGGTGATGCCCGCGACCTCGATCCAGTCGATCTTGGCCGGCACGCGGGTGAGGAAATAGACGTCGGAATTGAACACCTGGGCGCCGGTGGCCCACTCCACGAACTGCTGGATCTCGCCGATGAAGGTGCAGAACAGCACCCCGATCCCGAGGCCCGTCAGGGTCCCCAGCAGGCCGATGGTGGCGCCGGTCATGAAGAAGATCCGCAGGATGCTCCCCTGCCCCGCCCCCATGGTGCGCAGGATGGCGATGTCGCGGCTCTTGTTCTTCACCAGCATGACCAGGCCGGAGATGATGTTCATGGCCGCGATGAAGAGCAGCATGGTGAGGATCAGGAACATGACGTTCCGCTCGACCTGCAGGGCGCCCCAGTAGGAGGCGTTCTTCTGGGTCCAGTCGGTGACGATGGAGGCCGGGCCGGAGATGCGGGCGACGTCGGGCTTCATGTCCACGGCCTGGTCGGGATCAGCGAGCTTCATCTCCACGAAGTCGACGCCGGTGTCGCGGCCGAAGAACAGCTGCGCCTGGGCCAGCGGCATGTAGATGAAGGCCTGGTCGTACTGGCTCATCCCCACCTTGAAGGTGCCGGCCACAGTGTAGGACTTGCGCTGCGGCGTCGCGCCGAAGGCCGTCGCCCCGCCGGTGGGGGAGATCAGGGTCAGCGCGTCGCCGGCCTGGACGCCCAGGTTGCGCGCCAGGTCGTCGCCCACCAGGATCAGGTCGCCGCCGTACTCGCCGTCGCCGAAGCCCTCAAGGGAGCCGGAGACAATGTTGGAGGCGATGATCTCGGTGGCCTTGAGGTCGGCGGGGGCCAGGCCGCGCACGATCGCGCCGCTGATCTGGCCCATGCCCAGCGCCATGGCCTGGGCCTCGATGACCGGGGCGGCCTGGGTCACGCCCGGCAGCTTGCGCAGGCGCATCACCATGGCGTCGCGCTCAGGGGTCTGCAGCACGCCGCCGGCCACATAGACGTGGCCGTTGAAGCCGAGGATGCGGTTGAGCAGCTCGGACCGGAAGCCGTTCATCACGCTCATCACGATGATCAGCACGGCGACGGCCAGGGTGATGCCGATGAAGGAGATGATCGAGATCAGGGCGACGCCGCCCTGGCTCTTCTTGGCGCGCAGATAGCGGCCGGCGACCATGCGCTCCCAGACCCCGAAGGGCTGGCCGCGGCCTCCCAGGGTCGGATTGCTCACGCCGAGATCACCTTCAGGGCTTCTTCCAGGGTCAGGGTCTGCTTCTCGCCGGTGGCGCGGCGCTTGATCTCGACGGTGCCGTCGGCGACGCCCTTGGGCCCAACCACCAGCTGCCAGGGGATGCCCACCAGATCGATGGCGGCGAACTTGGCGCCGGGGCGCTGGTCTGAGTCGTCCAGCAGGGGGTCCTTGCCGGCCGCGATCAGGGCTTGATAGGCCTTCTCGGCCACTTCGTCGGTGCCGGCGTCGCCGGGCCGCAGGTTGATCACCGCCGCGCCGAAGGGCGCCACGGCGTCGGGCCAGATGATCCCGGCCTCGTCATGGCTGGCCTCGATGATCGCGCCGGTCAGGCGCGAGACGCCGACGCCGTAGGAGCCGCCGTGGATCGGACGGTCCTGGCCGTCGGGCCCGGCCACCGTGGCCTTCATGGGCTTGGAGTACTTCTCGCCGAAGTAGAAGATGTGGCCGACCTCGATGCCGCGGGCCGAGAGGCGCTTATCCTCGGGCACCGCCGCGAAGGCCGCCTCGTCGTGCATCTCCTCGGTGGCGGCGTAGAGGTTGGTGCGCTGCTCCACCAGGGGCTGGAGGTCGCCGTCCCAGTCGACGTCGCCGGGGGCGCCCATCTCCACCAGGTCCTTGTGGCAGAACACCTGGCTCTCGCCGGTGTCGGCCAGGATGATGAACTCGTGGGAGAGGTCGCCGCCGATGGGGCCGGGATCGGCCTTCATGGGCACCACGTTGAGGCCCATCCGCGCATAGGTGTTCAGATAGGCGATGAACATGCGGTTGTAGGACTTGCGCGCCGCGGCCTCGTCGACGTCGAAGGAATAGGCGTCCTTCATCAGGAACTCGCGGCCGCGCATGACGCCGAAGCGGGGGCGGCGCTCGTCGCGGAACTTCCACTGGATGTTGTAGAGGTTCTTGGGCAGGTCCTTGTAGCTCTTCACATAGGCGCGGAAGATCTCGGTGATCACTTCCTCGGCGGTGGGGCCGTAGAGCAGGTCGCGCTTGTGGCGGTCGGTGATGCGCAGCATCTCGTCGCCGTAGTCTTCATAGCGGCCGCTCTCGCGCCACAGGTCGGCCAGCTGCAGGGTGGGCATCAGCACCTCGATGGCGCCGGCCCGGTCCATTTCCTCGCGCACGATCTGCTCGATCTTCTTCAGGACCCGCAGGCCCAGCGGCAGCCAGGCATAGATGCCGGCGGCCTCCTGGCGGATCATGCCGGCGCGCAGCATGAGCTGGTGGCTGACCACCACGGCGTCGGAGGGGGCTTCCCGAAGCGTCGGCATGAAGTAACGCGAAAGACGCATCGGCTAAGGATTCCCGGACGAGGTTCAGATCAACGGCCCTGATAGCCGCTGCGCTTGGACCTTGGCAACGAAGCTGGATGAAAAGAAGGCCGCCCAGGGAGGTGGGCGGCCTTCTCGTCGTCGGGGAAAACGCCACAAACAGCCTTCGGCTGCTCGCGATGTGACTTCTGGTAACCTGAGTTACGCCGTCCGGCGAAGGCGTTACGCGCGGCCACGCCAAGGGCATAGGTTTCGCCCAATCTTTAAGCGGGCAAGACTTGCGACGCTGCCCGGCTGGGCAATCAGCCCAGGCCGGACGGAAGGTTCGGCAGCGGAATCACCCGGAAATGCAGCAGCAGCCACAGGACCGAGAAGACGATCGCCGAGATCCAGGTGGTGGTGATGAACTTCTTCTTGATCTTCGGGTCCACCGGGGCGCCGGGATCGCCGCCATCACCCTTGTCGATGCCGGCCTCGGCATGGCTGACAACGCCGATGGGCAGGACCGCGAACAGCACGGTCCACCAGATGGTGAAATAGATGGCGACGCCGGTGAACCAGGTCATCAGTGGGCTCCCTTGGGGGCTTCCATGAGCTCGACCAGGACGCCGCCCATGTTCTTGGGATGGATGAAGATCACCGGCACGCCGTGGGCGCCCATGCGGGGCTCGCCCGTGCCCAGCACGGTGGCGCCCTTGGCGCGCATGTCGTCGCGGGCCACCAGGATATCGGGCACTTCGAAGCAGATGTGATGCTGGCCGCCATTGGGGTTCTTGGCCAGGAAGCCGTGGATCGGCGAGGCCTCGCCATAGGGCTCGATCAGTTCGATCTGGCTGTTGGGGGTGTCGACGAAGCAGACCCAGACGCCCTGTTCGGGTAGGGCGAACTTCTCGCCGATGGAGGTCGCGCCCAGCAGGTCGCGATAGACCTTCACGGCCTCGTCGATGGAGGGGGTGGCGACCCCCACATGGTTCAGTTTTCCGATCATGCCGTCCGCCTCGCGATTTCCGTGGGCGGTATAGACGACTTCCGCCGGGTTAGGGGAACGCTCTCTTGCGGCGCGGTGTCGCCTTACTGGGTGAACAGCGCCGTGCCCCCGTCGCGCAGATGGGCCAGGTTGGCGGCGGGACCGAAGATGGCGCCGGCCGCCAGCAGTTCGGCGATGTGGACAGGGGAGTACCCCATCTCCTCCAGCAGCTCGCCGCTATGCTGGCCCAGGTCCGGCGTCGGGCGCCGGAAGCCGCTGGAGCCGCGGGCGAAGTCGGCATAGGCGCGCACGCTGAGCATGTCGCCCAGGCGGGGGTGGCGCCAGACCTCGAAGAAGTCGTTCTCCCACAGCCAGTCGCTTTCGAAGGCTTCATAGCCGCGCAGCACAGGGGCGCAGGGGACGCCCTGGGCCAGCAGTTCCTCGATGACGCCGTCACGCATGCGGGCGGTGAAGGCCAGTTCCAGGGCGCGGGCCAGGTGGCCATCGCGGGAGGCGGTGAGCGCGTTGTCGGGCAGCGGCACGCGAAGGACGCCACACAGGGCGTCGGCCTCGGCCTTCGTCTCGCAGACCAGGGCGATCCAGCCGTCGGCGCACGGGTAGTAGCGGTGCAGGGCGCGGACCCCAAGGCAGTCCTGGGCGCCGACGTCGTTGGCTGGGCGGCCGTCATAGGTGGTGACCTCAGCCTGCTGGAAGGTGAGGCTCTGCGCCATCAGGCTTGTGGAGATCTCCTGCCCCTCCCCGGTCTTCTCGCGGGCGTTCAGCGCGGCGATGATGGAGAAGGCCACCACGGCGGCGGTGGCCACGTCATTGACCGGGATGGTGTGCAGCACCGGCTCCCCCTCCCCACCTTGCGCGGCCATCATCCCGCCCTCGGCCTGCAGCAGCGGATCAAAGCCCGGCAGAACGGCGCGGGCGCCCTTGTCGCCGTAGGCGTTGATCGAGCAGGAGACGATGCGGGGGTTGATGGCCTTCAGCGCCGCGTAGTGGATGCCCAGGCGCTCGCGCACGCCGAAGCGGTAGTTGTCGAGGATGACGTCGGCGCCCCGCACCAGGTCGAAGAACATCTCGCGCGCGGCGGGCTGTTTCAGGTCGATGCCCAGACCCCGCTTGCCGCGGCTATAGGCCATGAAGCCGCCGCCGTTGCTGCGGAAGGGGTCGCCCTCGATGGGTTCGATCTTGATGACGTCGGCGCCCAGATTGGCCAGCACGCCGCCGGCATGGGCGCCGGCGATCACCGTGCCCAGGTCCAGCACCTTGATCCCCGACAGGGGCTGGGGACCGTCATTGGCGCCGGTGGGTTGCGGCGTCGGGCGCTCGGGCCAGGCATGGCCGTTGAGGGGTTTGGCGAGGTGGCGGATCGAGCCCGGCGTCACCGACAGCCGCGACGGCACATTGGGCATGTGGACCGGTCCGAGCTCGGGATGGTCCAGGGTGACCCGAGCCTCGCCGGCCGCCACGGCGTCACCGGCGAACCAGGGCTCACGAAGGCCAACCGGGGCGCAGGGCACGCCATTGGCCTGCAGCAGCTCCAGCCACTCGGCGCGGGGGCGGGTCTTGAACACCGCCTTCAGGGCCTCGCGGGCCAGCAGCGGGTCCGAGGCGAAGGTCTCCCAGTGGTCGCCCAGCCCCAAGGCCTGGATGGCGCGGTGATAGAAGGCCACGAACAGGGTCGCCAGGAAGAACCACTGGCCGTCGCCGCACTCATAGAGCCGATAGCTGGGCGAGGCCCCGAGCGGCGCGCCGCGCGGCAGGGGCGGGTCGGCCAGGACCCGGACCGGGCCGGTGACCTCCGACACGCCGTGCAGGCCGCTGACGGTCACCGCCTGGCCCTTGCCGCTGCGGTGGCGTTCCAGCAGGGCGGCGCTGATGGCGGCGGCGCCCATCACCGCCTGGCCATAGTGACAGAGCGGCAGGATCAGGTGGATCGGCTGGTCCGAGTACGCGCCCTGCCGGAAGGCCACCCCGCTGAGCGCGGTCAGCAGGCTGTGGTGCGAGGGGAGCTGGCTCCAGGACCCCCTGGTCCCATAGGGCGGCATCCAGGCGTGGATCAGGTGGGGGTGGATCGCCGTGACCGTGCGCGCATCCAGGCCCAGGGCCTCCAGCTTGCCCGGCGCATGGTCAAAGATCGCGACGTCGGCGCGGGCGATCAGTTCGCGGGCCCTGGCGATCCCGGCCGCGGTCTCGAGATCCAGGGTCAGCAGATGTTTGTTGCGGTTCCAGGTCAGGTAGCCGGGATGGTCCTTCATCCGGTCGCCCTGCGGCGGCTCGACCTTGATGATGTCGGCCTCAAAGTCCCCCATCAGCATGGCGGCCATGGGCCCGGCCAGGCCTTGGGTGAAGTCGACGATGCGGACGCCGGCGAATGCGGACATATGACGCCCTCCCTGCTGCGGGGCGCGTCGTGGCGCGCGCCCTCGCAAGGCTCGCGGGGCGGCGAGCCGGGAGACATCAAACCATAGCTCGGCCCTGAAACAAGTCCGATCGGTCGGTAGGTTAGATCCGCAGGACCGTGGTCTCGACGACGGGACGGCGGCCCCAGACGCGCTGGCTGGCCTTCTTCACCGCCCGCGAAATGGCCTTCTCGATGGCCTCGTCGTCGTCGCGCTCGCTGCCCTTCAGACGGTCCATGGCGCGCTCAGCCTCATCGGCCAGATCGTCCATCATGTCTTCCATCGGATAGTCGGCCTCGGCCGGCAGACCGAGCGCCCGGACCTGGGGCCCCGAGACGATCTTCCCGCGGGGGTCGAGGGCGACCGAGACGGCCAGCATGCCGTTGAAGGCGGCATGGCGGCGTTCGCGCAGGGCGTCGCCGTTCTCCGGGGTCAGCATGCCGCCGTCGACATAGATGCGGCCGGCCTGGACCTCGTCGATGATCTCGGCGCGGCCAGGCGCCAGGCGGACCATGTCGCCGTTGCGGGGCGAGACGGTCTGGGGGACCTGCAGGTCCTTGGCGAAAGCCGCGTGTTCCAGCAGGTGGCGGCGCTCGCCGTGGGTGGGGACGGCGATCTCAGGCCGGGCCCAGGCGTACATCTGGGCCAGCTCGTCGCGGCACGGGTGGCCGGAGACGTGGATGCCGGGGTGGTCACGCTCGGTGTAGAGCCGCACGCCACGGTCGGCGAGGCGGTTCTGCAGGGCGCGGATCGGCACTTCGTTGCCCGGAATGACCCGGGAGGAGAAGATGCAGGCGTCCCCCTGCCCCAGCTTCACGAAGGGGTGGGAGCCGTCGGCGATGCGGAACAGGGCCGCGCGGGCCTCGCCCTGGCTGCCGGTGCAGAGATAGAGGATGCGGTCCTCGGCGAAGTCGCGGGCCTCATTGTCGGCGATGAAGGGCTTCAGGTCGGCCATCATGCCAACGGACTTCGCCGCGGCCGACATGCGGTGCATGGAGCGGCCCACCAGGCAGACCCGGCGGCCGGCGGCCTCGGCGGCGCGGATCACGGAATCCATGCGCGCCACATTGGAGGCGAAACAGGCCACGGCCACCTTATGGTGCAGCCCCTTGATCAGGTCGCTGAGCGCGTCGCGCACGTCGGCCTCGGAGCCGGCGGTCCCGTCCACGAAGACGTTGGTGCTATCGCAGACCATGGCGAGGATGCCCTCGTCCCCCAGCTTCTTGATGGCCGCGTCGTCGGTCACGCCGCCCAGGATGGGGTCGGGATCGATCTTCCAATCGCCGGTGTGCAAGATGGTGCCCAGCGGCGTGCGGATCGCCAGGCCGTTGGGCTCGGGGATCGAGTGGGTGAGCGTGATCAGGTCGATCTCGAAGGGACCGAGGGTCACCTTGCCGCCCAGGGGCACCTCGGTGATCACCGCGTCGGCGGCGGCCGGGTTCTCCCGCAGCTTCTCGCGCAGCAGGAAGGCGGTGAAGGGCGTGGCGTAGAGCATCCCGCCCAGGCGCGGCCACAGGCGCGCGACGGCGCCGATGTGGTCCTCATGGGCGTGGGTCAGGACGATCCCGAGGATGTCCTTCTTATGCGCCTCCAGGAAGGTCGGGTCGGGCAGGATGATCTCGACGCCCGGCGTGGTCTGGTCGCCGAAGGTGATTCCCAGGTCCACCACGATCCACTTGCGCGCGTGGGGCGGGCCGTAGCCGTAGAGATTGAAGTTCATCCCGATCTCGTTCGAGCCGCCGAGCGGCAGGAAAACGAGCTCGTCGTCGGCTTTCGCCTTGATCATGGCCATCAGGTCACCGCCGCGGGGCGCGGATTGCGCCGTGAGATTTCCAGCATGCCGCGAATGGTCAGGTCCGGATCGAAATGGTCGATGGAAAGAGTGGCGCCGTGGAACAGGCTGGCGACGCCGCCGGTGGCCACCACGGTCATGGGGTCACCCCACTCGGCCTTGAGGCGGGCGATGAGGCCCTCGATGAGGGCGACATAGCCCCAGAAAACACCTGACTGCATGGCTCCGACTGTATCCTTGCCCAGGACTCGCTGGGGCTTCTGAATGGCGACGCGGGGCAGTTTCGCCGCCGCACTGTGCAAGGCTTCCATCGAAAGATTGATGCCTGGCGCGATCACACCACCCTCGAAACCGCCGTCCGCGGCGATCACGTCGAAGGTGGTGGCGGTGCCGGAGTCGATGACGATCAACGTCCCCGGATAAACAATATGCGCCCCGATTGCGTTCACAAGGCGGTCGGCGCCGGCCTCGGACGGCTTGTCGATGCGGATGGCGATCCCGAGGTCGGCGTTCTCGCCGATCACCAGGGGCTCCACGTGCAGGTAGCGGCGCGAGAGGTTGCGCAGGTTGAAGATCGACTGCGGCACGACGCTGGAGATGATGCAGGCGTCCAGCACCCCGAACTGCAGCCCCGCCATGTTCAGCAGCTGCGACAGCCAGACGGCGTATTCGTCGGCCGTGCGGCTGGAGTCGGTGGCCGCGCGCCACTGGGCGATCCAGCTCGCGCCGTCGTGGACGGCGAACAGCGTGTTGGTGTTGCCCTGTTCGATGGCGAGCAGCATCTTTAGGCCTCCCCGAAGAAAACGTCGCCGGCCGTTATGCGCAGAACCACGCCGTCGTCCAGCCGCAGGCGCAGGGCGCCGTCCAGATCCAGGCCCTCGGCGACGCCGCGGTGGGTCTGGTTGGGGAGCCGCGCCTCGCAGGGTTGACCCAGGCCGTGGGCCCGCTCGGTCCAGCCCTTGGCGATGGGCGTGAAGCCTTCCCGCTCCCAGGCCGATCGCCAGCGTTCGAAGGCCTGGGCCAGAACCTCAAGCGCCGCGCGCGGCGCCGGCGGCGGGCCGGACATGTATTCAGCGAAGGCGGCGGCGGGGCGCTCCACGTCCTGCGGGGCGTGGGCGAGGTTGACGCCGATGCCGACCGCCAGCCACAGGCGGCCATCCGGCAGCGGGCCGGACTCCACCAGGATGCCGACGGCCTTGCGGCCATGGATCAGCAGGTCGTTGGGCCATTTGACGGTCGCCGCGCCGGGCCCAAGGCAGGTGTCAGCAAGGTCGGCCGCGGCGAGGGCGGCGACGAAGGAGATCTGGGCCGCCTCCCCCGCCGGCTTGTCGGTGGAGAAGAGCAGGGTGGCGGCGAGGTTGCCGACCCTGGTCTGCCAGTCGCGGCCACGACGGCCCCGGCCGGCGGTCTGGGTGAGCGCGGTGATCCAGACCGGCCCGGTCTCACCGGCCTCGGCGCGGCGACGCGCCTCGGCATTGGTGGAATCAATCTCGTCGTAGGACTCGATCGGCGGGACCGGCACCTAGACCAGGCCGAAGGCGGCCGCGGCGGCCTTGGCCAGCGGGTCGATGAAGACCAGGGCGCCGAGCACCAGCGGGAAGGAGAACAGGGCCGCGGCGATGGCGATCGTCTTGGCCTCAACCGGCGGTTTGTCGGTGCCGCCGACGCCGCCGTCGAACCACATCACCTTGATCAGGCGCAGGTAGTAGAAGGCCGCCACGACGCTGCCCACCAGACCGATCACGGCGGCGACGCCGAGGCCGGAATTGATGGCCGCCTTGAAGACATAGAACTTGGCCCAGAAGCCGGAGAACGGCGGCAGGCCCAGCGCCGACAGCGAGAAGGCGGTCATGGCCAGGGCGATGCCTGGGCGCTCCTTCATCAGGCCGGCCATGTCCTCGATGGTCTCCATCGGCTTGCCGGCGCGTGAGAGGGCTGAGAGGCAGGCGAAGAATCCGGTCACGTCGACCATGTAGAGGACCATGAAGACGAACATGGCCTGCACGCCCTCGGCGCTGCCCGAGGCCAGGCCCAGGACCGCGTAGCCGACATTGGCGATGGAGGAATAGGCCCACAGGCGCTTGAGGTTGCTCTGCGCGAGGCCCGCGAAGGCTCCGACGCCGATGGACAGCAGGGCGATGATCACCAGCACCTGGCCCCACTGGGCCGAGGCGCCGGAGAAGCCCTCGCTGAGCGCCCGGGCGAACAGCACCATGGCGGCCAGCTTGGGCGCGCCGGCGAAGAAGGCCACGACCGGGGTCGGGGCGCCTTCATAGACGTCCGGGGTCCACATGTGGAACGGGGCGGCGGAGACCTTGAAGGCCAGGCCGCAGATCAGGAAGACCAGGCCAAACAGCACGCCGGTCCCGGCGCCGGCCTGAACGGCGACGGCGATCTCGTCGAACTTGGTGGAGCCGGCGAAGCCGTAGATCAACGAGGCGCCATAGAGCAGCAGCCCCGAGGACAGAGCCCCCAGCACGAAGTACTTCAGGCCCGCTTCCGAGGCCTTGGCGTCGTCGCGGTGCATGGCGGCCAGGACGTAGAGGGCCAGGGATTGCAGCTCGACGCCGATATAGAGCGAGATCAGGTCGCCGGCCGAGACCATCATGGCCATGCCGAGCGCGGCCAGCAGGATCAGGACCGGGAACTCGAAGTTGCGGATGTTGCGCTGGGCGAACCACTTCTGGCCGAGCGGGATGGCGATGGCGCTGGCGATAAAGATCGCCACCTGGCTGAAGGCCGAGGCGTCGTCGGCCACCAGGCCGCCCGCGAAGCCGCGGCCCTGGGTCCCGAAGGCGGCGAAGTAGGCCGCAAGCGCCAGGGCGCCGATCGAGCCGATCGTCATCGCCGTGGTGGCGCGGGGCGCGAAGGCCCCGAACACCAGCAGCACGAGGGCGGCGATGGCCAGGACCAGCTCAGGACCGGCAAGGGCGATATCGGCGGAGAAGGTCATGGACAGGCCCCTAGGCGCCGATGGCCGCGCTGTAGAGCGCGACGAGGTTGTCGACCGACGCCTGGGTCAGGTCGAAGACGGCGGCCGGATAGATACCGAGATAGAGGGTTGAGGCGATCAGCGGCGCGAAGATCGCCACCTCGCGCCAGTCGAGGTCGCCGATCTCGGCCAGGGCCGGATTGGTCAGCTCCCCGAAGATCACGCGGCGATAGAGGCTGAGCGCGTAGACCGCCGAGAGGATCACGCCGGTGGCGGCGAAGATGGCCGTCCAGGTGGAGACGCCATAGGCCCCGGTCATGGTCAGGATCTCGCCGACGAAGCCGGAGGTGCCCGGCAGGCCGACATTGCCCATGGTGAAGAGCATGAACACCGCCGCGTACCAGGGCATGCGGTTCACCAGCCCGCCGTAGAAGGCGATCTCGCGGGTGTGCATGCGGTCATAGACCACGCCGACGCAGAGGAAGAGCGCGCTGGCGATCACCCCGTGGCTGAGCATCTGGAAGATCGCGCCCTGCACGCCGGCGTCGTTGCCGGAGAAGATGCCCATGGTCACGAAGCCCATGTGGGCCACCGACGAATAGGCGATCAGCTTCTTGATGTCGGTCTGACGGAAGGCCACCAGCGAGGTGTAGATGATCGCGATAACGCTCATCGCGAAGACCAGCGGGGTGAAGAACTCCGAGGCCTGGGGGAACATCGGCAGGCTGAAGCGCAGGAGGCCGTAGCCGCCCATCTTCAGCAGGATTCCGGCCAGGATCACCGAGCCCGCCGTGGGCGCCTCGACGTGGGCGTCGGGCAGCCATGTGTGGACCGGCCACATGGGCATCTTCACCGCGAAGGAGGCGAAGAAGGCCAGCCACAGCCAGGTCTGCAGGGCGGGATCGAACTTGTAGACCATCAGCTCGGGGATCGAGGAGGTCCCGGCGATGCCGATCATGCCCAGGATCGCCGCCAGCATCAGCACCGAACCCAGCAGGGTGTAGAGGAAGAACTTGTAGGCCGCGTAGACCCTGCGCTTGCCGCCCCAGATGCCGATGATCAGGAACATCGGCACCAGGCCGAATTCGAAGAAGGCGTAGAACAGCACCAGGTCCAGGGCGCAGAACACGCCGATCACCAGGGTCTCCAGGACCAGGAAGGCGATCATGTATTCCAGCACGCGCGTCTCGATCGACTTCCAGGACGCGGCGATACAGATCGGCATCAGGAAGGCGGTGAGCAGGACGAACAGGATCGAGATCCCGTCCACGCCCATGCGGTAGTGGATGCCGGCGAACCAGTTGGCGTCCTCCACGAACTGGAAGCCCGGGTTGGCGGGGTCGAACTCGGCCACCAGGACGATGGACAGCGCCAGGGTCGCCAGGGTGGTGACGAAGGCGATCCACTTGCCGGCGCTGACGGTCTTTTCGTCGTCGGTCTTGGCGAAGAAGCGCAGGACCAGGATCGCCGCCACGCCCAACAGGGGCGCGAAGGTGGTCAGGGAAAGCAGGCCAGTCATGATCTCACTCCCCCTCAGGCCTGCCACTGGAAGACGGCGAAGGTCAGCAGACCCAGCACGCCCAACAGCATGACGAAGGCGTAGTGATAGACGTAGCCGGTCTGCGCCAGACCCGCCCGGCGGCCGATGTCGTAGGACACCGCCGAGGCGCCATCGGGGCCCAGGCCGTCGATGATCTTCTGGTCGCCGACCTTCCAGAACAGGTCGCCCAAGAGCCGGGTGGCGCGCACGAAGGTCGCCTCATAGATCTCGTCGAAGTACCACTTGTTGTAGAGGAAGCTCCACAGCGGGCCCTTCTTGGCGGCGATCCGCGCGCCCATGCCTTCGTTGGCGATGTAGTAGAACCAGGCCGCGGCGAAGCCGATGGCCGAGACCACCAGCGGCGCCCAGTGCAGCCAGGTCGGCGAATGGTGAGCTTGCTCAAGCACCTGGTTGGTTGGGGCGTTGAAGATGGCCCCGCGCCAGAAGGCGTTGCGCTCCTCACCCACGAAGGCCTCGACGAAGGCGTAGCCGGCCAGCAGCGCACCAACCGCCAGCAGCATCAGCGGAACCAGCATCACCAGCGGGCTCTCGTGCGGCTTGTGAGCCCCATGGCCGTGGGCGTCGTGATGATCGTCCGGCAGCGGCTCGCTGTGGGTCTCGATCTGGGCGTGGCTGGCATGGTCGTCGGCGCCATGTGCGTGGGCGTGGTCCGCATGCTCGTCATGCGCCCACTTCGGCGTGCCGTGGAAGGTCATGAAGGCCAGGCGCCAGGAATAGAAGGCCGTGAGGCCCGCGGCGCTGAGGCTGACCAGGAAGGCGAAGAAGGCCACCGGGTTGTGCTGACCAGCGGCATAGGCCGCCTCGATGATGGTGTCCTTGGAGAAGAAGCCCGCGAAGCCGAGGTCGGTGCCGGGGATGCCGAAGCCGGTGATGGCCAGCGTCCCGATGGTCATCACCGCATAGGTCACCGGCAGGTACTTCCAGAGGCCGCCCATCTTCCGCATGTCCTGCTCGTGGTGCATGCCGTGGATCACCGAGCCCGCGCCCAGGAACAGCAGCGCCTTGAAGAAGGCGTGGGTGAACAGGTGGAACATGGCCGCCTGATAGGCGCCCACGCCGGCGGCGAAGAACATGTAGCCGAGCTGCGAGCAGGTCGAATAGGCGATGACCCGCTTGATGTCGTTCTGGGCCAGGCCGACGGTCGCCGCGAACAGGGCGGTGATGGCCCCCACCAGGGTGACGATCTGCTTGGTGACGGGGGCGTACTCGAACATCGGCGACAGCAGGCAGACCATGTAGACGCCGGCCGTCACCATGGTGGCGGCGTGGATCAGGGCCGAGACCGGGGTCGGGCCTTCCATGGCGTCCGGCAGCCAGGTGTGCAGGAAGAACTGGGCCGACTTGCCCATGGCGCCCACGAACAGCAGGGCGCAGGCCAGGTCCACGGCGTGGAACCAGTGGCCGGCGAAGAACCAGCCGGTGGTGGCGAACTCGGTGACCCGCGGGAAGATCTCGGCGAACTGGATCGTCCCGAACATCCAGAAGACGGTCATGATGCCGAGGGCGAAACCGAAGTCCCCCACCCGGTTGACCACGAAGGCCTTGATGGAGGCGGCGTTGGCGGTGGGCTTGTGGAACCAGAAGCCGATCAGCAGGTAGCTGGCCAGGCCGACGCCTTCCCAGCCGAAGAACAGCTGCATGAAGTCCGCCGCGGTCACCAGGGCCAGCATGGCGAAGGTGAACAGCGACAGATAGGCGAAGAACCGCGGCTTGGACGGGTCCTCGGCCATGTAGCCCCAGGAATAGAGGTGAACGAGCGACGAGACGCTGGTCACCACCACGAGCATGACGGCCGACAGGGTGTCGATGCGGATCGACCAGTTGGACTGGAACTCACCGATATTGATGAAGGGCAGCAGGTGGACGGTGAACCTGGCCGGCCAGTCGCCCCAGATCACCCCGTAGAAGGTGGTCCAGGCGATGGCGCAGGACAGGAACAGGGCGCCCGTGGTCAGGGCCATGGAGGCGACGTTGCCGATGCGGCGGCCCGAGAGGCCGGCGATCAAGGCGGCGACCAGAGGCGCGAAGACCGCGATGGTGACGAGAAGCTGAGGGGTCATGGTCGGGTCCTCAGCCCTTCATCACAGAAACGTCGTCCACGGCGATGTCGCCGCGGTTGCGGAAGAAGGTCACCAGGATGGCCAGGCCGACCGCGGCCTCGGCCGCCGCGACGGTCAGCACAAACATGGCGAAGATCTGCCCCGTCACGTTGTGCAGATAGACCGAGAAGGCCACCAGGTTGATGTTCACCGCGAGCAGGATCAGCTCGATCGACATCAGGATGACGATGATGTTCTTGCGGTTCACGAAGATCCCGAACACCCCGATGGTGAACAGGATCGCGGCGACCGCCAGATAATGGGTGAGCCCGATGCTCATTCGTCGATCCCCGCGCCGGGTTTGATGGAAATGACCCGCATGCCGGTCTTCGGCCCGCGCGCCACCTGGTCGGCGATCACCTGCCGGCGCACGCCGGGCTTATGGCGCAAGGTCAGCACGATGGCGCCGATCATGGCCACCAGCAGCACCAGCCCCGCCGCCTGGAAGAAGTAGATGTAGTCGGTATAGAGCACCCGGCCGATGGTCTCGGCGTTGGAGATGTCCGCGCCCGAGGCCTGCGGCGTGTCGTTGAGCCGGGCGGCCCCGCCGTTGGCGACGGCGGTGGAGACCATGATCATCTCGAAGGCCAGGATGCCGGCGACCCCGGCGCCCAGGGGCATGTAGCGTGCGAAGCCCTGCCGCAGGGAGGCGAAGTCGACATCGAGCATCATGACGACGAACAGGAACAGCACCGCGACGGCGCCGACATAGACGACCACCAGGAGCATGGCGAGGAACTCGGCCCCGAGCATGACGAACAGCCCCGCGGCCGAGAAGAACGCCAGGATCAGGAACAGCACTGAGTGCACCGGGCTGCGGGCCGAAACCACGCAGACACCGGCGACCAGGGTCACCGTCGCCAGCAGATAGAATGCGATCGCCTGAACGGCCATGACGGCTCTTCTCAGCCCCTCAATTTCAGTGACCGGCGCCTGACGGCGACGCGGTGATTAGCTTTCGGAATCGCGCCCGGGTCTTACCGGTAGGGCGCGTCCAGTTCCAGATTCTTCGCGATCTGCCGCTCCCAACGGTCCCCGTTATCGAGCAGGCGTTCCTTGTCGTAGTAGAGTTCCTCGCGGGTCTCGACGGCGAACTCGATGTTGGGCCCCTCGACGATGGCGTCCACCGGGCAGGCCTCCTGGCACAGGCCGCAATAGATGCACTTCACCATGTCGATGTCGTAGCGGGTCGTGCGGCGGCTGCCGTCGGCGCGGGGTTCGGCCTCGATGGTGATGGCCTGGGCCGGGCAGATGGCCTCGCAGAGCTTGCAGGCGATGCAGCGCTCTTCGCCGTTCGGATAGCGGCGCAGGGCGTGCTCGCCCCGGAAGCGCGGCGACTGCGGGCCGCGCTCGTGCGGATACAGCACGGTGGCCTTGGGGCGGACCATGTACTTCATGGCCATCCCGAAGGCGCCGACGAAGTCCAGGAGCGCCGCGCCTTTCACGGCCTGGGTAATACGCTGCATCATCGCGGTCACTTTCGTTTGCAGACGTAGGAGGTGATGGACTGAGGATCACCTTCCCTGGCCAGCTGCAGGTCGGCGCCCTTGGCCAGGCACGCGTCGCGCGCCGTCTTGAGGGCGTCATAGCTCGCCACGCCGCCATCGGGCGTGACGCCGCTGGCGCAGGCGGCGCAGAGCATCAGGCTGGCGAGGACGATCAGGGTCTTCATGCCGCCGCCGGCCCGAAGACGCGCCAGGCCGCCACCAGGACCACGGCGACGCCAGCGGTGGGCAGGAAGACCTTCCACCCCAGGCGCATCAGCTGGTCATAGCGGTAGCGGGGCACGATGGCCTTCGCCATGGCGATCAGGAAGAAGAAGAAGCAGGTCTTCAGGAAGAACCACATCAGGCCGTAGAAGCCCTGCGCCATGTCCCCCCACTGGTGGACGAACGCGAAGTCGATGGGCGCCTGCCAGCCGCCGAAGAACAGTAGCGAGATCAGCGAACACATCAGCACGATGTTCACCAGCTCGCCGATCATGAAGAGCAGGAACGGGCTGGAGGAATATTCCACCTGATAGCCGGCGACGAGTTCAGACTCGGCCTCGGGCAGGTCGAAGGGCGGGCGGTTGGTTTCGGCGAGCGCCGAGATGAAGAAGATCACCGACATGCCGAACATGACGATGGCGATGGGCCAGTTGTGCAGGCCGCCGCCGAGGAAGTTCCAGTTCCAGAACCCGCCGGCCTGTTTCTCGACGATGGTGGTCAGGTTCATGCTGCCGGAAAGCAGGATGACGGTGATGATCACCAGGCCGATGGAGACCTCGTAGGAGACCATCTGGGCCGCCGAGCGCAGCGAACCCAGGAAGGGGTACTTCGAGTTCGACGCCCAGCCCCCCATGATAATGCCGTAGACGCCCAGCGAGCTGATGGCGAACAGGTACAGCACGCCGACATTGATGTTGGAGATCACCCAGCCCGGCGCGAACGGAATCACCGCCCAGCCCACGAGGGAGAGCAGGAAGGTCAGCACGGGCGCCAGCAGGAACACCGTCTTGTCGGCGCCGTCCGGGATGACCAGTTCCTTCAGCACGAACTTGATCAGGTCGGCGAAGGACTGCAGCAGGCCGAAGGGACCCACCACGTTGGGGCCCTTGCGCATCTGGACACCCGCCCAGATCTTGCGGTCGGCGAGCATGAAGAAGGCCAGGCAGACCAGCAGCGGCAGGATCACCAGCATGATCTTGCCGACCGTGATCAGGGTCCAGCCGAGCTCGGTGGCCCAGAAATTGATGGTCGGATCCATCCCCTACTCCGCCGCGATCTTGGAGGCGTCGGCCGCCACGGCCGCGCACTCGGCCATCGTCACGCTGGCGCGGGCGATGGGGTTGGTCAGGTGGAAGGCCCGCACGCCGCTGACCAGCGGCGCATCGGTGGCCGCGCCGGCCGCCGCGATCCCCGAGAGGTCGATGGCCGAGGCCACGGCGCCCGGCGCGTAATCGATGCGCCCGAAGGTCGGGTGGTCGGCGAACAGCTTGGCGCGCAGTTGGGCGAGCGTGTCATAGGGCAAGGTCGCGCCGAGGCGATCCGACAGGGCCCGCAGGATGGACCAGTCTTCACGGCCCTCGCCCTTGGGGAACACCGCGCGCTGGCCCATCTGGACGCGGCCCTCGGTGTTCACATAGAGGCCGTCCTTCTCGGTATAGGCCGCGCCCGGCAGGATCACGTCGGCCTTGTGGGCCCCGGCGTCCCCGTGGGTGCCCATATAGACGGTGAAGGCGTCGCTGGCGGTGACGTCGATCTCATCGGCGCCCATCAGGAACAGCACGTCCAGCGCGCCCTTGGCGGTCATCTGGGCGGCGGTCTTGCCGCCCTCGCCCGGAAGGAAACCGAGGTCGAGGCCGCCGACCCGGCTGGCGGCGGTGTGCAGCACATTCCAGGTCATGCCGAAGGTCTTGGCCACATCGGCCGCGGCCTTGGCGATGGCGCCGCCGTCGGCGCGGCCAAGAGCCCCGGCCCCGATGACGATGGCGGGGTTCTTGGCGTCCTTCAGGCGCTTGACGAAGTCGGACTTGGACTTGGCCAGGGCCGAAAGGCTGGCGGCGCCCGCCCCGAGATACTCGTAGCCGAAGGTGAGGTCGGCCTGTTCGCCGATGACGCCCACTTCCAGGGCGCCGGCGACCCAGCGCTTGCGGAACCGGGCGTTGAGGACCGGGGCCTCGGTGCGGGGATTGGTCCCCACGAAGAGGATCACATCGGCGGCTTCGATGCCGGCGATGGTGGAGTTGAACAGCCAGGTCTCGCGGGCCCCGGCGCCGAGCGCCATGCCGTCCTGACGGCAGTCCAGGCTGGTGACGCCGAGCGACCCGAACAGGTCCTTGGCGGCCTTCATGGATTCAGCGTCCTGCAGGTCGCCGGCGATGACGCCGATGCGCTCAGGGCTGGCGGCCTTCAGCTTGGACGCCACCAGGTTCAGCGCCTCGGCCCAGGTGGCGGGACGCAGCTTGCCGGCTTCACGGACATAGGGCTTGTCGAGGCGCTGGCGCGCCAGGCCATCGACGGCGTAGCGGGTCTTGTCGCTGATCCACTCCTCGTTGATGTCCTCGTTCAGGCGCGGCAGGACGCGTAGGACCGCGGGGCCCCGGCTGTCGACACGGATCGAGCAGCCGAGCGCGTCCATGACGTCGACGCTCTCGGTCTTCTTCAGCTCCCAGGGCCGGGCGTTGAAGGCGTAGGGCTTGGAGGTGAGCGCGCCGACCGGGCAGAGGTCGATGACATTGGCCGACAGTTCGCTGGCCACGGCCTTGTCGAGATAGGTCGTGATTTCAACGTCTTCGCCGCGGGAGATGAGACCGATATCCGGCACGCCGGCGACTTCGGTGATGAAGCGGACGCAGCGGGTGCACTGGATGCAGCGGGTCATGACCGTCTTGATCAACGGCCCCATGAACTTCTCTTCGACCGCGCGCTTGTTCTCGCCATAGCGGCTGTCGTCGCGGCCATAGCCCATGGCCTGGTCCTGCAGGTCGCACTCGCCGCCCTGGTCGCAGATCGGGCAATCCAGCGGGTGGTTGATGAGCAGGAACTCCATCACCCCTTCGCGGGCCTTCTTGACCATCGGCGAATTGGTGATGATCTCCTGGCCGTCGGAGGCCGGCAGGGCGCAGGAGGCCTGCGGCTTGGGCGGGCCGGGCTTCACCTCGACCAGGCACATGCGGCAGTTGCCGGCGATGCTGAGGCGCTCGTGATAGCAGAAGCGCGGAATCTCTTCCCCGGCCAGTTCCGCCACCTGCAGAACCGTCATGCCGGGTTCGAACTCGACCTCGACGCCGTTGACCTTGGCTTTAGGCATACGACTACTCCGCCGCCACCAGGGCGGCGCCCTGAACATGCGGCTTGCCCGCGCGATAGCTGGTGATCCGGTCCTCAACTTCATGGCGGAAGTTGCGGAACAGGCCCTGGATGGGCCAGGCCGCGGCGTCGCCGAGGCCGCAGATGGTGTGGCCCTCGACCTGGGAGGCGACGTCGAGCAGCATGTCGATCTCGCGCATCTCGGCCTCGCCGGTGACCATGCGTTCCATCACCCGCCACATCCAGCCGGTGCCTTCGCGGCACGGCGTGCACTGGCCGCAGCTCTCGTGCTTGAAGAAGCGGCTGACCCGGGCGATCACGCGGACCAGGTCGGTGTCCTCATCGAAGAGGATCATGGTGGCCGTGCCCAGGCGCGACTGCACGCGGGGCAGGTCGTCGAAGTCCATCAGGACGGTCTCGGCCTGTTCGCGGGTGATCATCGGCATGGAGACCCCGCCGGGGATCACCGCCTTGAGCTTGCCCCAACCGCCGCGCACGCCGCCGAAGTGGTCCTCGATCAGCTGGCGCATGGGAATGGACATGGCCTCTTCGACCACGCTGGGCTTGTTCACGTGGCCCGAGGCCGCCATCAGCTTGGTGCCGGCGTTCTTCGGGCGGCCGAAGCTGGAGAACCAGCCCGCGCCACGGCGCAGGATGGTGCCAACGACGGCGATGGACTCGACGTTGTTGATGGTGGTCGGGCAGCCATAGATGCCGGCGCCGGCCGGGAACGGGGGCTTCAGGCGCGGCTGGCCCTTCTTGCCCTCCAGGCTCTCCATCAGGGCGGTCTCGTCGCCGCAGATATAGGCCCCGCCGCCATGGGTGACGTGGAGGTCGAAATCCCAGCCGTTGAGGTTGTCCTTGCCGATCAGCTTGGCCGCATAGGCCTGCTTGATGGCGGCTTCCAGACGCTCGCGCTCGGCGACGTATTCGCCGCGGATGTAGATGTAGGCAGTGTGGGCGCGGATCGCGTAGCTGGCGATCATGCAGCCTTCGATCAGCAGGTGCGGATCGTTGCGGATGATCTCGCGGTCCTTGCAGGCGCCGGGTTCGGACTCATCGGCGTTGACCACCAGATAGTGCGGCCGCTCGCTGAACTGCTGCGGCATCAGGGTCCACTTGAAGCCGGTGACGAAGCCCCCGCCCCCACGACCACGCAGGCCGCTCTCGCGGACCTGCTCGCAGACCCACTCGTGGCTCTGACCCAGCATCTCGCGGGTCAAGTTCCAGCAGCCGCGCGCCTTCGCACCTTCCAGGCCCCAGTCTTGGAGCCCGTAGATGTTGGTGAAGATGCGGTCCTTGTCTTCCAGAATGCCGACCAAGACCCCCTACACTCCCCTTTTCGCGGACCGGACGCCCGTGATGAACCATATCTGCGCGCCGAACCCGATCAGGAGCGCGACGCCGAATACAAACAGCAGCCAGGACTGGCTGAACCGGAAGGCGCAGATGATCGCCGCGATGGCCACGAAGACGCTGGCCGCGGAAACCGCGACCATGACCGTGAACCGGCGCCTGGCGATCTCGGCCTCAGTCATGCAACGGGCGCCTTGGCCTTGCCCTTGGGCGCGGCGTTCGGCAGCTTCTTGATCCCCTTGGGGGCCGAGCCGTCATAGAGCTTGGGGTCGTTCAGCGTCGAGTTGCCGCCCAGGACCGAACTGCCCTGGCGGCCGATCTCCGAACCCGGAGGCGGCGTCTTGCCGGCGGCGAAATCGTCCAGCAGCTTCTCGAAGCCGGCCACCGTCAGGTCTTCGTAATAGCGGTCGTTGATGGCGGCCATCGGCGCGTTGGAGCAGGCGCCCAGGCACTCGACTTCCTGCCAGTAGAACTTGCCGTCCGCCGAGCGATGGCTGTCGGGACCAAAGCGCTTGCGGCAGACCTCCAACAGGGCCTCCGAGCCGCGCGACTGGCAGGCCGTGGTGCCGCAGACCTGGACCAGGGCGACCGTGCCCACCGGCTCCAGCATGAACATCGTATAGAAGGTGGCGACCTCGTAGACCCGGATGGTGGCCATCTTCAGCAGGTCGGCGACGGCGCGGATGGCGGGTTCGGAAACCCAGCCCTCCTGCTTCTGCACCAGCCACAGGATCGGGATCACCGCCGACTGTTGCCGGCCGTCCGGATATTTCGAGATCCACCACTGGGCCTGCTTCATCGTCTCCTTGGAGAAGGCGAAGCTGGCGGGTTGATCGGGGGAAAGGCGTCGAACGCTCACGGTCAGAGCCTCACTTCACGAAATCGACCCGGACGATCTTGGCGTCCGAGATGGTGTAGATGGCCGCGACCTCGAATTGGTCGCCGCCGGGCTTTCGGATGACCAGCTCGTGGTCGATCACCGTGTGGCCGATGGTCATCCGGGCCAGCAGCTGGACCTTGTTCTCCGGGAAGTCGGCGAACACCTGGGCGTACTTGGCGCGGAAGGCGTCGATGCCGGACATGGTCACCGCCCCGTTCAGGTCGGCGACGATCACGTCGTCGGAGAAGAACGAGCAGTAGGCCTCCAGATCCTGGGCGTTGTAGGCGTCCAGCTGAGCCTCGGCGACGTCGAAGGGCGAGATGCAGGCGGGCGCGCTCATCGGTCCACCTCGCCGAAGACGATGTCGAGGGAGCCGATGATCGCCGAGACGTCGGCGAGCATGTGGCCCTTGGCCATCCAGTCCATGGCCGCCAGGTGCGGATAGCCCGGCGCGCGGATCTTGCAGCGATAGGGCTTGTTGCCGCCGTCGCTCACCAGGAACACGCCGAACTCGCCCTTGGGCGCCTCGACGGCCGCGTAGACCTCGCCTTCCGGGGTGCGGAAGCCTTCGGTGTAGAGCTTGAAGTGATGGATCAGCGCTTCCATCGAGCGCTTCATCTCGCCCCGGCGCGGCGGCGAGACCTTGTTGTCCTCGGTCATCACGGGGCCAGGCGTTTTGCGAAGCCGTTCAACGCACTGGCGGATGATCTTGGTGGATTCACGCATCTCCTGCATGCGGCAGAGGTAGCGGTCGTAGCAGTCGCCGTTGAGACCCAGCGGGATCTCGAACTCCATCTCGTCGTAGCACTCGTAGGGCTGGCTGCGGCGAAGGTCCCAGGCGATGCCGGAGCCGCGCACCATCACGCCGGAGAAGCCCCAGTCGATGGCCTCCTGGCGGGTCACCTTGCCGATGTCGACATTGCGCTGCTTGAAGATGCGGTTGCCGGTGATCAGCTTGTCGATGTCGCTGAGCGGACGGTCGAAGGCCACGGCCCAGTCGTCGATATCGTTGATCAGGGCCTCGGGCAGGTCCTGGTGGACCCCGCCGGGGCGGAAATAGTTGGCGTGCAGCCGCGCGCCGCAGGCCCGCTCATAGAAGACCATCAGCTTTTCGCGCTCTTCGAAGCCCCACAGAGGCGGGGTGAGCGCGCCGACGTCCATCGCCTGGGTCGTGACGTTGAGCAGGTGGTTCAGAACCCGGCCGATTTCCGAGTACATCACCCGGATCAGCTGGCCGCGGATCGGCACGTCCAGGCCCAGCAGCTTCTCGATGGCCAGGCAGAAGGCGTGTTCCTGGTTCATCGGCGCGACGTAGTCGAGCCGGTCGAAGTACGGGATATTCTGGAGGTAGGTCCGATACTCCATCAGCTTTTCGGTGCCGCGATGCAGCAGGCCGATGTGCGGGTCGACCCGCTCCACGACCTCGCCGTCCAGCTCCAGGACCAGGCGCAGAACGCCGTGGGCCGCCGGGTGCTGCGGGCCGAAGTTGATGTTGAACTTGCGAACCGGAATCTCGGCTTCCGAGAGCGGCGTCATGGAGGCGTCGTCAGCCATCTACTTCGGAGCTCCCGGATGCGGACCGCCGGTCCCGGGGGACTTTTCATCGCCCGGCAGGATGTAGTCGGCCCCTTCCCAGGGCGAGAGGAAGTCCCAGTTGCGGAACTCCACCGACTTCACCGGCTCATAGACCACGCGCTTGAGTTCGTCGTCGTAGCGCAGCTCGACATAGCCGGTCATCGGGAAGTCCTTGCGCAGCGGATGCCCATGGAATCCGTAGTCGGTCAGGATGCGGCGCAGGTCGGGATGGCCCTCGAAGAAGATCCCGTACATGTCGAAGGCTTCGCGTTCATACCAATCGGCGCAGGGATAGACCCCGATCACGCTGGGAACGGCGGTGTCCTCGTCGGTCTGGATCTTCAGGCGCAGGCGCTGATTCTTAGTCAGGGACAGTAGGTGATAGACCACGTCGAAGCGCATCGGGCGCTCCGGATAGTCGACACCGCAAAGGTCGATGAGCTGGGCGAAGCCGAACTTGTCGCGCAGCAGGCTCAGGGCCTGGACCACGCGACCGGCCGGAGCCGTCAGGGTCAGCTCATCAAAGGCGATGGAGAAGCCGGCCACGGCGCCGGCGCTGTCGGCCACGGCCTGCTGGCCGAGCGCTTCCAGGGTGTGGATCGTGACAGGCCAGGTCATCGCTCGATGGTCCCGGTGCGGCGGATCTTCTTCTGAAGTTGCAGCACGCCGTAGACCAGGGCCTCGGCGGTCGGCGGGCAGCCGGGGACGTAGATGTCCACGGGCACGATCCGGTCGCAGCCGCGCACCACGGAATAGCTGAAATAGTAGTAGCCGCCGCCATTGGCGCAGGAGCCCATGGAGATGACGTAGCGCGGCTCCGGCATCTGGTCGTAGACCTTGCGCAGGGCCGGGGCCATCTTGTTGCAGAGCGTGCCGGCGACGATCATCACGTCGGACTGGCGCGGGCTGGCGCGCGGCGCGAATCCGTAGCGCTCCAGGTCGTAGCGCGGCATCGAGGCGTGCATCATCTCGACGGCGCAGCAGGCCAGGCCGAAGGTCATCCACATCAGCGAGCCGGTGCGCGCCCAGGTGATCAGGTCGTCGGCGGCCGCGGTGATGAAGCCCTTGTCGGCGAGCTCGGAGGAGACGCCGTCGAAGAAGGGGTCGTGCAGCTTGGGGTTATAGCCCTCGACGGTCGTGCGACCGGCCGAAAGCGCGGGGGCGGAACCCGCGGGAACGATTACTCCCATTCCAGGGCGCCCTTCTTCCATTCGTAGATGAAGCCGACGGTCAGCACGCCCAGGAAGGACATCATCGACCAGAAGGAGAACTGGGCCACGTCCTGCGGCAGGTTCATGAGCGAGACCGCCCAGGGGAACAGGAAGGCCACCTCAAGGTCGAAGATGATGAAGAGGATCGAGACCAGGTAGAACCTGACGTCGAACTTCATGCGCGCATCGTCGAAGGCGTTGAAGCCGCACTCGTAGGACGAGAGCTTTTCGGGGTCCGGCGCCTTGGGGGCGAGAACCGCCGAGGCGAGGATGAAGACGACCCCCAGAACCGCCGCGATGCCTAGGAAGATCACGATGGGGAGGTACTGCAGAAGGAACGCGTTCATGGAATCCTCGAAGGAGTCGCGCCCTTCTAGACCACGAATGGAACCGATTCAAACCGCACAATGACGCTGGCGCCGCACCCGCGAAAAAGACCGATGTTCGAGATGCGAATGCCTCTCAGGAGCGCGGAAAACCCACGCGAATGCTGTGGCCTGGCGCGCGGGAGGCTGCGTCCGGTCGGAGGGCCAGCAATGTGGGGGGAGAAGTGGCGCGAATGACGGGACTCGAACCCGCGACCTCCGGCGTGACAGGCCGGCGCTCTAACCAACTGAGCTACATCCGCATGTGGGCCGTGTGGGCCCGCGAGGGGCGTCTGATAGGTCCCGACCGGAATCGTGTCAACGGGCGAGTTCGATAAGTCGCACTTCACCCTGTGAATAATCCCGTGGCCGCCGCCCGGCCGGGGTCCCGGATCAGTCCGTGGTGTCGTCGATTTCGGCGTCAGGGCCGTTCTTCTTCATGGATTCGATGGCGTTCTTGGCCGAGGCCTTGGCGGAATAACCCTCGGTGGAGAACATGATCTCGCCATTGGGCGCCTTGAACTTCACGCGGAACTCGCCCGCCTTATCCTTCGAGATCTCGAACTTGTAGGGCATGTCGTCACTCCATCGCGCTTGAGTCAGCTATTCGACGCGGAAGGTTAGACCTGAGTCGTGACCGCCGCCACCCGGTCTCAGACCAGGAAAGAGCCGCGATCCTCCGACAGGGTGTTCTGGTTCACAGCGTCGGCGATCCGTTCGGCGCGCTGAATCGGGTGGGTCATATTGGTGGCCTTGCGGGCCAGGACGTAGGCGGCGATCAGTCTGGCCTCGTCGGCGGTCTTCCAGTTGGTGGGGTCCGTGGCGCCGATCCTGGCGATGGCCGCCGCCAGGGTGCCCGGCACATGGCCCGGCCGGTTGACGTGCTCGTCCAGCACCAGGGCCACCCCCTGCTCGGAGGTGAACCAGCGGCGGACCGCGAAACCGGCCGCCTTGGCGTCCAGGAACCGAGCCATGCGGCCGGCGGCGAAGCTCAACTCGCAGGCCCGCATGTCGTGATGGTGCCCCGCGCGCCAGAACCGGTAGGCCCAGGTCGGCCGGCGCAGCTGAAGCTTCCGCGCCGCGGTGTCGAGCACCACGCCATTCAGCACCAGATAGCCTGTCGTCGGCGCGGGCCCCGAGGTCTTCACATCCAGGCCGTAGCGGCCGAAGCAGTCCTGGAAGGCGCTGGGCGAGGTCCGCTTCAGCACCGCGAGCAAGGCCGGCAGCTCCCCCGGATCGGTGGCCGGGCCGCAGGTCCACTGGAAGACGCCGAAGGACATGTAGCTGTTGTCGTAGGAGTTGATCGCCTCCAGCAGCCCCTCATTGGCCGAGATGGCGCGGACCACTCGCACCGCCGAGGGCTTGAGGTCGGCTGGCGGCGGATTGCCCGCCAGCCAAGCGGCCAAGGAGGTCCGGCCTATGGTGTAGAAGCCGCCCTTGTGGACCGAGGCGAAGGCCCGTCCGTCCGGCGCGATGGCCTTGGACCCCACGACGGTCACCGGGTGGGCCGGGTCGTCGGGCATCGGCGGCGGCGCCGGGGCCGGAGCGGAGGGCATGACGACCGCCACGGTCTGGGCGAGGAACTGACTGGCGACCCAACCGCTGCGGACCGGCGCCCGCAGGGTGGTGATCCGCGTCCAGCCCGCCGTGGACTCGAACATCTCGACCCGGACGCCCTTGTCCAGGCTGGGGGCGACGGCCGCCCCATCCGGTCCGTCCCGCAGGCGCAAGCCCTGCACCGTCACAACGCCTTGGGTCATGCCGCCCTCCCTGCTCAACACATAGTTGAACATTGGGACGGAACGCCTGGCAACTGTCTAGCTTGGCGCGCGCAAGGTCTTGAGCGCCGTCGCCCAGCGCGCCAGTTCGCTCAGCATGGCGCCAGCGGCCTTGTCCTGCAGTTCCGGCGGCTGGAAGCCCGAGTCCGTCAGGTATTGGTTGAACATCGGCAGGGCGACCCCCTCGGGGATCGGCATCACCTTCACGCTGGTGAGAAGCAGCTTTTCCATCTGCACCGCCCGCAGCCCGCCCGAGGCGCCGCCGTAGCTGATGAAGGCCGCGGGCTTGTAGGCCCACTCCTGGACCAGGTAGTTGACCGCGTTGGTGAAGGACGGCGGCGGCCCGTAATTGTACTCCGGCGTCACGAACACGAAGGCGTCGGCGGCGTCGACGCTCTTGCTCCAGGCCTTGGTGTGGTCGTGGGCGTAGTCGCGCAGGCGGGGATGCTTGGGCTCGTCGAAAACCGGCAGGTTGAAGCTCGCCAAATCCACCAGCTCGGCGTCAAAGCCGTCGTGGCCCTGGGCGATGGCGTCGAACCATTGCGCGATCTTCGGACCCAGCCGGGTCGGCCGGGTGCTGCAGATGATGGTGTGGAGCTTGAGCGACATGGGACCTCACGGGAACGAACGCGTGGCCCCCATATAGCCCCCGAGCCCCCTACCCCGCCATCTCGCGTTCCCGCGACAGCAGGAAGTCCTGCGGGTCGGGCGCCAGGGTGGCGCGCCAGTAGTCCACCAGGGCGAAGGGCCAGTTCTGGCTGACCCGGCCCTTCTCGTTCTTGTACCAGCTGGTCACCTGCGGCGCCCCCCAGGCCATCAGCCTGTTGCCCGCGTCGACCTTGATGTTGAAGGCGTCGTGGACCTCCGCCTTGGGCTCCATGGCATTGGCCCCGGTCTCGGCCAGCAGCTTCAGGCAGCCCAGGATGTAGCGGACGCTGCACTCGGAGAAGAAGATGATCGAGCCGTTGACGACGATATTGGTATTGGGGCCGTAGATCATGAAAAGGTTGGGGAAACCGGGGGTGGTCATGCCCAGATAGGCGCGCGCGTCGCCATCCCAGGTGTCGTGCAGATCGGCCCCGCCGCGACCCTTGATCTTCATCGGATAGAGGAATCGGCTGGCGTGGAAGCCGGTGCCGTAGATGATCACGTCGAACTCGCGCGCCGTCCCGTCGGCGGTGACGATGCCGGTCTCGGTGATCTCGGCCAGGGCGTCGGTGACCAGCTCGACATTCGGGCGCTTGAGCGCGGCGATCCAGACCCCGTTGTCCAAGAGGGCGCGCTTGCCTCCCACCGGATAGGTGGGGATCACCTTCTCGGCCAGGTCGGGACGATCGGCGGCCTGCATGCGCAAGGCCTCGGCCACCATGGCGCGGAACATGGCGTTGGCTGCGCTGACCGCGGTTTCGTCGCCCTGCCAGGCGGGGTCAGCCCGCACACCGTCCAGCAGACCGTCGGTGACCATCCAGAACAGGAAGAACCTGTACCATTTGTCGTAGTTGGGGATGTGCTCCAGCAGCCAGTTCATCCCGGCCGGCACGTCCTCATGATAGTGCGCCGTGGGGAAGCCCCAGGGCGGGGTGCGCTGGAAGACCGTCAGGCTTGCCACCTTGCCGACGATCTCCGGCACGAACTGGAAGGCGCTGGCCCCGGCGCCGATCACCGCCACCCGCTTGCCGGTCAGGTCGATGTCATGGCGCCACTGGGCGGAGTGGAAGGCCGGGCCCTTGAAGCGGTCCCTGCCCTTCACATCGGGCAGGCGCGGGCGATTGAGCTGGCCCACAGCGGTGATCACCGAGGTCGCTTCGACCTGTTCGGTCCCCCTGGCGGTCTTCAGCGTGACCTTCCAGACCGCGCGGGCCTCGTCCCAGACCATCTCCTCGACGCTGGTCTCGAAGGCGATCTTCTTGCGCAGGTCGTAGCGGTCGGCGACGCCGCGGAAATAGTCCAGCAGCACCGGCTGGGTGGAGAAGTGCTGCGGCCAGTTGTGGTTCGGCTCAAAGGAATAGGAATAGATGTGGTTGGAGCTGTCGACCCGGCAGCCGGGATAGGTGTTCTCGAGCCAGGTGCCGCCGACATCGGCGTTCTTTTCGACGATCTCGAAGTCGACCCCGGCCTGGGTCAGCCTGATGCCGGTCAACAGGCCCGACATGCCCGCCCCGATCACCAGCACATGCATGCGTCGGGCGGCGGCCTTCAGGACCGGCGTGGTCCACTGCGGGTCCTTGCTGGACTGGCCGCCGATGGCCAGCTCGTCATTCAGGAAGTCGGCATAGTTCTCGGGGATGTCGGCGCCGGCCACGAAGCTCATCATCCGGCGCAGGGCGGCGGGGTCGGGGGTGATGGTGGGCGGCGAGCCCTTGGCGACCCAGTCGAGGATGGCGGCCTTGGCCTCGGCGCGGAACCTGGCCTGCTCGGCCTCCGGCACCCCGGTCTCGCCGCGCGACAGCGGCGTGTAGGTGGGAGTCCATTCCTGGCGCAGCCAGTGCAGATCGCCGGTCATCTGGACAAGGGCGGCGGCCAGGGCCGGCTGATGCGCCGCCTCCAGCGCCTGGTCGAGCGCACTCAGATCAAGCTTGGCCATGGTTTCCTGCCCTGATTTATCGTTGTTCTTGCAGGCAGACTACGCCTCTTGGCGTCCGGCGAAAGGGGCGCCCCGACGTCAGGTCGCGGCGCTTTGCGCCCGGGCGATCGCGGCCGCCAAGGCCGGGGGCAGCCCGCGGCCCGACGCTTCAAGATTGTCCAGCAGATGGGCCATCCGTGTGGTCCCGGTGACGGCGCAGGCGACATCGGGGTTGGCCAGGACGTAGGCCAGGGCCGCCTGCGCGCCGCTGATGTCGGGCTGCCGGTGCAGAAAGCCGAAGCGCCGCCCCGCCAGCACCTCGGCGCGATGGTTCTTCAGGGCGCGCAGGGCGTACCAGAGGTCGCGCGGCGCTCGAAGCTTCAGGACCTGGCCCCCGGTATGGCCCATGGCCAGGGGCATGCCCGCCAGCACCCCCTTCCCCGCCGCCGCCGCGCGGGCGATCAGCGGGCCGCGCTCCGGCCGCAGGACGTTGTAGTCCACCATCACCACGTCGAACTGCGGCAGGCCCGCCACGTGGTCGATAACGGCGGGATCGAAGCTGTTGACCCCCAAGGCCTGGACCAAGCCCCGCGCCTTCAGGCCCTCCAGGGCCGCCAGCAGGTCGTCGGTCAGGTCGGCGACGGCGGGACCATGAAGTTGCAGCAGCGGCAGGCGCTCCAGCCCCAGGTTGGCCAGGCTTCGCAGGACGCTGGCCTCGATGGCGGCCGGCGACATGTCGCGCACGATCCGGCGGCCGTCGTGGGCGGTGCCGGCCTTGGTGGCGATCACCAGGCCGTCGAGATCACGCCCCCGTAAGGCCCGCCCCAGCCGCGGCTCGGCGGCGCCGCCGGAATAGCTGGCGCCGGTGTCGAGGAAGGTGACGCCGCGGTCGAGGGCCGCATGCACCAGGGCGACGGCCTGGCCCTCGTCAAACGCCCTCTGACCCCACCAGCTGGCGCAGCCGAAGCCGATCTCCGAAACGGTCAGGCCGGTCTTGCCGAGGGGGCGGTAGAGCATGGGCTCACTTTGGTGCGGCGGAAGGACCTGTCCTGCGAAGCTCGTAGAGCGAAGCAGGATGGTGGGCGGCGAGGGGTTCGAACCCCCGACCCCCTGGGTGTAAACCAGGTGCTCTGACCAGCTGAGCTAGCCGCCCGTAGAAGTGGGGCGCGTCGGGGGGGCTTCCACTTAACCCTGACGCGCCCTTGGAGGCGGTTCTTAGCGCCCTCCCCGGCGCGCAGAAACCCCCATATGAAAAGGGCGGCCGCCTCCCCGGCGACCGCCCCTTCGGAATAGCTGTTGAGCCTGAGCGGCTTAGTTCAGCGAGCTCTTCAGGCCTTCGCCGACCCGGAAGCGCGCGGTCTTGGACGCGGGACGCTGCACGGTTTCGCCGGTGCGCGGATTGCGCGCCGTACCCGCCGCGCGGTTGACCGGCACGAAGCTGCCGAAGCCGACAAGCCGGACTTCTTCGCCGCTCTTCAGCGAGGCGGTGACGGAGTCGATGAAGGCTTCCAGCGCGTCTTTCGCCTGCGCCTTGTTGAGGCCCGCCTTCTCGGCGATCGCCGTGACGAGTTCGGCCTTGGTCATGTGGTGTTCTCCCAGCCCGTTATACGTCCGCGGACCCCCCGCGGTGTTCGCGAGATTACTTCGCGTCAGGGGATTATGGCGGTCTCGCGGCAGGCGTCAAACGAAGGCGGCGCGGGAATACCCCGCGCCGCCCAATTATTTGCAGTTAATACGGGATTCAGTGCGTCAAAACCGCCTCTGGATCGCTGTCATCGGCCACGACGGGGATCGCGGGCGCCGCCGGCTCTGTCCACTCGATCGGCACGAGCGGCTGGGTCAGGGCATGCGACAGCACCTGGTCGATGTTGAAGACCGGGATGATTTCCAGCCCGTTCTTCACGCTGTCGGGCACATCGGCGAGGTCCTTCATGTTCTCTTCGGGGACCAGCACGGTCTTGACCCCGGAGCGCAGGGCCGCCAGCAGCTTTTCCTTCAGCCCACCGATGGCCGTCACCCGGCCGCGCAGGGTGACCTCGCCGGTCATGGCGATGTCCTTGCGGATCGGGATACCGGTCAGCACCGAGACGATGGCCGTGGCCATGGCCGCGCCGGCCGACGGACCGTCCTTGGGGGTCGCGCCGTCCGGAACGTGGATGTGGACGTCGGTCTTCTCGAAGACCGGCGGTTCGATCCCGAAGTGCACCGCCCGGCTGCGGACATAGGAGTGCGCCGCCGAGATGGATTCCTTCATCACGTCCTTCAGGTTGCCCGTGATGGACATGCGGCCCTTACCCGGCATCTTGACCGCCTCGATGGTCAGGATGTCGCCGCCGAAGTCGGTATAGGCCAGGCCGGTGATGATCCCGACCTGGTCCTCCGCGTCGGTCTCGCCGTAGCGGTACTTCTTGACCCCGGCGTACTTGGCCAGGCGCTCGTCATCGACAGTGATGGCCAGCAGCTTCTCGCGGCCCAGGTCCCGGACGGTCTTGCGCGCCAGGTTGCCCAGTTCCCGCTCCAGCGACCGCACCCCGGCTTCCCGGGTGTAGTAGCGGATCAGGTCGCGGATGGTGTCGTCGGGGACGACGAACTCCACCGGCGTCAGGCCGTGGTCCTTGGTCAGCTTGGGCAGCAGGTGGCGCTTGGCGATCTCCAGCTTCTCTTCCTCGGTGTAGCCGGGGATGCGGATGATCTCCATGCGGTCCAGCAGGGGCTGGGGCATGTTCAGGCTGTTGGCCGTGGTGACGAACATCACCGGCGACAGGTCGTAGTCCACCTCGAGATAGTGGTCGGCGAAGGTGGAGTTCTGCGCCGGGTCGAGCACTTCCAGCAGGGCCGAGGACGGGTCGCCGCGATAGTCGGAGCCCATCTTGTCGATCTCGTCCAACAGGAAGAAGGCGTTGGTGGACTTGGCCTTCTTCATCGACTGGATGACCTTGCCGGGCATCGAGCCGATATAGGTGCGGCGGTGACCGCGGATCTCGGCCTCGTCACGCACCCCGCCCAGGGACACGCGCACGAACTCGCGGCCGGTCGCCTCGGCGATGGACTTGCCCAGCGAGGTCTTGCCGACGCCGGGCGGGCCGACGAGGCAGAGGATCGGGCCCTTCAGGGATCCAGTCCGGGCCTGGACGGCCAGGTATTCCAGGATGCGTTCCTTGACCTTCTCAAGACCGTAGTGGTCGTGTTCCAGGACGGCCTCGGCCTTCACCAGGTCGATCGGCTTGGTCTTGGCCTTGCCCCACGGAATGGACAGCAGCCAGTCGAGGTAGTTGCGCACGACGGTGGATTCCGCCGACATCGGGCTCATGTTGCGCAGCTTCTTCAGCTCGCTGTCGGCCTTGGTGCGGGCTTCCTTGGAGAGCTTGGTCTTCTTGATGCGCTTCTCGAGTTCGATCAGCTCGTCGCGGCTGTCGTCCTGCTCGCCCAGCTCGCGCTGGATCGCCTTCATCTGCTCGTTCAGATAGTACTCGCGCTGGGTCTTCTCCATCTGGCGTTTCACGCGGTTACGGATCTTCTTTTCCGTCTGCATGACGCTGATCTCGCCCTCCATCAGGGCGTAGACCTTCTCCAGGCGCTTCACGACATTGAAGATCTCCAGAAGGTTCTGCTTCTCGGCGATCTTCACAGACAGGTGCGACGCGATGCGGTCGGCCAGCTCGCCGGGCGAGTCGACCTGCGGCATGGAGGCGAGCGCCTCCGGCGGCACCTTCTTGTTGAGCTTCACATAGTTCTCGAACTGCTCGACCACGGCGCGTGACAGCGCCTCGGCTTCGGTCGAGGCCGCGCCGTCCTCGGTGATGAAGGCGACCTCGGCTTCGTAGAACTCGGCCTGATCGGTGAATTTCGAGATGCCGGCGCGGGCCTTGCCTTCCACCAGCACCTTCACGGTGCCGTCGGGAAGCTTCAGCAGTTGCAGGACCGACGCCACCACGCCGACGTCATAGATGGCGTCCGGCGACGGATCGTCGTCGTCCTTGTCCTTCTGGGTGGCGAGCAGGATCTGTTTGCCGGGGGCCTTCATGGCCTCCTCCAGCGCGCGGACCGATTTCTCGCGGCCCACGAACAGCGGCACCGGCTGGTGCGGGAAGACAACGATGTCCCGCAGCGGAAGAATGGGCAGAGTCTTGATCTCAGACATGTGCATCTACTCCTGGTGGACCCCCTTCCAAAGCAGGGCCCGTCCCATATTCCGACCGGGTTCCCCCAGACGATGAGTCTGAGTCGGTCGGCCCGTCCGCCCGGTGTGGGCGAATTGTCGGCCATTTATGTGGACGCTTTGGCCCCCTCTACAAGCTGAGCCAGGTCGTCCGCGACAATGCGTCTGAAACAGGTGACGCCCGAGACACAGGAAATGGTGCGCCGCGGCAACAGGTGCAAGAGCCTCCAGGCGCCAGGCGCCGTGACCCGAACGGAAACGACCGCGGCTTTGGGGCCGCGGTCGTTGACGATCAGCGATGCGTTGCAGCCTAGGCGGCGCCGCCCTTGTCGCGGCGCTCGGCATAGATGACCAGGGGCTGGGCCCGGCCTTCGACGACCTCGGCGTTGACCACAATTTCCTCGACGCCGTCATAGGTCGGCAGCTCGTACATGGTCTCGAGCAGGATGCCTTCCAGGATGGACCGCAGGCCGCGCGCGCCGGTCTTGCGGATGATGGCCTTGCGGGCCACCGCGTTGAGGGCGTCGTCGGTGAAGGTCAGGCCGACATTCTCCATGTCGAACAGACGCTGGTACTGTTTCACAAAGGCGTTCTTCGGCTCGGTGAGGATCTTCACCAGGGCCGGCTCGTCCAGATCGTCCAGGGTCGCGATGACCGGCAGACGGCCGACGAATTCCGGGATCAGGCCAAAGCGCAGCAGGTCGTCGGGCTCCACCTGACGGAAGATCTGACCCGTGCGGCGATCGTCGGGGTCCGACACCTTGGCGCCGAAGCCGATCGAGGTGCCTTGGCCGCGGGCCGAGATGATCTTTTCCAGGCCGGCGAAGGCGCCGCCGCAGATGAACAGGATGTTGGTGGTGTCGACCTGCAGGAACTCCTGCTGGGGATGCTTGCGCCCGCCCTGCGGCGGCACGGAGGCGACGGTGCCTTCCATGATCTTCAGCAGGGCCTGCTGCACGCCCTCGCCCGACACGTCGCGGGTGATGGACGGGTTGTCCGACTTGCGGCTGATCTTGTCGACCTCGTCGATATAGACGATGCCGCGCTGCGCCCGCTCGACATTGTAGTCGGCAGCCTGAAGCAGCTTCAGGATGATATTTTCGACATCTTCCCCGACATAGCCCGCTTCGGTGAGCGTGGTGGCGTCGGCGACGGTGAAGGGCACGTCGATGATTCGGGCGAGGGTTTGCGCCAGCAGGGTCTTGCCGGTGCCGGTCGGACCGATGAGCAGGATGTTGGCCTTGCCCAGTTCGACGTCGTTATTCTTCGAGGCGTGGTTGAGGCGCTTGTAGTGATTGTGAACCGCAACCGCGAGCACCTTCTTGGCGTGATCTTGGCCGATCACGTAATCGTCGAGGACTTCGCGGATTTCCTTGGGGGTCGGCACACCATCCTTGGACTTCACGAAGGAGATTTTGTGCTCCTCGCGAATGATATCCATGCACAGTTCTACGCACTCATCACAGATGAACACGGTAGGGCCCGCGATAAGCTTGCGGACCTCATGCTGACTCTTGCCGCAGAATGAGCAGTAGAGCGTGCTCTTGGAGTCCCCGCTGGCGGCCTTGGTCATGGTCGTTTCTCACTCTTTCGACGATCGGCCGGCTGGCCGGGACGTCCGTCCCCGGAGGCGTTCCTGACGCCATCGATGCAGGATACGCGCCGCAGGTTGTCTAATCCTTGACATTCCCCGATCCGACCAAGGATCACAAGCCTTTGGGGGACATCGCGACATTTGGCGGTCGGGGCGCCCGATGGCGGGCCAGTCCGAATCCCTAGATGGGTGTGCGCCAGTTCGGGACAAGCCTTCGGTTCCGGGCGCCGCGAAACGCCTCGCCCCCCAAGGCCCGCGCTGCGCCTGCCGATTGCTCCCGATAGACACGCGCCCTCAGGGGCGCGAGGGGGTGGCCATGGCGAAAAAGTCTCTGCGCGGCGGCGGCGCACCTTCCAACGAAATGCTCGACGATCAGATCGAGGACGCGGGCGTTGTGGCGTTCGACTTCGACGGCACCATCACCGTCCGCGACAGTTTCACCGAGTTCCTCAAATGGCGCGTGGATCAGGGCCGCTATATGGCGGGGATGACCCGGCTGGTCCCCGCGGCGATCTCCTATCTCGGTCACCGCAACCGCGGACGCATCAAGGCCGCGGCCGTTCGTGAGTTCCTGAAGGGCATGACCCGCGACGAGCTGGAGACCCAGGCCCGCGCCTTCGCCGAGGTCGCAGCTCCCAGCCTGCTGCGGCCCGACGCCCTGCAAACCTGGCGGCGCTGGCGGCAACGCCACGCAAAGCTGGTGATCGTCAGCGCCTCGCCCGACATGATCGTGGCGCCCTTCGCCCGGGGCCTGGGGGCCGATGCCCTGATCGCCACCGAACTGGCCTTCGATACTGACGATCGGGTGACCGGCGGCTTCCTGGGGTCAAATTGCCGCGGGCCGGAAAAGGTGCGACGCCTGCGAGCGATGTTCGGACCCGACTTCACCCTGAAAGCCGCCTATGGCGACACCAGCGGCGACCGCGAGATGTTGAAGCTCGCCGATCACCGCGGCTATCGTGTCTTCAAGGAACGTCCCTGAAGGTCTGACGCCAAGTGAAACACGCCGGTGAGATAGCCCTGGATCAGCTGGAACCCCTGTTGGCCCGCGTCCGCGCGCTGCCCGGCCTGACCGAGAAGAAGCGCGGGGTCTTCTACCGCAAGTCCCGCGCCTTCCTGCATTTCCACGAGGACCCCGAGGGCCTGTTCGGCGACGTCCGCGCCGCCGACGACAGGGATTTTGACCGCTTCGACGTGACGCAGGACGGCGACGCCCTGATCGCGGCCGCACAGGCCCGGCTCAGGGCTTAGCCGACCAAGGCTTGGTCTGACCTATGATGGTCAGGGGGCGATCGCTGCGGACGGCGTCCAGCACGCCTGCGGAGATCTCATTGTTGGTGAGCCAGCGAGATCCTGTGGGCTCGGCCTTAAAGCCTAGCACCACCTGGCGCAGGTCGCAGCCCGGCAGATCCTCGGCCACCCTCTGCGCCGTCTCAAGCCGCCAGGGATGGGACGGGTCGGCCGCCGCGCTGCCCAGCACCTGGAACAACCGGCCTTCGACGCGTTCCGCCAGAAGGCGCGGCGCCTCGATCTTCAGGGTGTGAAACCAGGCGACGGCGAGGTTGATCGGCCCCGCCCGCGCGACGGCGGCGTCGAGGGCGGCCGTGAAGGCTGCGGGATCGTAGTAATCGCAGGCGAACCCGTCGGGCCCGCAGGCCTGCCGCGACAAAAACGAAAGGCGCCCGCCGTCGCCGGCGAGCGCCTCGCAAAGTCCGGAAAGCATCCCGGTCCCGCCCACCACCAGGGTGTGCGCGACCATTGGGACTAGTCTTCCGAGCGATTGGCCTGGACGAGGTCGATCAGACCCCATTCCTTGGCCTCGTCGGCGGTCATGAAGGTGTCGCGGTCGAGCTTTTCCTCGACCTCTTCGTAGGACCGGCCGGTGTGCTTGGCGTAGATCTCGTTCAGCCGGCGCTTCGTCTTGATGATGTCCTCGGCGTGACGCTCGATATCCGAGGCCTTGCCGGAGTAACCGCCAGAGGGTTGGTGGACCATGATGCGGGCGTTGGGCAGGGAAATCCGCTGACCCGCCTCACCGGCCATCAGCAGGAAGGACCCCATCGAGGCCGCCATGCCCATGCACAGGGTGACCACGGGGCTCTTGATGTATTGCATGGTGTCGTAGATCGCGAGACCCGAGGTCACCACGCCGCCCGGCGAGTTGATGTACATCTGAATCTCTTTCTTGGGGTTCTCGGCCTCAAGATAGAGCAGCTGGGCGCAGATCAGCGCCGACATCCCGTCCTCGACGGGACCGTTCAGGAAGATGACCCGCTCCTTGAGGAGGCGGGAGAAGATATCGAATGCACGCTCGCCGCGGCTGGTCTGCTCGACCACCATCGGGACAAGGTTCAGGGCGGTCGTCGGCGGATCAAACATTGGGAGGCAGCCCTTCTCGATGTGAACGACTCTCGAACGCGAGCCGTGTACCCGTTGGATATCGCGTGCCGGTGTGGCCTGCGCAAGGTGACCAATAGCCCCGATAGCTCTTAAGAGTTGGCGAAATTGGTTTGGCGAGGCCTCAGTTCGGTCTCGCGGCGTCCAGAGCGGCGGCCAGGGCGCCGATTCCGTAGGGCTTGGTGAGCAGGGTGAGCCCCTCCGCGGCGGCGGCCGCGACGCCTGGGCTGAAGCCCGTGGTCAGCAACACCGGCAGGCTGGGCCAACGCCGGCCGATCTCGCGGGCGAGCGCAATGCCATCCATCTCGCCCGGCATCACCAGGTCCGAAAACACGATGTCGAAGGCTGGATTGGCCTCCAGGGCGGCGACAGCGCCCGCCGCGCAGTCGACGCGGGTGACGTTGTAGCCCAGTTCGGTGAGCATGCCCGAGACCAGGGTGGCGACACCCTCGTCATCCTCCACCAGCAACAGGTCGCCCTGCGCGCCCGGCGGCCGGGTGACCGGCGACGGGTCCGGGGTCACCAGCGGCAAGGGCTCCTCGGTCCGCGGCAGCAGCAGGAGAATGGTCGATCCCCGACCGACCTCACTCTGGATCCGGACGTCGCCGCCGGAGGCGCGGCTGAACCCGTAGACCTGGCTGAGCCCCAGGCCCGTGCCCTTGCCGACCGCCTTGGTGGTGAAGAAGGGCTCGAACACCCGCGACAGGGTCTCCGGGGTCATGCCGCTGCCGGTGTCGGCGACCCGCAGGACCAGGTGGTCTCCCGGCAGGGTGGCGTCGGACCCCGCCGGCCGGTTGGAGCCGCTGATGGTGATGGCGCCGCCGCCTGGCATGGCGTCACGAGCGTTCACCGCCAGGTTCAGGATCGCCAACTCGAACTCGGATGGATCGACGTGAACGCGCCACAGATCCGGCGGCAGGTCCACAATCACCGAGATGTCCTCCCCCAGCGAGCGATCCAGCAGCAGGCGCATGCCCTCCAGCTGGGCGGTCACATCGATCACCTCCGGCCGCAGCGAGGTGCGGCGCGAGAAGGCCAGAAGCTGGCGGGTCAGGCTGGCGCCGCGGTCCACGGCCTGGCGCATGCCGTCGATCAGCATCTTGCGCCGTTCGGGCTTGTCGGTGCGCTCCATCAGGTCCAGGCCGCTGGAGGCGATCATCAGGATGTTGTTGAAGTCATGCGCCACCCCGCCGGTAAGCTGGCCCATGGCCTCCATGCGCTGGCTCTGCCGCAGGGCGCTCTCGGCGCGCTCGCGCTCGTGCATCTCCTCCTGGAGGTTGCGGTTGGCGTCGGCCAGGTCGCTGTTGGTGCGGGTCAGAACCGCGTGCGCCGCGGCCAGCACGCCGACCACCAGCAGGGCCATGACCAGCAGCAGCCCCAGGCCGACATAGCGCGACAGCCGCCGGGCGATGGGGTCGGTGTCGATGCGCAGGGCGACCAGGCCCAGGCGTTGTCCGGCCTCCGACACCGGAGTCACCACCACCAGGTGGCTCCCCACGAAGGCGGGCGGGTGAAGCGCCACGGTCGGATCGGCGTGGCGGCCTGGATCTCGGGCGTAGTCGGCCACCAGGGCGCCGGCCTCGTTGTAAACTCCGGCCGAGACCACCTGCGAGTTGACCCGCAGCGCCTCGACATACTCCTGCGCCGCCGGACGGTCGTCAAAGGCCAGCGCGGCGGTGACGGTGGCGGCCAGAATCTCACCCTGGGCCGTGGCCTCGCGGACCTTCTGGGCGCGGTAGGTCTGCTCGTCATAAACCCCGATCGCCAGGCCGCTGAGCACCAGCAGGATCGCGCCGATGGCGGCGATGGCGGGGATCAGGCTCCAGCGGATCTGCAGCTTGTCCAGAAGCGCCATGCCTACCTCCCCGCCCGGGCGTCGAGCGCCAGGCTGAGCAGCTTCGAACTGATGGTCAGGCCGTTTTCGGCGGCGGCCCGGGAATCGATCGTGAATCGGACCCGGTTCTCCCGCAGGACGAAGTTGACGACGGCACCCGCCCCGGCGGCCTGGTCGGTGACGGTCAGCACCGGCGCCCCATGGGCGCTTTGCAGGGCCTCGGCGGCACCCAGCGCGCGGGGCGCCGACAGATAGAGCACGTGACAGCCGGTCGCCTTCTCGGCCTTGGCCAGCCGGTGAACAACGATGGCCCGCGCGCCGATCTTCTGGCCCCGCACGGCCTGGTCCAGGACAGCCCCGAACGGGTCGCCGCCCAGCAGGCACAACACAACCGGCTGGGTCGGTGAGGCGAAGGCGCCCGCCGGCCACTCCACGAAGGGCACGAGCTTGTAGAGATAGGTGGCCTTGACCGGCGCCTCCAGACTCCCCGCCGCGCCGGCGGCGCCCACCGTCGTGAGGGCAAGGACAGCGGCGCTCAACACCACAGGCGCCCACTTCACCTCAGAATCCCCAGCGCAGGCTGGCGCGTATGGCGCGCGGAATCTCACGACGGGCGACCGAGCCGTTCACGAACTCCACGTGCTGATCCTGGAGCAGGTTCTCTCCGACCACCGCGAGCTCGACCTGATCGGTCACCCGCCAGGCCAGCCGCGCGCCCAGTTCGGTATAGGCCGCGACCGCCGGGCTCCTCAGGCGGTCGACGCTGCGAAGGTCGAGATCCAGATCCACGGTGGGGGTGAGGCTCATGTGGGACCGCAGCGAGAGCTGGAGGTCCGGATCGTTCCCGGCGAAGTCCACGCCGAAGATGTCCCGGCTGGCCGGATCGAGGGACAGGTCCTTGCGCAGGGCGTTGACCCCGGCGCTCAGCCGCCAACCTTCCCGCACCTGCCAGGCGGCCCAGGCCTCGACACCATAGGTCTCCCCGCGCATGCCGTTGCGGATCACCAGGGGGAAGACCGCCGCCGTGCTGGCCTCGGCGGTCCGCAGGTTGTCGTAGACGTTGTAATAGGCCGAGACCGACAGCGAGAGGTTGGCGGCGGGCTGTCCGCGATAGCCCAGCTCATAGGCGATCAGGGTCTCGGAAGCGAAGTCGGGGCCGCCGGCGATCAGGCCGGGATTGATCAGGTCGCGGTCGAAGCGCGAGGGGGTCCGCACACCACGGGAGACCGCCCCCCAGATCAGGGCATGATCGCTCGGGCGCCAGGCCAGCCGCGCGTTGGGCATGTATTCCAGGCCCGTATAGCTGTTGTGCTCCAGCTTCAGACCAAGGGTGAGGGTTAGGTCGTCGCGCAGGGCGATCTCGTCCTGGAGGAACAGATTTCCGAGCCGGGTCGTGCGGCTGGCGGGATCGAGGAACGAGGTGCGGAAGGCGCCGCGGAAATCGTCCTGGTTCTGCCGATAGCCGCCGCCCACCACGAGGGTGTGGCCGCCCCGCGACGCCAGGGCGTACTGCAGATCCAGATTGTAGACCTCCAGGCTATCGCTGATGCCCGAGGTGATGGTCCGGTGGTCGCGGGCGTAATAGGCGGTAGCCTCCAGGACGCCGCCGTCCCGGCTACGGACCCAGCGGCCCAGAAGGTTTCCGCCCCCGATGACGCCCTCGGCCCGGGCTCCGGCCACCGGGTCGCTGGAGCCGTCATAGACGTCACCCTGCAGGCTGACGCTGTCGCCCTCCCCGCCCCAGTCGAGCTTGAACCCGGCCTGGGCCCGGTCCCAGCTGTCGCGTCCGCCACCGCCGGCGGGGGTACGGCTGTCGCCATAGTCGGCGGCCATGCCGTAGATGCGGAAGGCGCCGGTCTCCCCCAGCCGCCCGCCGTAGCGCAGGTTGGCGACGGAGTCGTTGGACCCGGTGGTCAGGTTGACCAATCCGCCCTGGGTGTCGGCGGCCTTGCGGGTGATGACGTTGATGACGCCGTTGACGGCATTGGCGCCCCACAGCACGCCCCCCGGCCCGCTGATCACCTCGATGCGCTCGACATCGTCGAGCATGACCCCCTGGGCGTCCCAGAACACGCCCGAATAGAGGGAGGTGTAGACGCTGCGTCCGTCCACCAGCACCTGCAGCTTGTTGGACGTGCCGGTCGAATGATTGAAGCCGCGCGCCGAAATTCCGTAACCCGAGGCGTTCATCCGCGCGACCTGGAGATTGGGGGCCAGGCGCAACGCCTCGGGCAGGCTGTCGGCGCCGGAGAGCCGGATATCGTCGCTGCCGATGACATAGATGGCGGCGGGTGCGGCGCTCAGCGCCTCGGGGCGCTTGGAGACCGAGGTGATCTCCACATTGGCCAGTTCCTCCAGCGACAGCCGGGAAAGATCGCTGAGCGCGCCGGCGTCGGAAACGTCGGCCCAGGCTGGAGCTGCGATGAACAGCGCTGAGCCCGCGCAGAGCGCCAGGGCTCGGCCGCTGATCTGACCAAAGGATGGCATTCGGCGCCCCCGCCCCACTGCGAACCAAGCGGCTCAAGGGTGACCCACCCCGGCGACAGGCGTCCTGAGGACGCCGCAACCCTCCGCAATGAACCGAAACGCAAACCCCCCAAACCGGTTCCACAACGAAAAAGGGCGCCCCGTGGGGCGCCCTCGATCTCGTCCTTGGGGTCGGCTTAGGCGCCGTAGCCCGCGGGCATGTCGTCTTCCTTCAGCAGGTCGTCCTTGGAGACCTTCTGATCCTTCACCTTGGCCTGTTCGATGATCAGGTCGACGACCTTGTCCTCGAAGATCGGGGCCCGGAGCTGGGCCTGGGCGGCGGGGTTCTGGCGGAAGAAGTCGAAGATCTGCTGGGCCTGCGGGCCATAGCGCATGGCTTCGGCGCGCATGGCCTCGGCCAGCTCCTGGTCGGTGATCTGGACGTTGTTCACGCGACCGATCTCGGCCAGGACCAGACCCAGGCGCACGCGGCGCTCGGCGATCTTGCGGTACTCGGTCTGCAGGACGTCGTCGGCCTTTTCCAGGTCTTCCGGCGGCAGCGTGCCGCGTTCCTTGTCGGACTGCACCTGGCCCCAGATCTGGGCGAATTCAGCCTCGACCATCTTGGGCGGCAGCGGGAAGTCGTGCTTTTCGTCCAGCACGTCCAGCAGGGCGCGCTTCAGCTTGAAGCGCGAGGCGCCGGCGTACTGGCTTTCCAGGTTGGTCTTCAGCAGCTCACGCAGCTTTTCCAGGCTTTCGACGCCCAGGCGCTCGGCCAGGCTGTCGTCGGCCTTGGACTCCACCGGAGCCTTCACTTCCTTCACCGTGGTCTCGAACTCGGCGTCCTTGCCGGCGAGATTCGGAGCCTGATACTCGGCCGGGAAGGTCACCTTGACCATGACCTTGTCGTCCGGCTTGGCGCCGACCAGCTGCTCTTCGAAGCCCGGAATGAAGCTGCCCGAGCCCAGCACCAGCTCGGTGTCGACGCCCGTGCCGCCTTCGAAGGCGACGCCGTCCGCGCGGCCGATGAAGTCGATGACGACCATGTCGCCGTCCTTGGCCTTCAGCGACTTGCCGGTGCGGGTCTCATAGGTGCGGTTCTGCTTGGCCAGCTCGTCGACGGCCTCGTTCACCTCGGCGTCGGTGGGCTCATAGATGGGGCGCTTCAGCGAGATCTTCGTCAGGTCGGTGGGCTCGAACTCGGGCATCACCTCGATGGCGATGTCATAGGCCAGGTCGGCCTTGCCATCGATGACCTGGTTCATGTCGCCGTTCGGCGTCAGGTCGGGCTCGCCGGCGGGGCGCAGCTTGTTCTCTTCGAGCACCTTCTGGGTGGTTTCGTTGAGGGTCTGCTCCACCACTTCGCTCATGATGGACTTGCCATAGAGCTTGCGGACGTGGGCCTGCGGCACCTTGCCGGGGCGGAAGCCCTTGATGTTGAGGGTGGGGGTGATCTCGGCGATCTTTGCGTCCAGGCGCTCGACCAGGTCCGACATCGGGACGGTGACGCTGAAAACCTTGCTCAGGCCTTCACCAGACTTCTCAACGATCTGCATCGACATTCTTGGATTTTCCGGACACGGCGCGGGTCGTGCGCCTTTCAGGTCCGCCTCGGCTGAATAGGTAAGCGCCGCCAGGGCTGGCGGCGAGCGGGCGACCTTATGTCATTTCACGGCGCGCACTCCAAGTCCAAAGAGGGCTCTGCGCGCCCTCACCCCACCCGGCGCACCAACAGGTTGGTCCAACCCTCGGTCCCGCGGCCCGGACGCACGTCGTAACTGATGGTGATGGCGAGGGTTTCCAGGCCCCCGACCTGCGCGATCAGGGCCCGGCCGGCCGGCTCGTCCAGATCGGTGAACAGTCGGCCGGGCGTCTGCCGCTCGCCGCTGCCGAGCTTGAACGACAGCTCCCAGACCCCGCCGGGGACCAGGGCCGACCGCAGCCTGCGCAGGATGTCGGGCAGGTCGTGACGGGGGACGTGCAGCAGCGAGGCGTTCGCCCAGATCCCGTCGAAGGCCTCGCGCCACGCCACCTCGGCGAAGTCGAGGCGCAGAACCGCCAGGCCCGTGTGGGCCGACGCCTTGGCCACCATGGCCGGCGAGCCGTCGAAGGCGGTGACCTGGAAGCCGAGCTGCCGGAAGGCCAGGGCGTCACGCCCCGAACCGCAACCGGCGTCCAGCACCCGACCGCCCTGCGGCAGGGCCTCGACGAAGCGCTTGCGGCCCGCCGAGAGGTCGACAAATGCGGTGTCGGCGAAGAACCGCTCGGCGTTCTCATCATAGTAGCTGGTGGACAAACCCGCCTCCCCGCGTCTTGCGCTCAAGGCTCCGTGTACGGCGGCGTCAGGTCAAGACGCCAGCCTGCGGTCCCGCAGGACCCTTCCCTGGGAAACCCTTTCCGGGAAAGGGAATGCGTCCCCGCCATGGTCGACGATTTGCTTGCCCATTTCCGGCGTCCAGCTATAGACGCCTCAGTTCTGCGGCTATGGCGGAATTGGTAGACGCACCTGGTTTAGGTCCAGACGCCGAGAGGCGTGGGGGTTCGAGTCCCTCTAGCCGCACCATCCGCTCAACGCCGTGTCGCAGCCTGGAATTCGCTTGCGGACAGGCGCGGCATCGACAAGTTGAAGCAGATGACCGACCGACCCGACGCGCCTGACCCGGCCACGCAGCTTGAGCTCGGGCTGCAGCAGTTGCGCGCCGGCCGGAACGCCGAAGCGGCGATCACCCTCCGGGACCTGATCGAAACCTCGCCCGACCCGGTGGAGGCGCTCGTCGCCCTCGGGTCGGCGGAGATGGCGCTCAACCAATGGGCCGCCGCCGAGACCCATTTTCGCCGCGCGCTTGATCTGCAGCCGCATCATCCGCCGGCCTTCCGGAACCTCGGGGTCCTGCTGGGCGCCAGTGAGCGGCACGCCGAGGCCCTGGCGCTCGCCGACGCGACCCTGGCGGCCGAGCCGGCTCACACCCAGGCGCTGCTCGCCCGCGGCAACGCCCTGACCGGCTTGTCGCGGCTGGAGGACGCCCTGCTGAGCTACCAGGCCGCCGCCGGGTTCGAGGAGGTGACCTACGAGGCCCTCACCAAGCTGGGCCTCACCTATGCCGCCCTGCATCAGCCCGAGGCGGCGCTGCGGAGCTTCGACCAGGCCATCGCCCGCGAGCCCAACCTGGCCCTGGCCGTCTTCCGGCGCAGCATCGTTCGCCTGCTGCTGCGCGACTTCTCCGGCGGCTGGGACGACTACGAGGCGCGCCTGAACGTCTCGGTTTTTGTCGCCGCCTCCATGGCCTTCTATCAGCCGGTCATGGGCCGGGTGGCGCGGCGCATGGCCCGCGAGGATGTTGCGCGGGCCAATATCCTGCTGCTGGGCGAACAGGGCCTCGGCGACCAGGTGATGTTCGCCAGCATGATCCCCGATCTCGCCGCAACGGCCGCCCGGCTGACCTGCGTCTGCGACCTGCGGCTGGCGCGGCTGTTTTCCGCATCCTTCGAGGGGGTGTCCTTTCAGGGACTTGGAAACCCGCCCGTCCTGGCCGTCCCCCCGGACGCCACCCTGCTGGCCATGGGCAGCCTGGGACGGCTCTACCGACGCGGCGAGGCGGATTTCCCCGGGACACCGTATCTGAGGGCGAGCCCGGCGGTGATCGAAGCCTGGGCCGCCCGCCTGGGGCCGCGCCCCAAGGGTCTGCGCATCGGTCTCTCCTGGCGTGGCGGCGTGCCCAGCACCGGCAGAAGCCAGCGCTCACTGGGGTTGGCGCAGCTGGCGCCGGTGCTCGACCTGCCCGACTGCGAGTTCGTGAGCCTGCAGTATGGCGATGTAGCCACCGAGCTGGCGGCGCTGAACGCCGGCCGCGGCGTCCCGGTGCGGGCCTTCGATCCCGCCGAGACCCACGACTTCGAGGATCTGGCCGGCCTCATCGCCAACCTGGATGTGGTGGTGTCGGTGCAGACGGCCGCGGTGCATCTCGCGGGCGCCATGGGAACCGACTGCCTGACCCTGCTGCCGCATAACCCGGAGTGGCGCTACACCGCGTCCGGCTCAGCCATGCCCTGGTATCGGTCGGTTGAGCTCTACCGCCAGCCGGAGCCGGGCGCGTGGGAGCCCGTCGTCCGTGAGGTGGCCCAGGCGCTGCGTCTCCGACTGGCCGACCGCTAAGCAGAGCGGCCGGCCGGGGGGCCTCAGGCCGCCAGTTCCAGGGCCAACGGTATCAGAGAGGTCAGCAACAGCACCGCCATGGTGACGTTGAAGGCTCTCAGCACCCGGGGCCGATCCAGGAAGCGCCGCAGGCCGACACCGAAGGCGGTCCAGACCGTCACCGACGGCGCGTTAACCGCCATGAACACCAGCGCCACCAGAAGAACGTTGAGATTGTAGTGCTCGGCCGGGGCGTAGGTGGTGATGGCGCCCACCGCCATCGCCCAGGCCTTGGGGTTCACCCACTGGAACGCCGCGGCCTGCCAGAAGGTCTGCGGCCGTCCGCCGGCCTGACCGCCGGCCATGCCCTTGGACGTGGCGATCTTCCAGGCCAGCCAGATCATGTAGGCGCCGCCTGCCACCGCCAGCACGTCGTGCAGCCATGGGAAGGCGATGAACAGCCCGCCGAGGCCAAGGCCCACCGCCAGCACCATCACCCCAAACCCGATCGCCACGCCGCTGAGGTGCGGCACGGTCGCCCGGAAGCCGAAATTGGCGCCCGAGGCCATCAGCATGGTGTTGTTCGGGCCAGGCGTGATCGAGTTGACGAAGGCGAACAGGGCCAGGGCCAGCATCAGTTGCGGAGTCAGCGACGTCATCGGCTTTCCTTTGGAGTAGCCAGAAGACGGACGGGGGGGTGCGCGAAACCAGAAAACCCCTCGCCGCGTCGGGAGGGGTTTGGATCGGTCGAACCTAGATCGCACGCCCCTCGCGCACAGCTACGCGCCAGGCCATGAAGGCCTGGGCGTTAATAGCGAGGGCTGCGCAGGAGCGGGTCACGTGTGCGGGAATCCTAGAGAACGCCGGCCTCGTAGCACGCAGGGCCAAGCTTGACCACGGGACTAACGGGCGTCGTAGAGCCGGCGCAGGACGGCGGGCGCCAGGTTGGGCAGATCCTCGGCGATCAGGCCCGGACCGTGCAGGTCGGCGGCGTCGGCGTGGATCCACGCCGCCGCGCAGGCGGCCTCGAAGCTCTCCATGCCCTGGGCGATCAGCGCGCCGATGAAGCCGGCCAGCACATCTCCGGACCCGGCGGTGGCCAGCCAGGGCGAACCGTTGGTGTTCACGGCCGTGCGGCCGTCCGGCGCGGCGATCACGGTGTCGGGGCCTTTCAGCAGGACGACGGCGTCGGCCTTCCTGGCGGCCCGGCGCGCGGCGGTGATGCGCTCGGGCGCGTCCTTGATGAGGCCGGGAAACAGCCGCTCGAACTCGCCGGGATGCGGGGTCAGCACATCGTCCACGTCGAGAACGGAGAACAGCTCCTCCGGGTCGTCTCGGAAGACGGTGATGGCGTCGGCGTCGATCACCAGGGCCGCCCCGGTTCGGGCCAGGGCCAGGACGTTGAGCAGGGTCGTCTCATTGACCCCGGCGGCGGGACCGATGACGGCGGCGTCGACGTCGGCGGCGAGTTGTTCCAGCTCCACCTCGGTGTCGAAGCCCCGCAGCATCACGGCTTCCAGGTGGGCGGCGTTGACCGCCAGCGCCTCGGTGGGCGACAGCAGGGTCACCACCCCGGCCCCCATCCGCAGGCCTGCGCGGGCCGAGAGCCGGGCGGCCCCGGTGTTCCAGGCCTCCCCGCTCACCACCACCAGGCGGCCTCGGGAATGCTTATGGGCGCCGGCGTCCGGCCAGGGGAACCGCGGCAGCCAGAGCTCCGGGGTGTTCTCCAGCAGGGTCGCGCCTTCGGTGGCGAGCCCGATGTCGGCCACCACGATATCGCCGCAACGGCCGGCGCCCGGCTCGAGCACATGGGCCGGCTTCTTGGCGTGGAAGGTGACGGTGAGCGCGGCGCAGAAGGCGACGTCTCCAAGGATGCGGCCAGTGTCGCCGGCCAGGCCGCTCGGCAGGTCGATGGCCACGACGCGGTCGGGAATGCGCTCGCAGGCCCGCGCCAGGCGCGCGGCCTCGCCGTCCAACGGCTTGCTGAGGCCCGCGCCGAAAAGGGCGTCGACGAAGAGCTCAGCTGTTCGGGGCGCCTCGCCGGCCTCGAAGGTGTCGCCGCGCCATTGCGCCGCGGCGGCCCTGGCGTCGGCGGTCGCGGGCGGCGCCAGCCGCTCGACCCAGACCTCCCAGCCACGCTCGGCCAGGATGCGGGCCACGACATAGCCGTCGCCGCCGTTGTTGCCGGGGCCGCAGAGCACGGCGGTCGGGCGCGGCGCATGGCGCTCGCAGATGGCGTCAGCCACGGCCAGGCCGGCGCGGGCCATCAGCTCGACGCCGCTGGTCCCCGCGGCGATCGCGGCGGCGTCGGCCGCCGCGATCTCGCTGACGGTGAGGATAGGCCGCACGCGATTGCTCCTGGAACTCTAGAGGACGCCTGTGGAGGCTTCTCGCCCCTGCTCCACCAGGACCAGGGTCTTCCCGTCCGTCTCAAGCACGCTGATGGAGGCGTGATCGGGACGGAAGACCAGAACGCGCTCGTCGCCCGCAAGCTGCGACATCACCGCGTTGATCGCCACATAGTGACTGAAGACCGCCGTCCCGGCCCGCGCATTCAGCGAGGCGGCCACGTCCTGGCGCCAGGCGTCATAGTCCAGGTCGCCCTTCACGTCCTTCCAGAGACCCTGGAAGACCTCACGCAACCACGGCGGCCGCTGCTCGGCGGTCAGGCCCTTGGGGGTGGGAATCTCCCCCACGAAGGGGTCGATCTCGATTTCGACGCCCAGCGCCTGCGCCGTCGGCATGGCGGTCTCCCGGCAGCGGCGCAGGGGAGAACTCACCACCTTGGTGGGGCGCTCAGCCTCAGGCAGGGCCAACAGCACGTCGCGGGCGGCCTCGGCCTGGGCCTGGCCGGCGGCGTCCAGGCCCGGATCGTCATCGGCCTCGCCCCAGACGGCGGCGGGCTTGCCGTGGCGGATCAGGTAAAGTCGCGACATGGGAAATCTCAGTCTGGAATGAACAGGTTCTTCTGGCCGTCTTCGGTGCGGCTGACGGTCCCCGTGCGCCCCACCCCTTCGCGTGATTCGAGGTCGCGCAGAGTGGCCTCGTCGCTGGGGGTGACGGCGACGAAACGGCGCCCCTTGGAATCGCGGCCGACCACGATGCCCATCATGTAGCCCTCCCGACCGTGAACCACCGTGTACGTCTCAATAGTGGCGGCGCCTTGCGGCTGTTCGATGACGGCCGGGTGCGGCAGGGCGTCGATCTGGTCCTGGATCACCTTCGGGTCCTGCCGCTCGAAGGGCTTGGCCGGCCGCTTTGTCGAGTAGACACCGGTGGACTGCTTGGTGAGGAACCAGCCATTGGCGGTGACCAGGCCCCAGTCGCCGGGGTTGTCCCGCAGCCGCTGCATCATCACGGCGATGGAGTGCATGGCGTAGTTGTTGCCGGGCCCGCCCATGTAGGGCAGCCCACCGGTTACGGTGAGGCCGCGCGGGTCGTCCAGCTTCAGCCCCAGCTCCTCGGCGCCGATCTCCACGGCGACGGGGAAGCAGGAATAGAGGTCGATGTGGCCGATGTCGTCGAGGCTGACGCCGGCCATCTCCAGGGCCCGCTGGCCGGTCAGGCGCATGGCGGGGCTGGAATGGTAGTTCTGCCGGTCGATGGGGAACCACAGGTCGTAGGCGTCGGCGCAGCCGTGCAGATAGACAAGTTTATCTTCTGAAACGCCCAGTTCGCGCGCTTTCTTCAGGCTGCAGACGAGCACGCCCGCCGCCTGGTCGACCTCCATGATGGCGTTCAGGTACTTGGTGTAGGGGAAGCCCACCATGCGGTTGCGCTCGGTGACCGTGATCAGTTCCTCCGAGGATCGCGCCACCGGGAACCAGGCGTCGGGGTTCTTGGCGGCCACCGCGCTGAACGGCGCGAACAGATCGCCCATCTGCTTCTGGTGGTCGGGGATGGAGCGGCCGTCGCGGCCGCGCAGGGCGTTCTCGAACAGCGGGTAGACATTGATCGGCCGTCCCAGGCCGTGCTTGTTCTCGTAGGGCGTCGAGCCCGGACGCGGGTCGCCGATCCGCTCCGGCTCCGGCAGGTCCTCGGCGTCGTCCCAGTCCTCGAAGCCCAGGCCCTTGGTGAGGCGCTTGGTGGCCGAGCCCAGGAACTCACAGCCCACCACCAGGGTCAGGTCGTTGTCCCCGCGGGCGATCCGCTCGCAGGCCACATTGATCAGCTGCTGCGGGCTGTTGCCGCCCATGTGGGAATAGACCGCCCAGCGGGGGTCGGCGCCGAGGCGCGCCGCCAGGGTGGCCGGGGGATTGGTGGAGTGCGGCACCAGCCGGCCGCCGCCGGGCGCATCGATGGTGAAGCCCACCACCGCAAGGCCGTCGATGGCCGTCAGCGCCTCGGCGCCCAGGCCGGCGTCGGCCGCCGCCCGATCCGCCGCAATCTTCAGCAACTGGGTCGGGGACGGCGATGCGCCCGCCTCACCACGATAGGTGAATTGGCCCGCTCCGATGAGCACTGGGGTCCTGTCGTCCATCTCACACGCCTCCGCCCGAACTTGAGCGGCGATCCTAGGCGCCGGAAGCCCGCGGACAAAGGCGATTTCGCTGGTGGTTATTTCTTGCGCAGCCTCTGCCAAGAAAATAGACATCTGCGGATTCCCATCCGCCACCGCGCATCCCTCGGCGGGCGCCCCCTTGTCGCCCCGCGCCGGAGCGTGCTCGTAGCCGGCAGCCGCTGGGGCGGCGCTGTTTGAGTACCAAGTCGGGCCATGAAGAAAATCGAAGCGATTATTAAGCCGTTCAAGCTCGACGAGGTGAAGGAAGCCCTTCAGGAACTCGGCGTTCAGGGCATGACGGTGCTCGAAGCCAAGGGCTATGGCCGCCAGAAGGGCCAGACCGAGCTCTATCGCGGCGCCGAGTACGTCGTGGACTTCCTGCCCAAGATCAAAATCGAGGTCGTCATCGCCGACGATCAGCTGGAACGCGTGCTGGAATCGATCATCGGCGCGGCGCGCACCGGTCGCATCGGCGACGGCAAGATCTTCGTTTCGGAAATCACCGACGTGCTGCGGATTCGGACTGGGGAGACCGGCGCCGCGGCCGTCTAAGACTTTAGCCTATCGAGACATCTGCAAGGGGATTACGACTATGGCGACCGCCAAGGATATTCTGCACGAAATCAAAGAGAAGGACGTGAAATACGTCGACGTGCGCTTCACCGACATCCGCGGGAAGATGCAACACGTCACCTTCGACATCGACCTGGTGGACGATGACTTCCTGAATGACGGCACCATGTTCGACGGCTCGTCGATCGCCGGCTGGAAGGCCATCAACGAAAGCGACATGAAGCTGCGTCCGGACCTGGACAGCGCCTACATCGACCCCTTCTACCAGCAGACGACGCTTTGCCTGTTCTGCGACGTCGTGAACCCCGACACCGGCACCCCCTACGACCGCGACCCGCGCTCCATCGCCAAGGCCGCCCTGAACTTCGTGAAGGCCTCGGGCATCGGCGACACGGTGTTCTTCGGCCCCGAAGCCGAGTTCTTCATCTTCGACGACGTGAAGTGGTCGGTACAGCCGAACAACACCGGCTATTCCTATGACTCCATCGAACTTCCGGGCAACTCCGCCAAGGAATACGCCGAAGGCAACATGGGTCACCGTCCGGGTCCGAAGGGCGGCTACTTCCCCGTGAATCCGATCGACTCGGCCCAGGACCTGCGCGGCGAAATGCTGGCGGTGATGGGCGAGCTCGGCATGAAGCCGGAAAAGCACCACCACGAGGTGGCCCCGGCCCAGCACGAGCTTGGCCTGAAGTTCGACACCATGATCGTCATGGCCGACCGTCTGCAGCTCTACAAGTACGTCATCCACAACGTGGCCGCGGCCTACGGCAAGACGGCCACCTTCATGGCCAAGCCGATGTTCGGCGACAACGGCTCGGGCATGCACGTGCACCAGTCGATCTGGGGCGACGGCAAGCCGCTGTTCGCCGGCGACAAGTACGCCGGCCTGTCGCAGATGTGCCTCTGGTACATCGGCGGCATCATCAAGCACGCCAAGGCCATCAACGCCTTCTCCAACTCCACCACCAACAGCTACAAGCGTCTGGTGCCCGGCTACGAAGCCCCGGTGAAACTGGCCTACTCGGCCCGCAACCGCTCGGCCTCGATCCGCATCCCGCACGTGGACAGCCCCAAGGGCAAGCGTCTGGAAGCCCGCTTCCCCGACCCCATGGGCAACCCCTACCTGACCTTCACCGCCCTGCTGATGGCCGGCATCGACGGCATCATCAACCAGATCGATCCGGGCGCGCCGCAGGACAAGAACCTCTACGACCTGCCGCCGCGTGAGCAGAAGAAGGTCCCGGAAGTCTGCGGCTCCCTGAAGGAAGCCCTGGAAAACCTCGACAAGGACCGCGGCTTCCTGAAGGCCGGCGGCGTGATGACCGACGAGTTCATCGACGCGTACATCGAGCTGAAGATGGAAGAGGTCATGCGCCTGGCCCTCCACCCGCACCCGGTGGAATTCGAGATGTACTACAAGTGCTAGTCAGCGCTCCGCGCTAGACCATACGCGAAGGGCCGGAGAGCGATCTCCGGCCCTTTTGCTTTGCCTGCGTTGCGGCTATCACCCCGCCCAAGGGCTCAAGGCCCAACCGTTCCTCAAGGCCCAGACATGTCCGACACGCCCCCCGACCGCCTCGCGATCAGCCCCAACAGCCCCTACTACGACGCCGCCTGCCTCGAGCGCGGCGTGGGCGTGCGCTTCAAGGGCGTCGAGAAGACCAATGTTGATGAGTACTGCGTCAGCGAGGGTTGGGTCCGGCTGTCGGTCGGCGCCACCGTCGACCGCAAGGGCAACGCCATGACCGTGAAGCTGCAGGGTCCGGTGGAGCCCTACTTCCGCGACACCCCCGAGGCGTGACCCCTCCGCCCCGCTTCGCGCGGCTGGTCCTCGTCACCCCCGACGGCGCCCTGGTGGGCGCCCTCCCCGCCCTGCCCGTCGCCACGCCTTGGTGGCAGGACGTCGCCCCGGTGATCGAGGCTGTGCGCGCGGCGCATGGGGTCGAGATCACGGTGCTGCGGGCGCTGGAGATTGCCCCCAACCCCAAGTCGGTAAAGGTGACCTACCTGGCGGAGACGCCCGAGCCGGTCGCCGCGGCCGAACCGTGGGACGGCGAGCTGGACGAGCAGCCGCTGCGCAACAGCTACGCCAAACTGGGTGGCCCCGCGGCGGACCTCGCCTGGGCCAAGGCCATCCTCGCCGACCAAGGCCTGACGCCGGCGGGCTCGCCGCGCCAGGTGCGCACCTGGAACCTGTCCAGCCTCTGGGCCATCCCGGTCGTGGGCCAGACGGTCTGGCTGAAGGCCATTCCGCCCTTCTTCGCCCACGAGGCGCCGCTGATCGCCGCCTTGGCGGGCGAAGCCGTGCCCAAACTGCTCGGCCAGGACGGCGGCCGCTTCCTGATGGCGGAGCTGCCGGGCCAGGACCTGTACGAGGCCGAGATCGACCAGCTGTTCGCGATGGTGGACCTGCTGGTGGGCCTCCAGGCCAAGTGGGTCGGCCGCGAGGCGGACCTCTTCGCGCTTGGCCTGCCCGACTGGCGCGCGCCGGCCCTGACCGCCGCCATCTCGCAGGTTTTCGAGCGCACCGCCCCCGAGCTCTCCACCAAGAACCGCGGGGCGCTGACCGCCTTCATCGCCGACCTGCCGCGCCGCTTCGCCGACCTGGCCGCCTGCGGCCTGCCCGACACCCTGGTTCATGGCGACTTCCACCCCGGCAACCTGCGGGGCGACGGCGCGCGACTGGCGCTGATGGACTGGGGCGACAGCGGGGTGGGTCATCCCCTGCTGGACTCGTCGGCCTTCCTGGATCGCGTGCCGGCCGAGGCCCTGGACGCCGTGCGCGCCGTGTGGCTCGCCCACTGGCGCGAGGCCGTCCCCGGCTCCGATCCCGCCAAGGCGCTCGCCCTGCTGGCCCCCATCGCGGCGGCCCGCCAGGCGGTGATCTATCGGGGCTTCCTCGATAGTATCGAGCCGGCCGAGCACCCTTATCACGCCGCCGATCCGGCCGACTGGCTGACGCGGACGGCGCTACTGGTGCGGGCTGAGCCTAGAGTCGACTCGCCGCGCTGACGGCGTCCAGCAGCACCATCTGGGCGATGGAGTCCTTGCCCGAGGTGAGCGGCGCAGGCCCGCCGCGGCAGGCCTCGACGAAGGCGCGGAGCTGGAAATCGTAGGTGGGGTCGCGGCTGAAGGTCTCGCGGCGCGGTTCGGCGCCGGCGATCTTCACCTCCAGCAGGTGCCCCATCTGCGGGGCCAGGGGATTGATCGCCTTCAGCGCACCCAGGGTCCCAGTGACCTCGAGCAGGGCAATGGGCGTGTCCTCCACCATCGAACCGCTGATCCGGGCCACCGCCCCGTTTGGAAAGAGAAGTTCGGCTTCGGTGGAATGATCCACCCCGCCGCGCCCGAAGACCGCGCCCGCCCGCACCACCGTCGGCTCGGCCCAGGCCGCCGTGCGGACCCAGTGCAGGGGATAGGCGCCGATATCCAGCAGCGATCCACCGCCCAGCTCGCGCTCGTAGCGGATCTCGCTCCCGTCATCGACGAGCCTGGTCTGGAACACGGCGGAGAGTTCGCGCACCTCGCCCAGCTCGCCCGACCCGATGATCTCCAGCAGCCGGGCGAACAGCGGGTGATAGCGGTAGTGGAAGGCCTCCATCAGCACCTTGCCGCTGGTGTCCGCCGCCGCGACCATGGCGCGGGCCTCGTCGGCGTTCATCGCGAAGGGCTTCTCGCACAGGACATGCTTGCCGGCCTGCAGCGCGGCGATGGAGAGGTCGGCGTGCCGCGAGGGCGTCAGGGCGTTGTAGACGGCGTCGATGTCGGGCCGGGCGATCAGGGCCTCATAGGTCTCGCTGATCTCCGGAACGCCGTGCAGGTCGGCGAAGGCCCGAGCGCGGGCCGGATCGCGCGCGGCGACGGCGACCACGGTGGCGACGCCGGTGGCCTTGGCCGGCAGGATCATGGCGGCCGGCGCGATCTTGGCCGCCCCGAGGATGCCGATACGCATAGGCGCCTGTTGGCTCGTCATAGGCTTGTCCCCAACCTTGGTGCGTCAACGCGGCGCGTGCATTGCTTTAGCCGGTGGGGCGATTCATACCGAGGCCCCATCGAATCGATCCAGTTTCCCAACCATGTCCAACAAGCCCGTTCCCCAGGCTTCCCTCTTCGACGACGCCCTCAATCCCGCCCCGGCCGCGCCGCTGGCCGAGAGCCATGAACCGCGCCCCGATCCGGCGATCACCGGGGGCTATTCGGCCAAGGACATCGAGGTCCTCGAAGGGCTGGAGCCGGTCCGCAAGCGCCCTGGCATGTATATCGGCGGCACCGACGAGCGCGCCCTGCACCACCTGTTCGCCGAGGTGCTGGACAACTCCATGGACGAGGCCGTCGCCGGCCACGCCAAGATCATCGAGGTGATGCTCGACGCCGACGGCATGCTGACGGTGAAGGACGACGGCCGCGGCATCCCCGTCGACCCGCACCCCAAGCATCCGGGCAAGTCGGCCCTGGAAGTGATCATGACCGTCCTGCACTCGGGCGGGAAGTTCTCCGGCAAGGCCTACGAGACCTCCGGCGGCCTTCACGGCGTCGGCATCTCCGTCGTCAACGCCCTGTCCGAGCGCGTCGAGGTGACCGCCTTCAAGGACGGGTTCGAATGGCGTCAGGCCTTCACCCGCGGCAAGGCCATCGGCGGCATCGAGAAGCTGGGCGCCACCAAGAAGCACGGCACCAACATCGCGTTCTCGCCCGACCCGGTCATCTTCGGCGAGGGCGTGGCCTTCAAGCCGGCCCGCCTCTACCGGATGGCGCGGTCGAAGGCCTACCTGTTCGGTGGGGTCGAGATCCGCTGGAAATGCGATCCGTCGCGCATCCAGGACCAGACCCCGGCCGAGGCCACGTTCCGCTTCCCCAACGGCCTGGCCGACTTCCTGGCTGAGCGGGTCAAGGGCATCGAGACCGTCACCCCCGAGCCCTTCGCTGGGCGCTACGAGCGCAAGGGCGAGGCCGGCAAGGTTGAGTGGGCGGTCACCTGGACGCCCGCCGGGTTCGGCGAGGCCGACAGCTTCATGCAGTCCTACTGCAACACCGTTCCCACCCCGGAGGGCGGCACCCACGAGGTCGGTCTGCGCGCGGCCCTGACCCGGGGCCTGAAGGCCTATGCCGAACTGACCGGCGAGAAGCGGGGCGGGATCATCACCGCCGACGACGTGGTCTCCCAGGCCGGTTGCCTGGTCAGCGTCTTTGTCTCCAATCCGGAATTCCAGGGCCAGACCAAGGAGCGGCTGTCCTCCAGCGACGCCCAGCGCCTGGTGGAAAACGCCCTGCGCGACCCCTTCGACCACTGGCTCACCGCCCAGCCCAAGGCCGCCAGCGCGCTGCTGGAGTTCGTGGTCGAGCGCGCCGAGGAACGCCTCAAGCGCCGCCGCGACAAGGACGTGGCGCGCGCCTCGGCAACGCGAAAGTTACGCCTGCCCGGCAAGCTGGCGGACTGTTCGGCCAACGCCATCGATGGGGCCGAGATCTTCCTGGTCGAAGGCGACAGCGCCGGCGGCTCGGCCAAGCAGGCCCGCGACCGCCGCACCCAGGCCATCCTGCCCCTGCGCGGCAAAATCCTGAACGTGGCCTCGGCCACGCTCGACAAGATGGGGGCCAACAAGGAGCTCTCGGACCTGATGCTGGCGCTCGGCGTCCAGGCGGGCTCCAGGTTCAAGGAAGAGGACCTGCGCTACGAGCGCGTGGTGATCATGACCGACGCCGACGTGGACGGCGCCCACATCGCCAGCCTGCTGATCACCTTCTTCTACCGGACCATGCCCGACATGATCCGGTCGGGGCGACTGTATCTGGCCCTACCCCCGCTCTACCGGATGAGCCACGGCGGCAAGACGATCTATGCCCGCGACGACGCCCATCGCGAGGAGCTGCTGGCCACCGAGTTCAAGGGCAAGAAGCCGGAAATCGGGCGCTTCAAGGGCCTGGGCGAGATGATGCCGGCCCAGCTCAAGGAAACCACCATGGACCCCAAGAAGCGGATCCTGGCGCGCGTCACCCTGCCCCGCTCCGAGGAGGCCGTGGAGGACCTGGTGGAGGCGCTGATGGGCCGTAAACCGGAGCTTCGCTTCCGCTTCATCCAGGAGAACGCCGAGTTCGCCGCCGCCGACCTGGACTGGACCTAGAGGCGCTTAGCTGAACCACACGTCGCGGAACGCGTTGACTTGAAGGCGGTAGCCCCTATCTTCCGCCGCGCGCAACGATCGCCGTCCGCGCCGCCCGGGTTTCGCATTGCCTCGTTTTAGGGCGCGTTCCCGCCCACATTGCAACTGATGACCGAATTTTCTGAACTGGGCCTATCGCCCGCTACGCTCCAGGCCGTGGCCGACACCGGCTACACCACCGCCACGCCGATCCAGGCCGAGGCCATCCCCGTCGCCCTACAGGGTCGCGACGTGCTCGGGATCGCCCAGACCGGCACGGGCAAGACCGCCGCCTTCACCCTGCCGATGATCGATCGACTGGCCGCCGGCCGGTCCAAGGCGCGCATGCCGCGCGCCCTCGTCATCGCGCCGACCCGCGAACTGGCCGACCAGGTTTCGCTATCCTTCGAGAAATACGCCAAGGGCCAGAAGCAGAAGCTCTCCTGGGCCCTGCTGATCGGCGGGGTCTCCTTCGGGGACCAGGAAGCCAAGCTGGACCGGGGCGTCGACGTCCTGATCGCCACGCCGGGCCGCCTGTTGGACCATTTCGAGCGCGGCAAGCTGCTGATGACCGGGGTGCAGATCCTGGTGGTCGACGAAGCCGACCGCATGCTCGACATGGGCTTCATCCCCGACATCGAGCGCATCTTCAAGCTGACGCCCGCCAAGAAGCAGACCCTGTTCTTCTCGGCCACCATGCCGCCGGAAATCACCCGGCTCACCAAGCAGTTCCTCAATGATCCGGTCCGGATCGAGGCGACGCGCCCGGCCACCACCGCCGACACCATCACCCAGTACCTGGTCCGCCTCCCAACCGCCGACGCCAAGGCCAAGCGTACCGCTCTGCGGATGCTGATCGGCGCCGACGACGTGCGTAACGGCATCGTCTTCTGCAACCGCAAGTCCGAAGTCGATGTCGTCGCCAAGTCCCTGAAGACGCACGGCTTCGACGCCGCGCCGATCCATGGCGACCTGGACCAGGCGACCCGGATGCGCACGCTGGAAGCCTTCCGCAAGGGCGAGCTGAAGCTGCTCTGCGCCTCCGACGTGGCCGCTCGCGGCCTGGACGTGCCGGACGTCAGCCACGTCTTCAACTACGACGTCCCCCATCACGCCGACGACTATGTCCACCGCATCGGCCGCACCGGCCGGGCCGGCAAGCTGGGCAAGACCTACATGATCGTCACGCCGGCCGATGCGAAGAACATCGACAAGGTGCTGAAGCTCATCGGCAAGGCGCCGGAAGAGATCGTTCTCGAAGGCGTCGACTTCGCCTCCATCAAGGACGAGAAGCGCAGCGACAGCCGCAGCGGCGGTCGTGACCGCGGCCGGGGCGGCGAACGCTCGTCGGGCCGTGGGGACCGCGATCGCGACCGTGAGCGTCCGCGCGCGCCGCACGGTGAGGTCGCGTCTTTGGAACCCTTCGTCGCCGATCCGGACGCCGTCCGCGCGCCGAAACCTGAACCGGTGGCCGGAGAGGCCAAGGCCGAACGCGCGCCCCGCGCGCGGGGCCGCAACCGTGGCCGCGCCAACCCGGACGCCGAATCGGCGCCCGCCGAGGCCGTGGCGCAGCCGACGGAAGCCCGTCCCGAGCGTGAACCTCGCCCAGCGCGGGAAGCGCGTCCTGAACGTGAAGCGCGCCCAGAGCGTGAGTCCCGCCCCGAGCGCGAGCCGCGGGCCGAACGCAACGATCGTCCGGCGCGTACGGACCGTCCCGACCGCGCGCCGCGCGCCGAGGCCGCCGAGCGTCCGGAACGCACGGAGCGTCCGCGCCGCGAACGTGAGGAGCGCCCCCGCGCCGCCGCCTCTGAGTCGCGCCCCTCGCGCGAACGCGACCGCGATCGTCCGCGCCGCGAGGAACGGGACGACGGCGACCGCGTGGTGGGCTTCGGCAACGACATGCCAGCCTTCCTGAAGGTCGCGCCCACCCGCCCTCCGAGTGACGACTAGCCGACACAACCCGCGAAAACGAGCGGCGCTTTAACGGCTCGTTTGGCTATATCGGATATCTTCGTTTGCAGATCAGCTCGCATCCACCTGGGGGCGGATACGAGCTGAACATTCGGGGATGACCGCATGACCGCTGGGATCGAAGTCAAGCTGCGCGGGCCGGACGCCTATATCCTGGCGCGCAAGGCTCTCTCGGCCATGGAACAGCATCAGATCTGGCCTACGGCGGTCAATTTCGAGCTGTGGACCCATTGCGTCGGAGATCCCGATGGCGAGCTGGCCCGCGAGATCACCCGCATCATCTCCACCGGTGAGGCCTTCACCGACAACCTGAGCGATGAACTGGCGGCGGTCTATCTGCCCAAGGCGCGCCTCAACGAACAGATTCGCGACGCCGGCGACGCCCTGACCAAGGAATTGGCCAGCGTCTCCCAGGCCATCGAGACCGCCCAGAAGTCCAGCGTCGCCTACGGCCAGACCCTGGCCACGGCGTCGAAGTCGCTGAGCGAGCAGGACGATGTGACCGGGGTGAGGTCGATGATCGACACCCTCGCCACCGCCACCAAGCGCGTCCAGAAGGAAAACAAGTCGCTGGAGAAGCGTCTCAGCGACTCGACGGCCGAGGTGGCCCGCCTGCGCGATCATCTCGAGCAGGTGCGCCGCGACGCCACCACCGACGGCTTGACCAACCTGGCCAACCGCAAGGCCTTCGACGATGAGCTGGAGCGCGCCTGCGCCCAGGCAGACGCCAAGGGCGAGAGCCTGGCGCTGGCGGTCATCGACATCGACCACTTCAAGAACTTCAACGACACGTGGGGCCACCAGACCGGCGACCAGGTCATCCGCTACGTCGCCAGCGTAATCGGTGGCCGCGGAGCCTCGCCCAGATTCGCCGCCCGCTACGGCGGCGAGGAATTCGCCCTGATCTTCCCGCGGGAGAGCGGCGATATCGCCATCGCCACCCTGGAGGACATCCGTGAGGAAGTGTCTTCGCGGATGCTCAAGCGCCGGTCCACCGACGAAGACCTCGGAACCATCACCGTCTCCGCTGGCCTGGCCGAACGCCTGCCCGGCGAGAGCGCTCACAACTTTGTGGAGCGCGCCGACGGGGCGCTCTATGCCTCCAAGCGCGGTGGCCGCAACCGGGTCAGCCGCGCCGAGAGGATCGCGGCCGCCGCCTAGTCCGGCGGACGGCGCTTTTCCCCTAGCCTGACGCCGGGGTATCCTCCCTTAGATCGCGCGCAACGACGCCTGGGAGGAAACGATGGCCTATACGAAACTCAAGACGTCCGTGCAGGACGGCATCGGCCTGATCACCATGGCCGATCCGGGAACCCTGAACGCCGCCGGCCTCGACCTGATGGACGAGTTGCAGCAGGCCTTCGACACCTTCGCCAAACCTGACTCCGGCGTCCGCTGCGTCGTTCTGACCGGCGAGGGGCGCGGCTTCTGCTCGGGCGCCAATCTATCGGGCCGTGGCGGCCCGCAGGCGCCCGCCCCTGATCCTGAGGGCCCCGACGCCGGCGCGGCGCTGGAGAGCGTCTACAATCCCTTCATGAAGGGCTTGCGGGACTATCCCATGCCCATCGTCACCGCCGTGAACGGCGTGGCAGCCGGGGTTGGTTGTTCGCTGGCGCTGATGGGCGACATCATCGTGGCCGCTGAAAGCGCCTATTTCCTGCAGGCCTTCCGCCGCATCGGCCTGGTGCCGGACGGCGGATCGACCTACCTGCTGCCCCGCCTGATCGGCAAGGCGCGCGCCATGGAGATGGCCCTGTTGGGCGAACGCCTGCCGGCCAAGACCGCGCTGGACTGGGGCCTGATCAACCGCTGCGTGGCCGACGACGCCCTGTTGGCCACGGCCATGGAACTGGCCACGGCGCTGGCCACCGGCCCCTGGGCCCTGGGTTCGATCCGCAAGCTGATCTGGGAGAGCCTGGACGCCGAATGGTCCGACCAGCTCCACGCCGAGCGCACGGCCCAGAAACACGCCGGCCGGACCGAGGATTCCCGCGAGGGCGTGCTGGCCTTCCTGCAGAAGCGTCCCGCCGCCTTCACCGGCCGCTAGGGGGTTGCTCACCGTCCATCACCTGAACAACTCCCGCTCGCAACGGGTGCTGTGGCTGCTTGAGGAGTTGGGAACACCCTATGAAATCAAGTTCTACCAGCGTGATCCTGCCACCATGCTGGCGCCGCCGGAGCTGAAGGCGGTCCACCCCCTGGGCAAGTCGCCGGTGATCACCGTGGACGGCGGCGTGCTGGCCGAGACCGGCGCCATCGTCGACTACATCGTCGCCCGCTATGGCGGCGGCAAGCTGATCCCGCCCCCCAGGACGCCCGAGCGACTGGCCTGGAACTACTGGCTGCACGCCGCCGAGGGGTCGGCCATGCCGCCGCTGCTGCTGAAGCTGGTGTTCAGCGCCCTCCCCGCCCGGGCTCCGGGTCTGCTTCGCGGACTGGTGAAGTCCATCGCCGCACGGGCCGAGGCTGGCTTCATCGACCCGCAGCTGACCACCCTGTTCGACTACTGGGAGGGCGTGCTCAGCCGAACCGAGTGGTTCGCTGGCCCCGAGTTCACCGCCGCCGATGTCATGATGAGCTTCCCCATCGAGGCCGCTGCCGACCGGGCCGGCGCGCTGAACGGCCGACCGCGGCTAGCGGCGTTCCTGCAAAAGATCCACGCCCGGCCGGCCTACAGGCGCGCCCTGGAGAAGGGCGGCCCCTACGCCTATGGGTGAGCCACCTGGCTGATGACGGCCGCGGCCGTCGCGGGCGGAGCCTGTTCGATGCGGCGGTAGACCCGGCAGTCGTCGGTGCGAAACACCAGGCCGACACCGAACAGGTCGCGGCGCAGGATGGCGTGGTCGCCGAAGTCGTGCAGGCCCTGCAGCAGCCGACTGATCTCCTGCTCGCTATACTCCTGGCGCGGTGGAATTTTCGACCACAGGACCCAGAGGGCCAGGATCTGGTCGCCGCGCCGGGCCGGCCAGCGCAACAGACGGCCGGCGGCGTCGAAACAGCGGACCGTTCGCGCCACGGCCTTGTGGTCCACGGGGTCGGCTGGGGGCTGGGGCGGCGCGGGCGAGCTTTCAGGCTCGGCCCGCAGGTGCTGGAAATTCCGGTGGCCGGCCGAGCGGGCCAGCATGTTCAGCAACTCAACGTGGCCCGGCACGCCCTCGTGGTTCACCAGTTGGGCGCGCAACGCCTTGGCGAAGCCGGAGACGTCCTGAGTCTGCAGGGCGATGGTGGTTCTCGACATGATCTATCCCTTACGTGCCGGGATGAACGGTGATCGCCCTTCCGATCTGGCACGGGGAGTGTGTCAGTCGATGCCTGTCGCAGCAGGTTTAGCAAACCCTCGCGGGCGGCGATGCCTCGGTGAACTGCGGACCGTGGGATTGCGAATAGGGGCGGTGGCGCGGGCCGTCAAGCGGCGGCGTCCGTGGAGCGGACGCCGCCGTGAGGGCCTCAGGCCAGGTCGAGGCGGTCTGCGTTCATGACCTTGGTCCAGGCGGCAATGAAGTCGCGAACGAACTTGGCCTTGGAGTCAGCGCAGGCATAGACCTCCGCCTGGGCTCGCAGTTCGGCATGGGATCCGAAGATCAGATCGACGCGGGTCGCGGTCCACTTCGGCGCCTTGGTGTGACGATCCACGCCCCGGAAGGCGTTGTCCGAGCCCGCCGGCTGCCACTCTGTGCCCATGTCCAGCAGGTTGACGAAGAAGTCCGTCGTGAGCTGGCCCGGACGGTTGGTGAAGACACCGTCCCTGGAGCCCGCAGCATTGGCGCCCAGGACCCGCAGGCCACCCACCAGCACGGTCATCTCCGGCGCGCTGAGCCGCAGCAGTTGCGCCCGATCGACCAGGGCCTCTTCCGGAGCCATGAACTGCTCGCCGCGTCGGTAGTTGCGGAAGCCATCGGAGGTGGGCTCCAGCGGCGCGAAGGAGGCCGCGTCGGTCTGCTCCGCCGAGGCGTCCATGCGGCCCGGCGCGAACGGGACCTCGACCTCCGTGCCCGCATCCTTGGCGGCTTTTTCCACCGCGGCGCCGCCCGCCAGCACGATGAGGTCGGCCAGGGAGACCTTCTTGCCGCCGCCTGCCTGGGCGTTGAACTCGCTCTGAATGGCTTCCAGGGCCGACAGGACCGGGGCCAGGTCGGCGGGGTTGTTCACCTCCCAGTCCTTCTGCGGCGACAGGCGGATGCGCGCGCCATTGGCGCCGCCGCGCTTGTCTGACCCGCGGAAGGTCGAGGCCGAGGCCCAGGCGGCGGAGACCAGCTGCGGCACCGAGAGGCCCGATGCCAGCACCTTGGCCTTCAGCGCCGCGATGTCCGCCGCGTCGATCAGCGGGTGATCGACGGCGGGGATCGGGTCCTGCCAGATCAGCGTCGCCTGCGGCACAAGCGGGCCGAGATAGCGGCCGATCGGACCCATGTCGCGGTGGGTCAGCTTGAACCAGGCGCGGGCGAAGGCGGCGGCGAACTGATCCGGGTTCTCCAGGAACCGGCGAGAGATCTTCTCGTAGGCCGGGTCGAACCGCAGGGCGAGGTCCGAGGTCAGCATCTTGGGCACGTGCCGCCGGGCGCCGTCAAAGGCGTCGGGGATTTCGGCCGGGGCGTTCTTGGCGCGCCATTGCTTCGCCCCCGCCGGACTCTCCTCCAGCTCCCACTCGAACCCGAAGAGGTTCTCGAAGAAGTGGTTGCTCCACTGGGTCGGGGTCTGGCTCCAGGTGACCTCAGGCCCGCCAGTGATGGCGTCGGCGCCGAAGCCGGTCCCGTGCTTGCTGCGCCAGCCGAGGCCCTGGTCCTCGATCGCGCCGCCTTCCGGCTCCGGACCGATGAGGGAGGGATCGCCGGCGCCGTGGGTCTTGCCGAAGGTGTGGCCGCCGGCGATCAGTGCGACGGTCTCCTCGTCATTCATCGCCATGCGGGCGAAGGTGTCGCGGATGTCCCGCGCCGAGGCGACAGGATCGGGATTGCCGCCCGGCCCCTCCGGATTGACGTAGATCAGGCCCATCTGCACCGCGCCGAGGGCGGTGTGAAGCTGGCGCTCGCCGCTGTAGCGTTCGTCGCCCAGCCAGGAGCCTTCAGGCCCCCAGAACAGCTGTTCCGGCTCCCAGGTGTCGGCCCGGCCGCCGCCGAAGCCGAAGGTCTTGAAGCCCATGGACTCCAGGGCGACATTGCCCACCAGGACATAGAGGTCCGCCCAGGAGATCTTGGCGCCGTACTTCTGCTTGATCGGCCACAGCAGGCGGCGCGCCTTGTCCAGGTTGGCGTTGTCGGGCCAGCTGTTCAGCGGCGCGAAGCGCTGCTGTCCGCCGCCCGCCCCGCCCCGGCCGTCGGTGACGCGGTAGGTGCCGGCGCTGTGCCAGGCCAGGCGGATGAAGAGCCCGCCATAGTGGCCGAAGTCGGCGGGCCACCAGTCCTGGGAGTCGGTCATCAGGGCGCGCAGGTCGGCGATCAACGCGTCGAGGTCTAGGCTCTTGAATTCCTCGGCGTAGTCGAAGGCCTCGCCCATGGGATTGGACCGCGGCGAATGCTGGTTCAGACCTTCAAGGCGCAGGTTCTGCGGCCACCAGTCGCTGTTTTGGCGGCGTTTGGCTCCGTGACCCATCGGGCATTGTCCGGGGGCGTTATCCTCGACCTTGGCGTCCATGTCGGTCTCCCTTGCGTTGGAATTTTCCGGTCCCGAACCCACGGCTCGGCGACAACTCCACTGCGCTCAGAGAGACCTTCTTTTATGAATTGGTAAAATCGATTGTTCTGATCGACGTCATCGAAAAATACGATCGAGCCAACACCCCTAGGCGTCGAGCACCTTGCCCGGTTCGATCGTCACGCTCTCGCCGCAGCCGCAGGCGTCGGTCTGGTTCGGGTTGCGGAAGGTGAACTTGGCCGAGAGCTTGCTCGTCTCATAGTCGATCTCCGTGCCGATCAGGAACAGCACGGCCTTCGGGTCGATCAGGATGGTGACGCCCTTGTCCTCCACCACCTCGTCCAGGGGCGCGGCGACCTCGGCATACTCGATGACGTACTCCGACCCGGCGCAGCCGCCGTTCTTCACACCGACGCGCAGGCCCGCATAGGGGACCTCGGCGCGGCCCATGATCTCGCGCACCCGGTCGGCGGCGGCGTCGGTCAGGGTGACGACCTTGGGCCGCGGGCGGCGAACGCGGGGGGCGGCAGGGGTCAGGTTGAGATCGTTCATGTCATCTATATGGGTCAGAACATGTTCAATGAAAGCTTCGCCTCGTCGGACATCCGCGAGGGATCCCACGGCGGGTCGAAGACCAGGTCGACCTTTACCTGGCCGATGCCGGGGATTTGCCTGACCGCGTCCTCCACCCAGCCCGGCATCTCGCCGGCCACCGGGCAGCCCGGGGCGGTCAGGGTCATGTCGATGGCCACGTCCTTGGTGTCGGAGACGTCGACCTTGTAGATCAGGCCCAGCTCGTAGATGTCGACCGGGATCTCGGGATCGAACACGGTCTTCAGCTGCTCGATCAGCTGGTCGGTGATCACGTCCAGCTCGTGCTGGCTGATCGGCGTGGTCGAGACGGGGGTGGCGTCGTCCATGGGTCAGGCTCTACGCGAAAAAGGCTTGGGTACGGTTGAGGGCGTCGACGAAGGCGTCGGCCTCCCCTTCCGTATTATATAGGGCGAAGGAGGCGCGGGCGCTCGAGGTGACGCCAAAGCGCCGCATCAGGGGTTCCGCGCAATGGGATCCGGCCCGCACGGCCACGCCGTAGCGGTCGAGGATCTGGGCCACGTCATGGGCGTGGGCCCCGTCCACGGTGAAGGACAGGATCGCGCCCTTGCCGGGCGCGTCGCCGATCACCTTCAGCCAGTTGGCGCCGGCCAGGCCTTCGCGGACGCGGGCATAGAGTTTGTGTTCGTGGGCGGCGATGGCGGCGCGGTCCAGCTTGGCGAACCAGTCGATGGCGGCGCCCAGGCCGATGGCCTCCAGGATCGGCGGCGTGCCGGCCTCGAAGCGGTGGGGCGGGTCGGCATATCTGATCTCATCCAAGGAGACCGAGCTGATCATCTCACCGCCCCCCTGATAGGGCGGCAGGGCCGCCAGACGTTCGGCCTTGCCGTAGAGGATGCCGATGCCGGTGGGGCCATAGAGCTTGTGGCCAGAGAAGACGTAGAAGTCGACGTCCAGGGCCTTCACGTCGATGGGCTGGTGAACGATGGCCTGACAGCCGTCCAGCAGGACCAGCGCGCCCACGTCGTGAGCCATGGCGATGATCTGCGCCACCGGGTTCACCGTGCCCAGGACATTGGACATGTGGGTGAGGGCCACGACCTTGGTCTTGGGCGTGAGCAGGTCGGGGATTGCGGCCACGTCCAGCTGGCCATCATCGAGCACGGGCACGAACTTGAGGACCACGCCCTGACGCTCGCGCAGGAAGTGCCACGGCACGATATTGGCGTGGTGCTCCATCTCGGTGAGCAGGATCTCGTCGCCGGCCTTCAGGCTCGCGCCAAGGCCCGAGGCCACAAGGTTGATGGCTTCCGTCCCACCCTTGGTGAAGACGATTTCGGCCAGATCTGCGTGGATGAAGTCGGCGGCGCTTTGGCGGGCCTTTTCATAGGCTTCCGTCGTTTCATTGGCGAGCGTGTGGAGTCCACGGTGCACATTCGAATAGGAATACTCCATGGCGTGGACCATGGCGTCGATGACGGCGCGGGGCTTCTGGGCGGAGGCGGCGCTATCCAGATAGACCAGCGGCTTGCCGTTCACCTGGCGGGCCAGGATCGGGAATTGACTGCGGATCGCTTCGACGTCAAAGGCCATACTCAGCCCCTCAGCCGTTCTGCGGCCCAGGCGCGGGCGATGTCGCGGACAGGCTCGAACCCGATGCGGTCGGCCACGGCGCCGACAAAGGCCTCGATCAACAGGGCGCGGGCCTCGGTCTCGGGCAGGCCGCGCTGGCGCATGTAGAACAGCGCCTCCTCGTCCAAAGCGCCGATCGTATTGCCGTGGGCGCACTGCACGTCGTCGGCGAAGATCAGCAGCTCGGGCTTGGCGTCGATCTCGGCCTTGTCGGACAGGATCAGCGCATTGTGGCGCATGCGGGCGTCGGTGCGATCGGCGCCCTCCTCCACCACGATGCGGCCCTGGAAGATGCCGCGCGACTGGTCGCGGACCACCCCGCGGGTGAACTGGTCGGTAGCGCCGTCGACGCCCTGGTGCAGGACCACGGTGGTCAGGTCGGCGTGGCGCTTTTCTTCCAGCAGGTAGAGGCCGTCGAGACGCAGCTTGGCGTTCGCGCCGGGGTGGGTGACCTGGGTCTCGATCCGCTGGCGGCGCGCGCCGTTGGTGATGACCGTCTGGCCGTATTCCGCACCCGGCGCGAGAGTCACCTGAGCCTGGCTGACATTGACGCCCTCGGCGCCATCAGCCGCCAGGACGACGCGTTCCACGGCGGCTCCGGCGCCGAGGACGATGCTCAGGGCGGTGTCGGTGACGTAGGCGCTGGCGTCGCCCTCATAGCTTTCGAGCAGTCGCAGCTTGGCGCCCGCGCCGACGCGAATCGCAACCTTGCCGCTGAGCGCGCCGCCGTCGCGGGACAGGACGCGCAGGGCGACGGCCAGTTTGCTGTCGGCCGGAACGTCGATGGAGACGCTCTCATGGCCCCCGGCCACCACTTGGCGCTGATCGGCCAGGGCGTCGAAGGGGCCCTGCGTCAGGCCGGAGAGGTCCAGGGCCGGAGCCGTCGCCGGCAGGACGCGCAGCAGGCCGCGCAGGTCGGTCCATTTCCAGTCTTCGTCACGCTTGCCGGGCAGCAGGCTGACGTCGCCGGATCTCAGGGCGGCGCTAAGGCTCAAGCGGCCCTCGCATACTTGTCGTAGCCTTCGCGCTCGAGCTCGAGCGCCAGGTCGGGTCCGCCGGTGGCGGCGATGCGGCCGCCCGCCAGGACGTGGACCTTGTCGGGTTTGATGTAGTCCAGCAGGCGCTGGTAGTGGGTGATCACCAGCATGCCGCGGTCGGGCGAGCGCATGGCGTTCACGCCTTCGGAGACGATCTTCAGGGCGTCGATATCGAGGCCAGAATCGGTCTCGTCGAGGATCAGGAAGCGCGGGGCCAGCATGGCCATCTGGAAGATCTCCATCCGCTTCTTCTCACCGCCGGAGAAGCCCACGTTCAGGGCCCGCTTCAGCATCTCGAAGTCGATCTTCAGGGCCGCCGCGTGTTCACGGGCCAGCTTCAGGAACGCCGGCGCGGTGATCTCGGCCTCACCGCGCGCCTTGCGCTGGGCGTTCATGGCGGTGCGGATGAAGGTGAGCGCCGGGACCCCCGGGATCTCCAGCGGATACTGGAAGGACAGGAAGACACCCTTGGCGGCGCGCTCGTTGGGGTCGAGGGCCAGCAGGTCCTCCCCGTCCAGGGTCGCGGTCCCGCCGGTGACATCGTAGCCCGAGCGGCCGGTCAGCACGTAGGACAGCGTCGACTTGCCGGCGCCGTTGGGGCCCATGATGGCGTGAACCTCGCCCGCGGGCACGTCCAGCGACAGACCCTTGAGGATCTCCTTGCCGTCAACCTCGGCGCGCAGGTTCTCGATATGCAGCATCAAACGGTCTCGTCGGCGAGGTACTGGGCCAGCACGACCAGGGCCTGTTCGACGCTGTCGACGAACTCCTGCTTGGTCGGCGCGGCGGTGATGGTGGTGGCCGAGCGCTTGTCGGCGGCGGTGACGTTGATCTGGGCATCCTCGAAATAGGCGCGCAGGCGGAAGTCGGTGTGCTCCAGCATGACCGTGTAGCGGGTGTGCTCCAGGGTCAGCTTCTTCTCGGCCAGGAAGCCGGGATCGGCGGCCAGGATCTCGTAGAGCTGCAGGGAGCGGGCCTCGTCGGCCTCCTGGCGGGCGCGCTCGGCGTCGTCGCGGGCGCGGCGCTCGGTCTCGCGTTTCAGACGTTCGGCGTCAAAGACTTGCCTGAAGGACATGGCGGAGATCCGTTGCGAAGTGGGCAGGGTCATCCGACGGACCCTTCGAGGGAGATGGCGACGAGCTTCTGGGCTTCCACGGCGAACTCCATGGGCAGCTCCTGCAGCACGTCCTTGACGAAGCCGTTGACCAGCAGCTGGACGGCCTCTTCCTGGGAGAGGCCGCGCTGCATGGCGTAGAACAGCTGGTCTTCCGAGAGCTTGGTGGTGGTGGCCTCGTGCTCGAAGACGCAGCTGCCATTGCGGGCCTCGATATAGGGCACGGTGTGGGCGGCGCAGGTCTTGCCGATCAGCAGGCTGTCGCACTGGGTGAAGTTGCGCGCGCCCTTGGCCTTGGGGTGAGCCGAGACCAGGCCACGATAGGTGTTGGAGGACTTCCCCGCCGAGATCCCCTTGGAGATCACGCGAGATCGGGTGTTGGCGCCCAGGTGGATCATCTTGGTGCCGGTGTCGGCCTGCTGGCGGCCATTGGTGATGGCGATGGAATAGAACTCGCCCACCGAGCCCTCGCCGCGCAGGACGCAGGACGGGTACTTCCAGGTGATGGCCGAGCCGGTCTCGACCTGGGTCCAGGAGACCTTGGAGCGGTCGCCCCGGCAGTCGGCGCGCTTGGTGACGAAGTTGTAGATGCCGCCCTTGCCGGTCACGGGATCGCCCGGATACCAGTTCTGAACGGTGGAGTACTTGATCTCCGCGTCGTCCATCAACACCAGCTCGACCACGGCGGCGTGCAGCTGGTTCTCGTCGCGCATGGGGGCGGTGCAGCCCTCCAGGTAGGAGACGTAGGCGCCCTTGTCGGCGATGATCAGGGTGCGCTCGAACTGGCCGGAGTTCTCCGCATTGATGCGGAAATAGGTCGACAGCTCCATCGGGCAGCGGACGCCCGGCGGCACATAGACGAAGCTGCCATCGGAGAACACCGCGGCGTTCAGGCAGGCGTAGTAGTTGTCCGACACCGGTACGACCGAGCCGAGGTACTGCTTCACCAGTTCCGGATGCTCGCGGATCGCCTCGCTCATGGAGCAGAAGATCACGCCGACCTGGGCCAGTTCCTTCTTGAAGGTGGTGACCACCGAGACGCTGTCGAACACCGCGTCCACGGCGTAGCGCGGCGCGCCCTCGACACCGGCCAGGACGGCCTGTTCCTTCAGGGAGATGCCGAGCTTTTCGTAGACGGCCAGGATCTCGGGATCGACCTCGTCAAGGCTCTTGGGGCCCTTCTTCTCGGACGGGGCGGCGTAATAGTAGCTGTCCTGATAGTCGATGCGCGGGAAATGGACCTTGGCCCACTCCGGCTCGTCCATGGCCAGCCAGCGCTCAAAGGCGTCCAGGCGCCATGCCAGCATCCATTCCGGCTCATTCTTCTTGGCCGAGATGAAGCGCACGATGTCGGCGTTCAGCCCCTTGGGCGCGAAGTCCTGGGCGATGTCGGTGGAAAAGCCGTGCTGGTATTTCTCCAGGGCTTCAACATGTTCGATGGTCTGCTTGACGGCGGCCATGATGGTGCTCCTAAGCCGCCGGCGCGCGGCGACGGGCCGCGTGTCGGGAATGGATGTCGCTCCAGGCCGCGACGAAGGCGGCCCAGTCGGTCTCGTTGGTGGCCCAGCCGCCGCTGACCCGGATGGCGCAGGCGGCCAGGTCGGTCAGGCCCATGGCGGTCAGCACGTGACTGGCCTTCACCTTGCCAGAGGAACAGGCCGAGCCGGCGCTGACCATGACACCCATCAAGTCGAGACCCATGACCTGCAGGTCCGCGCCCTGGCCACGGGCCGCCACGCAGAGGGTGTTGGCCAGCCTTGGAACATCCTCGCCGATCACCACCGCGCCCTCTGCGGCCAGGCAGGTGGCGGCCAGGTCGCGCCAGGTCGATTGCTGCTGGAAGGCGTCCAGGTCGCGCAGGGCGGCGCGGGCCGCGGCGCCGAACCCGGCGATGCCCGCGACGTTCTCGGTGCCGGCGCGGCGTCCCCGCTCCTGCCCGCCGCCGTGCTGGCGGCGCACGAGCGTCGCCCGGGGGCCAAAGGTCAGAGCACCGACACCTTGAGGTCCACCCAGCTTGTGCGCTGAGACCGCGAGGGTATCGGCGCCGCGCGCGCGGCTGTCGACGGCGATCTTGCCGGCCGCCTGGATGGCGTCGACGTGCAGCCAGCCTTCGGCCTGCCGCACGATCACCGCGGCTTCCGCCACGGGTTGGATGACACCGGTTTCGTTGTTGGCCAGCATCAAGGCGATGAAGGGCTTGCCGTCGGCGGCGTCCCAGGCGTCGAGGCGCGCCTTCAGCCAGGCCAGGTCGGCGACGCCCTGCGTCGTGACCGGCAGGACCTCGACGGCCACACCGCTGGCCTTGGCGGTCTCCAGCACGCTGTCATGCTCGATGGCGCTGACGATCAGGCGTTTCGATCCCGTGGCCACGGCGCTTTCGATGGCCAGCGCATTGGCCTCGGTGCCGCCGCCGGTGAAGACCACGGTGGAGGCCGGGCCGCCGATCAGCGCCGCGACATCTTCACGGGCCTGCTCGACGATGGCGCGGGCGGCGCGGCCGACGGCGTGGACCGAGGACGGATTGCCACCGGTTTCCAGGGCCCGCGTCATGGCCACGATGGCTTCAGGACGAACCGGGGCGGTGGCGTTGTAATCGAGATAGACGCCGCTCATGCCGCCACCCGCGCCGCGCCCAGGCGGCCGGTGACGACGTCGGCCAGGGTGACCGAGGCCAGGTAGCCTTCGATCTGGCGGCCCATCTCTTCCCACAGGTCGTGGGTCAGGCAGCGCTCGCCCTTCAGCATGCAGCCCTTGCCCTTGGTGGAGCAGCGGGTGGCGCGCAGGGGTTCGTCCACGGCCATGACGATGTCGGCGATGTTGGTGGTCTCGGCGGTGCGGGCCAGCAGGTAGCCGCCACCGGGGCCGCGCAGGCTCTTCACCAGGCCACGGCGGCGCAGGCGGGCGAAGAGCTGTTCCAGATAGGAGAGCGAAATCTGCTGACGCGCGGCGATCTCGGCCAGGGACACGGCGCGCTCGCCCTCCTCGCCGCAGCCCTGACGGCGCGCGAGATCGGCCATTGCCATCACGGCGTAGCGGCCTTTGGTGCTGAGGCGCATGGGCGGGCGAAATCCGGTTGCGAATTTTCGAGCGTTTGACAAGGCCCCTGTGCTAAAGCCGCCGCCTTGCGCGGGGCCATATCCCAGAAGCTCGTTCGTGGGCGTGATCTAGGAAGACCAAGCGCGTGAGTCAACTATTCGACGTGAGGATGGCATGCCTGAAGTGGTTCTGACCGGCGCGGCCGGCCGCATCGAAGGCCGGTACTCGGCGGGCAAGAGTGAAACGGCGCCGATCGCGCTGATCCTGCACCCGCACCCGCGTGCTGGCGGCCAGATGAACCACCCGGTGGCGGTTCAGCTCTTCCACCTGTTCATGAAGCGCGGCTTCTCGACCCTGCGCTTCAACTTCCGCGGCGTGGGCCGCAGCCAAGGCGAGTTCGATAGCGGTATCGGCGAACTGGCCGACGCGGCCACGGCCCTGGACTGGCTGCAGACCACCAACCCGGCCGCCTCTCAGTGCTGGGTCGCCGGCTATTCCTTCGGGGCCTGGGTCGGCATGCAGCTCTTGATGCGCCGCCCGGAGACGGACGGCTTCATCTCGGTCTCCCCGCCCACCAACATGTACGACTTCAGCTTCCTGGCCCCCTGCCCGGCCTCGGGCCTGATCCTGCACGGCGGGGCAGACACCGTGGTGCCGCCGGTGGAAGTCGAGCGCGTGGTCTCCAAGCTGCGCACCCAGAAGGGCATCGTCATCGACCACGAGGTGATCGAGGGCGCGACCCACTTCTGGGCCGAGAACCTGCCCGACGTCGAACAGCGCGTCGGGACCTATCTCGACAAGCGCATCGAAGCCGACCCGATCTAGGGTTCCTAATAGAGCAGGTGCGGCTGGCGCTCGGTCAGCCAGGCCTGCTCGTCAGGGACCGTGATGGCGTCGAGGTCCGCGGCCGTGGACGCCGGATTGTCCACCCATTCCCGCAGCAGCGGCCCGCCGTTGATGACGTCGATGGCCAGCTTGCCGAGCTCGTACTCGTACGGGAAATCCCGCCACAACGGGTAGTCGGGATAGAGCCTGCGGATGGCCTTGAAGGCCAGGGCCTGGACCCGCCACGGCTTGAAGGCCTCGTGATCGTAGGCCGGCCCCTCGGTATGGATCTGCACGCCGTTGCAGAGCTTGCCCACATGCTTGTGGAAGGTCGGCTCGAACCAGCACTCCCGCAGGATGCAGCCCTCCAGCCATTGCGGCGCGAAAGCCTTCATTTGCTCCAGTACCGCGCGGGCGTCGATATCCGGGGCGCCGAACAGTTCCAGGGGCCGGGTGGTGCCGCGTCCCTCCGACAGGGTCGCGCCCTCCAGCATCACCGTGCCGGCATAGGCCCGCGCCATCCAGAGATTCGGGGCGTTGGGGCTGGGATTGACCCAGACGCGCTCGGCGAGCGGCCAGCCGTGCCCTGGCGCCGCCTCAGGCGCCCAGCCCTCCATCTCGATCACCCGGTACTTCACGTCGAGGTCGAAGGTCTTGATGAACCAGTGGCCCAGCTCGCCCAAGGTCAGGCCGTGGCGCATGGGCATGGCGCCGGCGCCGACGAAGCTCTCCCAGCCCGCCCTCAGGGTCAGGCCTTCCACCGGGCGGCCGGCGGGGTTGGGGCGGTCCAGCACCCAGACTTCCTTGCCGTGGGCGGCGGCGGCCTCGAGCATGTACCGCAGGGTGGTGACGAAGGTGTAGATGCGGCAGCCGAGGTCCTGCAGGTCGATCAGCACCACGTCGAAGGTGCTCATCATCTGGCCGGTGGGGCGGCGCACCTCGCCATAGAGGCTGAACACCGGGATGCCGAGCACCGGGTCGTCGAAGTCCGGGCTCTCCACCATATTGTCCTGCTTGTCGCCGCGCAGGCCATGCTGGGGTCCGAAGGCCGAGGAGAGCTGAATTTCCTCGCAGGCGGCCAGGGCGTCGAGGGCATGGGTCAGGTCGTGGGTCACCGAGGCCGGGTGGGCCACGAGCCCCACGCGGCGCCCCTTCAAGGGCGCGCGCAGTTCCGGGTCGGCGAGGAGTCGATCGAGGCCAAATTTCATGCGCGCTCTGCTGGCGTGAGGAATTGAGAAAAGCCGTCGGCGTGATGGAAGTCCGCGCGGCCGGAGGGATGGGCCAGGGCCCAGTAGGATTTCTGCCCGTCGATCTGCTCGATCACCGCCGACAGGGCCAGACGCCAAGCGGCGTCGGGGCTCAGCCCGGGCAAGCCGGCCAGGGTCAGGGTGGCGGTCAGGGTGTGGCGATCGGGCGTCGAGGCGGAATGGATGCGCGGATCACCTGCCCCACCCGCGACTTCCATGTCCTGCCGATAGCCATGGAACCGGTAGGCCGCCCACTGGCCGGAGGGCGCCAGGTTGAACTCGTAGTATCCCGCCTCCCCGCCCTCGCCCACGAAGGCCTCCAGGCAGGTGTGCCGCCATAGCTCGTCGGTTCGCGCGGCGGGCGCCGCGGGCGGCAGCGCCAAAGCCGCGATATCGCCGCTGACCACATAGGTCAGGGCCAGCACGCCGGGCGCCGGCCAGGTGATCTCCACCTCGATGCCGGTGGCCGCCGTCGCGCCCTGCGAGTCTCGATGCCGTTCCAACGCTAGACGCATGCGTCCATGCTAGCGGCGCCCGCCCGCGAGGTGGAGAGCAATTCGCGACGGGGCCAAGCTTGACGGCGACGGGCCCCGCCCGATACCTAGCGCCCATGATCACCCGCGCCGCCCTCGCTGGACGTTATTACCGCCTGCCCTAGAGCAGGTGCGGACCCGATCTCGCGCCACCCCTAACCCGGTCGGCGCCCCTCCTCAGAAATTGACGGTCTCCGGCCCCATGCCTCAGGAGACCATTCAGATGACCCTCGAAATCCTGGATCGCCGCGTGCTAGAGCCGCACGCGTCCCTAGAAGAGCCCACACCCATGTCCGCCGACCAACCCGCCTTCAAGTCCGACCTGCTGCGCACCATGCAGGCCCGCGGCTACATTCATCAGATCACCCATCCGGTGGAGCTGGACGAGGCGGCGAGCAAGGGCATCGTCACCGGCTACATCGGCTTCGACGCCACGGCCGCCAGCCTGCACGTCGGCAGCCTGATCCAGATCATGATGTTGCGCCGTCTGCAGCAGGCAGGACACAAGCCCATCGTGTTGATGGGCGGCGGCACCACCAAGGTCGGCGACCCCACCGACAAGGACCAGTCGCGCCCCCTGCTCACCGAGGCCCAGATCCAGTCGAACATCGACAACATCAAGACGGTGTTCGCGAAGTTCCTGACCTTCGGTGACGGCCCCACCGATGCGGTGATGGTCGACAATGACGAATGGCTGTCGAAGCTGGGCTACGTCCAGTTCCTGCGGGAGTTCGGCGTCCACTTCACGATCAACCGCATGCTCAGCTTCGAGAGCGTCAAGCTGCGGCTGGAGCGTGAGCAGCCGATGACCTTCCTCGAATTCAACTACATGCTGATGCAGGCCACCGACTTCCTGGAACTGGAGCGCAAGTTCGGCTGCACCCTGCAGATGGGCGGGTCCGACCAGTGGGGCAATATCCTCAACGGCGTGGAGTTGATCCGCCGCGTCGACCAGAAGCCGTCCTTCGGCCTCACCACGCCCCTGTTGTCCACGGCCTCGGGCCAGAAGATGGGCAAGACCGTGGGCGGAGCGGTCTGGCTGAACGCCGACATGCGCAGCCCCTATGACTACTGGCAGTTCTGGCGCAACACCGAGGACGCCGACGTCGGACGCTTCCTGCGCCTGTTCACCGACATGCCGCTGGACGAAGTCGCACGCTACGAAGCCATGGAAGGCGCCGACATCAACGAGGCCAAGAAGGTGCTGGCCAATATCGCCACCACCATGCTGCACGGGGCCGACGCGGCGCATGCGGCCGCCGAGGCCGCCCGCAAGGCGTTCGAGGAAGGCGCGCTCTCCGCCGACCTGCCCACCTTCGAGATTTCGATGAGCGACCTTGAGGTCGGGATCGTGCTGGCGGCCCTGACCACCGACGCGGGCCTGGCGACGTCCCGCGGCGAGGCTCGGAGGCTGGCCAAGGGTGGCGGTCTGCGGGTCAACGACAAGGCCGAGACCGACGGCGACCGCACGCTCACCGACGCTGACCTGGTGGAAGGCGTCATCAAGCTGGGCGCCGGGAAGAAGAAGATCGTGCTGATCAAGCCGGTCTGAACCGACATCAACGGCGGTGGCTGCGGCCATCGCCCCCCTTGCAGGACCTGATCATGACCGACCTGACCGAAGGCTCCATCGCTCCTGACTTCGAACTGGCCGGCGCGACGGGTCCCGTTCGACTGGCCGACTTCAAGGGCCAGGGCGTCGTCCTCTATTTCTACCCCAAGGACGACACCACAGGCTGCACCAAGGAGGCCCAGGAGTTCTCCGCCCTGGCGCCCGAGTTCGCCAAGGCCGGTGTCGCGGTGATCGGCGTCTCGAAGGACAGCGTGGCCAGTCACGCGAAGTTTACGAAAAAATATGCACTGGCCGTGCCGCTAGGTTCCGACCCTGAGGGCGCGGTGATCGAGCGCTACGGGTCCTGGGTTGAAAAGAACATGTACGGCCGAACCTATATGGGCATCGAGCGGTCGACCTTTCTGATCGGCAAGGACGGAAAGCTGGTCCGCGTGTGGCGCAAGGTGAAGGTGGCCAACCATGCCGCAGAGGTTCTGAAGGCCGCGAAAAGCCTTTAAGGTCAAGCTTTCCCGAGCCTGCGGCGGGTGGTCGCAACGCGTTCGCCGAACGGATGAACCGGGAACCTTCGCGCGTCAGGGCTGTTGTACAATTGTCGCGGGCCGCCGGATTTCAAGCTCGCCGCCGCCTTGTTTTGACTGCGAAGCTAGCGTGGCCGTTCACGGCTCGTTAACCAGTCGGGTTAAGAATTGAGCTGATCTGGCTCGCGCTCTCCCGTGGCGCGAACCCCCTTGCGCGTTCCCAAAATCTCAACGCATATCGCCGCTACATTGGTTCCCTTACCGACGCGGTGAGTATGACACGCTTCGCGCGCCTACGCCGATCGCTGGAAGAGCTTTTCCCCGAGCGCCATCTTTATGTCCGCTCCGGCGGCGAGATGCGGGCCTTCGTGCTCACCACCGGCAAGCAACTGACCTTCGCCTCCCTCCTCGCGGTCTGCGCCCTTTGGATGGGCATCTGCACCGCGGCGATGATGGTGAACGCCATGGCCCTGTCGGCGACCGATCAGGAGATCGCGCGGACCCAGGCCAAGTACGAACGCTGGATCGCCGACCGCCAGGCGCGGCTCAACAGCGCCGTGGCCCAGCTCAACGCCGCCAACGGCTCCGTCGACGACCTGGCCCTGACCATCGAGAAGCGCCACGCGGCGCTGGCCATGCTGCTCACCGACGTCAAGGGCGCGCCGGGCCTCACCCAGGCGCTGGCGCCCACCATTCAACGCGCGGGCAACATTCCGGCCGGGACCAACCCGATGCGCCGCATCGAGCTGGTTCGCGCCAGCCAGGAACGGTTGATCGACGCCGCCGACAACTTCGCCAAGAGCCGGGCGGACCGCCTGCGCTTGGCCTTCCGCCTCGCCGGCCTGACCCCGACCTCCTACACGCCCAAGGGCGGCTCGCTGGGCGGACCGCTGATCGAGGCCAAGGACCCCCGCGCCCTGGCCGCCGTCCTGGACGTGGAAGAGGGCTTCGCGGTGCGTATCCAGCATGCGGCCACCAACATGTCGGAGGCCGCCGCGCTCGCCGACGCCGCCGCCAAGCTGCCCTTCGCCAGGCCCACCAACCGCACCGGCCAATCCAGCGGCTTTGGCGTGCGCTTCGATCCCTTCACGCGGCGTCCGGCCTTCCACTCGGGCCTCGACTTCGTGGGCGGTTTCGGCGTGCCGATCTACACGACGGCGCCGGGTGTGGTGTCCTTCACCGGCGTGCGTTCGGGATATGGCAACACCATTGAGATAGACCACGGGGGTGGTTTCAAGACGCGCTACGCGCACCTGCAGGCTATCGGCGTCAACGCCGGGCAGCGGGTCGCGGTGGGTCAGCGCATCGGGGCCATGGGTTCGACCGGCCGCTCCACCGGTCCGCATCTTCATTACGAGGTCTGGGTCAATGGACGCGCCCAGAACCCCGACCGTTTCGTGAAAGCCGGCGATTATGTTCTCCAAAACAGCTAAGACCCCCGCCAAGCCCCCGGTGAAGTTCGACGCCGCCCCGGCCCCGCTCGCCGCCGATCCGGCGGCCCAGCGCAAGGCGCCCCGCGCGGCCTCGCTGATCAGCGAGAACATCACCATTGAGGGCAATGTCACCGGCGAGGGTGAAGTCCACATCGACGGCGTGGTGCGCGGCGATGTCCGGGTCGGCAAGCTGACCGTGGGCGAAACCGGGCACATCGAAGGCGGCGTCTATGCCGAGGCCATCGAGGCGCGCGGCCGCATCATCGGCGCCGTCACCGCCAAGCAGGTCCGCCTCTACGGCACGGCCTATGTCGACGGCGACATCACCCATGAGCAACTGGCCATGGAAACCGGCGCCTTCTTCCAGGGCCGCAGCCTGAAGTTCCAGCGGCCCGCCACCCCGCCGACGCCCGCGCCGAGCCCCCTGGCCCAGGCCGCAGCGCCCGCCCCGACCCCCGGACTGGCGCCCAAGCCGGTCTAAACGTTGGGTTGCAAGCGCCGCCTTAGGGGCTAAGCTTTCCCGATCTGCCAGGGAGAGCTCCATGGACCTTATGTTGCAGCCACTACGTAAGTATACCGACTTCACCGGCCGGGCGCGACGCTCGGAATACTGGCTATTCGCGCTGTTCGTGGCTCTCGTGCAGATGACGACCGGGATCTTGTCCTGGTTCGTCGGCGGCGACCTGGGCGACGACGCCTTCGCCACGCCGGCCTCCGCCGTCATCGCCCTGCTCTATTTCGGCTTCTGTCTCTACATCTTCATCCCGTCGATGGCGGTCAGCTTCCGCAGGCTGCATGACAGCGGCCGGACAGCCTGGTGGCTTCTGTTGGGCCTGATCCCGATCCTGGGCCATCTGGTGTTGCTGATCTTCATGATCCTCGACGGCACGCCTGGCGAGAACCGCTACGGACCCGACCCCAAGGCGGCCGCGGCTCCGGACGTTCAGCCGGCGATATAGGCCCCGTCGCGGAGCATCGGCGCCACGGCGCTGGCTTCGCTCTGCAGGGCCAGGTCCACGTCGATCGCAAAGCCGCGCTCAATGAGTTCGCGGCCTGACAGGCTGTCGCGGATGACCGCCTCCAGGTTAGGCGCGGCGCTGCGCCAGGCGTCACGGGCGACGCGAGCCTCGGCTGTCATCGCGCCGTCCAGGGCGTCGATGATGGCGCCGGCGCCGATCAGGTCCTCGATGGCCGGACGCAGGGTGTCACCGGGCCAGCGCTCCCCCGCCGGGATCAGGCCGATATCCCCATGCCCCGCCAGATCCCGGGCCTTGGCGGCCACGGTGCGGGCGTTGCGAAGACAGCCGGCCAGCACCGGGATGTCTCCACAGGCCAGGGAGAGGCGCGAGCCGTTCGGTGACGGCAACAGCAGCCTGTCGCCGGGGTTCAGGTGGCGCAGGCTGGCCGGCGACAGGCTGAACTGACCGCCCGCCGCGCGCTTGGGGGCCGCAGCCATGGCGCCGACCTCCGCAGCCGCCGCCTGGGCCGCCTCGAAGTCGCCCAGCGGGAACGGGTAGATCAGGGCGCCGCGACCGACGGCGATGTCCACCGCCGTCGAGAACGACAGCACGTCGACGATCACCAAGACCGATACGTGCGGCCGCAGGGCCTCGATTCCCTCCCGCGCCCACTCACAGCGGATCATTGCCTAGCCCTCGCGGGTGATGCCCACCCGCTGGGCCAGGGACGCGCCCATGAAGGCGTCCAGATCGCCGTCCAGAACCCCTTGGGTGTCGGACGTCTCCACCTCGGTCCGCAGGTCCTTGACCATCTGGTAGGGCTGCAGGACGTAGGAGCGAATCTGGTGGCCCCAACCGATGTCGGTCTTCTGGTCCTCCATGGCCTGGGCTTCCGCCTCACGCTTCTGCAACTCCATCTCGTAGAGCCTGGCCCGGAGCATCTTCCAGGCCTCGTCCCGATTCTGGTGCTGCGACCGGCCGGACTGGCAGGCCACGGCCACCCCGGTCGGGAGGTGGGTCAGGCGCACGGCGCTATCGGTCTTGTTGATGTGCTGGCCACCCGAGCCCGAGGCGCGGTAGGTGTCGGTGCGCACGTCGGACGGGTTGATGTCGATGACAATGGTGTCGTCCACCACCGGATAGACCCAGACCGAGGCGAAGCTGGTGTGCCGCTTGGCGGCCGAATCGAAGGGCGAGATGCGCACCAGGCGGTGGACCCCGGCCTCGGTCTTCAGCCAGCCATAGGCGTTGTGGCCCTTGAACTGCAGGGTGACCGACTTGATCCCGGCCTGTTCGCCCGAGGTCTCTTCCAGGAAGTCGACGGTCATGCCGTGGGCCGTGGCCCAGCGGGTGTACATGCGCAGCAGCATGCCGGCCCAGTCGTTGGACTCGGTGCCGCCGGCCCCGGAGTTGATTTCCATGAAGGCGTCATTGCCGTCGGCCTCGCCCGACAGCAAGGCCTCCAGCTCGGCGCGACCGGCGCGCTCCTTCAGCCCCTTGAGCTGGGTGCGCGCTTCGTCGAGGGAGGCTTCGTCGCCCTCCTCGTCGGCCATTTCGGCATAGCCGATGGCGTCGGCCAGATCGCGCTCGATGGACTGCAAGGCCTCGACGCTTGCGGCCAGCTTGGCGCGCTCGCGGGTGATGGCCTGGGCGGCCTCGGCGTTGTCCCAGAGGGTCGGGTCTTCGACCCGGGCGTTCAGCTCATGCAGTTTTCGAAGGGCAGGTTCCCAGTCAAAGACGCCTCCTGAGCAGTTCGATCGACTGCTCGATGTCGGCCTTGGCAGCCTCAACATCCGCTCTCATGGGAAATTCCTTCGAAAGGTGAGCGGCGGGCAGTAGCGGTTTGCCCGCACTAGTACAACCCGCTCATGTCATCCTGCTTCTTCGGCGGCGCCGGCGGCGCCGGCGCGCCGGTCGGTTGACCGTCGGGCCAGACCTGATTGTAGGGCTGCGGCCCATCGCTCGGGCGATAGGCTCCGGCCGAAATCGCGACCTTGGGCTCGGTGCCGGGCTTGAAGGCCTCGCGGATGCCCCGGACCATGACGAACTTGGCGTTCTTGGGCGCCTTGAACTCGGTCTTGGGCAGGCCTTTGGTGGCCTCCATCATGAACTCGGTGAAGATCGGCACCGCCGCGGTAGTCCCGGTCTCGCCCTCTCCCAGACTGCGGTTGTCGTCGAAGCCGACGAAGATCCCGGCGACGATCTGCGGCGTGAAGCCGACGAACCAGGCGCTCCGGTACTCGTTGGTGGTGCCGGTCTTGCCGCCGACCGGACGCCCCAGCACCGAGGCCGACGTCGCCGTCCCACGCTGGACAACGCCCTGCAGCATGGAGGTGATCTGATAGGCTGTGATGGGATCCATCAGCTGCGCGCCGCCCGGGGCGATGCGAGGGCTCTCGTCCCCGTTGAAGCCGGCGTCGCAGCGCGGGCAGTCCCGCTTGTCGGCGCGGAAGATGGTCTTGCCTTCGCGGTCCTGCACCAGCTCGATCAGGTGCGGCTCGACCTTGCGGCCCCCGTTCACAAAGGAGGCGTAGGCCGCGGTCAGCTTGAAGGGCGTCGTCTCGCCGGCGCCCAACGCCATGGCCAACACCGGCTCCATGTCGCGCACGACCCCCAGCTTGATGGCCATGTCGCTGATCTTCGACATTCCGACACCCTGGGCCAGGCGCACGGTCATCGCATTGCGCGACAGCTCCAGGCCTTTCCGGAGGGTCAGGGCGCCATAGTACTTCTTGTTGTAGTTCTCCGGCGTCCAGTCGGCCCCGGCCGCGCCCTTCAGCGTGATGGCGCTGTCCATGACGACGCTGCCCGGCGTGTAGCCGTTCTCGAGCGCGGTGGCATAGACCAGCGGCTTGAAGGCCGAACCCGGCTGGCGCATCGCCTGGGTCGAGCGGTTGAAGTTGGAGAGCGAGAAGGAGTAGCCGCCCACCATGGCCAGGACCCGCCCGGAGTTGGGCTCCATGGCCACCAGGGCGCCGTTCACAGCGGGCACCTGCTTCAGGTGATAGCCGCCGCCCTTTTCGAGAGGTTCCACGAAGATCAGGTCGCCGACAACCGGCACGCCGCGGCCCGCGCGGGCCCAGGCGACGTCCTCGGCCACCAGGGCGCCCGTTGCGCCGCCGTCGGCCACCTGGATGCGGACATTGGTGTTGGAAGACTCGGTGACCACCGCCGGCTGCCAGGTGCGGCGCTCGGCCGGTAGGGTCTTCTTCTTGGCCAGCGCCTCCCAGCCCGGCGCGATCGTCACGTGGCCCCAGGCCCCGCGCCAGCCATGGCGGCGGTCGTACTGCTCCAGGCCATGCATCAGGGCCACCCGGGCCGCCGTCTGCATTTCCGGATCGAGGGTGGTGCGCATGTAGTAGCCGCCCTCGTTCAGCCTTTGGCCGAGGGTGGCCAGGCCGCGGCGGCGGACCTCCTCCACGAAGAAGTCGGCGTCGCGATACTTGGCGCGGCTGGGAGCCTTCTGGACCTTGAGGTCCTCCTTCAGCGCGTTTTCGGCGTCGACGCGGCTGACCCAGCCGAGGTCAGCCATCTGGCCGATGATCCAGTTGCGGCGGGCGATGGCGTTCGCCTTGCGCCGGATCGGATGGTAGTTGTCCGGCCCCTTGGGCAGGGCGGCCAGATAGGCGCTCTCAGCCAGGGTGAGGTCGGAAATCGACTTTCCGAAATAGTTGTAGGCCGCCGCGCCGACGCCATACGAGCGATAGCCCAGCCAGATCTCGTTCAGATAGAGCTCAAGGATCTGCTCTTTGTTCAGCGTCTGCTCCAGGCGCCGGGCGAGGATCGCCTCCTTCAGCTTGCGCCCCACGGTGGCGTCGCTGGTCAGCAGGACGTTCTTGGCCACCTGCTGGGTGATGGTCGAGCCGCCTTCGAGGCGCTTGCCGCGGGCGGCGTTCAGCACATTGCGCATCATGGCCCGGGTCAGGCCCATGGCGTCCACGCCCGAGTGCTGGAAGAAGTTGCGGTCTTCCGCCGCCAGGAAGGCCTGGGCCAGTTGCGGCGGAATATTGTCGTAGGGGACAAAGATCCGGCGTTCGCGGGAAAACTCGCCGATCAGGGTGCCGTCCCAGGCATAGGCGCGGGTGGCGGTGGGCGGACGGTAGTCCACCAGGTCCCCCGCATCGGGCATGTCATGGAACAGCCAAGCGGCGTAGATGGCGATGGCGAACCCAGCCAACGCGATTGCGCTCAACACGGCGACGCCGGCGATCGCGACCCATCTTTCCGGGGGGTTCAAGACTGACAGACCTCCGCGGGCGCCCTCCTCCCGCATGGTCATCGTCTAGAGCGGGTTTCGGAAAAGGGAAAGCCGGTTTTGTGACGCGCTGAGACTTAGCGCGACGCCAGCCGGGTCTCTTGCGCGAAGTAGGCGTCGATGGAGTCGCCGACGGCATTCATCAGCTTGGCCCGGCCGGCGGGATCGCGGAGGAAAGCTTCGTCTTCAGGATTGTTTACAAAGCCCATTTCCAGCAGCACGGCGGGCACGTCGGGGGCCAGAAGCACCGCAAGTCCAGCCTCCCGGTGGCTGCGGCGCAGCAGGCGCATGTCCCCATCGGAAATCCGGTCGAGGACCATTTCGGCGAAGGTGGCCGAGCGATTCTTGGTGGAACGCTGGGTCAGGTCGAACAGGATGCCGGAGACGCCCCGGTCGGCCTGGTTCACCTTCATGAACCAATCGTCCTTGGAGACCAGCTTCTGCGAGCGGGCCACGGCGCGGTCGGCGAGGGTATAGACGCTGGCGCCGCGGGTGCTGGTGTTGGGGCCTGAGTCGGCGTGCAGCGAGATGAACAGGTCGGCGCCCGACTTGCGCGCGATCGGCACACGGCTTTCCAAGGGCACGTAGACGTCGGAGGACCGTGTCATCACCACGCGGTAGCGGCCGGTCCGCTCCAGGCGAGCCTTCAGGGCCAAGGCGGCGGCCAGTGTCACTTCCTTCTCGAAGCCGCTTGAGCCGATGGCCCCCGGGTCCTTGCCGCCATGGCCGGCGTCGATGACCACGGTCTTTTTCAGATTGAGCGGCGCCGGCCGGATGGGCGGAGCGGTGTTGGAGATCAGGGTGACGCGCTCGCCCGGCGCGCGCGGCGCGGTCGCGGCGATGTCGATCACATAGCGGTAGTTGGCGGCGCCGTCGGCCGGCGGCAACAGGAAACGGCGCTTGATGATCGCATCGTTGGCGAGGTCGATACGCAGGCGCGCGCCCATGGGGCCGCCATCGAGCATCCAGGTCTTCACCAGGCCCTGACCACCGCCCTGCAGAGTGCGGTCAGCGCTGACGCCGGGCAGGTTCACGACAATGCGTCGGTCGCTCGCCCCGTCCGACGCGACCTTGCCGGAGGCCGAGCGGTCGAGATCGATGACGATGCGGGTCTCGGTCTGGTCACCGCCGAGGCGAACCTTCAGCACACCGCCGCCCGAGGCTTTCGCCTGGCCCACAGCGGCGAGCGCCAGGCAGCAGACTCCCGCGGCGAAGGCCGCAAGGGTACGCTTCCCGAACCGGTCGAAGGCGACACCTACTTTTGCGAGCACAATGCCCCACACCACACGCATTTGGATTTGAACCCCATATACCCCTTAGCAGCGTGGAGAAACGGTTAACCCGTCCTGGCTGAATGGGGGCTGAAGCCGATTGTCTTTCTTTTTTCAGCTTACTGTTGCAATGTCCCCCCGCGCCGGAGGACGCCCTGCCTGTCAGGGCCATGTTCCGCGCGAAGCCTGCGTCGGCTTCGGCCGAATCCTCGGCCATGACGCATCAATCCGATCCGTGCTCGCTAAGAGTGCGCCTGGGAAACAACTATGGGCAGCGCCGCTCGAGCCCCTTTCCGGCCTTCCACCGCCCGCGTCTCTGACGCGGCCGGCGCAGGCGCGCGCGCCCTCATGACAAACCGGCAGCGCCCGAGCCTAGAGCTCCAGGCGCGCCTCGGAGATCGCCTATATGTCCAAGAAAATGCTTATCGACGCCGCTCACGCAGAAGAGACGCGTGTGGTGGTGATCGACGGAACCCGGGTTGAAGAATTCGATTTCGAAAGCCAGAACCGCAAACAGCTCCGGGGGAATATCTACCTCGCCAAGGTGACGCGGGTCGAACCGTCTCTTCAGGCCGCCTTCATAGAATATGGCGGCAACCGGCACGGATTCCTGGCTTTCAACGAAATCCACCCGGACTATTACCAGATCCCGGTGGCCGACCGCGAAGCGCTGATGCGCGAAGAGGCCGATGACGAGGACGACCACGAGCCGCGCGGCCGTGGGAACCCGACCTCCGAAAACGACGATGACGACGACGACGCGTCCGACGCGGACGAAGACGACGTCATGGACGAGGAAGTCGCCCGGCGCCGCCGGCGGCTGATGCGTCGCTACAAGATCCAGGAAGTGATCCGCCGCCGGCAGATCATGCTGGTCCAGGTCGTCAAGGAAGAGCGCGGCAACAAGGGCGCGGCCCTGACCACCTACCTCTCCCTGGCCGGCCGATACGGCGTTTTGATGCCGAACACCGCTCGTGGGGGCGGCATTTCGCGCAAGATCACCACCGTCACCGACCGCAAGCGCCTGAAGGGCGTGGTCCAGAGCCTGGACGTGCCGCAGGGCATGGGCCTGATCGTCCGCACGGCGGGCGCCAAGCGCACCAAGGCCGAGATCAAGCGCGACTACGAGTATCTGCTGCGTCTGTGGGAGAATATCCGCGACACCACCCTTCACTCGGTGGCCCCGGCCCTCATCTATGAGGAAGAGGACCTGGTGAAGCGCACCATCCGCGACCTCTACGACAAGGACATCGACGAGGTCTGGGTCGAGGGCGAGGCTGGCTTCAAGGAAGCCCGCGACTTCATGCGCATGCTGATGCCGTCGCAGGCCAAGAAGGTTCAGGCCTATCGCGAATCCACCCCGCTGTTCGTGAAGCACAAGGTCGAGGACCACCTCGCCCAGATCTACACCCCCACCGTGCCCCTTCGCTCCGGCGGCTATCTGGTGATCAACCAGACCGAGGCCCTGGTGGCCGTCGACGTGAACTCCGGCCGCGCCACCCGCGAGCGGAACATCGAGGCGACGGCGCTCAAGACCAACATGGAGGCGGCCGAAGAGACCGCCCGCCAGCTGCGTCTGCGCGACCTTGCCGGCCTGATCGTCATCGACTTCATCGACATGGATGAGTCGAAGAACAACCGGGCGGTCGAGAAGAAGCTGAAGGACTCCCTCAAGGACGACCGCGCGCGTGTCCAGATGGGCAAGATCAGCGGCTTTGGCCTGATGGAGATCAGCCGCCAGCGCCGCCGGTCCGGTGTGCTGGAAGGCACCACCCACGTCTGTGAACACTGCGCCGGAACCGGCCGCGTCCGTTCTGTCGAGTCCAGCGCCCTGTCGGCCCTGCGTACTGTCGAGGGCGAGGCCCTGAAGGGCGGCGGCGAAGCCACCCTGAAGGTTCCGCGCGCCGTCGGCCTCTACATCCTCAATGAGAAGCGCAACCACCTGGCGCGGATCAACGAGGGCCTGGGCCTGTTCGTCACCATCGTCATCGACGACGCCATGAACCACGCCGATCACGAGATCGAGCGCACGGCCACCGAGGCGCGTCCCGAGCACGCCGTGGTGCACCACACCCCGCTGCAGGCCTACGTGCCCGACGACGACGACTTCGATGACAGCGAAATCGAGGACGAGGAAGAGGACGACGAAGAGATCCTCGAAGCCGAGGACGACGAAGATGAAGAGGGCGGCCGCAACCCGGTCGTCGCTCGTGAAGCCCGTGGCGAGAGCGAAGAGCGCGCCGAGGACGATGGCGAACGCGCCGGCCGTGGCCGCCGCCGCCGCCGCC
>NZ_JAUSCJ010000011.1 GCF_030651185.1 Phenylobacterium sp.
CCGGCTTCCCAGGGCTGGCCCTTGTCCTTGGCGGCGTTCTGCAAGTCCCGGCGCGTCAGGTCGACGCCGACCGCGTAGCCATAGACCAGGTCGAGGGCGCGCTCGACGGGGACGTTGGCGCCACCGCCCTTCAGCGCCACCACCAGCTCGATCTCGTGGTGCAGGTTGGCGGTGCGGGGGGGATAGGAGACCGCGCCGCCGGGAATGACGACGGCGTCGGCGGGCTTGGCGAAGAAGAACGGCGGGTCGCGGTCGTCGCCCCCCATCTCGCGCCGGTGGGCGGCATAGTTGCGGCCCACGCAATAGACGCGGCGGACGGGGAAGAGGGCGTTCGAGCCCTCGACGGGGACGCTGGTCTGGGCCGGCGGAGCAAGGACGTAATCGGTCATGAGAGCCGCCTTACGCCCGCGCCGGGTGGAAGGGAACCCCGCGCGGGCGCGCGACGGGAACCCGGCCGGCGAGATTGACAGACGCGGGGTCAGGCGGGTCCAACGGGTCCGCCATCCAAGCCGACCTGCCCGGAGCCCCCAAATGACCGACGCCGCCAACCAAGGCCCCCTGAAGGACCTGGTGGTCATCGAGATGGGCACCCTGATCGCCGGGCCCTTCGCAGGGCAGATCCTGGGCGACTTCGGGGCCCGGGTGATCAAGATCGAGGATCCCAAGGTGGGCGACCCCATGCGCCAGTGGGGCCGCAGCCTGCCCCAGGGGCTGTCGCCCTGGTGGCCGGTGATCGGGCGCAACAAGCAGTCGGTGGGCCTGGACCTGCGTACGCCCGAAGGCCGCGAGATCGCCGCGGGCCTAATCGCCAAGGCCGACATCCTGATCGAGAATTTCCGGCCTGGCACCATGGAGAAGTGGGGCATGGGATATGAGGCCCTGTCGGCCATCAATCCGGGGCTGATCATGGCCCGGGTCTCCGGCTTCGGCCAGACCGGCCCCTATGCCAGCCGCGCCGGCTATGGCCTGATCGGCGAGGCCATGGGCGGCCTGCGCCACGTCACCGGCGAACCCGACCGGCCCCCAGCCCGGGCCGGCATCTCCATCGGCGACAGCCTGACGGCCATGCACGCGGTGATGGGGATCACCATGGCCCTGCACCACCGGGCCAATACGGGCCGTGGCCAGATGCTGGACGTCGCCCTCTATGAGAGCGTGCTGGCGGTGATGGAGAACCTGGTCACCGAGTACGACCTGACCGGCTATGTCCGCGAACGCTCGGGCTCCATCCTGCCGGGTATCGCGCCGTCGAACGTCTATCCCTGCGCGGAGGGCGAGATGATCCTGATCGGCGGCAACGGGGACACCGTCTTCGCCCGGCTGGCGCAGACCATGGGCATGCCCGACCTCGCCAAGGATCCGAAGTTCGTCGACCACGCCTCGCGCGGGGTGAACCAGGCCGAGCTGGACGACATCATCGCGGCCTGGACCAAGGACTTTGCCTTGCCCGACCTGCTGGCCCTGCTGGAGGCTGACGGCATCCCCTCGGGCCGGGTGTTCCGCGCGCCCGACATGCTGGAGAACGAGCAGTTCAAGGCGCGCGAGACCATCGTGGAGACCGACCACCCGGTGTTCGGCAGGATCAAGATGCAGGGCGCCTTCCCCAGGATGTCGGAGACCCCCGGCAAGGTCCGTTGGCCCGGCCCGACCCTGGGCCAGCACACCGACGAGGTGCTGACCGGCCTGGCGGGGCTGAGCGCGGACAGGGTGGCGGAGCTGCGGGCGAAGGGCATAGTCTAGGGTCTCAGCCGGAGGCCGAGCCGATGTCCGATATTCCGCAAGACGCCTGGAAACACACCGGGGTCCGCGTGGTCCCCGGCGACCAGCTCGACACCAACACGCCCCAGACGCCGGGCATGGACCGGGCCGCGGCCATCAACTTCGCCCGCGTCGGCGCTCAGAAACTCTGGGCCGGCACCGTCCATATCCACGCCGACGCCAAGACCGGCGCCCATCACCACGGGCCGCTGGAGAGCGTGATCTATGTGCTGAAGGGCCGGGCCCGGATGCGCTGGGGCGAGAAGCTGGAATTCACCGCCGAGGCGGGCCCCGGCGACTTCATCTATGTGCCGCCCTATGTGCCGCACCAGGAGATCAACGCCTCGGCGGACGAAACCCTGGAATGCCTGCTGGTGCGCAGCGACAGCGACGCCGTGGTGGTGAACCTGGACATCGAGCCGGTGGAGAGGCCGGAGGGCGTGGCCTGGATCGACCCCATCCACAAGGCGCCCGGCTAGAACCGGCTCTGGTCTCGGCTCCGCCGGTCATCGAGGTTGCGCGCGCCGTAGATGTCGCCGGTCCGGGCCTTGGCGCGCCAGGGCCGGGCCTTGTTGAGCGCCATGTCGAGCGCCGGATCAGCCCGGTCCAGATCGGTGATCGCCAGGGCCGGCTGGCCGTCGCGGCGCGCCTGGGACAGCCAGTAGCCGTGAGGCCCTATGACGCCGGAGCTCAGGACCCGGCTGAACTGGGCCGGCGCCGACAGACTGACCCAACAGTTGGTGGCGGCCGCATAGGCCTGGGCCATCACCCCGAAGATCGGGTCCTCCGAATAGGTGGAGAACAGGACGACGTCGGCGCCCAGGGCGCCGTACTCCAGGAAGAGTTCGGGAAAGTTCACCTCGATGCAGAGCGCCAAGCCGAAACGGAAGCCGCCGGCCTCGAACACTAGGGGATCACGTCCCGGGGTGTAGAAGTCGGCGAGTTCGCTGCCCGAGATCAGCCGTTTGTCGTAGCGGCCCGCCAGTTCTCCCTGAGGCGAGATGACGTAGAGGCTGTTGTGGGGGCGGGTCTCCCCCGACAGCCGGTGGTTGGCGCCGACCACGACCCAGAGCTCGAGCTCGGCGGCGAGCTTGGCGATGTCTTCCAGCTCCCGGCGCAGGCCCTCCCAGTCCACCGACCAGCCCTTGAAATGGGGCTTGCCGGGGCCGGAGGGGTAGCCCGAAACCGCGCCTTCCGGAAAGTGCGCCAGGTCCGCCCCGGCGGCGCGGGCCTGACGCATCAAATCCCGCACCGCCGCAGCGTTGGCATGCTGGTCGAGACCGACAAGACTCTGGGCGACGGCGAGGCGAAACGTCATGGGGCGAGGTTCCAGGGTCCCTACGGGAGGTCAAGCCGAATACCGCTCCACCAGGTTCAGCAGCGCATCTTCCAGCCCTGGATCGGCCAGCACCGGCGAAGCCTCCAGCACCGCGGCGCGGATCACTCCGATCACCGCCCGGCTGATGACGAACCGGTCCAGGCGGTCACCGGGGTGGCGTTCGATCAGGCGGTTGGTGGTCTTCTCCTCGGTGGGGATAAGGTCGGTCGCCAGGATCGCCTTGAGGCAGGCCCGGCGCGTGGCGGGGCGGTCGGCCATGATGGCGATCTGGACGCGGATGGCGAGGCGCGCGCTGGACACCCCCTCCGGACCCGCCGCGGCCATCAGTTGCTCGCGGACCTTGGCGTTTTCGGCCAGCGCCATGGCCACCAGGATCGAGGCCTTGTCGGCATGATATTGGTAGAGGGTGCCGATGCTGATCCCCGCCCGCTCGGCGATGGCGTTTGTGGTCAGGGCGCCCTCCCCCTGCGCTTCGAGAATCTGAGCCGTGGCCTCGAAGATGGCGGCCTGGGTCGCCACCGCGCGGGCCTGTCTCGGTTGCCGGCGTTGGGATTGGGCCATGTGCGGGAGGTCTCCGGGAAAGGCGAGTAGCCGAACATGAGCTTAGCTCGGATTGTCTGCGCCTCAACAGTTGGAGGTGTTTTGGATGACCTGGGCGACGCAACGACTTGATGCGCTGAAGGCCGGCGACATGACCGTCCCACCCGTCGTGACCACCCTGAAGATGGGGACGCTGGAGGACTGGGGGACGGGCTGGGTGCGCAAGACCTGGCAGCCGGCGCCGGAGGTTCTCAACGGCGACGGCTCATTGTTCGGCGGTTACCTGGCGGCGCTGGCCGACCAGATCCTGGCCTTCGCGGCCATGACGGTGGTCCCCGACGAGAACTACTACCGCACCATCAACCTGCAGATCCTGTTCGTGAAGGTTGGCGCCGCCCGGCCTCTCACCATCGAGGGCAGAGTAACCGCCGTCACCCGCCAACTGATCACCGTGGAGGCCGACTTCCGCCGCGAGGACGGCGAGTTGATCGCCCGCGCCTCGGCGCAGCAGATTCTGATGCCGAAGGTCTAGGCGGAGAGGCCCAGGCGCTTAGCCACCATCCGGTCCACCGTCCGCCGGGGCAGGTTGGCCATCATGAAGGTGGTGAGAGGGTTGGGGGCGACGGTGTAGCGGACCTTGGGCCGGGCGGTGGTCAGGGCCTTGGCCACCGCCTCGCCGATCGCCTCGGGGGGCAGGCCGGCGGCCCCGCTGGCGGTCATGAAGGCGTGGACCTTCTTCAGCGCCGGATAGAAGGCGGTGTCGCGATAGGGTTCGATGTCCTCCGGCTTGGCCTTGCCCCAGATCGGTGTGGCCACGGCCCCGGGCGCCACCACGATCACCTCGATGCCGAACAGCATCAGCTCGCGGCGCAGGGATTCCGAGAGGCCTTCCACCGCGAACTTCGAGGCGTTGTAGGGCGCCATGAAGGGCGAGCCGTTCTTGCCCCCCACCGAGCTGATATTGACGATCCGGCCGGGGTCGCCCTTGCGGTCGGGACCGAGCGCCAGCAGCGGGGCGAAGGCCTGGGTAGCGATCACCACACCGGTCAGGTTGACCTCGATCTGCTGGCGGAAGTCGGCCACCGGCAGGTGCAGCAGGGGGCCGGCGACGGCCACTCCGGCATTGTTCACCAGGCCCATCAGCGGCTCGCCGGCCAGGGTGACGCGCACCTGCTCGGCGGCGGCGCGCACCGCGGCCTCGTCGGTGACGTCAAAGATCAGGGGGACGAAGCGGTCGCCGAATTCCTGGCGCAGGCGGTCGGCGTCGGCGGCCTTGCGCACGCTGCCGAACACCCGGACGCCCTGGCCGGTCAGCACCTTGGTGATCCCCCAGCCGATGCCGGTGGAGACTCCCGTGACCACAACGCTTTTCATGATGCTTCCCCGCTTGCCTGACGGACCCGCCCGTCCGAACCTAGGTGAGGCTGCGCCGTCGCCGTCGCAAGGAGAAGCTGCATGCCCACCGCCCACGTGAACGGCCTGGATATCTACTACGAACAGGCCGGGGCGGGCGCGGCCCTGCTGTTCATCTCGGGCACCGGCGGCGACCTGCGCAACAAGCCCAACCAGTTCGACGGGCCGTTCCCGAAAGCCTTCGACATGGTCTCCTATGACCAGCGGGGCCTGGGACGGTCGGCCAAGCTGGATGTCGCCTATTCGATGGCAGACTATGCCGACGACGCCAGCGCCCTGATGGGCGAACTGGGGATCGAGCGGGCGCATGTGGTGGGGGTCTCCTTTGGCGGCATGGTGGCCCAGGAGCTGGTCCTGCGGCATCCGCACCGGGTCGATCGCCTGGTCCTGGCCTGCACTTCACCGGGCGGGGCCGGCGGCGCATCCTTCCCCTTCCACGAGATCGGCCACCTCAAGGGCGAGGCCCGCGCCAAGCACCTGACGCCGATCTCCGATACCCGCCGCGACGCGGCCTGGGCCGCCGCCCATCCCGACACCTACAACCAGATCATCGCCATGAGCGCCGCCGATCCCTATGCCGACGAACCCGGCCACGAGATGGGCGCCCGGCGGCAGCTGGAGGCCCGCGCCCACCACGACACCTGGGACCGGCTGGAACAGATCGAGGCCCCGACCCTGATCGCCGCGGGCCGCTATGACGGCATCGCCCTGCCGGAGACGCAGGAGAATCTGGCCAGCCGCATCAAGGGTTCTGTCCTGCGATTCTTCGAGGGCGGCCACCTGTTCATGATCCAGGACCGCACGGCGAGCGCCACTATGATCAAGTTCCTGAACGGGGAAGCGGTCTAACCCGCGTCGAGCAGCGCCGAGACCGCCGCGGCCACCTGGGTGACGTCATAGGGCTTGCGGATGATGGGGGCGTCAAAGCCCAGCGGGGCGCCGGTGTCGCCGTAACCGGTGGCGAAGACGAAGGGTATGCCGCGGGCCGCCAGGGCCTCTGCCACCGGATGCACCGACAGGCCGTTGAGATTGGCGTCCAACACGGCGGCGTCGATCTGGCCGTCCAGCAGGGCCATGGCTTCGGACAGTTCATAGGCCGGCCCCACCACCTCGGCGCCGGCGTCCGAGAGGCCCGTCTCCAGCTCCAGCGCCAGCAGCACCGCGTCCTCGACGATCAGCACGCGGGACCCGCGCAGGTCGGTGGGGCGGTTCGTCTTGGGCGTGGTCTCGAACACCCGAACCACCGGGGCGTCGGGCACGTTGTCGGGGCGGTCCACAATGGTCCGGGCCCCGGCGGTGACGCGGACCCGCACGCCGCTGGCGCGGAATTCGGGAACCACCTCGCCGTTCAGCTCGCGGCCGGTGACCTGGGCCAGCAGGGTGGAGCCGAAGCCCCTGTGACCGGGAACGCCCACCGGCGGCCCGCCGCTCTCATTCCAGATCAGTTCGAATCCGCCGTCCGGCGTCCGGGTCCAGCGGACATCGACCCGGCCGGTGTCGGTGGAGAGTGCTCCGAACTTCACCGCATTGGTGGCCAGTTCGTGCAGGGCCAGCGACAGGGCGTTGGCGGCGCGCGGCGTGAGGAAGAGTTCGGGCCCTTCCCAGCGGGTCTGGCCGGGCGCGATGCCCCCCAGCTCAGCGGCCGCGAGATGGGCGATGGCCGCGCCGCGCCAGCGGGCGGCGGTGAGCAGTTCGTTGGCCGAGCCCATCGACTTCAGCCGGCCGGCGAAGTTGGACAGGAAGCTTTCCAGCGAGGTGGTGCGCTTGGCGGTCTGGTAGGCCAGCGACTGGACGGCGGCGAGCACGTTCTTAACCCGGTGGTCCACCTCGGCCATCAAGGTTCGGCGCTGATCTTCCTCGACGCGGCGGTCGGTGATGTTCTGGATGACGCCGCAGATCGAGGTCATTTCGCCCTTGGCGTTCAGCACCTGGATGCCGGCGGCCCGAAGCCAGGTGATCTCTCCGTTCGGTCCCGGACGCAGCCGGTACTCGGCCTCATACCGGCCCTCGGCGCTCAGACCCTCCACGATCGTCTGGCGCAGGCTGTCGCGGTCGTCGGGATGGACCAGTTCCTGGATTTCTTCGGCGTCGCGGACTGAGGTTTCACCGGCAGGCAGGCCGGTGATCGCGGCCATGCGGTCGCTGACGACAAAGACGCCCCGGACGATGTCCCACTCGAACTCGCCCAGACGCGCAGCCTGCAGCGCGAGGTCGAGGCGCTTGCGGTCCAGGTTCAGGCCGGTGGCCTTCTCGCTCATGGGAGGATCATAGATCGCTGTTTGCACCGACGCGACAGGAACCGTGGGTTTAGGTTCCTCATTCCGGACACAATTTGATCAGGCGCGACCGCTTTGCGCTGGCGCAGGAACCGGCCTAGGATGTCGGCGTTGTGGCTGTGCTTCCCCATGCCCGCAAGGCGTTGCGGGGGCAGTCCTAATTTTCTGGAGAGTCTTCAATGCCTACGAACGCTGTCGAACGGACTGCCGAGGAAGCCAAGGCCGCCGCCCACTCCGTGGCTGAGGCCGCCACCCAGATCGCCAGCCAGGCCGAACGCAGCTTCGCCGAAGCCGCCAAGCGCTTTGAGAAGGTTGTCGCCGAGGGCATGGAGCAGGTTCGCGCCCAGAGCCGCACCTATGCCGACAACGCCGGCGAGCATCTGGACGAAGCCCAACGCTATGTCGTCGAGCGGGTCCGCGAGAAGCCGCTGATGGCCGCCGGCACCGCGCTGGGCGTCGGTCTTCTGGTGGGTCTGCTGCTGGCCAGCGGTCGCAACCGTTGATCTTCAAGAAGGCGGTTCTCTACGTTTCGGCCGTCTCCGCGCTGGCCGCGGCGGCGGTCGTCGTCGTCGTGGCCCTGGCCTTTGCGCTCTATGCCGCCGTCTTGCCGCAGGTCGGCCCCGCCTGGGCCGCCGCCTGCGTGGCCGGCGCGGCCGCCCTGTTGATGGTGCTCTGCGCCCTGGCCCTGGTGATCAAGGTCAACCCGCCGAAGTTCGGGAAGCAGGCCGAGGAGCGCGACACGCTCACCCGGCTCATCGACCTGGCCAAGGACAAGCCCATCGTCGCGGCCAGCGCCATTATCGGCGCCAGCCTGGTGGCGCTGAGAAACCCGAAGATCGTCGCCACGGTCCTGGCCACGGCCATGGCCACACGATCCACCACCACGCCAAAGAAAAAATAGCGAACCCGACATGGGGTTGAGGGGTTTCGGAAGGGACGGGCGCACCGCGCCCCTGCATCCGGGACCCCATCATGTTCGAACTGCCGCCGCTGCCCTACGACCACGCCGCCCTTGAGCCGGTGATCTCGCGGGCCACGATGCATCTGCATCACGACAAGCATCACAAGAAGTACGTCGAGACGCTCAACAAGCTGCTGGGTGATGCTGCGCCCAGGAGCCTGGAGGACGTCGTCCTTGAGGCCTTCGCCGACGACGGGAGCCGCAAGCTGTTCAACAACGCCGCCCAGGCCTGGAACCACACCTTCTTCTGGAACGCCATGAGCCCGCGGCGCCAGACTCTGGACGGATCCCTGGTCCAGGCGGTGGCCCGGGACTTCGGCGGAGCCGAGGCCCTGAAGGCCGCCTTCGTGAAGGAAGGCGCCGCTCACTTCGGGTCGGGCTGGGTCTGGCTGGCCGCGGAGGGCGAGGCTCTCAAGGTGCTCTCCACCCACGACGCCGAGGACCTGTTGATCCATCGGGGCCTGACGCCTCTCCTGGTCTGCGACCTGTGGGAGCACGCCTACTATCTGGACCACAAGAACGACCGCGAGGGCTTCCTGAACGCCTGGTTCGACGGCCTGCCCAACTGGAGCTTCGCCGAGAGTCAGTACGCCGCGGCGCGCGGCGAGGGTAAGGCCTGGACCCATCCCGCACCGGTCGAGCCAGCCAGGGGAACGGCTGCGCTTGGCGAACGTTCGAACTAGGTACGCAAACCAACCGGAGCTTCTCCCATGCTGAGCTGGGCCCTGACCTTCCTGGTGGTCGCCTTGATCGCCGGCCTCCTCGGCTTCACCTCCATCGCGGGCGCCGCGATGGGTGTCGCCAAGATTCTGTTCTTTGTTTTCCTGGTGCTGTTCGTGGTCAGCCTCGTCATGCACCTCGTCCGCGGGCGAAGCGTCTAGCCACGCCCCAGACAATCGCGAAGTGCGCGCCTCCGATCTGGTCGGGGGCGCGTTTTGCCATGCGCGACGAGGCAGGGCTCTAGCGCCGGGTCAGGGACCAGGTGCGTTGCGGCTCGAACTTGGAGCCGGTCCAGGCCAGGGCGGTGACCCGCATCTCGGCGTCGTCGGTCTCGATGATGTTGAAGCCGGGGGGCACGCCGCGCTCGCGCACCGACAGGGTGCCGCAGCCGGCCGCGTAGGTCTTCCCATCCCCATAGCCATAGGGCCAGGTGAAGGGGGCGTGGATGTGCCCCGACAGCACCAGGTCGACCCCGGCTTCGGCGAAGGCCTTGGCGGCGGCCTCCCCGTGCCAGACCTTGCCGGTCATCGGCCCACCGATCATCTCGGTCAGCGGGTGGTGGCAGACCACGATCCTCAAGCATCCGGCCGGGACGGCGGCGAGCCAGGCCAGCGCCTCCTCCACCTGATTTTGGGAGATTTGCCCCTTGGACCAGTTGGCCCGAGGCTGCACGCCGCGCGCCGTGTTGAGGCCATAGACCGCCAATCCCGGAGCCAGGTGGGTCTGGAAACGGGCGCGGCCGATGGCGCGTTCGTAGCGGGCGAAGGGGGTGAATAGGCGATCGTACCAGGCGAGATAGGGCGCGTCGTGATTGCCCGGAGTCACCAGCTGGGGCTCGGGAAGCTGTTTCAGCCAGGCCGCGGCCGAGGCGAACTCGCCCTTCTCCCCGAACCGGGTCAGGTCGCCGGAGACCACCACCAGATCGAGGCGCTCGGCGGCCAGCCAGTCCCGCACCGCCGCCACGGCCTCGACGTTCTCGCCGCCGAAGTGGATGTCGGACAGATGGGCGATACGCATCAACGCCCCGCCTTGGCCGCAGCCCTGTCCGCCGTCGAGTCGGAGGCCGGCTTCCTCGGCGGGGCCAGCACGCGGGTGACCTCGCTTTTCCAGCTCACCTGGACGCTGGCCTTCAGCCTGGCAGGCTCGCCGTCGAGTACGGCGGGAATGCCGCTGGACGCCCATACCCGGGCCTGGCGGCAGGCGACGGACTGGACCGAGGGATCGTCCCGCCAGTCCCCGATGACACTGTGCAGGCCGATGCGCAGCGCCTCCGCCACGCCCGCCGGATCGAGCGCCGCGGCCTCCAGGAACTGGTCGTCGTCGTCCAGGGCGCGCGAGGCGATGGGGCACATGAAGGTCATGGCCTCGGCCTTGCCGCGCCCGGCCCCGTCAAGGCTGTAGCGCAGCCGACCGGAAAAGGCGCGGCGCCAGGCGCGGCGGGCGCGGTGGAAGGCGAGCATCGGACGCCCCTCGCGCACCGCCTCGCGGGCCGGCGCCAGCAGGGCGCCGGAGCCGAGGATGGCGGCCACCAGGAACAGGCGCCCGTCCACCATCCCGCCGCCGAGAGGCCGTTCCTCGCCATGTTCGAGGGTGTCTCGCAGGGCGGCCTTCCAGTCGGTGGTGCCGTAGACCGCCTTGGGCAGCATGTTCATGGTGCCGCCCGGCAGGGGTGCGATCATCGGTCCTGACATGCCGCAGAGCTCGGCCGCCGCGCGGGCCGTGCCGTCGCCGGCCAGGATCACCAGCAGGTCCGGCCCCCGGTCGATGGCCGCCTGCAGGCAGCCCGAGAGGTCGCCGTTCTCCGGGACGCAGACATTCGTCTGGCCGCCGAACTCGGCCAGGATGGCGCGCGCCTCATCGGGCGCGCCGGCGCTGACACTCCCCGAGGCGGTGTTGGCGATCAGTTCGATGCTGCGGATCTTCGCCCCCACGGAAACCTCAGCTTTCCGTCTGGCTGAACGTCTTGGCCCTGAGGTCGCGGGCGGCGTCCATCATCACCGGCTGGGCGCGGTCGGTGGCCACGGCCAGGCCATGATCGACAATGCCGCCGCTGCGGGCGAACGAGCCTTCCTTGGCGGCCAGGGCCAGGACCACCGTGCCCACCAGGGCGGCGGCGAAGGTCAGGGTCATCATGATCGGGTGACGCTTGCGCGCCTTGCGCTCGTCGCGGCGGCCCCGAGCATAGGCATCCTGGACCTCGGGCTCTTCAGGGGCCGGGGTCGGGTGCGAAATCGTCGTGCGGCGTTGCCACAGCATGGTCGTGGTCTCCGGTCGCGGATTGGGACTCACCAAACGGTGGAGGCTGTTAGGGGTTCCGGTGTGGCGCGCCGGGAAACGCCAAGCGTCGCCATGCGTTGCCCCTGTGGATGGCTATGTCATGGCGCTGGGCTATGGTGTCGGCTGGTTCAAAAGGGTGTGCTCATGACGACGGTTCGTGGACTTGGCGCGGCGGTTCTGGTGGTGGCGGTCCTGGGGGCGGGCTGCACGACGATGACCAGCGCGCGCGACCGCATCGTCAAGCGCGAGGCCAGCTGCGCCGACGTGACCGTCGACATCTATTTCGAACCTGACTCGGCCGAGGTCACCCGGGAAGGCCGCGCCGTGCTGCGCGCCGCCGCCGATCAGGCCAAGGGCTGCCAGGTGGACAAGGTGCTGGTGCTGGGCCTGGCTGACGCCGCCGGCGCGCCGGCCGCCAACCTGGAACTGTCCAAGCAGCGCGCCACCTCGGTCACCAAGGCCCTGACCGCCACCGGCCTGCCCGCCGGGGAAATCGATCTGGCCGCCGCGGGCCAGTCCGGCTCCGTGACCGCCTCGGGCGACAATCGTCCCCTGCGCCGCCGGGCCGACGTCACCCTCAAGCTCTCGACGCCCCGGAAATAGGGGCGGACTCGCCGATAGCGCGCAAAAAGAAGGGCGGCTCCGGGGAGAGCCGCCTTGAAGGTGTGCACATCGAGAATGGGGTGCGAAGGCGGCAGACCGGCGTGTGCGCCGGTCTCAAGTCGGGGGGGGCGTCGCCGCCTTCGCAAATATCAAACTCACCCACGATTCCTTGGTTCCCGCTTCGCGCGAGTTTTTTCGAAAATTATTTCGCCTCCAGATCCACCGCCGGCATGGAGTCGAACTCCGCCTTGCTGAGGGGGATGACGAAACGGTCGCCCTCGGGGCTCAAGGCCTTGTAGGGCAGGCTGCGTGGACCGGCGGCCCGCGCGCCCTTCGGCTGGACCAGCACCTGCAGCGGACGACCGTCGGCGCCGGTGATCACCTTGGCGATCGTGCCGAGCACCGCGCCGTCGGATGCGCGCACCTCGCGCCCCTCAAGGGCGAGCCCTTGCGCGGACGCCAGGTTGGCGAAGGCGAGCAGCACACTGGCGGCGAGGCCGGCGACGAGAACGTGTCTGGGCTTGATCATGATGCTCAACAGATGGGGAGGCCGTGACCTCATTGCGACCATCTTGGCGCAGCGCACCTGAACCGTCGATGAGCGGGAACAGCAGAACGACTGTGGCGTTAGCCAGATGCGGGCGCCCGGTCCGCGACAGAACTAACTCGGGGGTCCCCCAATGATCCGTAGCTTTGACGCGCCTGGCGGGATCGTCCTCTTCACCGCGTCGAGCCCGCGCCAACGTCAGGTGCGCCGCCGCTCGGCCGCCATCGCCGTGATTTTCGCGATCGCCTTCGCCGGCGGTCTCATCGGCCAGCTCAGCGCGGCTCGCGACGCCGTTGGCCCGGTTCCCCCCGGTCCGTTCAGCTATTTCCCGAACTAGGTAACAAGGAGCCACCCCCATGGCCGTCCTCTCCCGTAATTCCGACCACACCGTCCTCAACGCCACCCGCGCCCGCCAGGGGCGGTTTGGCCGGCACGTCTTCTGGGTGCTGCTGGTCTCCACCGCGCTGGCCGCCATGGCCCTGTTCGGCGCCTGGACCTGGCAGGCCGACAACCTGGCCTCCACCGAGGTGAACAACGGCAAGCAACCGGCGGACGCCCAGGCTTTCGAGATGGGCGCGCCGGCGGAGGGGACGCTGCAGACTTCGCCGGACACGCCGCGCTAGGCTGCGGCGACCTCATCGAATGCAGAACGGCCGCCCAACGGGCGGCCGTTTTCATATTTGGATATCGACCTGACTACAGAACCGACTGTCCCCGCACCGCGCGGATGACGAAACTCGCCACCAGCAGCACCAGGAAGAGGACGAACAGCACCTTGGCCACGGTGGCGGCGAGGCCGGCCAGGCCCATGAAGCCCAGGAAGCCCGCCACGATGGCGAGGACGGCGAAGGTCAGGGCCCAACCCAACATCAGATCTACTCCCGGAAACGCTGCGCCCCCGTTGTGGACGCCTGAACACGAAAACGCCGGCGCGAGGCCGGCGTTCCGCTCAAGCCGGGGCTTGGGAGATCAGGCGGCCTGTTTGGCGTTGCGCGGGTGGAAGAACAACGCCTGGCCGATCGCCGCCTTCACCGTTTCCGGCTGGAAGGGCTTGGTGATCAGGAAGGTGGGCTCCGGGCGTTCGCCAGTCAGCAGGCGCTCGGGGAAGGCGGTGATGAAGATCACCGGCACGTCGTAACGCGCCAGGATATCCTTCACGGCGTCGATGCCCGACGACCCGTCCGCCAACTGGATGTCAGCCAGGACCAGGCCGGGGACCTTGCGGTTGACCGCGTCCACCGCTTCGGTGCGGGTGGCGGCGATGTCCACCACCGTGTGGCCCAGTTCCGTGACCAGGGCCTCGATGTCGGCGGCGATCACCGGCTCGTCCTCGATGATCAGAACGTCGGTGGCCAGTTCGGCGTCGATTTCCTGCTGGGCTTCGCTGATCAGGCCCTCGACCTCGGAGAAGTCGGCGCCCAGGATCTGAGCCGCCTCCGACGGCGTGAAGCCCTCAAGCGCGGTGAGCAGGAAGGCCTGGCGCGACCGCGGCGCGATCCGCATCAGGCGGCCGCTGGCGTCGTCTCCGGTGACGCCGCCGTCGCGGGGCTCGAGCTTGGCGCCCGTGCTCAGCCAGATGGCGTGGAAGACATGATAGAGCGCCACGCGGGGCGTGAGGTTGGCCTCCAGCACCCGCTCTCCGGCGGCCAGCGCTTCAAGCGCGACACGGACATAGTGGTCGCCGGTGGTCTGATCCCCCGTCAGGGCGCGGGCATAGCGGCGCACATAGGGCAGATGGGGCGCCAATCGGGCTAGCAGACTCAAGGTGATACCCTCCCCGTAGGAAACACGCGAACGCCTCGGGTTGCATGCCCCGACAGCGCTCACCATAGCGCCGGAAACGTCGCTGTGGGGAACCGGTTCCCTCAAGCGTGCGTTTTGTTCATCCTGGAGCGCATCGCGGTTAGGCGGAATCCGGTTGACCCGCCCAACCCGCGCGACACTTCTGAAGCTAGAGCCTTTTCGAGCACACCAGATGATTTCATCTGATCCTGACAGGCTATAGGGGCCCGAGATGGGAACCGGAATCGGAGCGGGGCGTTGACGGGCGACGATGACCAATCGAGGGGGCAAGCGCCGCGAAAGCGGAGCGCCGAGGACATGATCGAACAAACACCCAATGAGGACCGGCGGAAGGTCTCTGCCGCCCTCGACGAAGCCCGGCTCCGCCAGCAGGCGATCGGCGCGCGGCTGCGCCAGATGTTCGACGAAGTTGTCAATGAACCTGTGCCCGACGAGTTTCTCGACATCCTTCGCAAGGCCGACAAGCGTTCCTCGGAGAACGGCTGATGGCGGGCGACGACGCCAAGAACGCCAGCCGGACGCCGGCGGAGGACGAGGCGTTCAAGCGTGAGCTGGTCAAGCTGATCCCCCACCTGCGCGCCTTCGCCCGCACCCTGGCCGGAGAGCCAGCCGGCGCGGACGATCTGGCTCAGGACGCCATGATGAAGGCCTGGGACGCCCGCAACTCATTCCAGATGGGCACCAACATGAAGGCCTGGACCTTCATGATCCTTCGCAACCAGTTCTATTCCGAAAAGCGCCGCTCCTGGCGCCAGACCCAGCTCGACCAGGAAGCGGCCGAGCGAACCCTGGTGGCCGTGGACGACCCCGAGGCGCCTGTGGCCCTGGACGAACTGCGCCTGTCCCTGGCCATGCTGCCGCCCGAACAGCGGGAAGCCCTGGTGCTGGTGGGCGCGGGGGGCTTTGCCTACGAGGAAGCCGCCGAGATCTGCAACTGCGCCGTCGGCACCGTGAAGAGCCGGGTCAGCCGGGCTCGGCGCGCCCTGCACGCGATCCTCGACGACGGAGCCTATGAGCGCGATGGTGGAGCCGCCGGCGACGCCATGCGCTCCATCCTCGCGGATGCGGAGCGCCTCTCAAGCGCCCGCTAGGCGACGGGCTCGACATGATCACTTCCCCTTGGGGCTCACTATCGACGATCCGGGTGCGCCTCACCGCCGCGCTGGCGGCCGCCCTGTTGCCGGTGTTGATCCTCGGCGCCATCCAGTCCTCCATGGCCTTCCAGCGCGAGGGTGAGATCGTGCGGCAGAACCTCGCCGCCGCCGCCGAGCGCAGCGCCGCCACGGCGCGGGCCCGGATGGAGGCCGCCGACATCCTGCTGGAAACCCTGGCGCCCGCCTCCGTCGGCTTCCAATGCGCCCAGCGCCTGGCCGAGGTGACCCGGCGCATTCCGGGCTATTCGAACCTGATCCGCTTCGACCGCCGCGGCCGGGTGGCCTGCGCGGCCCATGATGTTCCCGTCGACCTCCGCCGCGCCGAGCGCCCCTGGTTCCAGCAGCTGCAGAAGGGCGACAACCTGGTGGTCACCCGCGACCCCGGGGCGCTCTACGCCAAGGAGCCGGTGCTCCTAGCGGCGGTGCGCTCCACCGATCCCAAGGTCGGTTTCGACGGCGCACTGGTGGCGGTGATCTCCCTGCAAAGCCTGGCCCCGCGCCTGGCCGACCGCTCCTTGCCCGACGAGGCCGAGGTGGCGCTGGCCGACAAGCAGGGCCGCTACATGAACTTCACCGATGGCCAGGCCTTCCCCGCCCTGCCCTCCGCCTGGCGGGCCAAGGCCGACGCCCGGGGATCAGTGGTCTGGTACGCCAAGGACCGGCGCGGCGACGCTAGGGTCTATTCCGCCGCGCCCCTGGTGGGCGACGATCTCTATGTGATCCTGTCGGCAAAGTCGGGAAGCCTGTTCTCCTGGGCGCGGCTCAACCCCCTGACGGGCCTGCTGTTCCCGATCCTGGCCTTCGTCCTGGCCCTGCTGGCGGTGCTGGTGGTGACCGATCGGGTGGTGATCCGCTGGATCGCCTATCTGCAACGGATCGCGGCCCTCTATGCGCGGGGCCGGCTCACCGTCCGCCCCGTCCAGGCCGAACAGGCGCCGCCGGAAATCCGCGACCTGGCCGAGACCCTGGAACAGATGGCCGACGCCATCGTCGGGCGCGACGCCACCCTGCGCGACAACCTGGCCCAGAAGGACGCGCTGATGCGCGAGATCCATCACCGGGTGAAGAACAATCTGCAGGTCATCTCCTCGCTGCTGAACATGCAGCAGCGGGCGCTCACCGACCCCGCCGCCCGCGCGGCCATGTCCGACACCCGCCAGCGGATCACGGCGCTCGCCCTGATCTACCGCGCCCTCTACCAGGGACCCGACCTGAAGCGGGTCGACCTGCGGCCCTTCCTGGAGGAGCTCACCGCGCAGCTGCTGTCCGCCGACGCCCTGCACGGGGCCCCGGTGAGGACCGAGATGCACATCGACGCCCTGGTGATCGATCCCGACCGCCTGGCGCCGCTCGCCCTGTTCGCCGTCGAGGCCATCACCAACGCCCAGAAGCATGCCTTCGCGGGCCGGGGCGGCACGCTGACCGTGACCTTCAAGGTTCACGGCGATGAGGCGGTGCTGGAGATCAGCGACGATGGGAGCTCCGACAACGACGTGCTCACCGCCTCCGGCGTGGGCCGCACCCTGATGACCGCCTTCGCGCGACAGCTGCGGGGGCGAACCGAGCTGGTGCGCAGCGAAACGGGCGGCGTCACCGTCCGCCTGATGTTCCCGACACCGGGCGTGGAAAATACAGTGAAGCCTGAACCGCAATCAGGGAACCAGGCGGCGGCCTGACCGTTCGTCTCCGGCAAGTTCAACAATCCCCCGGGGAGAATAACCCAATGCGTAAGATCGCTCTGCTGGCCGTCGTGGCCGCCACCTTCGCCATTTCCGCCTGCAACACCCTGTCGGGCGCCGGTCGTGACGTTTCGGCCGCCGGTTCGGCCGTGACCAGCACCGCCGAAGACGCCAAGCAATAGGCTTCTAAGCCCCTTCAGGGGCTTGAAATCCCGTCGCAGTTCCTGCGGCGGGATTTTTCGTGGGCGGAGGTCTCAGTCGCCGCCGAACCACACGAAGGCGCGGTTGATCTTCTGGCCCATGGCGGTGAGCGCCCCGGTCAGCACGGTCTCCTCGGCCCCGCCGGCATGGACCCGCTCCAGGGCCTTGGGGTCGATCTGGCCCTCGAAGCTCACCTGGCCCAGCACATCGTCCTGGCCGCGGAAGCTCAGCTGTCCGGCGGTCACCTTGTAGGCGTTGGGCAGGACCCGGCGGCTGACCTCGTGATAGGGCTGGCCCAGTTCATTCTCCCGCAGCGGGCTGGTGACGTCGTCGAACTCCAGCATGATCGGCGCGTAGTTGGGCGAAATCCGCTGGCCCTTCTCGTAGTTGGCGAAGTCCTCGGGCGCGCCCAGATGCAGCCCCCTCAGCTTGAAGTTTCCGAACTGGATCGGCGCCTTGGCGAAATAGTAGCCGAACAGGTTGAGGCCCGGCTGATGGAAGAAGCCGGTTAGCGGCGCAGCTGGCGCGATCGGCGCCACGGGCTCGGGCGGCGCCACGGTGGCCGTCGGCTGTCCCGGAGAGACCGGCGCGGACGGCTCCTGGGTCGGCTTGTTGCAACTGGCCAGGGCCAGGGCCGCGGCCAGGACAGCGGTAGAAGCGGACAACAGGCGTCTGGACATCAAAAATCCCCCGAGTGACCGGGTGATCCTAGGTCTTGTGGCCCTGCTTGTCAGGCGGCGGCGCGAAAGGAAGGATTGCGGGCGTAGAGGCCGGGGCGCCCGCTGACCGGCTGGAACGCCTCGGAAAGGCCCATGGCGGCCTCGCCCAGGCCCAGGAACAGGAAGCCGTCGGGGCTTAGCGCCCGGGCCAGGTTCTCCAGCAGGCGCGCCCGCATCGGTTCCACCAGGGCGCCCAGGACATAGCGGCAGAAGATCACGTCGAACCGCCCGGCCGCCGAGAGGTCGGCCACCAGGTTGATGCGCCGCCAGCGGACCATCTGCCGGATGCGCGGCGACAGCGCCCACATCTCGTCGGCCTTCTCGAAGTGGCGGACCAGCTGGCGGATCGGCAGGCCCCGCTGGATTTCGAACTGGGTGTAGAGTCCGCTCTGGGCCTTCTCCAGGGCGCGCTCGGAGAGGTCCGACGCGAAGAGCTCCAGCTTGGCGCCCGGAATCAGGGCGCGCTGGTCCTCGATGATCATGGCCAGGGAGTAGACTTCCTGGCCCGAGCCGCAGGCCGCGCTCCAGATGCGGATCGGCTCGCCGTCGCGCAGGCGGGCGAGGGTCGGCAGGATCTCGTCGCGGAACAGGTTGAAGGGGCCCCGGTCGCGGAAGAAGGCGGTCTCGCTCGAGGCCATGCACTCCACGATCGCCCAGGCCAGCCGGTCCTCGCGCTTGGCGCGCAGGGCCGCGATCATGTCGTCGATGGAGCCGAAGTTCTCCCGACGGGCCACCGGGCCCAGGCGGCTTTCCAGCAGGTAGGTCTTTCCGGGGTCGACGAACAGGCCGGCGCGCGCGGCGCAGAGCTGGACCACCAGGTCGATGTCCTCAGGCCTCATATCAGTCCGGCCTCGGCGAACTTCGAAGCGATGATGTCACCGTCGAAGGGCTTCATGATGTACTCGTTGGCGCCGCAGTCCAGGGCCTCGCGGATACGTTCGATATCGTTCTCGACGGTGCAGAACACCACCGTGGGCTTGTCGCCGCCCGGCTCCAGCCGCAGATGGCGCAGGAACTCGATCCCCGTCATCATCGGCATGTTCCAGTCCAGCAGCACCGCGTCCGGCATGGCCGCCCGGCACCAGGCGAGCGCCTCCATCCCATCGGACGCCTCGGCGATTTCAAAGCCGATGTCCTCCAGGATTCTGCGGGCGACCTTGCGGATCACTCGGCTGTCGTCAACGACGAGGCAGGTCTTCAACGCGATACTCCACCCTTCAACCGTCTTCTCGCGCGCGGTTGGTTAAGGAGCCGTATTAACCGATCGGAAATTCACATTTCGCGCGGGTGTGTCGCACGCCCTTTTCAGGCCGGAATACTGGCCGCGAAGGTGACCTTCTCCTCGCCGACGTCGGCGAAGATGCGGCCGCCCGCATCGGTCAGGAACAGGTGAACGTAGTAGGCCTGAACCCAGTGACCGTGCAGGCCTTCCCCCATGGCCTCGCCTCGCAGGCCTGCCAGCACCTCGGGGCGCAGACGGGCGCGAGGACCGATGGCTTCCACGGCGATCACCACGGTGGCGCCTTCCTGCACGGCGCGAATCTTGGCGGTCCCGCCGGTGGGCAGGGCCGCGCCGGCCATCTGGGCCAGGTTGAGAATGGCCCGCGCGGTGGGCTTGTTCAGCGACGGCGCCTCCACCTGCCAGTCCATCTCGGCCCGCATGTGGGCGAAGACGCCTTGGGCCAGCTTGGCCAGTTCGCGGGCGTCGAAGGTCTCGGCGGTGGCCGAGGCGCCGAAGGCCACCCGGGTGAAGGACAACAGGTCGGCCAGCTTGCGGGCGCTGCCGGCGATCAGGTTCATGGCGTCTTCGCGCATGTCCTGGGCGCTGGGATCGTCCAGCAGATCCAGGCCCGAGACGATGGCGCTGGCCGGGCTGATGAAGTCGTGACACATGCGCGCCGCCAGATAGGCGGCGACCTCCGCGGTGCGCGGCGCAGGTTTGGGCTCAGCCTCCACGGAGGGGTCGGCGGCGGCGTTCTGATCTGGCTCTGACATAAGGCTTTGAACTTGGCCTGATTTGGCGCTTTGGCAAACCGGGACGGGCGGATAGGTAACCGGCTCATGAGTGGTTCCGATCCCTTCCTTGAGCCCGGCGTCGTCGTACGCCATCCGGGCCGTGAAGACTGGGGTCTGGGGCAGGTGCAGTCGGTGGCGGGGCGCAAGGTGACGGTGAATTTCCAGGATGGCGGCAAGCAGGTCATCGACACGGCGATCGTGCCCCTCGCCTTCGTAAGCAACGATCCCCGGAGCGCCCGGCGATGAGCGGCTTCAACACCGACATCGGGCCCTTGCTGGCCGACATCGTCGAGGAGGCCGGCCGCCTGGTCCTGCCCCTGTGGAAATCCGGCCTGGAGGTCTTTTCCAAGGCCGACGAGAGCCCGGTCACCGAGGCCGACCGCCGCGGCGAGCTGCTGATCCTGGAACGGCTGGAGACCCACTTCCCCGGCGTCCACGTGATCTCCGAGGAGGACGCCAGCGAGTTCGGCACCCCCGACGCGATCGGCGATCGCTTCTTCCTGGTGGACCCGGTGGACGGCACCAAGGCCTTCGTGCGCGGCGATCCGAATTTCACGGTCAATATCGCCCTGATCGAGGGTCGCCGCCCGGTCGCCGGCGCCGTCTGCGCGCCGGCTTCAGGCGAGACCTGGTACACTGAGGGCGGCCAGACGATGAAGCGCATGGTGGGCGAGGCCGGCAAGCCGGTCGCGGCCCGCGCCTGGCCCAAGGGCGAGGCCGTCGCCCTGGTCAGCCACACCATGAAGGAAGACACCCTCAAGGCCCTGGCCGACAAGTACGGGTTCGACGCCACCCGCGCGATGGACTCATCCATCAAGTTCTGCCGCCTGGCGGAGGGCTCGGCCGACGTCTATCCGCGCCATGGCCCCACCATGGAGTGGGACATCGCCGCCGGTCACGCGGTGCTGGAGGCGGCGGGGGGCAGCGTTCTGACGCCGGAGGGCGAGGCCTTTGTCTACGGCAAGGCCGATGAGAAGTTCCGCAACGGCTGGTTCGTGGCGCGGGGCAGGTAGTCCCCGGCTAGATCGCCTTGCGGCTGTCCCAGTCGATATGGTCCGAGGAAATCGGCGCGGCGTGGGTGCGGGAATAGGCGGTGGCGACACTGCCGGCGCCCGCCACCAGGTAGGTCGCAAAGCCCACGAAGAACGCAAACACCGCCAGCACCACGAAGGGCCTGACCAGATCGAACGGATTGGGTTCGGTACGCGAAACCGACATGGACGGGGTCCCTTGGTCCTGAAGAAGCCTGACACGGGAACAACCGATCGCCGCGGAAGGTTGCGACGCTCTGTCTACAGACTCACATGATTCGCGCTGCGGGCGAGTGGGCGGACTGTCGCAGGGTCGACTTGAGGTCGCTCTCCTCTGAGCGCTGATCGGCTGAGCGCCTCGAGGGGCGCCCTTTCGCGCCCACGCCTTAGGCCTTGCCTCCGCCGCCCATTGCACGCGAGGCTTGGGCAAAAGGGGAAACGCGCATGACCTGGCAGACGATCGACTATGAGACCCGCGGCCACGTGGGGATCGTCACCCTCAACCGCCCCGAGAAGCTGAACGCCATCAGCGGCGAACTTCGCGCCGACGTCCATGCCGCCTTCGGCCTGGCGCGGGAGGACGACGAGGTCCGCGCGGTGATCCTCACCGGGGCCGGCCGCGGCTTCTGCTCCGGCGCCGACCTCACCGGCCAGGTTCCACCGGCCGAGACCAGCCAGAACGCCCGCCTCGACGAGATGAGCTGGGTCGGGCGCTGGGCCAAGCTGTTCCACGAATTCGACAAGCCGCTGATCGGGGCCATTAACGGGGTCTGCGCCGGGGCCGGCATGAGCGCGGCCCTGGGCTGCGACGTCCGCATCGGCTCGGAACACGCCCGCTTCAAGACCACCTTCGTCGAGCGCAGCCTGTCGCCCGACTCAGGCATGAGCTGGCTGCTGCCGCGCATCGTCGGCTATGCCGACGCCGCCGACCTGATCCTCACCAGCCGGATGGTGCTGGCCGACGAGGCCAGGTCTCTGGGGCTGCTCAACCGCCTCGTAACCCACGACGACCTGCTGGACGCGGCTCTGGCCTATGCCGAGGAGATCACCCGCTGGCCGCCGCTGGCGGTGCGGACCGCCAAGAAGGTGCTGCAGACCAACTTCGAGAGCGACCTCGACACGGCGCTCAAATACGAGTCCGTCGGCCTTTCCTTCGCGCGGCGGGCCACCAACGATGTGCAGGAGTCCCGCGCCTCGTTCCTCGAGAAACGCAAAGGCGTCTACACAGGGACCTGACTTGGCGTCATAACGCCCCCAACGCACGCAAGGGGAAACGCCATGGCTCAGGACAGCGCCGCCAAGACCTTCGACTGGGAAGACCCGCTGGACATGAAGTCCCGGCTCTCCGAGGAGGAGACCATGGTCTGGGACGCCGCCCGGTCCTATGCCCGCGAAAAACTGCTGCCCCGGGTGGTCTCGGCCTATGCCGAGGAGCGGTTCGACCGCGAGATCATGACCGAGATGGGGGCGCTCGGCTTCCTCGGCCCGACGCTTCCCGAGGAATACGGCGGGGCCGGCGTCAACCACGTGGCCTATGGCCTGATCGCCCGCGAGATCGAGGCGATCGACTCTGGCTACCGCTCGGCCATGAGCGTGCAGTCGTCCCTGGTCATGTACCCGATCTACGCCTTCGGGTCGGAGGAGCAGAAGCGCAAGTACCTGCCCGGCATGGCCAAGGGCGAGATCATCGGCTGCTTTGGCCTGACGGAAGCCGACGGCGGCTCCGATCCCGCCTCCATGCGCACCGTGGCCCGCAAGGCGCCCGGCGGCTACACGCTCTCGGGATCGAAGATGTGGATCAGCAACTCACCGATCTGCGACGTCGCCCTGGTCTGGGCCAAGCTGGACGGGGTGATCCGCGGCTTCCTGGTGGACCGCGGCTCGGAAGGCTTCACCACGCCGAAGATTCTCAACAAGCTGTCCCTGCGCGCCTCCATCACCGGCGAGATCGCGCTCGCCGACGTCTTCGTGCCGGAAGACCAGATGCTGCCGGGCGTCTCTGGCCTGCGCGGACCGTTCTCGTGCCTGAACAAGGCGCGCTACGGCATCTCCTGGGGGGCCATGGGCGCCGCGGAGTTCTGCCTGCACGCCAGCCGCGACTACACCAAGACCCGCAGCGTGTTCGGCAAGCCGCTGGCCGCCCGGCAGCTGGTGCAGAAGAAGCTGGCCGACATGCAGACCGAGATCGCGCTCGGCTTCGAGGGCTCGCTGGCGCTGGGCCGCCTGCTGGACCAGGGCGCCTGGGTGCCGGAAGCCATCAGCCTGATGAAGCGCAACAACTGCGGCAAGGCCCTGGCCATCGCCCGCGAGGCCCGCGACATCCACGGCGGCAACGGGATTTCCGGCGAGTACCACGTGATGCGGCACGCGGCGAACCTGGAGACCGTCAACACCTATGAAGGCGCCCACGACGTCCACGCCCTGATCCTGGGCCGGGCCATCACCGGCGAGAACGCCTTCTAGGCCAGCGAACTTCGCGCCAAGAAAAGGCCCAGGGCGGGGATCCGCTCTGGGCCAGTCTTGCGTCCGGGGAGGACACCGCTTTCGCGGATCTTCAGGACTCCAGCTCCTTGACCTCACCGGAGCCGGAGATGTTCTTTTCCAGCTTCAGGGGCCGGGTCGTCAGCTCGACCTCGCCCGAGCCCGAGATGTCGAGCTTGGCGCTGGTGCGCGGCGCGATGGTGGCCTCGGCCGCGCCGGAGATGCTCACCTCGGCGCTCTCGGCGTCCAGGCCCGCCAGGTCGGCGTCGCCGGCCCCCGTCATGCTGAGCTTCAGCGCCTTGGTCTTGCCGTGGCCGGTGACCTTGGCCATGCCCGTGGTGCTGATCTCCAGGCTGTCCTGATCGTAGGCCTCGATGTTCAGGCGATCGACGCCCTTCAGCTCGAAGCGGGTGACCTTGGGGGCGGTCATGACGATCTTCAGCCGCCGGTCGGTGTGGGCGACCCCGTCGCTCAGCCGGCCACCCGAGAGGGTCAAGGTGTCGACGGAGCGCTTGGGGCCCGTGACGGTGAGCGTGCCGGGACCTTCGCCGCCCTGGGTGAAGGTGACCTCGCCGGGAACGTCAAGGATCAGGGCGGTCCCACCATCCCAGGCCAGGGTGCGGCTGGTGGTGGCCCACTCCGGATCGTCGCGGTGATGGTTGCGCCAGTTGCTCTGGCGCTTGCCGTTTTCATCCCAGCCAATGTTCCAGTCGCGGTCCGACCAGTCCCAGTGGTCCCAGCCCTGGGCGGCGACGTCGCGGCCGCCCAGGGCCACGGCGCCCCCAAGGGTGACGATGCAGGTGAGGAAACCGACGACGGCGATGATGACGAGAAGGCGGATCATGTCAGGGGCCTTCAGGCTTGAGGTTCAATGGCCGGCTTGAGCAGCCGGTAGTGGAGACGCCCGTACCAGACGAGCAGGTTCACGAAGCCCACGGTCACCAGGCAGAGCACGGCGCCCAGCGACACCGAGCCGGCCATCAGGCCGATCCCGGCCAGCATGGCCGCGGCCACGCCGCCCGGGGGATCGAGGAACGGCCCGGCGGCGAAGACGAAGCCGCCCGAGCCGAACACCGCGATCACCGCCACGAACAGGCCCAGCAGGGTGCCGGCGATGGACAGCACGATGGGCAGCAGGATCAGCAGATCGATGGCGCCGAGGCCCAGCACCGCGAACACCGCCGAGGCGGCGGCCGAGGGATTGCGCTCGGACTCCCAGCGCTTCAGCCCCGCCTCGGCGCGCAGCTCGCGGGCCAGGCGGCCGGGCTCGCCCAGGGCGGCGGCCACCTCGGCCTCGGTGCGGCCGGCGGCCTCACCTTCGGCGAAGTGCGCCTCATAGTCGGCGACGATGTCGGCGATGGCGTCGGCGGGCAGGCCGCTGAGGCCTGCCTTCAGCCGGGCAAGGAACGCCTGGCGGGTCATTGGGCCTCTCCCAGGATGGCGTTGACGGCCTTGGAGAACGAGCTCCAGGCCAGCTTCTGCTCGGCGAAGCTGGTCTTCCCAGCCTCGGTCAGACGGTAGTATTTGCGCGGCGGGCCCGACGAGGACTCCACTAGGTAGGTGTCCACCAGGCCATCGGCCTGCATCCGCCGCATCAGCGGATAGATGGTGCCTTCCCCCATATCGATCCCTTCGGCCAAACGGCTGGCGATCTCGTAGGCGTAGTTGTCGCCCCGGGAGAGGAGCGCGAGCACGCAGAGCTCGAGCACCCCCTTCTTCAGTTGAACTTCCACGGCTTCCACGCGGCCTGCCTCCAAAACCCGCGATCGAACACCGCAAGGTACTGCGTCATACAAGGTAGTGGGCGACGCACGATAGTGAATTCTCTGTAAGGCTGAATATCGTTTGTCTAACAAACGATTTGCTGGAGAACGCGGCCTATGAAGATCATCCCCCTCGCCCTGGTGCTCGCGCTGACGGCGACCCTGGCCCAGGCCCAGGCGCCCGCCGCGACCACCCGTCCCAACATTCTGGCCGTCCCGGCTGACGCCCCGCCGCAGCACGCCCCGGCGCTCGGCCCCTATGCCGTGACCATCGAGACCGACGCCAGCCTGCCGACCCACACCCTCTATCGGCCCACCGACCTGGCGGCGGTGAAGGGCAAGCTGCCCATCGTCGCCTGGGGCAACGGCGCCTGCGCCAATTCCAGCGAGCGGTTCACCCCCTTCCTCACCAAGATCGCCAGCCACGGCTTCCTGGTGGTGGCCATCGGGCCGAAGGACGCCCCGCCCTGGACGCCCAATGCGGCGCCCGGCCAGGGCGCGCCCATCGTCGCGCCCAAGACGAGCGCCAGCCAGCTGATCGACGCCATCAACTGGGCGGAGGCCCAGAACGCCAAGAGGGGTCCCTATAAGGGCCGCATCGACACCAAGGCCGTGGCGGTGATGGGTCAGTCCTGCGGCGGCCTGCAGGCCATCGAAGCCTCGTCCGATCCCCGAGTGAAGACCACGGTGGTCTGGAACTCCGGCGTCATCATCGACCAGGGCGGCATGCCCAAGCTGTCCAACGCCACCAAGGACAGCCTGAAGGCCTACCACGCCCCGGTGGCCTACTTCATCGGCGGCCCGGTGGACGTGGCCTGGCCCAACGCCAACGACGACTTCGCCAGAATCACCGCCGTCCCGGTGTTCATGGGCAACCTGAGTGTCGGCCATGGCGGCACCTATCGCCACGTGAACGGCGGTTGGTTCGGCGAGGTGGGGGCGGCCTGGCTGGCCTGGCGCCTGAAGGGCGACAAGGGCGCCGCCAGGCTGTTTGAAGGTCCGGGGTGCGGCCTCTGCGTCGCGCCGGAATGGAAGATTCAGAAGAAGAACATGGACTAGGGGGCCTGCCTCCGCCGGTTGAGGCCGCTTCAACTTTCGCGATCAAACGGCGTTCTTCGAACGTTGCGTTTACGCTTCCCGCCTAAGAGTTCGCCTCAAACGCGGGGGACGATTTCCATGCCGGCAGAGCGTGCGAACAACACGCCGACGGAGCACGGCCTGATGATCCAGTGGCTGTTCACCAACAGTCAGGAGCTGTTGCTCGTCATCGGTCCCGACGCCCGCTTCAAGCTGGTGAACCCGGCCTGGACGGCGGCGACCGGCTGGGCCAGCGACGAGATCCTCGGCAAGTCCGCCGCCGACTTCGTTCATCCCGACGACATGGACGCCTTCGGCAAGTTCGCCGAACAGCTGATCGAGACCCGCACCGGCCAGAACCTCGCCCGCATGCGGATGAAGGACGGGTCCTACCGCTGGTTCGAGGGCCGAAGCCAGCTCACCGACGACGGGCACATCATCGGAACCCTGCGCGACGCCACCCAGGACCGGGAGCGCCAAGCCGAGTTGGAGGATGCCCGCCGCACCCGCCTGCTGCTTTCGGAGAGCGCGGGCGTCGGCACCTGGTCCTTCGAGCCGGCCGGCGAGCACCTCGACTGGTCCGACGATATCCTCGCCATCACCGGCTACAGCCGCGACGAGATGGACAGCGCTGACGCCTTCCGCGAGATCCTGCATCCCAATGAGGCCGAGGCCGTCCGGGCCGCCTTCAACCGCGGCATCCTGGAGGGTGTTCCCCAGACCCTCGAACACCGGATGCGCAACAAGGACGGTCGCTGGTCCACCTGGCGCGCCACCTTCCATTGCGAGCCCCGACCGGGGGGTGTCTTCGCGCTCAACGGGATGTCGCAGGACATCACCGAGATGATCGCCGCCCGCGACGCGGCCGTGGCCGCCGAGCGCCAGATTCGCCAGCTCATCGAGAACGCCCCATTCGCGGTGGCCATGTTCGACCGCGATCTGCGCTACCTGATGATCTCCAACCGCTGGCGGCACGCCTTCGGTCTGGGGCACCGCGAACACCTGGGCCGGCGGCTCGACGAGGTCTTTCCCGACGTACCGCGCAAGTTTCTGGCCGCCCAGCGCCGGGTCCTCGAGGGGGAGGTGGTATCCAGCAAGGAAGACCGCTTCACCGACAGCCAGGGTAACCGCCACTGGGTGCGCTGGGAGGTTCGACCCTGGCTGGACGCCTCGGGCGAGATCGGTGGCATGTTGGCCTATGTCGACGACATCTCGGCGGTGGCCAGCGCCCGGCGCGAGGCCCAGACCAACGCCCGGCGGCTGAAGGTGGCACTCAGCGCCGCCGACGCCGGGGTCTATGAGATCGACCACGTCAACAAGACCTTCTGGGCCAGCCCGGAATTCAAGAAGCTGATCGGCCGCTCCTCACGCAGCTATGGCGACGCCCTGAAGCTGAACTTCCCCAAGTTCCACGCCGACGACATGGAGGGCGTGCGTCAGGCCTTCCTCGATATCAACGCCGACCGCCGCAAGTCGGGCGAAGCCTTCGAGGCCCGCATCATGACCCCCTCCGGCGAGGCCCGCTGGATGCGGGTCTTCCACCACCTCAAGCGCGACGCCAAGGGCCGCTGGCTCAAGGGCGTCGGCCTGGTCCACGACTTCGACCAGCGCAAACGCCAGGAGCTGGCCCTCATCGAGGCCCAGGAGGCCGCCCAGGCCGGCGCTGAGGCCAAGGCCGCCTTCCTGGCCAATATGAGCCACGAGATCCGCACGCCGATGAACGGGGTGATGGGGGTCCTGCACCTGCTGAAGACCGAGAGCCTCAGCCCGGACGGCCGGGCCATGCTGGAGGAGGCCCTGTCCTGCGGCCAGATGCTGGCCGAGTTGCTGAACGACGTCATCGACTTCTCCAAGATCGAGGCCGGCGCCCTGGCCCTGGCCGAGGAGTCCGTCGATCCGGCGGCGCTCATCCAGGGGGTCACCCGCCTGCTGCGGCCCCAGGCCGAGGCCAAGGGGCTGGAGCTGAAGCTGGAGGGTTTGGCCGATCTCGGCTGGGTCTTCACCGACCCGGTTCGCCTGCGCCAGGCGCTGTTCAACCTGGTGGGCAATGCGGTGAAGTTCACCCTGGAAGGACAGGTCACCGTCCGGGCCGCCCTGCACAACACCAGCGCCGGCCGGATGCTGCGCTTCGAGATCGCCGACACCGGGGTCGGCATTCCGGCGGACGCTCAAGGCCGCATCTTCCAGCGCTTCGACCAGGGCGACGCCTCCACCACCCGAAAGTTCGGCGGCTCGGGCCTGGGCCTGGCCAGCACCCAGAAGCTGGCCCAGATGATGGGCGGCGCCGTGGGCTTCACCTCGGTGGAGCACCAGGGATCGGTGTTCTGGCTGGAGGTCGCCGCCCCCAGCGCCGAGCCCGTGGCCGCCGTAGCCGACACCGGCGAGCCGGTGCTGGAGGGGCTGCACATCCTGGTGGTCGAGGACAATTCCACCAACCGCATGATCGCCACCAAGCTGCTGGAGAATCTGGGCGCCAGCGTCGAGACCGCCGCCGACGGCCTGCTGGGGGTCGAGGCCGCGGCCCGCGGCGGCTTCGACCTGATCCTGATGGATGTCCAGATGCCCGGCATCGACGGCCTGGAGGCCTGCCGCCGCATCCGGGCCCTGGGCGGCCCTGTGGCCCGGACCCCGATCGTGGCCCTGACCGCCAATGTGCTGTCCCACCAGCACCAGTCCTACCTGGAGGCCGGCATGGACGGCGTGGTGGGCAAGCCGATCTCGCCCACCTCCCTGCTGACCGAGATCGCGCGGCTGAGCGGGCCGGCGGAAGCCTTGCCGGAAGAGGCTGTGGCCTAGCCGCTTCCAACCCCGCCCACGCCAATGCTAGACCTTGGCCACAAAGAGCTCGGGGGAGAGACGTATGGCGGCAGTTGAAGAGGCCCAGGCGCCGAAGAAGGCTTCGTTGCGCACGGTGGTGGCCGCCTCGGCCGCCGGGACCACCTTCGAGTGGTACGACTTCTTCGTCTTCGGCAGCCTGACCCAGGTCATCTCCAAGACCTTCTTCTCCGGCCTTCCAGAGACCGCCGGCTATATCGCCGCCCTGGCCCTGTTCGGCGCCGGCTTCGCCTTCCGGCCCCTGGGCGCCCTGGTCTTCGGCCGCATCGGCGACCGGGTGGGGCGCAAGGGCGCCTTCCTGTTCACCGTGGTGCTGATGGGCGGGGCCACCGTGGCCATCGGCCTGCTGCCCTCCTACGCCCAGGCGGGTATCATTGCGCCGGCCCTGCTGGTGCTGATGCGCATCCTGCAGGGCTTCGCGCTGGGCGGGGAATACGGCGGGGCCGCCATCTACGTGGCCGAGCACGCGCCCCCCGGCGCCCGTGGCCGCTCCACCAGCTGGGTGCAGACCTCGGCGGCGTTCGGCCTGTTCGCCGCCCTGCTGGTGATCCTGGTGACCCGGGTGATCGTCGGCCGCTACTTCGGCCCCGAGGCCTTCGACGCCTGGGGCTGGCGCATCCCGTTCCTGTTCTCGGCCGGCCTGCTGGCCATCTCCATCTTCATGCGTCTGAAGCTCTCCGAGAGCCCGGCCTTCGCCAAGATGAAAGAAGAGGGCGAGATCGCCAAGGCCCCCTTCACCGAGGCCTTCGGAACCTGGAAGAACCTGAAGATCGTGCTGCTGGCCCTGGTGGCCATCATGTTCGCCCAGGGCGCCGTCTGGTACACCGCCTTCTTCTACACCCAGACCTTCATGGACAAGTTCCTCAAGGTCCCGGCCGAGACCATCAACATGCTGATGATGGCCGCCACCGCGGTCAGCGCCATCTTCTACGTCGCCTTCGGCTGGCTGTCGGACAAGGTGGGCCGCAAGCCGGTCATGCTGTTTGGCATGACCCTGATGCTGATCGCCTACTTCCCCGGCTTCCACATGCTGGCCAAGACCGCCAACCCGGCGCTCGCCGAGGCCGAGGCCCGCACCCCCATCGTGGTGGTGGCCGACCCGACCGAGTGCTCCCTGCAGTTCGACCCCGTGGGCAAGGCCGCCTTCACCTCCTCCTGCGATATCGCCAAGAGCACGCTCGCCAACGCCGGCGTCTCCTATGACAACCAGAAGGCCGCGCCGGGCGCCAAGGCCCAGGTGAAGATCGGCGAGACGGTCATCGAGTCGGCCTCCATCGCCGGCCTTTCCAAGGACCAGGCCAAGGCCGCGAAGGCGGAGATCGAGGGCCGCATCAAGGGCGGGTTGAAGGCCGCCGGCTATCCGGAAAAGGCCGATCCCGCGCGGATGAACCTGCCCGGCGTGTTCGGGGTGCTGATGGTGTTCGTGATCGCCGCCACGGCCCTGTTCGGGCCCATCGCCGCGACCCTGGTGGAGCTATTCCCCACCCGCATCCGCTACACCGCCATGTCCCTGCCCTACCATATCGGCACCGGCTGGGTCGGCGGGTTCGTGCCCTTCACCGCCTTCGCCATCGTGGCGGCGGTGGGCAACATCTATTCCGGCCTCTGGTACCCCTTCGCCTTCACGGCGATCTCGGTGGTCACCTGCCTGCTGTTCCTGCCAGAGACCAACAAGCGGTCCCTGCACGACTAGAGTGGCTCAAGCGGTCAGCGAGCTGACCGCTTGAGCGAAGGCCTGCGTCTTCATCCCGGCAAGGGCCTCGGCCAGCCGCGCCTTGCCATAGGCGACCTGACCGTCCCAACCGTCGAGGACAAAGGTCCCGGCGCCGAGGCCCTGGTGGATCTCGGCCAGGGATGGGCCGTCCAGCCCACCGGCTACCCGCTCGCCCGGCCTCTGCCGCGCCACCGCCGTCAGCATGATCAGGCCGTAGAACAGGTGGTTCACCTGCCGCATGACCACCTGCCGCGCCCGCTGCCGGGCGTCCGGCGCCTGGCCGAAATAGGTGCGCAGCAGCAGGTCTTCCTCAGCTTGGCTGTGGGTGATGAAGTTGGCGAGCGTCGCCAGGTCGACGTGCCTGTCGGCCAGGAACGCGCTCTCCCAGTCGATGAACCACAGCCGCCGCCCGTCATAGAGGATGTTGCGCGGGTTCAGGTCGTTGTGGCTGGAAACAAGGTCGGTCGGTTCGGTGCGATAGATCGCCCGAACCCGGCGGTAACGGTCCAGCAGGTCCGAGGTCGCCTCAGGCGCCAGCAGGCCCGTCGCCTGGAACCCCTCGAGGACGGCGTCCATCCCCTCCATATAGTCCACCAGCGGCGGGAAGGCCGGCGCCTGGTGCAGGGCGCGGATCGCCTGGGCGGCCTCGACAATCAGATCTTCGCGGGTTCCGGCATAGTCCAGGGCCCAGGACTGCTCGGGGATGAACTCCATGATCGCCACCCCGTCCGTGGCGTCGGCATAGCGGACCCGGGGCGCCAGGCAGGCCTGGGCGGCGATGGTCATACAGCGATACCAGCGGTGGGGGTCCTTGACGTCGTCGCGCTGCGTCTCGAGCCGCAACAGATAGGCGATGCCCCCCACTCGGATCCGATAGGTCAGGGCGCCCGAGAGCCCGCCCCTGACCGGGGCGACACTGTCCATCTCCGTCGTGCCGAACGCAGCCATCAGGGCGCGGTCGACGGCGGGCTGTTTAGCGTGGGGAATGGACATGGGGCGGCTCCGGTGCAGCGCCGCCTTTTACCCGGATATAAACATCAGTCAATAATACCCGGATAAATACCTATGTGGCCCCGCGGGACGTCCGGGTCGCCAGCCGCCCCACCAGGTCGGAGATCAGCACCGCCCCGATGGCCAGCGCGGCGGCCACCAGGCACAGCACGCCGGCCCGCACCTCGTCCCCCGGCGACTGGGTGGCGCCATAGATGGCGGCGGGCAGGGTCAGGGTCTCGCCGGGGATGGCGGCGACAAAGGTGATGGTGGCCCCGAACTCCCCCAGCGCCTTGGCGAAGCCGAGGATCGCGCCGGCCGCCACGCCGGGCAGGGCCAGCGGCAGGGTGATGCGGAAGAACCGCACGAGGGGCGGGGCGCCCAGGGTCCGGGCCACCTCATCGACCTCCTTGTCCAGGGCCTCGATGGCCAGCCGCATGGGCCGCACCATCAGCGGAAAGGCCATGATCCCCGCCGCCAGGGCCGCCCCGGTCCAGTCAAAGGCGAAGACGATCCCGACCCTCTCCAGGGCCTCGCCGATCAGGCCGCGCCGCCCGAACAGCAGCAGCAGGACATAGCCGGTGGCCACCGGCGGCAGGACCAGCGGCAGGGTGACCAGCACGTCCAACAGCACGCGAACAGCAAACCGCCCCCGCGCCTGGGCCATGGCCGTGACCAGCGCCAGCGGCAGGCCAAGGGCCGTCGCCGCCAGGGCCACCTTCAGGGACAGCCGCACGGCGGCCCAGTCGTCGGGGGTGAGCAGGATCACGAGGCCGACGCCAGGACCTCGACCGCCACCCCGGCCGCGACCAGGGGTTGGAGCACCTGTGCAGGCGGCGCCAAAACTCCCACTCGCACCACCCGGCGGCCGGACCTGGCAAGTTCTATCATCGCCTCGGGGGTCGCCTCGGCCGGCGTCATCCGCTCGGCGTCGCGGCGCGCCATCGCCAGGATGTCGGGGTCGCAGCCCTCATCGGCGGCGATCACGTCGGCGGCGGCCAGGGCGCGGCTGGCGCGCAGGGTCAGCAGGTCGGCAGGCCCTCGCCCGGCCACGAACTGCACCTTGCCCGCCGCCTTGGGTCCCTTGGCGATGGCGTCGCGGAACAGCGCCTGCGCCGTCTCCATGTCGCCGCCCTGAGCCGCCTGCGCCACCGCGCCCGAAAGGGTCTCGCGCAGGAAGGCGCGCCGCGCGTGCAGCTCGGGGAACTTGGCGCGGACATCATCCTGGAATTTTCGGAACAGGGCCGCGACCCGCCCGGTCCCCTCCGGCACGCGCTGCTCGATGTCGTTGCGCAGCATGGTGGCCAGCATCGGCGAGGCGCCGCCGGTGCCGATGGCCGCCACCACTTCGCCGCGGTCGATCACCGCCGGGGTCGTGAAGTCGCAAAGCTCGGGACGGTCGGTGACGTTGACCAGGGCGCGCGCGGCGCGGGCCGCTGTGGCCGCCCCCTTGGCGAAGGCCTCGTCCTCGCCATCGATGAACACCAGCAAGGCGCCGGAATAGCTGCCGGTCAGGAAGGCGTCGGGGCCCTCCACCCGGACGAGCGTCGCCGGCGACGAGGCCAGCAGCCGCAGCTTGTTCTCGGCGGCCTCGCCGGATCCGGCCACGACGATCTTGGCGCCGGCCAGCGGAAAATAGGCGGGGAAGGCGTCCACCTAGCCGGTTCTGCAGTTCCGGTAGGGACCCGCCGGCGCGCCATCAAGGTCGGCCATCGCGCCCTTGGTGGTCAGGGTTACGCCCCCGGCGGCGAAGATCGGATCGCCCCTCTTCTTCTTCACCTGGCGCAGGATTTTGGTCTGGCCACCGGCGGTGACCCGCACGATGCGGCCGTCCAGGGCGTACGACGCCACGAACCGCTTCCCGGCCCCGCAGCTGTAGGTCATCGGCGCGTCGCTGGCGTCTTCCGGGGCGACGGTGGCGCAGGCGCTCAGCGCGAACCCGGCGGCGGCCAGGGCGATCCAGCGAGCGGCGCTCATTTCAGGGCCTTCACATAGGCCACCACCGCGGCGCGGTCGGCGGGATTGGCGACCCCGGTCATCATCTTGGTCCCAGGCGCGAACTTGGCCGGCGCGGCGAGATAGGCGTCGAGATTGGCGTCGGTCCAGGTCGCCCCGGCCTTGGCGGTCAGGCCCGCGGAATACTTGAAGTCCGCCAGGCCCGCGATCTTGCGGCCGGCCACCCCGGCCAGGCTGGGGCCCATCGGCGTGGACTTGGCGCCGTGACAGGTCTTGCACTGCAACTGGAAGGTCTTGGCCCCATCGGCGGCCAGGGCGGGCGACCCCGTCAGCAGCCCGGCGAAGGCGAGAATGGCGAGAACACGGCGTGTCATGAAACCCCTCCGGAAACGTCGTTAGCCTACCTAGCGCGTCGCGGGCCGCCCCGCCACGACGGCGACATTTACCGCGACGACTAAACGACGTTAAGATGCGACTTCATTCTCACTGGGGGAGGGACAGACCCATGGCCATGACACTCGACGTGAACGGCAAGCCATTGGCCGTCAAGGCGGCTCCTGACACGCCGCTGCTGTGGGTGCTGCGCGACGAACTCGGGCTGACCGGCTCCAAGTTCGGCTGCGGCGTGGCCCAGTGCGGGGCCTGCACGGTGCTGGCCGACGGCCAGCCGATCCGCGCCTGCGTCATGCCCATCGAGGGTCTGGCCGGGGTGAAGATCACCACCATCGAGAGCCTGGGCGGGAACTCACCCCTGCAGCAGGCCTGGGTCAAGCACGATGTCCCGCAGTGCGGCTACTGCCAGTCGGGCCAGATCATGAGCGCCACCGCCCTGCTGGCCGCCAAGCCCAACCCCAGCGACGCCGACATCGACGCGGCCATGGACGGCAACATCTGCCGCTGCGGGACCTACCAGCGGATTCGCGCCGCCATCAAGGACGCCGCGGGCATGGCCCCGGCCGCCACCCCGGTCGCGGCCCCCGCCGCCCCGGCCAAGAGCTAGGAGCGGACCGCCATGAACAAGATCCTCTCCCCCCGCGAAACCCAAGGCGCCACCAGGCGCGACCTGGTGGTCGGCGCGACCCTGGTGGGCGGCGCCCTGCTGGTGGGCTGCTCTCCCGGCGACCTGCTCAGCGTCGGCGCCAAGGAGGACTTCGGCGCCTTCGGGCCCTTCATCAAGATCGGCGCCGACGGCGCGGTGACGGTGATCTCCAAGCACATCGAATTCGGCCAGGGCAACCATGCGGGCCTGGCGGCGATCGTCGCCGAGGAACTCGACGCCGACTGGACCAAGGTCAAGGTCGAGCAGGCCCCGGCCATCGCCAAGGTCTACGCCAACACCGGCATGGGCGTGCAGGGCACCGGCGGCTCGTCGGCCATCTCCAACTCCTGGACCCAGCTGCGCCAGGCTGGCGCCGGCGCCAAGGCGATGTTCGTCGAGGCCGCCGCCAACAAGTGGAACGCGCCCGCCGGTGAGATCACAGTCAAGGACAGCGTCGTCAGCCACGCCAAGACCGGCAAGTCGGCGACCTTCGCTGAACTTCTGCCCGAGGCCGGCAAGATCGCCCCGCCCAAGGCCCCAGTGCTGAAGGATCCCAAGACCTTCACCCTGATCGGCTCCGACCGCGTGCGCCGCAAGGACAGCCAGGCCAAGAGCGACGGAACCGCCCGCTTCACCCAGGATGTCCAGATGCCGGACATGCTGGTCGCAATGGTCGCCCACGCCCCCCGCTACGGCGCCAAGGTCGGCAGCTTTGACGCCACCGAGGCCAAGAAGGTCGCCGGCGTGGTGGAGGTCTACCAGATCCCCACCGGGGTCGCCGTGGTGGCGCAGAACACCTGGGCCGCCCGCAAGGGCCGCGAGGCCCTGAAGGTGACCTGGGACGAGACCGGCGCCGAAAAGGCCAGCTCCGACACCATGGCCGCAAACTACCGCCAGTGGGCCGCGGGCAAGGGCACGTTGCCGGAAAAGACCGAGTGGCAGGCCTTCGAGACCAAGGGCGACGCCGCCAAGAAGGTCCAGGGCACGATCTTCGAGACCACCTACGACTTCCCATTCCTGTCCCATGCGGCCATGGAGCCGATGAACTGCGTGGCCCAGGTCGGGACCGGCAAGGCCAAGCTGACCTTCGGCTCGCAGATCCCGACGGTGGACCAGCTCAACACCGCCAAGATCGTCGGCATGCTGCCCGGCGCGGTGGAGATCGAGACCCTGTTCGCCGGCGGCTCCTTCGGGCGCCGCGCCAACTTCCAGTCCGACTACGTGGCCGAGTGCGTCGAGATCGCCAAGAAGGTCGGCAAGATGCGGCCGGTGAAGCTGGTCTGGACCCGCGAGGACGACATGGCGGCGGGCTATTTCCGCCCCCTGACCCACCACGCCCTGAAGATCACCCTCGACAAGGACGGCTACCCGGTCTCCTGGCGCCACCGCGTGGTCACCCAGACCCTGATGAAGGGCTCGCCCATGCCCACCAAGGGCGTGGACGAAACGACTGTCGAAGGGACCAAGGGCTCACCCTATCTGAAGGCCACCCCGGTGGTGGACGCCCAGGTGCTGATGCCCGACGTCAATATCCCGGTGCTGTGGTGGCGCTCGGTGGGGGCGACCCACACCGCCTTCGTCATGGAGCACACCATCGACCAGCTGGCCCGCAAGGCCGGAAAGGACCCGGTGGCCTATCGCCGGACCCTCTATGAGAAGGCCGGGGCGACCCGCCATCTGGCGGTGCTGAACCTGGCGGCCGAGAAGTCGGGCTGGGACAAGCCGGCCCCCGCCGGCTGGACGCGCGGCATCGCCGTGCACGAGAGCTTCGGCACCCTGGTGGCCCAGGTCGCCGAGGTGAAGCTGGTGGACGGCCAGCCCAAGGTCGGCCGAGTGGTCACCGCAGTGGACTGCGGAACCGCCATCTCGCCCGACCAGATCGCCGCCCAGATGGAAGGCGGCATCTGCTATGGCCTGTCGGCGGCCCTCTACGGCAAGATCAGCCTGAAGGACGGGGTGGTCGAACAGACCAACTTCGACACCTACCGGGTGCTGCGCAACTCCGAGGCCCCGACCGTGGAGACCTATATCGTCCCCTCCGGAAACGCCCCCTCAGGCACCGGCGAACCGGGCACCCCGGTGATCGCACCCGCCGTCGCCAACGCCCTGCTGGCCCTCAACGGCCAGGCGACCACCAGCCTGCCGTTCGTAAAGGCCTAGTCGCCGAGAAGATCGCCCAGATCCCGGGCGCCGTGGAGGATTCTCAGAATCTGCACGGCGTCCGGATCGACCCGATAGAAGATGACGTAGTCGCCGACCACCCAACTGCGCAGATCGGGCAGGAGTTTAGGTCGAACGCGGCCCAGTTCCGGAAAGTCGGCCAGCTGCTCTTCGGCATCGTAGATGCGTGAGACCACGCGGTCGGCGGCGTTGGGATTGGCGAGCGCGATGGTCAGCCAGATGTTGCTGAGGTCCTAGAGCGCAATTGGCGTTCGGCGCAGTCTAGCCATTCTGGCGTTCGGCCAGCGCTTTCCGATTGCGGGCCAGGAAGACGTCCCGCGGTTCGCGCTCGACGGGCTCTCCGCTATCGAGGCCTTCCTGCATGAGACGCCTCAGTTCGGAGAGCGATAGACAGTTTTTCGACCTTGGACATCGCGATCTCCTTGGCGAAAAAATACTACTTCTTCGCACCAACGTCGAGATCAGCCGGTTTGTCCACATCGAACAGCACCCCATCATCGGGCGCCTCGATCAGCACCAGCCGGTCGCCCAGACCCTGCAGCACCGCCCGCGCGCCGGCGTCGCCTTGGAGCGTCAGCAACTGTGGGATCAAGGCCGCGCCGATCACCGCCGGGTGGCCGCGCTTGCCCCCGAAGGTCGCCGCGGCGGCGGGGGCGCCGTCGCGCACCGCCTGGGCCAGGGGCTCCAGCACCGCCAACGGAATGCGCGGCATGTCGCCGAGGAACACAAACACCCCCTGTGTGTCGGCCGGCAGGGTCTGCGCGGCGCGGCGCAGGGAGGCCCCCATGCCCTCGGCATGATCGGCGGCATGGACAATCTGCAGCCGCTCATACTGGCCGGTTTGCCGGGCATGGGCCATGACCGCCGCACCCACCCGGCTGGGGTCGGACCCCGTGACCACCGTCACGCCGCGCACCGGGGCGGCAAAGGCCGCGCGCAGGGCGCCCTCCAGCAGGACGCCGCCGCCATAGGGCGCCAGCAGCTTGCCGCCGCCGAACCGCGTCCCGGCGCCCGCCGCCAGGACGATCGCTTCAAATCCGCCGCCCCCTGTCACCAACCGTGGTTCCCCTCTATGTTAGGGTTCGCATGACGCCCTATGACGCCCCCCCTCCGCAAGCGACTTCGCAGGCCAGCCTGATCGACGGGTTCGGCCGCACCGTGACCTATCTGCGAGTCTCGGTCACCGACCGCTGCGACCTGCGCTGCGTCTACTGCATGGCCGAGCACATGACCTTCCTGCCCAAGGCGGAGGTCCTGACCCTGGAGGAGCTCGACCGCCTCGCCTCGGGCTTCATCAGGCTCGGCGTCCGCAAGCTGCGGATCACCGGCGGCGAGCCCCTGGTTCGCAAGGGCGTTATGGGCCTGATCGAGAACCTGTCGCGCCATCTGAAGTCCGGCGCCCTGGATGAGCTGACCCTGACCACCAACGGCACGCGGCTCACCGAGTTCGCGAGCGACCTGGCCCGGTTCGGCGTGCGGCGCATCAATGTCTCCATGGACACCCTGAAGCCTGACCTGTTCCGCCAGCTGACCCGGGGCGGGGACCTGAACAAGGTCATCGCCGGGATCGACGCGGCGCTCGCCGCCGGCATGGCGGTGAAGGTCAACGCTGTGGCCCTGAAGGACGACAACGCCGCCGAACTGCCCGACCTGATCGCCTGGGCCCACGCCCGTGGCTGCGACATGACCCTGATCGAGGCCATGCCGCTTGGCGAGATCGAGATCGACCGCACCGACCAGTTCCTGTCGCTGAAGGACGTCCGCCGCGAGCTGGAAAGCTTCTGGACCCTGACCGACAGCGACCACGTCACCGGCGGCCCGGCCCGCTATGTGACAGTGGAGGAGACCGGCGGCCGCCTGGGCTTCATCACCCCGCTCAGCCACAATTTCTGCGAGGCCTGCAACCGGGTGCGGCTGACCTGCACCGGCACCCTGCACACCTGCCTGGGCCGTGAGGACGCCAGCGACCTGCGGGCCGTGATCCGGGCCGGGGCAGACGAGGCCGGTCTGGAGGACGCCATCCGCCTGGCCGTCGACGCCAAGCCGCAGGGCCACGATTTTCAAATCGTGCGAGCATCCGCCCCCGCGGTCGCCCGGCACATGTCCACCACGGGAGGCTAGAGCATGTCAGGCGCAAGTGGGAACCGGTTCGCCGCCCGGACATGCTCTAGTTTCAAGAAGATAGACCCTTTTCATCCGATCAGGTTCCAACCTGATCCGGAAAGGGTCTAGGGTGGCCAAGGTCCTGCTGTTCGGGCGCCTGAGCGATATCGCCGGCTGGCGCGAGCGGACCCTCGATCCCCCGCCCGCCTCGCTGTCGGCCCTGCGCGATCAACTCTGCGCCGAGGACGAAGGTCTCGCCGAAGCCCTGTCCGCCCCCGGCGTCCAGGTGGCCCTGGACCAGGCCATCGTCCGCGGCGACGCCGCCCTGACCGCCCGCTCCGAGGTTGCCTTCCTGCCGGCCATGAGCGGCGGATGATCACCCTGACCGGCCAGCCCTTCGAACCCGGCGCCCTGCTGACCGCCTTTTGCCAAGGCCGCACCGAGACCGGGGCCATCGCCACCTTCACCGGCCTGGCGCGGGCTGAACAGGGCGCCACCACCACCCTGGAGCTCGAGGCCTATCCGGGCTTCACGGAAGCCGAGATCGGCCGCATCGCCGACGGCGCCCGCGCGCGCTTCGGCCTCGACGATTTCTGCATCGTTCATCGCGTGGGCCAGATCGAGCCCGGCGAGGCCATCGTCTTCGTGGCCACCGCATCGGGTCACCGCCGCGCGGCCTTCGAGGCCTGCGATTTCCTGATGGACTACTTGAAGAGCCGCGCCCCCTTCTGGAAGAAGGAGACCGGTCCCGATGGCGCGGCGCGCTGGATCGAGCCCAAGCCGCAGGACCACGCCGACATCACCCGCTGGGAGACCCCATGAACGCCCCGACCCTGAGCCCTGGCGGCCGCATCGATGAGAAGCTGCAGATTGTTCCGGTCCGCATCGCGGTCCTGACCATCTCCGATACCCGCGACGAGGAGAGCGACACCTCCGGCCACGTCCTGGCCGAACGCATCACCGGGGCGGGGCACGAGCTGGCCGCCAAGGAAATCGTCAAGGACGACATCGACCAGATCCGGATGCAGGTGAAGGCCTGGGTCGCCTCAGGGAGCGTCGACGCCATCATCACCACCGGCGGCACCGGCATCACCGGCCGCGACGTGACCCCGGAAGCCATTGAGCCGCTGTTCGACAAGAAGCTCGACGGCTTCTCGGTGGTCTTCCACATGGTGAGCTACCAGTCGGTAGGCCTGTCGACCCTGCAGAGCCGCGCCACCGCCGGCCTGATCGGCGGGGTCTTCGTCTTCTGCCTCCCCGGTTCAAACGGGGCGGTGAAGGACGGCTGGGACAAGGTGATCTCCGCCCAACTCGACAGCCGCCATGGCCCCTGCAACATGGTCGAGCTGATGCCGCGCCTGCTCGAGAAATGAGCCGCCTGACCCACATCGACGAGACCGGGCGCGCCAACATGGTCGACGTCTCGGCCAAGGCGGTCACCACCCGAGAGGCCCTCGCCGAGGGCTTCGTGCGCATGTCGCCGGAGACCCTGGCGCTCGCCCTGTCCGGTGACGCCAAGAAGGGCGATGTGCGGGCCACCGCCGAGATCGCCGGGATCATGGCGGCCAAGAAGACCGCCGACCTGATCCCGCTGTGCCACCCCCTGGCGCTCTCCAAGATCGAGGTCCGGGTCGAGCCCGGCGAGGGTGGCCTGGCCGTCACCGCCAAGGTCCGCACCAGCGGTCAGACCGGGGTGGAGATGGAGGCGCTGACCGCCGTCTCTGTCGCCTGCCTGACCGTCTATGACATGCTCAAGGCCGCCGATAAGGCGATGACCATCGAGGCCGTGCGCCTGATGGAGAAATCCGGCGGCAAGTCCGGCGACTGGAAGCGTCCGTGAAACTGCTGAGCGTCGAGGCCGCGCGCGCCGCCATGGTGGCGGAAGCCGCCGCCCTGCCAGCTGAGACCATCGCCCTCTCCGCCGCCGTCGGCCGGGTGCTGGCCGAGGATGTCACCGCCGTCCGCGCCCAGCCCCCCTTCACCAACTCCGCCATGGACGGCTGGGCCGTGCGCGCCGCCGATACGCCGGGGGCGCTGACCATCGTCGGCGAGAGCGCCGCGGGCCATGGCCATGAGGGCACGCTCGCCGCCGGCCAGGCCATCCGCATCTTCACCGGCGCGGCCCTGCCACAGGGCGCCGACAGCGTGGTGATCCAGGAGAACGCCACCCGCGACGGCGAACAGGTCACCGTTCCCGCCGCAGCGCCGGCCGACAATATCCGCGACGCCGGGAAGGACTTCCGGGCTGGCGACATCCTGCTGATCCGCGGGACCCGCATCGATCCCTGGGGCCTGTCGCTGGCGGCCTCGGCCGGCCGCGCCGAGGTCAGCGTCCACCGCAAACCGCGCATCGCCATCCTCTCCACCGGCGAGGAGATCGTCGAGGCGCCGGCCAGCCCCGGGCCCTTCCAGATCTACGACTCCGGCTCGCCGGCTCTGAAGGCCATGTGCGAGGCCTGGGGCGCGGAAGCCAGCAAGCTCAGCGGCGTCCGCGACCAGCTCGACGCCGTGATCGAGGCCATGCGCAACGCCGACGCCGACCTCATCGTCACGGTGGGCGGGGCCTCGGTGGGCGACCACGACCTGGTGCGCACCGCCGCCGAGGCCCTTGGCATGCAGTACCGGGTGGAGAGCGTCGCGGTGCGGCCCGGCAAGCCCACCTTCTTCGGCGTCCTGGCCGACGGCCGCCGCCTGCTGGGCCTGCCCGGCAACCCGGCCTCGGCCTTCGTCTGCGCCGAGCTGTTCCTCAAGCCCCTGATCGCCGCCTATTCCGGCGCGGCCCACGCCCCGCGCATGGCGAGCGCGCGCCTCGCCGAACCACTCGCCGCCAACGGCCCGCGCGAACACTGGCTGCGGGCCAAGCTGACCTACGCGGACGGCGCGATCACCGCGCGCGCCTACCGCGACCAGGACTCCTCCCTGATCACCGTCTTCGCGGCCGCCGACGCCCTGCTCAAGCGCCCACCCGGCGCCCCGGCCTCAGCGGCAGGCGACCTCGTCGAGGTGCTGCTGCTGGACCGGGCCGGGTAGTCGGCTAGAGGATGAAGTTGGCGGAGCTTAGGTTGACGCTGTTCACCCACAGAGAGGCGTCGGCCACCTGGTCGCCGTTTACGTCGAACTGCAGCAGGTAGATGCCATAGAGGGGAGGGCCGACGATCACTTCGCCCGCCTGTCCGGTGAACTGCTGCTCGGGCAAAGTTTGACCGATCGGCGGGATCGTGAACGCGTGGAATGCCTGATTTCCGGCCAAAGTCGTATCGGCGTCGATGGCCGAGAGATCGATCTTGTCGCCGTTGAGCATGTCGTCCCACACGGTGTCCGCATCGTTCCCGTTCCCCAGCTCGGCGAGACTACGGAAGACGAAGGTGTCGTAGCCATCGGCCCCGTACATGAGGTTCTTCGCGGCGCCGGCGGAGATGACGTCGTTGTGGTCCGTACCGTAAATCTGTTCCACGTTGGACAGGGTCAGAACGTGTGTCGCGTCGATCTGCTGCGGGCCGCCGTAGCCCAGGTCCACATGCACGCCGTTGAGTTGCGGCCCGTCTCCGCCGAAGCGGTAGTAGATCAGATCAATCCCCTCGCCGCCTTCGACGACAATCTCGGTGGCCTGACCGGGAACGAACATGTCGTCGCCCTCACCGCCATCCAGGACGTCCTCCCCAGCTGGGAGCATCGGGGGCGCAGCGCCGCTGCCGTCAGCCCAGAGGACGTCGTTGCCGGCCCCTCCGAACAGGTAGTTGCCGCCGCTGTCGCCGCCGATGTTGTCGTCAAAGGCCGTGCCATAGACGTTCTCGATAGACACCAAAGAGTCGTCGCCGTGTCCGCTGACGAAGTTCGTGGCGAGGTTGACCGCGACCCTTTCGGACACGCCATCATCGAAGCTGACGGTGTCGATCCCCGCGCCCCCGTCGATCATGTCCTTCCCAGAGCCGCCGGCCAGGAAGTCATCCCCGCCGCGGCCCGAGAGGCTGTCATGGCCGTCGCCACCGAAGATGTAGTTGAAGCCCGACGTGCCCATCAGCGTGTCGCCGTAGGACGAGCCGTAGACGTATTCGATGGAGACCAGCTGGTCGATTCCGGCGCCCAGGGTGTTCTGGGCGGTGGTCAGGGCCAGGTCGACCCTTACGGCCGCGGTGGCGTCCTCGTAGCCGGCCCAGTCGAAGCCGGTGCCGCCGTCGATGCGGTCGTTGCCCAGGCCGCCCATCAGGTAGTCGTCGGCGCCGCCGCCCGAGAGGGTGTCATTGCCGTCGTTGCCGGCCAGGACGTCCTCGCCGCCCAGACCGGAGAGCGAGTCGTCGCCGCCCAGGCCATAGATCGTATCGGCGCCCGCGCCGCCCGTGAGCTTGTCCTTGCCCGAACCACCGTTGAGAAACATGTCTGCCCGCCCCTGGCCTGATGCCGTGGTGCGCAACCTACGGGTGCTCGTCAGGGCGCCAATCGCGCGCAACCTGGAGCGGGCAGGGTAACCTTAAAGCACGCCTCGGAACGGGCGTTTCCGTTAAGGAGTCAGGGTTTCCACCTCGTCCCAGGTCAGGTCGCGCCCTGGGAAGGCCACTGCCGTGAAGGGCCAGTCGGCCTGCAACCAGGATTTGAAAGCCTGATACAGCGGCTGATCCAGCTGCGCGTGGCTGGTGCGGGCCCAGCAGAAGGCCTCGGCGTCGTAGCCGGCCAGCTCGGTCGGCTCGATATAGGCGCAGCCCAGGCAGATCGACTCGTCGGGCGCCATCACCGTGTAGGCGAAGGAGCGGCGGATCTTGAACTCCTTGTGGTGCCAGCCGAGGTCGATCAGGTCGTCCTCAAAGGTCAGCCCCTCCGGCCAGCGGGTCTGGCGGGCGAAGACGTTCCGCAACTCGGCGGCGCTGGACATCACCGCGTCGTAGTCCTTGACCACATCGGTGATCAGCAGGGGCCGCAGGACGAAGTCCGGGGTCTCCAGGCGCAGGGGCACAACAAAATCGGGCGGGACGAAGCGTTTCATGAGCCGAGCATCGCTGACGCACGGGGGCCCGCCAAGACGCTAAGGCCGCCATCACCCCATCAACGCCTCGGGCGCCTCGGAATCAGGCGTCGGCCTTGTCGCGCTTGGATACCGGTTCGCGCGGGGTCTCCGGCGCCCGGGCGTGGCGCAGGGCCATGATCTCGCCGATCACCGACACGGCCACCTCCCAGGGGGCCTTGCCGCCGATATCCAGGCCGATGGGGGCGTGGACGCGCAGCAGCACACTCTCCGGCACGCCCGCGGCGCGCAGCGGCGCCATGCGCTCGGGCAGGCGCTTGCGGGCGCCCAGCAGACCGACATAGGCCGCCTGCGACGGCAGGGCGGCGGCCAGCGCCGTGCGGTCGGTCTCCAGGTTATGGGTAGCGATGGCGATGGCGGTCCAGGCGTCGGTCCCGATGGCGGCCAGGGCCTGGGCCGGCTCGTCCCGGCGATAGGCGACGCCAGCGATGGGCGGACCCGCCTCCGGGCCTTTCGGACGCACCAGGGTGGTCTCGAAGCCGCTCTGGGCGCCGAGCTGGCTGATGGCGAGCGCCGTGGGATCAGAGCCGAACACCACCAGGCGCGGGGTCGGGTCGTAGCGGCGCAGAATCGCGCCCTCCCAGGCGGTCTGGGTGTCGGGCTCCACGCAGAGCCGCTTGAGCCCATCGCTGATCCAGACGGCGGGCCGCCGCTCGGCCTGGGCCGCCAGCAGTTCGGAGAGCGCCGGGTCCCCCGCCGGGACCCGTTCCAGGAAGATCTCGATGCGCGCGCCGCACAGCAGCTGAATGTCCGGCCAGGGGCTGCCCTCGCCATAGACCAGGCGCCGGGGCTGGCCGTCTTCGAGGCAGGACGCCGAATGGTCGGCGATATCGCTCTCCACACAGCCACCGGAAAAATAACCGCAGACGATCCCGTCGGCGAACACCATCTGGGTTCCGACCGGTCGCGGCCCGCCGCCCTCCACCGACACCAGGGTGGCCAGGGCAAGCGGTTGATTTTGTTGCACGGCTTGCCTCAGGGCAGGCCGCACATCCTCGGCCATGCCGAACAATGGCCACTCGGGCAGGGGCTCTCTCATGCCCTTGAGCTTAACCCCCGTGAAAGGTTCCAGACACCGCTTCTTTAGGCCTTGCCCCCTAAATGGGGTCTCCTAGCGTTCGCAACCAGCGTTGTTCATGACGTCTCCGCTTTCCAAGCTCGGTCTCGGCTCCGGCCAGTTCGCCCTCGAACAGGCGAGCCTGCGTGGGCGTCCGCCTCAGGCCGAGGTGCGTGACATCCTGGACATCGCCGCGCGGACCCAGCTCGCCGTCTTCGACGTCGCCGGCCGCTCGCCCCAGGTGGAGAGCGTGCTGGGGGAGATCATGCCCCGGCCCAACCCCTTCAGGATCTCGATCTCTACGGTCCGCGCCGACCGCGGCCCCGACTTCGTGGAGGCCGAGGCCCGCGCTACCCTCCGCCGCCTGGGCGTGGAAACCGCCGACGCCATCCTGGTGCCCTCGGCCACCGACCTGTTCGGCCCCCATGGCCTGGCGCTGTGGGATCGGCTGAAGGCGCTGAAGGACCAAGGGCTCACCAAGAAGATCGGCGTCTCGGTCTTCGCCTCCGACGATCCGCTGGGCGTGGCCCGCCGGTTCCGTCCCGACATCATCCAGGCCCCGGCCTCCCTGCTCGACCAGCGCCTGCTGATCGACGGCACGCTCGCGGCGCTGACCGGCATCGGCATCGAGGTGCACCTGCGCTCGATCTTCCTGTCGGGCCTGCTGTTCCTGCCCGCCGACCGGGCCCCCAACCACCTGAAGGAAGCCGCCAGCCGGATTTCCCGGGCCCGCCGGCTGATCGCCGAGGGCCGGTCCGATCCTCTGCAGGCCGCCCTCGGCTTCGCCCTGTCCCGTCCCGAAGCCGCGGCCGTCCTGGTGGGCGTCACCACCGCGGCCGAGCTGAACGCGGTGATCGCCGCGGCCTCCAGCCCGCCCCCCGACCTCGACTGGGACGACATGGCGATCGACGACCCGGTCGCCCTCGACCCCCGCGCCTGGAGGGCCGCTTAAGCGCCCGCCACGGCCTGGCTCAAAAGGAGCCTGCCGCCCATGATCCTCGCGATCCTGCAAGCCCGGATGACCTCGCCCCGACTGCCCGGCAAGGCTATGGCCCCCCTGCGCGGCGAGCCGATGATCCTGCGCCAGGTGGAGCGCATCCGTCAGGCCCGCTGCCTGTCCAAGCTGATCGTCGCCACCAGCGACGAGGCCGTCGACGACCCCATGGCCAGCTTCCTGGTCGCCCGCGGCCAGACCGTGTTCCGCGGCGCCTCGGAGAACCTGTCGCGCCGCTTCATGCGCTGCGTCGAGGCGGCCGGCCCGGTCAGCCATGTGGTGCGCATCAAGGGCGACTCGCCCTTCGTCGATCCCGGCGTCATTGATGAGACCATCCGCCTGGCGCTCACCACGGGCGCCTCCTACGCCTCCAACCGCGTCGAGCGCACCTTCCCAAAGGGTCTCGAGGTCGAGGTGGTCACCGCCGCCGCCCTGGCCCGCACCGCGGCCGAGACCGATGAGGCCACGGCCGCCGGGACCTCCCCCCTGGCCCAGATCCGCAGCCAGCCCGAGCGCTATCCCCAGGCCCACTGCCTGGCTCGGCGCGACTGGTCGGGCCTCGACTGGCGGGTGAAGACCTCCGCAGACATGGCCTTCGCCAACGGCGTCTATTCCGCCCTGCACGCCGACGACCCGGCCTTCGGCCACGAGGACGTGCTGGGCGTGCTGCAGGGCCGCCAGGACCTCGCCCGCTGGGCGGCGTAACTGAGTGTCATCCCGGTTTCTGCGCAGCGGAAGACCGGGACCCAGAAGCACCGATTTCTCCGTATAGCCCCGCGCATATGGGTCCCGGACAAGCGCTGCGCGCTTTCCGGGATGACAGTTGGGCGGCCCGAGCTACACCGCCCACGCCCCGTACGGATCGCTGAACGGCTTGCCCAGAGCCTGCGCCACCGCCGGGTGGGTGATCTGGCCCTTCAGGACGTTCAGGCCCTTGGCCAGATGCTTGTTGGCCGCCAGCGCGCCCAGCCCCTTGTCCGCCAGCGCCAGGCCGAACGGCAGGGTCGCGTGTCCGAGCGCCTCCGACGAGGTGCGCGGCGCGGCGCCCGGCATATTGGCCACGCAGTAATGCACGACCCCGTCGATGGTGTAGGTCGGATGGACGTGGGTCGTGGGCTTGGAGGTTTCGAAACAGCCGCCCTGGTCGATGGAGACGTCCACCAGCACCGAGCCGGGTTTCATGCGCGCGAGGTGCTCGCGGCGCACCAGAGTCGGGGCCGCGGCCCCGGCGGTCAGCACCGCGCCGATCACCACGTCGGCCTTCAACACCTCCTCCTCCACCGCGTCGAGGGTGGAGTAGCGGGTCAGGATGCGGCCAAGGAACATGTCGTCCAGCACCCGCATGCGCGGGATGGAGCGCTCCACCACCACCACCTCGGCGCCGAGGCCGGCGGCCATGCGCGCGGCGTTCATGCCCACCACCCCGCCGCCCAGCACGCAGATCCGCGCCGGGGGCACGCCGGGCACGCCCGACAACAGGAGGCCCATGCCGCCATTGTGTTTCAGCAGGGTCTCGCCAGCCGAGAACACCGCGATCCGGCCGGCCACCTCCGACATCGGGGCCAGCAGCGGCAGGCCGCCATTGGCGTCAGTCACCGTCTCATAGGCGATAGCCGCCGCGCCCGAGGCCAGCAGGCCCTCGGTCTGGGCCGGGTCGGGCGCCAGGTGCAGATAGGTGAAGAGGATGTGCTCCGGCGTCAGCCGCGCCCACTCCACGGCCTGGGGCTCCTTGACCTTGATGATCAGCTGGCTGCCGGCGAACACCGCCTCGGCGTCGGGGGCGATCCTGGCGCCTGCCCGCACATAGGCCTCGTCGGCATAGCCGGCGCCTTGGCCGGCGCCGGCCTCCACCAGCACCTCATGGCCATGGACGACATATTCACGGACCGCCGTGGGGGTCAGGCCCACGCGATACTCGTCCGCCTTGATTTCGCGGGGCACGCCTACGCGCATCGAAGTCTCCCTTTTGCGAATTTGTTTCGCTTCAGAGAGGAGTTGGGGGCCTAATTTTGTTCCGTCAACCCAGAACGCAGCTCGCCATCCCCTCGCGGCGGACGGTCCCGGCGGCCTTGTCGATGCGGCCCGACCGGCGTTTCACATAGGGGCCCGGCTTGGCGGCGCGCCACTTCAGCGGGCTGGGCAGGATGGCCGCGAGCCGCGCGGCTTGGGCCGGGCTGAGTTGATCGGCGCCGACCCCGAAGTTCTTCATCGCCGCCGCCTGGGCGCCATAGACACCAGGGCCCCATTCGACGCTGTTGAGATAGACCTCCATGATCCGCCGCTTGCCCCACAGCCCCTCGATCAGGACGGTGAAATAGGCCTCAAGGCCTTTGCGGACATAGGAGCGGTCGGGCCAGAGGAAGATGTTCTTGGCGGTCTGCTGGCTGATGGTCGACCCGCCCCGCACCCGCTTGGAGCGTTCATTGTGGGCGAAGGCCTTCTGCATGGCGCCGAAGTCGAAGCCGCGGTGACTACAGAACTTGGCGTCTTCGGCGGCGATCACCGAGCGTACCAGGCGCGGGGAAATCTCGTCCAGAGAGCGCCACTGGCGGGAAAAGCCACGCCCCTCGAACACCCGCTCCACCATCAGATAGGTGATAGGCGGCGGAACGAACCGATAGGCGGCGGTCACCAACACCGGACCGATCAGGCCGAAGATCAGCACCAGACTGACCACCGTACGGCCGACCCGGCCCCAGACACTGCGCCTGTGCGGCGAGTCCCGTGGAATCTGGATCGGCGGGGCGTCGCCGCGATCATCCACCGACCGGGGCTTTTCGTTGAGCGAGATGTCGTCCCAGGACCTGGTCAGGTCTTCCCAGCCCCCCGACGCCTCAGGCGTCAGGCGCAGGGCGTCGTCCTTGTCGGAACCGGGGGTCGTTTCGCTCAAGTTACTGGCCCTTGCCTTGACCTAGGGTGTCACTGCTAGCGAAGCCGTGGAACCGGTCAAGCCGCCGCACCCCAGGAGCGCAGATGAACGTCACGCAAGCCGTCGCCAGGCGAATCTCCATCCGCGCCTTCAAGCCCGACAGGCCCCCGGCCGCGACCGTGCGCGAGATCCTGGAGCTGGCCGCCCGCGCCCCTTCGGGGGGGAATCTGCAGCCCTGGCGGGTCTACGCCCTGGCCGGCGAAGCGCTCGAGGAGCTGAAGGCCAAGGTGGCGGCCAATCCCTTCGGCGAGACCCCGGAATACGAGGTCTATCCAGCCAACCTCTGGGACCCCTTCCGCACCCGGCGGTTCCAGAACGGCGAAGACCTCTACGCCGCCATCGGCATCCCGCGTGAGGACAAGCCGGCCCGCCTGCGGCAACTGGCCAAGAATGGTGAGCTGTTCGGGGCGCCCGTCGGCCTGTTCTTCTGCCTGGACCGCAAGCTGGGGCCGCCGCAGTGGTCGGACCTGGGCATGTACATGCAGACCGTGATGCTGCTGGCCGCCGAGCGGGGCCTGGACACCTGCGCCCAGGAATACTGGGCCCGCTATCCGCAGACGGTCGCCGACCTGGTGGGGCTGCCTGAGGACCACATGCTGTTTTCCGGCATGGCGCTCGGCTACCGCGATGAGAGCCACCCCATCAACACCCTGCGCTCAGCGCGCGACCCCTTCGAGACCTGGGCGGAAATGAAGGGGTTCGACTAAACCACCTCGAACACCCCGGCCCCGCCCTCTTCGTCGCCCCAGGCCACCCGCTTGCCGTCCGGGGTCATGGCCAGGGCCGAGATCGGCGGGCCCTTCTCGGCCTTCAGCATGTCGATGGCCTGATTGGAAAGGTCGCAGACCCACACCCGGCCGTCGTCCAGGCCCGCGGCGAGCCGGTTGCCCACCGGGGTGGCGGCCACGCGATTGACCATCGAGCTTTCGTCGAAGCCCACCTCGGCCGCCTGCTTGCCCAGAGGCCCGGCCGAACCGGTGAACGGCCAGATGACCGCGCCATTGGCGCCGGAGGTGGCCAGCATCTGGCCCTTGTAGAGGAAGGTCAGGCTCTTCACCTTGGCCGGATAGCCGCCCATCTTCAGGTTCTTCTCGTCGGCGACCCGCCAGCCGTGCAGCTGGTTCTCCTGCATCGAGCTCATCAGGAACTTGCCATCCGGGCTGAAGGCCAGGGCCACGTGGCTGCCGGCCCACTTCAACACCGTCGGCTTCTGCTCGGCGATGCGGGCGTACCAGAGCCAGGCGCCGTTATAGGTGGCCGTGGCGATCCGCCGCCCCTTGGGGTCGAAAGCCACGTCGGCCACCGACTTCTCGTGGACAAAGACGCGGCTGAAGGCCAGGTCGCCGGCGTCGCGGACGTGCAGCTCCTTGCCGGCGGCGAAGGCGATCAGCTTCGACTCAGCCGACGCCGCCACCGACTCGATCCAGCGGCCGGGAATCTTCGCGATCTCCGTGACCTCGGCGCCCCGCGACCAGACCACCGCCCCGTCGTCGCCACCGGTGAGAATCCCTTCGCCGCTGGGATGCAGACAGGCCGACAGCGCCACCCCCTTGTGGGCGGCCGCGGTCTCCCCGCCCTCGAATCGGACCGTGCCGTCGCCGAGCGCAAAGGCCGCCTTGCCGTGGCGGTCGAAGAGGGCGGCGGTGACATAGGCGTCGTAGGACATGCTCATGCCCGCCTCTTAGCCGCCTAACACCGGTCTTGGCGAGCCATCGGGCGCCTGGAAAATTCGCCTGGGACGAGACCAACTGAGGCAGCGCCTGGACTTGGCCGCCAGCGGACGGCGGTTCGGGCTTTACAATCCCGATTTGATTGGCGAAGGGTGTCCGGACTGTGGATGGGCGCGACGTCATACGCGCCCCTAGGGAAGGAATTGCATATGGGTGCGAAGCTGGGCGGCGGGGGCGGCGGCAAGTTCGACCTCGGCCAAAACAGCGACATCAACGTCACGCCCTTCGTGGACGTGATGCTGGTGCTCCTCATCATCTTCATGGTGTCGATCCCCGCCGCGACGGTGTCGATCAAGCTCGACCTGCCGCCGGCGATTCCGCCGCCCCCGGGCACGAAGGTGGAAGAGCCGACCCTGATCAATATTCAGGTGGCCGGCCTCTATATCGGCGACCAGCCCACCACCCTGGACACCCTGCCCGCGGACCTCGCCCGCACCTTGAACAAGCCCAACCCCACCGAAGAGCGCGTCTATATCCGCGCCGACCGGACGGTGCGCTACGGCGAGTTCATGTCGGTGATGAACGCCCTCCAGGGCAACGGCTACTTCCAGGTCGCCCTGATCAACGAAGACCTCTAGGTCTTCGGCCCGAGACAAGGAAAAGCCCGCCCAGGGAAACCCGGGCGGGCTTTTTCGTTTCTGGATCCCACCAGGCGCGTGGCGCCGGGAGGGATCGTCTTGGGCTTTAGGCCGCGCAGGCCTCGAAGCCGGCCCGCAGCGCGGCTTCGTCCAGGTTGCGGCCGATGAACACCATGCGGCTGAAGCGGTCGTCGCCGTCCTTCCACTCACGCTGGAAGTCGCCCTCCAGGATCATGTGCACCGCCTGGAAAACCAGCCGGCGCTCGTCGCCCGCCACGTCCAGGATACCCTTGGCCCTCAGGATGTCGGGGCCCTGGTCGGCCAGCAGCTGGTTCAGCCAGTTGGTGACCCTCTGGCCGTGGATCGGCTTGCGCAGGGTCAGCGAGATCCCGCGGATACCGGCTGCGGCCGCATGGTCTTCGTGCGGATGAGCATGGCCGTGATCGTGGTGAGAATGGTCGTGATCGTGATGATCGTGATCATGGTCGCAATCCTCGTCATGCACATGGCCGTCTTCGCCGTGCGCGGGGTTCAGGAACTCAGGCAGGATTTCGGTGATGCGGGCCAGGTCGAAGCCGCCGCGGCCCAGGATGGCGTCCAGCGGCACGTTGGAGCGCTGCGCCCGGTGGATGGGGGCCAGCGGATTGATCCGCCGGATGGCGGCCTCCACGGCCTTCAATTCTTCCGGCGTCACCAGGTCGGTCTTGTTCAGCACGATCTGGTCGGCGAAGGCGATCTGCTCGACGGCCTCCTTGGAATCGGCCAGGCGCAGAGGCAGGTGCTTGGCGTCCACCACGGTGGTGACGCTGTCCAGCTGGGTCTTGGCCTTCACGTCGTCATCCACGAAGAAGGTCTGGGCCACCGGACCAGGATCGGCCAGGCCGGTGGTCTCCACGATGATGGCGTCGAAGCCGCCCTTGCGCTTCATCAGGCCCGAAAGCACCCGGATCAGGTCGCCGCGCACCGTGCAGCAGACGCAGCCGTTGTTCATCTCGAACACTTCCTCGTCGGCGCCGACGATCAGGTCGTTGTCGATGCCCACCTCGCCGAACTCGTTGACGATCACGGCGTAGCGCTTGCCGTGGTCCTCGGTGAGGATGCGGTTGAGCAGGGTGGTCTTGCCGGCGCCGAGGTAGCCGGTGAGGACGGTGACGGGGGTCTTGGCGTTCATGGGGCTCATCTAGTCATTGTCGGCGCGGGATGGAACAGGCGGCGCGCACGCGATCGCTTGACCTGAGCGAAGTGTTATAGAATAACACCCCTCCGCTCCCGCCCCCCGCACTCTATATATAGGCGCCCGTGACCACCGCCGAACCCCCCGCTTCTGAGCCGATGGACGCCTTCCGGGGCGACCGGATCTATCTGGGCGCCGATCACGCCCGCAATGAGCGGCGGACCTGGCTGGTGGCGGCCATCTGCCTGGCCACCCTGGCGGCTCAGATCACCGGTGGGCTGGCCTTCCACTCCATGGCGCTTGTCGCCAACGGGCTGCACATGGCCGCCCATGTCGCCGCCCTGCTGGTGGCCGCCGGCGCCTACGCCGTGGCCCGGACCTACGCCGCCGATCCGCGGTTTTCCTTCGGCACGGGCAAGCTGGGCTATCTGGCCGGCTTCGCCAACGCCGCAGTCCTGGGCGTCACCGCCCTGCTGATCGCCATCGAGAGCGTGGAGCGCCTGCTGGCGCCCGAGGATGTGGCCTATGACGGCGCCCTACCGCTGGCCGCCGTCGCCCTGGCGGTGAACCTGGTCTGCGTCTGGCTGCTGAAGCCCGGCCAGAGCCACGCCCACGATCGAGATGGCGACCTGAACCTTTCGGCGGCCCACCTGCACCTGGCCGGCGACGCGGTGATTTCGGCCCTGGCCATCGCCGGCCTCGCCGCCGGCCGCTATCTGGGCTGGAGCTGGACCGATCCCGTGGCCGCCCTGGCGGGGGCGGGCCTGCTGGCCCACTTCGCCTGGCGGTTGCTCAGCCGCACCGGCGCAGTGCTGTTGGACGTCAATCCCAGCCCAGAGCTCACCGCCGAGATCCGCGGCCGCCTGGAGGGCGAGGGCGAGCGGGTGCTGGACCTGCACCTCTGGCGGCTCGGCCCCGGCCACCACGCCGCCATCATCGTCATCGCCGCGTCCGATCCGCAGGCGCCCCAGGCCTATCGCGCCCGCCTGGCGGGCCTGGCGGGCCTAAGTCACGTAACTGTGGAAGTCCGCGACCACACGACGGCTTGACCGGAGTCCGCGGATCAGCCTTTTCAAGGTCTGATGAATCAAGGGCTTGAGCAGCTACGGGCTTGGGGCCGGTCGGGCGTGGACGGCGTGTCCGACCTCGGCGTCAACCTGCTCGTCACGACCCTGCGGACCCTGACCTGGCTCGAGGACCGCACGGCGTCCTGGCCCCAGGCCCGGCGCGACCTTCTCTTCGACACCCGGATGTTCTGGGCGACCCGCTGGCGCCCGGCCTCCGCCCTGGCCGTCCTGGGGGGGCTGACCCTCCTGGGCGGGGCCTATGTGGTCACCAAGACCCCGGCCAAGGCCCCGCCGCCCACCATCCTGGCCGCCGGAACCGGCGCGCCGCGGCCCCACATCGCCCCGCGCCCCAAGCCAGGCCCGCCACCCCAAGCCCTGCAGAAGCGGCTGGACGAGCTGGCCGCCAGCTACCGCGAGCCCGTGGGCATCGCCGTGGCCGACACCAGCGAAGGCTGGATGGCCCAGGTGGCCGGCGACGACGCCTTCCCGCAGCAGAGCGTCTCCAAGCTGTGGGTGGCCATGACCACCATGGACGCCCTCGACCAGGGCAAGCTCAGCCTGGACCAGGGGGTGCTCCTGGGCCCGCAGGACCGCAGCGTCTTCTTCCAGCCCATCTCCCACAAGATCGGCGCCACAGGCTACGCCACCACCCTGCGCGACCTGGTGCGCCGGGCCCTGATCGAGAGCGACAACGCCGCCAACGACAAGCTGCTGGCCGAGGTGGGCGGCGTCGACGCCGTGGCCGACATGCTGGCGCGCAAGAACCTGACCGGCATCCGCATGGGCGCCGACGAGAAGAACCTGCAGGCCAAGATCGCCGGCCTGACCTGGAGCCCGGAGATGGGCATCGGCGGCAATTTCAAGGACGCCCGGGCCCGCCTGCCCGATTCCGTCCGTGACGCCGCCATGCACGCCTATCTCGAAAATCCGCTGGACGGCGCGACCCCGGCGGGTCTCGCCACCGCCCTGGTGGCCCTGAAACGCGGCGAGCTGCTGTCGCAGGAATCCACCGACGCCTTCCTGGCCACCATGTCGGAGGCCCGCACCGGCCCGCGGCGCCTGAAGGGCGGCCTGCCCTCGGGCTGGTCCATCGCCCACAAGACCGGCACCGGCCAGGACTGGCGGGGCGGCTCCATCGGCATCAACGACGTCGCCTTGCTCACCGCCCCCGACGGGCGCTCCTATGCGGTGGTCGTTTTGATGAAGCGCACCACCAAGCCGGTCCCCGCACGCCTGGCCTTCATGCAGCAGGTCTCCAAGGCCGTGGTGACCAGCTGGGAGAGCGAACGCGACGACGCCCGCAAGACGCTCGCCAGCCTCCGTCCGGGAGACTCTTCCGGAGGTCGCTGAATCCACAGCGGCTTCCGTTGACTTGGCGGGGGTCGTCTGTATAAGTCCGCGCCTTCGCACGCAGGACCTTCCCGCGGGCGTGATCCTTTTTTGCTAAAGTCTCAAGGCGTCAACGATGTACGCGGTGATCAAAACCGGCGGTAAGCAGTACCGGGTTCAGGCGGGCGACCTTCTCGTCGTCGAAAAGCTTGAAGGTGAGCCGGGCGCCAATGTGGCGTTCGGCGACGTCCTGATGCTGGGCGACGGTGAGACCATCACCCTCGGAGCTCCGATCGTGGAAGGCGCCACCGTCAGCGCCACCCTGATCGAGACCCGCAAGGGTCTGAAGGTGAAGATCTTCAAGAAGCGCCGTCGTCAGGGCTATCGCCGCACCCGCGGCCATCGCCAGCACGAGAGCGTCCTGCGCGTCACCTCGGTGGCCGGCGCCGGCAAGACCGAGAACTGGGACGGCGTGGTGGACATGACCACCAAGGCTGTCCTCAACGCTCGCGCCCGCAACCTGAAGCTGGAAGAAGCCGCGACCGCCAAGGCCGCGCTCTCCGCCGAAAAGGCCGCTGCGCCCGCCGCCAAGAAGGCCGCCGCCCCCAAGGCGACTGCGCCCAAGGCTGAAGCCACCGAGAAGAAGGCTGCTGCGCCGAAGAAGGCCGCCGCCAAGAAGCCCGACGCCGAATAAGCGTCGGATCAAGACAAGTTTAGGAGACCACAATGGCTCACAAGAAATCAGGCGGTTCATCCCGCAACGGCCGCGACTCGGCCGGCCGTCGTCTCGGCGTGAAGAAGTTCGGTGGCGAGTCCGTCATCGGCGGCAACATCATCATCCGTCAGCGCGGCACCAAGTTCTTCGCGGGCGTGAATGTCGGCATGGGCCGTGACCATACCCTCTTCGCCACCGCCGACGGCGCTGTGCAGTTCGTCACCAAGCGCGACGACCGCACCTATGTGAACGTGGTGGCTGCCGAGACCAACGCCAGCTAGGCGGAACCTCTCTTCTCCGGTTCCGCCCCGACGATCAGTCAGGCGGACCGGACAGAATCCCGAAAAGCGGGAGTCCGGAACGCCGGGCTCCCGCTTTTTCTGTTTCAGGGGTCCCGCCAGAGGACCCGGGAGGTTCAAGATGTGCTCCATCCAGATCGAACCCGTCATCGAGACGCAGCGGCTGCGCCTGCGGCGCCCCCGGATGACCGACGCCGCGCGCATGGCCAAGCTGCTCAATGATCGCGACTTGGCCCGCATGACCCATTCCATCCCCCATCCCTACGGGCTGGAGGACGCCCAGAACTATCTGGAACAGGCCGACGACGCCGACCCGGATAGCCGCGCCCTGTTCGTCATTGATCACCCCGAGCAGGGGCCGATCGGGGTGGTGGGCTTCGACAGCGAGCACGGCCGCAGCGAGATGGGCTATTGGATCGGCCGCCCCTTCTGGGGCTGCGGGTTCGCCACCGAGGCGGCCAAGGGCGCCCTGGTCTGGGCCAACAAGACGTGGAAGCGGCGCTACGTCCTGGCGCGTCACTTCTCCGACAACCCCGCCTCGGCCTCGGTGCTCTGCAAGACCGGCTTCCTCTACACCGGGGAGGTCCGGCTTTCGCCCTCGGCCGCCCGCGGCGAAGCCGTTCCCTCGCGGATGATGGTCTGGCTGGCGTGAGTTTGCGGCGCTCGCGTGGTATGGCGGGCGCCGAACCTCTCTGGATTATGGAATTGACCACCGCCGCCACCTTCAAAGCGCCTCTGGACGCCCTGCTCGCAGGGCGCGCCTTGGCGTGGCGGGTCGGCGCCGTCCTGGCGGGAAGCTGGCTGCTGGCCGCCGCCTCCTGGGCGGAGGTTCCGATGTATCCGGTCCCCATGACCCTGCAGACCTACGCCCTGCTGGTGATCGCCGGGCTCTCAGGCCTGCGCCTGTCGCTTGAGATCGTCTTTGTCTGGCTGGCCCAGGCGGCCATGGGCCTGCCCGTGCTGGCCGGCGGGGCCAGCGGACTCGAGGCCCTGGTGGGTCCCACCGGCGGCTATCTGCTGGGATTCCTGGCCGCCGCCGGCCTGGTGGGCTGGCTCGCCGCGCGGACCGGCCGCGCCTGGCTGCCGCTGACCGCCAGCTTCCTCCTGGCCCACGCCGTCATCCTGCTGCTGGGCTTCGCCTGGCTCGCCTCCGGCCTGGGGGCCAAGGCCGCCTTCGTCGGCGGCGTCGCGCCCTTCCTCGTGGGCGCTTTCTTGAAAACCCTATTGGCCGTCGCGACCGTCAAGCTCGCGGGCGACCGGATTCTGACCCGATGAAATTCCTCGACCAGTGCAAGGTCTTTGTCCGCTCCGGCAACGGGGGCGGCGGCGCCGTTTCCTTCCGGCGCGAGAAATATATCGAATACGGCGGCCCCGACGGCGGTGACGGCGGCCGCGGCGGCGACGTCTGGATCGAGGCCATGGACGGCCTCAACACCCTGATCGACTTCCGCTACAGCCAGCACTTCAAGGCTGACACCGGCACCCACGGCATGGGCCGCAACCGCCACGGCGCGGCGGGCGAGGACATCGTCATGAAGGTCCCGGTCGGCACCCAGGTGCTGGAGGAGGACAAGGAAACCCTGATCGTCGACATGGACACGCCGGGCCAGCGCTTCCTGCTGGCCAAGGGCGGCAACGGCGGCTGGGGCAATGACCGCTTCAAGAGCTCGATCAACCAGGCCCCCTACCACGCCAACCCTGGCCAGGAGGGTGAGGAGCGCTGGATCTGGCTGCGGCTGAAGCTGATCGCCGATGTCGGCCTGGCGGGCCTGCCCAATGCCGGCAAGTCCACCTTCCTGGCCGCCGCCAGCGCCGCCAAGCCGAAGATCGCCGACTATCCCTTCACCACCATCCACCCCAATCTCGGAATCGTGGACCTGTCCCCCAGCGAGCGCTTCGTCCTGGCCGACATCCCCGGCCTGATCGAGGGCGCGTCGGACGGCGCCGGGCTCGGCACCCGCTTCCTGGGCCACGTGGAGCGCACCGCGGTGCTGATCCACCTGATCGACTCCACCCAGACCGACGTGGTCGAGGCCTGGAAGACCGTGCGCCACGAGCTCGAAGCCTATGGCGAGGAGCTGGGCGACAAGACCGAGATCATCGCGCTCAACAAGATCGACGCCCTGGACGAGAGCACCGTGGCGATGCAGCGCGAGGCGCTGGAGGAGGCCGCCGGCGTGCCGGTCCGCATCGTCTCCGCCGTGGCTGGGACCGGCGTGGTGGAAATCCTGCGCGAGGCCTACGCCCTGGTGCGTGACCGCAAAGCCGCCGCCGCCGTCGGCAAGGGCGGCGAGGACGAAGTGGGCTGGAAGCCGTGAGCGGGATCGAGCGCGCCCGCAGGGTTGTCGTCAAGGTCGGCTCGGCCCTGCTGGTGGGCGAGGACGGCACGGCCGACACCCTGTGGCTGGCCGCCTTCGCCGCCGATGTCGCCCGCCTGCGGGCCCGGGGGCAGCAGGTCCTGGTGGTCTCCTCCGGCGCCGTGGCCCTTGGTCGCCGCCGCCTGATGCTGGCCAAGCGATCCCTGACCCTGCCCGAGAAACAGGCCGCCGCCGCCGCCGGTCAGTCGGCCCTGATGCGCGCGTGGGAAGAGGCGCTGGAGCCCCACGACATCCACGCCGCCCAGGTGTTGCTGACCCGCGACGACACCGAGGTCCGCCACCGCTGGCTCAATGCGCGCGCCACCGTCGAGACCCTCCTGGACCTCGGCGTGATCCCGGTCGTCAACGAGAACGACACCGTGGTCACCGAGGAGATCCGCTACGGCGACAACGACCGCCTGGCCGCCCGCGTGGCCCAGATGATCGGCGCCGACGTCCTGGTCCTGCTGTCGGACATCGACGGCCTCTACACCGCCGACCCGCGCAGCAATCCCGACGCCCGGCGGCTGGACCGCATCACCCACCTGACGCCCGAGATCGAGGCGATGGCCGGCGGCGCCAACGCCAGCGCCGGGGTCGGGACCGGCGGCATGGCCACCAAGATCGCCGCGGCCCGCATGGCCCAGTCGGCCGGCTGCGCCACCGTCATCACCCTCGGCCGCCGCCCCTCGCCCCTGGCGGCCCTGGAGGCCGGCGAGCCCGCCACCGTCATCGAGCCCGCCATCAGCGCCAAGGCCGCCTACAAGGCCTGGATCGCCGGGACCCTGGCGCCGGCCGGGACCTTGGTGGTGGACGATGGCGCGGCGCGCGCGCTCTCCACTGGCAAGAGCCTGCTGGCCGCCGGCATCCGCGCCGTCGAGGGTCGCTTCGAAAAGGGCGACGCGGTCATCGTCCGCGATCAGGCCGGGCGCGAAATCGGCCGCGGCCTGACCCGCTATGACAGCGCCGACGCCGTCACCATCCTGGGCTTGAAGTCCGACGCCATCGAGGGGGCGCTGGGCTATACGTCGGGCCCGGTGATCCACGCCGACGACCTGGCCCTGGGCCACGCCCCGGCTGAGGTTACGGCGATCTAGACCGCTTCGGCGCGCGCTTCGGGCAGGGCCTCGGCGCCGGCCAGGGCCTCGCCGATGGTCTCGTACAGCACACCGACCTCGATGGGCTTTGCCACATAGGCGGTCATGCCCGCGGCCATGTATTCGGCGATCTGGTGGCTCATGGCGTTGGCCGACAGCGCGATGATCGGGATCGGCGCCATGCCCTGCGCGGCTTCGGCCTGGCGGATGGCGAGCGACGCGGCCACCCCGCCCATCTCCGGCATCTGGATGTCCATCAGGATCACGTCGAAATCGGCGGTCGCCCAGGTGGAGACCGCCTGCAGGCCATCGCCCACCACCGTCAGCTCGACGTCCAGCGGGGCCAGCAGGGCGGCCAGAACCTTTTGGTTGGTGGGGTTGTCCTCCGCCGCCAGGATGCGCAGCCGCCGGCCCTGGGGCAGGCTGATCTCGCCGGGCGCCACGCTGACGGGAGCGCGGGCGGTCTCGCTGATCCGCGGCAGGGGCAGGCTGACCCGGAACTCCGAGCCCTTGCCCGGCACGCTCGCGACCTCGATGGCGCCGCCCATCAGCTCCACCAGCTCGCGGCTGATGGCCAGGCCCAGGCCGGTGCCGCCGAACCGGCGCTCGTTGGAGTCGTCCACCTGGGTGAACTTGGAGAACAGCTTCGGCAGGGCCTCGGCCGACATGCCGATGCCGCTGTCGCGAACGATGAAGTCCAGCCCCTCCGGCCTGGTGGTCACCTCGAGGGATACCGCCCCCACATCGGTGAACTTCACGGCGTTGGAGAGCAGGTTCGACAGGATCTGACGGATACGATCGGCGTCGCCGAGCCAGACCCCGGTGGCGTCCAGGTCGACGGTGGCCTCCAGGTCCAGGCGCTTGGCGGCCGCCGCGCCCGTGAAGGTGGAGACCGTCCGGGTGGCCAGGGTCTCGATGTCGAACTCGACGGGCGCCAGGTCCAGCTTGCCGGCTTCGATCTTGGAGATGTCCAGCACATCGTTCAGCACCTGCAGCAGGCCGGCGCCGGAATCGCGGATGATGTGCAGCCGCTCCCGCTGGTCGGGGGCGAGCGCCTCACGCTCCATCACCTGGACCATGCCCAGCACCCCGTTCAGCGGCGTGCGGATCTCGTGGCTCATATTGGCCAGGAACTGGGACTTCATCTTGTTGGCGCTCTCGGCCGCCTCCTTGGCGACCTGACTGCGCACCAGCACGTCCTCCATCTCGCGCCGCTCCAGGGCGTTGCGGCGGAAGACGCCCAGGGCCTGGGCCAGTCGGCCGATCTCGTCGGCGCGGAACTCGAAGGGGATCTCACTCTCCAGGTCGCCGGCCGCCACGTCCCCCATGGCCTGGGTGATCCGGGCCATCGGGCGCACCACCCGGCCGATGATGAAGGCGGCAGATAGCAGGCCGAAGGCGCAGGCGACCACCATCAGGGCGATGGAAAGCTGCACCTGGCGCTCGGCGGCCCTCACCTGAAGTGCGGCGTGCTCGGCGGTGAGGTCGAAGCTGGCGGCGACGACGTCCGTCAGGCTCTGCAGGCTGTCCATCATGGCGCGGTTGAGCGCCTCGGCGTCGACCGGCGTCCCGGTGTCGAGCGAGGAGAGCGCGGCGGCCCGGTCGGCCCGGAACGCCACGAAATAGCGGCGCTCGGCCGTGGCGATGGCGCTCTTCAGGCGCGGCGGATTGAAGGTCAGGTTCGCCTGGGCGGTGATCATCCTGTGCGCCGCGTCCACGGCCCCGGTGAGCTTGGCCATCGCCTCGCGTTCGGCGCCGGTCAGCGGGCGGCCGCGGCCCAGCGCCTCGCCCACCAGCATCGCATCCAGGCCGGCGGTCTCGCGCGCCAGCCAGGCGAGCTGTTTGACGGTCATCATCCGGGCGATGAACGGGTCAGCCTGAATGGCCTCGTTGGAAAGCTGGCCGGAGAGTTCTCCCAGCGTATCCACCAGGTTGGAATCGGCGGTGAGCCAGGCCTGGCGCAGGGCTTCGGATCGATTGGCGTCGGCGGTCGCCAACGCCTTGTCCGTCACCTGGCGCATGTGATGGAAGGTCGCCTGCCGGGCGGCGATCTCATCCACCAGGCGGCGCACGGCAGGACCTTCGGCCCCCACCATGTCCAGCCGCGTCGGATTCAGGTGGGCCAGGGCCGACTTGATCGCCGCATCGGTGCTCACCCGGCTGTCGTTCAGGCCTCGAAAGGCCTCAGCGGTCGGGACCCCGGGTTTGGTCAGGGCGATCGAAACGGCGCCCCGCTCCAGGCGCAGCCCCTGCATGGCGTGGAACAGGTCGCGGGAGATCTCGGCGGCCAACAGCACGCGCTGGGCGGCCTGCTGGCGCTCATAGGCGCGCAGGGCCATCACCCCGCAGGTGATCACCAGGGAGGCCACCATCACCCCGGCGATGACCTGGAGCAAGGCGCCCAGACTGAGGATTCTCTTCATGACGCCCACGGTCCCCCCCCTCGCCGGGAGCGTAGGTGGCAGACTGGTAACGCGGGCTTAATCGGCGAGACATTCTGTCGCGCCATCGCGGTGAATTGCCGCCCTCGGGAAAGGTGCTTACTAAGGCTCATCTTGAGCATATGGCGGGCGACGTGGGCGACGTGGGCGATGCGGCGGGCAGAGGCGGGGCGGAGGCGGGCAGCGGCCGGCTGACCACGCTCGCGCCCTCCATGGCCATCCCCCATGGCGGCGACCGCGTGGCCTATGTGTCCCAGGCGCTCGCGGACGCCTTCCAGGCCGGCGACCGGCTGCTGGTGGTGCAGGATAGCGGCGACCTGCTGCACGTTCCCGCCGCTGTCCAGGCCCTGGCCGACGCCGCCGTCGGCAAGGCGCATGCCGCCTTCCAGGCGATGGGCGCGGTGAGCGACGCCGCCATCACCGCCTTCTTCGACGCCTTCGCCGCCCGGCTCGCCGACGACAAGGTCTGGGCCGCCATCGGCGCCGCCAACGCCGCCGATGTCGCCAAGGCACAAGCCCGTGGCCGCTCCACAACCCGGCTGACGGTCAGCCCGGCCATGCGCGCCGACATGATTTCCGGTTTGCAGGCCTGGCGCGACACCCCCGGAGCCCGCGGCAGAATCCTGGAGACGACCATCCATGACGGCTGGAGTGTCGACCAGGTCATGGCGCCCCTGGGCGTCGTGGGCTTCGTCTTCGAGGGCCGCCCCAATGTCTTCGCCGACGCCACCGGCGTCCTGCGCACCGGCAACACCGTGGTCTTCCGCATCGGCTCCGACGCCCTGGGCACGGCGCGGGCCATCGTCGAGCACGCCCTGGATCCGGCCCTGGCCGCCGCGGGACTCCCCAAGGGCGCCGCGGCCCTGGTGGATAGCGCCGAGCATGCCGCCGGCTGGGCCATGTTCTCCGACAAGCGCCTGGCCCTGGCCGTGGCGCGCGGCTCCGGCCCCGCCGTGGCCCAGCTCGGGGCCATCGCCCGCCAGGCCGGGACCCCGGTGAGCCTGCACGGCACGGGCGGCGCCTGGATGGTGGCCGACGCCGCAGCCGACGCCGCTCGCTTCGAGGCGGCCGCCTATCACTCCCTCGACCGCAAGGTCTGCAACACGCTCAACGTCTGCTGCATCGTCCGCGAGCGCGCCGAGGACCTGGTCCCGGTGTTCCTGGCCGCACTGCAAGCCGCCGGCGAGCGCCGCAAGGGCGCCAAGCTGCACGTGGTCGAAGGCTCCGAACGCTACATCCCCGCCGCCTGGCGCGACGCCCGTGTCACCGTCGCCCGCGCCGAGGGCGACCGCGAGGAACCCCTGGTGGAGCGCCTCGCCGAGGCCGACCTGGGGCGGGAGTGGGAGTGGGAGGAGACACCGGAGGTCTCCCTGATGGTCGTGGAGGACGCCGCCCAGGCCGTCGCCCTGTTCAACCGCTACAGCCCCCGCTTCGCCGCCAGCCTGATCTCGCAGGACGCGCAGGCCCACGAACGCTTCTACGCCGCCATCGACGCCCCCTTCACCGGTGATGGCTTCACCCGCTGGGTGGACGGCCAATACGCCCTGAACCGCCCCGAGCTCGGCCTCTCCAACTGGGAGCACGGCCGCCTGTTCGCGCGCGGCGGGGTCCTGGCCGGGGACGGGGTCTTCACCGTCCGCGCCCGGGTCCGCCAGACCGACCTCAACCTCGACCGCAATCCCGACACGGCGAAGCGGTTTTGATCCAGAGCAGTGACCATGTGGTTCGCGGGACCCGCCCGGCGCGTCCCTGAGGCCGGCCGGCCCGCGACCCTGCGCCTGGGCTTCACGCTCACGCGGGGTATGCGGGTGGGGCTCTATGGCGGCTCGTTCAATCCGGTCCACGCCGGCCACGCCCACGTGGCCGAGACCGCCCGCAAGCGGCTGCGGCTGGACCGGGTCATCTGGCTGGTCTCACCGCAGAACCCCCTGAAATCCTCCAAGGAAACCGCCAGCCTGGCGCAGCGGATGGCCGGCGTCCGCAAGGTGGCCCGAGGCCGGGCGATGATCGTGTCCGACGCAGAGACCGCCATCGGCTCGACCTACACCATCGACACGCTCAGGGTCTTGAAGGCCCGTTTCCCGGGGGTGAAATTCGTCTGGATCATGGGCGCCGACAGCCTGGCCAGTTTCCACCGCTGGCGCGGCTGGACGCAGATCATGGGCGGCGCCCCCGTCGCCGTGGTCTCGCGGCCCTGGATCTCGCTGAGAAGCCGCTTCTCGCCGGCCGCCCAGCGCTTCAGCCATGCGCGGCGGCCCGCCAGCCAGGGTCCGATCCTGGCCGGGACCCAGCCGCCCCGCTGGGTGTTCCTCACCGGGCCGCTGAACTTCCTCTCCTCCAGCGCCATGCGGGCCAGGATGGGCGGATCAAGATCGTGATGTCAGGCAGACTGCCCCTTTCCGCGCAATCGTGATATGAGGCCTTTTAGCGAGGCAAAAAAGGAGCTACCCCGCTGAGCCCTGACCCTGCGCCGAGTGCGCACGAAACCCCGGTTTCCGCCGAGGTTTCCACCGATCCCCAGAGTCGCATCGCCGCTTTGGAAGACCTGATCCTGGCGCGTCTTGATGACGATAAAGCCCAGGATGTCGTGTTCATCGACCTGAAGGGTAAGAGCGCTGTGGCTGACGGCCTGATCGTCGCCTCTGGCCGTTCGCACCGCCATGTCGGCGCCATGGCCGACCACCTGCTGCGCGCCCTCAAGGACGAGGGCTACGGCAAGGTGCGCGTCGAGGGCATGCCGCACTGCGACTGGGTGCTGATCGACACCGGAGACGTGATCATCCACCTGTTCCGTCCCGAGGTCCGGTCCTTCTACAACATCGAGAAGATCTGGTCGGTGGACTCGGCCCACATCGCCTTCACTTGAAGCTGACGATCCTGGCGGTCGGGCGTCTGGCCCGTTCCCCCGAGGTCGAGCTGGTGAAGCTCTATGTGGACCGCGCCACCGCGGCCGGCCGCGCCCTAGGGCTCGGCCCCGTCGAGGTGGTGGAGGTCGAGGCCAAGAAGCCCGGCAAGCTCGCCGAGGCCGATGTTCTGCGCCCGCATCTCACCGACGCCCACGTCATCGCCTGTGATGAACGGGGCGCCGCGCGGGCGTCCCGCGACTTCGCCGCCGAGATCGCCAGGCTGCGCGATCAGGGCGTGCGGCGGCTGGTGTTCCTGATCGGCGGCGCCGACGGCCTCGATCCGGCCCTGGCCGCGTCTGCGAATGGCAAGCTGGCCTTCGGGCCCCAGACATGGCCCCATGCCCTGGCCCGCGCCATGCTGGCCGAACAGGTCTATCGGGCGGTCACCATCCTGGCCGGCGGGCCGTATCACAGAGACTGACGCGCCCTTGCTGACCCTCCACCCCGCCCTTGTGATCGGCGCCTTCGCAAGCCTGGCGGTGGGCGTCGTCGCCGTGGCGGCGGCCAGCGAGCGTGACAAGCTGCAGAGCCTCAACGTCCGCGAGACCGTGCTCACCGCCGAGCAGGGCCGCAACCTCAACCGCCTGGCCCGGCTGCTGACCGTGCTGGAACAGTTCCGGCGCGATCCGCCGCCCGCCCTGCTGGTCAGCCCCGACGATGCGGTGTCCGCCGTCCGCGCCGCCATCCTGGTCAAGGCCATCACTCCGGAACTGCAGCGCCGGGCGCGGCTCTACGCCGCGGAGGCCGGCGAGATCGCCCGCCAGCGCCGGTTGGCCGCGGTCGCCAGCGAAGCCCTGTTCACCGCCGACAGCCAGCTCGCCGAGGCCCGCCTGATCCAGCCGCCCAGTCAGCGGGACCAGAACCCCCTGCAGGACGAAAACGGCGAGGTCAGCCCGCCCAGGGCTCTGATGGCGCCCGCCGATGGCGCCATCACCCAGCGCTTCGGACAGGCCGTGCCCGGCGGCGGCAAGGCCAACGGCCTGACCATCCAGACCGCCTCCGGGGCGAAAGTGGCGGCGCCGGACGGCGGACTTGTCCAATATGTGGGCCCCGTGAAGGGGTGGGGCGTGATCTTGATCTTAAGATTGGCCGGTGGATACCATCTGGTGTTGGCTGGCCTGGACCGGGCGAACGTCAGCGTCGGACAATCCGTCGCGGCGGGTGCGCCTGTCGGATGGATGGCCGATGGGCGACAGTCGCCCCCCGAGCTCTATCTTGAGATCCGGGAACGCGGCGCGCCGGTCGACCCGGGGCGCTGGATGAAGGACGGAAGCGGCTTGAGACCGACCGTCGGCTAAAACAAGACTTTGGAACCTGATGGGGTTCTAGTGGGGACGTGAAGCGGTTAAGCGGCTCAATTCCGCCGCAAGGGAGCCCTAGGGCCTAGTCTATGCGCAAGTATCTGTTGATCGGTGTTTCGGCCTTCGTCCTCGGGGCGGGCTCCATGGCCTATGTGAGCCAGCAGGCGCTTGCCTCGGCCGAGCCGAGGGCCAAGACCTATAAGATGCTCGAGCTGTTTGGCGACGTGCTGGACACCGTGGAGCGTCAGTACGTCACCGAGGTCGACGACAAGAAACTCATCGAGGCGGCCATCGACGGCATGCTGACCTCGCTGGATCCTCACTCCGGCTATCTGAACCCCGAGAGCTTCGACGACATGCGCGATCAGACGCGCGGGGAGTACGGCGGCCTGGGCATTGAGGTCACCAGTGAGGACGGCGTGGTCAAGGTGATCTCGCCCATGGACGGCACGCCCGCCTTCAAGGCCGGGGTCAAGGCCGGCGACTTCATCACCGCCGTCAACGGCGAGAGCGTTCTGGGCCTGTCGGTAAACGACGCGGTCAAGCAGATGCGCGGCAAGCCCGGCGAGCCGGTCACCCTGACCATCGCCCGCGAAAAGACCGATCCCTTTGACGTGAAGCTGATCCGCGAGGTGATCAAACCCAAGTCGGCCACCGCCAAGCTTGAGGGCGACTACGGCTATCTGCGGGTCTCGACCTTCAACGAGAAGACCACCGACGAGGCCGAGGCGGCCATCGCCGACCTGCGGGCCAAGAATCCCAAGATGAAGGGTCTGATCCTCGACCTGCGCAACAATCCTGGCGGCCTGCTCGACCAGGCCGTCGGCATCTCGGACCTGTTCCTGGAGGGCGGCGAGATCGTCTCCCAGCGCGGCCGCGACCCGCGCGACGTCGAGCGCTATAACGCCCGGACCGGCGACGCCACCGGCGGCCTGCCGATGGTGGTGCTGATCAATTCCGGCTCGGCGTCGGCCGCCGAGATCGTCGCCGGCGCCCTGCAGGACCGCAAGCGCGCGGAACTGGTGGGCCTCACCAGCTTCGGAAAGGGCTCGGTCCAGACCGTGATCCCCCTGCGCGGCGGCATGGACGGCGCGCTGAAGCTCACCACGGCGCGCTACTACACCCCGGCCGGCCGCTCCATCCAGAAGACCGGCATCCAGCCGGACCTTGAGGTGGCCGAGACCCGCGACGAGGCCCAGGCCATCGCCAACCGCGCCTTCCAGTTCAGCGAGGCCTCCTTCCGCAACGCCCTCAACGCCGAGGAGGGCAAGACCCGGGTCGGCGCCCACGAGCCGGCCGAGGCGCCCCCGGAGAGCTTCAACACCACCACCGGCGACTTCCAGCTGGCCCGGGCCAAGGACGTCCTGCGCTACGGCTCGGTGGCGGCCACCCCCAAGCTGCCCAAGCCCGTCGCCAAGATGGCCGAGGTTGTCTCCAAACTGCCCAAGCTCGAGCCCAAGCCGGTCGCCAAGTAGGGGAAGGCGCCGCCGGGCTGCGGCGCGGCGAAAAGTAGCCCTTCATTAACCATGATCGCGCAGGCTCCGGGCTGAAGCCTTGCGCGTGGTCATGTCTATGTTTTCCAAGAAAAAGCTCGTCACCGTAGCCTCCGCGCCCAGCGTGGGGATCAACGCGCAGGCGATGTTCGCCAAGGCCATCGCCAACCCCTATGTGGGCGCCGGCGGGGCGGCCTTCCTGTTCATGTCCTCGGCTCTGATCCTGATCACCCTGATGGGCGATCCCAAGGCCGGCTCTCCGGTGGTGCGGATCAGCCTGGCCAAGGTGGCCGCCATGGCGGCGCCCCCTGGCTGGCGGGAAGCCCTGACCGCCGATCATCCGGGCGGCACGACCCTTTCCACCGACATCTTCCGCCTGTCGGAAAACCCGCTCGGCCCCGGCGCGGCCTTCGGCCAGGCGGTGATCACCGTCCCCGGCGGCCAAGCCTTCCACGCCGCCGATCCCCTGCCCCCCGCGCCGATCGCGGGCCTCACGGCGCAAGGCTCCGGCGGCCTGCTGCCGATCATCGGTCAGGGGGGCAAGACGCCCGCCGAGGCCTATGCCCGGCCCTTCGTGAGCAACGGCCGGCCCAAGGTGGGGCTGGTGATCGGCGGCCTCGGCCTCAACGCCACCGCCACCCGCCAGGCCATCGAGAACCTGCCGCCCGAGATCACCCTGTCCTTCGTGCCCTATTCCGACGGCCTGCAGGGCTGGATCGATCTGGCGCGCCAGAACGGCCATGAGGTGTTGCTGGAGGCGCCCATGGAGCCCGTCGACTATCCCGACAACGATCCCGGCCCCTACACCCTGATGGCCCAGGCCCCGGGCCAGGAGACGGTGAAGAAGCTGGAGTGGCTGCTCAGCCGCGCCACCGGCTATTTCGGGGTCACCAACTATCTCGGGTCCCGCTTCGTCGGCTCCGACGGCGCCATGACCGCCTTCACCGGAGCCCTGCGGGGGCGCGGCCTGGCCTTCATCGACGACGGCTCAGCCGCCCGCCGTGGCGGTGGTCTGCCGCGGGCCTCGGCCGACCGCATCGTCGACGACCAGCTCTCGGTCGAGGCCATCGATCAGCAGCTGCTGTCCCTGGAAGCCGGCGCCCTGCAGCGCGGCCAGGCCCTGGGATCGGGCTTCGCATACCCTGTGACGCTGACACAGGTGGCGCAGTGGGCCCAAAGCGTGGAATCTAGGGGCTACCAACTTGCGCCGGCCTCGGCGCTGACCACACGCAGGTAGCTTCGCGCCTATGGACGACCTCACCGCCTATCGCCCCAATGTGGGGGTGGTGCTCTTCCACCCGGACGGCCGCGTCTGGCTGGGGCGGCGGGTGAACACGCCGGAACCCTATAACTGGCAGTTCCCGCAGGGCGGAGTCGATGCCGGCGAGGACCTCTATGCCGCCGCCAGGCGCGAGCTGGGGGAGGAGACCGGGGCGGTCTCCACCACCCTGCTTGGCCGCACCGACGGCTGGATGGCCTACGACTTCCCCCCGGGGCACAACGGCAGCAAGATCGCCAAGGGTTGGAAGGGCCAGCGCCAGGTGTGGTTCGCCTTGCGGTTCGACGGCGAGGACGCCGAATTCAACCTCTCCGGCCACGGCCATCCTGAATTCGACGCCTGGCGCTGGGGCAAGCTGTCCGAGGCGCCGGGCCTGGTGGTGCCCTTCAAGAAGGCCAATTACGAGGCCGTCGTCACCGCCTTCCACGACTTCGCGGGCCTGCCTGGCCGCGCCGCCTGATGGCCGCGCCCATCGTCATGGTCCATGGCGCCTTCTGCGGCGGCTGGGCCTTCGAGGCCTTCCGCGCGCCCTTCGAGGCCGCCGGCCACATGGTCATCACCCCCGATCTGCGCGGCCACGCCGAGGATGATCGGCCCGGCGCCGTCGCCGGTCTGTCCATGACCGACTACGCCAAGGACATCGCCGCCCTGTGCGCCGGCCTGCCCGAGCCGCCGATCCTGATCGGGCACTCCCTCGGCGGGCTGGTGGCCCAGCTCGCCGCCAAGCGCGCGCCGCTCAAGGCCCTGATCCTGCTGGCGCCTTCGCCCCCCTGGGGGGTGTCGGGCTCCTCGATGGAGGAGGCGGTCACCGCCTTCGGCCTGATGATGGGGGCGGCCTTCACCCAGAGCATCAGCCCCGACCGCGGCCTGATGCGGGCCTACAGCCTCGACCGCATGCCCCAGGCGCAGCGGGAGGCCGCCGTCGCCCAGCTGCGCCCGGAGAGTGGGCGGGCCCTGTGGGAGGCCCTGAACTGGTGGCTGGACCCCTTCATGACCACCAGCGTCGGCACGGGCGACATCGGCGTCCCCTGCCTGGTGATCGTCGGGCAGCGCGACGTGGTCCACCCGCCGATGACCGCCCGCCAGACCGCCCAGCGGCTGGGCGCCGACTATCTGGAGATGGCCGGCATGAGCCACTGGCTGCTGGGGGAAACCGGCTGGCAGGCGGTGGCCACCGCCGCCTGGGACTGGCTGGAAGAGGGGGACGCCCGGGCCACTTCGGGCGCCGCGTGAAGTGGTTCTCGCCCCTGCGGCGAGGAAATGTAACCCATTGTTTTAATTAGGTTATGACTGTGTCGAACTGAAAAGTTTCAGCCCGAGGATACCCGCCACGATCAGGCCGACGCAGACCAGGCGCGCCACCGTCGCCGGCTCCTTGAACAGCACGATCCCCAGGATCACCGTCCCCACCGCCCCGATGCCGGTCCAGACCGCATAGGCCGTGCCGAGCGGCAGGGATTTCATGGCGAGGCCCAGCAGGGCCATGGACACCAGCAGGCTCGCCCCGGTGAACACCGTGGGCCAGAGCCGCGTAAAGCCATCGGTGTATTTCAGGCCGACGGCCCAGCCGATTTCACATAGACCGGCGGCGAACAGGATGAGCCACGGCATGGCTGACCTCCTATGACCGGGCCGTCCCGGAAACGAGAAAGGCGCTGGAGTCGTCTCCAGCGCCCGAACTCATAGGGGTGGGGCGCGCTCGAAGCCTAGAACTTGCGTTCCGAATAGAGCACTTCGCCCATGTCCCACTTGGCGTTGGCCGAGGAGCCGTCGGGCTTTTTCAGCTGCAGGAACACCAGGCCGATCGACTCGTGATCGGTGAAGTATTCCCAGGAATTGGTTATGCGCTTGTAGTCGGTGGCCGGCACGAAGTCGTTGCGCTGCTGGAGCAGTTCGGGCTGGTGCAGCAGCGAGAAGATGTTGAGGCCCACGATGATCGGCTTCTCGCCGTCCAGGGAGTAGTTCAGGGCGATCCGGCAGACATCCTTGTTGGAGCCCGGCGCGAAGACCGTCAGCGTGTAGGGCTTGACCTGCAGGGTCTGGGTATAGGTCCCGTCCCGCTTGTTGACCTTGAAGCCCATATCCTTGGTGGCGAGCTTGCTGATGTCGCCGCCGCGCACCAGGGGCACGCAGATGCGGTTGATCACGTCGATGATCTGGCCGATCTCACCGGTGGTGGGAACGGCGTAGACCTTCTCAGGCTCGGGCGCCGGCGCGGCGGCCGGATCGGCGGCGACCGGCGGGGCCGCGGGCGCCGTGACCTCGGCCGGCATCGCCGGAGGCGTGGCCGGTGGCGCGATCTGGGCGGCGGCGGAGCCGGCGACACTGGTGGCGGCGAGCAGAGAGATGATGGCGGTACGCATAGACGGGTCCCCTGACTTGAGATCTATCACACTCGAACTGGCCGTCCCTCGCAAGCCTCCTAGCGCGGGAATACGGCCAAGAGGAGGCGCTGCCTAAACAGCAGCCTCGACAGCCTGTTCGGCCAGGATGGTCAGCCCCTCGGGCGTCACGTCGGCGAACCCGCCCTCGACGTCGAAGGCCAGGACCCGGCCGCCGTCCATCACCTTCACGCGCCCGGACTTCAGGGTCGTCATGAAGGGCGCATGGCCGGCGAGCACACCAAAGTCGCCTTCGGTCCCGGGCGCGTCGACCTGGTCGACCTCGCCCGAGAACAGCTCACGCTCGGGCGAGACCAGGGAGAAATGCAGCTTGCCGGCCATGGCGCTTAGGCTTCCGACGCGAGTTGTTCGGCCTTGGCCACCGCGTCTTCGATGGTGCCGACGTTGTAGAAGGCGGCTTCCGGCAGGTGGTCGAACTCACCCTCCACCACCGCCTTGAAGGAGCGGATGGTGTCTTCCAGGCTGACGAAGATGCCCGGCATGTTGGTGAACTGCTCGGCCACGTGGAAGGGCTGGGACAGGAACTTGGCGATCTTGCGGGCGCGGGAGACCACCAGCTTGTCGTCTTCCGACAGCTCGTCCATGCCCAGGATGGCGATGATGTCCTTCAGGGCCTTGTAGGCCTGCAGGGTCTCCTGGACGCGACGGGCGACGTTGTAGTGCTCCTCGCCGATCACCAGCGGGTCCATGATCCGGCTGGTGGAGTCCAGCGGGTCCACGGCCGGGAAAATGGCCTGGGCGGCGATGTCGCGCGACAGCACGGTGGTGGCGTCAAGGTGGGCGAAGGAGGCGGCGGGCGCCGGGTCGGTCAGGTCGTCGGCGGGCACGTAGATGGCCTGGACCGAGGTGATCGAACCCTTGGAGGTCGAGGTGATGCGTTCCTGCAGGTTGCCCATCTCGGTGGCCAGGGTGGGCTGATAGCCCACGGCCGAGGGGATGCGGCCCAGCAGGGCGGACACTTCGGAGCCGGCCTGGGTGAAGCGGAAGATGTTGTCGATGAAGAGCAGCACGTCCTTGCCCTCTTCGTCGCGGAAGTACTCGGCCTGGGCCAGGCCGGTGAGGGCCACGCGGGCGCGGGCGCCGGGGGGCTCGTTCATCTGGCCATAGACCAGGGTGCACTTGGAGCCTTCGCCGCCGCCGGGCTTGTTGACGTTGCTCTCGATCATCTCGTGATAGAGGTCGTTGCCCTCGCGGGTGCGCTCACCCACCCCGGCCAGCACCGAGTAGCCGCCGTAGGCCTTGGCGATGTTGTTGATCAGCTCCTGCATGGTCACGGTCTTGCCCACGCCGGCGCCGCCGAACAGGCCGATCTTGCCGCCCTTGGTGTAGGGGCAGAGCAGGTCGATGACCTTGATGCCCGTGACCAGGATTTCCGCCGAGGTCGCCTGCTCGGCGAAGGACGGGGCTTCACGGTGGATCGGGGCGAAGAACTTGGAGTTGATCGGACCGGCTTCGTCGATGGGATCGCCGATGACGTTCATGATCCGGCCCAGGGTGGCCGGGCCGACCGGCACGGTGATCGCGCGGCCGGTGTCGAAGACCGGTTGGCCGCGGGTCAGGCCCTCGGAGGTGTCCATGGCGATGGTGCGGACGGTGTTCTCACCCAGGTGCTGGGCGACTTCCAGCACCAGGCGGAAGGGCTGGCCCGTCCGCTGGTCGGTGTTGGTGGTCTCCAGGGCGCCGAGGATCGGCGGCAGGTGGCCCTCGAACTCGACGTCGACGACGGCGCCGATGATCTGGACGATGCGGCCGGTGGCCACGCCGGCGGCGGGAGCCACCGACTTCGGCGTCGCGGTCTTCGCGGCGGCGGCCTTGGCCGGCGCCTTGACGGCGGTCTTGGTCGCAGCGGCGGCCTGGGGAGCCGCAGCCTTCGGGGCGGGAGCGGCCTTGGTGGCGGCCGGCTTCTTCGGGGTCGTAGCCATGGGTCGAACTCTTTCGGTCTAGAGCCTGTCGCGAGACAGGCTCGTTCTCATTTGTTTAGAGCGTGACGGTCGCCTGAACCGGGGTCCACTTCAGGCTGTCACGCCCTAGAGCGCTTCGGCGCCGGAGATGATCTCGATCAGCTCCTTGGTGATCTGCGCTTGGCGAGTACGGTTTTTCTTCAGGTTGAGGGCGGCGATCATGTCGCCCGCATTGCGGGTGGCGTTGTCCATCGCCGCCATCTGGGCGGCATAGAACCCGGCCTGGTTCTCGAGCAGGGCCGACAGCACCTGGACCGTGAGGTTCCGGGGCAGCAGGGTCTCGAGGATGGCTTCCTCGTCGGGCTCGTATTCATAGGCCGCGCCCTTGAGGTCGATCGTGGCGGCGGCGCCTTCGACCTGGGCGGGGATCAGTTGGGTCAGGGTCGGGGTCTGGACGACCACCGACTTGTAGCGGCTGAAGGCCAGGGTCACGACGTCCACCTGGCCGGCCTCGAACAGCTCGCTGATCTTGTCGGCCACCGGCTGGGCCGAGGCCAGGCCAGGCACGCCGGCCTCGAAGCTCGCCACGAAGCGGTCGGCGAACAGGCGACGAAGCTGGTCGCGCGCCTTCTTGCCCACCGTGAGGATCTTCACGTCCTTGCCTTCGGCCAGGAGCGCGTTGATCCGGTCGCGGGCCGCGCGAATGATCGAGGAATTGAAACCGCCGGCCAGGCCGCGGTCGGAACTGGTGACCACCACCAGGTGACGATCCTGACGGCCCGTGCCCACCAGCAGCTTGGGCGCGCCGTCACCGGACACGCCGGCCGCCAGGTTGGCGATCACCGTGGCCATGCGCTGGGCATAGGGCCGGGCGTTCTGAGCCGCTTCGGTCGCCCGGCGCATCTTCGCCGCGGCCACCATCTGCATCGCGCGGGTGATCTTCTGCGTGGATTGCACGCTTTTGATCTGGTCGCGCATTTCCTTGAGGCTAGCCATTTCTCGCCTCAGACCTTTCTAAACAACCACCAGGTGCTGTTATCCATCACGGTCATCCGTTTCCAGAAGAAGCCGTAATCGACCAGCACGAGGTCGGGAAACATATCCAGGTAGAGCCCGCCGAAGTCGTTCTTGAAGAGCAGGTCGGTTTCCCCGCGATAGGGAATGGCCTCCGGCTTCGGCGAAAAATACTCTGAACAAAAAACATACTTGGCGGCGACCCGGTGCACTTCCCGCATCGTCGCCTCGAGCAGGCTGGGATCCACGTGGATCAGGACCCCGGCCGTGAAGGCCAGGTCGACCGCCTTGTCGGCGAGCGGGATCGCGTGGCCGAAGCCCTCGATCACGCGCTCGGCCGGCAGGACGCCGTCCTCGACAAGCCGTTCCCGGGCCGAGGCGTTGGGCTCGATGGCCCAAAGCTCCATGTCCGAGATCGCCGCGATGCCCATGAGGTTGAGGCCCAGATTGGGGCCCACCTCGATGGCGCTTCCCGGCATGTCGCCGTCCATCTTCGACAGCACCTCCGCCCACACCCGCGCGCGTCCGCGGACGACGCCGGTCCCGGCGCCGCTGCGCTCGGTGTACCGGTCGCCGAACGCACCGGACCAGGCGCTCAGGGCTTTGGGCTCAGGGGCCATCAGCTCAAGTCTTAGGCGAAGGTCGCGACGAAGGCGGCCAGCGCGTCTTTCAGGGCCTGCTCGGTGTCACCCTTCAGTTCCTTGGACGTCCGGATGGTGTCGAGGATCTTCTGGTGCTTGGCGTGCATGTGGCTCAGCAGCTCGCTCTCGAAGCGGCCGACCTGGTTGGTCGGGATGGTGTCGAGGTAGCCACGGGTGCCGGCATAGATCACCGCGACCTGCTCTTCGACGGTCAGCGGCGAGTATTGCGGCTGCTTCAGGAGCTCGGTCAGACGCTCACCGCGGGCCAGCTGGCGCTGGGTGGTGACGTCCAGGTCGGAGCCGAACTTCGCGAAGGCGGCCAGTTCGCGGTACTGGGCGAGCTCGCTCTTGATCGGACCGGCGGCGGTCTTCATGGCCTTGATCTGGGCCGAGGATCCCACGCGGCTCACGCTGGCGCCGACGTTCACGGCCGGGCGGATGCCCTGGAAGAACAGGTCGGTTTCCAGGAAGATCTGGCCGTCGGTGATGGAGATCACGTTGGTCGGGATATAGGCCGAGATGTCGTTGGCCTGGGTCTCGATCAGCGGCAGGGCGGTCAGCGAGCCCGATCCATTATCCTCATTGAGCTTCGCAGCGCGCTCGAGGAGACGGGAGTGCAGATAGAACACGTCGCCCGGATAGGCTTCGCGGCCCGGCGGACGGCGCAGCAGCAGGGACATCTGACGATAGGCGACGGCCTGCTTGGAAAGGTCGTCATAGATGATGACGGCGTGCATGCCGTTGTCGCGGAACCATTCGCCCATGGCGCAACCGGAGAACGGGGCCAGGAACTGCAGGGGGGCGGGCTCGGAGGCGGTGGCGGCGACGACGATGGTGTAGTCGAGCGCGCCGCGCTCCTCGAGGGTCTTGACGATCTGGGCGACGGTGGAGCGCTTCTGACCGATGGCGACGTAGATGCAGTAGAGCTTGGCGCTCTCGTCATCCCCGGCGTTGATCGACTTCTGGTTCAGGATGGCGTCGATGGCCACGGCCGTCTTGCCGGTCTGGCGGTCGCCGATGATCAGTTCGCGCTGGCCGCGGCCGACCGGGATCAGGCTGTCGATGGCCTTCAGGCCGGTCTGCACGGGCTCGTGCACCGACTTGCGCGGGATGATGCCCGGGGCCTTCACGTCCACCCGGCGGCGCTCGGCCACGTTGGTGAGCGGGCCCTTGCCGTCGATCGGCTCGCCCAGCGGGTTGACGACGCGGCCCAGCAGGCCACGGCCCACCGGCACGTCCACGATTTCCGAGAGGCGGCGGACTTCGTCGCCTTCCGAGATGGCGCGGTCGTCGCCGAAGATAACGACCCCGACATTGTCGCGTTCGAGGTTCAGGGCCATGCCCTTCACCCCGGCTTTCGGGAACTCGACCATTTCGCCGGCCTGGACATTGTCCAGACCGAAGACGCGGGCGATGCCGTCACCGACGGACAACACCTGGCCGACGTCGGAAACGTCAGCCTCTTCGCCGAAATTGGCGATCTGCGACTTGAGGATGGCCGAAATTTCGGCGGCGCGGATATCCATGACTTCTTACGCTCTCTTCAGGGCGAACTTGAGGGAATCGAGCTTCGAACGAAGTGAAGCATCGAACAGTCGCGAGCCGACCCGCACCTTGATACCGCCCAGGATGGACGGATCGACACGGGTCTCGATTTCAGGGTCCTTACCCAGGGCGGTGCGCAGCGAGGCCGCGACGCCCTTGGCTTGGGCCGCGGTCAGGACGACCGCGGTGGTGACGGTGGCCGCGACAACGCCGCGGCTCTTGGCCGAGAGGGCCTCGAAGGCCGTGATCGCCGCCGGCAGCGCCGCGAGGCGGCCATTGGCGGCCATCAGGCCGAGGAACTTCTTGGTGGTGTTGTTGAACTTGGCCTTGGCCGCCAGGGCCGCGATCGCGCGGCCCTTGTCCTCGGCGCTGAAGGCCGGGGAGGCCAGCAGGGTGCGGAAATCCTTTGAGGCGGCGCGCATGATTTTGAGCGCCTTCAGGTCGGCCTCGACGGCCGCCAGGTTTCTGTCTTCGGTCGCGAGATCGAAGAGGGCCTGAGCATATCTGCCGCCCACATTCGAAGTCTTGGAATCGTCCGCCACTTATTTGTCCGCCCGTGCGTGTCGAAAGCCCCGAATAAGGTGTCCCTCACCGCGGCCTAAAGGCTTGAAAGCGCTTGGAAAAGCACATTGGCCGTCGGAGACTGAGGAACCCCCTGGCCCGAAGCCGCGCGCCTGATAGCACGCGACTTTGCAGGCAGCAACCAAACCAGACCCTATAGAACCGCTGGAAGCCATTTAAGCGGCCACCGGGACGGGCGCCTCACGGCGGAACACCGCCGAGCCGCTGGCCACGAGATCACCGTTCTGCGTGGTCAGGCGCGCGTGGGCGAAGACCAGGGTGCGGGTGGCCCGGTCGATCCAGGCCTCCGCCACCACGGGATCGCCGGCGGCGATGCTGCGTCCATAGTCGAGAGTCAGGGAGACAGGCTCGGCGCCCGCGCCCGCCGCGCCGGCCAGCAAGGGCTCCAGCAGGCAGGCCGCGGCGGCGGGACCGCCCGGGAAGGCGGCGTCTTGGCGAAGCGTGTCGGTCATGGGGCGTTCTCTTAAGCGGCCCGGCGCAAAAGAAAAGGGCGCCGGAGAATTCCGGCGCCCTGAAGTTCAGGCTCGACATGGATTTGGAGCGGCTGGGAGGCTGCGCCGCGAGCCGGGTCGGCCAGGAAGGGCGGGAACCCCGCCCCTCCCGGCCAATAGGGTTTAGCGGCCGGCCATCTGGGTTCCCGAGGCGGCCGAGGTGTTGCAGGCGCTGAGCTTGTCGGCGTCCAGGGTCTTGCCGCCGACGCCGAAGGAGGCGATCGCGCCGACATTCTTGGCCACGGCCTTGCAGGTCGAGGTGGCGAAGGTCTGCGAGGACGGGGCCGAGGCGACACAGGCGTCGGCCTCGCAAAGGAAGACGGCGCCGCCGGCGATGAACTTGGTCTTGGCGGCGACGGGGGCGGTCAGCTTGGCGGTGACCGGCTCGGCGGCGAAGGCGCCGCCGGCGAAGGAGAGAGTGATGACAGCCGCGCAGGCGGCGGAAAGGGTATGGAGCTTCATGGGAGCCCTCCAGCGTTTCGGGGAGAAAACAGATTCCGGACGGAACCTGGCCGTCCGAACCGTGAGTCGCCGCGGGTATCCCCACCCTTGGCGCGCTCCGAACTAAGCAACGCTAAGATAACACTGTTAAGATCGCCCGCAATCGCTTTTTTCGCAACGCCGGTATGCGTAATTGCAGAGGTAAACGCCGCACCATCCGTTCGCGGGGCGGTGACGGTCGCATGAAACCACGACCGCGGCGGGCAATCCGCGGCTTGGACCTGAAAGCGCCCCATTCACACCCCGTCAATCTTGTCGCGTGTTTGGTGCGGCTGAGCTATCAGTCGCCCCAAGCGGGACGACACTTTCAGGACCAAACACCCCATGGCCAATGCGCAGTCGCCCCGCCGGGCCCCTCGCACACCCGCCCAAGCCGTTCTCTACTGGAGCGCGGTGATCGGGGTCTGGGGCCTGATCTTCCTGGTGGCCTTCTTCGCGGTGTTCGCGGTCGACCTGCCCGACACCTCCAAGCTCTACGACGTCAAGCGTCAGCCCTCGATCTCCTATCTCGACCGGTCCGGCGCCCTGGTGGCGGTGCGCGGCAGCCAGTACGCGCCGCCCGTGGACCTGGAGAAGCTGCCGCCCTACGTCCCGAAAGCCTTCATCGCCATCGAGGACCGCTGGTTCTACTGGCACGTGGGGTTCAACCCCTGGGGCATCATCCGCTCCACACTCTATAATGTGAGCCATAAGGGCGGCCCCCTGCGCGGCGGCTCCACCATCACCCAGCAGCTGGCGCGCAACCTCTTCCTGACCGCCAACCAGACCTATCGCCGCAAGGCCCAGGAGCTGATCCTGGCCGTCTGGCTGGAAGCCAAGTTCTCCAAGAAGGAGATTCTCTCCCTCTATCTGAACCGGGTCTATTTCGGGGCCGGGGCCTATGGCATCGAGGCCGCCGCCCAGCGCTATTTCAACAAGCCCGCCTCCCAGCTCACCATCGGCGAGAGCGCCCTGCTGGCCGGGATGATGAAGGGGCCCTCGCGCTACTCCCCGGTCTCGGCCAGCGACCGCGCCGCCCGGCGGGCCACCATCGTGCTGGACGAAATGGTCCGCACCCGCGCCATCACGCCCGATGAGCGGGCGGAGGCCTTCAAGACCCCGGTCCGCGTCAATCCGGTGCTGGCCAACCAGCGCGCGCAGTACTTCACCGACTGGGTGGACGACCAGGTCCGCTCCCTGGTGGGGGAACCCACCGAGGATCTGGTGGTGGAGACCACCCTGGACCTTCCCATCCAGACCGCCGCCGAGCAGGCCCTGCGCCGCGGGGTCGTGGCCGCCAAGGGCCAGGGCGTCGGCCAGGGCGCGCTCGTCGCCATCGACGGCGAGGGCCGCATCCGCGCCTATGTCGGCGGCGCCTCCTATGCCGACAGCCAGTTCGACCGCGCCACCATGGCCCGGCGCCAGGCCGGTTCGTCCTTCAAGCCCTTCGTCTACCTCACCGCCATGGAACAGGGCCGCACCCCGGCCACCCCGGTGGTGGACGAGCCGGTGAAGATCGGAACCTGGGAGCCGCGGAACTATACCGGCCGCTTCCTGGGCCCGATGAGCCTGCAGACGGCGCTGGCCCAGTCCATCAACACCGTCGCCGCGCGGCTGGCCAACGAGGTCGGCACCGGCAATGTGGCGGCCACGGCGCGCCGCCTGGGGATCACCAGTCACATCCAGGTCGATCCCTCCATGGCCCTGGGCGCCGTCGAGGTCAGCCCCATGGAGATGGCCCAGGCCTACGCCCCCTTCTCCAACGGCGGCTTCCTGGCCAAGGGCTACGGCATCGAGCGGATCCGCACCGCCAGCGGCAAGGTCCTCTACGACCACGGCGTCGACAAGAGCGCCCGGCGCGCGGTGATCGGCTCGCCGGCCCTGCAGTACATGAACCAGATGATGCGCCAGGTGATCAGCGGCGGCACCGGGAGCAAGGCGCGGGTTCCGGGCTTCGACATCGCCGGCAAGACCGGCACCACCAGCGATTACCGCGACGCCTGGTTCGTCGGCTATACCGGCGGCTTCGTCACCGCCGTCTGGGTGGGCCGCGACGACAACACCGTGATGAAGGGCGTCACCGGCGGCGGCGCCCCGGCCGGAATCTGGCGCGACTTCATGACCGCCGCCCTGCCGCGCCTCAAGACCCAGCCGATCCCCGGCGGAACCCTGGCCCCGCCTCCGGTCCAGGCCCCGGCCAGCGACCCCATCGGCGACCTGCTCTCCGGCGACGGCCCCAAGGTCGAAGCCCCGGTGGAGAAGGCCCCGGCGGAAGACATTCCGTTCTAGAAACCGCCAGCCCTTCTCCCGCAAGAGGAGATGGAATTCGGAGCTAGGCCCCGAACGCGTGCAGCCTTGCGCCTTCGGCCCGCAGCCAGGCGCGGTGCGGGCGTTCGTCCCCCACCAGGGTCTTCACGTGGGCCCAGAAGCGAGGGCCATGATTGAGCTCCAGCAGGTGGGCGCACTCGTGGGCCACCACATAGTCGGCCACCTCGAAGGGGGCGAGGGCCAACCGCCAGCTGTAGCGGATCGAGGCCGGCTTGCCGATCATGCCCGGCCGGCAGGAGCCCCAGCGGCCGCGGGCGTCCATCACCGTGACGGCCGGCATCTTCGCGCCCAGGGCCGCACAATAGTGGGCGGTGCGGTCGGCGAAGACCGCCAGAGCCTGCTTCTTCAACATGCGGGTCACGGCGCGGGCATAGGTCTCGCCCTCGCCGCGGGCGGCGATGCGGGCGGGCTCGGTCTCGGTGGCCGGGAAATAGCGCACCGGATGGGGCGCGCTCTCCAGGCGGCAGGGCTGGCCGAACAGGCTGATGGTGACGCCGGGCGCGATCGACTGGCTCTGCGGCAGTTCGGCCAGCCGGTCGGCGATCCAGGCCGCCCGCTCGGTGGCGAAGGCCGCGGCCTCGCTCAGCCGGCGAACCGACGGCGCGGTGGCCACCACTTCCCGCTTGGTACGGTCCAGCCGCAGCGAGACGCGCCGCGCCCGGGTATGGACTTTCAGGCGCACGACGGCCCCGGCCACCTCCAGCCGGTCGCCGTCGGCCAGGGGGCGGCCGAACAGGGACATGGCCCCTATCTAGGCTGCTTTTCGCAAAGCGGGAGGGCCCTTAAGCGGCGTTGGCTGCGTCTCGGGACTTTTCGAAGCCGGCTTCCGACTTGCGGATGAAGGCGCGGACCCGGGGATAGATCTCCTCGCGGAACCGGCGGCCGTTGAAGACCCCGTAGTGGCCGACGTGCGGCTGGACGTAGTCTTCCTTGAATTCCTCCGGGAGGCCCGAACACAGGGTGTGGGCCGCCTGGGTCTGGCCGATGCCGGAGATGTCGTCGTTCTCGCCCTCGACGGTCAGCAGGCCGATGTCCTTGATCAGGGCCGGCTGCACGGCGCGGCCGCGGTGGGTCAGCTCGCCCTTGGGCAGCAGGTAGGACTGGAACACATAATCGACGGTCTGAAGGTAGAACTCCTCGGGCAGGTCCAGCACCGACAGGTACTCGTCGTAGAACTCCAGATGCTTGTCGGCGGCGTCGCCGTCGCCCTTCATCAGGTCTTCCAGATACTGCTTGTGGGCGTCCTGGTGCTTCTCGGCGTTCATCGACATGAAGCTGTAGAGCTGCACGAAGCCCGGATAGACGCGGCGGCCCAGGCCCGGATAGGGGGCCGGCACGGTGTCGATCATGTTGGACTTGAACCAGGCGAAGGGCTTTTCCTCCGCCAGCTTGTTGGTGACCGTCGGCGACAGCCGCGCATCGATCGGCGAGCCCATGAAGGTCATGGTGCCGGGGCGGCAGTCCTCATTGTCCTCGGCCATCAGCGCGGCGGCGGCCAGCACCGCGGGGCCCGGCTGGCAGACGGCGACGACGTGCGGGCGCGGGCCCAGCAGGCGCAGCATCTCGCGGACATGGTCGAGATAGTCGTGGAAATCGAAGCGGCCGGCGTGCAGCGGCACGTCGCGGGCGTTGGACCAGTCGGTGATGAACACCTCGTGGTCCTGCAGGAAGGCCTCCACCGTGCCGCGCAGCAGGGTGGCGTAGTGGCCCGACAGCGGGGCGACGATCAGCACCGCCGGCTGCAGCTCGCGGCGGCCGGCCTTGCGCATGTCGGCCATGTTGCGGCTGAAGTGGGTGAGCTTCACCCAGGGGCTGGACCAGACCTCGGTCTGGGTGACCCGCACGGGCTTGCCGTCGATCTCGACGGAATTGATGTTCCAGGCCGGGCGGCCGTAGCGGCGGGTCAGGTTGGCGAACAGGTCGGCGCCGGCGAACAGCCGTCGTCCCAGGTCGCTGTCCTTGGCCGGATTGAGCGGCGACGACCAGAAACCCCGAGCGGCCCGCGCGGCGAACCGCAGGGGCGAGGCGGCGTAGTAGCCGGCTTCATACATCGTATAGAGCATACGCAATGGTCCCGTTGTGCAATGCAGCATGCACGCTGAGGCTTAAGAGAGTCTACCCCTCTTGGGTTCCGCTATGCGGCGTGTGGACGCGGCAGAGCTTGGATGCTCCCCTCCTGGGGGAGCTGGCGCGAAGCGCCTGAGGGGGACTTTGACTCTATGTTTGTGGGCGGCAGGAGCCAACTACGTTGGTCCCCCTCCGTCCCACCGCTGCGCGGCGGTCCACCTCCCCCACATCGGCGCTCCGCGCCTGGGGGAGGATCTGCCTATTCCCGCATCGCCGCGCTGATCTGGGTGACCACCTCGTCGGGGCCGATGCCGAAGGGGATCACCCGGGCGAAGCGGCCCTTGGGGTTCATCAGATAGGCCGGGGTCGGGTGATCCATCAGGTAGTCGGTCCCGGTCCCCGCCTTGCGGTAGAAGGTCCGGTAGGCCTTGGCGGCCGCGGCCACCTGCTCAGGGGTTCCGGTCAGGCCGATGGTCCCCTTGGGGAAGGCGTCGTTGGAGAGATAGGTGGTCAGCTGGGCCGGGGTGTCGCGCTCGGGATCGACGCTGATGAACAGGAACTGGACGTCGCGGGCCTTGGGCCCGAGCCGTTCCTGGGCCTGGGCCATCTCCACCATCGTCGTGGGGCAGACATCGGGGCAGTAGGTGTAGCCGAAGAACACCACGCTCCACTTGCCCTTCAGAACCGCCTCGTCCACCGGCTTGCCGGTCTGGTCCACCAGCTGGAACGGCCCGCCCACCAGGGCGGTCTGCGGCGCCTTGAACGCGCCGGTCTTCCAGGCCACCGCGCCCAGCATGGCCAGGCTGAGGACGGCGCACACGATCACGATCAGGTTGCGGCGGGTCATGGGTGAACCTTTTGTCTCGTCACGGCGGGCGACTTGCAGGATGCTCCGTCCCCAATGGCGTCCGTCAAAACCACGACGCCGTCGGGACCGGCATCCGGCCTCGATAGGCAAAGCCCCGCCCAGGCGCAAGACGAGCTGGCCTGGGACATGCGCGGCGCCGGCCACGGCCGGCTGCGGATGCGCACCCTCGTCACCCTGCGTTGGACCATAATCCTCGGCGAGGTCGCCGTCCTGCTGATCGGCGGGTTGTTCCTGGGCTTCAAGGCGCCCTACGCCATCTGCTTTGGCCTGATCGGCGCGGCGGCCTGGATCAACCTGCTCACTGGGGTGGCGTCCCCAGGGCAGAGGATGATCGCCGACTGGGAGGCCACGGCCCAGCTCGGATTCGATGTCGCCCAGATCAGCGTCCTGCTGTTCCTGACCGGCGGAACGGCAAACCCCTTCATCTTGATGCTGATCGCCCCGGTCACCCTGGCGGCCGCCACCCTGCCGCTGAAGCCCTTTCTGATCCTGGGCGGCGCGGCGGTGGGGGCCTCCCTCGCCCTGGCCTTCTTCCACCTGCCCCTGCCCATGCGAGGTCCCAGCGTCAGCTTTTCGCTGATCTATATGCTCAGCTGTTCGGCGGCCAACGTGGCGGGAATCCTGGTGATCGCCAGCAGCGTCCGCCAGGCCGCCCAGGAGTCCGCCCGCATGGCGCTCGCCCTCGACGTCACCCAGACCGTGCTGTCGCGCGAGCAGCGGCTCTCGGCCCTGGGCGCCCTGGCCGCCGCCGCCGCCCACGAGCTGGGCACCCCGCTGGCCACCATCGCCATCGTCGCCAAGGAGATGGCCCGCGAGGCGCCCACCCCGCAGGTCAAGGAAGACGCCGACCTGCTGATCGCCCAGGCCGCCCGCTGCCGCGAGATCCTGCGCCGACTCACCGACGCCCCGGCCGAGGCCTCCGACGAGGTCCATGAGCGCATGAGCCTGCTGCAGCTGGTCCACGAGGTGATCGAGCCCCATGCCGGGGTGAAGGGGGTGCGGGTCGAGGCCATCGTCAGCGGCGCGGCCGGCGCCCAGTCCCCCGACATCTGGCGGATGCCCGAGGTGCTGCACGCCCTGACCTCCTTCGTGGAGAACGCCGTCGACTTCGCGACCTCCGAGGTGCTGATCACCGCCCGCTTCGACGCCCAGAACGTCTCCATGGAGGTCCGCGACGACGGGCCCGGCTTCGCGCCCGAGGTGCTGGCCAAGCTGGGGGAGCCCTATGTCACCACCCGTCCGGGGGCGGAGGGCTCGCGCACCGGCCATATCGGCATGGGCCTGGGCTTCTTCATCGCCAAGACCCTGCTGGAACGAACCGGCGCGGCGGTGACTTTCCAGAATGGCCGGCCGCGCGGCGCGGTGGTTTCCGCGCGCTGGTCGCGGGCCAAGATCGAGGCGCCCCTGGCCTGAACGAGGTTCGGATTGAACTTGCGTAGGCTGACGAACGCGACATGATGCCGCAGAGGGCGATACTGACGAACACGACTATCCGGGGTTGCCTAATGACCGATCTCTCCGCCGACATCGCCGCCCTTCCCGACAAGAGCTTGCTTGTCCTCGACGATGACGCCCCCCTGCGAACCCGGCTCGGCCGCGCCCTCGAACAGCGGGGCTTCGAGCCTGTGCTGGTGGGCAGCGTCGCCGAGGCCCTGGCCGCGGTGCGCACCTTCGCCCCGGCCTATGCCGTCCTCGACATGCGGCTGGAGGACGGCACCGGCCTGAAGGTGGTGGAGGCGGTGCGCGACGCCCGCCCCGACGCCAAGGTCATCATGCTCACCGGCTACGGCAACATCGCCACCGCCGTGGCCGCGGTGAAGTCAGGCGCCATCGACTATCTGTCGAAACCCGCCGACGCCGACGATGTGGCCCGCGCCCTGCTGGCCCGCAAGGACGAGAGCCCGCCGCCGCCGGACAACCCCATGAGCGCCGACCGCGTTCGCTGGGAACACATCCAGCGGGTCTACGAGCTCTGCGGCCACAATGTCTCGGAGACCGCACGGCGCCTCAACATGCACCGCCGCACCCTGCAGCGCATCCTGGCCAAACGCGCGCCGCGCTGACGCAGGACGTCATCCCGGCCGCAGCGAAGCGGAGAGCCGGGATGACGGTGTACGCTCAAGCCTCCAGCAGCGTGCCCACGCCGCCGGCCGCCCGTAGGGCGGCGAGGCGGGCGAAGGCGATGGTGAGCGCCTTGCGCCTGGCCCCCGCCAGGGGAACGCTGGGCGCCTCGCGCAGCACCGCGCCGCCGAAGCCGTCGCAGACCACCAGGCCCGGCTCCTCGGGCAGGATGTCGCGGGGAAACTCCGGGGCCACGGCGAAGGCGAAGGTGTCGCAATAGGGCATGTACTCATGCCACTTGCGGTCCACCCGGAAGTCCTCCAGTCCCGACTTCACCTCGATGATCAGGATGTGGCCCTTGCGCGACAGGGCCATCAGGTCGGCGCGCCGCCCATTGGGCAGGGTCACCTCGGCCAGGGGCGCATAGCCCAGGTCGATCAGCAGCCGCGCCGCGCCGCGCGTGACGGCGTTTGTGATCTGCGGCCGGGTGACGGTGACCAGGGTGGCGACGGTGACGTCCATGGCCAATTCTTGTTCCGGCTTCGTTCCGGACGCAAGGACCTAGTTGCGCGCGGGCTGCGGGAATTCCAGGCGGCTGACGTCGTAGCCCAGCTGCCGGACGCGGGCGACCGCCTGGGCCTTGGCCGAGGCGCTCAGCGTCGGGCGTTGGGACATCAGCCACATATAGTTGCCGTTCGGAGTGCCCAGGATCAGCCAGTCGGACTTGTGTTCCAGCACCCAGTATTCCTGGCTCAGCATGCCGCCGAAGAAGCTCATCTTGATGCGGGCGTTGGTCTTGGGATCGATGACCTTGGCCTTGGCCTTCCACTCGGTGGCCGGCTGGGTCAGCCCGCCCTTGTGGCAGGCCTGGACCACCGAATAGCCGTCGCCGGCCCGCACCCAGTCCGAGGTGCCGCCCTGACAATCCTTCTGGGTCTTGTTGGGCAGGCGGGCGACCTCGTACCAGCGGCCCGTCATCTTGGTCAGCTCGATGCGGTTGTCCGGCGGCGAGGGGGCCGCGAAGGCGGGGGCCGCCCCGAGCAGGGCGGCGGCGGCGGCGAAAAGGGTGGCCAAGGAACGCATGGTCATGATCGCTAACCGTTACCCGCCGATTGTGAAACTTCAAACGCCCCCGGCGCGAACCGGCGGCGCGGAATGTTCAACAGCACGAATTAGACCATTTCCCGGCAGCTAAACCATACAGAACGCTCGGTTTCCGCGACAAAACGCCCGGCGGCGGGCGCCGCGGCCCGGGGCGGCGTGCCGTTATCGGACGGGCGGCGGGGGCCCCTCAACCCTTGGTGGCCAGCACGTCGAACCGGTAGTGGGCGGTGAACCGGCCGGGATCGACGCGGAACGCCACGCCGTAGCCGTGCTCCTCCAGCACGCCGCGCAGATGATCGCGGCTCCACCAGGTCCCCAGGGCCTCCTGCCCCGCCGCGCGGCGCCGCTCGAACTCCGCCCAGCGCTCGGGCGTGTCGTAGAAGGCGCCCAGCCGGTCGACGTCGGGAATGTCGGTGAGGAACAGGGTCATCCCCCGCCCCGCGCAGGCCTCGATGTTGCTCAGCAGCGTCCGCAGCATCGCCTCGTCGAAATATTGCAGCCCCTGGTTCATCACCACCTTGTTGAGGCCCGGCGCGGGAAAGTCCCCCGGCCCGATCTCGTGGGCGCCGCGCGCCACATAGGTGATGTTGGCGCCGCCATAGTCGCGCCGGGCCACCGCGATCAGCTCGCGGGAATAGTCGATCCCCACCACGGCCGCGCAGGCCGCCGCCAGCCGCACGGTCACCAGGCCGTTGCCGCAGCAGAGGTCGGCCAGCACGTCGGAGGCCCGCAGGTCCAGGGCGTCCTCGATGGCGGCCACCAGCCGGTCCATCTGCGCGGCCTCGATGGGGCGGCCCCCCACCGTCCGCCCCACCTGGGCCAGGGGCTCGCCCGGCAGCGGCTCGCCGCCGTCCCAGTGGCCGCGCCAGTCGCGGTCGGTGGGCAGGGTGCCGGCCATCTCAGGCCTGGGCCTTCACCCAGCGGCGGACCCGGGTCTCCAGCACCGGCAGCGGCAGGCTGCCGGCCCCCAGCACCAGGTCGTGGAACCCGCGCGGGTCGTACTTGCCGCCCAGCGCCCCGCGCGCCTCCGCCCGCAGCGCCAGGATCCTGGCCTGCCCCACCATGTAGGAGGTCGCCTGGCCCGGCATGACGAAGTAGCGGCGGATCTCCGAGGCGATCTTGCCCACCGGCTGCGGCGAGTTGGCGGCGTAGAAGGCCGTGGCCTGTTCCTCGCTCCAGCCCTTGGCGTGGATTCCGGTGTCCACCACCAGCCGGATCGCCCGCCAGATCTCGCGCCCCAGCCGCCCGAAGTCGCTCACCGGGTCGGCATAGAACCCCATCTCCTTGGCCAGCCGCTCCACATAGAGCCCCCAGCCCTCGACATAGGCGCCGTAGGTATACTGGGTGCGGAACACCGGCAGGCCGGTCAGCTCGGCGGCCAGCGAGAGCTGCAGGTGATGCCCCGGCCAGCCCTCATGATAGGCCGTGCCCTCGATCTCATACAGCGGCGTGGCCCGCACATCGGCCAGGTGGACATAGAACACCCCGGGCCGCGAGCCGTCCGGCGCGCCCGTGGCATAGTGCGCCGCACCGCCCGGCTCCTCGCGGAACGCCTCCACCCGCTTGACCACCAGGTCGGCCTTCGGCAGCCGCCCGAACATCTCCGGCAGCCGGGCCTTCATCGCGGTCAGATAGCCCTGCGCCAAGGCCAGGTACTTGGCCCGGCCCGCCTCGTCGTTGCTCACATAGAACCGGTCATTGGTCCGCAGCTCGACGAAGAACGCTTCGAGCGTCCCTGAGAAGCCGATCTTGCCCTTCAGCACCTCCATCTCGCCCCGGATGCGCGCCACCTCCGACAGGCCCAGCGCATGGATCTGGTCGGCGGTCATGTCGGTGGTGGTCTGCTGGCGCAGCATGGCCTGGTAATAGGCCGCCCCGTCCGGCAGGGCGCCCGCCCCCTGCGGCGAGGCCGAGGCGTTCCCCCGGTCGGCCGCCAGCCAGGCGCCGACGCGGTCATAGGCGGGCTTCATCGACCCCGTCATGGCCGAGGCCGCCCCGGTCACGAAGGCCTGCTCCTGGGCCGCATCGATCTTGCCCGCCGTCCGCAGCGACGCCGCCTTGGCCTTGGCGTCGGCGAACAGGGCGCAGTCGGCGCCGGCGCCGAAGGGCGCCCCCGTGGTCAGCCGCGTCACCTCGCTGGCCGCCTGGTCATAGGCGAACCGCGGCGCCCGCACCCCGGCCTTCGCCGCCGCCTGGGCCTTGGCCAGCTCCACCGCCATCGCCGGCCCGATGGCCGCGATCCGCGCCACATAGGCGGCCATGTCGGCGGCGCTATCGACGCGGTGGGCGTTGATCATGAAGTTGGGCAGGCCGGTGTGCAGGCCGTTGCGGTCGAACACATAGCCATGCCCCCGCCAGCGATAGGCCTCCTCGGCGCGGACCAGGGCCAGGAGCCAGATATCGAACGACGTCCGCGCATCTTCCCCGAGCTTGCCGGGATCGAACCGACGCTTCATCTCCGCGACGCTCCGCCGCCGCCAGTCCAGCCGGGCGGCCTGGGCGGCCTCACCCTGGTCGGTGAGCCTGTCATTGGCGGTCTTGCGCCCCAGCCGCGTCAGGCGCTCGGGGTCGAGGGCCAGTTCCTGCTCAAAGGCTTCGTCGAGATAGGCGGTCAGGGCGGCGTCGAGATCGCCGGCCGCCGCCGCCGCCCGCGCGGAGGAGGCCACCGCCGCGCCCGCGACCCCCAGTCCGAAGTCACGCCGTGAAAGCCGCATCGGAAACTCCCTGCCAAACCAAGGGCCGATCCTAGTCGGCTTGTCGGCTCCGCGACAACGGGCCCCGGCCCACGCAGGCGTGGTTTGACAGGCCGGGCGCCTGATGCCTGAATGGCCCGATGTTCTCCCGACCGTCCTTCCGGCGTTTTCGCCACCACGGCGGCAGCCTGCTCGCAGGCTCCTAGCCCCGGATTCCAACGGCTCGCCCGCGAGTTCGGGGCCTTTCTGAAAACCTGACCTTGCCGCCGACCCTGTCGGCCCGCGCCGCCGCGCGCCCGGAGACCTCCCATGCCGTCCAAGACCCCTGCCCGTCCGCCCATCCAGCTCAGCGAAACCGACGCCGACCGCCTGTTCCTGCTGCTCGACCGCGCCCCGGCCGACGGCGGGCGCCTGCGCGAGGAGCTGGAGCGCGCCCAGGTGCGAGCCAAGGTCCCCGACACCGTGGTGGCCATGAACTCGACGGTGGAATTCCTCGACGACGCCCACGGCGAGACCCGCACCGTCCAGCTGGTCTATCCGGGGCAGGCCGACATCGCCGTGGGCAAGGTCTCGGTCCTCAGCCCCGTGGGCGCCGGCCTGCTCGGCCTGAAGGCCGGCCAATCCATCCACTGGCCCGACCGCGACGGCCGCTTGCGCGCCCTCCGCGTCCTGAAGGTCAGCCGGGGGTAGGGGGCGACGGCGCGGGCCTAGCCGGGACGGCCGATCCTGGCGATCAGGGCGTCGAGGCCGGGGTCCGGGGTGTCGGAGGGACGTTCCCCATAGACGCCGGCCGGGAGAAGCGGGGCGCCGAACAGGCGCAGGGCCAGGGCCGCGTCATCGGGGACGGGCGCGCCCGCGTCGTCGGGGCGCCGGACAGAAATCAGCGCCAGGACATTGCGCACCGTGGAGAGGGCGGACTTGGCCGAGGTTCCCGGCAGGGGAACCGCCACCACCGAGCGCTTGGCTTCGGTGGTGCGGGTCAGCGCCCCCAGGGAGCCGATCAGCACCGTCTTGTCATAGGGCACGCGGACCGGGACCTCGATACGGGTCTTTTCGGTGTTGAGCAGGCTGGCGCCGCGGCCGCTGCTGGCCTCGCTCTGGGCGCTGATCTTGGAATATTCGAGCACCACCGTCAGATCGGCATGGTCGCGGCCGATGGCGTCCGGCGTGACATTGATGCTGATCCCGACCTCCCGCTCGATCGGGTCCTGATCGTCGCCGTGGGGCACGATCAGCACCGACCCGCCCTCGAGGAATTTCGAGGTCTTGCCCAGGCGCGCCAGCACCAGGGGGCTGGCCTCCAGGGACACCCGGCCCACATCGCGGGTGGCCAGGTTGAGGGAATAGGTCACCCCCGACAGGGTCACCGCCACATTGCCCGTCGTGCTGGAGCCGGAGTCGCCATAGCTGTAATTGACCAGGGAGCCGCCGAAATTGATCGACAGGCTGTCCAGCAGGCTGATGCCGCTGCCCAGCGCGGCGGTGCGCGCGTCGCGGATGATATAGGCCTCGATCACGATGTTCTGGTCGCTGTCGGCGCCTGAGGCCGCGGCGGGCGGCGGCGGGGCGGCCGGGGCGGGCCGCCAGTTGGACTCTCCGGAAAAGGCGCGGTCGAGGAAGGGGCTGCCCTGGCCCGCCGACACCGCGCCGGCATAGGCCTGCCGCGCCAGTTCGGGCCGCTGCGCGCGATAGGCCGCCAGGGCCAGCGGCAGGGCCAGGTCCCCCACCTTGCCGCGGCGATCGGCCGCCGTCGCCAGGTCCCCCAGGGCCTCGTCAAATTCTCCTAGCCGGTAGTGGGCCGCGGCCAGGCCCACCAGGGGCTCCCACAGGTCCGGCGCCAGGCGGGCCGCCGTGCGGAAGCCGCTCTTGGCCAGTTCAATGTCGCCGGAGGTGGCGCCCGGTTGCGCCAGCAGCCCCTGCGCGGTCCACATGTGGGCGCGGGCGTTGAGCGGATCGCGGCGGACGGCCTCGAAGCCCTGAGGCCCGGCTGGATCGCCCACCAGGGTCATGGCGTGGTCGAGACGGGCCGAGGCGCAGCCGGCCAGCAGGCCGCTGAGCCCCAGGATGGCGGCCACGCGCGCGCGCGGGAAGACGCCCTGCCGCCCCTGCAACTTGATCATGATATCCCGCCCCCAAACACGTCAGCTACGCCCGCCACGGGCCCGGTGTCCACGTCCGGCCGCGCCAGACCCTGGGCGAAGGCGAAGGCCAGGGCCGCCGGCAGATCGAACCCTTCGCTCGCCACCCGGGCGGCGGCCTCGCCGAGGCTGTGGCCACCCATCAGGGCCTGCAGGAAATCGCCCGCGCCCGGCGGCAGGACCCGCACCAGGACCTCCATCTGCGGGCGGCAGACCACCACATCCTCGCCGCGCCAGTCCGCCACCGGGACCCAGTCGGCGGCCAGGTTGTGTTCCCACAGGGTGGCGGCGGGAAAGGGTGACCGCAGCACGAAGACCGCGGCATGCAGGCGCAGGCGCACATCCTGCGCCCCCGGCCCGTTCAGCCATTGCAGATCCTCGACCCCGAGCGGCAGGGCGTCCTGCGCGTGATAGGCGCGCGTCACCGCGGCTTCGATCCGCGCCACATCGGCGAGATAGGGGATATCGGCGGCCGGCGGAAAGGCCGCGATGAAGTCGGGCAGCTCGTCCCCATAGGCCAGCAGGACGGGCCCGCGCGGCGGGCTGGCCTGGATAAATTCCCGCGCCATGGCGTGGAAATAGTCTTCCCCCACGATGCGCAGGGTGGCGGGAAAGGCGATGGCCAGGGAGGCCGCCAGCGAGGCCATGCGGTTGTTGCGGTGGATGTCCAGGCGCGGCTCAGGCGTCCCGACCAGCGGCCCCGCCCCGTGCAGGGCGGCCGAGAACGCCTCTTGCCGCGCCAGGTTCACGCCGCGTGCGACCGCAGGGGGGTCAGGATCGCCTCGGCCTTCGCGGCCTCCGCCAGCAGCTCGGGCCAGGCGGGCAGGTCGTTGTCCCATTCGATCAGGGTGGCGATGGGTCCGGCCCTGCCGATGACGCCCGAATAGAGCCCCCACACCGCTGCGCTCACCGCCGCGCCATGGCTGTCGATCAGCACCCCGTCGGCCCGGCGCGCATGGCCGGCCAGATGGATTTCCCCCACCGCGTCCAGGGGCAGGGCCGCCAGATACCGCGCCGGATCAAAGTCCAGGTTCACCGAGGAGACAAAGACGTTGTTGACGTCCAGCAGCAGGCCGCAGCCGGTGCGCCGCGCCACCTCGGCGAGGAAGTCGGGCTCCTCCAGGGCGCTGTCTTCAAAGCTCAGATAGAGGGAGGGATTCTCCAGCAGGATCGGGCGGCCCAGCACCGCCTGGGTGCGGTCCACATGCTCACAGACCCGCGCCAGGGTCTCGGCCGTATAGGCCAGGGGCAGCAGGTCGGCGAGGAACTCGCCCCCGTGGCGCGACCAGGCCAGGTGCTCGGAAACGCTCTGCGGGTCATAGCGCGCGCAGAGCGCCGCCAGTCGCTGCAGGTGGTCTTCGTCCAGGGGCTCGGCGCCGCCGATCGACAGGGCGACACCGTGCAGCGACAGCGGATAGTCTTCGCGCAGCCTCGACAACATGGCGTGCGGCGGCCCGCCCGCGCCCATGTAGTTCTCCGCATGCACCTCGAAGAAGCCGATCGCCTGGGGCGCGGCATTGATCGCGGCGAAATGCTGCGGCTTGAACGAGGCGCCGGCGCGCGGCGGCAGACGCGTCATCGCGCCGCTACCGGCTGCGGGTCGGCCTGCCCGGCCCCGGAGTTCGGAGCGTCACTTGCCCTTTGGCGGCGTGGTCTTGCCGCCTTCCTTTTCGCAGGTGCCCTTGGCGACGTATTTCCATTCGCTGGGGCTGTTGTCGGCCTTGGCCTGACCGGCGCAGGAATGAACCCCGTTGGCGTCGGCGCAATCGTTATGACCGGCCTTGGCGATGCCGTAGCACTTCTCCTTGTCGCCCGCGGCATGGGCGGGGACCGCCAGCAGGGCGAGGGTGGCGCTCAGCGCGGTGGCGAGCAGGGCGGTGGAGGGGCGGGTCATGGCGTTCTCAGGCTGAAACTGGGCTGTCGTTGGGTCGTCCCGGCGCCGACCACTTTCCTGGGCGTCGGCGCGTTTCGCAACATCTTTTGAAGTCTGCGCAAGGCGTTCCTATCGGCGCATCATTTGGTCGCGGTGAGCTTGCCGCCTTCCTTCTCGCAGGCGCCCTTGGCGACGTATTTCCACTCGGTGGTGAGATTATCTTTCTTGGCCTGACCGGCGCAGGCGTGAACCCCGTTGGCGTCGGCGCAATCGTTCTGCCCGGCCTTGGCGATGCCGAAGCACTTCTCCTTGCCGGCCGGCGCGGCGCTGGCCGGCAAGGCCAGCAGGGCGAAGGTGGCGGACAAGGCGGTCGCCAGGATCAGATTGGAGGCGGTGGTCATCACAGGTCCCTATGCAAGGCGCCGACTGTGGGCCGCAGGTATGACCAGGGTCTGAAGCTGGGCCGCCCAGGGCCACGTCGTCTGACCGTAGGGCCGCGGCACTTTTGGCTGAGCAAGGCGCGCGTCGCGGCGAGCCTGCCGGACCACCCCGTCAATCCCCCCGGCTCAGACCGCCCGCCGCGCAGGAACCCGCTAGCCGCCCGGCTCTGCCAAGGTGTGCGCCACGATGGCGTTGGCATGCCCATGACCCATCCCATGCTCGGTCTTCAACATGGCGACGAGTTCCATATGCTTGGCCGGCAGCCGCGCGCGGACCAACGCCTTCCACTCGGCGATCGGCCGCCCGTAGGTCTTCTCGATGGAGGGGAAGTAGGACGCGGGGCCCTTGATCTTCTCGTCAGGCATGGGGGTTCTCCGGGTTGCTCCTCGGAGGACGAAGGAAGAGCGGGACATCCGACAAGGACGGCCCCTCGACTTTTGAGTTCAGGGCAGGCGGCTTATGTAATTACAAATCTATAATTATATGGAAGCCATTACCAGCGTCCGATTTGAATTGGACGAGGCTGAAAACCTCTCAAATCAGCGCAAGCATGACGGTGTGAGCTTCGAGGAAGCCCGGCAGGTATTTCAGGATCCGCTGCACATCTCGGTGCAGGACCGCATCGAGGGTGGCGAACAACGGTGGCAAACCGTTGGGGCGGCCCAGGGCGTCGTGATCCTCCTGGTGGCGCACACGGTCAGCGGGGAAGACGCCGACGGCGGGTCGGTCGAGATCATCCGCATCATTTCAGCGCGGCGAGCCACGCCGCGAGAGAGGCGACGCTATGAAAACGAAACTGGTTAGCCACACCCCCGAAACCCTGCCGGCGCTCACCGACGCGCAGCGCGAGCACCTGGCCGAGCTGGCGGCGTTGCCTGACGAGTCGATCGGCACCAGCGACATTCCCGAGCTGTCAGACGAGGCGTGGAGCGCGGGCGTCCGTGGGCGCTTCTACCGGCCCGTAAAGCAGCAGATCACCGCCCGCGTGGACGCCGACGTGCTGGATTGGCTCAAGTCGCAGGGCAGGGGGTATCAGGGCCGCCTGAACGCCATTCTGCGGCGGGAAATGCTGGCCTCGCTTAAGCAGGCGCGGCGGGCGTGAACAAGGGCGCTATGCCGGCTGCCAGGAAGGCGAGGCGTATCGCCTACAAGTAGAGGTTCCCGACTTCAGAGACGGGGTTAGCGGACGTCGGCTTTCCTCCCTCCCGCGGGGCGCCCGGGCCACGCCACTGCCGACTGTGATCGCCCCGAAGGTCTCGTAAACGTCCGCAATGGGTCGCTTTTCACGCCTTGGGTAAGGCTCGCCCCCTACCCCCGTCTTGCCGCCTCGATCCTCGCCACGTCGATCTTCTGCATGGTCATCATGGCGTCGAACACCCGCTTGGCCACCGCCGGGTCGGGGTCGGAGACACCCTCGGTGAGCACGCGCGGGGTGATCTGCCAGGAGAAGCCCCAGCGGTCCTTACACCAGCCGCACTCGCTCTCCTCCCCGCCATTGCCGACGATGGCGTCCCAGTACTTGTCGGTCTCGGCCTGACCTTCAGTCTCCACCACAAAGGAAACCGCCTCGTTGGCCTTGAAGGCCGGGCCGCCGTTGAGGCCCAGGAACGACTGGCCCAGGACGGTGAACGCCACCGTCAGCTCCTGGCCGGCCTTGCCGTCAGGAAAGTCGCTGGGCGCCGTCGCGGCGGGTCCGACATGGCTGTCGGGGAACAGGCCAGCGTAGAATTCCGCCGCCTTGCGGGCCTCGCCGTGGTCGAACCACAGGCAGGTGGTGAACTTGGCCATCGTCGTTCTCCTTAGGTTGTCTGATCCAAGGACGAACGAGGCGCGGGGTTCCCGACACGCCCAGGGTCCCATCCCGGCGCAGGCCGGGCCCCAAATCCCCCTATGGCCTCGGTCCAGCGTTCGTGTGGTTCGTGTGGTTCGCGGTTCCAAGTCTTGCGGCCGCGACGCCGACGAGGCGGATCAAGCTGGTCCACGAACCACACGAACCACACGAACAGTGCCCCCGACGAAAAACGCCCGCCGGGGGGACCGGCGGGCGTTTCGCGTTCGGCGTCGGAGAGAAACCTACTCCGCGGCGATGGAGATCGACTGGGCGATGCGGTCCTTGAAGTTGATCTCCTGCAGGTAGGCGATGCCCTGCTCGGCGATGTCGTCGCCGACCATGCGGTCGCCCTCGGCCTTCAGCTCCTCCAGGTCCACATAGATGGCGTAGAAGGCGCGCGTCCGCTCGGTGATGATGCCGGCGTTCAGCAGGGTCTTCACCAGCACGCGGAAGATGTTGGACTGCTCCTTCATGCTCTCGCGGCGGGTCTCGTCGTTCATGTTGGCGGCCATCTCGGCGATGACGCGGTCCGGATCGAGGCCGAACTCCTCATAGAGGTCGCGCTGCTGGGTGGGGGCCACCAGGTTGAACAGCAGGGTCTGGAAGCAGTGGGCCGCCCAGGTCTCGATGATCTCGTGCTCGGCTTCCGACAGGTGCGGGATGGTGCGGTCGGCCCAGATCTTCCCGAACTTGTGGTGGAAGGCCTCGTCGGTCATCACCAGCTGCATCAGCTTCTTGCCGAGCGGGTCATTGATATTGTTGAAGAAGGTGGCGAAGGCGCCCATGGCCAGGCCCTCCACCAGCATCTGCATGCCGATGATCTTCTTGTAGACCTCGGGGCTGCCGATGATGTCGATCAGCAGGGCCTTCAGCGTGGGGCCGGCTTCCACCGGGCGGCCCCAGCGGGCCTTGATGTACTTGGCGAAGGCCGTCACGTGGCGGGCCTCTTCGCGGGTCTGGTTGGCGGCGTATTCCTGCGCCCCCTGGTCCAGCAGCACGTGGCACAGGCTGGCCGACAGGTTCAGCGCGCCCTGCTCGCCGTGCAGGATCGAGGAGAACGACCGCAGCGCCGACTGGTTGGCGAACCGCACGCGGGTCTTCCAGTCGCTGAGGTGGTTGGAGACGTAGTCGGTGGACAGCGAGATGATCATGTCCTCCGGCAGGAGCATCTCGTTTTCCATGTCGAAGGGCTCGTCGAAGTCGATGTACTTCTTGTCGAGCGGATCCCAGAAATGGTCGTGGGTGGCCGAGATGATCTTGTCGAAGGCGGTGGACCGATTGCCGTAGCGGTCGAGGTCCAGCATGGCCTCGAAGTCGTCGGGGGCCACGGCCTCGTAGATGATGTCCTTGGTGATGTTGCCGTCGGCGGCCATGGGGGTCGTCTCCTGCGGTGGCGCGCACGCTGGCGGCCACGGTTTCCTCTTGGAGCGACGATCACCCGCAAACCTTGCGGAGTCAATAAAGTTGACGGGGCCGTCACTTTCCAAACTTACGTCATCCCGACCGAAGCGAAGCGTAGAGCCGGGACCGCGAAGCGGCGGCGCGAAGCAGCCACCCAGGAGCAGCCATCAATCCCCCTGGGTCCCGGGTCTCCCCTGCGGGTCGCCCGGGATGACGGTGGTAAGGTGGGGCTTACTCCGCCTCGATGGCGTCGATGTCGTCGTCGGACAGGCCGAAGTGGTGGCCGATCTCGTGGACCAGGACGTGGGTGACCAGTTGCGCCAGCGTCACGTCGCCGCGGTCGACCCACTCATCGAGGATCGGCCGGCGGTAGAGGAAGATCATCGAGGCCTGCGGCGAGGGGTCGAACACCGTGCGCCGGCCGATGTCGACGCCCTGGTACAGACCCGTCAGCTCGAAGGCGTCCTCGATGCCCAGTTCATCGAGCACATCCTTCTCCGCGAAGTCGTCGACCCGGAAGATCACGTCCCCGGTCATCTTGCGGAAGTCGGCCGGCAGGGCGGCGAAGGCGGCCTCGGCGAGCGCCGCCAGGTCGTCGAGGGAGGGGGCCAGGCCGCTGGCGTCGGGGGCGTCACTCATCAGGCATGATGATATGCGGCGCCTCGGGGGGCCGTGTCTCGAACAGACCGATATCCAGCGGCTGCTGCGGCTTGACCGGCCGCATCGGGGTGCGGGCGAGCGCGCTGAGGGCCTGATAGTCCAGGGGTTCGCTGGCCTTGCGCCGGGCGGCCCGCGCCTGGGGTCCCTCGGCCGCCTTGGCCGCTGACCCCAGCCGCCAGTAGCTCACCTGCAGCCGCCAGACGGTGCGGGGCGGGGCCTTGGGGGCGGGCCAGCGGCGGCCGTCCTTCATCGCCGGCTGCACCGGGGGCGGCGGGCGCCCGTCGATCACCTCGGCCAGCCGGCAGAAGCGGTCCTCGGCGGTCAGGACCACGACCCGGCCCGGCCGGTCGTCCTCCACCCGGCCGGCATGGGCCTCCAGCGCCGCCTCGCGGCTGGCATAGGGCGGCCCCACCGGCTCGGTGACGAAGACCACGGCCTGGCCGGCGGCGGCCACGGCCTCGCGTTCGCGCGCCGCCCGGGCAAGCGGCGCCTGCAGGGCGGCGTCCACATGGGCGGCCACCGGATAGAGGATCGCGGTCATGCCTCGATTATCGCCGAAGTGGGCGTGAGCGCCTAGGGTGTGAGCGCCTGAAGTGGCCGCCGGTTCAGGCGCCCGTCACGCCCTAACTCTAGGTTTTAGAGCCTTTTTATCCGGTTCGGATGAGTTCATCCGAACCGGAAAGGCTCTATGTTCGATCCTGATGATTCGGCACAGAAAAGGCCTGACGCCCCGGGCGACGCGATGAGCGAGCTGGACCTGATCCTGGCCGCCGCCGCCGGCGCCGTGCTGCTGGCCATCTGCGCCACCCTCTGGGCCCTGGCCCAGCGTCGCCAGTCCGACGACAAACTGGACGCCCTGCGCAGCCGGATCACTGTGCTGGAGGCCGGCGCCGAGGCCGCCATGGCCTCGGCCGAGGCCTTCGACAGCGCCCTGCTCGCCGTCGAGGACGGCCACGCCCTGCTGGCGTCGGGCGAGGAAAGCCTGGCCGCCTGCATTTCCGCCCTCGGCCTCAGCGACGGCGATCCCCAGCACGTTGTGGCCGCCCTGATGCGCGCCGACCCCGACCATGCCCGGCGGCTGCGCGCCCTGTTCGAGCGCGGCGAGGCCTGCGCCTTCGAGGTCCAGGGCCCGCACGGCGTCGTCGCCGTCGAGGGCCGGGCCGCCGGCGCCCTGGCCTGGCTGCGGCTCTCGGCCGTGGTGGGGGAGGACGTCGGCCTGCCGACCGCCCCGCGCTTCGCCGCCTTCCTGGACACGCGGTCCACGCCGGCCTGGGTCGCCGCCGCCGACGGGAGCCCGGTCTGGGTCAACGCCGCCTGGCTGGCCGCCGTCGACGCCGCCAGCCTGGACGACGCCGCCGCCAAGGGCCTCTCCTTCGACAAGGCCGCCGATGCGCTGGCCGCCGAGGCCGCCAACCTGGGCCAGAAGCGCGAGGCCCTGCGGTGGTCGTCCTTCGCCGGCCGCCGCCGCGCCTTCCAGATCACCGCCCAGCCCCTGGAGGGTGGCGGCGTCGGGGTCTGGACCGAGGACGTCAGCGAGCTGGAGGAACTGCGCGAGGCCCTGAAGCGCCACGTCGAGGCCCACGACGAGACCCTCAACCACATCGCCGACGCGGTCGCCATCTTCTCCAAGACCAAGCGGCTGATCTTCCACAACACCGCCTTCGCCGACCTCTGGGGCCTGGAGCCCGCCTGGCTGGCCGAGCGCCCGACCCATTCGGAGATCCTCGACCGCCTGCGCCAGCGCCGTCGCCTGCCCGAGACCGCCGACTACACCAAGTGGAAGGCCAGCGAACTCGACCGCTACGAGGCCATCGACGCCAGTCCCGACGACATGTGGTCGATCCCCGACGGCCGCACCCTGAAGGTCGGCCGCCAGGTCCACCCCCTGGGCGGCATCGTCCTGCTGTTCTCCGACATCACCGGCGAGCTGCGCCTGAAGGCCCAGTACAACGCCCTGATCCAGGTGCAGCAGGCCACCCTCGACAAGCTCAACGACGCCGTGGCGGTGTTCGGGGCCGACGGCCGCCTGCGCCTGCACAACGAGGCCTTCGAACGCTTCTGGAACATCACCCCGCAACAGCTTGACCAGGCCCACGACTTCGAGGGCGTGGTCGAGCTCTGCATTCCGCGCCTGCACGACATGGGCTTCTGGCGCGAGCTCAAGGGCCGGGTGGCCGACACCGACCCCGCCGCCCGCGCGCCCATCTCCGGCGAGGTGAAGACCAGCGACAGCCGCATCGTGGTCTATCAGTCGCGCCCCCTGCCCGACGGCGCCACCCTGATCGCCTTCGGGGATGTCACCGACGCCCGCAAGCTGGAGAGCGCGCTCGCCGACCGCTCCGCGGCCCTGGCCGAAACCGAGCGGCTGAAGCGCGACTTCGTCGGCAACGTCTCCTATGAGCTGCGCACCCCGCTCACCACCATCATCGGCTATTCCGAACTGCTGGAGCGCTCGGGCGAGAACCTGTCGGAACGCGGCCGGGGCCATGCGGCGGCCGTGCGCAGCGCCGCCACCCAGCTGGCCCGCTCCATCGACGACGTCCTGGACATGGCCCAGATCGACGCCGACGAGATGGCGCTGGATTTGGAGGACGTCCACGTCGCCCAGCTGCTGAACGACGCCGCCGCCCGGCGCGCCGACGAGGCCGCCGCCGCCCAGGTCACCGTCAAGGTGGAGTATCCCGACGACATCGGCCTGATCCGCGGCGACATCAAGCGCCTGGCCCAGACCCTCGACCACCTCACCGAGAACGCCATCCGCCAGACCCCGCCGGGGGGAACGGTCACCATCTCGGCCCGCCGGGCGCTGGGCGAGATCCAGCTGCAGGTCACCGACACCGGCCGCGGCATCCCCTTCCACGTCCAGGCGCACATCTTCGACCGCTTCATCGGCCGCGAGCGGGGCGGTCCGGGCCTGGGCCTGGCGCTGGTGAAGTCCCTCGTCGAACTGCACGGCGGCTGGGTGGCCCTGGAGAGCGAACCCGGCGCCGGCGCCACCTTCACCTGCCACCTCCCCGAGGAAGCCCAGGGCGCGGCGGGCCATCCCGAGCTTGGGTTCTGAAAACCTCCTGCTAGTCTGGCGCCAACCAGACCAACACATTGCAGGGGACGAGACATGATCAAGACCAGGATCACGGAGATGTTCGGCGTCGAGACGCCGATCGTCATGGGCGGCATGACCGGCGTCGGCTACGCTCGCCTGGTGGCCGCCGTCGCCAATGCCGGGGCGCTGGGCTTCATCACCGCCCACCATTCCAGCAACAAGCAGGAGTTGCTCGAGGAAATCGAGCTGTGCCGCAGCCTGACCGACAAGCCGTTCGGGGTGAACCTCACCCTGCTGCCGTCGCTGAACAAGATTCCCTACGACGAGTACCGCGAGGCCATCATCGAGAGCGGCATCAAGATCGTCGAGACCGCCGGCCGCAATCCCACCGACCACCTGCCCGCCTTCAAGGAGGCCGGGGTGAAGGTGATCCACAAGTGCACCTCGGTCCGCCACGCGGTGACCGCCGCGCGCCACGGGGTGGACATCGTCTCCATCGACGGCTTCGAGTGCGCCGGTCACCCCGGCGAGGACGACGTCGGCCTGATCGTGCTGCTGCCGGCCACGGTGGACGCGCTGGGCGACGTGCCGGTGATCGCCTCGGGCGGCATGGCCGACGGCCGCAGCCTGGCCGCGGCCCTGATGCTGGGCGCCGACGGGGTCAACATGGGCACCCGCTTCATGGCCACCCAGGAGTGCGCCATCCATGAGAACGTGAAGAAGAAGATCGTCGAGAACACCGAGCGCGACACCCTGCTCACCAACCGCACCCTGCGCAACACCAGCCGCGTGGCCCGCAACGCGGTGTCGGAAGAGGTCGTGGCGATCCAGCAGGATAGCACCAAGACCATCGAGGACGTCCGCCACCTGGTGGCCGGCGTTCGCGGCCGCACCAACGTCATGGGCGCGGGCGACACCGACGGCGGCATCTGGACCGTCGGCCAGAGCCAGGGCCTGATCCACGACATCCCCACCTGCCAGGAGATGGTCGCCAACATCATGCGTCAGGCCGAACAGGTGCTCACCCGGAACGCCCAGCGCATGGTGGTGAGCGCTTAGACCCCAACGTCATCCCGGACGGCCGAGAGGCCGATCCGGGACCGCTGCGGCCGGGATGACGATGATGGATTGACCTATGCCCCGCATCGCCGCCGCCCAGACCCCGGAGTTCCGCGAGGACGTCGACGCGGCGCTCACCTATGCGCTCGCCGTCATCGCCGACGCCCAGGCCCAGGGCGCTGAGCTGCTGGTCTTCCCGGAAGGCTACCTGCAGGGCTACCTCACCGACGAGCCGCGCGCGCGCCGCCACGCCCTGAACCTGAGCTCCCCGGAGTTCGCGGCCATCCTCGTCCGCCTCCCGACCGCCGGACCGACGATCGTGCTGGGCCTCATCGAGGAAGAGCACGGCCACCTCTTCAATACCGCCGTCGTGCTCCGCCACGGAAAGCTAGTGGGCCGCTACCGCAAGACCCACCTGCTGGCCGGCGAGACCTGCTTCACCCCCGGGACCGACACCCCCGCCTTCGAGGCTGGCGGCGTCCGGTTCGGCGTCAACATCTGCTACGACACCAACTTCCCGGGCGCCGCCCAGGCCGTGGCCGACACCGGCGGCGCCCTCCTCGTCTGCGCCGCCAACAACATGATGAAGCGCCCCACCGCCGAGCACTGGCGCGACCGCCACAACCCCGCCCGCGCCGACCGCTGCCGCGAGACCGGTCTCTGGCTGATCTCCTCCGACGTCACCGGTGAACGCGAGGGGCGGATCGCCTGGGGCCCCACGGCGGTGCTGAACCCCGAGGGCGAGGTCGTCGCCCAACTGCCGCTGGACCAGCCGGGGTTGCTGGTGTTCGAGATGCCGTAACTCAGCCTTCCTTCTCCCCTTGCGGGAGAAGGTGGCCGGTCGGAGACCGGTCGGATGAGGGGTCACGCTCCCCTCTCCGCTAGTCTTAAAACGCCCCAACCCGAGAGGCCTATCGACCCCTCATCCGACCCTGCTCCGCAGGGCCACCTTCTCCCGCAAGGGGAGAAGGACCAGTATCCCAGGACCCGCCACGAACCCGATCCCCGCAAACACCCAGGAGCCGCCCATGACCGCCCCGCCCAACTGGAGCCAGGCCGCCGGCAACGCCTGGGTCGAGCTCCAGGACCTGATGGACGGCCTCTACCAGCCCATCGCCGAAACCCTCATCACCACGGCCTTCCCGGGCGAGGGCGGCGCGGTGCTGGACATCGGCTGCGGCGCCGGGACCACCACCCTGCAGATGGCGCGGCGCCTCGGTCCCCTGGGCCGCGCCGCCGGCGTCGACATCTCCGCCCCCCTGCTGGAGGCGGCCCGCGCCGGGGCCGAGGCGCAGGGGATCGCCAACGCCACCTTCCTGCAGGGCGACGCCCAGACCCTCGACCTGGGGACCGCGGCCTACGAGGCCGCCATCTCCCGCTTCGGGGTCATGTTCTTCGCCGACTTCGACTCAGCCTTCGCCAACCTGCGCCGCGCCCTGAAACCGGGCGGCAGGCTCGCCTTCGCCTGCTGGCGCAGTCCCGCCGACAATCCCCTGGCCAGCGCCCCCCTCGAGGCCGCCGCCCCCTTCCTGCCGCCGATCCCGCAGGCCGACCCCGACGCGCCGGGCCGCTGGGCCTTCGCCGACCCCGACCGCGTGCGCGGAATCCTGACGCGCAGCGGCTGGCGCGACATCGAGATCGCGCCTCTCGACGTCCCCACCCCCATCGCCCTGGACGACCTGATGCGGCTCACCTTCCGCCTGGGCGCCCTGCCGCCCCTGCTGCAACAGGCCGACGCCGCGACCCGCGAAAAGGTCCACGCGGCGGTGGCCGAGCGCCTGGCGTCCTATGAGGTTGAGGGTGTTGTGCCGATGACCGCCGCCTGCTGGCGGGTGACGGCGCGGGGCTAAGACCGGCTTGTCAGGCCGCTTCGAACGCCTGCACGAGCCGAACCTTCCAGTCCTGGTGCTCCCTCATGCCCTCGGCGGCAAGCACGGCGGTGGCGAACGCCTCAGCGTCGATCTCCGGCATGTCGACAATCCGTTGGGCGTCGTCGGGGCCGAGGCAAAAACCCCACTCGACGCAGATTTTCTCAAGAAGTAGGTCGCGCGCTTCGGGTGGCATGGCGGCACAATCCGGCATCAAGCTCTTGCGTTCAACGCTTCATAGGCCTTGGCCGGCAGCGCATCCGCCCGCGCCACCTTCTCCGCCCCGCGCGCCCAGCGGCCCTCCTCACGGGCCCAGGCCAGCATCTTGGCGAACTCAGGATCGCGCCTCTGCCAGGCCATCAGCGTCACGTAGTGCGGCATGCCCGGCGCCTGGGCGACCTGGCGCAGGGAGGCCCCGGTGGTCATCTCGGTGAGGATATGATCGAAAAGGGCGGGACTCAGGCGCGACGGCTTGGCGCTGCGGCGCATCTGGCCGCCGCGCTGCGCCAGCCGCAGGGCCTTGGCGAAGTCCGGCCGCAGCCGCTTCCACCGCCGGATATCCACCTTGCCCGGCAGGCCCTTGGCCGCTTCGATCCTCGCCATCGTCTCGCCCGCGTTCACGCGCTGGATGATCTCGTCGGCGATGGCCTCGTCATAGAATTCCCATTTGCGAAGCCGCATCCGCGCGGCCAGGGCCACCGCCTCCGCCAGCGCGGCCACGAACTCGGGCCCCTCGGACTTCCAGCGGTTCAGGCGCCTGCGGTTGGGCCACTCCGGCCGCCGCACCAGGTCGCGCACCGCGCGCCCGCGCTTCACCTCCATCAGGAAGGCCTCGGCCCGCGCAGGATCGAACACCGGCCCCGCCGTGGCGCTGACCTTCATGCCGTAGCGCCATTGCCGCGCGGAGATCATCTGCCGCGCGAAGAGGGGATCCTTCAGCGTCCAGCGATAGACGGTCATCCGGCTCGGCCACCCCGGCCGCTGCGCCAACTGGTGCAGCCGATAGCCCTTCTCCACCGCCTCGCAGATGCGGACCATCACCTCCTTGCGCGGATAGGCGGCGACCATGGGCGCAGGATATCAACGGAATGCGAAAAGAACAAAATAAGAACGATATTTCTTTGCCCGCCCACCCTGTGTCATCCCGGTTTCCGCGCCAGCGGAAGACCGGGACCCAGACGCACCGATCTTTCCGGAGGGCCCCGCGCGTCTGGGTCCCGGACAACGCTTCGCGTTTCCGGGATGACAGCAGTGGGCGCCCTCTCCGCCCCCCTCCCCACGGTGAAGATTCTTTTCGGAATGGCGGAGCTTTCTCGCAACGGCTGCGTTTGGTTTTCACGGGGGTTGGTGACGGCCCCCTCCGAGATGATTTCCAGAGGGCCTTTCATGACCGCGACCACGACCGCCGCCGACAAGGATTTCATGGGCGAACTGACCGCCCTCATTCCCCACATGCGGGCCTTTGCGCACTCCCTGTGCCGCAACGCCGTGGAAGCCGACGACCTGGCCCAGGACGCCCTGCTGCGCGCCTGGAACAACCGGGCCAGCTACCAGCCGGGCACCAACATGAAGGCCTGGACCTTCATGATCCTGCGCAACCAGTTCTATTCCGACAAGCGCCGTTCGTGGCGCTCGACCCAGCTCGATCCGGAAACCGCCGAACGCACCCTGGTGGCGGTCTCCAACCCCATCGCCACCCTGGAACTCGACGAGGTCCGCCGGGCCTTGGCCATGCTTCCCGACGACCAGCGCGAGGCCCTGATCCTGATCGGCGCCGGCGGCCTGTCCTATGAGGAAGTCGCCGACATCTGCGGCAGCGCCATCGGCACCATCAAGAGCCGCGTCAGCCGCGCCCGCGACCGCCTGGCCCTGATCCTGGCCGAAGGCTCCTATGACGAGGACGAGATCCTGCCGTCCTCGGCCATGGCCACCCTGATGAACACCCTGGACCGCCTGTCGGCGCCCCGCATGGCCGCTTAGCTAAAGAACCCCCTCCCGGAGCCCTCGTAGCTCCGGGACACACGAAGAAGCCGCCCCTGTCCTCACAGCGGCGGCTTTTTTCTGCGTCATTCAATAGGTGTCATCCCGGTTTCCGCGGCACGCGGAAGACCGGGACCACAAAGCACCGATATCTCCGGCATGCCCCTCGCATATGGGTCCCGGACAAGCGCTGACGCGCTTTCCGGGATGACACATCGAGGGACGCGCGGACGACGAGGTTTAGTGCTGGCTTTCCGGCATGCGGACCACCAGGCCGTCCAGCTCGTCGCTGACCTTGATCTGGCAGGAGAGGCGGCTGTTGGGCTCCACGTTCTCGGCGAAGTCGAGCATGGATTCCTCCATGGCCGACTTGGTGCCGGTCTTGGAGTCCCAGGCGGCGTCGACATAGACGTGGCAGGTGGCGCAGGCGCAGGCTCCGCCGCAGTCGGCGTCGATGCCCGGGACGTTGTTCTTCACCGCGCCTTCCATCACCGTCAGGCCAGCCTTCACGTCGATGACGTGTTCGGTTCCGTTGTTCTCGATATAGGTGACCTTGGCCATTTACTCCCCTTCGCCCGCCTTAAGCGGCGACCTCTTTCATGGAAACCGATGGATCCGCAAGCCTGTCGAGATTGACGTGTTTGCGGTTCCCGATGAGCTGACGGCCCATCATGTATTCCGGCGGGGCGTTGACCGCCTCCACCGATTGCACCTGATCGCCCTTCAGATGGAAGATGGCGAACTTGCCTGACGCGGGGTCGCCGCGCACCAGGATCTGGTCGGCGTCAAAGGGCAGGCCCGCGATCTGGAGCTTGAGGTCGTACTGGTCCGACCAGTTCCACGGCACTTCCGGCGTCGGCGCCGGCCGCCCGGTGATCGCGCAGGCCACCTGCTTGGCCTGTTCCAGGGCGCTGGGCACGCTCTCGGGGCCGAACATCCGGTCATAGTGCGGCAGCGGCCGGTGGCTGCAGTCGCCGATGGCGAAGATCGAGGGATCAGAGGTTCGCGCCTCCAGGTCCACCACCACCCCGCGGGCGGTCTCCAGTCCGGCGTCGGCGGCGATCTCGTCATTGGGCTTGCCGCCCACGCCGACGAGGACCGCGTCGGCGGGGATGGTGCGGCCGTCGGCCATCTTCACCCCTGTGACCTTGCCGCCCTCGCCCACCAGACGCTCGATCTGGGCGCCCAGTTCGAAGGTCACGCCGCGGGCCCGGTGATAGTCGGTGAAGAAGGTCGACAGCACCTCACAGGCGCTGCGCGACAGGATGCGGGCCTCCCGCTCAAACACGGTGGCTTCGGCGCCCAGGGCTCGGGCCGAGGCGGCCACTTCCAGGCCGATATAGCCGCCGCCGATGATCGCCACGTGGTGGCCGGGCTTGAGGTGGCTCTTCAGCTCCTCGGCGTCGGCGGCCGAGCGCAACGACAACACCCCTGAAAGCTCCGCGCCCGGCAGGGGCAGCTTGTTGGGCCGCATGCCGGTGGCGATCACCAGGAGGTCGTAGCTGAGCGTCGAGCCGTCGGAGAGCTCGACGAGCTTGTCGGCCCGCTTCAGGGCGGTCGCTGAGATGTTGGGCCGGAAGTCGATCTGGTTCTCGGCGTAGAACTCCAGCGGCTTCAGCGCCAGCGAGTCCGCGTCGGCCTCGCCCTTCAGCCAGGCCTTGGACAGCGGCGGCCGCTGGTAGGGTCCGATGGGCTCGTCCCCCACCATGGTGATGGGGCCCTCGAAGCCGTATTGGCGAAGCAGGGCCACGAGCGTGCCGCCAGCATGCCCCGCGCCGAGAACCACCACATGTGCGCTCACTGAACCCATGATAGCCCCATGCAGAAAAATGACGCCGGCGTCAACTTACCGAACAGAGTTCGGATGGTCAGACGACCCGTTCGGCCAGGGTCTTCTTGATCTCGGCGATGGCCTTGGCGGGGTTTAGACCCTTGGGACACACCTGGGCGCAATTCATGATGGTGTGACAGCGATAGAGCTTGAAGGGGTCCTCCAGGGCGTCCAGCCGCTCGCCGGTGGCCTCGTCGCGGCTATCGATCAGCCAGCGGTAGGCGTGCAGCAGGGTGGCGGGACCGAGGTACTTGTCGCCGTTCCACCAGTAGCTGGGGCACGAGGTCGTGCAGCAGGCGCAGAGGATGCACTCATAGAGGCCGTCCAGCTTCTCGCGGTCCTGCGGGCTCTGGATCCACTCCTTCTGCGGCTCGGGCGTGGTGGTGTGCAGCCAGGGCTCGATGGAGGCGTACTGGGCGTAGAACATGGTCAGGTCGGGGATCAGGTCCTTGACCACCGGCATGCTGGGCAGGGGGGCGATGGAGCACTCGTGGCCCGGCTCGTCAGCATGGCCGTGGGTGCAGGCCAGCGTGTTGCGGCCGCCGATGTTCATGGCGCAGGAGCCGCAGACCCCCTCGCGGCAGGACCGGCGGAAGGCCAGCGTCGGGTCGATGGTGTTCTTGATGTGGATCAGGACGTCCAGGACCATGGGGCCGCAGTTGTCGATGTCCACGTCATAGGTGTCCCACCGGGGGTTCTCGGTCCCCTCGGGGTCGTAGCGGTAGACCTTGAAGGTCTTGGTCTTGCCCGACCCGGCCGGGGCCGCGTGGTGGCGGCCCTTCTGGACGCGGGAATTCTTCGGCAGGGTAAGTTGGACCATCAGACGCGTTCCTTGGAATTCTGGATCACCACTCGACGTCGCTTGCCTAGTACACCCGCGCCTTGGGCGGGATGTAAGCGATGTCATTGGTCATGGTGAAGTCGTGCACCGGCCGATAGTCGATGGCCACCTTGCCCGTGGCGTCGTCGAACCAGGTCAGGGTGTGCTTCATCCACTCGCCGTCGTTGCGGTCGGGGAAGTCCTCGTGGGCGTGGGCCCCGCGGCTTTCGGTGCGGTTGTGCGCGCCCACCACCGTGGTCACCGCCTGGCCGATCAGGTTGTCCAGCTCCAGGGTTTCCATGAGGTCGGTGTTCCACACCATCCCTCTATCGGTCACCTTCAGGTCAGAGCGCTTGGCCTGGACGGCGTCCAGACGCTTCGCGCCCGACGCCAGGCTGTCGCTGGTGCGGAACACCGCGGCGTCCTCCTGCATGGCCATCTGCATCTCAAGGCGCAGCGCCGCCGTGGTGGTGCCCCCCGAGGCGTTGCGGAACTTGTCGAACCGGGCCAGGTGAGCGTCGCTCTCGGTCTTCTTCAGCTCGGGCTGGGTCGCGCCGGCCTTGATGGTCGCCGCCGTCCGCAGGGCCGCCGAACGGCCAAACACCACCAGGTCGATCAGCGAGTTGGACCCCAGCCGGTTGGCCCCGTGCACCGAAACGCACGCCGCCTCCCCCACCGCCATCAGCCCAGGCACCACCTTGTCGGGATTGTCGCCGTCCCGAGTAACCACTTCAGAGAAGAAGTTCGTGGGGATGCCGCCCATGTTGTAATGCACGGTCGGGAGCACCGGAATCGGCTGTTTCGTCACGTCTACGCCGGCGAAAATCTTGGCGCTTTCCGAGATGCCCGGCAGGCGCTGGTGCAGGATCTTGGGATCCAGGTGATCCAGGTGCAGGTGGATGTGGTCCTTCTTGGGACCCACGCCGCGGCCTTCACGGATCTCGATGGTCATGGCGCGGCTGACCATGTCGCGGGGCGCCAGGTCCTTCACGGAGGGCGCATAGCGCTCCATGAACCGCTCGCCCTCGGAATTGGTCAGGTAGCCGCCCTCGCCGCGGGCGCCCTCGGTGATCAGGCAGCCGGCGCCGTAGATGCCGGTGGGGTGGAACTGGACGAACTCCATGTCCTGAAGGGGCAGGCCGGCCCGCAGGGCCATGCCGCCGCCGTCGCCGGTGCAGGTGTGGGCGCTGGTGGCCGAGAAATAGGCCCGGCCATAGCCGCCGGTGGCCAGGATCACCTGCTGCGCCTGGAACCGGTGCAGGGTGCCGTCGTCCAGCTTCCAGGCCGTCACGCCCCGGCAGACGCCCTCATCCATGATCAGGTCGAGGGCGAAGTACTCGATGAAGAACTCGGTCGAGTGGGCCAGGGACTGGCCGTACATCGTGTGCAGCATGGCGTGGCCGGTGCGGTCGGCCGCCGCGCAGGTGCGCTGGATCGGGGCCTCGCCATAGTTGCGGGTCATGCCGCCGAAGGCGCGCTGATAGATCTTCCCCTCAGGGGTGCGGCTGAAGGGCACGCCCCAGTGCTCCAGCTCGTAGACCGCGGCCGGCGCGTTGCGGCAGAGGTATTCGATGGCGTCCTGGTCGCCCAGCCAGTCCGACCCCTTGACGGTGTCGTACATGTGCCAGCGCCAGTCGTCCTCGCCCATGTTGCCGAGGCTGGCCGAGATGCCGCCCTGGGCCGCCACGGTGTGGGAGCGGGTCGGGAAGACCTTGGAGATGCAGGCCGTCTTCAGGCCGGCCTGGGCGCAGCCCAGCGCGGCGCGCAGGCCCGAACCGCCAGCGCCGACGACGACGACGTCGAACTTGTGATCGATGAACTCATAAGTCGCCATGGGACCGATCAAGCGCCTCCCAGCGCGACCTTGAGGATGGAGAACACCGCCAGCGAGCCCATCAGGGCGCAGACGAAGAGGTTGAGCAGCAGCAGGGCCGACTTGCTGAGGGTCGTGTGGATATAGTCCTCCACGATGACCCGCATGCCCGCATGCATGTGCAGGAAGGACACCGCTGTCAGCAGGACCATCAGCACCGCGTTCAGCGGCTGCGAAATCCAGGCGACGGCGCCGTAATAGTCGGTGCCGGCCAGGGTGATGACCCCGAAGACCGCCCAGAGGACGAGGGGAACCAGGGCCACCGAGGTGACCCGCTCGGCGAGCCAGTGACCGACGCCGTGCTTGGCTGAGCCGAGGCCGCGGGCGCGGCGCAGGGGGGTGCGGTAATTTTCCATCAGAGCGCTCCCGTCATCCAGGCTATGGCCCAGACCGCCAGGGTGGCCGCCACGGCGAAGGCGAAACAGGCGATGGTCGCCATGTTGGCGATGGGCAGCGCGAAGCCCTTGCCGCTGTCCCAGAACAGGTGCTGCACGCCCTTGGCCAGGTGGTAGAACAGCGAAAGGGTCAGGCCGAACAGCACCAGCTTGCCCAGGGGCGACCCCAGCAGCTCCATGAAGGCCTGGTAGGCGTCGGGCCCGGCGGCCAGCGACAGGGCCCAACCGGCCAGGATCAGCGCGCCGCCATAGAGCGCCGAGCCGGTGATGCGGTGCAGGATCGACCCCACCATGGTGGCATGCGGCCGCCAGCCCATGAGGTGCGGCGACAGCGGCCGTTCACGGGGCCCTTGGGTGGTCTCTGTCATGGCTGTTTCCGAGAGGACGAAGCGGCTCCGCTTTTAAGCGCCGGGCGCCAGGTGTCAACGAAGCCGGGCGTGGGCCGCCGGCGGACGGGCAAGAGGGTGATCATCGACAAGACATCCGGAAACTTCGCTTGGTGCGAAGGATGGTCGGCTTCGACAAGCCTTTCAATGCGTCTTATACGGACCCATCCTTCGCGGGAGACGAAGATGCGGTTTGATCTAGTGGACCTCAGGCTGTTCGCCGACGTGGTGGAGGCGGGTTCAATCACCCACGGCGCGGCCCGCAGCCATCTGGCCCTGGCCGCGGCCTCCACCCGCGTGCGGGCCATGGAGGAGGAGATCGGCGCGGCCCTGCTGGTTCGCAGCCGCCAGGGGGTGGTCCCCACGCCGGCCGGCCAGACCCTGCTGAAGCATGCCCGCCTGATGCTGGAGCAGAGCGCCCGCCTGCGGGAGGATCTCGGCGCCTATGCCGGCGGCCTCACCGGCGAGGTCCGCCTGCTGGCCAACACCAACGCCTCCACCGAGTTCCTGCCCGAGGCGCTGGCCCGCTTCCTGGCGGGCAACCCCAAGGTCCGGGTCGATCTGGAGGAGCGGCTATCGGACGAGATCGTCGGCCTGATCGCCGAGGGCGTGGGGGATATCGGCATCGTCGCCGGCACCGTGGACGTCGGCGGACTGGAGACCTTTCCCTTCCGCTCGGACCGCTTCGTGGTGGTGGCGCAGGCGGGCCACCCCCTGGCCGACCGGGCGCGGGTGGCCTTCGCCGAGGTCCTGGCCTTCGACCTGGTGGGCCTGGAACGCACCAGCGCCCTGCAGCGCTTCCTGGCCGACAAGGCCGCGCGCCTGGGCTCGAGCCTGAACCTGCGAGTCCAGCTCCGCAGCTTCGACGCGGTCTGTCGGCTGGTGGAGGCCGGTGTGGGCGTGGGCGTCGTGCCCCAGTCCACCGCCGCCCGCGTCGCCCAGGCCACCCCGCTGTCGGTGATCGAGCTGGAGGACGACTGGGCGGTCCGCGACCTGACCCTCTGCGTCCGCCGCTTCGCCGACCTGCGGCCGTATGCGCAGGACTTGGTGCGGAGTTTGCGGCCCTAGGTCGCCACCTTGAGCCGGTTCGCCCCCGCATCCCTCATGACATCCCGAACCTTTCGGGCCAGTTGTTCAAAGGTGTAGGGCTTGGACAGGAAGGCCACGCCGACGTCCAGCATGCCGTTATGCACCACCGCGTTGCGTGTGTAGCCCGTGGTGTAGAGGACCTTGAGGTCAGGCCGCCGCTTCAGCGCTTCCTCGGCCAGGAGGCGGCCGTTCATGTCTGGCATGACAATATCGGTGAACAACATGCTGATGGCCGGCTGCAGCGTCAGCTGCTCCAGCGCCTGTTGACCGTTCTCCGCCTGCACGACGGTGTAGCCCAGTTCCCGGAGGGCATCGACGGCCATGTGCCGCACCTTGGCCTCATCCTCGACGACGAGAATGATCTGGCTGAGATCACCGAGCGGCGTCGTCTCCTGGGTTGGCTTGATCGCATCGACGATCAGGCCGCTATAGCGGGGAAGATAGATCTTCAGGGTCGTGCCGTGGCCGACTTCCGAGTAAATTTTGATGTGGCCGCCGGATTGCTTGATGAAACCGAACACTTGGCTCAAGCCAAGGCCGGTGCCCTTGCCGACATCCTTGGTGGTGTAGAACGGGTCGAAAGCCTTAGCGGCGACGTCTGGCGCCATACCCGTGCCGCTATCGGACACCGAGATCAGGACATACTGACCCGCTTCCAGCTCTAACTCGCCGGCGACATAGCTGTCGTCGAGGTGGGCGTTGCTGGTTTCAATCGTCAGCTTGCCGCCTTCCGACATGGCGTCGCGCCCGTTCACCGCGAGGTTGACGATGGCGCTTTCGAGCTGGGCGGCGTCGGCGAAAGCCGCCCACAGACCGCCGGCCAGGACGGTTTCGATCCGGATGTGGTCGCCAAGCGTGCGCCGAAGCAGCTCCGACATGCCGCTCACCAGCTTGTTGGGATCCAGCGCCTCCGGGGCGAGCGGCTGCTGCCGCGAGAAAGCCAACAGCCTGGCGGTTAGCCCCGCGGCTCGGGTCGCGCCCTCGCCGGCGTTGTCGATACACACCCGCACCTTCGGGTCTTCCGAACCGTTGAGGCGCCGGCGCGCCATATCCAGAGACCCGACGACGATGGCGAGCATGTTGTTGAAATCGTGAGCGATGCCGCCGGTCAGTTGCCCGATGCTCTCCATTTTCTGCATCTGGCGCATCTGGGCCTCGGCCGCCGCGCGCTGGCCAGCCTGCGACGTCGCGTCGGCAAGGGCGTCTTGAAGGTCACTCGTCCGAGCCCGAACACGCACCTCAAGCTCGTCGTTGGCGGCCACCAGGACGCGCTCGGCCTGCTTCATCTCGGTGACGTCGCGGGCGATGCCGATGACGCCGACCACCTTGTCATCCACCCGCCACGGCACTTTCGACGAGAGGAAGATGCGCATCTCGCCGCGCTCCGGCACCGCCTCCTCGACGGTCTGCGCCTGCCCCGACGCCATCACCTCCTGATCGACCCGGGTCAGCGCGTCGGCGACATCCGGCTCGGCGAAATCGCGGTCGAAACGGCCAAGCATGTCCTGCGGCCGCACGCCATAGACCTCACCCATCCGGCGGTTGGCGAGCACGAAGGCGCCAGACAGGTCCTTGGCGAAAATCGGGTCATGACTGCCGTCGATCACCGTCTGCAGAAGGTCACGGTTCAATCTCACGACATCGGCGACCTCCGCGCGGGTGCGCTCCACCAGCGCGCCTTCGCGCCGCCGCACCAAGGTCACAGCCAGCGCGCCGGTCGCCAGGATAAGCAGCACGCCCACACCGCTGAGCAGCCCGGTGTAAGTCTCCGAGGTCGAGGTGGCTGCAATCGCGTCGGCGCGGCGGATTGCGAGCCGGCGTTGCTCCTCCGCCCCGATGAGCGCTGTTCGGGCGCGGATCGCTTCCATGGCCGTCTTGCCTTGGCCGGAGAGGATAAGCTCGCGGGCCGCATTGACCTTGCCCGCCTGCGCCAGGGCGACCACCTGGTCAAACTGGCGGACGCGCAGCCGGTTCAGGACACCCAGCGCCTCGACATTGCGCACCTGGGCGGGATTGTCCTTGGTGAGCTCGATCAGCCGAAGTTCCTGCGCTGCGCCAACGGTCCGCGCGGCCGTGAGCGGCTCAAGGTAGGTTTTGTCCTGGGTCAGGACGTAGCCGCGTTGTCCGGTTTCGCCATCCAGGTAGGCAGAAAGCAGTCGTTCGGAGGCCAGCATCACCTGCAGGCTGTGGGCTTCCCAGTTCACCGCGTCTTGGCGCGTCCGCTGCGCCGACTGGGCGCCCCAGGCCAGGACGACTAGAGCCGCGACCGCCAGAAACACCGCGCATATCGAGAGCCAGCGAACCAGGTCGCGGGCCATGGGGCGCGGGGCGACCGCCACGGCCGGGTCCGGGAGGTCGAGCTTGCGGTTCACGACTGCGTCTCCCGGCGAAACTGCCGTGGCGTGGTTCCTTGCCGACTCGCGAAGGCGCGGCGCAGTTGAGCGGCGCTGGAATAGCCGCAACGGGCCGCGACCTGCTCGATCGAATCGCTCGTACCGCTCAGTTGCTGACGCGCCGCGTCGACGCGGAGCGCCGCGACGAACTGATGGGGCGACGCCCCGGTCGCCAGCTTGAAGGCGCGGGAGAAGTGGAAGCGGCTAAGCCCACATGCGCCAGCAAGGTCCGACAGGCTGATGGCCGCCTGAAGATGGCCATCGATATAGTCCCGGACCCGGCGCAACTGCCCCGGCGATAGGCTGCCCGCACGCGGTTGCGGCGGAATGGCGAGGACCTCAAGCGCCGCGAGAAGGCAAAGGCTTTCCGCATGGAGGGCGTCGGCATCAGCGGTCTGAATGAGGGTCTGGAGTTTGCCCAGCGTCGATTGCAGCGCGGTGTTTCGGGCGTAGACCAGGGGCTCGGGATCGCGCGCCGCGAACCGCGCATCGAGCTCTGCGTGCAAAAGGGCGGGGTCAAGGTAGAGCGCAACAAAACCGTTCCGGCGGGGTTTGGGCCGCGCCCATCCCGAGATCGCGCACCCCTTGGGAACGAAGGTGATGGTGTCGCGGAGATCCAGCTCACGCACAGACCCGACGGTGTCGACATGCAGTTCGCCGTCCGACAGTTCGATGTCGTGAAGCGCCAGGTAGTGGGTCTCGCCGGTCAGGGCGAAACCATAGGGATCGGGACTGGTGAGAACGACGTGCTCGGCCGAGCAGCCTCGCCAGCTGCGCATCGGTTGCGGCGGCGGTTGTAGCAAGGGGTCGGCGAATTGCAGGGTGAGCGGCATGGGAAGACCTCCATGGCGACCAATAGTTGCTGCCAACATCACCTTCTTGCGCTGCCGATGACCGCGCCACAAGGCGGTATTCTTGGCCCGCGAGCAGGAGGAGGCCTGTCGGCGGCTGGGCTGCCTCGGGCCGACCATCTCGGCACGGTAGGCGCGGCGGCCCTAGCGGTCCGCCAGCCAGTCGGCCGAGCGCATCTCCTGCAGGCGCGAGGCCGTGCGTTCGAATTCGAAGGCGCCGTCGCCCTGGGGGTAGAGGGACATGGGGTCGGCCTGCGCGAGCACGATCAGCTTGGTGCGGGCCTCGTAGAGGGCGTCGATGAGGATGACGAAGCGCCGGGCCTCCTCGCGCCGGCTGGGAGTGAGTTTCGGCACGTCCTCCAGGAACACCGTGTGGAAACGCTCGGCGAGGGCCACGTAGTCGTTGGGCCCGAGCGCCACCGAGCAGAGGCTGGCGAAGGAGGCGCGCACCATGCCGCCCGCCGCGTGGGGCAGGTGGACCTTGCGGCCCAGCACCTCCAGGGCCTCGCCGACCTCAGCCTCATTGCCCAGCATGTCGCGCCACAGGGCCTCGAAGCTGCGTTGATTGTCGGGATCGTTGGGGGAAAACCAGGTTCCCGCCGCCCGCAGCCGGTCCAGGCGATAGTCGTGCCCGCCCGCCACGCTCACCACCTCGACCCTGGTCTTGAGGTCGGCGATGAAGGGCAGGAACAGCTGGCGGTTGATGCCGTCCTTGTAGAGGGCGTCCGGCACGCGGTTGGAGGTGGCCACCAGGGTGACTCCGCGGGCGAACAGGGCCTCAAACAGCCGTCCCAGGATCATCGCGTCGGCGATGTCGGTGACCTGGAACTCGTCGAAGCACAGCAGCCGCGCGCCCTCGGCCACCACATCGGCCACCGCCGGGATCGGGTCGTCGCCCTTGCTCTGGCCGAAACGCGCCTTGCGGGCGGCGGCGTCCCCCGATCGCCATTGCCCGATCAGCCGATGGATCTCGCCCATGAAGACGTGGAAGTGGGTGCGGCGCTTCCTGGCCACCGGGACGGTCTCGAAAAACAGGTCCATAAGCATGGACTTGCCGCGCCCCACCGGGCCCCAGAGATAGACCCCGCGCTGGGCCTCGGGTTTGCGGAAAAAGGCGGCCAGGCCAGAGGGCTCGGCGCCTTCGAGGTCGCCTTCCAGGCGCACCAGGGCCTTCAGGCCCGCGACCTGGGCCGGGTCGGGACGGATCGCGCCCGCGGCGAGGCGGGCGTCGTAGGCGGCTTGCAGGGAGGAGGCCATCTCCTCCCGCCTAGCCCGCCGCGCTTGTGATCACAACAGGGGGAACAGGCCCGCCGGCCCGGGGGTTGGATTCCTGCAACCTCAAAGGAGCCCCACCATGGCGCAAGACCCCCGCAGCTTCTCGCCCACCACCGTCGAGGCCAACGTGACCCGGCAGCAAGGCAATGGGGTGGGAGCCCGCGAACTGGACGCGCAGCAGGATGCCGACGGGACCGAGGCCGCAGATCTGCTAGTCGAAGACCTGGAAGCCGAGGGCCGCCACCAGGGGATCGGCCACCGCGACGGCTCGCCCGCCGATCGCGAGCACGGTAGGAAGACCCGCGCCCACAACAAGGACGTGATCAGCGGCCGGGCGTAACCGCGGGCCGTCCGGCCACCTTGGAAACCTCCGCCAATTCCTTGCGGACGAAGCGGTAGGTTTCCCGCTGCTCGCAGGCGCAGGCCCGCATCTCGCCCTTGGCGTTCCACCAGACCAGGGTCGGATAGCGGATGCCGGTAGGGTCGCTGACGGTGACCCCGTTGTCCTTCAGCAACGGCCTGAGGTCCTCGGTCATCTTGCGGCCGGCCTCGATCACCGCGCTGCGGGCGATGTCCCCATCGGCGGGCGGAATCCCCGGCGCGGTCCAGGCGTCCGGAACCACGGACTCCCAGGCCTCCATCAGCCGCCAGGCGGCGGGGGTCCCATGGCGGATCCAGAGTTCGGCCACGGTGGTCCGCTCGACGGGCGTGGATTTGGCCAGGCCGTTCTTGTCGCGCCGGGCGATCTCGATGACCCGGGTGTCGATCCCCTGCGCGTGCAGCGCCGGGAACTCCTCGGTCTTGAACCGCAGGCAGTCGGGGCAGGTCCGGAACGAGACCATGTAGAGCTTGCCCTTGGTGAGGCCTGGCGAGGCCCAGCCGGCGCTGTCCAGAATCCTTGTGATCTCGACCTGGTGCTTGGTGATGGTCTTGGGCCGCCAGCGCAGATCGTAGTTCCAGAAGGCCCAGGCGCCGGCGCCGGCCAGCGCCACCACGAGGATCAGGATCGCCCAGGCTCGAAACGTCATCGCCATCTCTCTGTCGGTCTCAGCTTAACGCATGGTGGGAATGACGAAGGCCGAGTCCTCGGATGCGCCCTCGGGCCAGCGCGCCGTCACCGTCTTGACCTTGGTGTAGAACTTCACGCCCTCCATGCCGTGCTGGTTGGCGTCGCCGAAGGCCGAGCGCTTCCAGCCGCCGAAGGTGTGGTAGGCCACCGGCACCGGGATCGGCACATTGATGCCCACCATGCCCACATTGACCCGGGCGGCGAACTCGCGCGCCGCACGGCCGTTGCGGGTGAAGATGGCGACGCCGTTTCCGTACTGGTGCTTCGACGGCAGGTCGACGGCCTCCTCGAAGGTCTCGGCCCGGACGATCTGCAGCACCGGCCCGAAGATTTCCTCCTGATAGGTGCGCATCGTGGGCTTCACCTGGTCGAACAGGGTGGGGCCGATGAAGAAGCCCTTCTCGTAGCCCTGCAGGGAGAAGCCGCGGCCGTCGGCCACCAGCTCGGCGCCCTCGTCCACCCCCATCTGGATGTAGTCGGCCACCCGCTGGCGGTGGGCGGCGGTGACCACCGGGCCGTACTGGGCCGAGGCGTCGGAGGAAATCCCCACCTTCAGGGTCTCCATCTCGGCCAGCACCTTCTCGCGCACGGCCTCGGCGGTCCTGGCGCCCACCGGCACCACCACCGGCAAGGCCATGCAGCGCTCGCCGGCCGAGCCGTAGGCGGCCCCGATGATGTCCTTCACCGCCTGGTCGAGGTCGGCGTCGGGCAGGATGATCCCGTGGTTCTTGGCCCCGCCCATGGCCTGGACGCGCTTCCCGTGCGCGGTTCCGGTGGAATAGACGTAGTGGGCGATATCCGAGGACCCGACGAAGCTAACGGCGGCGATGTCGGGATGGGTCAGGATGGCGTCGACGCTGACCTTGTCGCCATGGACGACGTTCAGCACGCCCTTGAGGTCCATGCCCAGCGCCGCGCCGGCCTCCATGAACAGTTCACCCAGCCTCACCGGCAGGGTCGGGTCCTTCTCCGACGGCTTGAGGATGAAGGTGTTGCCAACCGCGATGGCGATGCCGAACATCCACATCGGGATCATGCCCGGGAAGTTGAACGGGGTGATGCCCGCGGCCACCCCCAGGGGCTGGCGCATCGAATAGACGTCGATGCCGGGGCCCGCGCCCTCGGTATACTCGCCCTTCAGGGCGTGCGGGATGCCGCAGGCGAACTCGATGACTTCCAGGCCGCGCTGGATGTCGCCTTTACTGTCCGCCACCACCTTGCCGTGCTCCGACGAGAGCAACTCGGCCAGTTCCTGCATGCGGGCTTCCACCAGCCGCTTGAACTCGAACATCACCCGCGCCCGGCGCTGCGGATTGACCGCGGCCCAGGCGGGTTGCGCCCGCAGCGCGGCCTGGACGGCGGCGTCCAGCTCGGCAGGCGTGGCCAGGGCCACGCGAGCCTGGACCTCGCCGGTATTGGGATTGAAGACCTCGCCGTAGCGGCCGGAGGTCCCCGCGACGGACACGCCGTCGATGAAGTGTGTGATCTCGCGCATGGCGAACTTCTAGGACGGGATCGCCCCCGTGGGTAGAGGCGCAAGCACCGAGCGCAGACCCCGGCTCAAGGCGGCCGGGATCACCGAGGTGTGGCTCTCGCCCTCGAAGACGTGGGAAGCGACCGGCAGACCTCGCGCGCTCAGCCGCTGCGCCATCTGCCGCATATGATCCACCATCGGCCAGCGCGGGTCAGTCTCCAGGCCGCCCACGGACAGGAAGAGCCGGGTCGCAGGATCGGGCTGGGCGGCGGCCTCGGTGGCGAAGGCCTCGCAGTCGCGCCACCACAGGGCCGGACTGTTGGCCACATGCCGGGTGAAGGCGCCAGGCCGCGTCAGATAGGCGTGCAGGCTGAACAGACCGCCCAGCGAACTGCCCACCAGGGTCTGGTCGCCGGGATCGGTGGCGTAGCGCTCGGCGATGAAGGGCCGCACCTCCCCGATCAGGAAATCCAGGAAGGCCTCTCCGCCGCCGGCCGGTCCGATGTCGGGTAGGGGCTGGTCTCCCATCTGGGCCAGCAAGGTCTCGTGGAAGGCGTCGTCGGAGCTCGGCGTGAGGTCCCGGGTGCGCAGCCAGCCATAGTCGCGGCGGCGGCGGCGCGGCCCCCCCAACTGATAGCCCACACCCACCAGCAGGCAGGGCGGGACGCCATCGGCGTTCTGCAGGAAACGCAGGGCCTGGGCGGCGATCCCGAACACCGTGTTGGCGTCCATCACATAGACCACCGGCAAGGGGTGATCCGGCCTCTGCCCGGTCCAGGGGCTGGGCAGGGCGACATCGATCTGAAAGGTCTCGCCGATGGTTTGGCTGTTCAGGGCGTACCGATGAGTCGCCAGGATGGTCGCCAGCTCTTGGTCCGTGATCGTCATGTCCGCACCCTCTGCTAGAGGCGAAGCTTGGCCGGACGGTCCCTTGCCCGCCAGACTTGAAGATCACGCATTTGTTCCCAGCTAAGGTACAGGGGACAGGCTCTTGCACCCCGCCCACCGGCGAGGGCATCTTGCCCCCCATGAGCAGCGTCGCCACAGAAGCCCTGCCGGCGCGGCGGGCCTATCACGACCATATCGTCGACACCCTGATCGCCGAGCGCGCGCCCAGGCTCTCGGGCGGCTTGGCGTGGCCGATCATCCGTCCCCTGCTCTACCGCCTGCTGGACTACCGCAAGGCGCGGGCCATGGCCGACGCCATCGGACCCATGGGCGGCCGGCGGGCCCTGGACTACGTGTCGGACCTGCTGGACGTGAAGGTCACGGTTCACGGCCTGGAGCGCGTGCCCGCGAAGGGCCGCCTGGTGCCGATTTGCAACCACCCCACCGGCATCGCCGACGGCGTCGCCGTCTATGACGCCCTCAAGGGCGTGCGCCCCGACATCTGCTTCTACGCCAATTCCGACGCCCACCGCGTCGCGCCCAACTTCGGCGAGGTGCTGATCCCGGTGGAATGGCGCGAGGAGAAGCGCACCCGCGAGCGCACCCGCAACACCCTGAACCTCACCCGCGAAACCCTGGAGGCCGAGCGTCCCCTGGTGATCTTCCCCGCCGGCCGCCTGGCGCGGAAGGGGTTGGACGGGCGCCTGGCCGAGAGCCCCTGGATGAGCAGCGCCATCTCCATCGCCCGCAAGTACGAGGCGCCGATCGTGCCCATGCACCTGGCCGGGCCCTGGTCGACCCTGTTCCATTTCTTCCATGGGTTCTCCGGCGAACTGCGGGACATCACCCTCTTCCACGAACTTCTGAACAAGCGCGGTCAGCAGTTCCACCTGACCCTCGGGCCGGTGGTCGATCCCGGCCGGCTCGACCCCGACGTGACCACCGCCACCGACCAGCTCAAGGCCTATGTCGAACACGTCCTGCCCGCGCATCCCGACCGGGCCTTCGCATGATCGTGGAGGCCGCCGGCGACTTCCGCCTGGACGACGAAGCGGCCACCTCGTTCCTCGGCGCGGCCCTGGCCGGAGCGCTCAAGGCCGGCGAGGCCATCTGTCTGACCGGGCCGTTGGGGGCCGGCAAGTCCACCCTGGCCCGCGCCCTGATCCGCGCCCTGACCACGCCCGCCGAGGACGTGCCCAGCCCCACCTTCACCCTGGTTCAGTTCTATGAGGGGGCGGGGCTCAAGGTCGCCCATTTCGACCTCTACCGCCTGACCTCGGCTGACGAGGCCTATGAGATTGGCCTCGACGAGGCGCTTGAGGACGGGGCGGCCTTGATCGAGTGGCCCGAACGGCTGGAAGGTCATCTGCCGCCAGACCGGCTTGATATAGAGATCACCATTGACGGGGACGGGCGCCGCGCGCGCCTGACCCCCAGCGGCGCCTGGGAAGGACGTGGGTTTGAGTTCCGATCGTGAAAGCCAGAAGGTAGAGTTCCTGCGCGCGCATGGCCTGGGGGAGGCGCGCCGGGAAGCCCTGGCGGGCGACGCGTCAACCCGCAGCTATGAACGACTGACCCTGCCCGGCGGCGCACGTCGCATCTTCATGGATCAGCCCGCGGTGCTGGAAAGCGCCGTTTGCCCGCCGGAGGCCACGGCGGCCGAGCGACTCGCCTTGGGCTACAACGCCTCGGCGCGACTCGCGGCCGGCTCCATCGCGGCCTTCGTCGCCACGGCCGCCTACCTCCGTGAGCAGGGCCTCTCGGCGCCGGAGGTCGATATCTATGACATCGGAGCTGGACTGGCCGTGATCGAAGACCTGGGCGATGGCCTGTTCGCCACCCTGATCGGCGAGGGTCAGGCCGAGGCGCCGCTCTACGAGACGGCGGTCGATGTTCAGATCAGGTTGCACGCGACGACCCCGCCCGCGATCCTGGAGGCCCAGGGCGCGGCGTGGCCGCTGCTGACCTACGATGCCCTGGCGCTCAAGGTCGGCACGGACACCTTCCTGGAATGGTGGCCCAAGATGATGGGGATGGCAGCCCTGGGCGCGGACGCCGTGGCGGAATGGGACGCCCTGTGGGCCCCGGTCTGGGTTCGCGGCGAGGCGGGCGCCAGCGCCTTCACCCATCGCGACTATCACGCGCAGAACCTGCTCTGGCTGCCCGACCGCGAGGACGTCGCGCGGGTGGGTCTTCTGGACTTCCAGGACGCCCTGCGAGCCCACCCCGCCTGGGACCTCACCCACCTGCTGCAGGATGCGCGGCGGGACGTTGCGCCTGAGTTAGAGGCGGCCATGCTCAGCCGCTACCTCGACGCGCGCCCGGCTCTCGACCGGGGGGCCTTTCTCACCGACTATCGGGCCCTAGCCGCCTCCAATGCCGCGCGCATCCTGGGTCGGGTCTTCGCACGCCAGACGCTCCTGGGCCGCCCCCAGTATCGGGCGTTCATGCCCCGCACGTGGCGTTATCTCGAACGCAACCTCGCCGATCCCGCGCTGCTTGACCTGAAGATGTGGTTCGACCGCCATGTTCCAGCGGAGCAGAGGGCGTGACCGCCGGAACCGGGAGCGCATTCCTGAAGACCGCCATGGTGCTGGCCGCCGGCGTCGGCAGCCGCATGCGGCCCCTCACCAACGACCGTCCCAAGGCCCTGGTCACCGTCAACGGCAAGGCCCTGATCGACCACGTCCTCGACCGGCTGCACGAGGCGGGGATCGAGACGGCCGTGGTCAATGTCCACCACTTCGCCGAACAGATGGAGGCTCATCTGGAGGGCCGCACCAACCCCCAGGTGCTGATCGTCGATGAGCGGGCGGGCCTGCTGGACTCCGGCGGCGGCATCAAGAACGCTCGGCATCTGCTGGGCGACGACCCGATCCTGGTGGCCAATATCGATTCCCTGTGGGTCGGCGGCGAGGTTCCACCCATTGAGGCCATGAAGCGCGCCTGGGACCCGGCGAAGATGGACATCCTGATGCTGCTGGTCCCCCGGGACCGGGGCATCGGCCTGGAAGGCCCGCGCGGCTTCCGCCTGGACGCCGAGGGCCGCGCCACCCACATGGCCGACGACGCCAATCCCGCCCCGCTCGCCAATGTCGGATTCCAGATCATGAAGCCGCAGCTGCTGGACGACCAGCCGGAGGGGGCCTTCTCCATCCTGCCCATCTGGTGGCGGCTGCAGGACGAGGGCCGCATCTACGGCGTGGCCATGGACGCCTTCTGGCTGCACGTCGGCGACCCCGCCGCCCGCGATGAGGCCGAAGCGAGGCTGACGTGATCGCCCTGCTGGCCGGCGCCGGTCCTCGCTGGTTCAACATCCCGGCCCACCGGCCCTTCGTCCACGACCTGGCCCAGGGCCTGTTCGATGCGCTAAGCCCCCTCGGCCCCCAGGCGCTGTCCCAGGCCGTCGTCCTGACCCCCACCCGGCGCGGCGCGCGGGCCCTGGCCGACGCCTTCATCGCCGCCGCCGGAGGCCGCGCGGTGCTGCCGCCGCAGATCCGGCCCCTTGGCGACCTGGACGAGGGCGAGCCGCCCTTCGAGCCCGGCGACCTGGCCATCAACCTGCCCGCCGCCATCGATCCCCTGCGCCGCCGGTTCGAACTGATCGCCCTGGTGAAGGGCCACGAGAAACAGCTCGGCCGCGACCTCGACGCCTCGGCGGCCCTCGAACTGGCTGACGCGCTCGGGTCCTTCCTCGACAGCCTGCAGATCGAGGAGGTCAGCGCCCGGGGCGGCCTGGCCGATCTCGTCACCGCCGATCTCGCCGAGCACTGGCGGGTCAGCCGCGAGTTCCTGGAGACGGCGCTGGTCGCCTGGCCCGCCCGCCTGCGCGAACTCGGCCTGGTGGACGTCAGCGAACGCCGCGTGGCCCTGCTCCGCGCCCTCTCCGAGACCTGGGCGGCCAGGCCGCCCGAGGGCGTCCTGATCGCCGCCGGCTCCACCGGCACCGCGCCCGCCACCGCCGACCTGCTCAGCGTCATCGCCCGCGCGCCGCAGGGCGCCGTCATCCTGCCCGGCCTCGACGAGAGCCTGGCGGAAAAGGCCTGGTCCCAGGTGGGGGAGCAGCATCCGCAGGGGGCGATGAAACGGCTGCTGGTGCGCGCCGGGGTGGCCCGCCGCGGCGTGCTGCTGTGGCCCGCCTCCGACACCCTGGACACCGCCGGCCGCTGGCGGCGCCGGGTCATCAACGAGGCCCTGCGCCCCGCCGAGGCCACCGCCGACTGGCTGACCGTCATCGAGACCCTGCGCGCCGAGGGTCAGACCGAGGACATCGACCCGATCGCCGAGGGGCTGCGCGGCCTGTCGGTGGTCACCGCGCGGGCCGAGGAGGAGGCCGCCACCGTGGCCGCCCTGCTGCTGCGCGAGGCCCTCGAGACCCCCGGCATGACCGCCGCCCTGGTGGCGCCCGATCAGACCCTGGCCCGCCGGGTCGCCGCCAAGCTGGCCCGCTGGGGCGTGGGCGCCGACTCCTCGGCGGGCTCCGCCCTGGCCGGCTGCCGCTGCGGGGTGCTGGCCGCCCTGGTCGCCAAGGCCGTGGATGACCCGCTCGACCCCGTCACCCTGCTGGCCATCGCCAAGCATCCCTTCGTCCGCCTGGGGCTCGATCCGGAGACCCTCGACCGACGCCGCGGCGCCCTGGAGCTGCACGGCCTGCGCGGCCCCCGCAAGACCACCTGGGCCACCCTGGAGGCCCAACTCCGCCGCAAGGCCTCAGACTCCCGGATCGAACCCGGCGCCATTGAGGACGCGCTGGCCTTCGCCGCCCAGCTGCGCGAGGCCCTGACCCGCCTGCAGGCGCCCTATGCCGACGACACGGCGAGGCCCTCCGAGGCCGCACGCACCCTGGCGCAGACCATGGAGGCCCTGGCCGCCGACGAGACCCGCGACACTGGCGAGCTCTGGGCCGGCCACGGCGGCGAGGCGTTGGGACGCCTGCTCTCAGGCCTGATGAGCGAGTCCGACGGATCCCCGGCCGTCAGCCGTCGGGGGTTCGCCGACCTGCTGGCCCGGCTGATGTCGGGCGAGAGCATCCGCAGCGGCGGCGCCACCCATCCGCGCCTGCGCATCCTGGGCGCCATCGAGGCCCGTCTGACCCGCGCCGACCGGCTGATCGTGGCGGGACTGGAGGAAGGCGTCTGGCCGCAGGGCGCGGCGCTGGATCCCTTCCTGTCGCGGCCCATGCGCGAGGCGCTCGGCCTGCCGCCGCCCGAACGCCGGGTCGGCCTGGCCGCCCACGACTTCGCCCAGGCCGCCTGCGCCCCGGAAGTCATCCTGCTGCATTCCGAACGGCGCGAGGGCGCGCCCGCGGTGAAGTCCCGCTGGCTCTGGCGGCTGGAGACCTTGGCCAGGGGCGCCGGCATCGCCCTGCCGACCCGCCCGGAGATCCTCGACTGGGCGAGGTCCCTGGACGCGGCGGCCGACTACACCCCGGCCAAGCGTCCCGCCCCAACCCCGCCGGTCGCCGACCGCCCCCGCGAGATGGCCGTCACCCGGGTCGAGGCCCTGACGCGGGACCCCTACGCCGTCTGGGCCCGCGACATCCTGCGGCTCTACCCGCTGGAACGCCCCGACGAGGCCGTGGAGGCCCGCGCCCGGGGCACCGCCATCCACAAGGCCTTCGAACGCTTCGCCGAGGCCCATCCGGTGGACGTCCCGTCCGAGGCGGCGGCGATCTTCGAGGCGATGTACGTCACCGCCCTGGAAGAGGCCGGCATGCCGCACGAGGCCCTGGCCCGGGAAAGCGCGCTCGCCCGCGAGGCCGCCCTGTGGGTCGCCGACCTGGAGCGCCGCCGCCGCGCCGATGGCCGCACGATCCATGTCGAACTCAAGGGCGAGCTGGAGATCAATGCGCCGGGCGGCCTGTTCAAGGTCAATGCGCGGGCCGACCGCATCGAGATCACCCCGGACGGCTACGGCCACATCCTCGACTACAAGACCGGCAAGGCGCCGTCGCAGAAGGTCGTCGACACCGGCTTCTCGCCGCAGCTGACCCTGACCGCCGCCATCCTGGCCTATGGCGGCTTCCCCAGCCTGGGCCGCCCCATGCCCGGCGACCTGACATATCTGGAGGTCACCGGCCGCAAGCCCGCCGGCCGTGAGGAAGTACGCGCCGCGGCCGGGGAGGCGAGCGAGGAAGCCGCCCGCACCGCCCTGGACGGCCTGGGCAAGCTGGTGGCCCGCTTCGACGACCCGGCCCAGCCCTATCTCTCGCGCTCGGCCCCGCAGTTCGTGAAGACCCACATCAGCGACTACGACCACCTGGCGCGGGTGTTCGAATGGTCCACCAGCGGCGACGAGGAGGGTGAATGACCCTGCTCGATCCGCAACGCGTCGCCGCCGATCCGGGGCTCTCGGCCTTCGTCACCGCCAATGCCGGGTCCGGCAAGACCAAGACCCTGATCGACCGGGTCGCCCGCCTGCTGCTGGCCGGCGCCGAGCCCGCCACAATCCTCTGCGTCACCTACACCAAGGCCGCCGCCGCCGAGATGCAGCGCCGGCTGTTTGGCCTGCTGGGGGACTGGTCGGTGCGCGATGACGCCAGCCTCAGCGCGGCCCTGTCGGACCTCGAGGGCCGGCCGATCGCCGACTACGATCCCCTGCGCCTGTCGGCGGCCCGCGCCCTGTTCGCCCGCGCCCTGGAGACCCCGGGGGGCCTGAAGATCCAGACCATCCACGCCTTCTGCGAGAAGCTGCTGCGCCGCTTCCCGCTGGAGGCCGGTGTCTCGCCGGGCTTCCGGGTCATGGACGATGCAGCCAGCGCCGCCATCGCCGACGCGGCGCGAAAGGCCGTCGCTAGGTTGGCGCTGAAGGGCGAGGGTTCAGTCCCAGAGGCCTACGCGCGCTTCTCGGTATCGCTCGATTTCCAGAGCTTCCACGCCATGTTTGGGGCCTTTGAGAATGCCCGAGGCCGCCTGGCGACCTATTTTGAGAAGCACGGCGGCTTGGCGGGCGCGGTGGATGACGTCTGGGACGTTTGTTGCGGATCTCCCGAACAGATCGATCCTGAAACGCTAGAGCGCGACGCTGTCGCCGCCCTGAATCTACGCACATGGCGTGAGGCCGCCCTCGTCCTCGCGGAGGGTGGAAAGGCCGATGCGAAGAACGCCGCCGCTCTCCGCGCGGTCATAGCCGAGCCGACCTTTGCCGGCGCCCTTGCTTGCATGTTCACCGAACGTGGCGAAGGGACCCCAGCGACCTGGGTGGCCAAGACCAGTGGTCTCAAAGCCCACGAACCCCTCCGCTCTGGCCTTCTGGCTGATCAGGAAGCCTTGGAGGAAGCGAGGGCCTTCCGGCGAGCGGCGCAGGTCGCCGTGGATACTCACGGCGCCCTCACCCTCGCGGCCGCCTACCTTGCCGCCTATCAGATCGAGAAGACCTCCCAGGGCGCCCTCGACTTCTCCGACCTCATCGAGAAGACCCGCGACCTGGTGGCCGACAGCCCGGCGGCGGCCTGGGTGCTCTACAAGCTGGACGGCGGCATCGACCACATCCTGGTGGACGAGGCCCAGGATACCGCGCCGGACCAGTGGGCGATCGTCCGCTCCCTGGCCGGCGAGTTCTTCTCCGGCGCCGGCGTCCCCACCGCCACCCGCCTGGAACGCAACATGTTCGTGGTGGGCGACGAGAAACAGTCGATCTACTCGTTCCAGGGCGCCCGGCCCGAGCTGCTGATCGCGGAGTTCGAGTTCCACAAGGACCGCGCCACCGGCGCCGGCTTCCGCTTCGAGCGGGTGGACCTGCTGGATTCGTGGCGCTCCACGCCGCAGGTGCTGTCCTTCGTCGACGCGGCCTTCTCGCCGCCCGAACTGGCCTCCGCCATCCTGCCCCGCGCGCTCGCCGAGCCCATCGTCCACACGCCGCGCCGCGTCGACCACGCCGGCTGCGTCGACCTCTGGCCCCTGGAGCGGGAGGAGAAGGGCGACGTCCGCGAGGCCTGGGACGCCCCCCTCGACCAGGAGACACAAGGCTCCGCGAACAAGCGCCTGGCCGCCAGGATCGCCGGTGAGATCGCAGGTCTGCTGGCCCGCGGCGACGGGGTGTTCGACAAGGAGACCCGCGCCTGGCGGCCCGCCCGCCCCGGCGACGTCCTGATCCTGGTGCGCCGCCGCAAGGCGCTGTTCGAGGAGATCCTGCGCGCCCTGAAGCACGCCCGCATCCCCGTGGCCGGCGCCGACCGCCTGGCGCTGTCGGAGCACATCGTCTTCGACGACCTGGTGGCCGTGGCCCGCTTCGCCCTGTTCCCCGCCGACGACCTGACCCTGGCCGCCCTGCTGCGCAGCCCCTTCTGCGGCGTCGAGGACGACAGCCTCTACGCCCTGGCCAAGAGCCGGAAGCTGACCCTGTGGCAGACCCTGGCCGCCCGCGCCGGGGAGCGCCCGGAGTGGAGCGCCGCCCACGCCCTGCTGAGCCACCTGCTGGAGGAGGCCCGCGAGCGGCGGCCCTTCGAGTTCTATTCCCGGCTGCTGGGGGCCCGCGACGCCGACGGCCGCTCCATGCGCCAGCGCCTGCTGCGGCGGCTGGGGAGCGAGGCGCAGGACGCCCTGGACGAATTCCTGGCCCAGGTCCTGGCCGCCGAGAGCCGGGGCATCGAGGACCTGGAGAGCCTGACCGCCGCCTTCGCCAGCCTGGACATCACCGTGAAGCGCGAGATGGAGGCCGGCCGCGACGAGGTCCGGGTGATGACCGCCCACGGCGCCAAGGGCCTGGAGGCGCCCATCGTCTTCCTGCCGGAGACCACCCTGGCCCGTGGCGCGCGGGGAACGCCGCTGCTGGAGACCGAGCACGGCGGCTTCCTCTGGTGCGCCACCGCCAAGGGCGACTGCGAGGCGTCGGCGACGGCTCGCGAACGCCGCGCCGCCCGCGAGGAGGACGAGGCCTACCGCCTGCTCTATGTGGCCCTGACCCGGGCCCGTGACCGGCTGGTGCTGTGCGGCCGGGTGGCCGCCAACGCCCGCGAAGAGAACCTCAAGGGCTGGTGGGGGGCGCTCACCGCCGCCTTCGACCATGCGCAGGTCGGCCCGCACAAACGCCTGGTCTCCAGCGGCGAGATGCAGATCCTGCGCTTCGGTCCCGATCCTGTCGCCCTGGGCAAGGCCGCCGACATCGCCAAAACGACCCCGGCCGCGCCGGCCTGGACCCAGGCGCAAGCCATCACCGAGCCCCACGCCCGCTACGCCTCGCCGTCGCAGCTCGGGGAGGACGCCGCCACCCCGGCCGCCTCGCCGCTCGCCACCGTGGCGGGCCTGGGCCGCTTCCGGCGCGGCGACCTGATCCACCGGCTGCTGCAGATCTTGCCCGACCTCGCCCCGGCCGACCGCCCCGCCGCCGCCCTGCGCCTGCTGGCCCGCGAGCGCGACCTGACCGACGAGCAGCGCGCCGAGATGACCGCCGCCGCGCTGGGCGTGCTGAACGACCCTCGCTTCGCCGAGGTGTTCGGCCCCGGCAGCCGCGCCGAGGTGGCCCTGGCCGGGACCGCCGCCAGGCTGCCCGCCGGCCTGGCCATCTCCGGGCGAATCGACCGGCTCGTGGTCCTGCCCGACCGGGTGCTGGTGGCCGACTTCAAGACCAACCGGCCCTCGCCGGACCGCATTGAGGACGCCGACCCCGCCTACCTTCGCCAGATGGCGATCTATGCCGCCGTCCTCGCCGAAGTCTTCCCCGGCCACGCCATCGAGGCGGCCCTGGTGTGGACCGACGGGCCCAAGCTGATGGCGATCCCAGAATTACTTATCGATCAAACCCTTGCCGAGCTTGGCCGCGCAGGTTGATACCAGGACAGGCGTCGCCTATGTGGCGGATCGAACATCGCGGCTCATCCGTTGAGACCGCAGCGTAACAAGGAGCTTTTGATGAGCACCGTAGCGGTCACCGACGAGTCCTTCGAGAAGGACGTCCTGCAATCCAGCAAGCCCGTGCTGGTCGATTTCTGGGCCGAATGGTGCGGCCCCTGCAAGCAGATCGCCCCGGCGCTCGAGCAGATCGCCGCCGAACTGGGCGAGCAGGTCACCGTGGCCAAGCTCAATATCGAGGAAAGCCCCACCACCCCCTCGCGCTACGGTGTGCGCGGCATCCCGACGATGATGCTCTTCAAGGACGGCCAGATGGCCTCCATGAAGGTGGGCGCCATGCCCAAGCAGAAGATCGTCGAGTGGCTCAACGAAGCCGGGATCTAGCTCCCGCCTGAGCCAACCCTCTGTGTCATCCCGGAAAGCCCGCAGGGCTTGTCCGGGACCCAGATGCGCGGGGCTCTCCGGAAAGATCAGTGTCTATGGGTCCCGGTCTTCCGCTTCGCGGAAACCGGGATGACACTCTTTGGTTCTACAGCGCCCCATAGGCCTTCAGCGTCTTCAGCGCGTTCACCGTCATCACGCCGCGATATTCCAGCTGCGGCCCCGGCCCCACCGTCTCCCAGCTGATCGGCCAGCCGCCGTCCTCGGCCTGCCGCGCCTCCAGCGCCGCGAGGTGATGACCCAGCACATCCTTCGAAAACAGGCGGTGACAGAAGCTGGTGGGCGCTGGCGCCCAGTCCAGCGGCTTCTTCACATAGCCCACCGCATCCACGTCCAGTTCCACCAGACCTGGAATGCGCTGCGCCAGCACGCTGAGCACGGCCTCGGCGCGCGGCCGGTCGGGCGCGTGTTCGAGGAAGGCGATCATCGGCATCAGATCGTGGAACTGTTCGGTCTCGGACCCCTCCACCACCGACCAGCAGTAGGCCTCACCCTTTCCCACCCACGGATGGTCGATCCCGTGCTTTCGCAGCAGGCCGACGATGGCGGCGGTGGGATTGATGTCGGCCGGCGGCGTTTCCCCCTCCACCTTCCACCAGACCGCGTGCGGCGCGGCGTTCACACTGGGCAGGGCGAAGGGCAGGCCACCTTCCGGCGTGGCGATGCTGGCCAGCCAGTCACAGGCGCGGCCCGCCATCAGCGGATCGAAGGCGTCGATCTCGTCGAGGATCTCAAAGGCGATCTGCACGTCCACCGGCTGGCTGTGCGGGTCGCGCTTGTCCGGCTCCAGGGCCGAGCCGAAGCCCCCGTCGCGGCCCTGATAGGCGGACAGCGCCCGGACCACCGGCTCGGCCGAGCCACCCTCGAAATGATGCTCAAACAGCCGCCGCTCCAGCAGCCGGCCGTTGCGCAGCAGGAAATCACGGGCGCGGTGGAGGACGTCGGACATGGAGTTTCTCCCGTTCCGGAACAAAACTAGAACGAGAAGGCGGAGCTGTGCAAGCCCAAGATCCTTCTCCCCTTGCGGGAGAAGGTGGCCCTGCGGAGCAGGGTCGGATGAGGGGTCGATAGGCCTATCGGGTTAGGGATTTTGGATGACGCGCGGAGAGGGGCGCGCGACCCCTCATCCGACCGGTCGCTGACCGGCCACCTTCTCCCGCAAGGGGAGAAGGAAAAACCTAGGTCGGCCAGGTCTCCGGGCTGAGCGCCAACACCTCGCCCGCGAAATGCAGGCCGCCGCAGATGATCACGTGCGGGGGCGGCCCCTCCACCGCCAGGGCCAGGGTGGTGGCCGTCGTCACGTCCGGCGCGGTCTCGGCGGTCAAGCCCGCCGTCATGGCCGCCGCCGCCAGGTCCTCCGGCGACAGCGCCGTCGTGGACTCAAACGTCGTGGCGATCACCCGGGCGTTCAGCCGCTTCAGGGGCTCGAAGAAACCCACCGAGTCCTTGCGGGCGTATTGCGCCACCACCAGGGTCACCGGCCGCCCGTCGCGGGCCAGGCGGTCGACGGTGTCGGCCAGGGCCCGGCCGCCGTGCGGATTGTGCGCCCCGTCCAGCCACAGATCGGCGCCCCGCGCCACCGCCGCCTCGCCCAGAGGTCCCGCCGTCAGCCGCTGGAACCGCGCCGGCCACACCGCGCCGGCCACACCCTTGGCCAGGGCGGCCTCGTCGATGCGGGGATCGCCCCAGGTCAGCAGGGCCATCACGGCCAGGGCCGCGTTGCCCACCTGGTGCGGGCCGTAGAGGCCCGGCATCGGCAGGTCCAGCAGCCGGTCCGGCGTCTGGATCAGCATGCGGCCGTTCTCTTCCCAGGCGTCGATGTCACGGCCCATGGCCAGCATCGGAGCGCCCAGGCTCTCAGCCTCCTTCTCGATGACCTCGAAGGCTTCCTCGATCTGGCGGGCGACGATCACCGGCCGGCTCGACTTGATGATCCCGGCCTTCTCCCAGGCGATCTTGGTGAGCTCCGGGCCCAGCATCTCCAGATGGTCATAGTCCACCGGGGTGATGATGCAGACGGCGGGCGCGTCGAAGACGTTGGTGCAGTCGAACCGGCCGCCCAGGCCCACCTCGATCACGCAGAGGTCGGCCGGGGTCTGGGCGAAGGCCTTGAGGGTCATGGCCGACATGATCTCGTTGAAGCTGATCTCGCCGCCATCGTTCTCGGCGATGGAGCTATCGATCAGCTCGCGCAGCTGCTGCTCGCCGATCAGCTCGCCGGCGATGCGGATCCGCTCGGCGAACCGAACCAGGTGCGGCGAGGTCAGGACATGGACCTTCAGCCCCGCGGCCTCGGCGATCGCCCGCAGATAGGCGGTGGTGGAGCCCTTGCCGTTGGTGCCGGCCACATGGATCACCGGCGGCAGCCTGTCCTGCGGCCGCCCCATGGCGTCGAGCAGGCGCAGGACGCGCCCGGTGGAGAGGTCGATCAGGGACGGGAATTCGTCGCGCAGGCGCGCGATCATCGCGTCGAAGGCGCGGATCTCATCGTACATCGGGTGTGGCCTGGAGGGGGCTGAAGAAGGCTAGGCGGCTTTTGAAGCGGAGCGCCCCATCATGAGCGTCTTGAGGAGCGAACCCAGCACGGTGGTCATTTCCGTGCGGGTCACCACCCGGTCGACCATGCCGCGCTCCACCAGGAACTCGGCGCGCTGGAAGCCCGGCGGCAGGGTTTCGCGGATCGACTGCTCGATCACCCGGCGGCCGGCGAAGGCGATCATGGCGTTGGGTTCGGCCAGATGGATGTCCCCCAGCATGGCGTAGGAGGCGGTCACCCCGCCGCTGGTGGGGTCGGTCATCACCACGATGTAGGGCAGGCCGGCTTCCTTGACCTCGTTGACCGCCACGGTGGTGCGGGCCAGCTGCATCAGGGACAGGGTCCCCTCCTGCATCCGGGCGCCGCCCGAGGCGGTGAAGATCACGAAGGGAACCTGGCGGCGCACGGCTTCCTGGGCGGCCTTGATGAAGGCCTCGCCCGCGGCCATGCCGAGGCTCCCGCCCATGAAGGCGAAGTCCTGCACCACCACGACGCAGTCCTGGCCCTTGATGGCGCCAAAGGCGATGACCATCGCGTCCTGCTCGCCGGTGGCCTTGCGGGCCGACTTCAGGCGGTCGGGATAGGAGCGGTCGTCGGGGAATTTCAGCGGGTCTTCCACCACGGTCGGCGAGGCGATGCGCTCATAGACGCCGTCGTCGAAGGTGTAGCCCAGGCGCTGCTTGGCGCCGATCCGCATATGGTTGCCGGACGGAGTGACCCAAAGGGCCGCCTCCAGGTCCGAGCGGTAGATCATCTCGCCGGTGTCGGGGCATTTGACCCAGAGGTTCTCCGGGGTCTCGCGCTTGGCCACCAGGTTGCGGACGCCGGGCGCGATCTTGGCCAGCCACCCACCCCGCTCCCGCGGGGTCGGCGCGCTCGGGGGCTTCTGGGACTTGTCGTTCTTGTGCTCAGCCATCGCCATGTGAACTACACCGTCGGGCTTGCGACTCGCGCCAAGCGCACAGCCTTAGCCAAGGATTCCACTTTGGAAAGAACCCGCGTGGTCACGGTTTCGTTCATTGCCAGGCTTGCCGCGATCTCCTCGACCAGGGCCGAGCCCACCACCACGCCGTCGGCGACCCGGGCCACCGCTTCGGCGCGTTCCGGGGTCTTGATGCCAAAACCCACGCAGACCGGCAGGCCGCCGGCGGCCCGCACCCGGGCCACATGGGGCGCCACGGCCGCGGCGTCGGCTTCCTTCACCCCGGTCACCCCGGCCACCGACACATAATAGGCGAAGCCCGAGGTGCGCCGCGCGATCACCTTCAGGCGCGCATCGTCGCTGGTGGGGGTCGACAGCAGCAGAAGCGACAGGTTCTCGGCGTCCAGGGCGTCGGCCAGGGGATCGGCCTCTTCCGGCGGGATATCCACCACGATCAGGCCGTCGGCGCCGGCGGCGGCGGCGTCCTGGGCGAAGGCGACAAAGCCGCGGTTCACCAGAGGATTGGCGTAGCCCATCAGGATGATCGGCGTCGTCTGGTCGCCCTTCCGGAACTCGGCGATCATGGCCAGGGTCTTGGAGAGCGTCATGCCGCTGTCCAGCGCCCGCAGGGCCGCGCGCTGGATGGGCGGGCCCTCGGCCATGGGGTCGGAGAACGGAAAGCCCACCTCGATCAGGTCGGCGCCGGCGGCGGGCAGGCCCTTCAGGATCTCCAGGCCGCGATCATAGTCGGGGTCGCCGGCCATGATGTAGGCCACGAAGGCGGCGCGGTTCTCCGCCTTCAGGGCGGCGAAGCGCACGTCGATACGAGCCTTGGTCAAATCGCCATCCCCAGATGGGCGGCGACGGTGGCCACATCCTTGTCGCCCCGGCCCGACAGGTTCAGGACGACGATCCCGTCCTTGCCGACGTCGCGGGCCACGTCGCCCAGCCGGGCGATGGCATGCGCGCTCTCGATGGCCGGCAGGATGCCCTCGAGTTCCGCCAGCAGCTTGAAGGCGTCCAGCGACTCCAGGTCGGTGGCGGTGAGGTAGGTGGCGCGCCCCACATCGTGCAGCCAGGAATGCTCGGGGCCGATGCCGGGATAGTCGAGGCCCGCCGAGATCGAGTGGGCCTCGGTGATCTGGCCCTCGGGGTCCTGCAGCAGATAGGTCATGTTGCCGTGCAGGACGCCCGGGCGGCCGCCATTGATGGCCGCGGCGTGACGTCCGGTCTCCATGCCCTCGCCCGCGGCCTCGACGCCGATCAGCTTGACGCTCTCGTCGTTGAGGAAGGGGTGGAACATGCCGATGGCGTTGGAGCCGCCGCCGACGCAGGCGACCACAGCGTCGGGCAGGCGGCCCTCGGCCTCCATCACCTGAGCCTTGGTCTCGAGGCCGATCACCGACTGGAAATCGCGGACCATGGCCGGATAGGGATGCATGCCCGCCGCGGTGCCGATCAGGTAGTAGGTGTCGTGGACGTTGGTGACCCAGTCGCGCAGGGCCTCGTTCATGGCGTCCTTCAGGGTCGCCGAGCCGGAGGTCACAGCCTCCACCCGGGCGCCCAGCAGGTTCATGCGGAAGACGTTGGGCTTCTGCCGCTCCACGTCCACTGCGCCCATATAGACCACGCAGGGCAGGCCATACTTGGCGCAGACCGTGGCCGAGGCCACCCCGTGCTGACCCGCGCCGGTCTCGGCGATGATCCGGGTCTTGCCCATGCGCCGCGCCAGCAGGATCTGGCCGATGCAGTTGTTGATCTTGTGGGAGCCGGTGTGGTTCAGCTCCTCGCGCTTCAGATAGATCTTGGCGCCGCCGAAGTGCTCCGTCAGCCGCTCGGCGAGATAGAGCGGGCTGGGCCGCCCCACATAGTGCGTCAGCAGACCCGACAGTTCCGCCTGGAAGGCCGGATCGGCCTTGGCCGCGGAATAGGCCGCATCCAGCTCATGGACCAGCGGCATCAGGGTCTCGGGGACGTAGCGTCCGCCATAGTCCCCGAACCGCCCATTGGCGTCGGGATAGGCGGCATAGTCGTTGGGCTTGGCGCTGGGCGCGTTCACGTCACTATCACTCGGCTCGGGATCGGGGCTCAGGCAATACGTTCAGGCGCGGCTTACGGCTTCAAGAAACGCCGTGATCAAGGCCGGGTCCTTTAGGCCGGGACCGCGCTCCACGCCAGAGGAAACGTCCACCATGGGCGCGCCCGACAGCCGCACCGCATCGACGACGTTCCACGGATCCAGGCCGCCGGCCAGGAACCACGGCTTCTGGAACCGGTGGCCCATCATCAGGGTCCAGTCGAAGCGCGCGCCGTTGCCGCCGGGCAGCTCGGAGTCCTGCGGCGCCTTGGCGTCGAACATCAGGTGGTCGGTCGCCGCCTCATAGGCCTTGGCGGCCGACAGGTCGTGGGCGGTGGAGATCGACAGCGCCTTGATGATCCCGGCCCCGGTGCGCGCCGCGATGGCCCGCGCCCGCGCCGGGGTCTCGGCGCCGTGCAGTTGGAACAGGTCGGGCTGCAGGACGGCGTTCAAGCGGTCCACCAGGTCGTCGTCGGGGTCCACCGTGACCGCCACGATCTTCACATTCTTGGCCCGCGCCTCGGCGGTCAGCCGCGCCGCGGCGTCCGGCGCGATGTTGCGGGGGCTCTTGGCGAAGAACATGAAGCCGAGATGGCTCACCCCGCCGGCCACGGCGGCGCTGACCGTCTCGGGGGTGGACAGGCCGCAGATCTTGGTGGGCAGGGTCATGCCGCCGATAAGGGCTATCGCGCCCTCGATTTCAAGACTTGGCCTGGTTCTTCAGCAGGTCGCGGATCTCGATCAGCAGGGCTTCCTGCGGCGGCGGCGCGGGCTTCTCGGCCGGCGAGGCCTCGGCGTCGCGGCGCCGGATGGTGTTCACGCCCTTGACGATCAGGAACACCACCCAGGCCACGATCGTGAACTTGATCATGGTGTTGAAGAAGGCGCCGTACTGGATGGCCACCAGTTCGCTGGCCTTGGTCAGGGGATTGTCCGGCTTCAGCACCAGCTGCAGGTCGGAAAAGTCGACCCCGCTCAGCAGCAGGCCGATGGGCGGCATGACCACCTGGTCCACCAGGCTCTTGACGATGTCGTTGAACGCCGCCCCGACGATCACGCCGACGGCCAGGTCGATGACGTTACCGCGGGCGATGAACTCGCGGAATTCACTGAAGATGCTCATGGTCACGCTCTGGCCTAGGGATGTGTCAGGATCGTGGGCGGGCTGAATCGGGTCAAGCGTGAGCAAGCGGGCGCTGAAGCATTTCGGGGTGACGGAGGCCGACCTGCTTGGGGCGGGCGTCCAGAGCCGCGCCTATGGCCTGGGCGCTGACGGCGTGCTGCGGGTGTTCTCCCCCGCGACCCCGCTCGCCCACGTCCAGGCCCTGGACGGCTTCTACCGTCGGCTCGACACCCGGGCGGTGGGCTTCCAGGTTCCCCGTTTCGACGAGGTTCTGCAGCTGGGCAGCGTCGCCTGCGTGGTGGAGGCGCGCATCCCAGGCATCGAATTGACCCGATTCCTCGACACCGCCCCGCCGGAGGCGCGCAAGCAGGCGCTCGCCAACTACATGGCTGCCGCGGGCGAAATCCAAGCCATCGGCTACGAGGCGGCGTTTTACGGCCAAATCCTAGGGGACACCCCGGTCCGTTCCGACAGCTGGCCGACCTATCTAAGCCGCCGGGTTCGGGCGTCGCTGGCCGAGGCTCCCTGGGCCCTGGCCGACCTGACAGCCCCGGCTGCGGTCCTCGCGTTGTTCGACAGCCTGGCTCTGGCCCGCATTGCGGCGCCACGACGGCTGGCGCATGGCGACTATCATCCGGGCAATGTGCTGGTGGACGAGGTCGGCGCGGTCACCGGGGTGATCGACTTCAGTGTCCAGGCGGTGATGGGCGATCCGCTGCTGGACCTGACATCGGCGGCCTTCTTCTTCGACGACAAGGCCAACCGGGCCTTTGCGGCCGGCCAAGCGGAGGGCGTCGAGGGCTTCGACGAGGCCACCCGGCTCTACTGGCTCTATTACAGCTTCTTCTATCTCAGCACGAAGGCGGCCAAGCCGGCGCTCTATGACCTGTGCGTCCGCAGCCTCAACGGGGCGGTGGCGGCCTGAGGCCTATTCGTCGGCGTTGAGCCGCTCGCGCAGTTCCTTGCCGCTCTTGAAGAAGGGCACGTGCTTGGCGCGGACCTCGACGGCCTCGCCGGTGCGCGGGTTGCGGCCGGCCCGGGCGTCGCGCGAGCGGACGGACAGCGCGCCGAAGCCACGCAGTTCCACCCGGCCGCCGTTCTCCAGGGCCTGGATCATGCGCTCAAGGATCACCCCCACCACGCGCTCGATATCGCGCTGGGTGAGGTGCGGGTTTTCCTCAGCGAGTTTGGCGATCAGCTCAGACTTGATCATGCCTTCTTCCGGTCGTTCGGCTGCGGAACATGGTCGAGTCCCTGAGGATGTTCAAGGCAGGAAAAGGGTTTACGGCCCGCTGACGATAATCTGCGCCGAAAGCTTGGGCTGACTTGTCCCAAATCGGGGCCCTGAAAGGGTTGGTTGGCGTGGTGAGGCTTTCTGTCGGTCGTCCGACACAGAAGGGGAGGCGCGTCGGTCAACTCAGGATAGTGCGGTTTTCGAAAAAGAAAACGGCGGACCGGTTTCCCGATCCGCCGTTCTCAGCTCATTGCCGAAGGTCGCGAACGATTAGTCGTTCTTGGCCTTCTCGCGCAGGGCGGCGCCGAGGATGTCGCCCAGCGAGGCGCCGGAGTCCGACGAGCCGAACTGCTCGATGGCTTCCTTTTCCTCGGCCATTTCCAGAGCCTTGATCGACAGGCCCACCCGACGGGCGGCCTTGTCGACGGTGGTGATCTGGGCGTCGACGCGGTCGCCGACGGCGAAACGCTCGGGACGCTGGTCGGCGCGGTCGCGGGACAGGTCCGACTTGCGCACGAAGGCGGTCATCGGGGCCTCGTCCTCACCGAAGCGGACTTCGATGCCGCCGGTGGTGACTTCCGTCACGGTGACGGTGACGGTCTGGCCCTTGCGGAAGCCGTCGCCCACCATCGGATCGCCGGCCAGCTGCTTGATGCCCAGCGAGATGCGTTCCTTCTCGACGTCGACGTCCAGGACGCGGGCCTTGACCATTTCGCCCTTGTGATACTTGGCGATGGCTTCTTCGCCCGACGCCGTCCAGTCGAGGTCCGAGAGGTGGACCATGCCGTCGATGTCGTTTTCCAGGCCGATGAACAGGCCGAACTCGGTGGCGTTCTTGACCTCGCCTTCCACGGTCGAACCGACCGGGTGCGCCGCGACGAACGCGTCCCAAGGATTGTCCATGGCCTGCTTCAGGCCGAGCGAGACGCGACGCTTGGACGGATCGACGTCCAGGACCACGACCTCAACCTCTTGCGAGGTGGAGACGATCTTGCCCGGATGGACGTTCTTCTTGGTCCAGGACATTTCCGACACGTGGACCAGGCCCTCGACCCCGGCTTCCAGCTCCACGAAGGCGCCGTAGTCGGTGATGTTGGTGATCCGGCCGGTGAACTTCGCGCCGACCGGGTACTTGGCTTCCACGCCGTCCCAGGGGTCGGACTGCAGCTGCTTCATGCCGAGCGAGATACGCTGGGTGTCGGGGTTGATCTTGACGATCTGCACCTTGACGGTGTCGCCCACGGCCAGGACCTGGCTGGGGTGATTGACGCGCTTCCAGCTCATGTCGGTGACGTGCAGCAGGCCGTCGATGCCGCCCAGGTCCACGAAGGCGCCGTAGTCGGTGATGTTCTTGACCACGCCTTCGCGGATCTCGCCCTCTTGCAGCTGGGAAACCAGCTCAGTGCGCTGTTCGGCGCGGGCTTCTTCCAGGATGGCGCGACGCGAGACGACGATGTTGCCGCGCGGACGGTCCATTTTCAGGATGGCGAAGGGCTGTTCCTTGCCCATCAGCGGGCCGACGTCGCGCACGGGGCGGATGTCGACCTGGCTGCCGGGCAGGAAGGCCGAGGCGCCGCCGAGGTCGACGGTGAAGCCGCCCTTCACGCGGCCGACGATGGAGCCCATCACCGGTTCGTTCTTCTCGTAGACGCCTTCCAGACGGGTCCAGGCCTCTTCGCGGCGGGCCTTGTCGCGGCTGATGACCGCTTCGCCCATGGCGTTCTCGACGCGCTCGAGGAAGACCTCGACGGTGGAGCCGACCACGATGGGGGCGGGATCATCGCCTTCCTGGTTGAATTCCTTCAGGGACACGCGGCCCTCGGTCTTCAGACCCACGTCGATGATCGCGAAATCCTTCTCGATCCCGACCACGATCCCCTTGACCACCACGCCTTCCATGAAGTCGCGGCCGCCCATGGACTCGTCCAGCAGGGCGGAGAAGTCGTCGCGGGAGGGGGACAGGCTCATATCGTCAGCCATAATATTCTTTCGTCTTTCAGATGACGCCGTCCGGAATGCGGAAATGGCCCGACCCGCATGAGCGGTCGGAGTCCCGGCGTCGGGTTAAGGGTTGCAAACCGAAGGCGTCGGGGCGGACCCCAGCGCGGTGAAATTCGCCCGCAGCCATCGAGGGAAAGGAACGTTTGGATTGCCCGTCAGGAAGTTTCCCACCGGGCTCGCGCCGCCTCGACCGTGCGGCGGGCCGCATCGGTGGCCTGCTCTATAGTCATTTCAGTGGTGTCCAGCAAGACGGCGTCGGCGGCGGCCACCATGGGGCTGTCGGCACGGCCTCCGTCGCGGGCGTCGCGCTTGCGGATGTCGTCGAGGATGTCGGCCAGATCCACGTGCTCCCCCTGACCTTTCAGCTGCTTCCAGCGCCGCTCGGCCCGCACCTCCGGGGTCGCGGTCACGAACAGCTTGGCCGGCGCCTCGGGGCAGATGACGGTGCCCATGTCGCGCCCGTCCAGCACCGCGCCGCCCGGCGTGCGGGCGAAGGCCAGCTGCAGCTCGCGCAGGGCCAGGCGCACGGCCGAATGCACGGCCACCCGGCTGGCGCACTCGCCGGCCCCCCGGGTGCGGAATTCCGGATCGTCCAGCATGGCGGCGGTCAGCGTCATGGCCACCGCGCCCGCGTCCTGCTCGCTATCCAGGTCCTTGCCGGCCCGCTGGGTCAGCACGCCCACGGCCCGGTACAGCAATCCCGAATCCAGCACCGGCACGCCGTAGAGCGCCCCCAGCCGATGGGCGATGGTCCCCTTGCCCGAGGCCGCGGGCCCATCGACGGTGATGATGAAGGGGGGTTTCACGTTCTTTTCCTCCCCCGTTCCCGTTGGTCACGGGGGAGGAAAAGTTCGGCGCAATGCCTCACGCCAGCTCCCCGCCCAGCCCGCGCATCATCTCCACGAACCCCGGGAAGCTGGTGGCGATCATGCCGGGCTCATCGACACTGACCGCGTCGTCCGACGCCAGGCCCATCACCAGGTGCGACATGGCGATCCGGTGGTCGCCCTTGGTGACCACGCGGGCCCCGCCGGCGGCCGGATGGTTGCCGCGCGCCGACCCCACCACGATCAGGCCCTCCGGCTCCTCCTCGACCCCGATGCCGCAGGCGGTCAGCCCCGCCGCCATCAGGGCGATGCGGTCGCTCTCCTTGACCCGCATCTCGCCGATGCCGCGCATGTGGGTCGGCCCCTCGGCGAAGGCCGCGGCCACCGCCAGGATCGGATATTCGTCGATCATCGACGGCGCCCGCTCGGGCGGCACGTCGACGCCGTGCATCGCTGAATAGCGCGCGGTGACGTCGCCCACCTGCTCGCCGCCCTCATCGCGCAGGTTCGAGATCGTCAGGTCCGCTCCCATCTCCTGCAGGGTGGTGAACAGGCCGGTGCGCAGCACATTGAGCAGCACGCCTTCCACCGTCACCTCTGACCCCGGGGTGATCAGGGCCGCCACCAGGGGGAAGGCCGCCGAGGAGGGGTCGCCGGGCACGATGATCTTCGTCCCGGTCAGCGTCTGGCCGCCCGGCAGGTCGATATGGCGCTCGCCGTCCCGGTCCTCGACATGGATCACCGCCCCGAAGGCCCGCAGCATCCGCTCTGTATGGTCCCGTGTCGCCTCGGGTTCGATGACGCCGGCCCCGCCGTCGGCGTGCAGGCCCGCCAGCAGCACCGCCGACTTCACCTGGGCCGAGGGCTCGGGCAGGCGGTAGTCGATACGCTTCAGCGCCCCGCCCTGCAGGGTGAGCGGGAGCCGCCCGCCGGTCCGGCAGGCGAAGCTCGCCCCCATCGCCTTCAGGGGGTTCATCACCCGGTTCATCGGCCGCCCGCGCAGGGAGGCGTCGCCGGTGAAGGTGGCGGCCATCGGGAACCCCGCCGCCGCCCCCATGATCAGCCGCACGCCGGTGCCGGCGTTGCCGCAGTCGATCACGTCGTCGGGCTCGGAAAACCCGCCACGGCCCTCGACGCGCCAGCGGCCCTCCCCCAGCCGGGTGACGGTGGCGCCGAAGGCCGCCATGGCGGCGGCCGTACGCTTCACATCGTCGCCTTCGAGTAGACCCTCGATCTCTGTCGTTCCGGTCGCCAGCGCCCCGAAGATGAGCGCGCGATGGGAAATCGACTTGTCGCCCGGGGCGCGCACGCGGCCCCGCAGCGGGCCGCCGCGTTTCGCGGTCAGTCCTGCCGACGTCATGGGAATGCCAAGCCTCCTTAAGGCTCTGCTGTTGTCACGAGGGGGTTTGCTTTTGACAGCGGCGCTGGCGCATGGCAAGGGACCCGGCTTCATTCGAACCCCTTAGAGGCTTAGCCCTTGGCCAATCCCGAACTGGGCGCAAAGCAGATCTGTCCGAACTGCCAAGCGAAGTTCTACGACCTCACCCGTCGTCCCGCCCACTGCCCGAAATGCGCCACCGAGTTCGACCCCGATGAGGCTGTCCGCAGCCGCCGGAGCCGTTCGCGCGTCGCCCCCACCGACCACGAGGTCGAAGAGGAGGGCGAAGCCCAGGTGCGCGGCAAGTCGGAGGCCGACGACGACGACGAAGAAGAGGAAGTCGTCACCCCGGAACTCGACGAAGTGGTCGATGCTCCGATCATCCCCGGCGACGACGATGACGACGACGCCGAACCGGGCGCCACGCCCGAGGACGAGCTCGCCGGCTTCTCCGAGGACGAGGAAGATCTCGAGGAAGACACCGACGACGTGCCCTTCCTGGAAGAAGACGACGAAGACGACTTCGACGACACCGAAATCGAGGGTCTGCCCGGCGAGGGCGACGTCGAGGACCGCTGATTTTAGCTGCGACAAGCCGCCTGCAAATTTCCTTTGCGGGCGGGCTTGATCGCGGCGAACTGTCAGACTAGGTTCCGCGCCTCTTCGGGGAGGGCCTTCCGGGCCAGACACGAAGAACCCGAGACCTCGGGGCTTTAGCTCAGCTGGTAGAGCGCTTGCATGGCATGCAAGAGGTCAGCGGTTCGACTCCGCTAAGCTCCACCATCCCTTCCCCGGCCCTTACAGGGTCGGGGAAAGGTCCACTTTCCAAAGCCTTATGACGACCGGGTGTTACGTCTGTTATAGGATGTAGCAGCATGTCGAAGCCCTCCCGCCGCCAAGGCAGCGCCTTTTATTACGCCCGGCGCGCAATCCCCAAAGACCTCCGCGAAGCCTACGGCAAGCGCGAGATTTGGAAGTCCCTCGACACCACCGATTTTGAGGCTGCGAAGCCCATTGAGCGCCGCAAGCAGCTTGAGTGGGACGAGGAGTTCGCCGCGATAAGGCGGGAGCTTGAAGCTGCTGTGCAGCCCGCTGAGCCCGGCGCGAAGTGGCGCGCCATGACCCCTGCCCAACGCGCGGCATGGCAGCGACAGCGGGACGAGTACGAGCAGGACGAAAGGGAGTACCAGCGCGCCAATCCCGTGCCTGATTACGACGACCTTAGTCCCGAGGAGCAGCGTACACAGGATGCTGTCGAGGCGGCTCGCGAGCGTTGGGAAAAGAACCAGAGCGAAGAGCGCGAAGCTCTACGTCAAGAGCGCCTTGCGGAGGCCGGAACGAAGCAGTCGAACGTAGTGTCAGCGAAGGCGCAAGGGACGTCCCTTGCGGTGGTGTTTGGTAAGTGGGCGCAGAACCAGAAGAACCAAAAGACCATCGACCGCATGGAGAAGGTAGTTGAGTGGTTTGAGGATGAAATGGGACGCGTGCCCATCGAGGAAATCACTCCAGACCATGTGCTGAACTGGTCTGAAAAACTCCAGAAGCGCACCACGGCTGCGAACGCCCGCACCAAACTCGCGAACTTCAACACCTTGCTTCGCTACGCCTGGATGAAGGCGCGCCTCATCCCCGCAAACCCCGCTTTGGGGGTGAGCATTGGCGTCAGCCCGGACCCCGAGGAGGACGTGCAGCCATTCGACCTTCCTGCCCTCAAGTTGATCTTTGGATCGCCGGTCTACACGAGCGATGAACGCCCAGAGGCAGGGGTTGGAGAGGCGGCCTACTGGCTACCCTTGCTCGCAATGTTCACTGGCGCACGCTTGAACGAGTTGGGCCAGCTACGGCCCAGCGACATCCTCAAGCTCCCCTATATGGATAAGGATGGGAACGAACTGGAGGCCTGGTGCATCCGCATCGTCGCGGACAAGGCTGAGGGGCTGAAGCTCAAGAACCGATGGAGCGCACGGCGCGTGCCCATTCACTCCGACCTCATCCGCCTCGGTTTCCTGACCTATGTCGAGACCGCGCGCGAAGCGGGACAGGCGCGCATCTTCCCCGAACTCAGGCCAGACAAATACGCGCACATCACGGCCAACTGGTCCAAGTGGTTCGGTCGCTACCTGCGGGGCACGATCAAGGTCACTAACCGGAGGATGCGGTTCCACTCCTTCCGCCACGCCTTCAAGGACTACGCACGCGAGGCGGAAATCCCAGAGGACGTGAATGACGCCTTCACCGGCCACAAAGGACAGGCGGTTGCTCGACGCTACGGCTCCTCACTCGCCTACCCGCTTCGTCCTATGGTGTCGGCTATGGCGCAGTATCGGGTGACCGGGCTGACACTGCCCCTACCCCCTCCCGCAAATCGCGACCAAGCGCCCGCGTGAGTACAGGGCTAGGCGACGCTGCATGAGGCGCGACTGATCACAGACCGGCGCACGTGGGGTACGCGCTCTCAAGTCGTGGAGTGACGCCTGTCGGTGTTGCTATAGGCCAGCGGCGGCGATGATTGCCGAGGGCGTGACCTTCATCGCCTTCGCGATCCTGACCAGGGCGAGGAAGCTGACATTCCGCTTGCCGCGCTCGACCTCGCCCATGTGGGTGCGGTTGACCTTCGCCGCGTCGGCAAGGGCTTCCTGAGACATCTTCAAGCCATGGCGCTGCGCACGGATAGCGTCGCCCAACTTCATGAGCGTGACCTCGCTTTCCGATTTGTCTGACACCCGCGCCACGCATTGAACGTCGCCGGATGTTGGGTTTACGCACCACTTGATCTATGCACCATTCGTCAGTGCAGCCGCGCGTTGTGGCAGGAGGCGTTTACATGGGCTTCGTGATTGGTGCCGCCGTTGTTGCAGCGGTGGTGTGGGTCTTCGTCTGGTTCAAGAACCAGCAGAACGATCAGGCTTTGGACTTGGCGCTCATGTCCATCCATGCCGAGGCCCGCATGAAGCTCTCACCCGAGGATATGAGCAGGCTCACGCAGCAGCTTCACGAACTCGCAGCGATTACCCATGCGCAAGCGGCTACCGGAGTTCCCGCGAAACAGGCGAGCCGTATGGGGAAGCAGGCCGCTATCCAGAGCATCGCCAGCGCCATTGAGATTGAGCGGATGTTCTCTTCAAAGGCCCCTGAAGCGGTTTAACCCTTTGACCCGCTCGGTCCCCTTGACCGAGATGATTTGAGACAGATGTATCAGCTGGAGGAGGCTAGTAACTTCTAGCCGCAACTAGCAAGCCATGTTGTGAAGCGTGCTCGTCCGATCTTGGGGAAGCGCTATGGAGACCAGGGGCAGGGCTTCATTGAGGTCCATCATATTAAACCCAATCCTACCCTTATATCAGGGGATATCACTAAGCTTTCTGATTTAGCTCCTGCTTGCGTCAACTGTCATAGGATGCCACATATGGTTACGTGCAATATAACTATAGATACTCTCTAGGATATTCTGAGTAGTTCATAGTTTATATGTTCTATATATATACATATGATGGGGATTTCGACGTCGCTTAGTGTGTCATTCTATTTTATATAGAGGATTTTATGATCTTATCCCCCGATCTAACCATGCAATAGATACGACTACGCTCATAGTTGCATGCTCGCCCAAGCCCGTTGCGGCTGACTACCTCAGCTCAGGCCATCGAGTGAGGCTCCCGGTCTGCCTCGGCTCTTGTGCGAGATGGTATCAGTTCATCTTCGTGCCAGAGTTCGGCTACCCGACCCCGCTTCTCCACCCGCGTCCGCTTAATGAGAAAGGTCACGCTTAAACCCACCTGCGGCAGGCAAGCGTTCCCTTCCCAAATCGCATCCGGATGGAGCCGTGTGCATGACGGTTTCAAATCAGCCTTGGCGCTTTCGCGACCTTCCGGCCGAGCGCCCTCGGGCGTCCTGGACACTCTGCGTCCCACCCAGCCGGGCAACCTCAGACGAGCCGCCGCAGCCCCTCCAGCGCCGCCCCCTGGCGGTCCTAGGGGGCCATTTCGGCCAGCGCCTGACGACCGGTGCTCGACCTACCCCGAGGCTGTCGATCTATGCGGGGGCGATCCCCCGGTAGCGAGGCGCGGACCTCCGTCACAGGGACCGATGGATTGTCCGGGGGACGCCTGTTTCCCCCGGCGGGGCGAGCGGCGCTCGCGTCACAATCTCACCGGCGGATAATGGAGCGAGGGCGTCGCAAACGCTGCTAGAGGCCCGTCACGCAGCGGGAGCCGCCGGGCCACACACACCTAGGTGAGCGCCCGGCAAAGCCCGCCACGCGCCGCCCCTGGCCAGCCCTGGCGATCCTCAGGCGGCCCGGTCTAGAACCCGCTTCACGGCCATGCCGGTCCACGTCGAACCGCGAGCCGTCCGCACCTTCATCTCGTTCAGCCGATCCGCGATAGCGGCGAAGGTTAGCCCCTCGGCGCGGAGCGCTTGGGCCTTCGGAGCGACGCGAGCGGCGAACGCATCGGCCTTAGCCTGAATAGCTGCGGTGCCAAGGTCAGGCCTGGAAACGGTCAGACCCTTTGGACTGCCAAGCTTAGTGATGATCTTCCCGGAGCGTCGGGACGTGTGCTCGCCGCCCGGTTTCGCCAAGCGCGCCTTGATGGACGCTAGGCCCGCCTTGGTTCGTGCGGAGATTGCCTCCCGCTCCTGCTGCGCGACGGCCACCATGATGTTGATGGTGAAGGCGTTCGCGTCCGGCATGTCGCACGCCACGAAATCCACGCCCCTCTTTTGGAGCCCGGTGGTGAAGTGGAGGTCGCGGGAGAGGCGGTCCAGTTTCGCTATTAACAAGCGAGCGCCAGTCAGTTCGCATAGCTCCATCGCCTTTGCCAACTCAGGGCGGTCGTCACGCTTACCGCTCTCGACCTCCTCGAAGGTGTCGATCAGTTCGCCGCCATGTGCCGCGATGTAGTCGGCAACAGCCCTATGCTGGGCCTCCAGACCTAGGCCAGACGACCCCTGCTGTGCGGTGGACACGCGGACGTAGGCGACGAAGCGGGCGGACATATCAAACCTCAATACGAGCGTATCTTGATTTGATATATCCACCGCGCCTTGGTCAACCGGAAAGTGGCCCTGTTATTCCGGGTGCGCAGGCCGCTTATCCGGACAACTGTCCGGGGCGACAGCCGCCCAATAGGGGCTGACAGTTGTCAGGGACTACAGCCGAGCGTCACAGGCGTAAGGTTGGGATCGGAGTGGAGAGCGGCATGACGCCAGAGACGATCATTGCAGCCGGTGGCGCATTGGCCGTGGTGGTCCGAGCCGTCGCCTCACTTGTCTGGGCATGGAGGCGGAAGCCGTGATGCTTGATCTGTTCGCGGGTTACGGAGGGCCCCCCATGGGGTCAATCGAGGCCCCTTTGTCCGAGGGTGTCCCCTTGCGACAGCAGATCAAAAATAGGTCGCGGGTTTTTGCTGATCGAGGTGCCCTGGTTCGGCTCCACTGGCGGCGGGTTCCAATGATGGACATGAGGCAACCTGAGCCTTAGCGTTTTGGTCACGGGAGACGGGCGAAAGCGATATGGCAAATCCCATCAAAGCATTTTTCGCCGGGCTCAGAGCCGACACCGCAAGAGCGGGTTCTATGATGGATGGCAACAAGGCGTTCGCGCGGGGCGATTACGGCGGCGCATGGTTGTATTTCTCCCATGCCGCTAACGCCGGTGTGCCCGAAGCAGCCTTCAATCTCGGACTAATGCGAATGAATGGCCAAGGCTTGCCTGCTGACGACGAACAGGCCGCGAGGTGGTTTCGCCAAGCCGCCGAGCAAGGCGTAGTCGAAGCTCAGTTCAACCTTGCCCAGATGTACGACCAGGGTCGGGGTGTGCCGCAAGATTTTGTCGAGGCGACGAAATGGTACCGGACGGGAGCAGAGCAAGGCCACTCGCTGTCACAATGGAACCTTGGAGTGCGGTATCAGGAAGGCCGTGGCGTGCCAAAGGATCGCGACGAAGCCGCAAAATGGTCGCGACTTGCGACGGGAAAGTAGTGCAGCGCGGCTACGGCTCGCTGAGCCGACGCAAGCCACTATTGTATGCGTGTGGCTTCATCGGTGATCTGCCGCTGCCGCTGTGCCTCTCGCTCATAGGTCGCCTCTAAGGCGCGGAGGTTCTGGGCACCCTGTTTGGCAAGGTCGATCATGGCTTTCACCTTGGTCCCGAGGTCTGCGCACGCCGTTTGCAAAGACGGCTCCGTCGTCTCTGGGCTTAGGTCACGGCACGACGCAAGGGCCGCGTCCGCCTGCGCCCCCAACTGAGTGAGGCTTCCCCCAAGTTCGATCTGAGACGACTGCACCTGGTTATGTGCGCGGTCTGCGGCGAAAGCGTTTTGCTGGATCGCGTATGAAATCTGCCCCCGCTGATAAGAGCGGGCATCGCCCGTCAGCGACCGCTCACGCTCCAAGAGCGCCACCATCTGTTCGGTAGTCTTTGTGTATGCGGCTTCCATGGCCGCACCCTTCGCGGCAATCGAACCGAGACGAGCACTCATCTGATCGACCCGAGGCATCAACGCCATGATCGTCTGAAGGAGTGTCGCTCTGGCAACCGCCGCTTGCTGGTGCGCCTGCTGTGCCGCTACCTGCGCGGCCTGTTCAGCCGCCGCTGCGGCGCGTGCCGCAAGAATGATGCTGGACCGCTTACGAAGCTTCGCCGCCTCATTGTGGAATGTGGTGACATCTGACTTCACTAGTTCGCTGGATAAGCTGTCCCCCGCGCTCACCTTCAGATGTCGACCTTCACGCTTTCCGGTGATCTGGACGGTTACGGGCAGCAGCGAGGTGGACTTCGCCGCCAAGCTCACGCTCCTTCCATCGGTCAGCCCCGACACTGCGGAGGTGTAGTCTGAGATGCTGCCGTCAGGCTTGAGGCTGACCCCCGCTAGACGGCCCGTCACTTGACCACCTTCAGCCTGGACCAGATCGAGCAGGACGACGCTATCGCCTGATTTGCCGACATAGGTTCCGGTCAGTTTAGGCTTGCCACATCCCGCTAACGAAACCGCCAGCAGGACAAGGATCGCAAATCTCAGTCGCACACTCGCCCCCATGTGATCCTACTCGCGCAGCGATCTTTGCCGCCAACCTACCCAGGCGAAGGGGACGGCGCTCAGGACGTTCAAGATCGCCCACGTATCGCGATCCAGATGAACCCGGATGACGGGATTGTAGAGGATCGCCAGTCCAACGAAGGCCCAACCTAGCCATCGTCCGGTGCCTCTGCTGAGCACCACCCAAGCGATGAAGATAGCAGCTAGGCAAACGATGATCCGAAGCACCGTGTAGTAGCCATAGGGCATTGGAGCGACCGCCAGTGCCAGCCCAACCGTGGGGCAGAGCCAAACCGCAACGGGGACGCGTGCGGCGGAAGCCGGGTTTGGAGGCGTATCCATGGCAAAGCTTGGCCTGCTCAACCGCCGATTACAATCCACCATCGCCTACCGCGTCCCAAGGCGGTTAAGGTCGCCGCCAGACACCTACGGACCTTCGACATGAACAAGCAAGTGCATGGCATTGTCACGGAAGACCCTGCAAAGGCGGCCGCGATTGGCGAGGCAATCAACTTCCGCTCAATGCTGTTCAAGCCGGTCGCTGAGCCCTGTGCCGGCGATCTGGCCGAATGGGCTCACTTCGGGAGCGCGCTACTTTCGATCGCCTTCACGTCGGGAGACAAGCTGAGCGTCGAAGGTTCAGCGGTCATGGTCGGGCCGGGCGTCGCCCTGGCGGCAAAGCACGTATTTGAGCCGCGCTTGGCCGACATCATGGCCTCCAAAGATGTGCCGATACTCCACGCTGTTACAGAGCACGGGCTGCAAATCTGGCGGCTTCATCAGCTGGTCCTTACCGACACGGATGTTGCGATCCTCCGCATAGACCTTGCGTCCAATCTGCCACCCGAAAACGACTTTCACGCTGCTACCCTCACCACCCGTACGCCCAAGGTCGGCGAGCAAGTTCAGATCGCCGGATTTCGGTCTGACAGCGTTGAGGAGGGCGCAATCCTTGGGCAGACCCGTGTTGGGATTGGCGAGGTCACGGCAGTATACCTTACAGGTAGGGACAAAGTGATGCTTCCGCATCCCTGTATCGAGGTCAAATGCCTGACCATAGGCGGAATGAGTGGTGGACCCGCTTTTGATGAGAACGGGATGCTACTCGGCGTCCTGACGTCCTCAATTGAACATGAGGAAGGTCCATCCTATGTCTCGCTCGCTTGGCCGACGTTCGGAGCAAAGATCGAAAGCCTTTGGTTGCCGGGCATGATTGATCTTCCCACCTCTCTCATCGAAATGGCAGCCAAAGGCGTCGTGGGTGTGGAGAAGCCCGAAGCGTTCACCATCGTTGGCGAAGGCAAATGCCACCTGCTGACGTGGAGCTAGTCGCCGCAATAGCCCGGCCCTTCGAGTGAAAGCCCTGTATGATGCCGGGTCAAACGCAGCCCCACACCGGCAGCCATAGCGCGTCAGACGGCCAAGCCAACAGTATGCAGTTCCTGGCAGAAGCGTTGTACCGCCGGGTGCTGTCCATTGCCCAGCTTGACCAGCCCTTTACCGCCTTCATCGAGAGCTTGTCGGCCGCGACACATGGCGGGCCTTGGCCTGCTGAAAAACCTTCCGAGGTCGCCGACTGACTGCTACATCTATCAATCTCAACTGTAACACTCGGCTCAAAAAAGCTCTGGAAAATCAGTGGGTGCTTCGTTTCCGCTAAGCTCCACCATAGCGGCCGCTTCCCACCGGAAGCGGCCGTTTCCATTTGCGCCACATCATCATCCCGGCCGCAGCGAAGCGGAGAGCCAGGACCTAGGGGCCACATCCCGACACCTCAGTCCAAGTCACCGTTCGTGTGGTTCGTGTGGTTCGTGGTTCCAATTCCTCTGGCCGCGACGCCGCGAGACCGAGCAAGATGGTCCACGAACCACACGAACCACACGAACGGGGCGCACCCATGTCGATGTACCACCAGGGCCAACGCAGCCTGCAGGACGCCTTCGGCAGCCGGGCCCTGGCCGATCGTCTCGACGAAACCCTGCGCCACGACGCCTTCACCGACCGCGACGCCGACTTCATCGCCCAGCAGAGCTTCTTCTTCCTGGCCACCGCCGACGCTGAGGGGCGGCCCGACTGCTCCTTCAAGGGCGGTCCCGCCGGTTTCGCCCGGGTCATCGCGCCCGACGCCCTGGTCTTCCCCGACTATGACGGCAACGGCATGTTCCGCAGCCTCGGCAACCTGACCGCCAATCCCAATGTCGGCCTGCTGTTCCTGTCGGTGGGCGAGCGCCCCCAGCGCCTGCGGGTCAACGGAACCGCGCAGGTCCTGGCCGACGACCCGCTGCTGGCCGACATCCCCGGCGCCCAGCTCCTCGTCCGGGTGACGCCCCGCGACATCTTCCCCAACTGCCCGCGCTACATCCCGACCCTGACGCTCACCGCCCCCTCGGTCCACGCGCCGGAGACCGACAAGCCGACCGTCGAGGCCGACTGGAAGGCCCACGCCATGTTCGCCGACGTGGTCCCGCCACGGCGGGTGTGAGGCGCGGCCGAGGCCCTAACCCCCTCCGTCTTCTCGTTGCGCTCGAATCCACCTCCCCCGAACCGCGCTCCGCGCTGGGGGCGGAATGAGAGCGCTCAAAATTCCTCCCCCAGGCCGCAGGCCGCTCGGGGGAGCTGGCGCGCGCAGATATGCGCGTGACGGAGGGGGCTGGGGACTCTCCACCCCCACCATTGAAAGCCCCGCTTCCCCGCCCCATCTTTGAGTCATCCGGCCGCCGCGCCGATTTCGGGCGGTAGCCGGAGAGTCGCTTAACTCGCGAGGACTCTGATGAACCGGCCGATCGTCTTTGACTCACCCTTCCTGCTCGGCTTCGAGCATACGCGCAGCCTCATCGAGCGCGCCGCCAAGGCGGCCGCCGAAAGCTACCCGCCGTACAATGTGGAAGAGCGGGCCGGCGGCGGCCTGCGGATCACGCTGGCGGTGGCGGGTTTCACCCCCGACACCCTGCAGGTGACCATGGAGGACCGCCAGCTGGTGGTGGCCGGACGGCGCGACGAAGCTGGCAAGGCCGAGGACGCCTATCTGCACCGAGGCATCGCCGCCCGCGGCTTCATCCGCAGCTTCGTGCTGGCCGATGGGATGGAGGTGGAGGGCGCCCTGCTGGAGCACGGCCTGCTGCACATCGATCTGGACCGTCCCGAGCCCGACAAACTGATTAAGCGGATCCCTATCCAGACGGCCGGCTGAACCAAGCGACCGTTACCCGCGTTGCCCTTACAGGAGGTGGTCATGATGACGCCCAATCTTACGACTGAAGCTTTTGCCGCTCTCGGCGGTCCCGATCTCGTCTATGTGCGCCCGATCAAGGCCGCCGAAATCCTGGCCTCGACCCCGGCCGCCCAGATCGAGGGCTTCAAGCTCGATCCGGACCAGACCCTTTACGCGGTCCACCGCGCCGACGGCGAACGCCTGGCGGTGATGACCGACAAGGACTCCGCCGTCGCCGCCGCCCTCGCCCACGAACTGGCGCCTGTGTCGGTGCACTGACGACCTGTCCATCCCTCCCCGACCTGGGAGGGATAGATGGCGCGAATGCCGGTCTCACGTCATCTCCACATCGTCATCCTCGGGCTTGTCCCGAGGATCCATACACTCCGTGAATCCGCAAAGGTTCACACCCGCGCCGCCACACCCTTTCCTGAACCTCTGAGATCATGGATCCTCGGGACAAGCCCGAGGATGACGGCGGGGTGGGGGAATGAGCGCGAGGAACGCGGTCTACATCATGGCCAGCGGTAAGCACGGTACACTCTATGTCGGCGTGACCAGCGACCTGACACTGCGCGTCAGCCAGCATCGCGAAGGGACAAAGGGTGGCTTCACCTCGCGCTATGACGTGAAGCATCTGGTCTGGTTCGAGCGCCACGAGGGTATTGTCGACGCCATCCAGCGGGAAAAGTCCCTGAAGCGCTACAATCGCGCCTGGAAGATCAATCTGATCGAAACCGACAATCCCAACTGGGATGATCTCTATGAGGGGCTGTTCGCCGCCCCGCCCGGTCCGCTTTCCCATCTCAATCCGGGCGTGACTCAAGCCGAGCAACCAGGGTTTCAACCCTCAAGTCGTCATCCTCGGGCTTGTCCCGAGGATCCATGATCTCCGAGGGTCAGGCACAGTCGCAGCGGCGCCATCTGCGCCTCCAAGCCCAACGCGGTGTCTATGGATCCTCGGGACAAGCCCGAGGATGACGGTCTTGGAAGATGGCGAGGCGCGAGGCCTCTAAGCCGCGCTAGACCGGGCTTCCTGCACCAGCAGCGCATGGATCGCGTCGGGCGTGCGCGCCTGGCGCAGTTGTTCGCGCAGGTCGGCCTGCCGCAGCAGGCGCGACACCCGGGCCAGGGTGCGCAGGTGTTCAGTCGAGGCGTTGGGCGGGGCGAACAGGGCGAAGATCAGGTCCACCGGCTGATCATCTACCGACTCGAACGCCACCGGGTGATCCAGGCGCACGAACACCGCGCGCATCCGCTGCAGGCCCTCCAGGCGGGCGTGGGGCACGGCGACGCCGTAGCCGACGCCCGTGGAGCTGGCGGCTTCCCGCTCGGCCAGGGCGTCGAGGATCACCCCGGCGTCGAGGGTGAACTGCCGCGCGGCGATCTCGGCGACAACCGCCAGCACCTGGCGCTTGTTGGGGGCGCTGACACGCGGCGCAATGGCCGCGCGTTCCAGAATCTCACCGATCAACATCGTGTCGTGACGCCCAAATCAAAACAAAGCCGGCCCGTGCAAAGCCAGATCGCACGGACCGTGCCGGAAAGTCTCGGCCTAGGCCGAGGTTCCGTTCGCTCCGTTCCCGTTCGGCGATTTCGTGCGTTCGGGGTCGATCCAACCGATATTCCCATCGGGTCGGCGGTACACCACGGACAATCCACCGTGAGCGGCGTTCCTAAAGACGATTGTTTGCGACTCCGTCAAGTCCAGCTCCATGACCGCCATGGAAACGGTCATCGTCTTGATGTCCTTTTCCGTTTCCGCGATCACCATGGCCGAGGGCAGGACGTGGGCGTCGTGCGAGGTTTCGCTGTCGGCGCCGAGGTCCCAGGCATCCTCGGCGTCATCGTCGTCGGGCGACTGGATGACGAAATAGGATGCGGTTTCGGCGGCCCGCGCGGCGGCCTGCGGCGAGTGGCTTTTTAATCGTCGCTTATAGCGGCGCACCCGCGTCTCGATCTTGGCCAGCGCCGCATCGAAGGCGCCGTGGGCGTCGGCGCCCAGACCGTGACTTTGCAGCGACTGGCCCGTGGCCAGTTTCAACGCGCAGTCGACTCTGAAGGAATGGCCCTCTCGGCTGACGACCACGTCCGCGGCGCCGCCACGGTCGAAGTACTTGCCGATAGAACCGGTGATTTCGTCGGTGACCCGCTCACGCAGGGCCTCCCCAACGGCGACATGCTTGCCGGATACTAGGACTTGCATGCCCCATCAACGCGCCGCTCCGGCAATGGTGTCAAGCGCCTCCGAACCAACCCACGAGATGGTGTACGGCGGCCATCACGACACCGGCGCTGAGGAACAGGACCGCCCCCGAGGTGGCCGCCAGGGCGTAACCCACCACCGCCAGCAGCCCATCCCTCTGAACCATCGAAAAGGCCAGGACGGCGATGGTCAGGGCGGGCAGCAGGTTGCCCAGGGGGATCGGCAGGATCAGTACGAAGGACAGCAGGGTGCAGATCAGCCCGATCAGCCGATCGCCCACCGGCCCGAACATGAACACCAGGCGCGGCCGCGACACCTGCTCGATGCGCTCCAGCCAGGGCAGCAGCTTGCCGAACGCCCGGGCGAGTTCGGCCCGGCTCATCTGGCGGTCGTCGATGAACCTCGGCAGCCAAAGGGTCTGGAAGCCGATCACCATCTGCGGCGAGATCAGCAGCAGGGGCGCGCCAAGGATGGTGCTGGAGCCGGGGGGCAGCGGCAGCAGGTTGGGAATCGCCAGCACGAACATCAGGGCGGCGAAGGCCCGGCGCCCGAAGGTGTCGATGATCTCGCCCAGCGTCACCTTCTCCGCGGCCTGATCGCCGAGGGCGCGGATGTGGGCCGAGAGACTCAGGTGTTGCGGAAACTCTCGGTCGGGCATGCGGTCTCATATCGCCGGCTGCGGCGTCAGCACAACGCATGAAGGCGCAATTCGTCCCGCGCTTTACAGCGGCGCCGCTTTTCGGCTAGGAGGCGCGCGTCATGCGGATCGCCGTCATTAAACGCGCCATTAAAACCACCGGGCTCTCGGGGCCTGGGGGTTCGCGCGTGCTCGCCGCGTAGCAACCCCCAGCACCCCGCCGGAAGGTCGGGTGCTTGAAGGTCTCTACAGACTTGAAGACAGCCCCGCCCTCCGGTCCAAATCGGAGAATGAGCCATGTCTGTCCAAGCTGAACTCGAAAATCCCGCCCGCCAGCGCCTGCGCAACGTCGCCATCGTCGGGGCCACCGGCGCGGTGGGCGCCGAGCTGATCGGCTGCCTGGAGCGCCGCGGCTTCCCGGTGGCCCAGCTCAAGCTGCTGGCCTCGGTCCGGTCGGCGGGCAAGACACTGATGTTCAAGGGCCGGCCCCTGGTGGTGGAGCCCCTCACCGCCGAGGCCTTCGACGGCGTCGATATCGCCCTGTTCTCGGCCGGCGCCGCCATCAGCCGCGAGTTCGCCCCCCTGGCCGCGGCCCGCGGCTGCGTCGTGGTGGACAATTCCTCGGCCTTCCGCATGGATCCGGCCACGCCCCTGGTGGTGCCGGAGGTCAATGGCGGCCTGTTGGCCAGTCGCCCGATGATCGTCGCCAATCCCAACTGCGTGGCGGCCATCGCGGTGATGGCGCTGGCGCCCCTGCACGCCCGCAACCCCATCGTCCGGGTTATCGGGGCCACCTACCAGTCGGCCTCAGGCGCGGGCGCGGCGGCCATGGCCGAGCTGGAGCTGTCCACCGCCGCCCACCTGGCCGGCGAGGCTTTCGCACCCAAGGTCCTGCCGCACCCCTACGCCTTCAACGTCTTCAGCCACAACACCGCCATCGACCCCGCCACCGGCTACAATGGCGAGGAGACCAAGGTGATGGACGAGATCCGCAAGCTGATGGCCGCGCCCGACATGCGGGTCTCCTTCACCTGTGTCCGCGTGCCGGTGCTGCGCGCCCACTCCATGGCGCTTACGCTGGAGTTCGAGGGTCAAGTAACGGCCATGGAGGCCCTGTCCTGGCTGGCCGACGCGCCGGGTGTGCGCCTGGTGAACGACAGCGAAAACAACCATTTCCCGATGCCCAGCGAAGCGACCGGCGTCGATGACGTGCTGGTCGGTCGGCTACGTGGTGACGCGTCCGATCCCACCGGCCGCTCCCTGACCCTTTTCCTGGCGGGCGATCAGCTCCTCAAGGGCGCCGCCTTGAACGCCGTCCAGATCGCCGAGCAATATGCCCTCTGATCCCTCCACGGAGACCAACATGTTGGAGATCCTCCCCATCCCCAAGGCGCCCCAGCACCGGGGCGCCTGGCAGGCCCTGTTCCAGGCCTATGGCGACTTCTACAAGCGGCCCATGACGGCGGAGATCTTCGACACCGTCTGGGCCTGGCTGAACGATCCGGCCCATGAGGTGGAGGGCGTGCTGGCGGTGCTGGACGGCCAGCCCGTGGGCATGGCCCACTTCCGCCGCATGCCCCGGCCGCTCTACGGCGCGGAGGTCGGCTTCCTCGACGACCTCTTCGTCGACCCGCAATGTCGGGGTCACAAGGTCGGCGAACAGCTCATCGCCCACGTCGCGCAGGTGGCCCGAACCCGGGGCTGGGCCACGGTTCGCTGGCTCACCGCCGACGACAACTACCGGGCCCGGGCCCTCTACGACCGGGTCGGGCGCAAGTCCCACTTCAACCTCTACGAACTGGTCCCCTGATGTACGAGCTCCACTACGCCCCCGGCACGGCCAGCCTGCTGCCCCACATGATGCTCCGCGAGTTGGGCGTCCCCTTCGAGCTGAAGCTGGTGGACCGGGAGGCCGGCGAGCAGGCCGGCGCCGACTACCTGAAGCTCAACCCCCACGGCCGCATCCCGGTGCTGGTGGCCGACGGCAAGCCCCTCTACGAGACCGCCGCCATCGCCCTGCACCTGGCCGACCGCCATCCGGGCCTGGCCCCAGCCGTGGGCGAACCCGACCGGGCCGAGCACTACAAGTGGATGGTCCACCTGGCCAACACCACTCAGGCCGAGTTCCGATCCTGGTTCTATCCCCATGAGTACGTGACCCACCCGGGCCACATCGACTCGGCCAAGGCGGCGGCGGGCCGGCGGATGATGGCCAATTTCGAGGTCATCGCCGGCCAGCTCGAGGGCCGCGACTGGCTGCTGCCGTCGGGGTTTTCAGCCGCCGACCTCTACCTGCTGATGCTGGTCCGCTGGGGCCGCACCCTGCCCCGTCCGGCCCGTGACCTACCCGTCCTGGCCGCGCACGCGGCCCGCGTCCTGGCCCGCCCGGCGGTGCTGGAAACCTTTGAGCTGGAAGGTCTCTCGGCGCCGTACGTCTAGGCGTGCTTGAGGACCCGGCGGCGCTCGACCGAGGACGGGATGCGCATGGCCTCCCGGTACTTGGCCACGGTGCGGCGGGCGATATCGACCCCGGTTTCCTTGAGGATCTCGACGATCCGGTCGTCGGAATGCACCTCCGCCTCGGCTCGCTCGGTGTCGATCAACTGCTTGATCTTGTGCCGCACGCTCTCGGAGGAATGGGCCTCGCCGCCGTCGGAATTGGCGATGCCGGAGGTGAAGAAGAACTTGAGCTCGAACATGCCGCGCGGGGTGGCGATGTACTTGTTCGACGTCACCCGGCTGACCGTGGACTCGTGCATCCCGATGGCGTCGGCGACGGTCTTCAGGTTCAGGGGGCGCAGGTGCTCGACCCCGTAGGCCAGGAACCCGTCCTGCTGGCGCACGATCTCGCTGGCCACCTTCAGGATGGTCTTGGCCCGCTGGTCGAGGCTCTTCACCAGCCAGTTGGCGCTGGCCATGCAGTCGGCGACGAACACCTTCTCCTGGTCGGTCCTGGCGCCTGCCGAGACCCGGGCGTGGTAGCGCTGGTCCACCAGCAGGCGAGGCAGGGTGTCGGAGTTGAGCTCCACGTGCCACAGGCCGCCCAGGCCCTCGCGCACATAGACGTCCGGCGCCACCGGCTGGCTGGGCTCGCCGCCGAAGGCCGCGCCGGGCCGGGGCGTCAGGGCCCGCAGCTCGGCGATCATGTCCTTGAGGTCTTCGTCGTCGACGCCGCAGGCCTTGCGCAGGGCCGAGAGGTCGCGCTTGGCCAGCAGGTCCAGATTGTCCAGCAGGGCCATCATGGCCGGGTCGCAGCGATCGCGCTCCTTGAGCTGCAGCATCAGGCACTCGCGCACGTCGCGGGCGAAGACGCCGATGGGCTCGAACCGCTGCAGCATGCGCAGCACGTCTTCCAGGAAGGTCAGGTCACAGCCCAGCCGCCCGGCGGTCTCGGCCATGTCGACGCGCAGGTAGCCGCCCTCGTCGACGCTATCGACCAGGACGGTTGCCGCCGCATACTCGATGCCGCCGAAGCCTGCGACCATCAGCTGGTCGTAGAGGTGCTCGGCGAGGGTCTTCTCGCGGGTCAGGCGCTGCTCGAAGTCGTCGGTGTCCTCAAAGGAGCCGCCCTTGCCGGCGCGCGACCAGTCCACCGCCCCGCCCGCGTCACCGGCGCCCTCGGCGTCACCGGTGTTGCGTTCCCCCGGCGAGGCCTCGGCCTCGTGGGTGACGTCCATGTGCGCCTCGGCGGCGCCCTCGGGAATGCTGTCGGAGGCGAAGTCCTCGGCGTCGCGGGGGCCGGCCTCCACATCGGGTTCGGAGTCGCGTTCGTCGCGCTGGAGCAGCGGGTTCCGCTCCAGTTCGCCTTCCACATAGGTCTCCAACTCCATGTTGGACAGCTGCAACAGCTTGATGGCCTGCTGCAGCTGGGGGGTGATCACCAACCCCTGGCCTTGCCGCATCTCTAAACGCGCGCCGAGCGCCAAAATCGCCTCCTGGCCTGTTTCTTGCTGGACAGGCTAGGCGTGCAATCACGAGCGATTGGTTAACCGGGCCGCGACCTTTTGGTTAACCATGTTTTTTGTCCCCCAATTCTTGGGGACAACGGCCTGCAGCGCTTCAGAATGCGGCCGGCGCCATCAGCCGAAGCGTTCGCCCAGATAGACACGGCGGACTTCCGGATCATCGACGATCTCGGCCGGCGTGCCCTCGAACAGCACCTCGCCCGCATGGATGATCGCGGCGCGGTCGATGATGTCCAGGGTCTCGCGGACATTGTGGTCGGTGATCAGGATGCCGATCCCGCGCCCCTTCAGGAACGAGATCACCTCGCGGATGTCGGAGATGGCCAGGGGGTCGATGCCGGCGAAGGGCTCGTCCAGCAGCATGAAGGAGGGCTCGCTGGCCAGGGCGCGGGCGATCTCCACCCGGCGGCGTTCCCCGCCCGACAGCGAGATGGCCGGCGCCTTGCGCAGGTGCTCGATGTGCAGGTCGGTCAGCAACTGGGTGACCGTGGCGCGGGCCTCCGACATGTCCTTGGCGCGCAGCTCCACCACGGCCATGACGTTCTCTTCCACCGTCATGCCGCGGAAGATCGAGGTTTCCTGGGGCAGGTAGCCCACCCCCATGCGGGCGCGCTGGTACATAGGCTGGGCGGTGATGTTTTCGCCGTCCAGATAGATCGCGCCGTAGTCGGCGGGGATCAGGCCGGTGATCATGTAGAAGCAGGTGGTCTTGCCGGCGCCGTTGGGACCCAGCAGGCCCACCACCTCACCGCGACGCAGGCTCAGCGTCACGCCCTTGACCACCGGGCGGCCACGGAAGGACTTGCCGATATTATCGACCACCAGCCCCTCGCCGACGAGACCGGGCAGGGCGTCGAAGTTTTCCGACTTCACCCTAGCGCCGCGCGGCGGGCTGTCCCGCCTGCTGCTTGGGATAGAGGACGGTGCGCACGCGGCCGGGCTTGTTGCGCCCCTTCACGCCGCTCTGCATCTGGGCGTCGCCGGTGGCGATCTTGATCACCAGCTTGGAGCCGCGCAGCACGTTCTGGGCCTGGGCGGCCACCACGTCGCCGGTGATGGTGATGGTGTCGGCCGCCGCGTCATAGACCGCCGCGTCCCCCCGCACCCGCTGCTGTGGCGTTACGTAGTAGACCGAGCCGCTGGCCTCCATGCGGTCGAGCTGGTTGCCGCAGGCCGCACCGGCTTGGCCGGTCCCGCCCGGCTTGGCCGAGGGATTGGGCTTGTAATAGATCTTCAGGACGTCGGCCCGCAGGCGAACCGTGTCCTGGAGCGCCTCGGCCCCGCCGGAATAGGTGGCCAGGCACTTAGCGTTGATCACCTCCAGCTCATCGGCGGTGATATCCACCGGGGCGTCGGAGTTCTGCGCCAGTTGCGCCGCGGCCGGACCGGCCGCGATCAACCCGCAGGCGAATGCGCCCGCCGCCCACTGCTTCATTTTCGCGAACCTGATCATGCCCATGCCGTTCGAAGCCTAGTGTGACTCGACGCGCGTGTGTACGCCGCCCTTGAACACCATGCGTTCGCCCTTGTCGTACACGCCATAGGACTTCGCGATGATTTCGCCAAGCGCGCCGGCTCCCTTGATCTCACCCGCGCCTTCGAGTTCTCCGGTCGCGGTATTGAAGATGGAGGTGGCGGTGGCGAAATTCACGTCCCCCCCGTTCAATTTCACGCCACCTTCGAGATTCAGCACCCGCTTGTCCTCCCGATAGACCCCGGCCTTGGCCGAAATGCGGGTCGGGCGCGGCCCTTCCTCGTCGAGGATCAGCATAGGGGTGTCGAGCATGACGCGCTGGTAGTCCTTGGGATCGCGCACCGCGACCTTGGCGGTCAGGACAAAGGCGCGACCCTTGTCGTCCCGACCGAGAAAGCGGGGATTGACCAGCTGGATGGGAGCGTCGGCGTCCTGAGGCTTGTCCTTGGCGCCGTCCAGCGTGCTCTGGATGACGAAACCCACCATGATCAGCAGGATCAGCCCAATCACCGCCGGCAGCAGCACCCGCAAGCGCCGAACCAGGCGCGAGCGCTTCCGCCAGCGCTCGAAGTCGGCGCTGTAGGGGGCGTGGCTCTGGTCGGCGAAGGCGGTGGTCACCCGACCCTCACATATGGGCGAAGATGTCGACCTCTTCCCAGCCGGCCACATCGAGCAGGGCGCGGTGAGGCAGGAAGTCGAAGCAGGCGCGCGCCAGATGGTCGCGGCCCTCGCGCACCAGCATGGCGTCCAGCCGGTCGCGCAGGGCGTGGAGGTGCAGGACGTCGGAGGCGGCGTAGGCGATCTGGTCGTCGGTGAGCTTGGCGGCGCCCCAGTCGGAACTCTGCTGGGCCTTGGACATGTCGATCCCGGCCAGTTCCTTGGACACGTCCTTCAGGCCGTGACGGTCGGTATAGGTCCGCGCCAGCTTCGAGGCGATCTTGGTGCAGTAGACCGGCGCGGTGACCACGCCGAGATGCAGATAGAACATGGCGATATCGAAGCGGCCGAAGTGGAAGATCTTGGTGACAGCCGGATCGGTCATCAGCGCCTTGAGATTGGGCGCGTCATAGGTGGCGCGGTCCAGCTGCACCAGGTGGGCGTCGCCCTTGCCGTCGGAAATCTGCACCACGCAGAGCGGGTCGCGGCCGAGCCGCAGGCCCATGGTCTCGGAATCCACCGCGACCGAGGTTGCGCCGGCGAAGGCGCCCTTGGGTAAATCGCCGATGTGCAGATGATTCGCCAAGGTCGCCTCGCTCCGGCGCAAACTAGATCCTCTCCTATATGGAGAGGGATGGTGCCCAGGAAAGGACTCGAACCTTCACGGCCGTTAAGCCACTGGCACCTGAAGCCAGCGCGTCTACCAATTCCGCCACCTGGGCCCGATCCACCGGATCGCGCGAGGGGGGTTCCTTAGGGCGCCGCCTCTGCCCGGTCAACGCCCCGCTTCACCTTCCTTTCAAGTCGCATTGCGGCGCGGGGTCGGTTCGTCTATCGCAAGCCTTCCAAGAGCCACTCAAATCCGGGCGAAACTCCATGCAGGATCTGGTCACCGTCTTCGGCGGTTCGGGCTTCGTCGGCGCCCAGGTCGTCCGCGCGCTGGCCAAGCAGGGCTGGCGGGTGCGGGTCGCCGTGCGCCAGCCGCACCTGGCCTATAAGATGCGCCTGCTGGGCGACGTCGGTCAGATCGAGGTCGTGCAGGCCAATATCCGCAACGAGGCCTCCATTCGCCGCGCCGTCGAGGGCGCGCACGCGGTGGTGAACGCCGTGGGCGTGCTCTATGAGACCGGCCGCCAGAAATTCCAGAGCGTGCACGCCATGGGCGCGCGCAATGTCGCGGCGGTGTCCAAGGCCGCCGGTGTCGACACCCTGGTGCAGATCTCGGCCATCGGCGTCGATGCGGAGTCGGGCTCGAAGTACGCCCGGACCAAGGCCATGGGGGAGAACGCCGTGCGGGAGGCCTTCCCCGGCGCCATCCTCATTCGCCCGTCGGTGATCTTCGGGCCCGATGACCACTTCTTCAACAAGTTCGCCGAGATGGCGGTGATCAGCCCGGCCCTGCCGCTGATCGGCGGCGGCGAGGGAAAGCTGCAGCCGGTGTTCGTCGGCGACGTGGCCAAGGCCGTGGCCCGGGCCGTCACCGACCCGGCCTGCGCCGGCCAGACCTATGAGCTGGGCGGTCCGCGGGCCTATTCGTTCCGCGAGCTGATGGAGCTGCTGATGGCCGAGATCGGCCGCAGGCGGTTCCTGGTTCCCCTGCCCTTCGCCATCGCCGCCCTGATCGGCAAGGCCTGCGAGATCCTGGCCCTGACCCCCTGGACCCCGCCGCTGACCGAGGACCAGGTCGAGCTGCTGAAGAGCGACAACGTGGTGTCGGGAACCCTGCCGGGCCTGGCCGAACTCGGCGTCGAGGCCACCGCCGTCGAGGGTATCGTCCCGGCCTACCTCTACCGCTTCCGCAAGGGCGGCCAGTACGCCGACGAGGTCGAGCGCCTGACGGCCATCGCCTAGCCTCTGACGGCTATTGGCTGGCCATCGCCAGCCAGACCAGACCACCCGCCCCCACCACGATCCGCCACCAGGCGAAGGGCGCGAAGCCGTGGCGGCCGACAAAGTCCACCAGGGCGCGGACGACGATGAAGCCGACGATGAAGCTGACCGCGAAGCCGAGCGCGATGATGCCCGCCTGGTCCATGCTGAGCGCGTCCTTGTTCTTGTAGAGGTCGACGGCGAAGGCGCCGGCCATGGTGGGGATGGCCAGGAAGAAGGAAAACTCGGCGGCGGCTTTCTTCTCCACCCGCATCAGCATCGAACCGACGATGGTGGCGCCCGACCGGGAGACCCCGGGGACCAGGGCCAGCGTCTGGAACAGGCCCACCACCAGGGAGGTCTTCCAGGTCAGCTTCATGGCGTCCTCCTCACGGGGCGTCGGCGCCCAGCGGTCCAGGGCCAGCAGGCCGATTCCGCCGATGATCAGCGACCAGCAGATCAGGCGCGGGCTCTCGAACAGAATCTCCTTGATCACGTCGTGCAGGGCCAGGCCCAGGACCGCCCCGGGGATGAAGGCGATCAGCACCGACAGGGCGAACCCGCGGGCCTCGGCGCTGGTGGGCAGGCCGATCAGCACCTTCCACAGCTTGCCGAAATAGAGCGCCACCACCGCCAGGATCGCGCCCAGCTGGATCAGCACCGCGAAGGTGTCCCAGAACCCGTTCGGCAGGCCCAGGAGGGACTTGGTCAGCAGCAGGTGGCCGGTGGAGGACACCGGGATGAACTCGGTCACCCCCTCGACGATGCCCAGGATGATGGCGGCGATCCAGTCGGACATGCGGGCAACTTTCGGCACGGGATGAAGAGGACCCCAAGGGGCGGGATCAGGGTAAATTTGAGGTTCATCCCATTTATGGACCAATATTGTTGAGAACGTGGGCGGGCGGGGCGCGAAGCTTGAGCAAGGCAGGTGATATAATCTAGTTTGTGGACCATCATATTCCGGCCCCTTGAAAAGGCGCGTAAAAGCCTGTCGCCCATGAGGGGGCGGAGGACCGGCCATGGCCGAGCGGATGCTGAAGTTCACGGTTGTCGAGCGGACCACGCCCCCCAAGCGGGCGGCCGAGGCGCGTTCGGGGGATTTCCACGAAATCTACGCCGACTTCATCGACGCCAAGGCCAGCGAACAGGCCTCGCGCTGTTCGCAGTGCGGGATCCCCTTCTGTCAGACCCACTGCCCGCTGCACAACAACATCCCCGACTGGCTGCGGATGACCGCCGAGGGCCGGCTGCAGGAGGCCTATCAGCTTTCCCAGGCCACCAATTCCATGCCGGAGATCTGCGGCCGCATCTGCCCGCAGGACCGGCTGTGCGAGGGCTCCTGCACCATCGAGCAGTCGGGACACGGCACCGTCACCATCGGCGCCGTCGAGCGCTACCTGACCGACAAGGCCTGGGAGGAGGGCTGGGTCCAGCCGCTCATTCCCGGCCGCGACCAGGGCAAGTCGGTGGGGATCATCGGGGCGGGACCGGCCGGCCTGGCCGCGGCCGAGCGGCTGCGGGAGATGGGCTACGCCGTCACCGTCTATGACCGCCACGACCGGGCCGGCGGCCTGCTGATCTACGGCATCCCCAGCTTCAAGCTGGAGAAGGACGTGGTGATGCGGCGCACCCAGCGGCTGGCCGACGGCGGGGTCGTGTTCAAGCTGGACTTCGAGGTGGGCCTCGACGCCACCCTCGATGAGCTTCGCGACACGCATCACAGCGTGCTGATCGCCACCGGCGTCTATGCCGACCGCGACCTGGTGGTCCCTGGCGCGGGCTCGGCGGGGGTGACCCCGGCGCTCGACTACCTGATCGCCTCCAACCGGGCGGGCCTGGGGGACGAGGTTCCCGAGTTCGCCTCGGGCGAGTTGCACGCCAAGGGCCGCGACGTGGTGGTGGTGGGCGGCGGCGACACGGCCATGGACTGCGTCCGGACCGCCGTGCGCCAAGGGGCCAGGTCGGTGACCTGCCTCTACCGCCGTGACCGCGCCAACATGCCGGGCTCGGTCCGCGAGGTAGCCCACGCCGAGGAGGAGGGCGTGGTCTTCGAATGGCTGGCCGCGCCGCGCGCCGTGCTGGGCAAGGCCAATAGGGCCACCGGGGTCCGCGCCGCCCGCATGCGCCTGGGCGCGTCCGACGCCACCGGCCGCGCCGCGCCGGAGGAGATCGAGGGCGCCGACTTCGAGGCCCCCGCCGACCTGGTGATCAAGGCGCTCGGCTTTGATCCCGAGGACCTGCCGCGCGCCTTCGCCGCCCCGGACCTGGCGGTCAGCCGCTGGGGCACGGTGAAGGCCGACTTCGCCACCCTGATGACCAACCTGCCCGGCGTGTTCGCGGCCGGTGACATCGCCCGCGGCGCCTCCCTGGTGGTCTGGGCGATTAAGGACGGCCGCGACGCCGCCGACGCCATCCACCGCTACCTGACGGAACCCGCGCTCGTCGCGGCGGAGTGAAGATGATGAGCCAGTTTCCAGAGTGGGCGGGTGAGGATACGCAGCGCTACCTCGCCAACCGCCAGAAGCTTATCGACGGCCACGCCTATGATCCCGACTCCGAACGGGACGCCTGCGGCGTGGGACTGGTCTGCGCCCTGGACGGGCAGCCGCGCCGCGAGGTGGTGGAGCTGGCGATCCGGGCGCTGAAGAGTGTCTGGCACCGGGGCGCCATCGACGCCGACGGCAAGACCGGCGACGGCGCGGGCGTGCTGGTCTCCGTGCCCCAGGACTTCTTCGCCGACCAGGTGAAGCGCACGGGGCACAAGCTGCGGCCCGGCCCCATCGCGGTGGGCCAGGTCTTCCTGCCGCGCAACGACCTCAACGCCCAGGAGGCGGCCCGCACCATCGTCGAGGCCGAGGCCCTGCGGTTCGGCTTCTACATCTATGGCTGGCGCCAGGTGCCGACCGACACCCGGGTGATCGGCGAAAAGGCCAACGCCACCCGCCCCGAGATCGAGCAGATCATGCTGGCGGGCCCCGCCGGCCTGGAGGGGGAGGCCCTGGAGCGGGCGCTGTTCCTGTGCCGCAAGCGCATCGAGAAGCGGGTGCTGGCCGCCGGCATCCAGCAATTCTACCTGTGCTCGCTGTCGGCCCGCTCGCTGATCTACAAGGGCATGTTCCTGGCCGAGCACATCGACGCCTTCTATCCCGACCTGACCGACGAACGGTTCACCGCCGCCGTGGCGATCTTCCACCAGCGCTATTCCACCAACACCTTCCCGGAATGGCGGCTGGCCCAGCCGTTCCGGATGCTGGCGCACAACGGCGAGATCAACACCAAGAAGGGCAACCTGAACTGGATGAAGAGCCACGAGATCCGCATGGCCGCCGACGCCTTCGGCGACTTCGGGGACGACGTGAAGCCGGTGATCCAGGATGCCAGCGGCTCGGATTCCATGGCCCTGGACAACACCTTCGAGGTGCTGGTCCGGGCGGGCCGCGACGCCCCCATGGCCAAGGCCCTGCTGATCCCCGAGGCCTGGGCGCACAAGAGCGACGAACAGATCAGCCCGGCCCACAGGGCGCTCTACGCCTATTGCAACGCGGTGATGGAGCCCTGGGACGGGCCGGCCGCCATCTGCGCCACCGACGGCCGCTGGGTCGTGGCCGGCAAGGACCGCAACGGCCTGCGCCCCCTGCGGGTGACCTATACCGACGATGGCTTGCTGATCATGGGCTCGGAGGCTGGCATGTGCCGGGTCGACGAGGCCCGCATCGTGCGCAAGGCCCACATCCAGCCGGGCCGCATGGTGGCCGTCGATCTGCTGGAGGGCCGCCTCTACGAGGAGGACGAGATCATCGACCGCCTCGCCGCCCAGCATCCCTATGACCAGTGGCTGGGCAACATGGTGGACCTGGAGGCCCAGATCGCACCGGGTCCGGAACCTCGCGCCTATGGCCGCGAGGAGCTGACGCGGCGCCAGGCCGCCGCCGGGATGAGCCTGGAGGACCTGGAGCTGCTGCTGGCGCCGATGATCGAGGACGGCAAGGAGGCGGTGGGCTCCATGGGGGACGACGCGCCCCTGGCGGTGCTGAGCGACCAGTACCGGCCGCTCAGCCACTTCTTCCGGCAGAACTTCAGCCAGGTGACCAACCCGCCGATCGACAGCCTGCGGGAAGCCGGGGTCATGAGCCTGAAGACCCGGTTCAAGAACCTCGGCAACATCCTGGCCCAGGACGAGGCGCAGACCGACGTCTTCGTGCTGGAAAGCCCGGTGCTGACCACCGGCATGTACCAGCGGATCATGGGCATCATCGGCGAGGCCTCGATGGCCAGCATCGACTGCACCATGCCGATCCCGGCCGACGCGGGGCGGCCCGGCGACGCCCTGCGGGCCAATCTCGACCGCATCCGCGCGGAGGCCGAGGATGCGGCCCTGCGCGGCTGCGCCACCATCGTGCTCACCGACGAAGCCTCGGGGCCGGGCCGGGTGGGCCTGCCGATGATCCTGGCCACGGGCGGGGTCCATTCCTGGCTGGTGGCCAAGGGCCTGCGCTCCTACGTCTCGATCGTCGTGCGGTCGGCCGAGTGCCTCGACACCCACTATTTCGCGGTGCTGGTGGGGGTCGGGGCGACGGCGGTGAACGCCTATCTGGCCCAGGAAAGCTTCCAGGACCGGCTGGAGCGCGGCCTGACCGGGGCGCTGACGCTCCACGACGTCTGCGCCAACTTCAAGCACGCCATCGAGGGCGGGCTCTTGAAGATCATCGCCAAGATGGGGATCGCGGTGATCTCCTCCTATCGCGGCGGCTACAACTTCGAGGCCGTGGGCCTGAGCCGCGCCCTGGTGGCGGAGTTCTTCCCGGGCATGCCCTCGCGCATCTCCGGCATCGGCCTGGCCGGTCTGGAGGCCAAGGCCGTCGAGGTGCATCGGCGCGCCTGGGATCCGGGCGCCGTGAGCCTGCCGGTGGGGGGGCTCTACAAGGCGCGGTCCGCCGGGGAGAGCCACGCCTTCGAGGCCCGCATGATCCACACCCTGCAGGCCGCCTGCAACAGCGGCGACTATGCCGCCTACCAGCGGTTCTCGGCCGGGATGCGCCGCCAGCCCACCATCCAGCTGCGCGATCTGCTGGACTGGCGGTCCGGCGAACGGCCGGTGGCGTTGGACGAGGTGGAGAGCGTCAACGAGATCCGCAAGCGCTTCCTGACGCCCGGCATGAGCCTGGGGGCGCTGAGCCCCGAGGCGCACGGGGTGCTGAACATCGCCATGAACCGGATCGGGGCCAAGAGCGTCTCCGGCGAGGGCGGCGAGGATTCAGCCCGCTACAAGCCCCTGCCCAACGGTGACAACCCCAACTCGGCGGTCAAGCAGATCGCCTCGGGACGGTTCGGGGTGACGGCGGAATATCTCAACCAGTGCCGCGAGATCGAGATCAAGGTCAGCCAGGGCGCCAAGCCCGGCGAGGGCGGGCAGTTACCTGGGTTCAAGGTAACTGAGCTGATTGCACGTCTGCGGCACGCGACGCCGGGCGTCATGCTGATCTCGCCCCCGCCGCACCACGACGTCTATTCCATCGAGGACCTGGCCCAGCTCATCTACGACCTGAAGCAGATCAACCCGACCGCGCGGGTCTGCGTGAAGCTGGTGGCCATGACCGGCATCGGGGCGATCGCCGCCGGCGTGGCCAAGGCCAAGGCCGACGTGATCCTGATCTCCGGCAATGTCGGTGGCACCGGGGCGTCGCCGCAGACCTCGATCAAGTATGCCGGCGGCCCCTGGGAGATGGGCCTGTCGGAGGCCAACCAGGTCCTAACCCTGAACAACCTGCGTCACTCGGTCCGCCTGCGGGCCGACGGCGGCATGCGGACAGGCCGCGACGTGGTGATCGCCGCCATGTTGGGGGCGGAAGAGTTCGGGATTGGAACCGCGAGCCTGATCGCCATGGGCTGCATCATGGTGCGCCAGTGCCATTCCAACACCTGCCCGGTGGGGGTCTGCACCCAGGACGAGGCCCTGCGGGAGAAGTTCTCCGGCAGCCCGGAGAAGGTGATCAACCTCTTCACCTTCATCGCCGAGGAGGTCCGCGAGATCCTGGCCTCGCTCGGCTTCAAGTCGATCCAGGAGATCGTCGGCCGCACCGACCTGCTGCAGCAGGTCTCCCGCGGCGGCGAGCACCTGGACGACCTCGACCTCAACCCCCTGCTGGTGATGGCCGACCCGGGGTCGAACCCGCGCTATTGCGTGGTGGAGGGGCGCAACGAGGTGCCCGACACCCTGGACGCCCAGATCGTCCGCGACGCCGCCCCCCTGCTGGAGCGGGGCGAGAAGATGCAGCTGACCTACACGGTGCAGAACACCGCGCGCGCCATCGGCTCGCGGACCTCGTCGCACATCGTGCGGCGGTTTGGGATGACCGGTCTGCCGGCCGGGCACCTGACCGTGCAGCTCAAGGGCTCGGCGGGTCAGAGCCTGGGAGCCTTCGCGGTCCAGGGCCTGCGCATCGAGCTGACCGGCGAGGCCAACGACTATGTCGGCAAGGGCCTGTCGGGGGCGACCATCATCCTGCGGCCTTCTCCGCACCTGGCGGCGCCGGAGGCCAACGCCATCCTGGGCAACACCGTGCTCTATGGCGCCACCTCAGGCCGGCTGTTCGCGGCGGGCCTGGCGGGCGAGCGGTTCGGGGTGCGCAACTCCGGGGCCGTGACCGTGGTCGAGGGCTGCGGCGCCAACGGGCTGGAATACATGACCGGCGGCCGGGCGGTGATCCTGGGACCGGTGGGCTTCAACTTCGCCGCCGGGATGACCGGGGGCATGGCCTATGTGCTGGACCTGCACGACCGCTTCCTGACCCACCTGAACACCGACAGCGTGGTGGTACAGCGGATCGGGACCCGGGCCTGGGAGGCCGAGCTGCACGGCCTGGTGGAGGAACACGCCCGGGAGACCGGCTCAGCCTTCGCCGCCGGCATCCTGCGCGACTGGGACCGGCATCTTGGAAAGTTCTGGCAGGTGGTCCCCAAGGAGATGGTCCACCGCCTCGACAAGCCGCTGGCCGAGGAAGAGGCGGTGCATCACCGGGCGTGAGGCAGGGCGGAGAGGGCCTAGCCCCTTCCGTCTCGTCGCTGCGCGCCGATCCACCTCCCCCGGAGGGGGAGGAATTTCGCGCTCCCAATTCCTCCCCCAGCGCGCAGCGCGTGTCGGGGGAGGTGGCGCGCGCCGGCAGGCGCGTGACGGAGGGGGCTAGGACACCTCCACCCCCACATACCTAGCCCTCGGCCGGATCAGGGCGCCGGTCTGGCCCTGTTCGATGGCGTGAGCGATCCAGCCGGCGCAGCGGGCGGTGGCGAAGAGGGCGAAGGGGGCTTCGCGGGGGAGTTTGAGGGCGTCGGAGATGGCCACCAGGGCGAAGTCGATATTGGGCGCCAGGCCGGTGATGTCCTCGGCTGCAGCCCGCAGGCTGGCCATCTCCGGGGTCAGGTCGAAGCGGTCCAGCAGGGCCGCCGCGCGAGGATCGCGGTCGGGGTAGAGCTGGTGGCCGAAGCCCGGCAGGACCCGGTCCTCGGCCAGGCGGGCGGCGATCACGGCGCGCGCGCCGCCCTGGGCGGCCTCGGCCGCGAAGCCCCGGATGGCGGCGGGGGCTCCGCCATGACGCGGGCCTGACAGGGTGGCGAGGCCCGCGAGCGCAGCGGCGGCCAGGGACGCACCCGTGGACGCCGCGACCCGGGCGGCGAAGGCCGAGGGGTTGAGCTCGTGGTCGGCCAGCAGCACCAGCACCCGGCGCACCAGGTCCGCCCCCGGCCCGCCGGGCCCCAGGCCCCAGGCGAAGGCCAGGCGGTTATGGATCGCCCCGCCGCCCACCTCGCCGGCGATGGCGTCGGTGAGCACGTCCAGCAGGGTGGCGGCCTCGACGGCCAGGGCCAGGGGATGGCGGCCGAGCGCGGGCGGATCGACCCCCGCCCGCGCCGCCAGCGCCAGGAAGGCCCGCGCCGTCATGTCGGGCGCTTGCGGCGGCTGGGGCCGGTCGGTGCGCTTCAGGGCCGCGCCATGGCCGCCGCGCAGCAGCCGGGCGACGGACTCAAGCGTCTCGGTCTCGGCCAGTTCGACGGCGTCGCGGCCGCGATAGAACAGCCGGCCCTGGGCGATTGTGGTGATGGCGGAGACCAGCACCGGCTCGCCCCAGGCGATGGCGCCGGCCGCCACCTCCGAAGCCTTGCGGCTGCGGGTCTTGCGCTGAACCAGGACGGCGATGTCGGCGGCCCGGTAGAGGCTGCGGCGCGGGTCGGCGGGATCGATGCGGGTCTGGACCCGGCCGCGGCTGACATAGGCGTAGAGGGTCTGGGGCCGGACGCCGAGGCGTTCGCGGGCCTCGTCGGCGCCGATCCAGTCACTGGCCTTGGCTTGTGGGGTCTTGGTCTGCGGCATCAGATGTTGATTATGTTGATCAAGATTGACGCGTCCAGCTTGGCGGCAAATATCGCGGTTAGCAAGAGCTTGGAAAAGGAGCCCTCCCATGTCGGACGGACTTGAAGACGTCGTCGCCGCCCACACCGTGATGTCCGACGTGGACGGCGCGGCCGGCCGGTTGATCATCCGTGGCCGGTCGCTGGACGACTTGGCCGGCCGCGCCAGCTTCGAAGAGGTCACCCGCCTGCTGTGGGACGGGTTCTTCGACCACCTGCCCGCCGACCTGGTGGGCCCCCTGGCCGCCGCCCGGGCCGAGGTGTTCGCCGAGGTCTCGGCCATGGACACCGGAATCCTGACGCTTTCCCCCATCGAGGCCATGCGGGCCCTGACCGCCCGGCTGGCGGACGGGGACGACCTGGCCGTCGCCCTGCGCCTGCTGGCCGCACCGGCGGTGTTCACCGCCGCCGTGGTGCGGGGCCAGGCCGGCGACGCGCCCATCGCGCCCGACACCTCGCTGGGCCACGCCGCCGACATCCTGCGCATGCTGGGCAAGGCGCCCGACCAGGCGCAGGCCGAGGCGCTGGACACCTATCTGGTGACGGTGAGCGACCACGGGCTGAACGCCTCGACCTTCGCCGCCCGCGTGGTGGCCTCGACGCGGGCGGGCCTGGGGTCGGCCGTGCTGGCCGGGATCAGCGCCCTGAAAGGCCCTCTGCACGGCGGCGCGCCGGGCCCGATCATCGACATGCTGGACGGCATCGGCGGGGCGGAGAACGCCCGGCCCTGGATCGAGGCGGCCCTGGCCCGTGGCGACCGGCTGATGGGCTTCGGCCACCGGGTCTACCGCGTCCGCGACCCCCGCGCCGATGCGCTGAAGGGCGCCATCCGGCGGATGGGAACCCGGTCCGGGCGGCTGGAATTCGCCGAGGCCGTGGAGCGCGCGGTGCTGGAGATCCTCAAGGCCCACAAGCCCGACCGGTCCCTGGACACCAATGTGGAGTTCTACACCGCCCTGCTGCTGGAGGCCCTGGCCTTCCCGCCGCAGGCCTTCACCTGCGTCTTCGCCATGGGCCGCACGGCCGGCTGGATCGCCCATGCCCGCGAGCAGCTGGCCGGCGGCCGCCTGATTAGGCCGCAGTCGGTCTATGTGGGGCCGACCCCGCGAGCCGCGGCGTGATGACCTGAGAGTCGTTAGCGCTGGGGTCGCGTGCGGGGCCGCACTAGATAGGGGCCATGCACGCCCCCGCCGGCCTCGACCCCAAGACCGCCGCCGCCCTGACGCGGAAGATCACCCTGCTGTCGGTGGCCACGGCCACGGTGCTGGTGGTGATCAAGGCCGGGGTCTGGCTGATCTCCGGATCGGTGGCGCTTCTTGCGTCAGCGGCGGACTCGGGGCTGGATCTGATCGCCAGCCTGGTGACCTTCTACGCCGTCCGCTACGCCCAGGCGCCGCCGGACGCCGAGCACCGCTTCGGGCACGGCAAGGCCGAGGCCTTCGCCAGCCTGACCCAGGCGGGCCTGGTCTTCGCCTCGGCCGCCCTGATCGGCCAGGAGGCGATCGTCCACATCCTGCATCCAACCCCGGTCGCCAACGAGGGCTGGGCGGTGGCGGTGATGGCCGTCTCCACGGTGCTGACCGGGCTGCTGATCGTGGCCCAGGGCCGGGTTCTGAAGCAGACCAGCTCGGTGGCCGTCTCCGGCGACCGGGCCCACTACATGACCGACGTGGCCTCCAACCTCATCGCCCTCCTGGGCATCGGGGCCGCGGCCTGGCTGGGCTGGCATAGCCTGGACGCCATCGCCGGGCTGATCGTCGCGGCCCTGCTGCTGTGGGCGGCCATCGGGGTGTTCCGCGAGGCCTCCGGCCAGCTGCTGGACCATGAGCTGCCGGACGCCGACCGTGTCCGCATCGTCGAGCTGGTGGCCCAGGACCCGCGCCTCACCGATGTCCACCAGCTGCGCACACGGGCCTCGGGGCCCTATGTCCATATGCAGATGCATGTCGACCTCGATCCGGACCTGACCCTGGAGGCCGCGCACCGGGTGATCGTCGAGGCCGAGGGGCGGATCCTGGCGGCCTTCCCCCATGCCGACATCCTGATCCATGCCGACCCGCGCGGGCGGGCCGAGCCGCACGGCGGGGCGTTCGCGGAACAGGCGCAGTAAACGCGCCCTTAACGCCGCCTGTGGTAGGCCGCGTCATCCCCATGACCCCCGACCGCACCCTGCACCACTTCCCCCTCGATCCCGCCTCGCGCCAGGTGCGTCTGGCGCTGGGGGAAAAGCGCCTGGCCTTCACCGAACAGACGGTGCGCTACTGGGAGCGGCCCAAGGAGCTGGTGAGCCTCAACGCCTCGGGCCTGACCCCGGTGCTGACGGAAGGCCCGCTGGTGCTCTGCGAGAGCCGGGCGATCCTGGATCACCTGGAAGAGACCTATCCCGAACCCGCCCTGCTGGGCCGCGAGCCCGCCGAGCGGGCCGAGGCCAGGCGCCTGCTGCAATGGTTCGACCGCAAGTTCGACTACGAGGTCGGCGGCTTCATCCTGCACGAGAAGATGGAGAAGCGGCTGCTGGGCCTGGGCGCCCCGGACCTGGCGTCGCTGCGCCAGGGGCGCGAGGCGCTGCGGGGCCACATGCTCTATATCGACAGCCTCCTGGCCGACCGCGACTGGCTGGCCGGGACGCGGCTGTCGCTGGCGGATTTCGCGGCCGCGGCGCACCTGTCGGTGATCGACTATTTCGGCGACGTGCCCTGGGCGGACTTCCAGGCCGTCAAGACCTGGTACATGAAGCTCAAATCGAGGCCGGCCTTCCGGCCGCTGCTGGCCGACCGCTGGCCCGGCCTCGCGCCGGCGCCGCATTATGACGACCTCGACTTCTGACCTGATCGCCGCCAAGGCCGCCGAGCTGGGCTTCGACGCCTGCCGCTTCGCGCGCGTCGACGAGGCCTGGGCGGCGGGCGGGCGGCTGCACGACTTCATCGACCAGGGCCGCCACGGCGAGATGGACTGGATGGCCACGACCGCCGAGCGCCGCGCCCATCCCAACGCCATGTGGGGCGGGGCGCGGTCGGCCATCATGCTGGGGGTCAACTATGGTCCTGAGACCAATCCCCTGGAGGCCCTGGCCCACCGCGACCGCGGCGTCATCTCGGCCTATGCCCAGGGCGACGACTATCATGAGCTGATCAAGGGGCGGCTGAAGCAGCTGGCCAGTTGGCTGGCGAGCAAGTTCGGCGGCGAGCTGAAGGTCTTCGTCGACACCGCGCCCTTGATGGAAAAGCCGCTGGCGGCCCGGGCCGGCCTCGGCTGGCAGGGCAAGCACACCAACCTGGTGAGCCGGGAGTTCGGATCGTGGCTGTTCCTGGGCTCGATCCTGACCGAGCTGGAGCTGGCCCCCGACGCCCCGGAAGTCGATCACTGCGGGTCGTGCCGGGCCTGCCTGGACATCTGCCCGACCAAGGCCTTCCCGGCGCCGTTCCAGCTCGACGCCCGGCGCTGCATCTCGTACCTGACCATCGAGCTGAAGGGGCCGATCCCACGGGAGTTCCGGGCCGCGCTCGGCAACCGCATCTATGGCTGCGACGACTGCCTGGCGGTCTGCCCCTGGAACAAGTTCGCCGAGACGGCGCGGGAGCAGCGGCTGCACGCCCGCGACGCGCTCAAGGCGCCGGGCCTGCGAGAGCTGGCGGCGCTGGATGACCCCAGGTTCCGCACCCTGTTCTCCAAGAGCCCGGTGAAGCGCATCGGCCGCGAGCGTTTCGTGCGCAACGTGCTCTATGCGGTGGGGAATTCGGGGGACGTGGGCCTGGCCGAGGTGGCCGAGACGCTGCTGGTCGATCCCTCGCCCCTGGTTCGCGGCGCGGCGGTCTGGGCGCTGGGGCGGCTGCTGGATGCGGAGGCGTTCGAGGTGCTGCGGATCGCGCAGAAGGAAGCCGATGCCGATGTGCTCTTGGAGTGGGACGCCGCCTAGCCGCCCTGCCACGTCGCGGCGGGCCCATCGCCCTGCGCCGCCTTCGCCCTGACGAACGCTTCGCGTCCCTGCAGCCGCCCCCAGTACGCCGCCACCGCGGGCGTAAACCGCGCGTGCAGCCCCAGGGTCTGCGCCAGCAGCAGGGCGTAGCCCACCGAGATGTCCGCCCCCGTGAACCGTCCCGCGCAGTACCAGCCACCATTGGCGGCCAGGCGCGGCTCGAGCCCCTTGAGCCGGGCGTTGAACCAGCGGCCGTAGTCGTCGGCGACCTGGGGGTTGCGGCGGTCCTTGGGCTCCAGGCGCGTGTAGCGGAGCACCAGGGTCTGGGGGAAGGTGAGCGTCGCCTCGCCGAAGTGCAGGCCGTTGAGCCAGTCGCCATAGGCCGGGTCGCCGGGTTCCACCGAGAGCGGCGTCGGGCCGTCGCGGGTGGCCAGATACTGGATGATGGCGGCGCTCTCGGTCATCCGGGTCGCGCCGTCCACCAGCAGGGGGATGGTGCCCAGCGGGTTTTCCGCCAGGTACTCCGGCGCCAGCACCCGGGGCGGGAACGGCAGCAGCTTCAGTTCATAGGGCAGCCGCAGCTCCTCCAGCGCCCAGAGGGCGCGGAAGGAGCGGGCGTCGGCGCAGTGGAAGAGTGTGAGCATTTTTTCCTTGTCGCGTGACGGGCGCCGAAACCGGTGTCCACTTTCGGCTGTCACGCTTCCTCAGTCAGCGTAGACCGCCGCGCGCTTCTGCATGTTGGACATCACCGCCTCCACCTGGTTCGGCGAACCGATCAGGGCGCCCTGTTCCTGGCTTTCGGCCAGCAGGATGGCGTGCTGGTCGGCGTCGTGCGCCATGTCCAGCAGGCGCTTGGAGCCCTTGATGGCGTGCGGGTTCTTGCTGGCGATCTCGGCGGCCAGGGCCAGGGCCTCGGCGCGGGGATCGGCGCAGACGCGGGTGGCGAAGCCCAGGCGCAGGGCCTCCTGCCCGTCGAAGATGCGGCCGGTATAGGTCAGCTCCCGGGCCACGTCGTCGCGCACCAGGCGCTTCATGAGCACGATGCCGCCCATGTCGGGGACCAGGCCCCACTTGATCTCCATCACCGCCATGCGGGTGTCGGCGGTGACGAAGCGCAGGTCGGCGCCGAGCGCCAGCTGGAAGCCGCCGCCGAAGGCCACCCCATGGATGGCGGCGATCACCGGCACGGTCTGCTCGCGCCAGACCATCACCGCGTGCTGGGCGCGGTTGGAGCCGCCCGGCGTGCGCTTGGGGGTCAGCAGGGCCTCGCCCGTGGAGGACTGGCCGCCCGCGCGCTCGCCCGAGGCCATCTTGCCGAAATTGCCCATGTCGAGGCCGGCGCAGAAGGCCTTGCCCTCGCCCGACAGCACGATGGCGCGAACGCCCGGCCGGGTCTTCAGCGCCTCGCCGGTGTCGATCAGGGCCTGAAACATGTGGTCGTCGAGGGCGTTCATCTTGTCGGTGCGGACCAGGCGCACGTCGGCGACGCCGTCCTTCAGATCAACCTTGATGCGGTCTTCCATGGCGGGCTCCTTCAAAGGGGTCGGGCGCGCACGGCCACGTAGCCGGCGCGGGGGAAATGGATATGCAGGGCGCCGAGGTCGGCGGAGTCCCGGCGGATCACCAGCCGGTCAGGCGTGGCGGCCACCAGGGTCCCGGCGATGGGATCGCGGCCATAGTCGTCGGCCATCACCGTCACATGGGTTCCGGGATCGAGGCCCAGGGCGTCGGCGGGATCATGGGCGGGGGTGGGCCCGGGCATGGTGTCGCGGGCGATCTCCAGGGCCACGCGGCCGGCCATCTCCTCGCGGGCGCCTTCGCCCAGGGCCATCATCTTCTCGGCCCAGTCGGGGATGCGGGTGAGGCCGGTCATCAGGGTCTTGGCCGTCGCCGGCAGGACATTGCTGAGCCAGACGACGTTCATATAGGCCGCGACGTCGGCGAGGCCGGGCCGGTCGCCCGACAGGAAGGGATGGCCCGCCAGGCCCTGGTCGATCCAGGCGGCGTGGGCGCGCCATTGCGGCCGCATGACGCCGGCCGCGCCCTTCATGGCGGCGACATCGAAGGGGCGGCCCGAGAGCTTCTCGCGGTCGTCGAGGAAGGCCTTGGGCACAGCGTCGCCGATCTCACCGAAGATCACCGGCACGGTGGTCTGGAAGAACAGCCGGTCGGCCCAGAAATTCACCGCCCAGTCGAGGCCGGTGACGGCGGGCGGGTTGGGGGCGCGGCGCTCGATCTCGGCCAGGATCACCTGGGTGTCGCAGTAGACATCGGCGCCGATCTGCATGACCGGCGCGCGCCGGTAGCCGCCGGTCAGCGGGGTGAGGTCCGGCTTGGGCATCATGTTGGGGGTGATCACCGAGGACCAGGCCAACCCCTTCAGCCCCAGGAAACAGCGCACCTTCTGGGAGAAGGGCGAGGCCTCGTAGTGGTGCAGGATGATCCCGGTCATGACGTCTCCCCGGCAGGTTCGATGGCCTGCGCGAGGCTTACGCTGTCACGGAATTGGACGGCGCGAAACTCTGACGCGGCGTCAGCAGGGTCGCTCTAGGCCGCGGTCCAGCCGCCATCCACCGACAGGTTGGCGCCGGTCATCTGCTTGGCGGCGGGGGAGCAGAGGAAGACGGCGATGGCGGCCACCTCTTCGGGGGTGACGAACTGCTTGGTGGGCTGGGCGGCCAGCAGCACGTCGTTGATCACCTGCTCCCGGGTCAGGCCGCGCGAGGCCATGGTGGCGGGGATCTGGTTTTCCACCAGGGGTGTCCAGACATAGCCCGGGCTGATGCAGTTGACGGTCACCCCGTGGGGGGCGAGCTCCAGGGCCGCGGTCTTGGTGAGACCCACGACCCCGTGCTTGGCGGCCACATAGGCCGACTTGAAGGGCGAGGCCACCAGGCTGTGGGCCGAGGCGGTCGAGATGATCCGGCCCCAGCCGCGGGCCTTCATCCCCGGCGTCACCGCGCGGATGGCGTGGAAGGCGGCGGTCAGGTTGATGGCGATGATCTGGTCCCACTTCTCCACCGGGAAGTCCTCGATGGGGGAGACGAACTGGATGCCGGCGTTGTTGACCAGGACATCGACGGCGCCGAACGCCTGCTCGGCGGTGGCGATCATGGCGGCGATTTCCTCGCCCCTGGTCATGTCGGCGGGGGAATGGAGGCAGCGGACGCCGAACTCTGCTTCGATGCCGGCGCGGGCGGTCTCGATGTCCTCGGGCTTTCCAAAGCCGTTGATCATGATGTTGGCGCCCTCGGCGGCGAAGGCGCGGGCGATGGCCAGGCCGATCCCGCTGGTGGAGCCGGTGACCACGGCGGACTTGGATTGCAGGATCATGGCGGCGGTCTCCGAGCGAACCGGACGTGGTTGGCCCCCAGGCTCATATTGCGGCGCACAATGAACGCAAGACAAGACTGGACCGGCGGCTAGATGCCCTTGCCGTCCAGCACGGGGATGGCGGGTTCGCCCGAGAGGCTTTCCAGGATCGGGGCCTCGGCGAACTGGGCGTCGCGGATGTCCAGGTCGCGGCGGATCTGGGCGTGGCGGTCGGCGTCCAGGCGCCAGCCGACGACGCAGGCGCCCCCCAGCATGACGAAGACGATGGGCCCGGCGATATAGGCCCATTCCAGGCTGCGGATGGCGGCGGGCGTGTTCACCGCCCCCTCCGCGGCGTTGTAGCCGAGCTTGCCCAGCAGCGGGAAGGTGACGCCGATCGAGAAGGCCGAGGCGATCTTGGCGGCCAGACTGTTGAGGGCGTAGATCAGGCTGATCCGCTCCTGACCCTGCTCCAGGCGGACCTCGTCGCCGACATCGGCCAGCATGGCGCGGATCATCAGATCAAAGCCAGCGGCCATGAACCCGCACCAGAACATCACCGGCAGGGCGGCCAGGACGCTGCCCTTGGGGATCACCAGCACCATGCACAGGCCCAGCGAATAGGCCGTGGTGGTGACCATCAGGGTGCGGTGCTTGGAGAGCTTCTGGGCCAGACGGGCGGTCAGGGGCGCGCCGAGGATACCGGCCACCACATAGACCAGCAGCAGGATCGAGGCCTGGGTGCCGGTATAGCCGCGGCTGTCGGTGAAGAAGAAGACGTAGAGGGCGCTCATCCAGCCAGGGCCCAGGGTCAGGGCCATCTGGGCCAGGAACAGCCGCAACAGATCGGGCTTCACCAGCAGCGAAATGTAATCCCGCAGCCGGAACTGCGGCAGGCCGGTCTCCGGGGCGATGCGCTCAGGCGTGCGGAACACCATCCAGACCATGGAGATCGGGATCAGCCAGAAGATGAACCAGCCCATGTCCGGCACGGTCTGGGCCGTGGTGCGGTTCAGCGCATTGGCGCCGATGGGGATCAGCAGCACCACCACCGCCCCGATGACCCCCAGGGCCGCCACCACGCCGAACAGGCGGGAGCGCTCATCATAGGTGGTGGAGAGATTGGCGCCCCAGGCCGAGTGGCCAAGACCCATGATCGAGGTGCCGAGATAGAAGACCAGCAGCCAGACCACCAGATAGCCCGCCCCGATGCCCGGGCGAGCCTGGAACAGGGCGTAGACCGCCAGCATCAGCACCGGGGCGCCGATGATCATCCAGAAGCGGTAGCGGCCAATCCGGGTGCGGGTGCGGTCCATGATCAGACCCAGGACCGGATCGACGCCGATATCCAGCAGCCGGACGATGGCCCAGGCGCTGCCCACGACCGCCAAGCTGACCCCCAGATGGCTGGCGAAGTAGGGCGGCAGATAGACGGCCACGGCCACGGCCAGCGCGCCGAGCGGCAGGTTGGAAAGCGAAAAGCCGAGGATGGTGGGCAGGCCGAGCCTGCTGGAGCCTGACGCACCCTGGTTCACTAAGACTGCTCCCGACCGGCGCCGCTCAACCGGGCGCTCCGCCGCCGCACAGGACGCGCTTTCCCGGGGGGAGGGCAAGAGGCGGCGCGCAGAATGACAACAAATACGTCCGGTCTAGACCGTGACGCCCACCGTCTCCGCCTGGTTCGGGTGGGTGACGTAATAGTCGAGGTCGGCCAGCAGCTTGGTCCAGGCTTCGTCCATGGCCGGCGTCCAGTCGGCGCCGATCACGTCCTTCAGGGTGGCGGCCACCGTGCCGAAGAAGATCGCGAAGATGTCCGGCGGCACGTTATAGCCGGCGTGGTTGATCACCTCGGTCTGGATCAGGGTCGAGGCGTAGAGCCGCTCGCCGACGAAATCGAGGATGGCGGAGAACACCCGGGCCAGCATCTCACCGCGGATCGCCCCGTTCTTGTCGCCCCAGAACAGGGGCTCCATCGACGGATGGTCGGCGAACAGGCGGGCATAGACCAGCGGGGTCAAATCCTCGCAGCGTTCGGCGGCCAGTTCCAGGCTCTGCTCGATCAGGTTGGCGTTCATAGGGTCCTCCCGCGTGAGGCCGGGATCATCGCGCGGCTCCAGCTTATCAGCAATCACTTAAGACAAGCCGGGACTTGCGCCGGGGCCCGCGGACCTTTCAACTGCCGCCAACCTCGCTCCAGACCGGATGACCGCCTTGCCCGCCGACCTGCTCACGCCCCTGACCTTCGCCCATGGCCGCGCCATGAAGAACCGCCTGATGCTGGCGCCGCTCACCAACCTGCAGAGTCATGTGGACGGGACCATGTCGGAGGACGAGTTCCACTGGCTGACCCTGCGGGCCCAGGGCGGGTTTGGCCTGACCATGACCTGCGCGGCCCACGTGCAGGCGATCGGCCAGGGCTTCCCCGGTCAGATGGGCATCTGGTCGGACAACCACATCGAAGGCCTGACCCGGTTGGCCACGGCCATCAAGGCGGCGGGCAGCGTCGCGGTGGTGCAGCTGCACCATGCGGGCTATCGCTCTCCCAAGGACTTGATCGGGACCCAGCCGGTAGGGCCGTCGGACGATGAGGCCTCGGGCTCGCGCGGGCTTTCGACCGCCGAGGTCGAGCAGGTGGTGGAGGACTTCATCGTCGCCGCCGTGCGGGCGAAAACCGCCGGCTTCGACGGGGTCGAGATCCACGGCGCCCACTCCTACATCCTCTGCCAGTTCCTCAGCGCCGGCCTCAACCGCCGCACCGACTCGTATGGCGGCTCGGCGGAGAACCGGGGCCGGATCATCGTGGAGATCCTGCGCGGGGTGCGTGAACGCTGCGGCCCCGACTTCCTGCTGGGCCTGCGGCTGTCGCCGGAGCGGTTCGACCTGGATCTGCGGGAGATCGCCGACTTCGCCCAGGCGGTGATGAGCGGCAAGCTGATCGACTTCCTCGACATGTCCCTGTGGGACGCCTTCAAGGAGCCGGCGGACGAGGCCTACAAGGGCCGCAGCCTGATGAGTTATTTCACCGAGCTGGACCGGGGCGCCGTGCGCCTGGGGGTGGCCGGCAAGATCATGAGCGCCGCCGATGCGCGGGCCATGCTGGCGGCAGGCGCCGACTTCGTCCTGCTCGGCCGCGCCGCGATCCTGCACCACGACTGGCCGCACCGGGTGGAGACCGACCCCGACTTCACGCCCATCAGCCTGCCGGTGACCCGCGAGCACCTGCGCCAGGAAGGCCTGGGCCCGGCCTTCGTGGACTACATGGCGACCTGGAAGGGCTTCGTGACCGAGCCGGAGGCAGTGGGGGCCTGACCGCCCAAAGCCTTCCCCCTCGTGGGGGAAGGGAGGTTACTGCGCCACGGCCTTGCCGTCGGCCTTGTAGACGGTCCCGCCCTTCATCACGAAGCCGACCCGCTCCAGGGTGGTGACGTCGGCCAGGGGATCGCCGGCGACGGCGATGATGTCGGCGTAGCGGCCGGCCTGGATGGAGCCGATGTTCTTCGCATCGCCGATCAGCTCGGCGGCGCCCGCCGTGGCCGCTGTGATGGCGTCGGCGGGGGTCATGCCGGCCTTGACCATCAGGGCGAACTCCTGGGCGTTCTCCCCGTGGGCGGACATTCCGAAGGTGTCGGTGCCAAACGCGATCTTCACCCCAGCGGCGTAGGCGTCGTGCAGGTTCCTGACCATCACCGGCACCACCATCAGGGCCTTTTCGGCGGTGGAGGGATTGAGCTGTTCCGGATGGCTCTTGGCGCGGTCATAGACCCGCGCACCCACCAGCATGGTGGGGACGAACCAGGTCCCGTGCGCCTTCATGATCCTGTAGCTCTCGGCGTCGGCGAAGGAGCCATGCTCGATGGAGTCGACACCGAGCGCGGCCGCCTTGTCGATGGCCAGCTTGCCGTGGGCGTGGGCGGCGACCTTCATGCCGAGCGCATGGGCGGTGTCGATCACCGCCTTGATCTCGTCGTCGGCCATCAGCTGATGTTTGGGATCGTCGCCGATCGACATCACCCCGCCCGAAGGCATGATCTTGATCAGGTCGGCGCCCTGGCGGTGCAGGGTGCGGACCGCCCGGCGCGCGGACTCCGGGCTGTCCACCAGATTGTCCTGCCAGTGGGGGTGATCCAGGTCGGGATCCAGGCCGTTGGCCGCATCGCCGTGACCACCCGTGGGACCGATGGCGCCGCCGGAGCTCCAGATGCGCGGACCGGGGATGGCGCCGGACCTGACCGCCTTCTTCAGGGCCACCACGACTCCGGTCTCGCTGCCGACATCGCGCACCGAGGTGAACCCGGCCAGCAGGGTGGCGCGGGCATAGCCCACCGACTCGATGGTCACGTCATAGGGGGTGATGGTCACCGCGTTGCGGATCGGGTCGCCCTGGTGAAAGCCTGCAGTGATGTGATCGTGGGTGTCGATCAGGCCCGGCAGGACGGTGCCGGACGTCAGGTCGATGACCTCGGCGCCGGGGGGCGTGACATAGCCCGCCTGCACCCCGGTGATGCGGTCGTCCTTGATCAGGATGGAGACTTGCGCGCGCGGGGTCTTGGAGACTCCGTCGATCAGCCGCCCGGCATGGATGACGACATCCTTGGCCAGGGCCGGCGTGCTTATCACCAGGGCGCAGACCGCCGCACTCGCCAACCCACCGATACGCATGGAAACCCCCGCAAGAACCTGGCGGTGAAGCTATCCAGCGCGGGGCGCAAAGGCTAGCGGGAGAAACGCGTCTTCAGGCGCGGCAAGGCCCACTTGGCCAGGTGGAAGGCCGCCACGACCCCCACCAGCACCACCGCCGCCACCGTCAGGCGGTGCTCCATGCCCTTGAAGCGGCCGAAGGTGGCCTCGATAGTCTCGCCGAACCAGTAGCCGACGGCCGTGAACACGACGGACCAGAGGACGGCCGAGGCGATGTTCAACAGGGTGAAGGCCAAGCTGGATACCTTGGACACACCAATGGCGATGGGGCTGACCATCCGCAGGCCGAACAGGTAGCGGAAGGCGAAGATGTAGCTGATCGGGAACCGCTCGATGAAGAGCAGGGCCTTTGCGAAGGCGGAGGTCTGGGCTGCGCGGATCACATACTTGGTGGTGCGGAACCGCCGGCCGGCCAGGAACAGGCCGTGGTCGATCAGGGCCGACCCCGCGGCCGCCGCGGTGAGGGTGAGCCACAGGGGCATCAGGCCCTGGTGTGCCAGGAAGCCGCCGGCGATCACAGCAGCTTGCCCCTCGAAGGCCGCGCCAAGGAAGACGGCCATGGGGCCGTAGGTCACGAGGGCGTTGTGCAGGTCGCCCATGGGCGGGAGGTCTTTCGCGTCTAGCGGAAGCGGATCAGCGCTTCCTGGGTAGCTGACGCCACCAACGCGCCACCCGGCCCATAGATCGATCCGCGATTGAATCCGCGTCCGCCCGAGGCCGATGGGCTGTCCTGCACATAGAGGTGCCACTGGGAAAAGTCGCTGGCCTTGTGGAACCAGAGCGCGTGGTCGAGGCTGGCCACCTGTAGGCGGCCTGAGTCCCAGTTCACCGCGTGCGGCCGCAGGGACACGTCCAGCAGGGTCATGTCGGTGCCGTAGGCCAGGGCGCACTGATTGAGGATCACGTCGTCCCCCAGCGACACCCGGGCGCGGAACCAGCACATGTCCAGCGGCGGCAGGGCCCGGGTCTGCCCATGCGCCTGCGGGTCGCAGGGGCGGACCTCGACGGGCCAGATGCGGCGGCTGGCGGGATCCAGTCCCGCCTTGGCGCGCAGCTCCTCCTCGTTAAGCAGGCTGTCGGGCGCCGGCGCGGGCGGCATGTCGAACTGGTGCTCGAACCCCGTCTCCGGGGTCTGGAAGGAGGCGGCCAGGTTGAAGATCTGCTTGCCGTTCTGCAGGGCCACCACCCGGCGCACCGCGAAGCTTCCGCCGTCGCGCACCCGCTCCACCTGGAACAGGATCGGGACCTTGGGGTCCCCCGGCCGCATGAAATAGCCGTGCATGGAGTGGCACAGCCGGCCGTCGTCGATGGTGCGATAGGCCGCGGCCATGGCCTGGGCCACCACCTGGCCGCCATAGATGCGGCTGCCGGCCCCAGCCGGAGTCTGGCCCCGGAACATGTCCAGCTCGATGGGCTCGAGCTCCAGGATGCTGACCAGTTCGGAAACGTCCGCCATCAGAAGCTCACCGGGGCGAGGTCCTTCAGGCGCAGCGCGGCCTTGTCCTTGTCGGAGAGCACCGATCCGGCGAAGGCCGGCCAGTCGATGGCCAGGTCCGGGTCGTTCCAGAGGACCGCGCCTTCGGTCTCCGGCGCATAGAGGCCATCGACCTTGTAGGCCAGCTCGGTGTCGGGCTCGAGGGTGCAGTAGCCGTGGGCGAAGCCGCGCGGCACGAAGATCTGCTCGCCGCCGCTCGCGGTGAGGGTGGCCGAGACCCAGCGGCCGTAGGTGGCCGAGCCGGCGCGGACATCCACCGCCACGTCGAGGATCGAACCGCGCAGCACCCGCAGCAGCTTGGCCTGGGGGTGGGGGGCGGTCTGGAAATGCAGGCCCCGCACGGTGCCCGCCTCGCCGCTGAAGGCGTGGTTGTCCTGCACGAAGTCGATATCCAGCCCATGTGTGGCGAAGGCGCGCCGGCTCCAGGTCTCCATGAACCAGCCCCGCGCATCGCCATGGCGCTTGGGCGTGATAAGCAGGACCTCGGGCAGGGCGAGGGGCGTAATCGTCGTCATGGCGCCTCAGTTGGACGGAGTGACGCTTGCGATGGCGCGGGTTGGCGCGAAAGACAAGTCTTTGACGCCCGCCGTCAGCATCGTGGTGGTCGCCTATCAGAGCGGCCACCACCTGGAAACCTGCCTCGCGGCCCTGGCGGCGCAGGGGTTTACCGACCACGAGATCATCCTGCTGGACAACGCGTCGGCCGACGGCGCGCCACAGGCCGCGGCCGCCGCCCATCCGAACGTGCGGTTCGTGGAGGCGGGTTCGAACCTGGGCTTCGCGGCGGGAGTCAATCGCGCCGCCCGGCTCGCCACGGGCCGGTGGATGGCCCTGATCAATCCCGACGCCTTCGCCGATCCCGACTGGCTGGCGACGCTGGTGGCGGCCACGGAGACCTGGCCGACCGTGAAGTGTTTCTCGTCACGCCAGCTGATGGCCGACGATCCCAGCCGCCTGGACGGCCTCGGCGACGTGATGTCCGGCGCCGGCTTCCCCTTCCGGGGCGGCTATATGGGCCGGGACCCGGGGCCGATGGCCCCGGGCGAGGTGTTCTCGGCCTGCGGCGGGGCCATGCTGGTGGACCGGGCGTTCTTCCTCGCGCTGGGGGGCTTTGACGAGCGGCTGTTCTGCTACTGCGAGGACGTCGATTTCGGCTACCGCATGCGGCTGATCGGCGAGCCGACGATCGTCGTTCCCACAGCCGTGGTCCGCCATGTCGGGTCAACGGCCTCGGGTGGGCCCAGGTCGGCGTTCGCGGTGTTCCACGGCACCCGCAACCGGCTGTGGGTCTATCTGAAGAACACGCCCGCGCCCCTGCTCTGGCTGACCCTGCCCCTGCACGTCCTCACCACCGCCCTGCTGTTTCTGCGCCACGCCGACCGCCACGAGTTCAAGGCGCCCTGGCGGGGGCTGCTGGCGGGGCTGAAGGGCCTGGACGTGGCCCTGGCCGCCCGCCGGGAAACCCAGGCCACGCGCACGGTCGGGTCGTGGGCCATCGCGCGCGCCATGACCTGGAACCCGCTGGACCTGTTCCTGCGCCGGGTGGTGATCAAGCGGCGGTAGGGAGGGGAAACCACGAACCTCACGGACGGCGCGAACAAAGAACAAGTGTCATCCCGGAAAGCGCGCAGTGCTTGTCCGGGACCCAGACGCGCGGGACTTTCAGGATGGATCGGTGAGTATGGGTCCCGGTCTTCCGCTACGCGGAAACCGGGATGACACCCGTGGGAAGCGGCTCGTTCTTGTTCGTGTCGTTCGTGAGGTTCGTGGTTCCTCTTCTCATTCCCCCCTGGCCGCCCACTCCACCAGCCGCTCCATGAAGGCGCCGCCGCGGTCCATCTGGACGGCCTCGACATATTCGTTGGGCTGGTGGGCCTGGTCGATGGAGCCGGGGCCGCAGATGACGGTGGAGAATCCCGCCTGCTGGAACTGGCCGGCCTCGGTGGCGAAGGCCACGACACGGGGCGGGCCGTTGTCGCCGGTCAGCCTGCGCGCGAAGACCTCGGCCGCGCCGTCGGGCTCGGGGGCGAGTGGCGGGGTGGCCGAGCGGCGCTCGACCTTGACGCCCGCCTCGGGAAACCGGACCTTCAGGGACGCGTCCAGCTCCGCGCACTGGGCCAGGAACGGGGCCAGCAGGGCGTCGGGATCGAGGCCGGCGGCGTAGCGCAGATCAAACTGGAAGCTGCACTCGCGCGCCAGGATGTTGCCCGCCGTGCCGCCGTGGACGAGGCCGATGGTCATGGTCGCGTGCTTGGGCGTGAACAGGGAGGCCGGGTCGGCCTCGCGCTCGAGCCGGGCGGCCAGGTCGCGCACCGCCGCCAGCAGCGGCACGGCCTCCATGATCGCAGAGACGCCGAGCTGGGTCTGGCTGGAATGGGCCTCGTGGCCGTTGACGGTCACCAGATGATTGATGATGCCCTTGTGGCCGCGCACCGCCTCCATGTTGGTGGGTTCGCCCACCACCACCAGGGCCGGGGTCGGCAGCTCCCGGCCGATAAGCCGGATCAAATCAGGCGCCCCCAGGCAGCCGACCTCCTCGTCATAGGAGAAGGCCAGGTGCACCGGCTTCCGGGGGCCCGCCGCCACCAGGTCGGGGACGGCGGCCAGGGCCAGGGCCAGGAACCCCTTCATGTCACAGGTCCCGCGGCCATAGATGCGGCCGTCGTCCTTGGGGGTCAGCGTGAAGGGATCGGTGATCCAGGGCTGGCCGTCCACCGGCACCACGTCGGTATGGCCCGACAGCACCACGCCGCCGGCGATCATCGGTCCGATGGTGGCCAGCAGGTTGGACTTGGAGCCGTCATGGTTGGGCGCCCGACGATGGGCGACGCCGTGGCCATCCAGATAGGCCTCCACCCACTCGATCAGGGCGAGGTTGGAGAGCCGCGACGTGGTGTCGAAGGCCACCAGGGTGGCGAGGATGTCGAGGGCGCGGGCGGTGAGGGTCGAGGACATGGGCGCCACCCTAGCGGTCGGGGCTGACCGGCTCCACCCGCCAGGCCGCGCAACTGACCGTGACCGGGCCAACTGTTCGGAACTTGACGTCCGCGCCGTGATCAAGCCTTAGGCGATGCCATGATCCTGACCCTCGCCTGTCCCGACCGCCCCGGCATCGTCGCCCGTGTCTCGGCCTTCCTGTTCGAGCGGGGCTGCAACATCCTCGACGCCCAGCAGTTCGACGACGAGGAGACCGGCCGCTTCTTCATGCGGGTGGTGTTCGATGCGGGGAAGGAGAGCGCCGAGAGCCTGCGCGAAGCCTTCACGCCCCACGGCGCGGCCTTCGGCATGGCCTGGACCCTGCGCGACGCCAAGGTGAAGAAACGGGTGATGATCCTGGCCTCGCAGCAGGACCACTGCCTGGCCGACCTGCTCTATCGCTGGCGCCGGGGCGAGCTGCCGATGACGCTGGCCGCCGTGGTCTCCAACCACGCCGCCGACACCTATGCGCACCTGGACCTCTCGGGCGTGCCCTTCCACCATCTTCCGGTGACCCGCGACACCAAGATGGAGCAGGAGGCGGCGCTTTGGCGGCTGATCCAGGAGACGGAGACCGAGCTGGTGGTGCTTGCCCGCTACATGCAGGTGCTGTCCGACGGCCTGGCCGCCAAGCTGGAGGGGCGTTGCATCAACATCCACCACTCCTTCCTGCCGGGCTTCAAGGGCGCGCGGCCCTATCACCAGGCCCACCAGCGCGGGGTGAAGGTGATCGGCGCCACCGCCCACTATGTCACCGCCGACCTCGACGAGGGCCCGATCATCGAGCAGGACGTCGAGCGCATCAGCCACCGCGACACCCCGAAGGACCTGATCCGCAAGGGCCGCGACATCGAGCGCCGGGTGCTGGCACGCGCCGTCCGCTGGCGGCTGGAGGACCGGGTGCTGCTGAACGGGAGCAAGACGGTGGTGTTTACTGACTGAGGGCTAGGCCCTCCGCAGCAGCTTCATCGACTCCAGATCCGCCGCCTGGGCGCAGTGGCGGCGCGCCATGGTCAGGAACATCTGGTCGCCGCGGTCGGTCTGCTTGGTGCTGACCGAGGCGAAGATGGCGGTGAAGACCCCCTGCAGCAGGTAGTGGCGGTAGCCGTTCCAGGCGTCGTTCCAGTCATAGGTCACCCCGTACCCGCGCAGGGCCTCCAGCCACTGCTTCAGCAGGTCCTGTTCGTGCTTGCGGCGGATCTCGGTGGGCAGGCCCGCGCCGATGAAATAGGCCACGTCCAGCACGCCGGCCCCCAGGGCCACCGACTGCCAGTCCAGCACCGCCAGGGGCCAGCGGCCGCCCTGGGGTTCGAACAGCATGTTGTCGAGGCGGAAATCCAGGTGCTGCAGGGTCTTCGGCGCCGCGGGCCCCTCGTAGAAGGCGCCGATATTGTCGGCGAAGTCCTGGCAGATCGCCATGTACTCCGGCTCCAGCCGGTCCTCATAGCGGGCGCGGAAGGCGGTGATAATGCCGCCGAACATCGCCGCGATCCCGCCCCCGTCGATGGCCGGGCGGTTGAGGAACTCCACCTCGGCCAGCTTCGGGTCGGCCCAGCGCGGACCGTGCAGGGCCGCGGCCTCCCGCATGGCTGTCTCGGCATCGGCCAGGCTGCAGCCGGTGAGCTGGTCACCCCCCCGGGCCGGGCCCATATCCTCCAGCAGCAGGGTGAAGTCATGGGTCTCGGTATTGATCTGCGCGACGTAGGGCCTGGGCGTGCGGATCGCCACCGTGTGGGCGACCTCCTGGTAGAAGCGCACCTCATTCAGATAGAGGCCGATGGCTCCGCCGGTGGCGCGGCTGACCGGGTCGGCCGAGGGGAACTTCCCCACCACGCTGGCGGGCGCGCCCTCGACGGGCGCCGCATAGGCCAGGTTGAAGCGGACGCTCTCCCCCAGCATGCCGTCCCCGACCTTTTCGGTGGTGAAGCCCTCGACCTTGGCGGCGACCCCGGCGCGGTTGAGGGCGGCGGTCAGCCAGGCGGCGTCGACGGCATAGGGATCGGTGACGATGGGAAGCTCGCTCACGCGGCCTGTCCCAGGGTGTGGACATAGACCTCGTTGCGGACGATCGCGTCGCCCTCCATCAGCACCAGGTCGAAACCGCGCAGGGCGGGCGTGGCCGCATCCCCGATGGTGCAGTACCAGCGGCCGCAGAAGCCGCCCGTGATCTCCCAGACCTCTTCGGCCTCGTAGCGCATGGGCGGGGTCATGCCGAACAGGCCCGTGAGATAGGCCCCCAGCGCCTCATGACCCTGAATGCCGGCGGCGGTCTGCTGGTCGAAATAGCGGGTGTCGGGGGTGTAGAAGGTGAGCAAAGCCTCGACATCCTTGGCGGTCCAGGCGGCCAGCCAGCGGCGGTTGAATTCTTCCATCAGGCTTCTCCGAGGACGCGGGCGCGGTGCTCTGGGGTGAAGATCTCGGGCGGCAGGACCTCGGGCCCGGCCATCACCGCGAAGGTGTGGGCGCGCAGGGAGGCGTCCTGGCTCGCCCGCTCGTGCAGGCTGTCGCGCCGCGCGCGGGCGGCCTCGCCGAACTCCGCCTCCAGGGTGGAGACGATGGAGGCGGTGAACCGCAGGCGGCGCAGGCGCTCGGCCCGCTCCTGCGCATAGGGGGTGAAGTCGGCCTTCGCCCAATCGGCCTCCCCCTTCAGGATGTCGGTGACGATACGGACGTCGCGATAGGTGATGGAGAGGCCCAGGCCGATGATCGGGTCGTTCCAGCCGCCGGCGTCCCCCACCAGCACGGCCCCGGGCGCGAAGGGCGCATCGGTCCAGGCGTCGTTGTTGAAATAGGAGAGCAGCGGCCCGATGGGCGTGGCGTCGGCCAGGTGGATGTTGTCGGGGGAGCACTCCATGCGGAAGGCCTCCAGGAAGGCCTTGGCCCCCTCCGGTCCGGCGAACCGCCGCCGCTGATCCAGGGCGTAGCTGCCGTAGAGCCGCACCCGGCCGGACCCCTGGGGGAAGGCCAGGAAGGAGAAATCGCCCTCCACCCCGATGGCCTGAACCTTCTCATCCCAGTCCGGCGCGCCCTCCACCAGCAGGCCGGCGAACATGTGGTGCGGGCTGTCCTGATGCAGGGGGATGCCCAGGGTCTCGCGGACCAGGGAGGCGCGGCCATCGGCGCCCGCCAGCAGCCGGGCGGTCACGGTGTTTTCCTGGCCGTCCTGACGGAAGGTGACGGTGGGGCCCGCCCCGCCGGCCACCGACATCACCTGCACCCCGCGCCGGGCGTCGACGCCCCGGCGGACGGCCTCGTCGAACAGGGTCTGGCAGTGATGGGGATGGCCGATGCAGAGCGGGCCCGGCACGCCCGGCGCGAAGATCCCCAGCGGGGCCGGCGTCGCGCGCGCCGCCTCCGGGGTGCGGTTCTCGTCGTAGGAGATGTGGGTCTCGATGTGGTGGCCGCCGGCGCTCACCAGCAGATCGTAAAGCCCCAGACGCTTGACCTCGGCGACGCCCCAGGGCGCGATCCACTCGCCGCGGACCTTGTCCTCGTAGACCTCCGAGGCCTCCAGCAGCAGGACCTTAGCGCCGGCCTGCGCCATCACCGCCGACAGGGCCGAACCACCGATACCGCCGCCGACAACGATCAGATCGTAGTCCATGTGCCTATTCCGTCCCTTGGCCGGCGCTCTGACGGCGCGGCTCCGGAAGCGATCTCAGCAGGGTTCCTTAGCGTATGACAAGGGCATGGCGCGCGGCGAGAACAGCGAGCACCGCCAGCAGGCCAAGCTGGCCCAGCACGATCAGGTTGAGCTCCCCCGCGAAGGGCTGTTTGCGGGTCTTGTGGCGCAGCAGGCGCTGGGCGCTCACCGCCCCCAGGCTGCCGCCCAGGGCCGCCAGACCCAGCAGGGTGGCCTCCGGCGTGCGGCGGCGGCCGGCCGCGGCGGCGCGCTTGTCGCCGGCGAACACCGCGAAGGTCATCAGGTTGACGACCGCCAGGTAGAGCAGGGCGTAGCCCAGTTAGCCCTGGCCCACCGAGCCGGGGCCCGGCAGGACGCCGATCAGTTCAATCTTGAAGATCAGCACGCTGTTGCCGGGAATCTCGCCGCCCCCCGCGCCCTCTTCGCCGTAGCCGAGTTCCGGCGGCACATAGAGCATCCAGACATCGCCCGGCCGCATCAGCTGCAGGGCCTCGATCCAGGCCGGGATCAGGGCGTCGATGGGCATGGCCGCCGGGGCGCCGCGCTCGTAGGAGCTATCGAAGACCTTGCCGTCCAGCAGCTTGCCTTCGTAGTGGACCTTCACCTCGTCGCCGGTGTGGGGCTTGAGGCCCGTGGCCGGACCCGACTGGATGATCTTGTACTGCAGGCCCGAGGGCAGGGTGACGACGCCGGCCGCCTTGCCGTTGGTGGCCAGGAAGGTCTTGGCGGCCGCCAGGTTGTCGGTGGCCTTCTTGCCGGGACCGCAGGCGGCCAGCATGACGAGGGCCAGGGCGAGAACGATACGCTTCATCACTGTGTTTCCTAAACGGCGCGGGGCGGGTAGCCGCTCTCGCGCAGGGCGTCCATGATTTCCTGGGTGTGCTGGGCGTCGCGGGTCTCGATCATGATGTCGAACTCCGCGCCCTTGGCGGGCACGTCCAGGGCCAGGCGGTTGTGAGCGACCTCGACGATATTGGCCCCCATCTTGCCGATCAGCACCGAGACCGTGCCCAGCAGGCCCGGCCGGTCGTCGCCGACGATGCGCAGGGAGACCAGCCGCTGCTCGCGCACCAGCTCGCGGGTGAGCACCGAGGCCAGCAGGCGGGTGTCGATATTGCCGCCGGTGATGATCAGCCCGACCTTCTTGCCGCGGAACTTCTCCGGATAGGCCAGCAGGGCGGCCAGCGAGGCCGCGCCGGCGCCCTCCACCACGGTCTTCTCGACATTGCAGTACAGCGCGATGGCCCGCTCGAAATAGGGCTCCTCGATCAGCAGCACGTCGTCGATCAGCGGCCGGGCGACGGCGTAGCACTCTTCTCCGACCGACTTCACCGCGATGCCCTCGGCGATGGTGGCCCCGCCTGTGGCCGCGCCGATCCCACGCATCCTTGCGGTGAAGGAGGGGTACATGGCCGGCTCGACCCCGTAGATCTCGACCTTGGGATTCAGCGACTTGGCCACGGTGGCGCAGCCCGCGATCAGCCCGCCGCCGCCGATGGGAATGGGCAGGACCTCCAGGTCCGGCACGTCCTCGAACATCTCCAGGGCCACCGTGCCCTGGCCGGCCATCACCTTCAGGTCGTTGAAGGGGGGAACAAAGACCAGCTCCCGCTCGGCGCAGAGGGTCTTGGCCAGAGCCGCGGCGTCGTCGAAGGTCTCCCCGTCCAGCACCACCTCGGCCCCGAAGGCGCGGGTCTGCTGCACCTTCACGAAGGGAGTGTTGCGGGGCATAACGATGGTCACGGGAATGCCCAGGCGCGCGGCGTGATAGGCCAGGCCCTGGCTGTGATTGCCCGCGGACGCCGCGATCACCCCGCGCTTGGCCTCGTTGTCGTTGAGCTGCAGCAGGGTGTTGAGCGCGCCGCGCTCCTTATAGGCGGCGGTGAACTGCAGGTTCTCGAATTTCACCCAGACGTCAGCCCCGGTAATCTCCGACAGCGTCCGCGACTGGCGGCAGGGCGTGCGCTCGATGCGCCCCTTCAGCCGCTCGGCGGCCGCGCGGATATCGTCGATGGACAGGGTCATGATCAGGCCAGGGGTGGAAAAGGACGCCACCTCTAACGGCGGTGGGCCCTCAGCGCAAACCGCGTAGGACGTCCACGCGGCGCATGGCCTTGCCGGGAAGCTCCGACATCTTGCCCAGCGGCAGGGCCTCGGCGGCGCGGCGCACGCCATAGGCGGCGTGGCGGACCAGGGCGGCCGGCGCGACCCCACCGACAAAGCCGTGGGTCACCCAGACGCCGGTATTGGCCAGCTCGCGCTTGAACCGGTAGTCGCCGGGGCCAAGGTCCAGGCGAGAATAGGGGGTGGCGTCCATCCAGCGCAGGATGTCCTGGAACAGCAGGATGCCCGGCGAATAGCGCTCGAACTCCGGATCGTGGGCGATCAGCCAGCCGTGGACGGTCTGCTTGCCGTGCAGATGCAGGTGAACCGCGGCCAGGCGGTCGCCGAAGTGCAGGGTGAACAGGCCTGCGCCGAAGTCCGGATCACGCCGCTCGAACAGGTCCTGCATCAGGCGCAGGGTCCAGCCGGCGTCGAAGATGTCGGTCTGGCCGGTGGCGGCCAGCTGGGCGCGCTTCCAGGCCACCAGCTGGTCGAAATCGGCCTGGCTGCGGGAGAAGGCGGTGAAGGTGGCGGGGCCAACCTCGCGCTCGACCTTGCGGCGCTTCTTGTCACAGTCCTTGAGGACCGAGGTCCCGGCCTCGCGGCGGGCGGCCTCATAGGCCTCGTAGCCCACCTCGACATCCACCACGTGCGAGAGCTGGCGGCCGCGGGCGAAGGGGGAGAACTCGGTCTGGTCCTCGATCATGTGGCAGAAGTCGTAGCGCTGAACACCCAGCGCCTGGACCATCCTGCGCACGTCGATCTTCACGCCCGGCTCGGCCACCAGGCCCTGGTAGTCGCACATCGGCGCGCCGACCGGCATGGCGGTGAGGTGGCCGACGCGGACCGGCAGGAAGGCGACGTCGCGGCCGTCCTGGACGGCGACGGCGACACGGATCTGGCGGGAGGTCTGGCGCTGGACGCGCTCCAGCGTCCGGGCCCAGTCGGGGGACAGGAAGGGCGAGTCGAGGGTGATGTCGCCGGCCTGCAGCTGCGCCCAGCGCGCCATGCGCTGCGCCGTCATGTCCTGCGGACGGAGGACTTCGATTTGCAAGACGGCCATCCCCGGCGGCGAAACGCGACCGGGCGACCTTAACCACGAACCCTTTCCGCGAAGTTGCCGGAATCGCCGCGGCGCAACTTGCGCGGGGTGTCCGCGCGCAACCTCAGATCAGAGAAGCTCGCCCCGGCCCTGGGTCTTCAGGGCCTCCACCGCGGCCTTGACCGACGAGGTGGACTCCCGGCGGGTCACCAGGACGACGCCGTTCTCCACCACCACCACCAGGTCCTCGACGCCCGCCAGAACCACCACGGGACCATCGGTGCGGGCGATGTTTCCCCTCGAGTCCACCGCGATGGCGTCGCCGTCCAGGGCATTGCCGTCGCCGTTGCGGACCGAGCCCTCCCACAGGGCGTGCCAGTTGCCGACGTCGCTCCAGCCGATGTCGGCGCCGACGACGCTGGCGCGATCGGTCTTTTCCATGATGGCGGTGTCGATGGCTTCCGAGGGCGCGCTGAGGAAGTCGGGGGCCAGGGCGATCACGTCGCCGGGACGCTGGGCCTTGGCGACGCCCGCCTCGGCGGCGGCGCAGATGGCGGGCGCCAGGCGTCGGCATTCGTCCAGGAACGCCCTGGCGCTGAACATGAACATGCCGGCGTTCCAGCCATAGTCGGGATCGGCGACGAAGACCTTGGCGGTCTCCAGGTCCGGCTTCTCGACGAACTGGGCGACCTTGCGCACCAGGCCCTCGCCGGCCCCGGCGCGGATATAGCCGTAGATGGTCTCAGGTCCGGTGGGCTTGAGGCTGAAGATCACCACCTCGCCGCTCTGCGCCGCCGCGCGGCCGGCCTCGATGGCCGCATGCATGGCCGGCACGTCGGCCACCAGGTTGTCGGCGTGCAGCAGGATGAAGACCCCGTCCGGGTCGATCTCGGCGGCCACGGCGGCGGCGGCCACGGAGGCCGCGGCGGTGTTGCGGGGGGCGGGCTCGGCGATCAGAGCCTGGGCCGTGATCCCCACCTCGGCCAGTTGGGCGCGGGTCAGGTCCGCGTGGGACGCGGCGCAGACCACGATCGGCGGATTGAACATCGGCCCTGTGACCCGCATGGCGGTGGCCTGGATCAGGGTCTGTGGGCCGCCCAGGCGGTGGAACTGCTTGGGCTTGGCCTGGCGCGACAGGGGCCACAGGCGCGTCCCCGCGCCGCCGGACATCAGGATGGGCGTGATCTTCGAGGTCATGATTTCGCGCTTAGGCCGCTTCGGACGGCGGATCGAATTCGGAGACAAGGTGGCCCGGCGCCACCTCCTTCAACTGCGGCACATAGACCTGGCCCAGGGGGTCGGCCGACAGGCGCGAGGGCAGGAAGCGCAGGGCGCTGCGGGGGTCCATGGGGCTGGGCGGCTCCCCCGACAGCTTCAGCCGCTTGCGGGAACGCTCGCGGACCGGATCAGGGATCGGGGCGGCCGACAGCAGGGCCTGGGTATAGGGATGGTGCGGGTGGGCGTAGAGCTGCTCGCGCTCGGCCTGCTCCATCACCCGGCCCAGATAGAGCACCATCACCCGGTGGCTGATCTCCCGGACCACCGCCAGGTCGTGACTGATGAAGATCATCGCCAGGCCCATCTCCTTCTGCAGCTCGATCAGCAGGTCGATGATCTGGGCGCGGATCGAGACGTCCAGGGCCGAGACCGCCTCGTCGCAGATGACCAGTTTCGGCTTCAGGATCATGGCGCGTGCGATGCCGACCCGCTGGTTCTGGCCGCCGGACAGCTCGTGCGGGTAGCGGTTGATCAGGGCCGGCGCCAGGCCGACCTTGGCCATCATGGCGGCGACCTCGGTGTCGCGCTCGGCGCGCTTCAGCTCCGGCTTGAACACCTGCAGGGGCTCGGCGATGGAGTCGCCGATGGTCATGCGCGGGTCGAGGCTGGCCAGGGGATCCTGGAAGACGATCTGCAGGTCGCGGCGCGCGGCGCGCATGGCTTCCTTGTCGGCGCCGGTGATGTCGCGGCCCAGCAGGGTCACCGCCCCGCCGGTGGCCGGGATCAGGTTGATGACGGCGCGGGCCAGTGTGGACTTGCCGCAGCCGCTCTCGCCGACCACGCCCAGGGTCTCGCCCTCGCGCACCTGGAAGGAGACGCCGTCCACGGCGCGCAGGTTCCGTTTCGCGCCGAACAGGCCCTCGTGCATCGGGAACCAGACCTTGATGTCCTTGCCCTCCACCACGACCGGCGCGTTGGGCGCGACGGGGCTCAGGGTCGGACGGCCACCGCGGTCGGAGCGGTCGGAGCGGTCCAGCCGCGGAATGGCGTCCAGCAGGGCGCGGGTATAGGGGTCCTTGGGCGCGGCGAAGATGGCCTCGGCTTCGCCCTCCTCCACATAGGCGCCGTCCTTCATCACGCAGACCCGGTCGGCGAGGCGGGCGATGACCCCCATGTCGTGGGTGATCAGCACCATGGCCGTGCCGGTTTCGCGCTTCAGCTCGTCCATCAGGTCGAGGATCTCGGCCTGGACGGTGACGTCCAGCGCCGTGGTGGGTTCGTCAGCGATCAGCAGGGCGGGCGAACCCGCCATGGCCGCGGCGATCATCACCCGCTGGCGCATGCCGCCCGACAGTTCGTGCGGATACTGCCGCAGGCGGCGCTCGGCGTCGGGGATGCGCACCCGGTCGAGCCAGTCCTTGGCGTGCTTGGTGGCCGCGTCGCCGGACATGCCCAGATGCAGGCGCAGGGGCTCGGCGATCTGCTCGCCGATGCGGACATGGGGGGTGAGCGCGGTCAGCGGATCCTGGAAGATCATGGTCATCTTCGAGCCGCGGATCTTGTTCAGCGCCGAGGGCTTGAGGTTCAGGAGCTCGGTCCCCAGGAACTTGGCCGAGCCGCTCGCCACGCCGTTGCGGGCCAGGAGGCCCATCAGCGCCATGAAGGTCTGGCTCTTGCCCGACCCGCTCTCGCCCACGACGCCGAGGGTTTCCCCTCGGGCAACGTCAAGGGACACGCCCCGCACGGCCCGAACCACCCCGTCGTGGGTGGCGAAATCGACCTTGAGGTCCTTGATGGAGAGAACGGGCGATGCGTCGGCCAAGGCGACCTCGAAAACTTGAAGGGTTCACCGACCATAGCCGGGGCGGTGTGTCGGCGAAATGGCGCGTTACGAAAGCTTAAGTCCAGACCCCCGCGACGGCGCGCGGGCTTGGCGCTAGAGTGCCCCGGTGAGCGCGCCCGACCAGCCCCCCCGCCCCGCCCTGTTCCTCGATCGCGACGGGGTGCTCAATGAAGACCCCGGCTATGTCTATCGCTGGGAGGACTTCGTCTGGATTCCAGGCGCCCGCGAGGCCATCGCCGCCTTCAACGCCGCCGGATGGTGGGTGTTCGTGGTGACCAATCAGTCCGGCGTCGGCCGTGGCTACTATACCGAGGCCGATGTCCGGAAGCTGCACGTGCAGATGGGCGCCGACCTGGCCAAGGCCGGCGCTCGCGTGGACGCCTTCTACTACTGCCCGCACCACCCCGACGCGGCGCAGGACATCTACCGACATCCCGATCCGCCGAACCGCAAGCCCAACCCCGGCATGCTGCTGCAGGCGATCGCCGAGTGGCCCGTCGACCTCTCGCGCTCCCTGATGGTGGGCGACAAGGACGGCGACGTGGAGGCCGGACGCCGCGCCGGCGTGCGCGGCCTTAAATTCACCGGCGGCAACCTGAAGACCTTCCTGGAAGGGGAGCTGACATGAGCGCCATGATCGAGGTGTCCGGGGTGGTCTATGACTACCCGGCGGCCCGCGCCCTGCACGGTGTGTCCTTCGAGGTCCAGGCCGGCGCGGTGCTGGCCCTGGTGGGTCCCAACGGGGCCGGCAAGTCGACCCTGATGCGCTGCATCGCCGCCCTGGACGCCCCCACCGAGGGGACGATCCGGGTGGCGGGCCTGGACGTCGAGGCCGACCCGCGCGGGGTCCATGCCGCCATTGGCTACCTGCCCGACTTCTTCGGCCTCTATGAGGAGCTGTCGGTCCGCAAGGCCCTGACCTATGCCGCCCGCTCGCGGGGCGTGGGGGTCGCCGAAACGCCCGCCGCCGTGGAAATGGCGGCGGCCCGGGTGCAGCTCACCGACCGCCTGGAGGCTCGGGCAGGGGAACTGTCGCGAGGCTTGAAGCAGCGCCTGGCCATCGCCCAGACCATCGTCCACCAGCCCCGCGTCCTGCTGCTTGACGAGCCCGCCGCCGGCCTGGATCCGGAGGCCCGCCGCAGCCTGTCGGACCTGATCCTCTCACTCGCCAAGGATGGCATGACCATCGTGGTCTCCTCCCACATCCTGGCCGAGCTGGAGGACTACTCCACCCAGATGCTGATGATCCGCGACGGCGCGGTGGCCGGCGGCGGGGTGGTGGCGGCCGGGGGCGGACACCGGGACGGCCAGCGGGTGGAGGTGACCTTCGCCGCCCCGCCGCTGGATCTCGCCGAACGGCTGGAGACGCTCGGCGTCACCGTCGAGCGCCAGGCGGGCGACACCGCCACCCTTCTGCTCCCCGAGGGCGAGGATGACTCGAGCCTGCTGGGCAAGCTGATCGGGGCGGGCCTGAAGGTCCGTTCCTTCCAGGCGGCGAAGACGACCCTCGAAGACGCCTATCTGGCGGAGGTGGCCCGATGAACCCCGAATTCCAGCGCAATCTCTGGCTTGAGGCCTCGCCGCGGCGCATCGCCTGGGCCGCCGTCGTCCTGGTGATGATCTACGGCGCCACGGCCCTGGTGGCGCGGGAGTCGATGGGCGGCCCCCTGCCGGCCATGGCGGGTGTGGGCGGCTTCGTCTTCGTCATCTGCGGCCTGCTGTGGGGTTCACGCGCCGCCGGCGGCGCGGTGCTGGGCGAGATCGCCGACCGCACCTGGGATTTCCAGAGACTCTCAGCCCTGACCCCCTGGTCGATGACCTGGGGCAAGCTGCTGGGGGCCTCGTCCCTGGCCTGGATCTGCGCGCTGACCGGCGTCGCCCTGATGGCCGGCCTGATGCTGATCCAGGGCCAGCCCGGCGCCCTGTGGATGCTGGCCTTCCTGATTTCGCTCGCCCTCTTCCTCCAAGCCATCTGCCTGGCCGCGGCCCTGATCGGGGTGCGTAAGGCCCGCGCCGAGGGCCGCGTCGCCCGGGCCGGCGGCGTGTTCTGGGGCCTGATCCTCGGCCTGTTCCTGCTGTCGGCGGTGGCCGGATCGTCGGGCTTCCAACGCGGCGCGGGCCTCTCCGGCCTCTCTTCCTTCCTCTATGCGCGGGGCGACATCACCTGGTGGGGCCAGGTCTTCCCGGCCATCGCCTTCCGCACGCTCGCCACCCTGGCCTTCGCCGGCTGGGGCCTGGCCGGCGCCTGGCGGCTGATGCGGCTGGAGCTGCAGATGAAGAACCTGCCCGTGATCTGGCCGGCCTTCCTGATCTTCCTGGCGGTGTTCCTCGGCGGATTCGCCTATCAGTCCGGCGGTCTCGCCGCCGCCCTGTTGGTGGGGGCCCTGGCCGTGGCCCTGGCGGCCTATGCCGGGGCCTTCGCCGAGCCCGCCGACCGGGTGCGACTGCGCCAGTTCGCAGCCTCCGCGGCGAAGGGCGACCTGGCCCGCGCCCTGCCTCTGACGCCGGCCGCCATCGTCCCCTTCATTCTTGCCTTGATCCTGGTGGTCGCGGCCTTCGTCGTCGGTGGCGCGGGCTCGATGTTCAGCCAGGGCCCTGACCCCGCCCAGGCCGCCGCCCTGCTGGCCTTCGTCCTGCGCGACCTGGCGGTGATCACCCTCTTCCGCTTCGGGCCTCGCCCGCAGCGCGGCGACTTCGGCGCCGTGGTGGCCCTGGCCCTGCTCTATGCGGTGGGCGGCATCGTCGGCTCGGTCATCAGTCCCGGAACCGGCCAGGCCCTCTTCGTGCCCATGTCCACCGCACCGTGGGTCAGCCTCGCCTCGGGCCTGGCCCAGGCCGCCATCGCCTGGGTGCTCGCCTGGCGTCGGATCAAGGCGCCCGAGGTGCGCTGACCTTTTCCATCTGATCCAGCATCCGCTCCAGGGTCACCAGCTCGTCGGCTTCCCCGGCGGGTTTGTCCCAGCGGATGCGGTGGATGCGGGGGAAGCGCATGGCCACCCCGGACTTGTGGCGGGTGGAGCGTTGCAGGCCCTCGAAGGCCACCTCGAACACCAGGCCGAAATGCGGCTCGGCCTTGACCGAACGCACCGGCCCGAACCTTTCGATGGTGTTGTCGCGGACGAACTTGTCGATCTGCTTCAACTCCTCGTCGGTGAAGCCGAAATAGGCCTTGCCCACCGGGGTCAGGACCCGCTTGCCCTCGACCTCCGTCCAGACCCCGAAGGTGTAGTCGGAATAGAAGCTGGACCGCTTGCCGTGGCCGCGCTGGGCGTACATCAGCACCGCGTCGATCAGGAACGGGTCGCGCTTCCACTTGAACCACGGCCCCCTGGGGCGTCCGGCTTCGTAGATGGAGTCCCAGCGCTTCAGCATCAGGCCCTCGGCGATCTGCGGGTCGCCCGGCGGGGGAGAGGCGCGCAGGTCCGCCAGTTCGGCCCAGGTCTCGAAGGGCTGCAGCACCGAGAGATCGATACGCGGGGTGGCCAGCTCAGCCACGAAGGCCTCCAGCCGGAGACGCCGCTCGCGAAAGGACAGCACGCGGGTGTCCTCGCCCGCCTCCGCCAGCAGGTCATAGGCGCGGATACCGGCCGGGTGTTTCGCCATCAGCTTGGCATCGACGGTCTTGCGGTTCAGCCGCTGCTGCAGATCCCCGAAGCTCGCCACCCCGTCGTCGCCCATCACCAGAAGTTCGCCGTCGAGCGCGCCTTCGAAATCCAGGACGTCCAGCACATCGGGAAACGTCTTTGAAATGTCGTCGCCGTTGCGGGTGTAGAGGCGGCGCACCCCCGCCTCGTTCACCGCCTGGACGCGGATGCCGTCCCACTTCCACTCGGCGGCATAGTCGGCCGGGTCGAGCTTGCCGAGGTCGACGGCCTCGTCGAGGGCCTGGGCCAGCATGGTGGGCCGGAAACGGCCCGGCGAATCCGGGCGCGGGCGATCCGAGCGCCCCTCCAGCCAGGCGAACAGGTCCTCGTAAGGCGCATGCAGGGCGTGCCAGACCTCCTCGACCTCGTTGATCGGGACCCCGCCGAGGTCGGCTGCCGCCTGCTTGGCCAGACGGCCTGAGACCCCCACCCGCAGGCCGCCGGTCATCAACTTCAGCAGCGCCCAGCGCCCCGTGGGCTCAAGGACATCCAGCCACGCCTCGATCAGCCGGGGCGCCTCCGCCCGCGTCGCGCCGCGCAGGGCGTCGATCACCTCCGACAGCTCCGGCTCGCGGTTGGCGCCGGGGCGGGCCGGCCAGACCAGGGCCACGGTCTCGGCCAGGTCGCCCACATAGTCGTAGGACCAGCGGAACAGCAGCGGGTCCATGCGTTCCTCCACCGCCTTACGGATGAAGGCCGGCTTGGCGGCGTCGAAGGTCAGGTCGCCGGTGAGCGCGGCCAGCGCCCAGCCCCGGTCGGGGTCCGGCGTCTCGCGCAGATAGTCGCGCACCAGGGTCAGCTTGGCGTTGCGCGACGCCGTCAGCGACAGGCGGTCCAGCAGCTCGGCGAAGGCGCGCACCTAGCCGTCCTCCTCGTCGTCGTCATAGCCAACCAGGGCAAGCGCCCGGGCCTGGATGCCGTGCAGTTGCGCCCACCGCGCCAGGGCCTCCTCCCGGCCGTGGGTGATCCACAGCTCGCCGGGGCGCAGTTCGTCCACCGTGGCGGTGAGCTCGTCCCAGTCGGCGTGGTCGGAGATCACCAGGGGCAGCTCGGTCCCCCGCTGCCGGGCGCGGGCGCGGACCTGCATCCAGCCCGAGGCAAAGGCCTGGACCGGATCGGGGAAGCGGCGCGACCAGCGGTCCTGCAGGGCCGAGGGCGGGCCGATGACGATGGCCCCGGCGAAATCCGGCTTGGTGGCCACGGTGGCGGGCGACAGCGGGCCAAGCTCGACGCCGTGGTCCTCGTAGAGACGGTTCAGCCGCTCCAGGGCGCCGTGGACATAGATGGTCTTGTCCCAACCGGCCTCCCGCAACAGACAGATCACCCGCTGCGCCTTGCCGAGCGCATAGGCGCCCACCAGATGCGAGCGTTCCGGGAACTGGGTCACCGAGCGCAGCAGCCGGGCGATCTCGCCCGAGTCCGGCGGATGCCGGAACACCGGCAGGCCGAAGGTGGCCTCGGTGATGAAGACGTCGCAGGGAACCGGCTCGAAAGGCGGGCAGGTGGGATCGCGGCGGCGCTTGTAGTCGCCCGACACCACCATGGTCAGGCCCTTCCACTTGACCACCGCCTGGGCCGAACCCAGGACGTGGCCGGCCGGGACCAGGGTCACCTCGACGGCGTCGCGATGGACGGTCTGGCCATAGGCGGCGGCCTCGGTGGCGCCGGCGAAATCGGCCCCATAGCGCTCGGCCATGATCGCCAGGGTCTCGGGCGTGGCCAGCACCGCCCCGTGGCCGGCGCGGGCATGGTCGGAATGGCCGTGGGTCACGACGGCCCGGTCCACCGGCCGGGTGGGATCAATATAGAAGTCACCGGGCGGGCAGTAGAGCCCGGCCGGGGTCGGACGCAGCAGGGCTTCAGGCTTGATCATCGCGGCCGCCGGCTCCGGGAAAGCTCAACCTTACGGGACATTAATATTGTGAATTCAACGTCATGACCAAGACTTAACGGGTCTTTCGAGATCGGCGGGACTACACCGCCGCCCGAGACGAACGCACCTTCTCGCGCTTCGCTCCAACCGAAAGAAAACGTCATGCCCAACTCATTGAACCTCGGCCGCGTCGGCGGTCTCGTCAGCCTGCTGATGGCCGCCCTGCCGATGCTCGCCATCGCCATTGTCGCCATCTCGACGGGCTTCACCATCGGCTAGAGCGTCCCCTGGGTCATCCTTGACCCCGGGGCGGGCCTGGCCCAAACCGGAGGCATGGACGCACCCGAAAACGCCATCGCCGAGCAGGCCCGCCACATGGTGGAGACCGTGCCACAGGCTGCGGCCCTCGGCTTCAAGCTGGTGTCTGTGGGCGACGGCAGAGGCTCCATCCTCGTTCCCTGGCGCGCCGACCTGGTGGGGGACCCCGCCACCGACGTGATCGCCAGCGGTGTCGTCACCTCCCTGCTGGACCACTGCTGCGGCCTGGCGATCAATTCCTCCAAGGGCGAGCGCTTCCCCACCGCCACCCTCGACCTGCGCATCGACTACATGCGCCCCGCCGCGCCGCGCGCCGAAATCACCGCCCTGGCTCACTGCTACAAGATGACGAGGTCCATCGCCTTCGTCCGCGCCGAGGCCTGGGACGTCGACCCCGCAGACCCCATCGCCACCGCCCAGGCCGCCTTCATCCTGCACGGCGCGAGCGCCCCGCGATGAGCGAGGCCAATGATCGCCTGCAGGGCTTCCTGGCCTCGGTGCCCTATATTCAGTTCCTCGGCATGCGCTGCGAACTGGCCGGCGACGAGATGACCGCCACCCTGCCCTTCGCGCCGCACCTGATCGGCAACACCATGCTGCCGGCCCTGCACGGCGGGGTGATCGGCGCCTTCCTGGAGATGACGGCGCTGGCCCAGCTCTCCGTGGTTCAGCACACGCCCAAGGTCCACAAGACCATAGACGTCACCATCGAGTACCTGCGCCCCGGCCGCGCTCTGACCACCTATGCCCGGGCCGACCTGCGAAAGGTCGGCCGCCGCATCGCCAATGTGACGGTGGAGGCCTGGCAGGAGGCGCGCGGAACCCCGGTCGCCGCCCTGCGCGGGCACTTCATGCTGAGCGGCGAGGAATAACTCAGATCGCCGGCCTGAGCGCCTTGGCTTCCGCATGCACCGCGTCCAGCGCGGCCTGAGCCTTGGCGATCTGCGCCGGATCGCCCTTGGTCTTGCTCTGAAGAAGCTGCTCGGTGGCCTCCATCTCCCGCACCGGCAACAGGTGGGTGGCATCGGCGCGCTTGAAGGGGCCCGTCTGGATGCGCCGCAGATTGTCCCTCTGGCGCTGCGCCTCAGGGCCGTTCCCGACGCCATAGGTGAGGAAGAACTGGCCGACCTTGGCCTTCACGGCCGGGTCCAGGTCCTTGCGCCAGACCATCGGATCCTCGGGGATGGTGGGCGAGGTCCAGATCACCTTGAGATTGTCCAGGGTCGCGGCGGCCGCGCCGCCCTGCTGGCGAAGCCGCAACAGGGACTGGGTGTTGTTGGTGGCCGCGTCCAGCACCCCATTGCTCACGGCGAAGAGGTTGGCCTCGTGGTTGGCCGAGCGGACGGTCTTGAAGCACGTCTCCGGACTGATCGAACGCGGTGCGAACAGATAGGTCATGGGGGCCAGCGTGCCGGAGGTGGATTTCACGTCCCCCATGCCGAAGTTCAGGGTCCGGTCGCATTTGAGCAGGCCCTCCAGGGTGATGGGGCTGTCCTTGGCCACGATGATCACCGACTGATAGCCGTCCTGGCCGCCGTCCGGCTTGGTGGTGCGAGCGAAGATCTCGCCATTAGAGCGGCGCACCGCCTCGAGTCCCGACTGGTTGCTGAACCAGCCCAGGTCGGTCTGTTTGAAGCGCATGGCCTCGATCAGCGACGAATAGTTGCTCCCGAAGAAGGGCTTGATGGCGAGCCCTGTCGCCTTCTCCATATCGGCGAGAACCGGGGTCCACTCAGCCGCCGCGGTGGAGGCCTTCTCGGTGGAGAGAATCGAGAAGGTCAGGATGGTCCGGGCCGGCGGCGCATCGGCCGGCTTGGCGCAGGCGGCCAACAAGAGGGTCAGCGACAAGAGCGCTGCGCCCGTTCTGAAAGAGATCATCGGCACACCCTGTATGAAGCCCCATCCCCTGTTTCGCCTGTTCTTGTGACGCCTGTCCGACAACGGCCAGCGAAAACTACACTTGAGGTGGGGCAGTTAGGGCGGTAACGCCCGCCCATGTCACTGCAAGGTCTTTCCCACCAAGCCCGCGAGGCCAAGAGCTGGCCCTTCGAACAGGCGCGCCTGCTGCTGGCGCGCATCCTGCGCCTGCGGCTCTCCGACGCCGAGCGCGATCTGGCCGCCAGCCTGATCAACGAAGGCAAGGCCGCGCAGGCCGTGGCCACCTTCCCGGCGCTCAACAAGCCGGTGGTCTTCCAGTGCGGGTTCGGGGCCTCGGGCCTGCCGCACATGGGCACCTTCGGCGAGGCCGCGCGTCCGACCATGGTGCGCAACGCCTTCCGCGCGCTCACCGAGGACCAGGTCCCCACCAAGCTGATCGTCTTCTCCGACGACATGGACGGCCTGCGGAAGATTCCCGACAACGTCCCCAACCGCGAGATGCTGGAGGAGGACCGCGACAAGCCGGTCTCCAGCGTGCGCGACCCCTTCGGCGAGTACGAGAGCTTCGCCCACCACAACAATGCCCGCCTGCGCGCCTTCCTCGACGGCTTCGGCTTCGACTACGAGTTCAAGTCGTCCACGGAGACCTACCGGTCAGGCCAGTTCGACGAGGTGCTGCTGCGGATGCTGGAGCGCTTCGACGCCGTCCAGGCGGTGATGCTGCCGACGCTCGGCGAGGAGCGCCGCGCCACCTATTCGCCCTTCCTGCCCATCAGCCCGATCAGCGGCAAGGTGCTGCAGGTCCCCACCCTGGAGCGCGACGTCGCCAAGGGGACCATCGTCTTCGACGACCCTGACGGCGGCCGCACCGAGGTTCCGGTCACCGGCGGCCAGGTGAAGATCCAGTGGCGCCCCGACTGGGCCGTGCGCTGGACCGCCCTTGAGGTCGACTTCGAGGCCTCGGGCAAGGACCTGATCGATAGCGTCCGCGTCTCCGACAAGCTCACCAAGGTGCTGGGGGGCGTGCCGCCCGTGGCCTTCCACTACGAGCTGTTCATGGACGAGAACAACCAGAAGATTTCCAAGTCCAAGGGCAACGGCCTGACCATGGAGGAGTGGCTGCGCTACGGCGCGCCCGAGAGCCTAGCCTATTACATGTACCAGTCGCCCAAGTCGGCGAAGCGCCTGTTCTTCGACGTCATCCCCAAGGCGACCGACGAGTACCTGCAACAGCTGGACGCCTTCAACCGGGCGCGCGGCGACGCCAACGCCGTGGCGCTGGACAACCCGGCCTGGCACGTCCATCGCGGCGCGCCGCCGGAGCAGGGGTCGCCGGTCAGCTTCTCCCTGCTGCTGAACCTGGTCTCGGCCGCCGACGCGTCCACCAAGGACATCCTCTGGGGCTTCATCCAGACCTACATCCCCGGCGCGACGCCGGAGAGCCAGCCGCTGCTGGACCGGCTCAGCGACTATGCGATCAACTACTACGAGGACTTCGTGAAGCCCTCGAAGACCTTCCGCCTGGCCAATGCGCAGGAAGCCGCCGCGATGGCCGACCTGGCGGCCCGGTTCCGGGCCCTGCCGGCCGGCGCCGACGCCGAGGCCATCCAGAACGAGGTGTTCGAGGCCGGCAAGGCCGGGGGCTTCGAGCCCCTGCGGACCTGGTTCACCGCCCTCTACGAGGTGCTGCTGGGCCAGAGCCAGGGTCCGAGGTTCGGCTCCTTCGCGGCGATCTTTGGCCTGGACCGCACCGTGGCGCTGATCGAGCAGGCGCTGGCGGGCGAGCTGGTGGCGGCGGCGAAGGCCTAATCCCCTCCGTCTCGGCTTCGCCGATCCACCTCCCCCGAACCGGCCTGCGCCTGGGGGAGGAATTAGGAGCGCGAAATTCCTCCCCCAGCGCGAAGCGCGAACCCGGGGGAGGTGGCGCGCGCGTCAGCGCGTGACGGAGGGGGCTGGAGCCCCTCAGTATTCCCCGTCATCCCCGATCGGCATGCCCGGCGGCACGGTGGGCTTCACCTTCGGCGCCGCCAGCACGCGGGCCATCTCATCCTTGTCCCCGATCAACCCCGCCAGCCGCAGCCGATGGGCGCGGTCGGACCCCACGCCGGGCGCGGCCTTCAGCTTCGCCGCCAGGTCAGCCAGCCGCTGGTCGATCTCGGCGGCCACCGCCGGGGCGGTCTCAGGCTTGCGTGAGACCGAGGCCATCTCCAGCACGGCCCGGGTCTGCACCCGCCGGGCGATCTCGGCGTTCCGTCCGGTCGCCGGCGTGAAGGCCGTGACGATCAGCCGGTCCAGCACCTCGCCGGCGCCCGGCAGGCTCGGATCGCGGCGGCGCTGTTCCACCAGGCGCTTCAGGCGATCCGGCGTGGTGAGGGTCCCGATCGCAAGCCCTGCCGCCACATCGGCGGCGGTGAGCGGATCGAAGACCGGGCCACCATCGAACACCTCGATCTCGAACTGGCGGTCATCGTCGCCGGACTGGCCGGCGGAGAGCAGCGGGATCAAGGCCTCCGGCGTGTCCAGTTCAGCAGGTCTGAGGGTGGCCAGCACCGCCTCCAGGGCCGCCCGCTGCCGGGCGCCCGCCACGATGGGCGCGCCGTCGTGGACGTCGCCCTTCACGCCATAGGGATATTCCACGCCACCCACCTGCTTGGCGGCGGCCTCCAGCTGGTAGCGGTGCAGCAGATAGATGGGCACGTACTTGCGGCGCAGGTTGGCCATTGGCTCGCCGGTCTTCAGCGCCCCGGTCCCGAAGCGGTCCAGGGCGGCGCGGCGCACGGTCATCATGCGGGCGAGCTCGGCGGTGGCGTCGGCCCCGTCGTCCCACAGGCCGCCCCAGGGCTGGGCCGCGCCGGGCGCACGGGAATCGCCATCGGTGACATAGCGGGCCCCGCGATCGGCCTCCGCCTTGGCCTTGGCCGCCAGCGCCGCCTCGCCGGCCTTGCCCGCCGGGACCTGGCCGTAGAGCCAGTCGACAATGAACCTGTCCCAGGCGCCGAGGCCCACCCCATAGGCGTCCGACAGGTCGGGCTTGCCCGCCACCAGGGTCACGCGCGGGGCCGGATAGTCCATCACCGAGGCGCGGCCCTGCGTGCTGCCCGCGAAGTTGTGCGCAAAGCCCAGGGAGTGGCCGACCTCGTGGGCGGCCAGCTGACGCAGGCGGGCGAGCGACACCTGGATCGGGTCATTGGGCCCGCCCGTCCCGTTCCGGTCGGCCCCCACCAGACCCTCGAAGATCAGCATGTCCTGGCGCACCCGCAGCGCCCCCAGCAGCACGCTGCCCTTGAGGATCTCACCGGTGCGCGGGTCCTTCACCGACTGGCCCACCGACCAGCCGCGGGTGGCGCGATCCACCCAGTTGATGACGTTGTAGCGGACGTCCAGGGGGTCGATCCCCTCGGGCAGGATCTCCACGCGGTAGGCGTCCACGTAGCCCGCCGCCTCGAAGGCCTCCCCCCACCAGGCCGCGCCTTCCTGAAGCGCGGTGCGGATCGGCTCGGGCGCGGCGCGGTCCACATAGAAGACGATAGGTTTCTTCACGGGCGACCTGGCCGCCGTGGGATCGGTCTTCTCCAGCCGGAACCGGTAGACCATCTGGCCGACGATCTCCTCGCCGAGCGGGGCGGCATAGTCGAGGACCACCCCGCCGAACACCCCGGCGCGGGGATCGAACTTCCGGGTTTCGTAGCCCGGCTCCGGCAGCTTCACGAGGGCGTGCCGCACCTGCAGGGTGATCAGCCTGGCGTCGGGGGCGATGTTGCGGCTCTCGGGGCCGGGCGTGTCGGACTGGTAGGTCTGGCGGGCCTCGAACTCCAGGTTCTCCGGGAACACCTTCACCGCCGAGGGGTCGGCCATCGAGAGGTCCGGAACCAGCTTGTAGCCCTTCTCGTCGGCGGTCTTCAGGGCGTCGGCGGCGCCCATGACGTCGCGGGTGAGGAAGCTGGCGATATCCACCAGGATGCGACCGTCTCCGTCCGTCCCCGCCACCTCGCCCGCCCACACCGTGGAGGTGGCGAAGGCCTCGCGGGCGGCGGTCTGCTCGGGGGCCGGGGCGCCGGCGGCGCGGAAGCGCGGGTTCTCGTATTCGGCGATGACCTTCTTGCCGATGCGGCGGAACACCAGCACCTGGGTCTCGCCGATCGCGGCGCGGTCCAGGCCCACCGGCGCCGAGCCCAGGCCGGTGCGCAGGGCGGTGAGATAAAGGAAACGGCCGCTGACCCCGTCTGAGTCCGGCGCGGGCAGGGAGAGCAGGATGCGGCCCTTGGCCTTGTCCACATAGACCGGCAGCAGGCCATCCTGGCGCTGGGCTCCGGCGGTGGCGGCGGACTGCGGTGCAGGCCTTTCCTTGGCCAGGGCCGGCGCGCCCGCCAGCAGGACCAGGGCGACCGCCCCCGAGCAAAGCCACGCAACCATCGAACCGCCCCCAGGTGAGGGGCTCAGCCTAAGGCTCCGCGCGACGATCACAAGCCTGAGAGCTGCCGCTAAGTGACCAACGATCATGTTGACGTTAACGGAACTCAGGCTTACGTGTTGGGAAAGCAAAAACGTCGAGGGAGGACATCCAGATGCCCATGGAACTGCGCCGTCCGGCGCGCACCTTCACCATCCGTCAGTTGTGCCTGGAATTTAAATGCACGCCGCGCGCCCTGCGCTTCTACGAGGACAAGGGCCTGCTGGCGCCGGCCCGGGACGGCATGAACCGGGTCTATTCCTACAAGGACCGCGGCCGGCTGCAGCTGATCCTCAACGGCAAGCGGGTCGGCCTGGCCCTGGCCGAGATCGGCGAGATCCTTGACCTCTACGACCTGAACGACGGCGGCACGGCCCAGAACGTCAAGTCGCTCACCAAGTTCCGCGAGCGCATCGTCGCCCTGGAGGCCCAGCGCCAGGACATCGACAAGGCCATCGACGAACTGCGCGCCGGCTGTGACGCCCTGGAGGCCCAGCTGTCGCGCACCCGCCCCGACCTGCTGCCCCGCGCGGCCGACTACGACCAGGTCCTGCGCGAACGGCTCGGCGACCTCGAACACGCCAAGTGACGAACCGCGCTTTGGCGCCGGCTCGAACCAGCTGATATTCAGAAAGGGCTTCCGACCCGTCGGGAGTCCTTTACCCATTCCGGAGCCGACATGACCTACCAGCCCCCCGTGCGCGACCACGTCTTCCTGCTGCGCGACGTGCTGCAGATCGAGAAGTACGCCGACCTGCCGGCCTTCGCCGACGCCGCGATGGACGTGGTGGAGCAGATCATCGAGGAGGGTGGCCGCTTCGCCTCCGAGGTGCTCGCCCCCCTGAACGCGGTGGGCGACAAGGAAGGCTGCACCTGGCATTCCGACAACACGGTCACCACGCCCACGGGCTTCAAGGCGGCCTACGCCCAGCTGGTCGAGGGCGGTTGGCCGGCGATCGGGGCCGAGCCCGCCTATGGCGGCCAGGGCCTGCCCCACGTGGTGAACCTGTCCTTCTCGGAGATGAGTTCCTCGGCCAACATGGCCTTCTCCATGTATCCGGGCCTGACCCACGGCTGCTATTCGGCGATCCTCAACGGCGGCTCCGACGAACAGAAGAGCCTCTACCTGCCCAACCTGGTCTCCGGGAAATGGGGCGGGACCATGAACCTCACCGAGCCCCAGTGCGGCACCGACCTGGGCCTGCTACGCACCAAGGCGGTCCCCCAGGGCGACGGCAGCTACAGGATCTCGGGCCAGAAAATCTGGATCTCGGGCGGCGAGCACGACATGGCCGAGAACATCGTCCACCTGGTGCTGGCCCGCATCGAGGGCGCGCCGGCCGGGGTGCGGGGCATCAGCCTGTTCATCGTGCCCAAGTTCATTCCCGACGCTCAAGGCCAGCCGGGCGCGCGCAACAGCGTCTTCTGCGCTGGCCTGGAAGAGAAGATGGGCATCCACGGCAACGCCACCTGCGTCATCTCGCATGAGGAGAGCACCGGCTGGCTGGTGGGGACAGAGAACCAGGGCCTACGGCTGATGTTCGTGATGATGAACGAGGCCCGGATCGGGGTCGGCCTGCAGGGCATCGCCCAGGCCGAGGCCGCCTACCAGGCCGCCGCCAGCTTCGCCAAGGACCGCCTGCAGGGCCGCTCGCTGACCGGACCCAAGAACCCCGACGGCCCCGCCGACCCGATCATCGTCCACCCCGATGTGCGCCGCATGCTGATGGACAGCCGCGCCATCATCGAGGCCGGCCGCGCCTTCCTGTTCTGGACCGCCCTGCACGGCGACCTGGCCCATGCCAGCCCCGACGAGGCGGTGCGCCAGAAGGCCAATGATTACATGGCCCTGATGACCCCGGTGGTGAAGGGCTTCCTCACCGACAAGGGCCTGAAGGTCTGTTCCGACGCCCTGCAGATCCACGGCGGCTCGGGCTTCACCGAGCACTTCCCGGCCAGCCAGTACATGCGCGATGTCCGCATCGCCCTGATCTACGAAGGCACGAACGGCGTCCAGGCCCTCGACCTGGTGGGCCGCAAGCTGGCGGCGGACGGCGGCCGGGCGGTGATGAGCTTCTTCGCCGAGATCGACATGTTCGTCGATGCGAACCAGGGCGACCCGGCCCTGGCGCCCTTCACCGAGGGCCTGGCCGACGCCAAGGCCAAGCTGCAGGAGGGCACCATGTGGCTGATGCAGAACGGGCTGATGAACCCCGACAACGCCGGGGCGGCGTCCACCGACTATATGCATCTCTTCGGCCTCACGGCCCTGGCCTATATGTGGGCCCTGATCGCCAAGACCGCCCAGGCCAAGATCGCCGCCGGCGACGCCGATCCCTTCTACGCCACCAAGCTGACCGTGGGCCGCTACTACATGCAGCGGGTCCTGCCCGACGCCGGCGCCCACCTGGCCAAGCTGACCACGGGGGCCGAGCTGATGATGGCCCTGCCGGCGGAGGCCTTCTGACGATGGCGAAATACGTCGCCGAGGTCCTCTGGACCCTCAAGGACGGCGAGGACTTCCTGAAGGGTCGCTACAGCCGTGGCCACGCCATCACCTTCGACGGCGGCGTCGAACTCGCCGCCTCGGCCTCGCCGCACGTGGTGGGCAAGTGGGCGGTGGAGGCGGCGGTCGATCCGGAAGAGATGCTGGTGGCGGCGCTCTCCAACTGCCACATGCTGACCTTCCTGCACCGGGCCCGGCTCGCGGGGTTCCTGGCCGTGCGCTACCAGGACGCCGCCGAGGGGATCATGGAGGAGATCGCGCCCGGCCGCCTGGCCCTGACCAAGGTCTGGCTGCGGCCGGCCATCACCTGGCAGGGCGACACGCCCACGGCGCAGCAGCTCGACCAGCTGCACCATGAAGCCCACGACGAGTGCTACATCGCCAACTCGGTGAAGACGCAGGTGATCGTGGAGGCGCGCGCCTAGACCCTTTCCGGATCAGGTTGAAACAACCTGATCGGATGAAAAGGGTCTATCTTCTTGAATCTAGAGCATGTCCGGGCGGCGAAGCGGTTCCCACTTGCGCCTGACCTGCTCTAGAGCGTTTCCCGCATTCCGCGTTCGACGACCCGCGCTTTACGAATGGTTTATGCGCGGTGGCGTAGCGTCAACCCAGAGGGGGCGTCCAGACCCCCAGCCGGGGACGCCGCACATCGTGAAGACCGCATCCGATCTCGGCCTTGCCAAGACCATGCTCGCGCGCCGTAACGGCCTGCGCACCCGCATGATGTTCGCCGCCATCTACGCCGTGGCCTTCGCCCCCGTGGCCGGCTGGGCGCCGTCCGCCCTGTGGATCGCCGGCTACAGTCTGCTGCAGGCGGCGGAATACTATCTCTTTGCTTCGGAGCGCGCCCGGGCCCGGCCGGTGCGGGGGAGCCTGGCCCTGGCCATGCTGGCGCTCAACTCGATGGTCTATGGCTCGCTGGCGGTGCTGGCCATCCTCAGCCAGGGCGCCTGGGGCCTGACCTGCGGCGGCCTGTTCCTGGCCGGCGCCGTGCTCAACACCGTGGTCACCAACCAGAGGTCCCAGGCCGCCTATGTCGCCTCCATGGCCCCCTTCGGCGTCTATCTGCTGATCACCGCGGGCCTGGCCTGGACGATCAGCGGAACCTCCACCTATGGCGTGGCCGTGGGCATCGTCGGCGTGCTGCTGGTCTTCTCCTCCACCATCCTCTGGCGGGCGGCGGCCGACGGCATCGAAGGCCAGCGCCGGGCGCGGGAGGAAGCCGAGCGGGGCCGCCACGCCGCCGAAGCCGCCGCCGACGCCAAGTCGGCGTTCATCGCCATGGTCAGCCACGAGCTGCGCACCCCCATCAGCGCCATCCTGGCCGGCGCCGAGGCCATCGAGCGCCGGGGCGGCCAGGACGCCAGCGACGGCGCCCTGATCGCCGAGAGCGGCCGGATGATGCGCACCCTGCTCAACGACCTGCTGGACCTCTCCAAGATGGAGGCCGGCCGGATGCGCGTGGAGACCATCGCCTTCGATCTCGCGGGACTCGTCAACGACACCACCGCCTTCTGGCGGGCCGAGGCCGAGAAGAAGGGCCTGACCCTGGAGCGCCTCGGCCTGAAGGCCATGCCGGGCGCCGTGGCCGGCGACCCGACCCGGCTGCGCCAGATCCTCAACAACCTGATCTCCAACGCCATCAAGTTCACGCCGTCAGGCGCCGTGACCCTGACCGTCACGCAGCAGGGCGACGTCTACGGCTTCGCCGTGTCAGACACCGGGCGGGGCATGACGCCCGAGGAACTGTCACGCCTGTTCGCGTCCTTCGAACAGGGCCAGGTCTCCACCGCCCGCACCCATGGCGGCACGGGCCTGGGCCTCTCCATCAGCCGCGAACTGGCCCGCCTGATGGGGGGCGACCTCACCGCCGCAAGCCTGGCCGGCCAGGGCGCGGTGTTCACCCTGGCCATCGAGCTTCCGGACGCCGCCGCCGCCGCGGCGCCGGACCTGGCCGACGTGGCCGAGGTCCGGGTGCTGGTGGTGGACGACCACGAGATCAACCGCCGCGCCGTGGCCCTGATGCTGGAGCCTTTCGGCATGGACCTGATCGCCGCGGCCTCGGCGGCCGAGGGGCTGGAGATCGCCGCGGCGCAGCCCTTCGACGTCATCCTGATGGACGTCTACATGCCCGAGATGGACGGCCGCGAGGCCTGCCGCCGCCTGCGGGCGACGGCGGGGTTGAACCAGGGAACGCCGGTCATCGCCTGCACCGCCTCGGGCAGCGACCAGGACTGGGCCGACTGTGTCGCCGCCGGCATGACCGACCACGTGGCCAAGCCGATCGACCCCGGCGCCCTGAGCGCCGCCATCGCGCGGGTGCTGGCGTCTGGGGAAGAGTCCGTCGTAGCGGCGAGGGCCTAACCCCCTCCGTCTGTTCGCTGAGCTCAGATCCACCTCCCCTGCAACGGCCTGCGGCCTGGGGGAGGACTTGGCGCGTCTAATTCCTCCCCCAGCGCGAAGCGCGATGCGGGGGAGATGGCGCGCGCGTCAGCGCGTGACGGAGGGGGCTAGGGTCTGGCCGCCAGCAGCCCCGCCAACCGCGCCGTCAACGCCGCGCCGTCCTTCAGGTCACACTCCCAGATCGTCTCCACGCGCCAACCCAGCGCCGCCAACGCGTCCTGGGAGACCAGGTCCCGCGCCCGGTTGCGGCCGACCTTGGCCACCCAGTAGTCGCGGTTGGCCTTGGGGACGCGGGCGCCTCGCGCGCAGTCGTGGCCGTGCCAGAAGCAGCCGTGGACGAAGATCGCCAGCCTGCGGCCCGGCAGCACGATGTCGGGCGAGCCCGGCAGGTCCTTGCGGTGCAGGCGGTAGCGGGCGCCCAGTCGCGTCAGGGCCTTGCGGACCTTCATCTCCGGCGTGGTGTCCTTGCCCTTCACCTGGGCCATGACCGCCGAGCGTTTGGCGGGGCCATAGACGTCGGTCACGGCCCGGACGCCGCCGGTTAGAGCCCGTCGAACAGGGCGGTGGACAGGTAGCGCTCGGCGAAGCTCGGGATGATGGCCACCACCGTCTTGCCGGCGAACTCGTCGCGGGACGCCACGTCGAAGGCCGCCGTCAGGGCCGCACCCGAGGAAATCCCGACCGGGATGCCCTCTTCGCGGGCCACGCGCCTCGCCATGGCGAAGCTGTCGTCGTTGGAGACCTGGATGATCTCATCGATCACCCCGCGGTCGAGGATCGAGGGGACAAAGCCCGCCCCGATGCCCTGGATCTTGTGCGGACCGGGCTTGCCGCCCGACAGGATCGGCGAGGCCTCGGGCTCGACGGCGATCATCTTCAGGGACGGCTTGCGGGCCTTCAGCACCTGGCCGATCCCGGTGATGGTGCCGCCGGTGCCGACCCCGGAGATCACCGCGTCCACGCTGCCGGCCGTGTCGTTCCAGATCTCCTCGGCGGTGGAGACCCGGTGGATCAGCGGGTTGGCGGCGTTGTCGAACTGCTGGGGCATGACGGCGCCCGGCGTGGCGTCCACCAGCTCCTTGGCTCGGGCCACGGCGCCGGCCATGCCGCGCTCGGCCGGGGTCAGCTCGAGCTTGGCGCCCAGGATCAGCAGCATCTTGCGCCGCTCGATGGACATGCTCTCGGGCATCACCAGGGTCAGCTTGTAGCCCTTCGACGCGGCGACGAAGGCGAGCGCGATGCCGGTATTGCCGCTGGTGGGCTCGATGATGGCGCCGCCGGGCTTGAGGATGCCGCGGGCCTCCAGGCTCTCGATCATCGCCACCCCGATGCGGTCCTTCACCGAGCCGATCGGATTGAAGAACTCCAGCTTGGCCAGCACGCGCCCCTTGGGCTTCAGCGCCTTGGTGAGGTTGGGCAGGGCCACCAGGGGGGTGTCGCCGATGGTGTCGATGATGGAGTCGTAGATCTTGCCCCGCCCGGCGCGCTTGTAGCGGGCGGCGTCATAGGCGGAGGTGTCGGCGGCGTCGGCCATGGGTCTGGTCTCTGGAGGTGTCTCTTTGAGGCCAGACCCTACCCCCGTGGCGGGGATTTGGAAGGGAGGTTCTTGGCGGCGAGGCCCGAGGTTTTCTAAAGACGCGGGGGCGAGTCTCGGCAGTCGCCTATTCTTCTAGGGCGTCGGCATCGGCCACGTGCAGCAATGCTACAGCGTGAGTTAACCAAGCAAATCGTTCTGGATAGGTCGCCGCCAAGTACGTAACCACGTGTGTACTAAAAGCTGCCACGAGCAAGCGCGCCATTCCCTTACCCACTACCTTGGCGAGGTCTGCGCGGAAATGGCCCCATGTTTCGCCAACGAGGCGCCGCGCCTCTCTTACCGTCCAAGAAATGAGGCCTTTGAGAAGGTTTTCAATGCTGGCGAAGAGGTTGAATACTGCCAGTTTTTGCCGGTCGTCGGTTATCTCAACCTCGTCAGTGACACGAGCGAGCGCCTTAGGAACTCTTCCGTCCACAACATCCTGGTGCGCGTGCAGCACCTCAGACATCTCGTTGCCGGATTGGAGCGCTCGGTCGCGATCCCCGGCCTCGTATGGAGACATAGAAGCCTCCTCCAAGAACGCACGCCACCTATGAGATTGATTTATAAACAGATAGTGCTGAATGAGCGTCGCTCGAATAGAGCCGACTATATCTGGCAGAAGCTCCGGGTTATCGTCCGTTCCTGCGGAAGCTATCACAGCCTCAAAGATCGTCTGTATCTTCAGGGCCCGAACACCAACAATAATGATATCAAGGTCAGGATCCCGCAATTCTTCTGCGTATGAACCAATTGCAGCCTGAAGCTCGGATAGGTTCCCGCACCTTGCATGTATCCGCTCAAGGCCTTGCAGAATTTCTTGGCGAAGGACGTTCGCATTAACAGACGACGAAAAGGCCGCATCTCCGGGCCGCTCTGAGAGCTGAACCGTACCTCCGACGACAGCGACTTCTACCGTTGCTGGCAGAATGCGGAGGTTCTCGAGATCTTCTTCGTCGTCGTCTTCCGGCTCGTACTCGAGCCAATGACTGGGTTGAACTAAGTGCGGGGGGACACGGGTTCGCCCATCGCCATTCGCATCGTCCAGCTGCTCCTGAATGAGTCCGCGAGTGCTAGTTAGGTCAACCCCTCGAATGTCAGCACCGACCAGAGATGCAGACGTCAGGCTTGCTCTGCGTAAATCTGCGCCCCTGAGGTTGGCGTGATCGAGACGCGCTCCACGCATGTAGGCGCGGGAGAGCCGAGCGTTCCGAAGGCTCGCGTGACTGAAGTCACAACCGATGAGGTTAGCTTCGTGGAAATCGGCGAAACCACAGTCTACTCCTGAAAGGTCCGCCTCGCTAAGCGAAGCCCTGTAGAGCGAAACATTTGTGAGGTTGAACCCGGAAAGCGTAGCGCGCGGCGCATGCACCCCAGCCAAATTCACACGCGTACTTAAGTGGTCACCAAATATATCAACGCTCTGCCGCCAATTATTCCAGGCATCTGAGTCACCTGATCGCAACAATTCAAATGCGACTGACCGGGGCTTTGTTTTCGCGAAGGAGCCTGTGTTTCTAGCCATGATGCAGGCACGACCCTACGGCGAGTCGATTGATCGGTGAAGGGTGACCGGCGC
>NZ_JAUSCJ010000015.1 GCF_030651185.1 Phenylobacterium sp.
GCAAGCCGATCAGGGGAACCTGGAGGCCCAACGCCAGGACCGCTGTCAGAGTGCCGTTCAGTATGGCGATCATTCGCGGAACCCCCGCAATCGTCACCGGCTCCGAAAGGGAGCTGTGGAAGGCGATCTCGAAGCCCTCGACTTCGGACTGCGCCACCTCAGAACGCCGCGCCGGCGGTGAGGTTGAAGAAGGTGCTGACGAAGGTCGTGGCCGTGAAGGCGATGGCCAGCCCGAAGACGATGCCGATGCCCTTGCGCATGGCCGAGCCACCTTCAGCAAAGGCGAAGCCGAGCCCTGTCAGGACGATGGCGATGATGCCAATCGCCTTTGCGACAGGGCCGGAGAGCGACTGCATCACCGTGGTGAGCGGGCCCTCCCACGGCATGGCAGTACCGCCGCCCGCTGCCCAAGCGGGGCTCGCCAGAAGCAGGCCTACGCCGGCGGCGAGCAGCATGGATTGGGCGGCGCGACCGAAGCGAAGCGGCGCGGACGAGACATTTCGGATCAGATTCATTGTGGGGGGCTTCCTGATACCGAACGCCCGCGAATGCCGGGCTACCCCAGGATTGAGACTCTCATGCGCCGGGGTCAAGTGCTATTTGTATATAAAAGGTGCGTGACGGCTTTTTTATATATCTTCCGGTCCGCGACTGGGGAGTCGCGAGAGGTGGGGCAGACCTTCTGCGAAGCGGACCTCCACGGCCAAGCCTGGGCTGTTGTCCGACAGGCTCAGTTCAGCATCATGAAGTTCGGCGATTGCCGCGATCAAAGCGAGTCCAAGGCCGGAGCCTGGACTGCTGCGACTGGCGTCCAGCCGACAGAAACGCCGTAATACCCGCTGCCGTTCGTGGGCGGGAACGCCGGGCCCGTCGTCCGCTACAACCGCGCTTACAGCGCCGGCGACCTGGGCCAAGCTCATGGTGATATGGGCCTTGTCACCGGCGTGCCGAAGGGCGTTCTCCAGGAGATTGGCGAATAGCTGCGTCAGCAGTTGAGGGTCACCATTGACCACGATGTCCGGAGCAATCTGCGCGCTCAATGTCTTTCCGGCGTCCTCAGCGGCGGTCTCATAGGCGAGCCGAACCCGGTCCATGACGGCGGAAAGATCGACAGGCTCAAACCTCGCCCGGCCTGCTCCCCCCTCGATCTGACCAATCCGCAGGAGGGCGTGGAATGTAGTCAGTACGTCGTCAACCTGTGCAAGCGCATCGTCGATGGCGCGTTGCAAATCCTCCGGTCTGGTGAGGTCTCGCATTGAATCGAGATGTTGTCTCAGCCGGCTGAGCGGCGTCCGCAGGTCATGGGCGATGCCAGTGGAAACCTGCCGCAGCCCGTCCATGACGGCCTGATTGCGATCTAGCATGAGATTGAGATTGCTGGTGAGCCGGTCGAATTCGTCGCCCATTCTGATGGCTGGGACACGCTCCTCCAGCCGGCCGTCCATGATTTCCTGAAGGGACCGGTTCACCCGGTCGAGGCGACGAAGAAAGACCGAAGCGATCAGCAGGCCGCCACCAATCGCCAGCACTGTGATGCCCAGGCCGCTCCAGAGGGTCACAAGCCGTAGCCAGTCCGACAGCTCATCCAAGTCTGACGTGTTGCGACCCACGATCAGGCGCGACCCGTCAGCGGTCCTCTTGGGGTTGGTGATCGCCGTGCTCCTGGCCTGGCGCTTCACGACCGGCAAGATCGCCGCCGACAAGATCACCTCCCGCCGCGACGAGCTGTTCTACTGGCTGACCATTGTCGTCTCGAATACGCTGGGTACGGCGCTGGGCGACTTCACGGCCGACGCGACCGGGTTGAATCTCGGCTTCGAGAAGGGAGCCTTGCTGTTCGCAGGCCTTATCGCCGTAGTGGCGATGCTTCACTGGCTGAAATGGCTTCCCCAGGCAGTACTCTTCTGGGCCGCATACATTCTCACCCGTCCACTCGGCGCCACGCTGGGCGACGTGCTCACCAAGTCTCACGGCCAAGGCGGCTTCGAGTTCGGCCGGATCACAGCGACCCTTGTGATCACGGCGGCAATGGTGGCGCTCATTGTCGTATCGCCAAAACTAAGTCGGCCAGCGACGGTTGAGGCCTGACCGCCCGAGGGCGCCCTGCTCGATCGCCGACATCACAAAACGCGCGGGCCGAGCAAGATGATGCTCGCGCCAACGAGGCAGGCGCCAGCCTCCACCGACGAGATCGCGCCGACCCTGAACGCCCTACGGGCTGATGATTGGCGGCCAAGCAGCCAGTTCTTGGTTCGCCGCTGCAGATGGGCGAACTCTTAGCTGGATACGGGTGCCCTCGACTCGATCACGATCGACTTATCCCGTAAGGTTGGCCGAGATTTTTGGGCGCTTCCTCAAACTGTGGATCATCGGATACCCGTCGTGTCACAGGCCAATGGCTCAGAGCGCCGCAGCAGCGACCGACAACGGACCCTCTTGGCTGGCATTCTGATTCACGGAGCAGCGGCCCTGACCGTGGACTGCGCCATTCGAGACCTGAGCAAATCAGGGGCTCGCGTTCGATTGGGCGCGCCAGATAACTTCTCCAAACCGTTGATGTTGCTGGTCTGCCGCTCAGGAGAAGCCTTCGAAGCTGAAATTACCTGGCGGCGAGCCAACGATGTCGGCCTTACATTCCTACGACAATGCAATCTGAGCGCAGCTGAGACGCCCATCGAAAAGGCGGCCCGCCGCCTCTGGATCGAACGCAGCGCGCGTTGATGGAGACGAATTGAGGCTCTGACATCGAGATCGACGCGCCGACAGGCAGGCCTTCAGCGCCGCGCCGTGACGCCAAGCGTGAGCGGAAGAGGGCAGAGGGCGAAAGGCCGACCCGCGCTTGACCGGCCTTCGCCCAACCCGATCTATCGAGGTGGATGCCCCAGCGGCGAGCGTCCACTTGGATGACCGCATCGCAAGAGGCCACTCAACCCGTCCAGGCCCACTCAGTCGCCGATGTCGGACGGCGGCGTCGCTCAGGCGACGGCCCTGCCGGGGCGCCGGGCCACAGCCACCGCGACTTGGTTTCGGCCAGCTCCCTTGGCCCGTACATTGCAGCATCCGCCGTCTCAACGAGCCGGTCCAGTGCACAGTGGTCCGGTGCGCTCGCCAGACCAAGCGACACCGTCGTCAGCCCCAGATCCTGGCCGTTGTGCGTCACGCAGAGCGCCTCGACGCGACGCCTAACGTCCTCGGCACGCTCCAGAGCCTGATCCGGCCCACATCCAGGCATCAAGAGCACGAATTCCTCACTGCCGTAACGGCAGGCAGGCTAGCCCGCCTTCTCGCGTCACATGGTCCAGGACCGCGCCGACTTCGCGCAGCACGGCATCTCCGGCGTCGTGCACGAACGTGTCGTTGAAACGCTTGAAGTGATCGAGATCGACCATCAGGCAACTGATCGGCTGGCCGCTGCGCGCGGCTTCCGCCAATTGGACGTCCAGCATCGTTTCCAGCTGGCGGCGATTGGCCAGGCCGGTAAGGGTGTCTGAGGTGGCGCCAAGATCGCGCACGCGCCGCAAGGCCTCACGCGCACTCGCGTCGAAGCGCTGGCCGGTACGGTCTTTAGCCCATCATACCGATCGCCTTCGGGCCCTCAGCGATCGGCTGGGTTCTGGCTCCCGCCGGTGCGAACGGGTGTGGCGGGTGGCCGATACCCTGTTCAGCGTTCATCGAATCCAGGACCGCCTCGATAGCGGCGAACAGCTTGTGTGCCTCGACCGGCTTGTTCACAAAGGCCTGCATTCCCGCAGCTCGGCATTGGTCGACGTGGTCGGCGGACGAAGACGCTGTCAGCGCGATAACAGGCGTATTCCGATTCATCCCGTTTGAGTCTCTTAGCCGCCGCACCGCTTCCAGGCCGCCCATTACCGGCATGTTCATATCCATCAGCACGACATCGAATTCGCTGGTCGCCAAGAGCGCCAACGCGGCCTGACCGTCCTGAGCGGTGACGACCTGGCTGCAGAAGGGCTGCAACATCAGGCCAAACGCTCGGCGATTGATCTCATGATCGTCGACGATCAAGACTCTGAGATCCACGCTGGGCGTCACCGGTTGCTCGTAACCCTCCGGCTCGAAGGTCCCGTCGAGCCTTGCGAGCGGAAGCTTCAATGTGAAGGTAGTGCCTCCGCCAGCGTCGCTGACCACCGCCAAGTCCCCACCCATTAACTCCGCCAACTGCCGGCTGATGTTCAGACCAAGCCCGGTGCCGCCGTGAGTACGGGCCGTGCTCGCGTCCAGTTGCTCGAACGCGACAAAGAGGCGTTCGAGCTGATCGGGGGTCATTCCAGGTCCTGTATCAGTCACCTCGACCTGCAGGAGTTCCCCGTGCGCGTCCACGGGCGTTGTGACCCGCACCACAACCCCGCCATCGTCGGTGAACTTGATTGCATTCGAAAGCAGGTTGTTGAAGATCTGTCGAAGTCGGAAGGGGTCACCCCGAGCCCAGCCAAGTATGGGCCCGGCCTCCAGGCGGAGTGAAACGCCCTTCTTGCGCGCCTCGGCGGACCAGAATTGTAGGGTGTCTTCCACCAGTGCTTGAAGGTCGTAGGGAACCTCTTCAATCGTCAGGCGGCCCGCTTCAATCTTGGACATGTCCAGCAGGTCGTTGAGCAGGCTCCGCATCATACGGGCGGAGTCAAGGATGAGGCGCGCGCTTGAACGATCGCAAGCGTCGCGCGATCGACCCCCTACCTCGGTCGCGCCCGCCAGAATGGCGCTGAGTGGCGTGCGAAGTTCATGGCTGACCATCGCGACAAAAGCCGACTTCGCGGCGGTCGCGGCTTGCGCCAGCGCCTTGGCCTCACGCTCGGCCGCCAGGGTATTCTGATAGAGTCGCCAGGCCAACAATGCAGCTGTGACGTTCAACCCCGCCGTCACAGCCAAAGCCACAGCTTGACCGAGCGGCGCGCCGAGAGGCATGGCGAGGAGAGCGAGAATGATAAAGTAGCCGATCTGCGGCAGGAGGGCGGCAACGAACACCGGGCGGCAACCCACGCTGGTCAGAACCGCGTTCAAAATCGCGCCCGACACCCACAGCGCGCCGCAGGCGGCTCCCCAAGGTCCGCCGAAAACGGCCGCGACGATGCCAACCGAACCGAAAATCACTCCATTGACCGCCACAACCGCCAGGGCTGCGGCCCGCCAGCGCGCGCCCTCCATCCGTCGCTCAATCAGTGCGCGGGGAAAGACCCAGACCTCAAGCGCTTGCAACAGGAAGTAGCCGAGCACCCCCGCCACCGTGGCCATGAAGGAACCTGTAAACACGGCGTATATTGGGGCGACAATCGCTGGCAAAAGCAGCCGCATGGCGATCTGTCGTCGGCGAGTCGAAATGACTGCGGCGAACTGTTGATCGCTCTCCGGCGGGGCCTTGGACATCACTCTGTCGCCTCTTACGATTCCGTTGCACACGATCTTACATGCACGTTATCTATACTTGGTTAAACTGCGCCGGGTATTGCGGACTTTGCCAGGCAAAAGCCGCAATTCTCCTGTCGTGGCGCAAAAGACGGGCGATCCCAAAACCGGCACCCGGGATTTGACCTGGAAATGACGGCGCGACGCTGGCCGCGGTGGGGCGCTATCACCGAGGAATCCTGGATGGCACGCTTGAGAACGGTTGCCTCCCTTAGATGCGCTCATCGACCTCGGGCGGGCCTTTGCCGAGGGGGCGAAAGCCAAGTCCGACGTGATCAGAGTTTGGCTGGACCGGAGCACGGGAGTCGGCTTGAATTCATGGCCCAACTACCTGCAGGCGCTCGATCATTTCCAGCGGGCCGCCGAGGAAATCCTGATGGAGGGAAAGCGGCAGTGGATTGTCCCGGAATGCCCGAATATCAAAGCCGCCGCTGGCACCTGTCTAAGCAGCAGTCGCGTGAAGCCTGGCCGCCATTCCGGAGACGGCCGAGATGATTAGCTTGCTTGCCTGTGCATCTAACAGGCTGTTGAAAAAGCCGGGTACCGGGGGTGAACTTGGCTCAATCGGCGCAATTTCACCTCAACCCGCGAAGCGCTATCGATGAAATCATTAGCATTTCTTCCGGTCCATTGGACAACTGTCTCGCTGAAAGCGAGCCAAAAATGCGGTTCAATATCCTGCTAGGGCGAGTTTCGGCCGACTTTGGCGGGCTGCCCGGAATCCAGCCGATCGAGAAAGCCCACCACGGCGTCGAGGAAGGCGTCATTGCGATCCCCCGCGACCATGTGAGAAGCGCCAGCGACATCGGTGAACTGGGCGTTCGTCAATTTTGCGACGAAATCTTCGGCGGCTTGCCGCGTCACCAATTCGCTCAGCCGACCACGAATGAGGTGCACTGGCAGGGTTAGACTGGCCAGTCCGGCGTCGAACGCCTGCGCATCTCGCCTCGACCGTTCCCGGTTCGCGCTTGCGACGAAGCTGGGATCCCAATGCCAGCGATATCGACCATCGCCGCCGCACCGAAGGTTCTTCGCCAATCCGGAAAGGTCCGAAGGCCTTGTGCGGTGGGGCAAATAGGAGCTGATCACATCGGCCGCCTCCTCAAGGCTAGCGAAACCTTCGCCGATATGGGCGCTCATGAAGCCCATGACTTTAGCGGCGCCGTCCATGTCCATGTTGGGCACAATGTCCACCAGGGTTATGGAGCTGAAGCTCCGAGGCGCGATCTCGGCTTCAGCGAGCAATCCCGCGAGCCCGCCGAGCGACGCGCCGATCAGCGCCGGACGTCCGCCCATCTCGTTGGCGACGGTTGCGAGGTCGCCCGCAAACCGTTCCATCTGGTAGTCGCCCGTCGGCGACCAACCGCTGTCGCCGTGGCCGCGCAGGTCCAGGGCGACGGCTTCCCAGCCGCGATCCGCCAGCGCCGCCGCGGTCTTGGCCCAGGCGTGCCGAGTTTGGCCGCCCCCGTGCGCCAGCAGCACGCCGCCGCGGATCGGCGCGCCGTAGCGGTCGGCGACGAGGTCGAGGCCGTCGGCCGTTCTGAAGACGGTACGGTGCGGTTCAGTCATCGATAATCCTCTTACGGGAACAGCCTGCCGGCGCCGACGACCGATCCTGCCAATCGGCCTTTTCCGCCGCGGACCGCCGCAACGTTCGCTTCAGGCTTTCCTTCATCCGGAAAGTCAGCGTAGCATGAAGATGTCATAACAAAACACATATGTGTCGGAGAAAGCATGAGCGACGTCGTTACGTTCGAGCGGAAGGACCATGTCGCGCTCATCACCCTCAACCGGCCTGAGGCCAGAAACGCCATCTCCCCGGAGATGCTGGTTCGACTGGCCGACACCTGGACCGCAGTGCGTGACGACCCCGACATCCGCGTCGCGGTGGTCACCGGCGCCGGTGATAAGGCTTTCTGTTCTGGAGCCGATCTTGGACGGTTCATTCCGTTGATGAGTCGCGCGCGGCCAGCCGAAGACGAGTGGGATCGACGCCTGCTGGCGGACGGGGAGATGCTGGGCCGAGGGCTTCTTCGGACCTTCGACGTGGTCAAGCCGGTGATTGCGGCGATCAACGGTCACGCGATCGCCGGGGGCATGGAGCTGGCGCAGGGGACGGACCTGCGGGTCGCGTCCGAATCCGCCAAGTTTGGGGTGCAGGAAGTCAAGTGGGCGATCTTCCCAGGAGGCGGTTCGACGGTGAGACTGCCCCGACAAATACCCTATGCCCGGGCCATGGAGCTGCTGCTCACCGGCGATCTCATTACCGCCGCTGAAGCGCTCGAGTTGGGGTTCCTCAATCGCGTGGTCCCCCAGGCCGACGTGCTGCCCACAGCCCTTGATCTGGCTGAGCGCATCGCCGCCAACGGGCCGATTGCGGTACAGGCCATCCGCCGGTCGGCGCGAGCTTGCCTGGGCCGACCGGAAGCTGAAGCCATGCAGATCGAATCCGAAATGGCTGCCCCTGTCTTCCGAACCGAGGACGCCCGGGAGGGGCCACTCGCCTTCATGCAGAAACGCAAGCCTGTCTTCCAGGGTCGCTGACCCAAGGTCGGCTCAGCGACCCTCATCATCAGAGACAAGGAACACTGTCATGGCTTTGCACAGCCGCATCTGCGAGATTTTCGGTATCCGCTATCCCATCGTCCTCGCCGGAATGGGCGGGGCCAGTGTTCCCCGCCTGGCAGCGGCGGTCTCCAATGCCGGAGGGCTAGGAATCCTTGGCGCCGCAGCCTGCTCGCCCGAGGAACTTCGCGCGTGGATCCGCGAAGTGCGATCGCTCACCGACAAGCCCTTCGGCGTCGACACATTGCTGCCGGCCTCGGTCCGCCGCGAGGTGGTCGACGCGGCGGCAGGCTCCGGCGAGGGCGGCAAGCCGTCGCCCATGGATCTGCTTGGCGACTATCAGGCGTTTGCAGCCGACTTCATGCGCCAGGAAGGCCTGCAAAAGGTCGTCCGTCCGCGCGAGGACACCAACGCCGAAGCTCGGGGCGGCCCCGCGTTCTTCTCAAAGGAGTTCTTCGAGGCGCAAATGGAGGTGGTGATCGAGGAAAAGGTGCCGGTCTACGCCGCGGGCCTGGGAAACCCCGGCCCCTGGATGGAGCGACTGCGGGAGAACGGTACAAAGATCATGGCCGTCATCGGGTCTGTGAAGCACGCACTGCAGGTCGCCGCGTCTGGCATCGACGTGGTGGTCGCTCAGGGACATGACGGGGGCGGACACAATTCGCCGATCGGCACCATGGCGCTTATCCCCCAGGTCGTCGACGCCATGGCGGGGCGCATCCCGGTGCTCGGGGCCGGCGGTATTGCCGACGGCCGCGGCGTAGCCGCCGCGATGATGCTGGGGGCTGAAGGCGCCTGGGTGGGCACCGCTTTCCTGGCGACGGAGGAAGCCGGCATTCAGCAATTCCAGAAGGAGGTTCTGGTCGAGTACGGCGATGGCGACACGGTAGTGTCAAAATCCGTCACCGGAAAGCCGGCCAGGATCATCCGCAATAAGTGGGCGCAGGCCTGGGTGGACGCGGAGAAGTCGCCGCTGCCCATGCCCTTCCAGTCGATCATCGCCGGGCCCGTGCTCGCGGCGGCGACCCTGGATCAGCGCAAGGATATCGCACCTGGGTTTGCCGGCCAGGGCATGGGGCTCATCAAGGCGATTCGCCCCGCCCGGGACGTCCTGGAAGACCTCGTCAGCGGCGCCGAGACCGCGCTCGCTCGCGCCGACCGTTTTCGCTAAGCCGTGAAAGGAAATGCAATGATCCCGCGCAGAATGCCCGAGTTTCACGCCGAGATGGTCGAAGCCTTCATGGCTTCGAGCAATCGGATGACCGGCCTCCCCGAGTTCCTGGGCCTGCGGATCGTGGCCATGGAACCGGGCGGCCTCACGGCGGAGATGGATGTCGACCCAAAGCTGCTGACGGGCTTCGGCAACATGCATGGCGGCGTCCTGTCTGCCGCCTGCGATCACGTGCTGGGATGCGTCTGCTACCCCCATATGGAGAAGGGCCAGTGGGCGGCCACGACCGAGTTCAAGATCAACCTGCTCGCCCCGGTCAGCCGCGGGACGGTCACGGCGCATGCGGAAATCATCTCCATGAGCAAACAGACCGCGGTCGTCAGGATCGAGATGGAAAACGAGGGCCGGCTCTGCTGCTCGGCGCAGGGCACCGTCCTAATCCAGAACCCCAGACCCGCCTGACGACAGCCCGACGCTCAGGCGGTCTTGTGGGCCGCGCCCGGGCTTCCGAGCACGTCGCCCATGATTTTGAGCAGCTCGGCGCGGCGACCCCGGAACAGGTCCTTTGGGGCGGCCAGGCCAAGGGCCAGCGGACGTGCGGGCGGACTGACCGAGAGGGGGATGGCCAGCATCGCGGCGTTGTCGTTGACCAGGCCGGCATGGAAGGCGTGTCCTCGGGCAGCGACCTGGGCAACGTCTCTGGCGACCTCCTCGGCGGCCGGCGGCGCTTCATCGCCGTCCCACACCGCCAGGCCTTCGGCGATCAGCCGGGCCCTGCGATCAGGAGGGGCCATGGCCAGGAGCACGCGGCCCAGGGTCGAGCGAGCAAGGCATCGCCGCGTACCCGCCTTGAGGTGGTAGCGGATCGGCGTCGCGCCCTCGATCACGCGGACATACTGGCAGTAGCCGCCGCTCGCCGCACCCAGCACCACGGTCATCTGAGTTTGCTCTGCGATGTCACGCATCTGCTGCTGAATGCGCCGGAGCGGGAGGATTTCGTCGCCAACCCAGTGACCGAGCAGGGAGACCCGGATGGACGGAAAGAATGTCTTGTCGTCGGAGGAAAACTCCAGGTAGCCGAGATCGGCAAGGCTGCGGAGTAGCGCCGCGGTGCTGGAATGTGGATAGCCTAGCGCCAAGGCCACGTCCTGGATATGCGCAGGCCTGCGGACTTCGTCGAAGTATTCAAAAATTTCCAGGGTCCGGGCGGCGGACTTAACGACGGACTGATCAGGTTTTGGCATGCATTCGAATCCTTGGGGCCGCTCAGATCGTGAGCGCCGCCCGGGTTCCCTCCTCGATGGCCCGCACCGCATCCAGACCAGCAGCGTCTCGCGCGCCGCCGACCAGCGAATATGGAACCCGCCCAGCCGCCAGCGCCGGGGCGATTCCGGCTTGCGGCTCCTGGCCGATGCATAACACGAACGTGTCGGCCACGACCAATCGAGGGATGCCGCCCACTGTGATATGCAGGCCCTCCAACGAGAGATGTCCATAGACGACATCCCCGGTCATGGCGACACCGCGGCGCGCCACCTCCTGGACGTTGGCCCAACCGCGCGTCTTGCTCAGGCCCGCGCCGAATGCTGATCCCGGCTTTCGCTGGAAGATCGTGACCCGTCGGGCCGCCGGCCAGGACGTCGGCGGCCGCTGCAGGGCGCCGCGCTCGGTAAAGGCCGTGTCGATCCCCCAATCCCGGGAGAACCCCTCAATGTCGGGCTCCGTGGGATCGCCCGCGCCAGTCGGATGCGCCAGCAGTTGAGCCACGTCGAAGCCAATGCCGCCCGCGCCCAGGATCGCCACCGTGTCGCCCGCTCGTTCGGGCATTTCGATGGCCTGCGCATAGGTGAGCACACGAGGGTCGTCCACCCCGACCGAGTCCAGGGCTCGCGGCTCCACGCCGGTGGCCAGGATCACATGATCGTAGGCGGCGGCGAGAAGCTCCTGCGCGCGGGCAAGCGTTCCCAACCGCACTTCGACCCCGAGCTCGGACAGCCGCGCGCCGTAATATGCGATGGTTTCGGCATAGTCCTCCTTGCCCGGAATCCGCCGCGCGAGATTGAACTGCCCGCCGATCCGCTCTGACATCTCGAACAGGGTGACCCTGTGGCCCCGCTCCGCGCTCGTCACCGCCGCGGCCAGGCCCGCGGGCCCCGCGCCAACGACCGCGACACGCTTGGGTTCGATCGGCCCCGCGACATCGCCGAATTCGGCCTCGCGGCAGGCGGCGGGATTGACCATGCAGGTCGTGAGCTGGCCGGTGAAAGCGTTGTCCAGGCAGGCCTGATTGCAGCCAATGCACACATTGATCGCGGCGCGTCGCCCGGCCCGGGCCTTGGCGACGAAGTCGGGATCGGACAGGAAGGGCCGTGCCATTGAAACCATGTCGGCGTTGCCGTCGGCGATGAGGCGGTCGGCAAGCTCCGGGGTGTTGATCCGGTTCGACGCCACGACCGGCAAGTTGAGATGGGACCTGAGCCGTGCCGCGGCCCACGCGAAAGCTCCGCGGGGCACCATGTGGGCGATGGTGGGGATCCGCGCCTCGTGCCAGCCGATCCCCGTATTGACCAGGTTCGCGCCGGCGGCCACGACCGTCTTGGCCTGATCGACCACCTCGTCGAAGGTGCTGCCACCCTCCACAAGATCGAGCAACGACTGCCGGTAGACGAGAATAAACTCATCACCGCAACGAGCGCGGACCGCCCGGACGATCTCGGTAGGCAGCCGCTGGCGATTGGCTGCAGAGCCCCCCCAGCGATCAGTGCGCTGATTGGTCCGCGGCGCCAGGAACTGGTTCAGCAAGTAACCTTCCGAACCCATGATCTCCACCCCGTCGTAGCCAGCCTCCTTGGCCAGCATCGCGGCGTTCGCGAAGTCCTCGATCGTGGCGAGAATCTCCTCCTCGGTCAGCTCGCGCGGCGTCAGCGGGTTTATTCGGGAGGCGATCGGCGACGGGGCGACGAGGCCCTCGTGACGCGCATAGCGCCCCGCGTGGAGGAGTTGCAGGGCGATGAGTCCGCCCGACTGGTGCACAGCGGACGTGATGCGGCCGTGTCCCGCCACGGCGGCCTCACGCATCACCGCGCCGTTCCGGCCTAGCCGGCCCGCCTCATTGGGCGATACGCCGCCCGTTACGATCAGACCCGCGCCGCCTTGCGCCCGTCGGGCGAAGAACCGAGCCTGCCGATCGTATCCATCCGGCGCCTCCTCAAGGCCGGTGTGCATCGAGCCCATCAGCGTGCGGTTCGGGAGCGTCACGAACCCCAGGTTCAGCGGTGACAGCAGGTGAGGATAGGGCGACATGTCGATGCCTATGCTGGGCCTGCGAATTTCGCCCTGGCTTGAGACAGGACGATACGGCCGTCTGCGGTTTCGCCCTGCACGATGGCCTCGCCGTCGCCTGTGCGCCAGATCTTGGTGACGATGGTGTCCCCGTACAGCACCCGGTCAGCGAACCGGCCCTGGAAGGAATGGAAGGCGCCCGGATCGTCGGCGCATAGCTCTCGCAGGATGGCGCGACCCACAATGCCGTAGGTGCACAGCCCGTGCATGAAGGGCGCGTCGAACCCGCCCATCCTAGCGAACGCCGGGTCGATATGGATGGGGTTGCGATCGCCCGACAGCCGGTAGATCGCGCCTTGTTCGGGACGGGTCTGGAAGCTGGCCATAATATCCGGGGCCCGGTCGGGCGCGGCGCTATCTCCGCCCGAGGGACCGCGCTCGCCGCCGAAACCGCCCGCGCCGCGGACGAACAGCGTGGCGTGGGTCCGGAAAAGATCGCCGTCGGCGTCTCGGCCGACGCTCTCGACGCCCAGAACGGCAGCCTTTCCCTTGTCCCAGACCTCGGTGATGCGACCGCTCACCTCGACGCTGGCTTCGGAGGGGAGGGCCCGGAACAGCTCGATGGACTGTTCGCCATGAAGCAGCATCTCCAGACGCATGTCGACGGTGCGCATCAGACCCCCCAAGGCGCCGCCGCCCGGAATCACGGCATAGGTCGGCAGAACCTTCGGGCCGCGGCCTTCATAGATGAAGTCCAGGTCTTCCGCCGGCCGCCCGCCGACGCCCAGGGCGTAGAGCATGGTGTCCTTGGAGGTCCAGGCCTGGGTGGTGGCGGGGAGCTCCAACCCGACGAGATCGGATGAGATCGGTATGCGTGTCATGGAAACTCCGGCTCTATGGGGTGGGACACTCAGGTTCGGGGCGCTTGGCCGTCCGGCGGCCAGGCCTCGACACCGTCTTCCAGCGGAATGCGCAGGCTCTTCAGGAGCTGGGAGAACATGGTCCAGTTGCCGATTGCAACCACCAGCTCAATGCGCTCGGCCTCCGTCGCCAAGTGGAGGCAGCAGGCCTTCCAGGTGGCGTTCGAGATCATGCCCTGGTCGAGCGTGTCGTCGGTGGCCTGCAGCACAGCCCTGTCGGCCTCCGACAGGTTCGCCGCCCCCCGCCAGTCACGGGTGGCCGCCAGGTCGGCCTCGGGAATGTCGAGCCCGCGGGCCACCCGCCAGTGCTGGGTCCACTCATAGGCGGAGCCGGTCCTCCAGCCGATCCGCATGATGATCAGTTCGCGCAGGCGGGCGTCGAGCTTGTTGCCTCGAAAGAGGAGGGTAGTGAGCGTGGAGGCAAGCTCGCCCGCCACCGCGGGATGCCGCAGGAGGACGCGAAACACGCTCAGCGCCGCCATCTGTTCAGAAATCCCCGCCGACCCGGCCGCGTTCGCCGCCTCTTCCAGACTCAGAAGGTCGATCCTCGGGGCGTCGGCGGTCATTGGGTTCATTCCATTGCGAAGGGCTGAGGGCGTGAGCCTGCGGAAGCTGATCGAAGGTCCTTGCCTAGATGGGGATATAACAGATATACGTTTTCCGCCACATATATGTGTTATGATTTGTTGCTGCGCAGCCGGAGGCGAAGCTCGTGATTCCCGCCAAGACCTTTGCGATGGTTCAGACGGCGCCGCGCACGCTTGAAATGCGTGACTTGCCCATCCCCGATATCGAAGCCGACAGCGCGATTCTGAGGATCGAGGCCTGCGGGATCTGTGGCAGCGACTACGAGCAATTCGAGGGGGTTCTGAAGACGCCGATGCCGGTGATCCCCGGGCACGAGCCCGTAGGGATCATCGAGGCGATCGGCGACAAGGCCGCGCGCCGCTGGGGCGTCGATGTCGGCGATCGGGTCGCCGTCGAGACCATGCTGTCTTGTCACAGCTGCGACACCTGCCTAGGCGGCCGCTACCACCTGTGCGCCGACCGGCAGATCTATTCCTACATTCCGCTATCGAACATGCCGGGGCTCTGGGGCGCCTATGCCCAGTACATGTACCTCGCCCCCAACACGATCGTTCACAAGATGGACAAAACCTTGCCGCCCGAGCTCGCGGTGATGTTCAACCCGCTGGGGGCCGGGTTCCGCTGGGCGGTGGAGATCCCTCAGACCCAGGTCGGCGACACTATCGTCATCCTGGGGCCGGGCCAGCGCGGTCTGGCCAGCGTCATCGCCGCGCGGCAGGCGGGTGCTGGGAAGATCATCGTGACGGGCATGGCCGCCGACGCCCGCAAGCTCGACCTCGCCCGGATCTTCGGGGCGCACCATACGATCGATGTCCAGAACGAGAACGCCATCGAACGCATCAAAGAACTCACCGGCGGGCGTGGCGCCGATGTCGTCGTGGAGGTGACCTCCTACGCCACCGACCCGGTGCGCGAAGCCCTCAGCTATGTGCGTCCCGGCGGTACGATCGTCCTGGCGGGGGTGAAGGGATTCAAGCCCATACCGGACTTTGTCTCAGACCTGATCGTCTTCAAGGAAATCACCATCAGGGGGGCGATCGGCGTGACCTCGTCGGGATACCGCAAGGCCATCGACCTGATCGAGGCACGGTCGCTGCCACTTGAGCTGATGCACACTCACGACTTCGAGTTGAAGGACGCCGAACTGGCCATCCGGACGCTCGCGCGCCAAGTGGCCGGAGATGAGTCCATCCACTCGTGCCTGATCCCGCCCACCTAGAGCAACAGTCTTCAGATCGTAACGCTTCGCCGATGTTCGAAAGACAGGAAAGAGCCGTGAGTTTCAGCGACAAGGCCGCCATCGTTGGCATCGGCGAGACCGAATACGTCAAAGGCTCGGAACGCACCGCCGTGGACCTGATGCTGGAGGCGGCCCGCAAGGCCATCGCCGACGCGGGGCTCAAGCCCTCGCAGATTGACGGGATGGTGCCGCCTCCGATCTACACATCGTCCGAGGAGCTTGCCGCCAACCTTGGTGTCGATGTGCTGCGGTACGCCTCCACCGTGCATATGGGTGGAGCTAGCCCCACCACAGCGCTGCAGAACGCCGCAACGGCCGTTGCTGCCGGCGTCGCCGACAACGTCCTCGTGGTGCTGGGGTGGAATGGCTACTCCGCGCTTCGTCCAAAGCCGGGCCGGCCGCCGCAGCGGGCCATGAACATGAACACGCTGACCCGCACCATCCAGGGTTTCTACATGCCCTACGGCGTGATGATGCCGGCACAAATGTATTCCTGGATCGCGATGCGCCACAAGCACCTCTACGGGGTGCCCGACGAGGCGATGGGCGAGGTGGCCCTGGCCTGCCGTGCGCACGCCCAGCTCAACCCACGGGCCGTGACCTATGGCCAACCTCTGGACATGGACGCCTACCTGGGCGCGCGGTGGATTTCCGAGCCCTTCCGTCTGTACGACTGCTGCCTCGAGACGGATGGCGCCTGCGCGGTTGTGGTCACCAGCGCCGAGCGGGCGCGCGACATGCCGCACCGGCCCGTGCTGATCGCCGGCGCAGCGGAAGGCCACCCCTATCCAGCAGATGACATTCCCTCCCGGCCCGACATGCTCAAGATCGGCCTGTCCTACGCCGCGCCCCGAGCCTTCGAGATGGCCGGCGTCACCGCCCGCGACATGGACTTCCTGCAGGTCTACGACTGCTTCACCTATGTCGTGCTGCTGCAGCTGGAAGCGCTGGGGTTCAGCGCGCCCGGCGGCATCTACGACTTTGTGAAAGACGGCCAGATCCAGCTCGGCGGTCGCTATCCCCTGAACACCCATGGCGGTCTGCTTAGCGAAGCCCACGTCTGGGGACTCAATCATGTGCTGGAAGCCGTGCGCCAACTTCGCGGCGACGCCGGTGCGCGACAGGTGCCGGGGGCCAGTATCGGCCTGGTCACCGGATGGGGCGATCTCGGTGACGGCAGTCTGGCGATCTTGAGGAACTGACACCCATGCAACCTCCCACCGTTCCCGCGCCGCTTCCCAGGACCCAGGATCCCATGGACGAGGCCTTCTGGCAGCAATGCCAGGATGGGCGGCTGCGATTCCAGCGTTGTTCGGGCTGCGGCGCCTGGCGGTTCCTCCCGCGCTACATGTGCGCGCGGTGCGGGTCTCCAGATTTCGCCTGGACGCCCGTCCGCGGGACCGGCAGCCTCTATTCGTGGACCGTCACCCATCAGGCGCTTCACCCCGCCTTCGCCGCGGAAATCCCCTATGTCGCTGCGCTGGTGGAGCTCGACGAAGGCGTGCGGATGGCGAGCCGGTTGCTGAACTGCGACCGCCACGCATTGAAACTGGGCATCCCCGTCGAACTGGTCTTCCGAGAGCTTGGAGACGGTTTCCGCCTGCCTTGCTTCCAGCCATCCGAACAGGTCGCGCCATGAGCTGCGCCCCACGGAAGCGCCACGATCCTTTCGAAAGGACAGGCTGATGGATCTCACCTACAGCGCCGAACACCAGGCTTTTCGGCGCGAAGTGCTCGACTTTCTTGAGGCCCACCGCCATGCCGCCCCCAAGGGCGGCGGGGCTGCGCAGCGGCCCTCAGCAGAAGCGGTAGCCTGGCAGAAACTGTTGATCGCCCATGGTTACGCCGCGCGGACCATCCCGAAGGAATATGGAGGGTATGGGGCCGCGCCGGACATCCTGAAGTCCCGCATCATCGGCGAGGAATTCGCCCGTGCCGGCGTCCCACCGGGGCTACAGAGCCAGGGCATTTCGATGCTGGTTCCGACGCTGTTGGAACTGGGGACGGAAGATCAGAAGCGCCAGTGGATCGGGCCGACGATCCACGGCGAGGTTATCTGGTGTCAGGGATACTCCGAGCCGGGCTCGGGGTCCGACCTCGCCAGCCTTCAGACGCGCGCAACGGAGGATGGCGACGACTTCGTCATTAATGGCCAGAAGATCTGGACCAGCACGGCCCGCGAGGCTGACATGATCTTCTGCCTCGTGCGCACCGAGCCGGACAAGGGAAAGCACGACGGAATCAGCTATCTGATCTTTTCGATGAAAACGCTGGGGATCGAGGTTCGCCCCCTGGTGACCATGACCGGGCACGCCGAGTTCAACGAGACCTTCTTCACCGACGTGCGCGTCCCGAAGTCCCAGATCGTGGGAAAGCGCGGGCAGGGCTGGTTCGTCGCCAACGCCACCCTCAAGCACGAACGCGGAATGCTGGGGGACCCGGGCCAGCTCGAAAGCCGCTTCCTTGCCTTGGCGGAGCTGATGCGGACTGAGACAGCAGGCGATGGCCGGATCATGGACAACCCGATCCTGCGAGATCGTCTGCTGCGGCTGCAGGCGGAACTCGCGGCGATGAAATTCAATGGGCTTCGCGTGCTGAGCGCCTCGGCGAACGGCGGCGAAGCGGGGCTCGCGCGGCTGATCGTCAAGCTACAGTCCTGCGAGCTGGCCCACCAGATATCGGCGCTGGCGATCGACGCCCTTGGCGAGCTCGGCGTGCTCTACGACGGCAGCCCGCACCTGCGCTCCCACGGCAGCTGGCAGCAGGCCTACATGTTCCAGCTTGGCCTGATCATCGGCGGTGGCACCGCGCAGATCCAGAAGAACATCATCGCCGAACGGGGGCTCGGCATGCCGCGTGAGCCGAAGCCCACCACGGAAGGGAGCCGCTCCTAATGGAATTCGGTCTTTCGAGCGAGCAGCGCATGCTGCAGGACGCCGTGGCCCGTTATCTCGCGGAGCAATCCCCGCTGCGCCATGTGCGAGATATCGCCGCCGCCGCGAAGCCCTGCAGCCCCGATGTCGCGGCGGGCCTGGCGGATCTCGGCGTGCCGGGGGTTATCATCCCCGCGGAATTCGGCGGGATGGGCCTTGGCCTGCTGGAAGCGGCGCTGGTGGCCGAAACGCTCGGCTTCAGCGTCGCGCCGGCGCATTTCGCGGGCGCGCATGTGATGGCGCCGCTGGCGATCCTGCTCGGCGGGTCGGACAGCCAACAGCAGGCGTGGCTGCCGCAGCTGGCGACCGGGGCGGCGAGGGCGGCCGTCGCAGTCAGCCAAGCCGTGGAGGTCCGGGACGGGGTCGGGGTTGTCGCCAGGGACGGGTGGCTGGACGGGACAGCATTGTTCGTGCTCGACGCTGCGGACGCCGACCTGTTCGTGGTGGCGGACACCACCGGCGCATTGCACCTGGTCGCAGCCGACGCGCCCGGTCTCACGCAGATTCCGCTGACGACCATCGACAAGACCCGCTCAGTCGGCGAACTCCGGATGACGGGCGTCAAGGCCGATCCGTTGCCCGGCGGCGGCGGCCGGACCACCCGCCGTATCATCGACGCGGGGCGCATTATGCTGGCCGCCGACATCCTGGGCGCCGGCACGGCTATGATCGAACAGGCCGTGGCCTACGCTGGCACGCGCGTGCAGTTTGGCCGGCCGATTGGTTCCTTCCAGGCGGTCAAGCACATGTGCGCCGAGATGGCGGCGGCCCTTGAGCCCTGCCGCTCGCTGGTCTGGTATGCGGCGCACGCCTTTGACCATGCACCTGACGAATCGACCCTGATGGCATGCCACGCAAAATCACACCTCTCCGAGGTCGGCCGGTTCGTCGCGCGGACCTCCACCGAAGTGCACGGCGGCATGGGCTTCACCGACCTCGCCGGGCTCCACTACTGGTTCAAGCGCATCGGTCTGGATCGCCAGCTGCTCGGAGGGCCGGAGCTCGTCCGCAACGAGGCCGCCCGCGTTCAGGGCTGGATCGCCGCTTAGGAAGCATGCCCATGACCTGGAATTTCGGCGATATCCTCGACGCCCTCCCGAAGGCCCTCCCGGCGGACGCGCCGGCCTTCATTCATGGGGATCGAACGATCACCTGGGGGGAGACGTCGCGTCGGTCGAACAATCTTGCGCGCGCGATCCTCGCCAGGGGCGCGAAGCCGGGCGACAAGGTGGCGTTCTATATGCGCAACCGCCCAGAGTACGGCGAGGCCCTGGCCGCCTGCTTCAAGGGCCGCCTGACGCACGTGAACGTCAACTACCGCTACAAGCCCGACGAGGTGTTCTACATCTTCGACGACTCGGATGCGCAGACCATCATCTACGGCTCCGAGTTTCGCGACACAGTCCTCCAGCTGAAGGGCCGGCTGTCCAAGGTCGCCACGTTCATTGAGATCGGCGAAGACGATCCGCCGGCGCACTTCTCGGAGCGATATGAAGACCTCGCCGCGACCGGCGGGGGCGCGCCCTTGGGGATCGAGCGGTCTCCAGACGACCTTCTGTTCATCTATACGGGCGGTACGACGGGCATGCCCAAGGGGGTCATGTGGCGCCATGAGGACATGCGTGAGGCCCAGCTCGACGCGGTGCGGCGGCTCGGGCTGGCACCGGAAACCCTGGACGCGCATCTGGACTTGGTTCGCGCCGCGGGACCGGGAAGCCGAACCCTCCCGGCCTGCCCGATGATGCATGGAACCGGTCTCATCACCGCGATCGGCTGCATGATGAACGGCGGCTGCGTGGTCACCCTTCAGAACCCGTCGTTCGACGCCGACGAACTCTGGTCGGCCGTCGCGCGCCACCGCGTGCAGTCCATCGCCCTGGTGGGCGACGCCTTCGCCAAGCCGATGCTCAAGGCGCTGGACGAGCAGCCTGGGCGCCACGACACCTCGAGCCTGGTCTCCGTGGTCTCCTCCGGCGTGATGTGGAGCCGCGAGGTCAAGGCCGGCCTGTTGCGCCATATTCCGCAAGTCGTGCTGATGGATTCCTTCGGCGCTTCAGAGGCGCTCGGCTTCGGCTCTTCGGCCATGACCAAGGACGGTGAGGTCAGGACTGCGACGTTCCAGATCGGTCCCCGGTGCAAGGTTTTCGACGAGGACGAGAGCCTTGTGGAGCCCGGCAGCGGCAAGGCCGGGATCATCGCCATCGGCGGCCCGATTCCTCTGGGCTACTACAAGGATCCGGAAAAGACCGCCAAGACCTTTCGCACCATCGCGGGCCAACGGTACTCGATCCCAGGAGACTGGTGCACTGTCGAGATCGATGGGGCCATGACGCTGCTGGGACGGGGCAGCGCCTGCATCAACACCGCTGGCGAGAAGGTCTATCCCGAGGAGGTCGAGGAGGCCCTCAAGACCCACCCGATCATCGAGGACGCGCTCGTGGTCGGCGTTCCAGACGACAAATGGGGCCAGGCCGTCACGGGCGTGGTGGTGGTGGCGAGCGGAGTTGCATTCGACGAGGACGATGTACGTCGGCACGTGCGCGCCAGCTTGGCCGGCTACAAGACCCCCAAGCGTGTCCTCGTGACCCAGGTCCCGTTGCGGGCTTCGAACGGCAAGGCCGATTACAAGACGGTCACCGAGTTCGCTCGCAGAAATTTAGGACTAGCGTGAGACCATGAACACCGAACCCGCCGTGCGGCCAGAAACCCAACCGATCGAGGAACTGGATGTCCTTGTGGTCGGGGCCGGTTTCACCGGCCTTTACCAGCTCCACCGCCTGCGCCAACTGGGGTTCTCGGTGCGCCTTTTCGAGGCCGGCGCCGACCTGGGCGGTATCTGGTACTGGAACTGCTATCCTGGCGCCCGCGTCGACACCCACGTGCCGATGTACGAGTTCTCCAGCGAGGATCTCTGGCGCGACTGGACCTGGACCGAGCGATTCCCAGCCTGGGACGAGCTGCGTCGCTATTTCCATTACGTCGATCAGAAGCTCGATCTGAGCCGGGATATCCGCTTCAACACCCGTGTCGAGGGCGCCGAGTTCGACGCCGGGCGCGACCAGTGGATCGTGACGACGCAGGACGGCGGCGGCGTCCGCGCCCGCTTCCTGGTGCTCTGCACCGGGTTCGCCGCCAAGCCCTATGTGCCGCAGATCGAGGGGCTCGACCGCTTCGCCGGTGAAATACACCACACCGCCTGGTGGCCGCAAGGCGGCCTCGACATGACGGGCAAGCGCGTGGGCGTAATCGGCACCGGTGCGAGCGGCGTGCAGGTGGTGCAGGAGGCTGCGCCCGTGGCCGCGCAACTGACGGTCTTCCAGCGCACGCCGATCCTGGCGCTGGCGATGCAGCAGCGCAACCTGGACGAAGCGACCCAGGCCGACATGAAACGCGACTATCCCGCGCGATTCGCGCGGCGGCGCGAAAGCTTCGGCGGCTTCGACTTCCACGCGAGCGGAAAGTCCGCGCTGGAGGTCTCTCCGGAAGAACGGCAGGACATCTATGAGGCGAGTTGGGCGGCCGGAGGATTTAGTTTCTGGGCCTCGACCTTCTACGACGTGATGATGAACCTCGAGGCCAATCGCACCGCCTACGACTTCTGGCGCGAGAAGGTGCAGAAGCGGATCCGCGATCCGAAGCTCGCCGAAAAGCTTGCCCCGAAGCAGCCGCCGCACCCGTTCGGGGTCAAGCGCCCGTCCCTTGAGCAGACCTACTACGACGTCTTCAACCAGGACAACGTCGAGTTGGTGGACCTGAAGGAAACGCCGATCCTGGAGGTCACCCTCGGCGGCGTAAAGACCGCAGAGCGGGAGTACGAGCTCGATCTCCTGGTTCTTGCCACCGGCTTCGATGCCGTGACCGGCGGCCTGACGCAGATCGACATCCGCGGTGTCGAGGGGCTCACGCTCAAGGAGAAGTGGGCCAAGGGCGCGCGAACTCATCTGGGCATGGCCAGCGCTGGCTTTCCCAACCTGCTGTTCCTCTACGGGCCGCAGAGCCCCTCGGGGTTCTGCAATGGCCCGACCTGCGCCGAACTGCAGGGCGACTGGGTGGTCGAATTCCTGGGACGCATGCGCGACGCGGGCGTCAGCCGGTTCGAGGCGACCACCACCGCCGAACAGACCTGGAAGGACCATGTCGAGGCGGTTGGCGCCATGACGCTCTTTCCCCTGGCTGACTCCTGGTACATGGGTGCTAATATTCCGGGTAAGCCACGGGAATTATTAAATTATCCGGGCGGCGTTCCACTGTACCTGCAGATGTGTCAGGCCAGCGCCGACAAGGGTTATGAGGGGTTTGTCCTAGGGACCTGAGGCGCCCGTCATCTTGATTGACGGGATAAGCAAGAGATGGAGAATTCAATGAGCGACGGCGCGATCGATCTGAGGGCCGAGGCCCGCGCAAAGGCCTACGCAATGCCGTTGGAAGACATCAACCTCGCCGACCCCGAGCTCTGGCGCGCCGACACGGTGTGGCCATACTTGGAGCGGTTGCGCAAGGAGGACCCGGTTCATCTGCACCCGGCGCATCACCACCCGGACGGTGCCTTCTGGTCCATTACAAAGTATGCCGACATCATGGCCGTCGATATCAACCACGAGGTGTTCTCGTCGGAGCCATCGATCACGATCTTCGACCCAAAAGAAGACTTCACGCTTCCGATGTTCATCGCGATGGATCCGCCCAAGCACGACGTCCAGCGCAAGACCGTCAGCCCGATTGTCTCGCCGGCCAACCTCCACCTGATGGAGCCGTTGATCCGCAGCCGCATCACCAAGACCCTGGACGAACTGCCGATCGGCGAGCCCTTCGACTGGGTCGATCGGGTTTCCATCGAACTCACTACCCAGATGCTGGCCACCTTGTTCGACTTTCCCTGGGATGAACGGCGCAAGCTGACCCGCTGGTCGGACATCGCCACCGCGGGACCTGAATCCGGCCTGTTCGTCACGGAGGATTACGAGACCGAGCGCAGGACGGAGCTGTTCGGCTGCGTTGACTACTTCACGCGGCTCTGGAATGAGCGGGTCAACGCCCCACCTAAGGGCGATCTGATCTCCATGCTGGCGCACGGCGAGGCCACGCGAAACATGGACCGGATGGAGTACCTCGGGAATCTGCTCCTGCTGATCATCGGTGGCAATGACACCACCCGCAATACGATGACGGGCTCGATCCTAGCGATGAACCAGAACCCCGATCAGCTGCGAAAGCTGCACGAGAATCCCAGCCTGATTCCCTCCATGGTCTCCGAGACCATTCGCTGGCAGACCCCGCTCTCCAACATGCGGCGCACCGCCACCCAGGATTTCGAGCTTGGCGGCAAGCTCATCAGGAAGGGCGACAAGGTGCTGATCTGGTACGCCTCAGGCAACCGGGACGAGGAGGCGATCGAGAACCCTGAAGCTTACATCATCGACCGAGAGCGGCCGCGCAACCACCTGTCCTTCGGCTTTGGAATTCACCGCTGCGTGGGCAACCGTCTGGCCGAGCTGCAGCTACGGATTCTCTGGGAAGAGATCCTGCCTCGTTTTCCTGAGATCCTAGTGCTTGAGGACCCACAGCGCGTGCCGTCGGTCTTGATCCGGGGTTATTCGTCCATGCCGGTCATGATCCCCGCGCGTTCCTGAAGCCCCCCTTCAGCACCAAGTAGACTGCGAACCGTGCGCGGAAAGACTCAGGTCGCACAGAATTCTACGTTCTGCGCGGCGTCGCAGGACGCCTCCCCAAATGGATTTTCGCCGCGAATCAGCGGCTGGAGAAAAGCAAGTGGCCAAGATCACCTATTGTGAGCATGACGGGGTCGAGCACGTCGTTGACGTGAAGCCTGGGCTGTCGGTCATGGAAGGCGCCGTGAAGAACAGCATTCCGGGCATCGACGCCGACTGCGGCGGCGCCAGTGCCTGCGCCACATGTCACGTCTACGTGGACGCAGAGTGGACAAGCAAGACCGGCCCCAAAACGCCCATGGAGGTGTCCATGCTCGAATTCGCGGAAGGTGTGGCTGAGAACAGTCGACTCGCCTGCCAAATCAAGGTCACAGACGAACTCGACGGGTTGGTCGTACGGATGCCACAGAGCCAGCATTAGATATTCAGTCCCAGGCTTTATGGTGCATTATTTTCCGATGGCCGGAAGGATGCGCTATCTGACAGGCTCTTCACGGGAAGAGCCACAACGATAGCGGCGGTCCGTCGAGCGGTACAGCATAGCCAAGAGAGCCTGAGGGCCCTTTCGACGCGGCACGGGATCAACCCGAAGACCGGGGTCAAGTGGAAGAAGCGGGCCTCGACTGAGGGTCTGAGTCCAGGGCCGAAGGATCCAAAGTCGACCGTGCTGGTGATCGAGGAGGAGGCGATCATTGCCGCCTTCTGGAGGCACACGCTGCTGCCGTTGGACGACTGCTTGTATGCCCTGCAGCCAACCATCGTAGATCGGCGTTGTGGATGACCCGATCGAGGATGGCGTCAGCCAGGGTCGGATTGCCGATGATTTCGTACCAGCGGCCGATTGGGACCTGGGTGGTGATCAGGACGGAGCCGCGGTTGTATCGGTCTTCGACGATCTCTAGGAGGTCGCGACGCTGATCGGCGTTGAGGCTCTCTGGACCCCAGTCGTCCAAGATCAGCAGATCGGCGCTCGACAGGGCGCGCAGCATCTTGGGATAGCGGCCGTCGGCGCGGCCGAGCGCCAGGGCGGCGAAGAGCCTGCCTGCCATCCGCCCCACAGAGTTCAACTACCCCGTCGACATTCAGGGCAAGTGGCACGGCAATCGCTATCGTTTCATCCGCCGCTATCGCGCTATCGATCGGGGTTTCCAGAGAACCTCGGCGAGGAATTCGACGCCCCCTTCGTCCGCTTGGATTGGCTCAGCCGCGACCGCTTCAACATTCAGTGGCATCGGCACACCCGGACCTGGTTCTGCCTGCACCGCGGCAAATCACTCGCCCACGCTCTCAAGCTGATCGAAACGGACGGCATCTTGCACCGCTTCAAACGAAACAGGTGCCCGATACAGAATCACAACCGATTCAAGATTTTCCCGCACCATTATCCAAAAGAGTCAGCGACTTATGGGTGATTGAAAGCTACGCCGGATGGGTACCGAGCTTCTGGCGCGGTTCGATGTGCATCTTTTTCTCCTGGGGGCGACCGCCCGAATGTCCCCAATCCGAAGCCTTGACCCAGTCTGCTATATATGTGTTTTTGTTTGCCTCATATGTGTCAGGGAAGGGTCGCGCGGACGGGCTACCAAATTCGCCATTGATGGAACCCGGCCAGCCTAGCGATGGGCTAGTCAAGAAGCAGAAATCGTGGGTCGAAGGCAGTCCCTTCGCCGTGCTGTGGCCCTAGTGGCCGACTGAGTTGGGGGCGGGACGTGAGCATTCGAGGCAAGGCCTTTGTCGCAGGTATCTATGAGCATCCCTGCAGGGGAGCGGCGAACAAGACGCTCGCGCAACTACATGCCGAAATTGCGAAGGGGGCGATCGATGACGCCGGGCTGAGCATGGGTGATGTGGACGCGTACTTCTGCGCCGGCGATGCGCCTGGCCTGGGTCCGCTCAACATGATCGAGTACCTCGGCCTGCAGAACGTACGGCACATGGACAGCACCGAAACCGGCGGGTCCTCCTATCTGGTCCATGTCAATCATGCGGCGCAGGCGATCGCGGCCGGGCACTGCAACATCGCGCTCATCACGCTAGCGGGCCGCCCCTTAGCGGACGCAAAGGAGGGCAAGTCAGGCGGGTTTCACAATACCGAAGCGCCGGATTTTCCGTTCGAGGCGCCGTTCGGCGCAAATGTGGCCAACATGTATGCGATGTGCGCCAAGCGCCACATGCACGAGTTCGGAACAACGTCCGAGCAACTAGCCTGGATCAAGGTCGCGGCCTCCCATCATGCTCAGTACAATGAGAACGCCAGGCTACGAAACATAGTGACGGTCGACGAAGTCTTGGCCTCTCCGATGATCGCGGATCCGCTTCATCGGCTCGATTGCTGCGTGATTACCGACGGCGGGGGAGGCTTGGTCGTCGTCAGCGAAGCCGTAGCCAGAGGGTTGCGACGCCCTCTGGTCAAGGTTCTGGGCGCCGGCGAGGCGCCCAAGCATCTCTCGGCGGGACGGGTCGATCTGACGTTTTCTGGCGCGCGCTGGTCGGGGCCGAAGGCCTTCGAAGAGGCGGGCGTGACGGCGAAGGACATCAAATACGCATCAATCTACGACTCGTTCACGATCACGGTGCTCGAGACCATTGAGGATCTCGGATTCTGCGAAAAAGGGGCGGGGGGGCGGTTCGTCTCCGACGGCAACCTCATTTCCGGGGTTGGGCGCTTGCCGTTCAACACCGACGGAGGTGGGCTATGCAACAACCACCCGGGCAACCGTGGCGGCATGACAAAAGTCATCGAAGCGGTTCGTCAGGTACGGGGCGTGGCCCATCCTCGCGTCCAGGTGCCCGACTGTGACATCGCCCTGGCGCACGGGACCGGGGGGCTTCTTGGCTCCCGCATGGGAAGCGCGACCCTTATTCTCGGAAACCAAGACGCATGAGCAATCTGAACGAAATCAAGCGCCGCGTCGTTACGAACGTCGAGAACAAGCCGTTCTGGGAGGCGGCGGGACAAGGCCGGCTCATGGTCGGGTTTTGCAATGCCTGCGGCGAAAACCATTACTACCCGCGCTCGATATGCCCAATTTGCTATTCAACTGACACCGAGCTCAAGGAAACGTCGGGCCTCGGTCAAATCTACAGTTTCTCCGTCACACGCCAGGCGGACCCGCCACACATCATCGCCTACGTGACCCTGAATGAGGGCGTTACGATGCTGACCAACATCGTTGACTGCGATGCCGGCACGCTTCGTATCGGGCAGAGGGTGCGTGTTCATTTTGTCGAGGCCGAAGACGGCTGCGCGATTCCGATGTTCTCCCCTCTATGACCGCCTCTCCGAATCGAAAGCGGCTTCAGCCCCGATGGGGTATGGCGCGACTATCTCAGATCGCTCCCCAATCCAATTAGCCGTTGCTCGGCTTCAGGTTAGACGGTGTGACCCATGCTTAGGATGACGTTCGAGGACGCTGCGGCCAAAGGCATGGTTGTCGCTTGGCACGCCGCTCGCGAGCCAGACCGACTTGCGATTTCGTCCGAACAAGGCGACCGCACATTTTCGGAGTTGAACGCACAAGCTAATCGTCTCGTCGAGTTGCTGCGGGGCGCCGGCTTAGTGCCCGGCGATGGGGTGGCGCTTCTCTGCGTTAACCGACCAGAATTCGTCGAAACGGTCATGGCCTGCCAACGCGCCGGCTTCCGACTAACGCCGGTCAACTGGCACCTTACTGCCGACGAAGTCGCGTATATCGTCGAGAACTGTGAGGCTAAGGCCTTCGTCGCTGACGCACGACTCACGGTAGCAGCCATCCAAGCGGCCTCCGCAACGTCTGGTCTGCGCGTCAAGCTCGCGGTGGGCGGGCCGATCAAGGGTTTCGCGTCATACGACACGTTGATGGCGCACGAATCCGGCGAAAATGTTCCAAATCCCATTCTGGGCAGTCAGATGCTCTACACTTCGGGTACGACGGGGCATCCTAAGGGAGTCTATCGGGGCAGCGCGCCACCAGCTTCCTCTCTTTTTGCAAAAATGGTCGAGACAGCGCAGTTTAATGGCGCACACGACGTTTCGGTGGTGACCGGACCGCTCTATCACGCCGCACCTCTGAGCCTGAATCTCCTGCTCCCGCTCTCCGCGGGGGTTCACACGTTACTGATGGACAAATGGGATGCGGAGGCAATGCTCCGTTTAGTCGATCAGCATCGCATCACCCATACCCACATCGTGCCGACGATGCTCAATCGGCTCCTCCACCTCACCCCCGACATCCGCTCGAAATATGATGTTTCATCACTGCGCTGGGTGCTTCACGGCGCGGCTCCATGTCCGGTGCATGTGAAGCAGGCGGCGCTCGAATGGCTAGGGCCCGTTGTTTTCGAATACTATGGCGCAACCGAAGGCGGCGGGGTGTTCATCGAGCCGGCCGAGTGGCTGAACAAACCTGGCTCTGTAGGCAGGCCCACTGCGGGGGTCGTCATGCAGATTCAGGATGAGAATGGTAAGGAATTGCCGCAGGGCGATGTTGGAACCGTCTATTTCGAGGCGCCTGCAACAGGGAGGTTCGAGTACTTCAAAGCTCCGGAGAAGACTGCAGGCGTCTACCGTGGAGCGTTCTACACGATGGGCGATCTGGGCTACGTGGACGAGGATGGATTTCTCTTTCTGACCGGCCGCAGCGCCGAGGTAATCATCTCTGGCGGAGTGAATATCTATCCATCGGAAATCGATCAGGAGGTCCTCCAACACCCGGCGGTCAAGGATGTGGCGACGGTGGGCGTGCCTAACCCGGACTGGGGTGAAGAAGTCAAGGCCGTGGTTCAACTCAACCAAGGATACGAACCCAACGAGGCGCTGGCCAAGGAAATACTGGATTTCGCGGCAGCGCGCCTCGCCACTTACAAACGCCCGCGCACCGTCGATTTCGCCGATGATCTTCCGCGGCTTGAGACCGGCAAGATCGTGCGACGAACGGTCCGCGACAGATACTGGCAGGGCGAGAAGAAGATCTAAATCCAACGAAACAAGGATCTAGGAATGGCTGGATTGTGCGAGGGGCGCGTCGTCATTGTGACGGGTGGGGCGAGGGGTATCGGGCGGGAGCACTGCCTGGAGTTCGCCCGCCAAGGCGCCAGGATTGTGGTGAATGATCTCGGTAGCGAGCGGACTGGCGAGGGCCGATCGAGCGAACCCGCCGAGGCTCTGGCGGCGGAAATCAGGGCGATGGGTGGAGAGGCGGTCGCCAATGGCGACGACGTATCGGACTGGGAGGGCGCCAAACGGATGATCGATCAGGCGACCGCGACTTTTGGCGGCCTCGATGTTCTCGTGGGCAACGCTGGCATTTTGCGCGATCGCATGCTGGCCAACATGGCGATCGACGAATGGGATGCGGTCATCAAGGTTCATCTTCGCGGCACTTTTTGTCCAGCTCGCCACGCCGCTGATTATTGGCGGGCGCGCGCCAAGGAAGGCAATCCAGTCGACGCTCGGATCATCAATACTACTTCTGTTTCCGGGTTACTGGGCAATCAGGGGCAATGCAACTATGGCGCGGCCAAGGCGGGCATCGCCGCCTTTACGATTACCGCGGCGATGGAGCTCGCGCGCTACGGGGTCACGGTGAACGCGATCTCGCCGGGGGCGCTTACCCGGATGACGGAAGATCTTGGTTACGGCGTCGAGGTGCCTGCGGGTGAGTGGAACCCCCGTGATCCGGCCAATATCGCACCGATCGTCGTCTGGCTCGGGAGCAGCGAGTCGAAGGACGTGACGGGCCAGGTCTTCGAATCCACGGGGGGGCGGCTGACAGTCTTCGAGCGCTGGCATCGCGGGCCGGCAATAAATCCGAAGCGGCGTTTCGACCCGAACGAACTCGGCCCAATCGTCAAGGACCTCATCAGCAAGTCGAGACAGCCGGATGCGATTGGCGGTTGAGGCGGTTCCCAATCAGGCAAGGCGGACCACCGATTCAGGTCCGCTGGTTCCCAACGGCGATCTAAGACGAAAAGGGGCGGGCGACCGAATGACTCGAATGCTGATAGTGAAAGAAAATCCCTTTAGGACTCGGCGTTCGCTGCCCGAGCGCACAACCATCATCGGTGGACTCTTCAATACTGTAGCTTTCCGAGAAGGGAAGGGCCATATCCGCCAGGTATTCCAGAGCAAGATTGTCTCTAAAACGATGGCGTTATTGTTCGCACATCCCGGCTCAAGGCTTATCGACTATGGTCGTGCAATATTGATATTTGGTAAGCGTTGGAGTTCGTGCCATTAGCCTGCAGGTGGACTACATTATCGTGGGTGCGGGATCGGCAGGATGCGTCCTCGCCAATCGTCTTACCGCTGACGGCAAGACGCGCGTGCTTCTATTGGAAGCAGGCGGCGACGACCGGCCGATGCATAACCCCTCACAATTCTTATCGAATGTGATGATCCATGTGCCTGTGGGTTACTCGCAGACGTTAAAGGATCCGAAGGTCAACTGGCTCTACCAAACCGAACCCGATCCCGGCTCGGGCGGGCGTCAGCATGCCTGGCCGCGTGGCAAGGTGTTGGGCGGCTCATCCTCAATCAACGCGATGCTCTACATTCGCGGCCAGCGGGAAGATTATGATGGCTGGCGGCAGCTCGGATGCGAAGGCTGGTCCTATGATGATGTGAAGCCGTATTTTCTGCGTTCGCAGCATCAGGAGCGCGGAGCGGACGATTGGAACGCCACGGGTGGCCCCCTAAACGTCTCCGACATGCGCGACGGCCATCCTGTGTCGGACGCCGTCATAGATGCATGTGTGCAGGCGGGCCTGCCGCGTCTAGAGGATCTGAACGCCGCTCAGCAGGAAGGGGCGACTTGGTTCCAGGTGACAATGAAGAACGGCCGGCGCTGGTCCGCCGCGGTCGCATATCTACATCCGGTTCTGAAGCGATCGAACCTTGTCGTTGAAACCGGTTCCCTCGCCACCCGGGTCCTCTTCCGGGAGAAGCGCGCGGTCGGCGTCGAGTTCATCCAGAACGGTATGCGACGGACGGCGACAGCCAATGCCGAGGTGATCCTGGCCGGCGGCGCGGTCAATTCGCCCCAACTCCTACAGCTTTCTGGCGTCGGTCCTGCGGCCCTTCTGCAAGAGCACGGAATTCCCGTGGTGGCGGACGTTCCGGGCGTAGGCGAAAACCTGCAGGATCACTACGTGGTCGGCCTGCGTTACCGGTTGAAGAAGGGGGTCCTCTCCGTCAATGAGATGTCTAAAGGTCGGCGACTCGTGGGGGAGGCCCTGAAGTACGCCTTCTTGAGGCGGGGGCTTCTGACGCTGTCGGCTGCGCATATCGCCGCCTTCGTCAAATCGCGGCCTGATCTCTCTACACCTGACATCCAGTTCCATATCTTGCCTGCCACCATGGACGCAGAAAAGCTCGCCACCCAGCAGAAGATGGAACTTGAAGGTGAGCCAGGCCTCACCATCGCTCCCTGCCAACTGCGCCCTGAAAGCCGTGGCACGATCCGCATCAAGTCGGCCGACTCCAGCGTTTACCCAGCTATCGCGCCCAACTATTTGGCCGATCCGCTCGACCAGGAGGTCGCTATTGCAGGCCTTAAGTGGGCGCGCAAGATTGCGAGCCAACCGGCTCTTACTCGCTACATCGACCATGAGATGAACCCAGGTCCGGGCTTCGAGACTGATGACATGTTGCTGACTTATGCCCGGATGGGCGGCACCACCATCTACCACCCGGTCGGCACATGCATGATGGGCAGTGGGCCTATGGCTGTGGTCGATCCGCAGCTCCGAGTGCGAGGCGTCGAGGCGCTGCGTGTCGTAGACGCTTCGGTAATGCCGCGCCTCGTTTCAGGCAACACCAACGCACCGACGATGATGATCGCTGAAAAGGCTTCGGACATGATCCTCGGGAAGGCGATGGCGGCAAGAGAGATATGAAGAACGATGAAGACAGATACACGATACACGCTTGTCCTCGACGTTGATGACCGTTCCAATCCTGGGCCGTAACTCCGTAAGCCGAGATGTGTCTGAGGCTTGGCTGACCTATTGATGAGACGGGAGGGTCGGGCCGTCGGACCCCTCAACCCTGGAGTTACTCTTTCCCATCTCGCTTGACGTCTTCCCGGCCTTCCCGGGAAGACCCGCGCAAGCTGACACCATGATCAGATGTCGCAACGGCGACCGGGCTCTGGCCTGTTCATAACCGACGATCAGGAGATTAGGGTAAGACCGTATGTCCGCTGAGCCATCGCACTGACCCTCCAGTGGAAATCAGCGCCAGGACGCCATCGGTCTGCATCAGAATTGAGTCAGACCCAGTTTTCCACGCCGATTCACCGCCCCGGAGCTCAATCTGGTGGAGAACCTCTGGCAGTTCATGCGCGAAAACCACCTCTCCAACCGCATCTTCCGCAACTACGAGGACATCGTCGACCACTGCTGCGCCGCCTGGAAAACCATCGCCGACTAGCCCTGGCGCATCATGTCCATCGGCCTCAGAGACTGGGCCCATGGGTACTGATCAGCGCCGGCTGGTATTACATCCTATCGACCGGGCGTTGGGGCGCGGGTCGTGTCCCCGGCCGTGGTGTAGCTCCGCGGCGGTAGCAGCGCCGCTCGCGAAGCGCGCCCCTCATTGGGCGCCGTAGCGAGTGAGCGGGGCTGCGGTGGTCATCCACGATCTTCAGTAGGGTTGGGTTGCGACGCTCA
>NZ_JAUSCJ010000016.1 GCF_030651185.1 Phenylobacterium sp.
GCACCCGCGACGCGCCCTATGAAAAGGGCATCCGCTATCGCCTCGTGAACGGCGTCTACGAGCACAACGCCTCCCAGGAGCAGAACTACACCCGCTTCAGCGAGGTCGAGGACTCGGTGGCCAGCGGCGGCGTCGACTTCAAATACACCCTGCCGCTGTCTGACGCCCGCGAGGCCATCTTCAGCGGCGGCGTCGCCTATTCCGACAACGACCGGCATGCCGAGGCGCGGGAATACCGCTTCCTGGCGCTGAACAACTCCCTGCCGCAGACCGTGCGGCGCCAACGCGTCGACTATCTGCTGTCGGACTTCAACATTGGTCCCAACCTGCTGGTGATCCGTGAGACCACCGGCAGTGAGGGCGCCGCGGCATACAAGGCCGCGCTTGAGGTTCAGGGCGCCTATGCTCAGGTGGACGCCGAGATCATCCCCCTGGTCCGGGCCGCGGTGGGCATCCGCTACGAGGACGCGACCCAGAGCGTGACGCCGGTGGATCTGTTCGGCGGCGTTCCGCCCGTCGCCCCGGCCCCGCTCGAGAACCAGTACTGGCTGCCCGCGGCGACGGTCACCTGGAACTTCGCCGAGGACATGCAATTGCGGTTCGGCGTCTCCAAGACCATCGCCCGTCCGCAGTTCCGCGAACTGGCGCCCCAGCAGTATCTGGATCCCGAACTCGATCGCCTGTTCATCGGTAACCCGTATCTTGTGGACACCGAGCTTCTGAACTTTGACGCGCGATACGAATGGTACTTCGACACCGATCAGTTCGTGACCGTCGGGGCCTTCTACAAGGGCCTCGACAAGCCGGTCGAGGCGGTGGTCAACGAGTCCGGCGCCACGGTTCAGCAGACCTATATCAATGCGCCGAAGGCCCGCCTCTACGGCGCCGAGGTGGAGATCAAGAAGTACTTCGAGCCGCTCATGGAGACCGGCTGGCTGGCGACCAAGCGCTGGCTGGTGGGGGTCAACTACACCTATTCGAAGTCCGAGGTGCAGGTTGAGGCCGGCGATCTGGTGTATCCGCTCG
>NZ_JAUSCJ010000030.1 GCF_030651185.1 Phenylobacterium sp.
CAACGATCCGAAGACCGTTTGGCATATGGTATTGTCTTCAAGAGACCGCAGATTAGTCAGCGTCGAGATAGTCTGGTTAGGACTATCGCCAGAGCGCCGCCGCCTGCGTTTCTCTTTCCAAATCAACAATGTCAAAGACCAAGACCGGGTCACCCCTGCCCCACAATTTAACGCCAGTGGTCGGCGGAGGCGGCGTTCTAGGGGCCACCATCTCTCGTGTCAACCGACGATTGGAAGAAACAATTTCAAGGGCTTAGCCGCCCCGGATTTCGTTGTCCGCCGCCCCGTCTGCTGAGCGAGGGGGGCTTATATGAGCGGGTTCGGACTCGCGCAACCCCCTTCTGGCCGCTTGGCGACAAAACGGTGACGCAGCTTGCGGAGCGCCGCCCGCCTTGCCTATGTGGACAGGGCGCAAACCCAAGGCGCGCGGGGACGGAGGCCCTTTTTCCCGATGCTGTCGCAGAAGGCCCGTTACGGACTGCGCGCCCTGGTCGAACTGGCCCGGGCGGGCGGCGCCCAGGTCACCTCCGGCGAATTGGCCGCCCGCGCCGACGCCCCGCGCAAGTTCCTGGAGGCGATTCTGCTGGAGCTGGCCCGCAACCGGGTGGTGGTCAGCAAGCGCGGCAAGTTCGGCGGCTATCTCCTGGCCCGCCCGGCCACCGAGATCAGCTTCGCCGAGATCATACGTATTATAGATGGGCCCCTGGCCCTGGCGCCCTGCGTCAGCCGGCTGTCCTTCCGCAAGTGCGACGACTGCCCGGACCTGGCCACCTGTTCCCTGCGTGAGGCCCTCTTAAGAGCGCGCGACGCCACCTCCGACGTCCTGGAGGGCTACAGCCTCGCCGAAGCCGCCGCCTGCGAAGGCGCCGAGGTGTTCAACCAGCCCTGACCGCAGGTTCTGGAGGCCGCCCTACCGACCGGTCCCCCGACCCTCCCGTCGGGGCGTCAAACCCATGCGGAGATCGGCGAGCGCCCTACCCCGCCGCGATATAGGCCTTGAGCCCGTCCGCCTCGGCCTCCACCTCGGAGATCTTGTGTTTCACCAGGTCGCCGATGGAGACGATGCCGATCAGCCGGTCGCCCTCACACACGGGCAGGTGCCGCAAGCGGCGGTCGGTCATGCGGCTCAGCAGGGAGTTCACCGTCTCGTTCGGCTCGGCGAACACAACGTCGCGGGTCATGCAGCTGGAGACCGGCTGGTTGAGGGCGCCGGCCCCCTGCTCGGCCATCACCCGGACCACGTCGCGCTCGGAGACGATGCCCGCCACCCGGTCGCCGTCCATGATGATCATGGCCCCCACACGCCGGGAGTGCAGCAGAGCGCAGATGGCGCTCACCGTCTCGCTGGGCGTGGCTGTGAAGACCAGGTCGCCCTTGGCCTTCAGGATCTGCGAAACAAGCATGGCGACGTCCTTGCGTAATCCCCGGAAGAACGAGGGTCGCTCAAGATCGCTGTCAGATCAATCGACTACACCCCGACGTGATAGCCAGCCGAAGGGCGTGACCAGCACCAGGCCCGCGGCATATCCGAAGAGATGGGCCTCCCAGGCCACCGGCATGCCCCCCGCGCCGGGGGCGAAGCCCACCACGGCGATCAGCAGGTTCACCACAACCCATGCGGCGGTCATGCCCACCACGGGCGGGCTGAGATAGGGGCCTGGGACCCCCTTCCCCGCGATCATCCGCGCCGCAGCCGCCATCAGGCCCGCCACGGCGCCCGACGCGCCCACCAACAGGTGGGGGTCTCCCGCGTGAACCAGGCCGTAGCCCAGGTTCGCGAGCGCCCCGCAGGCAAGATAAAAGAGCAGGAAGGCGAGCGCCCCGGTCACCTTCACGCCATAGTAGCGCGCGACCGGGGTTCCGAAGGCCAGGGCCCCGGCCCCATTCATCAGAGCGTGCGCCCAGCCTCCATGGACAAAGAGCGCGGTGATCAGGGTGATCCCCCGCCCGTCGTTCAGGCTCGCGGGCGAAAATCCGTAGGTCGGCAAGATTTGCTCGGGCGGCAGGAATGACTGCAGGCCAAACCCGCCAATGATCGCCACCGTCATGGCCACGGCCGGCCAGGGGGCGTTGAAAATCGGCTCGCGGGGTTCGTCCAAAACGCTCTCCAAACTCAAAACAACAACGAAACCGAGGGTTTCGGCGACACCTCATTAACCAAATCGCCAGTGTCTTGGCTCTTTAATGTGAGCTGTCCGGTTTTGGCACGCTCTGTGCTCCCGGCTGACCAGACGTTTTCGTCCGCGCGGAGTTTTCGTATTTCCATGGCCGCCGCTCCCCCCGCCGCGCCGCGTCTTGTCTGGCTCGCCGGCGCCCTCGCTGCGAGCCTGGTCGCCGGCCAGGCCCACGCCCAGGCGATGTCCACCAATTCCGCCGACTTCAACTCGGGCTACGGCCGCGCGGCCGGTTCCGAGAACCATCCCGTGCAGTTCGCCACCCGCGACGCCAACGGCAACCGCATCATCGTCGACGGCCTGATGCTCACCGGGGAGGACCAGTCCAGCTTCTCCAGCGCCTCGGGCGCGGCGGACGCCTATGCCGGCGTCGGGGCCTCGGCCGGCGGCGCGACCGCCATCGGCAACAACCTGACCGTGGTGACCCAGGGCAACTACAACACCGTCATCATCAATTCGAGCCAGACCAATACCGGGGCGGTCACCGCCAACGCCGGCGCCACCGGAGGCGTCGGCAATGGTCAGTAGCCCCCTCTATCGCGTCGCCGGCCTGCTGAGCGCCGCGGCGCTCGGCCTCGCCGGCTGCGCCACCCCGGTGGCCGGCCCCAGCGGCAACTATGCCCGCTCCATCGGCACGGCGCCGGTCACCGCCAACCCGACCCCCTATTCCAGCGCCCTGGTTTGCATGGCCGGCTACGCCCGCAACGCCAAGCTGGTGGCGCCACGCATCGCGGTGGGCCGCATCGCCGACTATACCGGCAAGTCGGAGTCCGACGGGTCGGGCCGCAAGATCACCCAGGGCGCCTCGCTGATGGCGATGTCGGCCTTCGCCAAGGCCGGCATGCCCCTGGTGGAACGCTTCGACACCTCGGTCTCCGAGCTGGAGCTGAAGTACGCCAACAACAAGCTAATCTCCGACGCCCCCAATCCCGCGCCCAACCAGGCCGCGGAATACCGCCGCATCCTGGCCGGCCAGGTGCCGGGTTCGGACTTCTATGTCGCGGGCGGGCTTACAGAGCTGAACTTCAACATCCGCTCCTCCGGCGCCGACCTCACCGGCGGCGGCGTGGACGCCAAGGAGCTTAAGGGCTCCTTCCGCGCCCGCATGTTCGTCATGAACATCGGCCTGGACATGCGCCTGATCAACACCCGGACCCTGGAGGTGGTGGACGTCATCTCCTACCAGAAGCAGGTGGTCGGCCGCGAAGTGGGCATCGGCCTCTTCGACTTCCTGGGCGGCAACGTCTTCGACGTCTCGGCCGGCGCCGGCGCCCTGGAACCCATGCAGCTGGCGGTCCGCGCCCTGGTGGAGCGCGCGGTCGTCGAGATGACCGCCAACCTCTACGGCATGCCCGGGCCCCGCGCCTGTCTGTCGTCGGACCCGCTGGGCGACGGCACGGTCGGCATCACCGGCGGCTACGTGCCGGCCTACAACAACCTGGGCACCAACAATGCTGAAACGCGGTCCGATCCTTCTCGCTGGAATTCTCGCCGGGATTCTGCCGTGCGGGGCCGCTACTAGCCAGACCAACACGGTTCTGAACAATCAGATCCAGCTCGGCGACGTCTTCAGCCAGCAGACCCTGAACGTCGAGACCGTCAGTGAGTCCACCACCGCCAACACCACGGCGACCGGCAACGTCTATTCGGCGTCCGCCGACGGCAGCGACCTGGACCTGAGGTCCAACCAGACCTCCAGCGGCGACATCCTCGCCGACACCAACGTCAATGTCGCCACCAACTCCGGCGCCCAGACCAACCTCACCACCACCGCCGGCGGCAACCTCGGCGACGCCAATGTCTATGGCGGCACAATGAGCGCGGTGTTCAACCAGGCCACGACCGCCTCCACGATAACCGCCCACAGCCACATCGAGGCCCCCCAGGCCGAGACCGGCGAGGTCTTCACCAGCACCCAGGCGGTGGGCAACAACCAGAACCTCGGCGTCAGCGTCGGCGCCGCGGGCGTGCGGGTGAACCAGGCCAATGCGGCCGACACCTATTCGGACGGCGGCGGGGTCTACGGCCTGGTGACCGGCTCGGCGGAGATGACGGCCGGGTCCATGGGCAACAATGTCGCCCTCTCCGGCGACGGGGGCTCCGGCGTTCGGGTCGTCGTCGACCAGCAGAACACCGCCGGGGTCACCCAGGCCGCCCACTTCACGGCCTATGGCCAGGTGCAGGACGCCAAGACCACCGCCATCGCCGCCGGCAACAACCTGAACGCCGTCAACGAGGGCTTCCTCCTCGACGCCACCCTAAGACAGACCAACCAGGCCTATGTCCGCGCCCAGGCCGTCAGCTCGGCGGCCAACTTCGGCGCCGCCGCGGCCGTGGCCAACGGAGTCGGCAACAATGCGGTCATGGGCGACATCGGTGGTGAGGTGATCATCGACAACACCCAGTTCAACGAAGGCGGCGGCATCGAGGCCCTGGCCACCTACACCGGCGGCGAAGGCTATGACGGCCTGGCCTCGGCCAGCGCCAGCGGCAACGCGGCGGTTGGCTATTCCTGCGCCGACTGCTCCGGACGCCTGACCGTGGACAACGACCAGACCAACACGGTCGATGTCGGCGCCACGGCGACCGCCACCCAGACCTCCGGCCGCTCCATCTCCGGGGTCGCCAACGCGGTGGGCAACACCGCCACCTACTATATCAGCCGGCCGGGCCAGTAAGGCCGCCCTGCCCTCGTCCCGCCTTGCGCCCGCCACGACCCCCGGCGCATGGTGCCCGACCGCCAACGACCCGGAAAGCCTTGATGATCCGTCCCCTGCGCGGCGCCGCCGCGCTTCTCGCGGCCACCGCCCTTAGCGGCTGCGCCGTCCCCCACCTGTCGATGCCCAAGCTTGGGGGGTTCGGGATCGGACAGGACAAGGCGCCCTCCGTCCCCGTCAGACTCGCCCCCGGCCAGTGGGCCCAGGCGCGCTCCGACGTCCCCGCAGACCCGGAGATCCGCTTCGGCGCCCTGCCCAACGGCATGCGCTACGCGCTGCGCAAGCAGACCATCCCCGCCGGCCAGGCCGCCCTGCGCCTGCGCTTCGACGCCGGCTCCCTGCAGGAGACCGACGCCCAGGCCGGCCTCGCCCACTTCCTCGAGCACATGGCCTTCAATGGCTCGAAGAACGTGCCCGAAGGCGACATGATCAAGATCCTGGAGCGTCTGGGCCTGGCCTTCGGGGCCGACACCAACGCCTCGACCGACCTCGACGAGACCATCTACAAGCTCGACCTGCCGCGCACCGACGCCGAGACCCTCGACACCTCGCTGATGCTGCTGCGCGAGGCCGCGGGCGAGTTGACCATCGACCAGGCCGCCGTCGATCGCGAGCGCGGCGTGGTGCTGTCGGAGGAACGCGCCCGGGACAACCCCGCCAGCCGCGTCTACCGCGCCCGCCAGGCCTTTCTGCTGAAGGACCAGCTGCCGCCGCGGCGTGACCCCATCGGCAAGGTCGAGGTGCTGCAGAACGCCCCGGCCAGCCTGATCGCCGACTACTACAAGGCCTATTACCGCCCCGAGCGCGCGGTCCTGGTGGCCGCCGGCGACTTCGACCTCGACGCCATGGAAGCCCGGATCAAGGCCCGGTTCGGCGACTGGACCGCCGCCGGCCCCGCCGGCCCCGACCCCGTGCTCGGCCCCGTCGCCCCCCGCACGCCGGAAGCCAGGCTGGTGATCGAGCCGGGCGCGCCGCTCTCCCTGCAGCTCGTCTGGATCCAGAGCCCCGACAACAGCCCCGACAGCCAGGCCAAGCGCCGCCGCGACCTGATCGAGTACCTGGGCTTTCAGGTGCTGAACCGCCGCTTCTCCACCCTGGCCCGCGCGGCCGATCCGCCCTTCCTGGGGGCCGGCGCCTTCAAGCGCGACGAGTACGACGCCGCCGAGCTGACCATGGTCACGGTCAACGCCGAGGCCAGCCGCTGGAAGGACGCGCTCACCGCCGCCGAGCAGGAACAGCGCCGGGCCATCCGCTTCGGCGTGCGCCAGGACGAGCTGGACCGCGAGATCGAGGAGCTCCGCGCCAACGTCAGGGCCGACGCCGCCGGCGCCGCCACCCGCACGCCGGGCCAGCTGGCCAACGAGATCGCCGCCTCGCTGTCCGACAACGAGGTGGTCACCAACCCGGCCCAGGACGCCGCCGTCTTCGAGCAGGCGGTGAAGGACCTGAAGGCCGAGCAAGTCTCCGCCGCCCTCAAGGCCGCCTTCGACGGCGCCGGCCCGCTGATCTTCATGACCTCGCCCAAGGAGATCGCGGGCGGCCAGCCGGCCCTGCTGACCGCCCTGGAGGCCTCGCGCAAGCTGGAGGTCACCCCGCCCACCGGCGCCACCGCCGTGGCCTGGCCCTATTCGACCTTCGGCACGCCGGGCAAGGTCGCCACCAGCCAGGACGCCGCCGATCTCGACACCACCTTCGTCACCTTCGAGAACGGGGTGCGCCTCACCGTCAAGCCGACCCGCTTCAAGGACGACGAGGTCCTGGTCCGCGTGAACGTCGGCGGTGGCCGGGTCGACATGCCCCGCGACCACCAGAGCGGCGCCTGGGCGGCCAGCACCTATGTCGAGGGCGGCCTGGCCAAGATCAGCGCCGAGGACATGGAGCGCGTGCTGGCCCGCCGGGTCTACGGCGCCCAGTTCAGCATCGGCGACGACGCCTTCGTCCTCACCGGCGGCGCCCGTACCGACGACCTGGATATCCAGCTGCAGGTCCTGGCCGCCTATGTCGCCGAGCCCGGCTGGCGGCCCGAGGCCTTCGCGCGCCTGAAGACCGCCGGCAAGACCTTCCACGACCAGTACGAGTCCACCGATAGCGGCGTGCTCAGCCGCGACCTGGCCGGGCTGCTGCGCTCGGGCGACGAACGTTGGGTCTTCCCCAGCCGCGCCGAGATCGCTGCGGCCAAGCTCTCGGACCTCAAGGATGAGATTTCCCCGGCCATCGCGTCCGGCCCCATCGAGGTGATCATCGTCGGCGACGTCACCGTGGAGAAGGCGACCGAGCTGGTGGCCGCCACCTTCGGCGCCCTGCCCCCGCGCGCGGCCCCGCCGCCCGCTGATCCCGCCAAGCGCCAGGTCAGCTTCCCCGCCGGGGTCACCACCCCGGTCCAGCGCACCCACAAGGGCCGCGCCGACCAGGCCATCGGCTACCTCGCCTGGCCCACCACCGGCTTCTTCGCCAACCCGCAGAAGGCCCGTGACACCGCCGTCATGGGCGAGGTGCTGGAGCTGCGGCTGATCGAGGAACTGCGCGAGAGCCAGGGGGCCACCTATTCGCCCCAGGTCAGCTACAACCACTCCATGGTCTGGCCCAGCTGGGGCTACGTCTCGGCCAACGTCGAGATCCCGCCGGAGAAGCTGCCGGCCTTCTTTGCCGACGTCCGCAAGATCGCCGCCGACCTGCGCGCCAAGGACATCACCCAGGACGAGCTGGACCGCGCCAAGAAGCCCCGCATCGACCAGTTTGAAAAGGCCCGCGAAACCAACGGCTACTGGCTGAATGAGCTGTCTGGGGCGCAAGCCGACCCTAGGCGCCTCGACGCCACCCGCGCCATCCTGCCCGGCACCGAACGCGTCACCATCGCCGACGTCCGCCGCGCCGCCCAGGAGGTGCTGCTGGACGACCGCATGTGGATGCTGGAGATCAAGCCGGCGAA